>NZ_CP009110.1:4824927-6031159 GCF_000739085.1 Amycolatopsis methanolica 239 | reverse complement strand
TCGGCGTGACGAGCGGCGCGTCGGTGCCGGACGTGCTCGTGATGGACCTGCTGGCGTGGCTGTCCGAACGCGGCTGGGGCGACGTGCAGGAAGTGACGACCGCGAACGAGAAGATCGCCTTCGCGTTGCCCCGCGAGCTGCGGAGCGTCTGACCGCGCTGGTTTTGGTGCCGCCCGGGGTTCTTCCATCGGACGCGTGATACGCGCGTTCCAGCCCGGTTCGTCTGTGCCGGGGATCGCGCGATCGCGCCCTCACCGCACGCGACCCTCTCTCCAGGTTCCGACAGATCCGGTGTTGCCTCCACAGCGCGACGTGCGTCCAACCGGAGCCCGGCGCGCCGCTTCAACGCCGACGCGCCCCCGATCTCAGGCGTGTTTGTCTCTGGAGCCGGCCGCGCCGCCTCAGCCTTGCGCTGCGCTCTCAGGCGTTGTTGTTTCTGATCCGGGCGCGGTGCGCCAGTCGACACGCCCCGTTCTCAGGTGTCGTCGTGGAGTTCGCTCGCTGTCTCAGCCGGCGTGACGCACTCTCAGGCGTCGCTGTGGAGTTCGCTCGCTGCTTCAGCCGGCGCGGCGCACTCTCAGGTGTCGTCGTGGAGTCCGTCCGCTGCCTCAGCCCCCTCGACGCACTCTCAGGCGTCGTCGTCCCAGGGGCGGCGGCGTGGGGGGTTTCCGCGGCGGCCTTCGGGGCCTCGGCGCGGGTCCAGGCGTGGGTCGCCGCCCCGTGGGGGGACCCGGCGGGGGCGGTCGGCAGCCGGGCCGCCGGCGCGTGGTTCGCCGCCGCGCCGGTCGGCTTCCTCCGGCGGCACACCGCGCTGCCGCGGGCGCCGTCCCGGGGGCGGCGTCTTGCCACCGCGGGCTACGCGGCGCGGGTCGTCCCGAAGCCCCGGGTCCCGGCGGGGGTCGTCCCCTGCCGGACGTCGTGCGCCACCGTCCGCGCCGCGACGGCCGCGCCGAGGCGCCTCGTCCGCGGCGCGACGCGGATCGTCGTCGACCGGGCGGCGTCCGGGACGTCGCCCCGCCGCACCACGTCCGGCAGCGACCGCACCCGCGGCAGCGCCGTCACCGCCCGGGCGGTCCTCCGCGCCGGTATGGTCCTCCGCCGGACGACGCCGACGCGGCGCGTCACCCCGCGCTGCACCGCCGCGAGCCTGGCTGCCGGGACGCTTCGGGTCCGTGGGCCGCTCGCCGTCGCCGGCCTTCGGCTTCGCGTCCGGGTTGCGTTCCCGGTAGATCCGGACGATGCCCAGCACCAGGGTGCAGCCCGTCGTGATCGCCATTGTCGGGAAGCCGTTGATCAGCGGGGTGCCGACCGCCAGCACCTTCGTCAGCATGTCGCTGTTGTCCGGCAACCCGGAGACCAGCAGCACGACCCCGGGTACGGTGATCCCCAGAATCAGCGGGGGCTGCACCATTGGCCCGAACAGGCTGCGCCGCTGCACGCCACACACCGCGCCCACCGCGCCGACGAAGTACGCGCCCTGGAACAGCCAGCCGAGTTTGTTCTGCGTCTGCATGTCGATGACCGCGCCGATCACTGCCAGCCCGAAGGCGAGGAGCACGGCACCCCACCACGGCAGGCCGCGGCGTTCACCGACGATGGGACGCTGATCCCACGGCACGGGGATGTCGTCGGCGTCGGAATCGCTCCGGCGATCGGGAATGGCGGTCACGAGGCAACACCGTAACCTGTAGCCGACCCCACTGGCTCCCCATACCGCCGAGGATGCGGTTCAGACCACTGGCGCGGCCCGCGGGCACCCGTCGTGATCAGGGGTTTCGGCTCGTCCGGCCGTGTTGGCAACCTGCCGGTAACGCGAATTTTTCACTAGCTCGCGGCTATCTCGTCCCCCCTTCGGATGGGTGCCACTTCGGTCGGGCTGGCGGCCGCGTCCGACAGTGGCGCCACGGCTGCCCGGAACCCTTCGAGCGCCTCCATCTCCCGCCGCCGCGCCGATAGGAACCGCTGGAGGTGGGTGCTGCTGAGGTTGAGGGCCTCGACCGCGTTGCCGGCCGCCCGGTGCGCGGCCGCCGCGCCTGCCCGCACCCGCTCGATGTCGTCCACCACCGCCCGGTCGCTCGCGGCGAACAGCGCGGCCGACGCCACCACCGCGAACCCGGTCGGACCGCACAGGAACACCCGCCGGTCGAGCATCCAGCGCAGCAGTTCGGGATCGGTGTCCAGCGCCGCTACCACGGCCGCGTCGGATGGCACGAACATCACCGTGCCGTAGATCGCGTCGGCCCAGCGCTGGTACCCCTTGCCCGCGAGCTCGGCCGCCCGGGAGCGGAGGTTGCGGACGTGGACCCGCAGCGCGTCCATCCGCTCGTCTGGATCGTCGGTCTCGACCGCTTCCGCCCAGCAGGCCAGGCTCGCCTTCGCGTCGACCGGCACGGCCCGGTCGCCACCGACCCGCAGCACCATGTCCGGTTTGGCAGAGCCACCGCCACCCAGGTCCGTCTGCAGCGTGTAGTGCAGCCCCTCGCGCAACCCCAGCGCCCGCGCGGTCTCCGCCAGTACCTGCTCGCCCAGCTCGCCCCTGCCGGTGATCGAGGCGAAGGCCACTTCGTACCTGCGCAGCGCGGCCTGCTGCTGATCCACGCGTGACCGCTCGGCCTCGACCTGCCGGGCCGCCGCGTCCGCGCGGCGCATGCTGTCGCTGTAGAGCCGCCACAGCAGGACGACCGCCACGACCAGGACCAAAGCGATCGCGACGGCTGCCGTGCTGATCACGGTGGAGGCCACTGCCGCCCTCCTTTCTTGATCGTCGAGAACGTGACCGCATCATGACGGAGGGCACCGACAAAAACGGGGCCCGCCCGCGCGGATCCCCTCCGAACACACGTTCGGGTGAAGCATCGCGGTGTGTCTGCGGGATTCTGTCGGACCCCCCTCCTAACTTGGGCCACGTGAGACTCCTGCACACCTCCGACTGGCACGTCGGACGCACCTTCCACGGCCTGGACCTGCTCGCCGAGCAGGACGCCGTGCTCGCGCACCTCGCGGACGTGGTCGCCGCCGAGGGGGTGGACGTCGTCCTCGTGTCGGGCGACATCTACGACCGCGCCGTGCCGTCCGCCGAGGCGGTGCAGGTCGCCAACCGCGCCCTGAGCCGCCTCCGGCACGCCGGCGCGCACATCGTCCTGACCTCCGGCAACCATGACTCGGCGCCGAGGCTGGGCGCGTTCGGCGAGTTCGCCGCCGCGGGCGGTCTGCACCTGCGGACGACGATCGACCGGATCGCCGATCCGGTCCTGTTCGACGACGAGCACGGACCGGTCGCGATCTACGGCATCCCTTACCTGGAGCCGGAACCGGCGCGGCACACGCTCGGCGTGACGGGCGCGCGCGGGCACACGGGCGTGCTCACCGAGGCGATGCGCCGCATCCGCGCCGATCTCGCGGAGCGCGCTCGGGGAACTCGCTCGGTCGTGCTCGCGCACGCGTTCGTGACCGGCGGCGCGCCGACCGAATCGGAGCGGTCCATCGCGATCGGCGGTGTGGAACAGGTTCCCGGCTCGGTCTTCGACGGCGCGGACTACGTCGCGTTGGGGCACTTGCACGGCCCGCAGACGCTCGCCGAGCACCTGCGGTACTCGGGCAGTCCGGTCGCCTACTCGTTCTCCGAGGCGCAGCAACGGAAATCGGTGTGGATCGTGGACCTCGACGCGTCCGGCCTGACCGGCGTGCGGCGGCACGAGCTGCCGGTTCCGCGCCGGCTCGCGAAGATCACCGGCAGGCTCGCGGACCTGCTCGCCGACCCGGCGCACGACGAGCTGGCCGAGTGCTACCTGTCGGTCACGCTGACCGACGCCGTCCGTCCGGTGGACGCGATGCGGTTGCTGCGGGAGCGGTTCCCCCACGCCGTGCACCTGGAGTGGCAGCCGGAGAGCGGGAAGACGTCCGCGGCGTTGCGGTACGCCGCGGCGGTGCGGGGCCGCTCGGACGAGGAGATCGCGCACGGCTTCCTCGACGACTGTCGTGGCGCGCCGCCGAACGAGCGTGAGGCCGCACTGCTGCGGACGGCCCTGGAGAAGGCGGACAGGGAGGACGCGGCATGAGACTGCACCGGCTGGAGGTGGCGGCCTTCGGACCGTACCGGTCCCGGGAGGTCGTCGACTTCGACGCGCTCGGCGCCGACGGGCTCTTCCTGCTGCACGGCGACACCGGCGCGGGCAAGACGACGTTGCTGGACGCGGTGGCGTTCGCGTTGTTCGGCACGGTTCCCGGCGCGCGCGGTCAGGTCAAGCGCCTGCGCTGCGACCTGGCGGAACCGGATGAGCCGACCGAGGTCGTGCTCGAACTGACCGTGCAGGGGCAGCGGCTGCGGTTGCAGCGCAGCCCCGAGTACCAGCGCCCGAAACGGCGCGGCGAGGGAACGACGACGCAACAGGCGAAGGCGGTGCTCCAGTGGGTCGGCCCGCCGCCCGCCGGCCAGCCGGCTGAGGGTCTGACGCGGATCGACGAGGTCGGCCGCACGGTCCAGCGTCTGCTCGGGATGAGCGCGGAGCAGTTCTTCCAGGTCGTGCTGCTGCCGCAGGGCGAGTTCGCCCGGTTCCTGCGCGCGGACACCGACGAGCGCGAGAAGCTGCTGGAGCGGCTCTTCGGCACCAAGCGGTTCGCCGAGGTCGAGGGCTGGTTCCGGGAGCGGAGGGCGGACCGGCGGCGCGAACTCGACCAGCAGCGCCAGGAACTGCGCGAGTGGACGGCGCGGTTCGCCCAGGTGGCCGGGGAGGACGTGCCCGAAGAGGACGTGGCGGGCTGGGTCGCGCGCACCGGCGAGCGGATCCGGTCCAGCGTGGAGCAGGCCCGCGACGACGAGAAACGTGCCAGGGCGGCGCGTGAATCGGCTGATGAGCTGCTGGCCGAGCGGCTGTCGGCGGCGGAACGCGTCCGCCGGGTGCGGGAGGCGCACCGGCGGCTCGCGGCACTGGCCGAGCAGGAAGAGGAACGGAAGCGCTGGGCCGCCGAGCTCGAGGCGGCGAGGCGAGCGGCGGCAGTGGTGGGTGTCGCGGCACAGGCGGACCGGTGCGCGGCGCAGCTGGACGAAGCCCGCGAGGCCGAGGACCGCAAGGCAGCAGCGCTCGCGGCGACGGGCTTCGCGGACGTGCAGGCGGACACCGCGGACTTGCGCAAGCTGTCCGGAAAGCTGCGTGAGGAGGCCGGTGCGCTCGCCGGGCTGGTGGCCGAGGCCGAGCAGCAGGTTCGCGATCAACGGGACATCGAGCGTCACGCCGAGGCAGCGAGCGAGGCGAGGGCCCGCGTCCAGGTGCTCGGGGAGAAGCTGGCGGGCATCCCGGAGCGTGCGCGAGACCTGCGGGAGCGCCTCGACGTCGCGATCGACGCCGAGGCGAAGCTCGGTGAGGTCCGCAAGCGCGAGAGCGAACTGGTCGCCGCGGTCCGGGACGCGGAGCGCCTGCCCGCGGCCGAGCGCGCCGTGGCGGACGCCGGAGCGGCGGCGCGGGTGGCCATCGACCAGCACCAGGAGGCGCGCGAACGGTTCCTCGAGCTGCGAAGGTGGCGGCTCGACGGGATGGCGGCCGAGCTGGCGTCCCGGTTGACGTCCGGCTCGCCGTGCCCGGTGTGTGGTTCCTCCGATCACCCGGCTCCGGCCATGGCCGCGCCGGAGGCCGTTTCACCGGAGCAGGAGCAGGCGGCGGAAGAGGCGGAGAGCCGGGCGGAGCGGCGCCGCAAGGCGGCGGAGGCGGCCAAGCACGACGCCGAAACGAAGCTCGCGGCCCTGCGTGAACGTCTGCGGGGCCGGACCGGCGCGCAGCTGACCGAGGAACTTTCCTTGCTGCGCAGGGAGATCGCCGGGCTCGACGCGCTGGCGCAACAGCGGGCGCCGCTCGCGAAGCAGGTGCAGGCAGCCGAGACCGAGCAACGGGAGCTGGAAGAGAAGCGCGCGGCCGAACTGCAGGCGGCCACGGCCGCCGAGACCCAGCACCGGGCGCTGACCGAGCGTGTCGCCGAACGCGCCCGGCGCCTGGAGGAGGCGCGCGGTGGCCACCCCGACGTCGCCGCCCGCCGCGCGCACCTGACGGGGATCGTGCGAGCGCTGGACGCCCTGGCCGAGGTGCGGTCCGCGGCCGCGAGCGCCGCCGAACAGCTCGAGCGTCAGCGTGCGGAGGTCCGGGAAGCGCTGTGGCGGGCCGGTTTCGAGACCGTGGACGAGATGCGGGCCGCCGCGCGTGACGAGGCGACGGTCCGTGATCTGGAGAAGCGGCTGGCCGATGCCCGTGCGGCGGAGGCGGCGGCGCGGGCCACGCTGAACGAGCCCGAGCTGTTCGGGGTCGGGCCGGACGACGAGGTGGACGTCGAGTCGGCCAGGGCGAAAGCACAGGCGGCGCGGGAACGGGCCGAGGCTGCGGTCGCTGTCCTGCGGTCAGCGACGGCCCAAGCCGATGCGCTGGGCACGCTGGCCGAGCGGCTGGCGGCCGCCACCGAGCGGCTGCGGCCGCTGGAAGAGGAGTTCGCCGAGCTCGACGCGCTGACCGACGTGGTCAACGGGCGCGGGCAGAACGCGCGGAAGATGTCGCTGCGGTCGTACGTGTTGGCGGCCCGGCTGGAAGAGGTGGCCATCGCCGCGACGGCGCGGTTGCAGACGATGAGCCAGGGCCGCTACTCGTTCGTGCACTCCGATGCGGCCGGATCGCACGGCACGAGAGGCGGACTGGGACTGGACGTGCTGGACGACTTCTCCGGCACGGTCCGTCCGGCGAAGACGCTGTCCGGCGGGGAGTCGTTCCTCGCGTCACTGTCGCTGGCCCTCGGGCTGGCCGACGTGGTCGCGGCGGAGACCGGCGGCTCGCTGCTGGACACGCTGTTCGTCGACGAGGGCTTCGGGACGCTCGACTCCGAGACCCTCGACGTGGTGATGAACATCCTCGACGAGCTGCGGGCCGGTGGCCGGGTGGTCGGCCTGGTGTCCCACGTGGAGGAGCTGCGGCAGCGGATCCCGACCCGGTTGCGGGTGCGCAAGTCCCGCACCGGGTCGAGTTTGGAGCTGCAGATGGCGTGATTTCAGGAGCGGTACGGGGTTTCGTGGTCGAGCAGCCAGCGCTTGACGTCGACGCCCCAGCGGAAGCCGCCGAGCGCGCCACCGATGCGGAGCACCCGGTGGCAGGGCACGAACAGCGCCGCGGCGTTGCGGGCGCAGGCCGAGGCCGCTGCCCGGACGGCGGCGGGACGGCCGGCGAGCGCGGCGTACTCGGTGTAGGTGACCGGCTTGCCTGCGGGCACCGTGCGCAGCACGTCCCACGCGTGCTGTAGGAACTCGCCGGACCGCTGGCGGACGGGGATGTCGTCGATCGCGTCGAGTTCACCGTCGTGGTAGCGGCGGACCGCGGTGCTGACCGCACCGAGGTCGCGCTTCTCGCGGAGGTCGGACGGGCGCAGTGAGGGGGAGATCTGGGGAGTCAGTTCGCCGAGGTCGGCGGTCCAGCCGGAGGCCAGGACGGCGCCGTCGCTCGCGACGATGGCGGTGAACGGTCCGATCCGGGTGTCGGTCGTGGACCAGTGGGCGATGCTCATGTCGGTTCTCCTTGACGGGGTTCAGGCTTGGCTCGAGCGCCACAGGTACATGCCGGCGTAGGACCGCCAGGGGCGCCACGCCTGTGCGCGTTCGTTGAGTGCGGGGATGTCGTCGGCGATGCCGAGGCCGGCCGCGCCTTTGCGGAGGATGAGATCACCGGTGAGCAGCACGTCGGGAGCGCCGAGGACGCGCATCAGCACGTAGTCGGCGGTCCACGGACCGATGCCGGTGAGGCCGAGGAGTTCGGCTCGCAGCTCGGCGGGATCGCGTCCGACGTGCACGTCGACGTCACCGGAGGCGAGCGCGGCGGCGGCGCCGAGGATGGCGTCGATCCGGCGCTTCGGGCCGCGCAGCACCTCGTGGCCCCGCTCGGCCACCGCTTCGGCGGTGGGGAACAGCAGGAGGTCGTGCTGCCACGGGACCGGCTCGCCGAGCGCCGCGGTGAGGCGGCCGGCGGCGGTGCGCGCGGCGGCGACCGAGACCTGCTGGCCGAGCGTGGCGCGCAGCACCAGCTCGAAACCGTCGGCGGCGCCGGGGACGCGGATGCCCGGGGTCGCGGCGACCGCCGGGGCCAGTGCCGGATCGGTGGCGAGCACGCGCGCGACGGCCTCGGGGTCGGCGTCCAGGTCCAGCAGGCGCCGGGCCCGGGTGACGGCCGCGCCGAGGTCGCGGACGTCGGCGAGCCGCAGGTCGCAGCGCACGTGCCCGTCCTGCGGCGTCAGCGTCACCGTCGCGGCGCCGTGCGGGAGCCGGAGGGTGCGGGCGTAGCTGTGCCCGTCGACGGACTCCACTGCGGGCACGGCCCGGGCGGCGAAGAAGCCGAGGAGCCCTGCGGCGTCGAACGGCGGGCGGAACGGCAGTCGCAGGGACAGCCGGGTCCCGGCCGTGCCGGCTTCGGGCTCGGCGGCGCCTGCCTGGCGGCGTGCCGCGGCGGCGGCCGTCCGCAGCTGCGACGGAGTGCGGGCGAAGACCTCGCGGATGGTGTCGTTGAACTGCCGGACGCTGGCGAAGCCGGCCGCGAACGCCACGTCGGACAGCGGCAGCTCGGACAGCTCGATGAGCAGCCGCGCCGAGTGCGCCCGGTGCGCGCGGGCCAGTGCCAGCGGTCCCGCGCCGAGTTCGGCGGTGAGGACCCGGCCGAGCTGCCGCTCGGAGTAGCCGAGGCGGCGGGCCAGGCCGGGCACGCCGTCGCGCTCGACGACCCCGTCGGCGATCAGCCGCATGGCCCGTGCGGCCAGGTCGGCGCGCACGTTCCACTCGGGTGAGCCGGGCACGGCGTCGGGCAGGCAGCGCCGGCAGGCACGGAAGCCGGCGGCCTGGGCCGCGGCGACGGTCGGGTAGAACCGCACGTTCTCCTGCCGCGGGGTGAGCGCTGGGCAGGACGGCCGGCAGTAGATGCCGGTCGTGCGCACGGCCGTGACGAACTGGCCGTCGAAGCGGGAGTCGCGCGAGGCGACGGCGCGGTAGCACCGCTCGTTGTCGCGCCAGAGTGCCTGCTCGGCGGGTGCGGCGATGGCTGTCATGGGTTCGATCCTGCCAGCAGGTCAGGCGCCTGACTGGCGGAATTCCGACATGGCCGTGAACGGGCGGCCGGGCCGGGTGGTGGGCCCGCCCCGTAGACTTCGGGCCGTGAGCCTGACCCTCGGTATCGTCGGCCTGCCCAACGTCGGCAAGTCGACCCTGTTCAACGCGCTGACCCGCAACGACGTGCTCGCCGCGAACTACCCGTTCGCCACGATCGAGCCGAACGTCGGCGTCGTGCCGCTGCCCGACGAGCGTCTGGACAAGCTCGCCGAGATGTTCGGCTCCGCCCGCACCGTGCCGGCCACGGTGTCCTTTGTGGACATCGCGGGCATCGTGAAGGGCGCGTCCGAGGGTGCCGGGCTCGGCAACAAGTTCCTCGCGAACATCCGTGAGGCCAACGCGATCTGCCAGGTCATCCGCGTGTTCGACGACCCGGACGTGGTGCACGTTGACGGCCGGGTGGATCCGTCGTCGGACATCGAGACGATCAACACCGAGCTGATCCTCGCCGACCTGCAGACGCTGGAGAAGGCGCTGCCGCGGCTGGAGAAGGAAGCCCGGACGAAGAAGGAGAACCGGCCCGCGCTGGAGGCCGCGCAGAAGGCGAAGGACATCCTGGACAGCGGGCGGACGTTGTTCTCCGCGCAGAAGGAGGTCGACACCTCGCTGCTGCGTGAGCTGAGCCTGCTCACCCTGAAGCCGTTCCTGTACGTCTTCAACGCCGACGAGGGCGTGCTGACCGACCAGGCGAAGCGCGAGGAGCTGATGAAGCTGGTCGCCCCCGCCGACGCCGTGTTCCTGGACGCGAAGGTCGAGGCCGAGCTGCTCGAACTCGACGACGAGGAGTCGGTGCGCGAGCTGCTGGAGTCGGTCGGCCAGGCCGAGCCCGGCCTGCACGCGCTGGCCCGCGCCGGGTTCCACACGCTGGGCCTGCAGACCTACCTCACGGCGGGCCCGAAGGAGTCCCGCGCCTGGACGATCCCGCAGGGCGCCACCGCGCCCCAGGCGGCGGGCGTCATCCACACGGACTTCGAACGGGGCTTCATCAAGGCGGAGGTCGTGTCCTACGAGGACCTCGTGGAAGCCGGCTCGATGGCCGCCGCGCGCTCCGCGGGCAAGGTCCGGATGGAAGGCAAGGACTACGTCATGGCCGACGGCGACGTGGTGGAGTTCCGCTTCAACGTCTGATCCGGGCCGGTGTACCGCGCGCGGGATCGCGCGTCGAGCCGCGCGGGGATCGTCGCTCACGGGGAGATGTACTGGAAGTCGGTGGTCGTGGCCTGGGCGGCTCGGGGGAGATGTCCGGGGGCGTCAGCGCGATCGCGACCACGAGCCCGCTGACGAGGATCCGTCCAGTCGCACCACGCGCCAGACCGGGTCGTCGAACGTAATGCGGTTGCCGACGGACCATGACCGCTTCTCGAAGGTCAGGCCGGGGGAAGTCCGGACGCGGCTAACGCCAGGGTGGCCGTCTGGCGGAGGGCGTTTGAACGGGACTGTCGGGCAGTCCGAGGCCTCGTGAGGCGCACCGCGAGGGGATGGCGCCCCGACGTGGGGTGCGAGAGATCTCGAGCGGCTCGTGAAGCACCCAGCGGTGCGGAAAACGCCCAGGCCGGGGGATGCCTGGGCGTTTCCGGAACAACACCGCGGTCAGCAGGTCACGTTCACCGTGCCGCTCGACTCGAACGACACGTGCACGTGGTCGTAGTGGTTGGCCGTGGCGTCGCCGCGGTCTTCCATTGTCGACCAGCCGCTGCCGTCGTTGTAGCGCTGCCTCCAGATCACGTACTTGACGTTGAACTCGGACTGGTTGGCCAGCACGTAGTCCGCGATGGCGTTGCCCTTGGACGTGTCCACCATGAAGTCGAGCGCCAGGCCGCTGGGGTGGTCGCTCGTGCCGGAGCGGCCCGCTCGGCCGCCGATCTCGTCCACGCCGAACTTCGCGGCGATGTGGTTGCCCACCTTCGCCACGTGGGGCAGCGTGCCCTCGAGCACCGACGAGCAGGCGTTCGCCGCCTTGGTCGTCGTCTTCGGGGTCGTCGTCGTGGACTTCGGCGTCGACTTCGAAGTGGTCGACGGCGGGGGCGCCACAGACGGCGTGGTCGTCGACGGCGGGGGAGGCGGCGGCGGGGTGGTCGTGCTGCTCGACGTGCTCGCCGGGGCCGAGGTCGTCGGCAGCGGCTTCATCTGCGCCGCCATGCTGGCCGTGTCCGGCCTGCTGAAGTTACCGGTCAGCCAGACCGCGAAGCCCAGCACGAACGCCGCGGCCAGGCCGATCGCCAGGGGGACTTTCAGCGATTTCGCTTTGGATCTATGTCGACCCACCATTTCGGAAGATCACCATTTTCGGGGAGGGGACTTTTCGGCCGTTCGGGGGATGGCCGCCCGTGACATTACGAATAGGACACGGAAAAGTCACCAACGAGTGGTCATGGACACAGATCAACTGCGCATGAAAACGGCCCGCCGGGGCACCGGCGGGCCGCTGACCTGCTGGGACTCAGCCCAGCGCGGCGAGCACGAGAACGGCGAGCAGGGTGATGGCGGTGGCCAGGCCGGTGACCCAGGCGCGCTGGCCGGGCGGCAGGGCGGGCGTGCTGTTCATGGCGGCGAACCTCGGGGTGAGCAGGGACTTCCGCGCGTGACAGCGCCCGTGACGCCCCCGTCGTTACAACCCGGCGGCCGACGTGGCCGAAATCACTCCTGCGGTCCCCGATGTCGCGCCGTGTACCAGAACACGGCACCCGCCGCGGCGATCATCAACCCGAACGCCAACGTCCCGACCACCACCGCGCGCGTCTCGCTCGGCGGTTCGACGGGGACGGACGTGACCGCCGAAGCGGTCCCGGCGAGCACTCCCAGCAACAAGGCGACGGCGGCTCCAACGGCGGCCAGTCGCGTGACAACCTTCCTCATGGTGCGTTCCCTCCACCAGGGGCAACGCACGGGACCGGCCGCGAAGTTGCCGGTCTGGCCTAGATCACAGCGCGTCGATCGTGCTGTCGATCTGTTCGGCGAGCGACACGTCCTTCGCGGTGATCCCGCCCGCCGAATGGGTGCTGCACCGGAACGTCACGGTGCGCCACCGGATGTCCATGTCCGGGTGGTGGTTCACGCCCTCGGCGATCTCGGCGACGCGGTTGACCACCGCGATGGCCTGCGGAAAGTCGGCGAGTTCGGCCGTGCGCTCCAGCGCGTCGCCCGCGCGCTGCCAGTACGGCAGCTTGTTGAGGGCCTCGGAGATCTCGGTTTCGCTGAGTAGTTCCGCCATGTGCTCCATGGTGGTACAGCGGCGAGTACGCTGCACGGTTGCCACGGGAGTCCGGGTCCACCGGGCTGAGAGGCGGGTTCGCCCGCGACCGTTCGCACCTGATCCGGATCATGCCGGCGCAGGGAGGGCCCCGACCTTTCTCGCCGGAACGAGCGAGGAGTGGTCATGAGATTCCGCACGGGCGTCCTGGTCGGCCTTGTCGCCGCCCTGACCGCGGGCTGCACGCTGGCCGGCAACGACGCGGACAACGGCCCGGCCACGGTCACGCTCGTCACCCACGACTCGTTCGCCGCTCCGCAGCAGGTGCTCGACGCCTTCCAGCAGCAGACCGGCATCACGATCAACGTCGTGAAGAAGGGTGACGCGGGCGCGCTCACCAACACGCTGGTCCTCACGAAGGCCAACCCGATCGGCGACGCGGCCTTCGGTGTCGACTCGACCTTCGCCTCGCGCGCGCTCACCGAAGGCGTCTTCGCGCCCTACACCAGCCCCGAGGCCGACCGCGGCCCGCAGCGCTACGCCGTGGACTCCGAACACCGCCTGTCGGCCGTCGACGTGGGCGACGTCTGCGTCAACATCGACACCACCTGGTTCGCCGAGCGCGGCATCCCAGAGCCCGTGACCTACGACGACCTGGTCAAGCCGGAGTACAAGGACCTGCTGGTCGTGGAGAACCCGGCCACCAGCTCGCCCGGCCTGGCGTTCCTGCTCGGCACCATCGCCCGCTACGGCGAGCAGAACTGGCAGGCCTACTGGACCCGGCTGAAGGACAACGGCATGCGCGCCGTCGCCGGCTGGGAGGAGGCCTACGGCCAGGACTTCTCCGGCTCCTCCGGCAAGGGGCCGCGGCCGATCGTGGTGTCCTACGCGTCCTCGCCCGCGGCGGAGATCGGCGACGACGGCAAGCCGCGCACGAAGGCGCTGCTGGACACCTGTTTCCGCCAGGTCGAGTACGCCGGCGTGCTGGCCGGGTCGCCGAACGCCGCCAACGCCCAGAAGGTGATCGACTTCCTGCTGTCCCAGCAGTTCCAGGCGACGGTGGCGGAGAACATGTACGTCTACCCGGCGCGGGAGGGCGTGGCGTTGCCCGCGGCGTGGACGACGGCCGCCCCGCTGCCGCCGAACCCGGCGAGCCTGCCCGCCGAGACGGTGCAGGCCGGGCGTGAGCGGTGGATCGAGCAGTGGCGCTCCTTGCTCGGCCAGTGAGCCGTGCCGGGCTCGGGCTGGCGGCACTGGCCGTGCTGCCGCTCGGGTTCCTGGTCGTCTTCTTCGCCTGGCCGGTCGTCGCGATCCTGCGGCTGGGCTTCGCCGACGGCGAGGTGCTCGCCGCGCTGGCCGAGGGCGAGACGTGGCGTCTGGCGTGGTTCACGGTCGCGCAGGCCGCCGGTTCGACCCTGATCGCGGTGGTCGCCGGGTTGCCGGTCGCGTTCCTGCTGGCGCGAGTGCGGCTGCCCGGGGTGGCGGTCGTGCGGACGCTGGTGCTCGTCCCGTTCGTGCTGCCCACCGTGGTGGTGGGCCTGGCGTTCCGGGCGCTGTGGCCGGACGGCGGCTGGCTGTCCATCGTGCTGGCCAACGCGTTCTTCAACGTCGCCGTCGTCGGCCGCACGGTCGCCGGGCTGTGGGCGTTGCTGGACTCGCGGGCCGAGGACGCCGCCCGCGCGCTGGGCGCCTCCCGCTGGCGCGCGTTCCGCTCGGTGACGCTGCCCGCGCTGATGCCGGCGATCACGTCCGCGGCCGCCGTCGTGTTCCTGTTCTGCGCCACCAGTTTCGGCGTGGTGCTGATCCTCGGCGGCGCGCGGTACCGGACGCTGGAGACCGAGATCTACCTGCGCACCGAGAACCTGCTCGACCTGACCGGCGCGGCGGCGCTGTCGCTGGTGCAGATCGCCGCCGTCCTGGGTGCGCTGCTGCTCGGCGCGGCCGCCCGCCGCCGCCGGGAGAGCGCGCTGCGGCTGCGGTCGCGGCGGGAGACCGCGCGCCGCCCGGTCGGCGGGGAGTGGGCCGTGGTCGGCGCCGCGGTGGTCGTGCTCGGCCTGCTGCTGACCCCGATCGTCGCGTTGCTGCTGCGCTCGGTGTCCACCGTGGACGGCTGGAGCCTGGCCGGCTACCGGGCGCTGTCCGGCACCGGGAACGACGGCACGCTCCAGGTCTCCGGCTGGGACGCGGCGCTGAACTCGCTGCGCACCGCGACCGACGCGACGGTGCTGGCGATGGTCATCGGCGTGTCGGCGTCGGTCCTGCTGGTCGCGCTGCGCCGGTCGCCGGGACGGCTGGCGCGCGGGGTCGGCGAGTCGATGGACGCCGCGCTGATGCTGCCGCTCGGCGTGTCCGCGGTGACCGTCGGGTTCGGCTACCTCATCACGCTCGACGCGCTGCCCGGCGACCTGCGCCGGTCGCCGCTGCTGGTGCCGCTCGCGCAGGCGCTGGTGGTGATCCCGCTGGTGATCCGCACGGTGCTGCCCGTGGTGCGGTCGATCGACGACCGCCTGCGCCAGGCCGCGGCCACCCTCGGCGCGAGCCCGGCGCGGGTGTGGCGCGAGATCGACGTGCCGCTGGCCTCCCGCGCCGTCGTCGCCGCGGCCGGTTTCGGCTACGTCGTCGCGCTCGGCGAGTTCGGCGCGACGAGCTTCCTGGCGCGCCCGCAGACGCCGACGCTGCCGGTCGCGATCGCGGCGCTGATCGCGCGGCCGGGACAGCTCAACAACCAGATGGCGTACGCGGCGTGCGCGCTGCTCATGCTGGTCACCGCCGCCGCGGTGATCGTGATCGACCGGCTCGCGTCCGGCCGGGTGGGGGAGTTCTAGCCATGGCGTTGACCGTGTCCGGCCTGACCGTGCGGTACGGCTCGTTCACCGCCGTCTCCGGCGTGGACCTGGAGATCGCCGACGGCGAGGTGCTGGTGCTGCTCGGCCCGTCCGGCTCCGGGAAGTCGACGCTCCTGCGCGCGATCACCGGTCTGGAGCCGATCACCGCGGGCAGTGTGCGCTGGGACGGCGCCGACCTGGCGCGCGTGCCGGTGCACAAGCGCGGGTTCGGGCTGGTGTTCCAGGACGGCCAGCTGTTCCCGCACCGGGACGTGGCCGGGAACATCGCGTTCGGGCCGCGGATGCACGGGATGGCGCCGGCCGAGCGCGCGGAACGCGTGAGCCGGCTGCTCGACCTCGTGGGCCTGACCGGCTACCAGAAGCGGCGGGTGACCGAGCTGTCCGGTGGCGAGGCGCAACGGGTCGCGCTGGCCCGCGCGCTCGCGCCGGAGCCCCGCCTGCTGTTGCTCGACGAGCCGCTGTCCGGTTTGGATGCCGGGCTGCGTGAGCAGCTGGCCGTCGACCTGGCCGAAATGCTGCGCAGCGCGAAGATCACCGCGCTGCTCGTCACGCACGACCAGGAGGAGGCGTTCACGCTCGCCGACCGCGTCGCCGTGCTGCAGGCCGGGAAGATCCGCCAGGCCGGTGCCGTGCGCGAGGTGTGGCGGCGGCCCGCGGACGAGAACGTGGCGCGATTCCTCGGCGTCACCACGATCGTCGACGGCGAGGCGGCGGACGGGATCGTGCGCTGCCCGTTCGGCGAGGTCGCCATCCCGGAGGCCGCGGACGGGCCGGTGCGGCTCGGCCTGCGTCCCGCCGGGCTGCGGCTCGCGAGCGTCGGGATCACCGGCGAGGTGCTGACCAAGGTGCACCGCCGCGACAACGTCCGCCTGTCCGTGCGCACGAGCGCGGGCACGGTGGACGCGGTCGCGGCGGTGTCCGCCGACGTCAACCCCGGTGACGAGATCAGCATCGCTCCGGACCCCGACGGCGTGGCCCTGATCGGTTAACCGTCCTTCGTGGACAGCCGCGCGTAGGCGAGGGACAGCCCGATCACGACGTAGCATGCGGCGCGGATCGCGCCCTCGCCGAGCTGGTCGGCCGGGATCGGGTCGCGCAGGATGTCGGCGATCGCGGTCCAGGACTGCGGCAGCAGGAACGGGTGCAGCCAGTCCACCGCCGACAGCAGGAGCAGGACCGTCGACACCACGACGCCGGCCAGCATCGACACCACCACGACCATCGGGTGCTCGGTGCACGCCGAGATCGCCAGCGCGATCGCCCCGACCGCCCACAGCTGCAGCGTCACCCACGCCGCCGCCAGCGCGACCCGGCCAAGCGCGTCCACAAAGGACAGCGTGTTGCCGGACAGCGTGAACAGCGAGCCGGTCCCGTTGATCACCAGCCCGGTCACCGTCGCGACCACGGCCATCAGCAGCGCCGCGGCGAGCGTGAACGTCGCCACCCCGAGCGCCTTCATCAGCAGCAGCCTGCCCCGGCTAACGGGCGCGAGCAGCAGCCCGCGCAGCGTGCCCACGGCCGATTCGCCGGCGAGCGCGTCGCCTGCCGACATCGCGGTGACCAGTGGCAGCAAAAGGTTCAGCGTCAGCCCGAGCGTGGCCAGCGGCAGGACCAGCGCGTTCCCGGCCGCCGACGCCAGCAGCGCGTTGTCGCCGTCACCGCCGCCCGGTCCGGCGCCGCTGTCCCCCGCGATCGTCAGCCCGATCCCGACGATCACCGGGATCAGCGCGAGCAGGCCCAGCACGATCAGCGTGCGCGGGCGGCGGAAGATCCACCGCAGCTCGGCGCGGTAGAGCCGGTGGAACGGCACACTCCACCGTTCCACCGGCGCCGCGTCCAGTGTTGCCGTCATGACGTCCCCTCGTCCACATCCGGCAGGCCACCGGTTTCGGAATCCCGTTGCGTCAGCCGCGCGAACAGGTCCTCCAGCCCGGTGCGGGCCCGCTTCGCCTCGTGCACGGGCACCCCGGCCCGCACCAGCGTCTCGATCACCTGCGGCGCGGTCGCCGCGGTCAGGTCGGCTCGCACGCCCTCCGGTGTGAGCCGGCCGGGGATGCGGTTGTCGCGCAGCGCGGTGAGCGCCCCGTCACCGTCCGGAGTGGACACCACCAGCGACGGCGTGCCGGACTCCAGCAGCTCGTCCAGCTCGCCCTGCGCGACCACCGTGCCGTCGTGCAGGACGGCGACGTGCGTGCAGGTCGCCTCGACCTCGGCGAGCAGGTGCGACGACACCAGCACGGTGACACCCTCGGCGTGCAGTTCGCCGATGATGTTGCGGATCTCCCGCGTGCCCGCCGGGTCCAGCCCGTTCGTCGGCTCGTCCAGCACGACCATCCGCCGCGGCACGAGCAGCGCCGAGGCGAGCCCCAGCCGCTGCTTCATGCCCAGCGAGTACCCCCGGTAGCGCCGGTGCGCCGCGTGCCCGAGCCCGACCCGCTCCAGCGCGTCGTCGACCGCGCGGGGGATCGCCGCCGACGACAGCCGCGGCTCGGCGGCCGCGACGCGGCGCAGGTTCTCCCGCCCGGACAGGAACGGGTGGAAGCCTGGCCCCTCGACCAGCGCGCCCACCTCGGGCAGCGCCCGTGGCGCGCCGTCGGGCATCCGGTGCCCGAGCAGCTCCACCTCGCCCTCGGTCGGGCGGACCAGGCCGAGCAGCATCCGGATCGTGGTGGTCTTGCCCGAGCCGTTCGGCCCGAGCATGCCCAGCACCGCGCCCTCCGGCACGTCCAGATCGACCTGGTCCACCGCGACCGCGGTCCGGTACACCTTGCGCAACCCCCTGGTCCGCGCGGCGAGTGCCGGACCCGCGGTGGGCGCTTCGACCGAAGCGCCCACCGGCAGTGTCTCCGTCATTTCGCTCCCAGAGCCTCGATCAGCACCTGCTCCGGCACCGCGCCGACGGCGAAGCGGCCGTCGTCGGTGACCAGCGCGGTGCCGACCTTCGTGGTGATCACGTAGCCGGTGCCGAACGCGCCGCTGACCGGCTTGCCGAACTGCGCCAGCAGGGCCTTCGGGTCGACGTTCTGCCCGCGCTCGCCCTGCTGCGGCGCCAGCGCCTCGGCCGGGAACGAGCCGGTCAGGACGCTGTCCCAGCCGTCCCCGCTGACCTGCACCGCGTCCTCGACGGCCCGCTGGTCCGGGTGCTCGGCCGGCGCCTGCTCCTCGGTCACCTTCGCGCCTTGCGGCGGGGTGAACTGGAACTCGCTCGCCGGCTGCGGCGCGAACGCGATGTCGCTGAACGCCACCTGGAACGCCGGGTCCGACGTGCCGTAGGTCGTCACGGCCAGGCGCAGCGGCACCCGCTTCTCGGCGTCGACCGCGACGCGCACCTCGCGCAGCAGCGTGCGCTCGGTCGGCTTCGGCGTCAGCACCAGCTCGTATGCCGCGCGGCCGGCGACGCGGGCCGTGCCCTCGACCGTCACCGTGCTGCTCGCGCGGACCTTCGCGAGCACCTGCGTCGTCGCCGTCGCCGGGTCGCTGAGCTGGTACTCCTCCGGCTTCCGCAGCGCCTCCGGCGGCACGGTGACCTTCGTGGCCTCGTTCGACGCCGAGTTGTACGTCCACACGGTCGCCCCGTTGCGGACGATGGTGTGCTCGCTCGCGCCCTGCTCGATCGCGAGCTTGCTGTTGCCCGCGCCGTCGTTGTAGACGCGGGCCGCGTCGATGTCCAGGCTCATGCCCCCCGGCAGGGTCGAGACCGGCAGGCCCAGGTTGTTGTCCACCTCGACCGTGCCCGCCAGCGCCGGCGTCTTGGTGGTGGCCACCGACTGCACCAGCTCCTCGGCGCTGATCGCCGGCAGCTCGGGCGCCTCGCCCGCGGCCGCGGGCATCGCGAGCCAGGCGAGCCCGGCGGCGCCGAGCGCGGACCCGGTGACCGCGGCGGTGATGGCCTTCGTCTTCGGCTGCATCTGTTCTCCCTGTGTCAACCGAGCACCAGTGTGCTCTTCCCCGCCGCTGAGACTCCCCGGTCGGCCCTGAGATGGGCCTGAGATGCTGAGAGACCGCTGAGAGCGCGCGCCCGAGCTGGAAAAACCGGGCATGCTAGACAACCGTGAACCCTCGGATCCTCGTGGTGGATGACGAGCCCGGTGTGCGCAAGGCGCTGCACCGCGGGCTGCGCGCGGAGGGCATGGACGTCGTCACCGCTACCGACGGCCCGAGCGGCCTGCGCCTCGCGCAGACCGGGTCGTTCGACGTGCTGTTGCTGGACATCATGCTCCCCGGCCTGTCCGGGTACCGGGTGCTGCAGGCGCTGCGCGCGCAGGGCATCACGACGCCGGTGCTGATGGTGTCGGCCAAGGACGGCGAGGTCGACCAGGCTGACGGGCTCGACCTGGGCGCCGACGGCTACCTGGTCAAGCCGTTCTCGTTCGTCGTGCTGGTCGCGCAGATCCGCGCGGTGCTGCGGCGCGCCTCCAGCGAGGGGACGCGCGGGCCGCTGCGCATCGGGGGTCTGGTCGTCGACCGCGCCACCCGCGAGGTGCACTGGCACGACGACCCGGTCGCGCTGAGCCCGCGCGAGTTCAGCCTGCTGGAGGTGCTGGTCGGGCGGGCCGGGACGGTCGTCACCAAGGACGAGCTGCTGCGTGCCGTCTGGGGTGATGAGCAGGCCGCGACCCGCAACGTCGTCGAGGTCTACGTCGGGTACGTGCGCCGCAAGCTCGACGCGGTCGGGGCGGGTGCGCTGGTGCGGACCGTCCGCGGCCACGGCTACCTGGCCTCCGACGCCGCGCTGGACGAGGTCCTGCCCGGGTGACGTTCCTCCGCCGGTGGTGGGAACGCCGGTCCATGCAGTTCCGGATCACGGCGCCGGCCGCCGCGGTCACGCTGGCGTTCCTGCTCGGCCTCGCCATCGTGGCGGGGCGTGGCCTCGGTCCGCTGCGGGACTCCTCCGTCGACACCGAGCTGTCCGAGGCGCTCGTTCCCGCCGCCGCGGCCGTGTCCGCGGGGCAACTGCCGGCGCCGTCGGACGGCGTCATCCTGCGCGTGCTCGACACCGCGGGCGCGCCGGTCGACGGGGGCCCGGCCGCCCCGCTCGGGCCGGGTGACGTGCGTGCGCTCAAGGCGGGGCAGTCGGTGACCGTGGACCGGATGCGGTGGCTGGGCTCGGTGGTGACCGCGCCGGACGGCCAGCTGCGGCTGGTCGCGGCCGGGACCGGGCTGGTGGGCCAGCGCGCGGCCGTGCAGAAGGCGGCGACCTGGTTGCTGTGGGCGGCCGGGATCGGCGCGGTGCTCGCCGCGATCGCGACCTGGCTCGTGGTGCGGTTCGCGTTGCGGCGGGTGAGCCGCCTGCGCCGCACGGTCCGCGCGCTGCCGCCGGGGCAGCGGGTGCCGCTGCCCGAGGCCGACGACGAGCTGCGAGCACTGGCGGCGGACTTCAACGCGTTGCTCGCGCGCCAGGAGGAGGCGGCGCAGCGGCTGCGGCGGTTCACCGGCGACGCCGCGCACGAGCTGCGCTCGCCGGTCGCGTCGATCCGCGTGCAGGCCGAGGTCGCCGTCGCGAACCCCGATCCCGAGCTGGCGCGGGAGACGCTGGCCGACGTCCTCGCCGAGGCCGAGCGGTTGTCCGCGCTGCTGGACGGGCTGCTGACGCTGGCCCGGTCGGACGCCGGGGAGCTGTCGCCCGCCGAAGCGGTCGAACTGCTCACCGAGGCGCGCGCGGCCGCGGACCGGCTGCCGCCCGGGTCGCCCGCCGTGCGCGTGACCGGGGTGGTCGGGCAGGCGTGGGCGCACGCCGCGCACTCCGAGGTGGAGCTGGTGCTGAACAACCTGCTGCGCAACGCCTGCCGGTACGCGTCGTCGCAGATTGTGGTGTCGGTGCTGCCCGGGCATTCCACGGTGCGGCTGGTCGTGGACGACGACGGGCCGGGCATCCCGCCCGAGCACCGCGACCGCGTGTTCGACCGGTTCTACCGGGTGGGCGCCGACCGGGCCCGCACTTCCGGCGGCACCGGGCTGGGGCTGGCGATGGTCGCCGAAGCGGTGCGGCGGCGCGGCGGGCGGGTGTCCGTCGGCGAGTCGCCCGAGGGCGGTGCCCGCTTCCAGATCGTCTGGCGATCGGCCGGTAACGTCTCCACCTCGTGAAGGTGATCGTGGGAGCGGCCATCGTGCGGGGCCGGTCCCTGCTCGCCCAGCAGCGCGCGTACCCGCGCGAGGTGGCCGGGCTGTGGGAACTGCCCGGCGGCCGCGTCGAACCCGGCGAGTCCGAAGTGGACGCCTTGCGGCGGGAGTGCCGCGAGGAGCTGGGGGTGGACGTCGTGGTCGGCTCGCGCGTCGGCCCGGACGTGCCGCTGCGGGCCGGGCTGGTGCTGCGGGTGTTCGCCGCCTCGCTGACCGACGAGCGCGCCCGGCCGGAGGCGCTGGACCACAAGGCGTTGCGCTGGCTCGACGCGGACGGCCTGGACGGCGTCGAGTGGCTGCCCGCGGACCTGGAACTGCTCCCGGACCTACGGCGGTTGCTGGCCTGAGTCAGCGTCCCGTGGGCCCGAGCAGCCAGTGGCGTTCGACGTGGGTGAGGTGCTTGACGAGGCCGATCAGGTTCGTCCCGGACGGCACCCCGGGGGTGCGGGACTGCGGTTCCGGGACGCCTGCGCCTCCGCGACCACCGCCGCGCGCAGGTAGGCGAGGAAGCCTGCCAGCACGTCCGTCTCCCCGGGGCCGGTCCTCGACGGGCACGAAAATTTGCCGGATCAGCAAGACCGGGTCACATGCCCGCGCCGATGAGCCGCATCGCCGAGGTCAGGCGGTGCTCGCCGCGTTCGGCGGCCCGGCTCGCGCCCTCCTTGCGGATCCGCGCCAGCTCCGCCGGGTCCGCCAGCAGCTCCAGCGTCCGCTCCCGGATCGGGCGCAGCGTCTCAACCACCGCCTCCGCCACGGCCTCCTTCAGCGCCCCGTAGGACGAGAACTCCGCCGCCACGTCCGCAGGCCGCTCGCCCCGGCAGCCGGCCAGGATCTCCAGCAGGTTCGCGACCCCGGGACGCTCTTCCGGCGCGTACTCGACGCCGGTGAACCCGTCGGTGACCGCGCGCCGCACCTTGCGGCGGATCAGGTCCGGCTCGTCCAGCACGAACACCACCCCGGCCGCGTCCCGCGCGGACTTCGACATCTTCCGCGCCGGGTCGCTCAGGTCCCGCACCCGCGCGCCCGTCGGCGGCAGCACCGGCCGCGGCACCGTGAACACCTCGCCGTAGGTGCCGTTGAACCGCCTGGCCAGCGCCCGCGCCAGCTCCACGTGCTGGTTCTGGTCCTCACCGACCGGCACTTCCGCCGCGCCCTGCAGCAGGATGTCGGCGGCCATCAGCACCGGGTAGGTGAGCAGGCTCAGCCGCACCCCGGGCTGGCCGCTGCCCTTCTCCTTGAACTGGATCATCCGCGCGGCCTCGCCATAGCTGCACGTGCACTCCAGGATCCAGGTCAGCGCGCCCAGTTCGCGGGACAGGTCCGACTGCACGAACACACGCTCGGCCGGGATTCCGGCCGCCACCAGGATGGCGAGCATCTCGCTGGTCCGGCCGCGCAGCTTGCCCGGGTTGTGCGTGGTCGTCATGGCGTGCAGGTCGGACACGAAGTACAGGTCGTCCGGCCCGCCGTCGGTCGCCCAGCGCTGGATCGCGCCCAGGTGGTTGCCGAGGTGGGTGTGGCCGGACGGGGTGATCCCGGAAATTCGCATCGGTTGCTTCCTCGGGTCGGTGGCCACCCCCGCCACGGCCCCGGGAACGACGAAGGCCGCCTGCGCGGGCGGCCTTGTCGTGGGTTTCAGCGCACGTCGGAGGGACCGCCTGCCGGCGGCCACCAGAAGTTCACGTTCGTACGCACGCGGACAGCGTAGCAGCGCCCGAAGGTAATATCCACATTGCCTTTCGGAAAGCAATTCTTTGGAATGTAGAACCGCTGTTGCACAGATTACTGGCAAATGGCTGAGAATTGTTTCCCGGGGGTCCTCGCCGGGTCTACCGTGACGGCATGTACATCGTGCTGATCGACTACACGGCCCCGGTGGAGGAAGTCGACTACCACCTGGCCGACCACGCGAAATGGCTGGACCGGCACTTCCGGTCGGGCGAGTTCCTGACGGCCGGGCGGCGCACGCCGCATTCCGGTTGCGTCATCATCACGCGGCCGATGCCGCGGGTGAAACTCGAGGCGATTCTGGCCTCCGACCCGTTCCGCCTGCACCGGCTCGCGCGGCACGAAATCGTCGAATTCGGCGCCACCCGCACCGCGCCGGAACTCCGGTTGGTGAACGAGGCGCTCGCCGTCTAGGCCGCCTTCTTGACGTCCGTCTTCGCCCGCTGGAGTGCGAGGACCGGGCACTTCTTGCAGCGGGGCTTCGAGCGGCAGCACTTCTTCTTGACCTTGCCCGCCTTCATGAGCTTGCGGACGACCTTGCGCGGGTCCGCGTCCTTCTTGCCCAAAACCACCACTCCACGACTCGGGGGTGCCCTCAGGTTAGGTGAGCCTAAGTGATCATCCACCGTGGCACTGGTCACAATGTGGTACCGGGTATCCTGAACGGGATCGCGTATGCCAAAGCGGGCCCGCGATTCATCCCTTCGAAATGTTCAGGAGCCCTCGCGTGCCCACAGCAACCGCCGAGAAGGTCCGCACCGACCTCCGCAACGTCGCCATCGTCGCGCACGTCGACCACGGGAAGACCACCCTGGTCGACGCCATGCTGCGGCAGTCCGGCGCCTTCGGCGAACGTGCCGAGCTCGTCGACCGCGTGATGGACTCGGGCGAGCTGGAACGTGAGAAGGGCATCACGATCCTCGCCAAGAACACCGCGATCCGCCGCCAGACCGCCGACGGCCCGGTCACCATCAACGTGATCGACACCCCCGGCCACGCCGACTTCGGCGGCGAGGTCGAGCGCGGCCTGTCCATGGTCGACGGCGTCCTGCTGCTGGTCGACGCCAGCGAGGGGCCGCTGCCGCAGACACGGTTCGTGCTGCGCAAGACCCTGCAGGCCGGGCTGCCGGTCGTGCTGGTGGTCAACAAGGTCGACCGCCCGGACGCCCGCATCGCCGAGGTCGTCGAGGAGACCCACGACCTGCTGCTCGACCTGGCGGGCGACATCGAGGACGCCGACCTGGACGCGGTCCTCGACCTGCCGGTGATCTACGCCTCCGCGCGGGCGGGCAAGGCGAGCCTGGAGCAGCCCGCCGACGGCGCGCTGCCGGACAGCGAGAACCTCGACCCGCTGTTCGACGTCCTGCTGCGCCACGTGCCGCCGCCGAAGGCCGACCCGGACAGCCCGCTGCAGGCCCTGGTCACCAACCTCGACGCGTCGAACTTCCTCGGCCGCATCGCGCTCATCCGCATCCACGCGGGCAAGCTCCGCAAGGGCCAGACCGTCGCGTGGCTGCGCGAGGACGGCTCGGTGCAGAACGTCCGGATCTCGGAGCTGCTGGTCACCGAGGCGCTGGAGCGGGTGCCCGCGCAGGAGGCCTCGGCCGGTGACCTGGTCGCCATCGCGGGCATCCCGGACATCACGATCGGGGACACGCTGGCCGACGTCGAGAACCCGGTGGCGCTGCCCCGGATCACCGTCGACGAGCCGGCCATCTCGATGACGATCGGCGTGAACACCTCGCCGCTGGCCGGCCGCAACGGCGGCGACAAGGTCACCGCGCGCCTGGTCAAGGCCCGGCTGGACCAGGAGCTGATCGGCAACGTGTCGATCCGCGTCCTGCCCACCGAGCGCCCGGACACCTGGGAGGTCCAGGGCCGTGGCGAGCTGGCGCTGGCGATCCTGGTCGAGCAGATGCGCCGCGAGGGCTTCGAGCTGACCGTCGGCAAGCCGCAGGTGGTCACCAAGACCATCGACGGCAAGCTGCACGAGCCGTTCGAGCGGCTCACGCTGGACATCCCCGAGGAGCACCTCGGCGCGGTCACCCAGCTGCTCGCCGCCCGCAAGGGCCGCATGGAGGACATGAGCGGGCACGGCACCGGCCGCATCAAGCTGGAGTTCGTGCTGCCCGCGCGTGGCCTGATCGGGTTCCGCACCGACTTCCTGACCGAGACCCGCGGCACCGGCATCGCGAACCACGTGTTCGAGGGCTACCACCCGTGGGCGGGCGAGATCCGCACCCGGCACAGCGGTTCGCTGGTCGCCGACCGGTCCGGACCGGTCACCTCCTACGCGATGATCCAGCTCGCCGACCGCGGCACGTTCTTCGTCGAGCCGGGCGCCGAGGTGTACGAGGGCATGGTCGTCGGCGAGAACCCGCGCGCCGAGGACCTCGACATCAACATCACCAAGGAGAAGAAGCTCACCAACATGCGCTCCTCCACCGGTGACGAGCTGGAGCGCCTGGCGCGCCCGCGCAAGCTGGGCCTGGAGGAGGCCCTGGAGTTCTGCGCCGCCGACGAGTGCGTCGAGGTCGCGCCGAACGCGGTGCGCGTGCGGAAGGTGACGCTGGAGATCACGCAGCGGGCCAAGGAGCGTTCGCGCGCCAAGTCGCGCGGCTGAGTTCGCCGAGCCGGGGGGCGTCCATCGCGGTGGGCGTCCCCCGTTCCGTTTTCCGGGGGAACCACGACACGCTCAGCAACGTCCACCTTTCGGCGGTACCTGATCCGGTGACAGCGAGTCCCGGCCGGTCTGGCAATCTCGGTACCGCGGCTACGGCCTTGTGACACCATCATGGGCTCATCAGGGGAGGCAGCGTGCGGGGAAGCGGTAAAGCGGCGGCACTGGTCACGGTGCTGCTGACCGCGTTGGCCGCCTGCACCAGCACCCCGCCGCCGCCGGTCGTGACGTCGCCGGTGGCCCAGTCGTCGAGCCCCGCGGCGCCGACGGCGTCGCAGATCGTGATCGGCGTCGACGACATCGCGGGCGGTTACAACCCGCACAACCTGGCCGACCAGTCCACGATCACCACGGCGCTGGCGCAGATGCTGCTGCCGTCGGTGTTCCGGCCCGACGCCAACGGCGAGAACCAGCTCGACACCACGCTGATGCGCTCGGCCGAGGTCACCTCGACCGACCCGTTCACGGTCACCTACCTGATCCGGCAGGACGCCTCGTGGTCCGACGGCGCGCCGATCGCGGTGGAGGACTTCGTCTACCTCGCCGAGGCCATGCGCGACCAGCCCGGTGTCGTACAGCCGGCCGGGTACCGGCTGATCAGCAACATCCAGCCCAGCGAGGGCGGCAAGGGCGTCCAGGTGACGTTCTCCGAGCCGTACCCGGGCTGGCGGACGCTGTTTTCGAACCTGCTGCCCCAGCACCTGCTCAAGGACGCGCCGGGCGGCTGGCAGGGCGCGCTGCAGGACAGCTTCCCGGCCTACGGCGGGCCGTTCTCGATCAAGACGCGGGACAACGCGCGTGGTGAGATCATCCTGGAGCGCAACGAGCGCTACTGGGACAAGCCGGCCGCGGTCGACCAGATCGTGCTGCGCCGGTCCGACGCCACCGGCCTGGCCGGCGCGCTGCGCAGTGGCAACGACCAGTTCGTCATGTCCCGCACCGACAGCGCCGGCTTGAACCAGTTCCAGGTGCTCGGGCCGAGCGTCCAGCTGAGCACGGTGGCCAGCCCGCGGGTGGCCGAGGTGCTGCTGCGCCCGGCGAACGGCCCGCTCGTGGACGACCAGGTGCGCGAGGCCGTGTCGGCGATCATCGACCGGAACAAGCTGATCGACGAGGGCACCGGCGGCGGCCCGTCGGCCGGGCTGCGGGCCGACGCGCAGGTGCGGTGGCCCTCGCAGGCCGGCTACGCGCCGACGATCCCCGCCGGTTACGGCGTGCCGGACCCGGCGAAGGCGGAGTCGCTGCTGACCGCGGCGGGCTACGTCAAGGAGGCCGGGATCTGGCGCAAGGACGGCAGGGCGCTCACGCTGGTCGTCGCGTCGCCGGGGCAGCAGGAGCCGTACGCGAGCATGGCGAAGGAGCTGAGCAACCAGCTCATCGCGGCCGGCATCCAGGTGAACACGCTGAACGCCCAGCCGCGCGACCTGTTCGCCAACCTGCTGGCGTTGCCGGTGAGCCAGGGCTCGACCGCCCCGACGGGCAACTCCGGCGCGGTGGGCGTCGACATCGCCGTGGTGCCGCTCCCGGTAGGCGGCGACGCGGCAACGGTCCTGGCGTCGACGTTCGGCTGCCGTCCCGGACAGTCCTCGCCGTCGGCGAACGTGGCGGTGGTCCCGGCGAACCCGGTCGCCGTCTGCGACGAAAACCTGCAGACGACGATCGAAGAGGCGCTGACCGGGGAGAAGCCGCTGGCGGACGCGCTGGCCGAACTGGAGCCGAAGCTGTGGGCGCAGCACACGGTGCTGCCGTTGTTCCAGCTGGCCGACACGCTCGCCACGGGACAGGGCATCTCCGGGATGACCGCGGGGCCGCCGCTGCTCGGCCCGTTCAGCGAAGCCGTGAACTGGACCCGCAGCCCCCGCTGACCAGAAGCTGACTCGGTGGCGGAACGAAGAAGGCCCCCGGCGGAACCGGGGGCCTTCTTCGTGAGAGATCAGATCAGCTGCCGCGCCTGCGCATAATGGCAAGCCGCCGGGTGACCCTGCCCTCGATCGACGAGCGACGGCTCCTCATCGATGCACTTCGAACGCTCCGCATCGCTCAACTCGTTCGCGAACTTCGGGCACCGCGTGCGGAACCGGCAGCCGCTCGGCGGGTTCGCCGGGCTCGGCACGTCACCGGTGATCACGATGCGCTCCCGCGAGCGTTCCTTGCGCGGGTCGGGCACCGGGATCGCGGAGATCAGCGCCTGCGTGTACGGGTGCGCCGGGTTCTCGAACAGCTCCTCCGACGGCGCCGTCTCGACGATCTTGCCCAGGTACATCACCGCGATGCGGTTGGCGATGTGCCGGACCACGGACAGGTCGTGCGACACGAACAGGTACGACAGCCCGAACTCCGACTGCAGGTCCTGCAGCAGGTTCAGCACACCGGCCTGGATGGACACGTCCAGCGCCGACACCGGCTCGTCCAGCACCAGCAGCTTCGGCTGCAGCGCGAGCGCCCGCGCGATGCCGATGCGCTGCCGCTGGCCGCCGGAGAACTCGTGCGGGTACCGGTTGCCGTGCTCGGGCCGCAGGCCGACCGTGGCGAGCAGCTCGCGCACCCGCTCCCGGCCGCCCTTTTCGTACAGGTTGTGGATCCGCAGCGGCTCCGCGATGATCTCGTTGACCGGCATGCGCGGGTCGACCGAGGCGTACGGGTCCTGGAACACGATCTGCATCTGCCTGCGCAGGCGCTGCATGTCCTTGCGGTTCAGTTTGTGCAGCTCGGTGCCTTCGAAGCGCACCTCGCCCGCGGTGGCCGGCTGCAGGTTCAGCACCACCCGCGCGGTGGTCGACTTCCCGCACCCCGACTCGCCGACGAGCGCCAGGGTCTCCCGCTCGTAGATGTCGAACGACACCCCGGACACGGCCTGGACCTCGCCGATCTGGCGCCGGATCAGCCCGCCGCTGCGCACCGGGAAGTGTTTGACGACGTCGCGGGCCGACAGCACCGGGGTCCGCTGGTCCTGCTCGGGCAGCACGCCGGCTGCGCTCTCGCTCATTCGGTCTTCTCCCCGGGGGTCACCGCGGCCACCGCGTCGACGTCGTCGACCGAGGTGGGGTTGAACAGATCAGTGGCTTCGCGGCCGGCCAGCTGGTCGCTGAAGTGGCAGGCCGCCTTGTGCAGACCGTCGGTGGTCGGCGCGAGCACCGGCTCCTCCTGGTCGCAGATGTCCTGCGCCATCGGGCAGCGCGGGCTGAACGGGCAGCCCGGCGGCATGTTGACCACCGAGGGCGGCGAGCCCGCGATCGGGGTGAGCCGGTCGGTCTTGATGTCCAGTCGCGGCAGGCTGCCGAGCAGGCCCAGCGTGTAGGGCATGCGCGGGGTGTAGAAGATGTCATCGACCGTGCCTGCCTCGACCACCTTGCCCGCGTACATGACCTGCACCCGGTCGGCCTGCCCGGCGATGACGCCGAGGTCGTGGGTGATCAGCACCATCGCGGCGCCGGTCTCCTGCTTCGCCGCCTGCAGCGCGTCCAGCACCTGCGCCTGCACGGTCACGTCCAGCGCGGTCGTCGGCTCGTCGGCGATGATCACCTCGGGCCGGTTGGCGATCGCGATCGCGATCACCACGCGCTGCCGCATACCGCCGGAGAGCTGGTGCGGGTACTCCGTGGCCCGCTGCTGCGGGTTCGGGATGCGCACCAGGTCCAGCAGCTCCACGGCCTGCTTGCGGGCCACGTCCTTGCGCACGTCGTGGTGCGCGGTGATGGCCTCGGCGATCTGGTCGCCCACCGGGTAGACCGGGTTCAGCGACGTCATCGGGTCCTGGAAGACCATCGCGATGCCGCTGCCGCGGACGCGCGTCATCTGCTTCTCGGACAGCTCCAGCAGGTTGCGGCCCTTGAAGTTGATCGTGCCCTCGACGCGCGCCGAGCGGGGCAGCAGGCCCATGATCGCCAGCGAGGTCACCGACTTGCCGGAGCCGGATTCACCGACGACACCCAGCACCTCACCGCGGCCGAGCTGGTAGCTCACACCGCGCACGGCCTGCACCAGGCCGTCGTCGCTGGGGAACTGGACGGTGAGGTCCTCCACCGAGAGGACGGGGTCGGCCGTCGTCTGGGAGTCGAACGAGGTCATGCGCGCACCTTCGTCTGCTGGGGGTCGAACGCGTCGCGGAGCCCGTCCCCGATGAAGTTGATCGTCAGCGCGATCAGGATGATGAACAGGCCCGGGAAGTAGAACAGCCACGGGCGGGTGTCGACCGCCGTCTGCGCGCTGCTCACCAGCAGGCCGAGCGAGGTGTCCGGCGGTCGCACACCGAAGCCGAGGAACGACAGCGCGGTCTCCAGCAGGATGCCGATGGACACCAGGATCGTCGCGTTCACGATCACCGAGCCGAGCGCGTTGGGCACCAGGTGCCGGAAGATGATCCGCGCGTCACCGGCGCCGAGCGCGCGGGCCGCCTCGATGAACTCCTTCTCCCGCAGCGACAGCACCACACCGCGCGCGACACGGGACACGTAGGCCCAGTACAGGCCGGCGATCACGACTGCGATCAGCCACCAGCTGCCACCCGCGTTGTGGCCGAGGACGGCGGCGACGGCCAGCAGCGGCAGGGTTAGCACCAGGTCGGCGATGCGCATCAGGACCGTGTCGATCCACCCGCGGTAGTAGCCGGCGACCGCGCCCCAGATCGTGCCGACCACCGTGGAGAAGATCGCGACCAGCACGGAGATCTGCAGCGAGATCTGGGTGCCGCGGAGCACCTGGGCCAGCATGTCCTTGCCGACCGCGTCGGTGCCGAACGGGTGCGCCAGCGACGGCGCCTCGGAGTTGTCCGGCGTGATGTCCTCGGGCCCGTACTTCCAGAGCCAGCCGCCGACGTAGGCCAGCAGCACGATCACGATCAGCAGGATCAGGCTCGCCACGGCGAGCCGGTGCTGCAGGAACCGGCGCAGGACCAGCTGGAACTGGCCGCGCTCCTGGACGGTGAACTCGCGCTCGACGGTGCCCTTGGGGCTGTCCTGCAGCTGGGCCGTCGCGGTGGTTTCGGTGGTCGAAGGCTCAGGCATGGCGGATCCTCGGGTCGAGCACGCCGTACAGCAGGTCGGCGACAAGGTTGAACAGGATGACGAAGGTCGCCGAGATCAGCAGCCAGGCCTCGACGGCGTACACGTCGCTCTGGGCGATGGCGTCCAGCAGGAAGGTACCCGCGCCCTGCCACTGGAACACCTTCTCGGTCACGACGGCTCCGGAGATGATGGACGCGAGGTCCAGCGCGGTGACGGTGGTCAGCGGGATGAGGGCGTTGCGCAGCGCGTGCCGCCGCATCACGACGCCGCGGGACAGGCCCTTGGCGCGGGCGAGCCGCACGTAGTCGCTGTTGAGCACCTCGAGCATCGACCCGCGCTGGAAGCGGCTCCAGGAGGCGTAGGAGATCAGCGCCAGCGAGATGGTCGGCAGGATCATGTGCCCCAGCACGTCGCCGAGGTGCGCCCAGAAGCCGCCCTGCACGTAGATCGAACTCGCGCCGATCGTGTAGAAGACCTGGTCGCCGACGGTGTTGTTGATGTTGATGCCGGCCTGCTTCAGGAGCACCGCGAGCCAGAACGCGGGCATCGACAGGAAGAGGAAACCGAAGAAGGTGGCCGTGTAGTCCAGCTTGGAGTACTGCTTCACGGCGCTGACGGCGCCGACGACGATCGCCAGGATCAGCGCGATGACCATCGCGAGGAAGATCAGGCGGAACGTGACGCCGAAGCGGGAGATGACCTCCGACCCGATGTCCATCGTCGAGTTGACGGATGGGCCGAAGTCGCCGCGGAAGATGCCGGTGATCCAGTTCCAGTACCGCTCCATCAGCGGCTGGTCCAGGTGCAGCCGGTGGGTCTCGGCGGCGATGGTCTGCGGGGGCGGTGGCGGATTTCGGGTGATGAGGTTGCTGAGCGGGTTGGCCGACAGCGACACCATCACGAAGACGACGAACGTCGACAAGATGAGGATCGGCACCGACACGAGCAGCCGGCGCAATGCGAAGGCGAGCATGGAGGTCTTCCTGCTGAAGTTCGACCAGCACGCCGCTCGTGACGGCGGAACCGGGCGGCGCGACCTGTCTAGTTGTGGTGGTTTCGTGCGGTTAGGGGGTGGGGGAGACCGGCGTCGCCGGCCTCCCCCACCGAATTACTTCTCAGTAATGTACTCCGGCTTGGCTGGTCAGCCCTTCCGGATGCCCCATTCCTGCATGTTGTAGACCGGCCCGTCGAGGGTCGAGTTGTTGCGGATGTTGGCGATGTTGTCGTACGACGCGATGAAGGTCGGCTTCTGGTACAGCGGAAGCACGTACGCGTCGTCGGCCATGATCTGGTCGGCCTGGTTGAGCAGTTCCGCCGCCTTCGCCTGGTCGGTCTCGGCGTTGGCCTGCGCGATCAGGTTGTCGACCTGGGTGTTGCTGTACTCGCCGTAGTTGCTCTCCGAACCGGTGGTCCAGTTCTGCTGCGCACCGGAGAACGGGAACGGCGAGGCGACCCACGCGAACACGATCACGTCGAAGTCGCCGTTGCTGGTGGTGTCACCGAGGTCGTCGGTGGGGATGATGTCCACCTTGACGCCCAGCTGGCTCGCGGCCTGCTGGAACAGCTCGCACTCGTTCTGGCGGATCTGGTTGCCCACGGTGTAGCGCATCCGCAGGGCGGGCACCGGCGCGCCGCTCGGGTCGATCAGCTGGTCGCCCTGCAGCTTGTAACCGGCCTCGGTGAGGATCTGCTTCGCCTTGTTGATGTCACCTGTGCCCTGGCCGGTGGACGAGATGACGTCCTTGTAGCCCTCCTGGCCCGGCATGAAGTTGTGGTTCTGCAGCGGCTTCACCTTGTCGGTGAACTGGCCGACGGTCTTGTCGATGACGCCCTGGACGTCGACCGCGGTGTACAGCGCCTGACGCAGTGCCTTGTTGGCCAGCGCCGGGTTCTTCAGGTTGAAGTCGAAGTGCTCCCAGGTCAGGCCGAGGCCGATGTAGGAGGACACGTTCGGGATGTTGCGCACCTGGTTGACCAGGTCGACCTGCGGCTGCGGGTAGATGACCTGGACCTCGTTGTTCTGCAGGGCCGTCGGCTCCTGCGAGGCGTCGGTGATGATCCGGAAGATCACGCGCGACAGCTTCGGCTTGGCGCCCCACCACGCGGGGTTCGGCACCATGGTGATCGACACGTTGTTCTGGAAGTTGTCGATCTTCCACGGGCCGCCGGACCAGGTCGGAACCGTCTCGCCGAACCACTTGTACGACTCGGCCAGGCCGGCCGGGGTGTTCAGGTCACCGTGCTGGGCGGCCAGGTGCGCGGGGTACATCGCACCGGTCGAGCTCCACAGGACCTTCCAGTCGGTGAACGGGTTGGTGAAGGTCACGGTGACCGTCTTGCCGTTGTCCGAGCCCACGACCGAGGCGATCCGGTCGTAACCGGAGGTGCTGGCGGGGGCGCAGTCCGGGCAGTCCTTGCCGTTCTGGACCTTCCAGTTGTAGATGAAGTCGTCCGCCGTGATCGGCGTGCCGTCGGACCACACGGCCTTCGGGTTGATCTTGTAGACCACCGTCTGCGGGTTCGTGCTGGTGATGTCGGCCGAGGTCACGAAGTCCGTCGCCAGCGTCGGCTTGAGGTCCGGCGTCGTGTAGAAGGTGTAGGGCAGGATGCCCTTGGTCACCATGCCGGTCTCGAAGACGTTGCCCTCACCGGACGTGACGTTCCAGTTCGGGATGTTCTTCTCGATCGCGAAGGTGACGTCACCGCCGTCCTGCAGCTGGTCAGCGGCGGCCGAGTTGCACCCGTTGGCGTTGGCGTCGCACTCGGCGAAGGCCTGTCCGGTCTGCACGCCGCTGTTGCCACCACCGCCGCCGCCACACGCGGCGAGGACCAGCGCTGCGGTCGCGGCGAGCGCGCCGATTCTGGCGGCACGTGACTTGGTCTTCCCTAACATTCATTACTCCTTGCTCGACGCCGTCGTGGGTAGCGAGGCGGCCTCGTCCTGTGGCGGCGAACTGTCGAGGTGATCGAGTTTGCTCACCGTAGTCGTGCAACTTAGGCAGCGGAACAGCCGAGACGGACACTCAGCGTGAGATTGTGATGGAACAGTGACGCGCGGTCCCTAACTCGAACGGGTGACGAGAGTCGCCGTTCGTGGCCGCCGGTCCTGCCCACCGGATCTCGGTGCACGGGCACCCCTTCTTGGATTTCCCCTGCTACGGCGCGGTGCGTAGCTCGGGGGAGAATAACCGACGCGTCCCACTTTGTGGACCCCACGAAAGGACTAGTCATACGCCTGTGACAGGAACGCCACACAATCTTCTAATTAACCTGAAGTCGTGACCGCTACCTCCGCACGTAGGCTCCTCCTCGTCCACGCCCACCCGGACGACGAGAGCATCACCACCGGCGGGACCATCGCCCGCTACGCCGCCGAAGGGGTTGAGACGACCCTCGTGACCTGCACACTCGGTGAGGAGGGGGAGATCATCCCGAAGCGGCTCGACCAGCTCGGGGCGTGGGCGGGGGACCAGCTCGGGGGCTACCGAGCGGGGGAACTGGCATCCGCCGTCCGGGCGCTCGGGTTGACCCGGCAGTGTTATCTGGGGGGTATCGGGCGCTGGCGTGATTCCGGCATGGCAGGCACGCCGTCGGCCGATCACCCGCGGGCGTTTTCCGGAGGAGATCCACGTGAGCAGGCCGCCCAGCTGCGGGCCGTTCTCGACGAGACGCGGCCCCATGTGGTGGTGACCTACAACGACTTCGGCGGGTATGGGCACCCGGACCACATCCGGGCACACGCAGTAACCATGCTCGCCGTCGAGGACGCCCCCTACGTGCGGCGGGTCTTCCACATCGCCGCCTCCCGCGACGCGCTCGCCCGCGGGGTCGCGCGCCTGCGTGCGGAGCCCGGCCTGCCGTGGCGGCTGCCCGCAGACGGCGAGCTCCCGGTCATCCCGGACGAGGAGATCACCACCGCCATCGACGTGCGCGACCACCTCGACGCCAAGATCGCGGCGCTGGCCGCCCACGAGACGCAGATCAGCGTGCGGCCGCCGGCGTTCGCGTTGTCCAACGGCATCGCGCAGCCCATCGACGAGGTCGAGCACTATGTACTCGTGCGCGGCCCGGCGGAGGGCGCGGAGCGCGACCTGTTCGGAGGGCTGTAGGTGTCCAGGCTGCTGCTGGTGCTGCTGGTGCTCGACGCGGCGCTGCTGGCCGTGCTCGAGCTGTTCTTCCTGCCGCTGTACGTCGGCGGGACCATCCCGTTCCCGGTGATGGTGCTCGTCGCGGCGCTCACCACCCCGCTGCTCGTGCGGCTGGCCGGACGGCTGGTGGCGCGGCGCGCGGCGTTTGCGCCGCTCGTCGCGTGGGTACTGGTGATAGTGATCGTCGGGCTGTTCGGGCCCGGCGGGGATCTCGTGCTGCTGCGGGACTGGCGAGCGTTGCTGCTCATCGCCGGCGGGGCGCTGCCGGCGGCCATGAGCCTCGGTGGCGCGCTCGCCGAACCGCCGAAGAAGGGTGCTGCCAGCCGTGGGTGAAGCGATTTCCGATCGTCAGGTCGTCGGCGTGCTGCGCCCGGTCGTGCGCGCGTCCGGCCCGGTGCTGCTCGCGTTGCGCACGCCGGGCCGCCTGGAGGGCCTGGCTTCGGTGCGGGTGCCCGGTTCGGCCGCGTGGGAGGCGACCGACCGCGACGGCCACATCGACTGGTGGGTCAACCGCCTCGGCAGGCTGACGTCGCTGGTCACCTCGATCCCCGGGCTCGGCGGCGCGCTCGCCGACCGGCTGCCGGTCCAGGACGCGCTCGGCACGGCCACGCAGGCCCTGCTGCTGACCGCCATCGCGGAGGAGTACGGCATCCGCGACGTCGGCGAGAAGGTCCGGCTGGTCGCCTGGGTGCTCTTCCAGCGCGACATCGACCCGGCGCTCGCCGCGGGCAAGAACGAGGACTTCGACGTCGCCGACGAGGACGCCGAGACCGCCAAGCTGGCCGGCGAGTTCTCCCAGGTGGAGCAGCGACCGCGCCGCATCACGCTGAAGTCGGCCGGTAAGACGCTGTGGCGCATGGGCCGCTCGCTCCTGGCCATCACCGACGAGCTGGACAAGCGGCCGCACGGCCGGTTCTACCACCGGGCCGTCGGGATGCTGCCGGTGGTCGGCATGGTCGGCGACTACCTCGGCGAGCGCAGCGGGCTGAAGCGGGTCGTGCGCCGCGCGGACGAGTGGCTCGCCCGCGCGGCCTGAACCTCAGTGGCGCCAGAACAGGAAGGTGTACTGGCCGACCGCCGCCGCGATGTCGTCGCCGCCGATCGCTCCGTAGATGAACGAGACCAGGTCCCAGAACGCGTCGCCCACCGCGGGAACCGCGAACAGCAGGGCGAACAGGACCAGTGGCGCCCACGGCCGCGCCTTCGCGCCGAACTCGCGCGCGTCCGGTGACAGGTACGGCTCGATCGCGCCGTAGCCGTCGAGCCCGGGCACCGGCAGGATGTTCAGCACGAACGTCGCGATCTGCAGCAGCGCCAGGAACGACAGGCCCACCAGCAGGCCGGCCGGCATCGGCACCAGCATCACGACCACGGTCAGCACGATGCCGATCAGCAGGTTGGACAGCGGGCCGGCGAGCGACACCCAGGACGCGACCCCGCGGGTGCGCAGCGCCCAGCGGTTGATCCACACCGCGCCACCGGGCAGCGGGATGCCGCCGATGAGCAGGAAGACGAGCGGCAGCACGATCGACAGCACCGGATCGGTGTAGTGCCGGACGTCCATCGACAGGTAGCCCTTCGAGGCCACCTCGTAGTCGCCGCCCTTGAAGGCGACGAAGGCGTGCCCGAACTCGTGCAGCGTGAGTGAGAGCACCCAGCCGGCGATCACCAGGATGAAGACGCCGGCTACCACCATCGGGTCTTGGTCGGAAGTGAGCAGTGTGCTCGCGTCACCGAACGCGGCCAGTAGGCCACCCACTACGGTGAGTGCGAGAATGCCGAAGAAGACAGGACTTGGTCGGACCGCGGATCGTTGCACGGGGTCCAGTCTGTCGCATCCTGGCGAGTTGATGTTCGGCGTGTCCGCTTGCGCGACGGGGCAGAAGCATCCCCCAACCTCGCTACTCCGCTTGACCTAGCCTCATTACACGGGTGTAATCACAGTGCTGTTATTCGTTGCTGCAAGGGGGCGACGGTGACGGCGATGCAAGACCGCCAGCCTGGGGAGTGCGTGGAAGCAGAGGAGGCGGACGTGCGGTTGGAATCCGACGGAAGGGATTGGGGGAACGTCGTGGAGTGGCGAGAAGGCCCGGAAGTGGAGCTGGGCGAGCTCGTCGACCTCTTCGACAACGACGAGCCCCCCGAGTGGCAGGACCGCGCACTGTGCGCGCAGACCGATCCAGAGGCGTTCTTCCCGGAGAAGGGCGGCTCGACCCGTGAGGCGAAGCGGATTTGCCAGGGCTGCGAAGTGAAGGGCGAATGCCTGGAGTATGCGCTGGCCCACGACGAGCGCTTCGGCATCTGGGGTGGTCTGTCCGAACGGGAGCGTCGGAAGCTCAAAAAGCGGGCTGTGTAAGGGAATTTAACGCCTGCTTCACAACGAGGTGACAGGTCTCCGCGTGCTCGTGCGGGTGCGTGGAGTCACGGTCGGCTCAGCTAGGCTGGCGCGGCAAAGATCCTCACCGATCGCCGCCGCCCACTGGAGAAGCCTTGCCCGACAACGTGAACGTCCCGGACAGGACCTCGAAGGTGGCCAGGATCGCCCCGGTGGTGGGCGTTTTCGTGGTGCTCGCCGCGCTGGGGCTGTCGGTGAACGCGGGACGACTGGGGTTCGACCTCGCGGGCGGACGGCTCCTCGAAGCCGGTTCGCTGAGCGAGGTCTGGTCGGCTTACCTCGCGGGCTGGCATGCCGTGGACGGCGGCACCGCGAGCGCCGCGCCTGCCGCGCTGGCCGTGCTCGGCACCTTCGGTGCGGTGTTCACGCCGCACGGGTTCGTGTCGTTGCTGATGATCGCCGACGCTCCGCTCGCCGGGGTGTCGGCGTTCTTCGCGACGCGGCGGTTGCCGGTGCAGCCGTGGGTGCGGGCGGTGATCGCCGCCGCCTACGGACTGCTGCCCGCCGCGACCGCGGCGGTGTCGCAGGGCCGGCTCGACGTCGTGGCCGCCCACATCCTGCTGCCGCCGGTGATCGCCGGCATCGCGGGCGTGCTCGCCGATCCGGGGCAGCGGTGGCTGCACTCGTCGTCGCTGTGCGCGCTCGGCCTGGCGTTGCTCGGCGCGTTCTCGCCGCTGGCGCATCTGCTCGCGCTGGCCGGGCTGGTCGTCGGGTTCGTCGTGCTGCCCTCGCCGGCGCCGCCGCTCAAGCGCGCCGCGTCGGTGGTCATCGTCGTGCTGGTGCCGTTGGCGTTGCTCATGCCGTGGCCGACCGTGCTGGTCAACCACCCGGCGCTGGTGCTGCACGGACTGAGCGGGCCGGGCGATCCGGTGACCGCGGTCGACCTGGCCGGGCTGGACCCGGGCGGTGCCGGGGCGTGGCCTGCCGGGCTCGCGTTGCTGCTGGCGGCCGTGATCGCGTTCGCGGTGCGCCCCAGCCGGGCCGCCGGGGCCGGGCTCGCCGTGGTGGTGCTCGGCGTCGCCGGACTGCTGGTCGTGCGGCTGGTGGAAGTGGCGCCGCTGCAGGGCGGGCCGGTGTCACCGGGCTTCGCCGGGGTGCCGCTGCTGGTCATCGGGGCTGGGCTGTTGTGGGTCGTGCTGTCGGCGTGCCGTGGCCCGGTCGGAAAGCCCTTTCTCGCTGGTGGCGCGGTGCTGCTGGTGGCGCTGGCCGTCGGGGTCGTCGTGGCGGGCAGCGGCGGGCCGCTGCACTCCGGCGGCGGGCCGGCGCTGGCGCAGGACCAGGCCGACGAGCTCGCCCGAACCGGCCGGTCGGTGCTGCTGCTGGACGCCGGGGACGCGCCCGCGCTGCAGACGGGCGGCCGGATGCCGCGGTTCGGGGACGAGCAGCTGGCGGTGAGCGCGGCGACGCCCGCCCGGCTGGCCGGGTGGCAGGACGCGCTGACCGACCCCGAGCCGGGCCGGACCAGGGCCGCCCTGTCCGGCGCCGCGGCGTCGGGGGCGTTGTTCGTGGTGCTCCCGGCGGGCGCCGATCCGCGCCCGATCGTGACGATGGCCGGCGACCTGGCGTCGTCGGTCGCGCCGACGTCCGACGGGCGGCCGGTGCTGCGGCTGCTGGAGCCGGGCGGGCAGGTCGTGCTGATCCCGCCCGGGGTGGCGCGTCAGGCGGTGACCTCGCAGGCGCCGACCAGCACGCTCGGGGTGACGCCGGTGGACGCGCAGCTGCCGGACGTGCGGGTGCGGGTGTCGGAGGGCGTGCCGGGGCGGCTGCTGGTGCTGGCCGCCGAGCACGAGGACGGGTGGCGGGCACGGGTGGACGGCAAGCCGGTGCCGATCGTGCCGGCGTGGGGGCACCAGGTGGCGGTCGCGGTGCCGACCACCCAGGCCGAGGTGACGCTCGAGCACCCATCGACCCTGCGGGACGTGCTGCTGCTGGTCCAGATCGCGGCCGCGCTGTTCACCCTGCTGACCGCGGTGCCGACCCGGCTGCGCGAGCCGCGCCCGCTGGAGCCGACCTCGGAGCCGGCGCACTCCTGAGCAATCCGGCAGGTCGGCGCAGCTGCTGCGCCCACGAGCCGGCCGGTGCCACCGCCATCGGAGAACCAGCCGCCCGGAAACCACTCGCTCCGGGCACCGCCGGGGGAACTACTCGCCGCCCTCGATGATGTCCGGTTCGACGCCCAGGTAGCCCGCCACCTGCTCGACCAGCACGTCGTGCACGAGTTCGGCCAGTTCGCCGGGGTCCTTGGCCCGCGCCTCCAGCGGCCGCCGGTACAGCACGATCCGCGCGCGCGTCGGCAGGCCGGTGCGGTCGACCCCCGCCGGGACCAGGCGGGACAGCGGCACCGCCCCGTCGTGGAGCACCCCGTCGTCCACCGGGCCCCCGGCGCCGCGGATCTCCGGCACGTCGTCGACCGCCACGTCGAGCTTGGTCAGCTGGTCCCGCCACCTGGCCTCGATCGGCTCAAGCGCGTCGAGCACGAGCTGGTCGAACTTCTCCGCGCGGCTGGCCGCGGCCGGCAGGGTCGCCGGGTACAGCGGCCCGCGCAGCCCGCGGCCATGCCGGTCCCGGCGGACACGCCGCCGATGCCGGGAACTTCGAGCCATAGACACATCCGGAAGGTTACGCGTTGGCCTCGGTCGGTGGCCTGCACCGGTGCGCCTGCGCGCACTTGTCAGGGGGAAGCGCTATCGTCCCTGATCGTGTCGAGCGTACGAAAGTGTTCGCGAACGGGGTGCCTGAACCCGGCCGTCGCCACGCTTACCTACGCCTACAGCGATTCGACCGCGGTGGTCGGTCCCCTCGCGACGACGTCCGAGCCGCATTCCTACGACCTGTGCGAGGCGCACGCGCTCCGCCTGACCGCGCCCCGGGGGTGGGAGGTCGTCCGGCACGAGGGCGAGTTCGCCGCCCCGGACCGGTCCGACGACGAGCTCACGGCGCTCGCCGAGGCTGTCCGGGAGGCTGGCCGGTCCGACAAGCCCGCCCCGCCGCCGGAACCGGAGGGCCCCTCCGGCCGCCGCGGCCACCTGCGGGTGCTGCCCGACCCGATCTCGTAGGTCACGCCACATCCGCCCGGCGTTCCCCCGGTAGGCTCTCGGGTATCCGCAGCCCATGGACAACTCTCGGGGAGAGCGCGTGTCAGACCTGTCGGCCATCGTCAAGGCCTACGACATCCGGGGCGTCGTCGGCGAGCAGCTGGACGCCGGCCTCGTACGGGACTTCGGCGCCGCCTTCGCGTTGCTGATCAAGCCGGAGTCGCCGTCGGTGGTGATCGGCCACGACATGCGCGAGTCGTCGCCCGGCCTGGCCGCCGCGTTCGCCGAGGGTGTCACCTCGCAGGGCGTGGACGTCGTGTCGATCGGCCTGTGCAGCACCGACCAGCTCTACTTCGCCTCCGGGTCGCTCAACATGCCCGGCGCGATGTTCACCGCGAGCCACAACCCGGCCAAGTACAACGGCATCAAGCTCTGCCGCGCGGGCGCCGCCCCGGTGGGGCAGGAGTCCGGGCTCGCCGAGATCCGCGACACCGTCGAGCAGGGCGTGCCGGAGTTCGCGGGCCAGCCCGGAAGCGTGACCGAGCGGGACGTCCTCCGCGACTACGCGGCGTACCTGCGCAAGCTGGTCGACCTGTCCGCCAGCCGCCCGCTGAAGATCGCCGTCGACGCGGGCAACGGCATGGGCGGCCACACGGTCCCGACCGTGTTCGAGGGGCTGCCGATCGAGATCGTGCCGATGTACTTCGAGCTCGACGGCACCTTCCCCAACCACGAGGCCAACCCGCTCGACCCGAAGAACCTGGTCGACCTGCAGGCCAAGGTCCGCGAGGTCGGCGCCGACGCGGGCCTGGCCTTCGACGGCGACGCCGACCGCTGCTTCGTGGTCGACGAGAACGGCGACCCGGTGTCGCCGAGCGCGATCACCGCGCTGGTCGCCGTGCGCGAGTTGGCCAAGGACCCGGGCGGCACGATCATCCACAACCTGATCACCTCGCAGGCCGTGCCGGAGATCGTCGCCGAGCACGGCGGCACGCCGGTGCGCACCAGGGTCGGGCACTCGTTCATCAAGCAGGAGATGGCCGCCACCGGCGCGATCTTCGGTGGCGAGCACTCCGCGCACTACTACTTCCGCGACTTCTGGCGCGCCGACACCGGCATGCTGGCCGCGCTGCACGTGCTGGCCGCGCTCGGCGAGCAGGACCGGCCGCTGTCCGAGCTGACCGCCGCGTACTCGCGTTACGCGGCGTCCGGCGAGATCAACTCGACGGTCGACGACCAGGTCGCCAAGCAGCTCGCGGTCAAGGACGCGTTCGCGAGCCGTCCCGGCGTCGAGATCGACGAGATGGACGGCCTGACGGTGAAGCTGCCGGGCAAGGCGTGGTTCAATCTGCGCCCGTCCAACACCGAGCCGCTGCTGCGGCTCAACGTCGAGGCCGCCGACGAGGACGCGGTCCGGGCGCTGACCGACGAAGTCCTTGCGATCGTTCGCAGCTAGGGAGGTTCCATGGCAGTCGCGCTCGATGCCCAGTTGCTGGAGATCCTGGCGTGCCCGTCCGACGACCACGCGCCGCTCCGCCCCGGAACGGCGAGCGACCCGGAGGCCGACGCGTTGACGTGCACCTCCTGTGGTCGCGAGTACCCGGTCCGGGACGGCATCCCGGTGCTGTTGCTCGACGAGGCCACGATTCCGGATGAGTCCCGTGCCGACGGTGCTTGACGACACCCTCCTGGACGACCCCGCGCGCCTGGCGGAGGCCGACACCGCGGGACTGTTGAGGGCGGCGGCGATGGCCGGTGCCCAGGTGCGCTCCACCGCCGAGGTCGCCGCGGACGCCGAGCTGGCCGACCGGCTCGACCTCGGCCGTCCGCGGGCGCTCGTGCTCATCGTCCGTCCCGGGGTGAGCCGGAGCGTCGCGCGTCTGCTGTACGCGCTGCTGGCGCCGGCCTGCCCGGCGCCGGTCGTGGTCAGCGAGGCGGTGCCGCCGTGGATCGGGGCGCTCGACGTCGTCTTCGCGCACACCGACGACCCGTTCGACCGCGAGCTGGCTGCCGGCGTGGAGCGGGCCGCGCGGTACGGGGCGACGGTGGTGCTGTCCGCGCCGAACGAGGGCCCGGTCGCGGCGTCGCTGGCGGGCAAGGGCGTCCAGCTCGTCCCGCGGGTCCCGGTGCCGCCCGAGCTGACCTTCGCCCGCGGCCTCGCCGCCGGGCTGCTCACCGCGAACGCACTCGGCCTGCTGGTCGCCGACGTGCAGTTGCTGGCCGACCAGCTCGACTCCGAGGCCGAGCGCGGCCACCTCGGCCGCGACTCCTTCGCCAACCCCGCCAAGGCGCTCGCCTTGCGGCTCGCCGACCGGATCCCGCTGCTGTGGGGGCTGGACCCGATCGCGGTCGCGGTCGCCCAGCACGCCGGCTACGCGCTGGGCTCGTTCGCCGGGGTAGTCGCCGATATCGCCGACTACCGGCAGGCGATGACCCGTCGCGCTCTGCGTCAGGCCGCGGCGAGCAGCTCCGGCGAGCGGGACATCTTCGCCGACCCCGATTTCGACACCGACCTGCCGAACTACCGGGTGCTGCTGCTCGCGGTGCACAGCGGCCCAGCGGCCGACGCGGCGCGCCACGACGCTTCGCATACGCTTCCCGGGGCCGGAGTGGTCGCCCCAGCGGACGAGATCGTCGGTGACGAGCCCGTGCGCGCCGGGGTGCTCGCGCTACGGTTCGAGCTGGCCGCGGTCTACCTCGGGCTGGCGACCGCCACCACGGGTGGTGGCGGGCACTACGAGCCCGCGTCCGCCTGACGCCGGTTTCGGGCCCGATCCCGCGGGAATCGGGCGAGGGGTTGGAAGAGCCAAGGAGTTGAGAAGACAGTGGAGCTGCTGCGCAATGCGGTGCGGCCCTACGCCTGGGGGTCCCGGACGACCATCCCCGAGCTGCTGGGACGCGAGGTGCCCGCGCCGCACCCGGAGGCGGAGCTGTGGATGGGCGCCCACCCCGGCGACCCGTCGCGCATCGTCGGTCCGGATGGCGACGAGCGCAGCCTGCTGGAACTCGTCGAGGCCGACCCGCTCGGCCAGCTGGGCCGCGAGTGCGCCGAGCACTGGGGCAACCGGCTGCCGTTCCTGCTGAAGATCCTCGCCGTCGAGGAGCCGCTGTCGATGCAGGCGCACCCGTCGGCCGAGCAGTCGGCCGAGGGCTACGCCCGTGAGGAGGCCGCCGGCATCCCGCGGGACGCGCCGAACCGGAACTACCCGGACCCGACCGCGAAGCCCGAACTGGTGTGCGCGCTGACCGAGTTCCACGCGCTGGCGGGCTTCCGCAAGCCGGAGCGGACGGTCGAGCTGCTGCGCGCCATCGAGACCCCCGGTCTGGCGAAGTACACCGAGCTGCTGGCGGCCCAGCCGGATTCCGACGGCCTGCGCGCGTTGTTCACCACGTGGATCACGCTGCCGCAGCCGGTGCTGGACGAGCTGCTGCCCGAGGTGCTCGACGCGTGCGTGCTGCACGTGAAGGACCACGGCGAGTTCGACGTCGAGTGCCGCACGATCCTCGAACTGGGCGAGGCGCACCCGCGGGACGCCGGTGTGCTGGCCGCGCTGCTGCTGAACCGGCTGACGCTGAGCGCGGGCGAGGCGATCTACCTGCCTGCCGGGAACCTGCACCTGTACCTGCACGGCACGGCCGTGGAGATCCTGGCGAACTCGGACAACATCCTGCGCTGCGGGCTCACGCCGAAGCACGTGGACGTGCCCGAGCTGCTCCGCGTCGTCGACTTCACGTGCGCGGACATGCCGATCCTGCGTGGCGAGCCGTCCGCGTGCGGCGAGGTGTACACGACCGACGCGCCGGAGTTCGAGCTGTCCCGGTGCGAGTGGGACGCCGGGGAGACCGGTTCGCTGCGCGTCGACAACGGTAAGCCGCAGATCCTGCTGTGCACGCAGGGTTCGGTGCGGATCAAGGCGGAGAGCGGCCAGGAGATCGAGCTGCGCCGCGGGCAGTCGGTGTGGGTGCCGGCTTCGGACCCGGCGGTCGCCGTGCACCCCGCGGAGAGCGGCCGGACGCAGTTGTTCCGCGCCACCTCGGGCTGCCTGTAGCGATGATCCCGGCGCACCGGAACGGTCCTACTGGCAGGACCGATTCCGACCGGACCGGAAGGTCCGCTGGCCGCGCACTTCTGGCCGGTTGTGCACGCCGGACGGACGCACTAGCGGTTCACCTCACCGCCCTGTCCGGCCGGCAGCGGGCCACACCGTCGCCGTGCGCGGGCTGACCGTGTGCTAGTGCTCGCCCGCATCACCACGGACGAGGCTGACTGCCGCGCGACCTCATCGTACTCGTGCGGGGCCGCGTCGATGGCTGTGGCTGGCGGCCACCGACGGCCCGTTCGCGACCGGCTCCGGTCCGCTGGTCACCGGAACCACCCTGGCGCTGATCATGGCGATGACCGGTCGCACGGCGTACTGCGACGAGCTCGACGGCGACGGGGTGGCTCTGCTCCGCGACCGCTAGGCCGGGTCGATCACACGGCTGCGGATGTGCTCGTAGACCACGCTCGTCCGCACGTCGGCCACTTCCTTGCGCTGCGTGAGGCGGTCGATGACGAACGCGTACAGGGCGTCGTTGTCCGGCACCGCCACGTGCACGAGGAAGTCCTCGCCGCCGGAGACCACGAACACGCCCAGCGTCTCGGGCAGCAGGGTCACCCATTCCCGGAAGGCATCGATGACCGGCCGGGACGGCGGGCGCACCCGGACGGCGATCAGCGCCTGCACCGGGCGGCCGATCTCGGCCAGGTCGAGGTCGACGTTGTAGCCGCGGATCACGCCGCGTTCCCGCAGGGCCCGGACGCGCTCCAGCGACGTGGATGGCGAAACCCCGGTCGCGGCGGCCAGCTCGCGGTTGGTGCGCCGTCCGTCGCGCTGCAGTTCCCGCAGCAACGCCTGATCAAGTTCGTCCAAGCGGGCCAAAACGGGCCTCCCGTCGAATTAAGTTCGGACTTGCTGGCTGACTCGCACATCTTTGCCTAGCTTGTGCGCTCGTGACCACAGATCATCAGGTTGAAGTCCAGCTCGACGCCACCACCCGCACCGCGACGGTCAAGTGGGTGATCATCGCCGACCCGTCCATCGGGCCGGGTCTCGTCGCGAACGCCACCTCGTGCCTCGGCGCCGCGGTCGGCAAGGTCCTGCCCGCGCTGGTCGGCCCCCAGGTCGAGGACGCCTCCGCCCGCACGCACGCGGGGCTGCCGTGGACCGGCTGCTCGATCCTGGCCGCCGACGCGGCGAAGCTGCTGCAGATCCGCACGAAGGCCGCCAACCGCGAGGGGATCTTCGTCGCCGACATGTCCAAGCACGCGCAGGCCAGCCGTTCCTACGCGGAGTACACCGAGGCGATGGCGGGTACCGACGAGGAGGCCTTCGAGTACTACGCCGTGAGCCTGGTGGGGCCGCGGAACAAGATCGACAAACTGGTCGGCGGACTCCCACTGCTGCGCTGAGGCGGGAAGCTCTAGGCTCATCCCCGACAAACGGGTAGCACTCAGCAGGGGGTCAGCGTGTCGGCAAGTGGCGGAACCAAGGCGATCCTCGCGGCACTCACCGCGAACGCCGGGATCGCGGTGGCGAAGTTCGCCGGGTTCCTGATCACGGGGTCGTCGTCCATGCTCGCCGAGTCGGTGCACTCGGTCGCCGACACGTCCAACCAGGGCCTCCTCCTGCTCGGCCAGCGCCAGGCGCGGCGGCGGGCCACCCGGGAACACCCGTTCGGCTTCGGCCGGGAGCGGTACTTCTGGTCGTTCGTGGTCGCGCTGATGCTGTTCACCCTCGGCTCGGTGTTCGCGCTCTACGAGGGCATCCACAAGATCGAGCACCCGGAGCCGTTGACCAGCCCGCTGGTCGCGGTCGGCATCCTGGTCGTGGCGATCGGCCTGGAGACCTACTCGTTCGTCACGGCCATCGGGGAGTCGCGCAAGATCAAGGGCGATGCGACGTGGTGGCAGTTCATCCGCCAGTCGCGCACGCCGGAGTTGCCGGTCGTGCTGCTGGAGGACACCGGCGCGCTGCTCGGCCTGGTCTTCGCGTTGATCGGCGTCGGGCTGTCCGAGGTGACCGGCGAGCCGGTGTGGGACGGCATCGGCACCGTGATGATCGGTGTCCTGCTCGGCATCATCGCGATCATCCTGATCGTCGAGATGAAGAGCCTGCTGATCGGCGAGGGCGCCACCGACCGCGAGCTGGACAGCATCTGCGCGGCCCTGACCGGCGGCCGCGTCGACCGCGTGATCCACATCCGCACCCAGTACCTAGGCCCGGACGAGCTGCTGGTCGCCGCGAAGCTCGCTCTCGCCCCGCGCCTGGAGCTGTCCGAAGTGGCTGGCGAGATCGACGCGGCCGAGGCCAGGGTGCGCGAGCGGGTGCCGTCCGCGCGGCTGATCTACCTGGAGCCGGACCTGGACCGTCAGCTCGTCTGACCTCCGATTCGCTCGCCTCACCCGTTCGCGTTAGGGTGACCAACCGGACCTGAGACCCAGGACACCGGGAGGAGACACCCTTGCCAGGTAACGGGCTGTGGCGCACGAAGTCGATCGAGCAGTCCATTAAGGACACCGACGAGCCGGACACCAGGTTGCGGCGCAACCTGTCCGCGTGGGACCTGACGGTGTTCGGGGTCGCGGTCGTGATCGGCGCCGGTATCTTCACGCTGACCGCGCGCACGGCGGGCGACTACGCCGGACCGTCGGTGTCGCTGGCGTTCGTGTTCGCCGCGATCGCGTGTGGTCTCGCCGCGCTGTGCTATGCCGAGTTCGCCTCGACGGTGCCGGTCGCCGGGAGCGCGTACACGTTCTCGTACGCGACGTTCGGCGAGTTCATGGCCTGGATCATCGGCTGGGACCTGGTTCTGGAGCTCGCCGTCGGCGCGGCCGCGGTGTCCAAGGGCTGGTCCGTGTACCTGGAGACGGTGCTGGGCTACATCTTCGGCGACGGCGCGAAGACGACATTCGACATCGGCGGCGTCATCGTCGACTGGGGCGCGTTGATCCTGGTGCTCGCGCTGGCCCTGGTGCTGACGATCGGCACCAAGCTGTCGTCCCGGGTGTCCATGGTGATCACCGCGATCAAGGTCGGCATCGTGCTGTTCGTGATCGTGCTCGGCCTGTTCTACGTCAAGGGCGCCAACTACTCGCCCTACATCCCGCCGGGTGCGCCTGCGTCCAGCGGTGAGTCGGGCGTCGACCAGTCGCTGTTCTCGGTCATCGCGGGCGGGGCGAGCAGCTCGTTCGGCCTGTTCGGTCTGCTGGCAGGCGCCTCGCTGGTGTTCTTCGCGTTCATCGGGTTCGACATCGTGGCCACCACGGCGGAGGAGACGAAGAACCCGCAGCGCTCGGTGCCGCGCGGCATCTTCGGCTCGCTGGCGATCGTCACCGTGCTGTACGTGGCGGTGTCGCTCGTGGTCGTCGGCATGGTGCCCTACACCGACCTGGCCACCGACGCGGGCGACGGCAGCCACAAGACCCTGGCGACCGCGTTCGCCGCGAACGGCGTCAACTGGGCGGCGAACGTCATCTCGGTCGGCGCGCTGGCCGGCCTGACCACCGTGGTGATGGTGCTGATGCTCGGCCAGGTCCGGGTGCTGTACGCGATGTCGCGCGACGGTCTGCTGCCGCGCTCGCTGGCCCGCACGAGCGAGCGGGGCACCCCGGCGCGCGCGACCATGCTGGTCGGCCTGCTGGTCGCGGTGGCGGCCACGTTCTTCCCGGCGGACAAGCTGGAGGAGATGGTCAACGTCGGCACGCTGTTCGCGTTCGTGCTGGTGTCGGCGGGTGTGCTGGTGCTGCGCCGGACGCGGCCGGACCTGCCGCGGGCGTTCCGGGTGCCGTGGGTGCCGGTGGTGCCGATCCTCGCGATCCTGGCGTGCCTGTGGCTGATGCTGAACCTGACGGTGCTGACCTGGCTGAGGTTCCTGGCCTGGATGGTGCTCGGCGTGGTCATCTACTTCGCCTACAGCCGACGCCACTCGCTGCTCGGCAAACGCGGCGCGACCGAATCGCCTGTGCCGGTGGAAGGTGCCGACCCGACGAAGCCTTGAGACACGAAAAGGCCCCCTCGCCGAGGGGGCCTTTTCGTGTGCGCTCAGCGAGCCATGTTCAGGTGGAATCGGGGGAGGTCGGGGAACAGGGGAACCTGCTCGGCCTCCCCGCGGGCCGGTTTGCCCGGTGTCTCCAGGCCTGCCGCGATGGCCACCGCCTGGTCCCATTCCGGGTCCACCAGGTAGTCCGCGTGCCCGAGCACCCCGGCCGCCCAGCGCCGGGCGCCGGACGGTGGGTGGACCGGATCGGGCAGCCAGTGGTCCCCGCCCAGGACGAGCGCGCCGGTCGCGCCCGCCGCGGCCGGCGGCAGCGCGCCCCAGCCTCCGCCCGGCAGGTAGCCCTCGCCGGTCAGCTTGTCGCCGTCGACCTGGTGCCGCCAGGTGGTCACGCCGCCGCCGAAGATGTCCGTGCCACGCGCCAGCCCGCGCCACCGCCCGTCCAGCGATCCGTACAGCGTGGCGAGCGCGGCGTGCGGCAGCACCGCTGGGAACGCCCGCTGGTACCCCCACTGCAGCGGTGACCCGGCGCTGAGCAGGCCCACCCGTTCCCGGTCCGCCGGCGACACCGTGTGCACGAGCCGCGCGGCCGCGATCACCGCCAGCACGCTGCCCAGCTTCTCCCCGCCCAGTACGACGCGCGTGTTCGGCTCGGCCAGGTGTTCCTTCGCGCGGGCCGCGAGGTCGGGCACCACCTTCAGCGCGTAGCACGGCGGGATCGCCGGGTGCGCCGCTCGCGGCCAGAAGCACACGAGGTCGGCCAGCGCGCCCAGGTGACGGTTGCGTCCTGGCTTCGTCGCGGCGGTGTAGACCACCCGCAGCAACCCGACGGCCAGCACGCCCAGCCCGAACACCCCGGCCGCGGACAGCGGGTCGAGCCAGCCGGGGAACGTGCCGAAGCCGTACCAGGCGACCAGCAGCGCGGCCGCACCGAGCGACAGACCCGCGATCACGCCCAGCGCGAGGTGGTGCAGGTGCCGCCGTTCCCAGGCCGACCGGGCCCACGCGGCAGCCGCGGCCTGCTGGTCCGCCGGAGATTGCAGCATCCGCACGACTCCGGGAATCCCGCGCGACCGCCGCCGCAGGGGAACGGCTACCGCGAACCCGAGCACGCCCAGCACGATCGCCAGCACCAGACCGCCGCCCCACAGCGCGGTCACCAGCCGGTAGCTGTCTGGCAGCCGCAGGTCGCTCGCGCCGGCCAGCCGCCGCAGCCCGGTCGCCAGCCCCGCGCCGAACCCGCCGCCGAGCAGCGCCGCGAGCGCCAGCGCCGGCGCGGCCGCCCAGCCACCGGCCCACGGCCGCAGCCGCTTCGGCAGCTCGCGCCAGGTCCGTCGCGCCAGCAGGGCCGCCGGGACCAGCAGCAACGCGAACACCAGCCACGCGCCGAGCAGTGCCGCGCCGACGCCTTCCACGGTGGCGTCCGATCCGGTGGGCACGGCGCCGCGCACCCCGACCGCGACCAGGAGCGCCACCGCCACCCACAGCAGCCCGCCGCGCGCCCACCGCGGCAGGTCCCGCACCCCGGACGCCGACGTGACGAGCGCGACCCCGGCGAGCACCAGCGAGGCGGCCCACAGCAGCCGCCCGAAGACGTCGCCGGGCACGTGCAGCGGCCCGCCGACGGCGAGCAGCGCGATGGTGCTCAGCGCCGCGAGGGTGTGCACGCAGCGCAGCACGGGCGAGTCGGTGTCGCCGCGCAGCGCGTCACCGGGCAGCGTGTCCCCTGGCGGCGGCGGGGTGTGCGCCTGGACGGTCCAGTTCGTGCCGGACACCCGGAACAACACGAGGACCACCAGTGCGGCAGGCAGCAGCCCCGTGGTCAGGCGGATCTGCTCGACGTCGCGCAGCCATTCCGGCAGCCACGTCAGGCAGCGGCGGCCGGGCGCCAGGCACTGCGCGGTGAACAGGTCCAGCGTGACGACCGCGACCTGCGCGACGAGCAGCATCGTGAGCAGCAGTGCGGCGATCCGCAGCACGCCCCGGCACAGCCCGCCGAGCACGGCCGCCGCGCGGCTGCCGTCCGGCACCGGCGGCAGCATCCAGTGCGCCACGTTGGCCAGCGAGAACGGGAACAGCAGCGCCCACGCCGCTTTGGTGGCGCCCCCGGAGGTCATCCCGCTCCACAGGTAGCCCTCGAGCGTGCGGGGGACCGAGCGGCCGAGCGCCTGCAGCACCGGACCGGGCGCCGGGCGCCGCAGCCGGTCCGACGGGCGGATCACCCGGCCGACACCGTCCCCGGCGACTTCCACCGTGCCGGCCGCGTCCAGCAGCTCTTCGCCGCTGGTGCCGGAAAGGCCCGGCACGCGTAGTTCGACCACTCGGGTGTCGGGACCAGGAAGCGGCACGTCGGCTGTCTCCTTTTCCGGGTGTTCCGCGATGAACGGACAACGGTACTGTTCAGGTGGAGTCGATCGTTGGAGGAAATGCCGCTATGACCCCCGAAAGCGTTGCGAAGTGGCACGACACCCGCAACGGGGTGGAATTCGCCGTCGCGGATCTGGAGCTGGCCGAGTTCGGCCGCAAGGAGATCCGGCTGGCCGAGCACGAGATGCCGGGGCTGATGGCGCTGCGCCGCGAGTACGCGGAGGTGAACCCGCTGCGCGGTGCGCGGGTGTCGGGTTCGCTGCACATGACGGTGCAGACGGCGGTGCTGATCGAGACGCTGGTCTCGCTCGGCGCCGAGGTGCGCTGGGCGTCGTGCAACATCTTCTCCACGCAGGACCACGCGGCGGCCGCGGTCGTGGTGGGCCCGCACGGGACTCCGGAGGCGCCGCAGGGGGTGCCGGTGTTCGCCTGGAAGGGCGAGTCGCTGGAGGAGTACTGGTGGTGCACCGAGCGGATGCTGACCTGGGACGGCGAGGGTCCGAACATGATCCTCGACGACGGTGGCGACGCGACGCTGCTGGTGCACAAGGGCACCCAGTACGAGGCGGCCGGGGTGGTGCCGCAGCCCGACGACAACGACTCCGACGAGTGGAAGGTCGTGCTGGAGCTGCTGCGGGCGTCGCTCGCCGCGGACGGGCAGAAGTGGACCCGGATCGGCCAGGGCGTGCGCGGGGTGACCGAGGAGACCACCACGGGTGTGCTGCGGCTCTACCAGCTGGCGGCGGCGGGTGAGTTGCTGTTCCCGGCGATCAACGTCAACGACTCGGTGACCAAGTCGAAGTTCGACAACCGCTACGGCATCCGGCACTCGCTGATCGACGGCATCAACCGCGGCACCGACGTGCTGATCGGTGGCAAGGTCGCGGTGGTCTGCGGTTACGGCGACGTGGGCAAGGGTGCGGCGGAGTCGCTGTCCGGCCAGGGCGCGCGGGTGATCGTGACCGAGATCGACCCGATCTGCGCGCTGCAGGCGGCGATGGACGGCTACCAGGTCAAGACGCTGGAGTCGGCGCTGCCCGAGGCCGACATCGTGATCACCACGACCGGGAACAAGGACGTGGTGATGGCCGAGCACATGGCCCGGATGAAGCACCAGACGATCGTGGGCAACATCGGCCACTTCGACAACGAGATCGACATGGCCGGGCTCGCCCGCTACCCGGGCATCCGCCGCATCAACATCAAGCCGCAGGTCGACGAGTGGGTCTTCCCGGACGGCCACAGCGTGCTGGTGCTGTCCGAGGGCCGGCTGCTGAACCTGGGCAACGCGACCGGGCACCCCAGCTTCGTGATGTCGAACTCCTTCTCCAACCAGGTCATCGCGCAGATCGAGCTGTTCACCAAGCACGAGGAGTACGACAAGGAGGTGTACCGCCTGCCGAAGAAGCTGGACGAGAAGGTGGCGCGCATCCACCTCCAAGCCCTCGGCGGCGAGCTGACCAAGCTGACGAAGGAGCAGGCCGAGTACATCGACGTCGACGTCGAGGGCCCGTTCAAGTCGGAGCACTACCGCTACTGAGCGCACCCTGCCGCGCCGAGGTGCTATCATCGATGTCCGCCTGTGATAGCATCTCGGTGTGAAGCAGCAACTGATCCTCCGGATCGATCGCGAGTTGCACGCCAGGCTCAAGGCCAGGGCTGAGGCCGAGGGGCGGAGCGTCAACGACTTGGCGACCGAGTGGCTGCGTGCCGGTGTCGGACACGACGAGACCCCGCGCGAGTGGCACGAGCGTCTCCTGGCCGACGGCAAGCTCGTCACCTTCGAGCCGGACGGCCCCGCGCCCGGGCACGACGAGCTCGACCGCGTGTCGGCGGGCTGGGGAACCTCGGTGAGCGAGGCCCTGGACTGGACGCGTGGCGAGTGGTGACCGCGCTGTACGCCGACACCAGCGCGGTTGTCGGCGCCTTCTTGGCGGACGAGCCCGGCCACGCCGACCTGCGTGAGCTGCTCCTGTCCGGCCGTCACCGGGTGCTCACCAGCGAACTCACCCGCGTCGAGTTCGCGAGCGCCATGACGGCTGCCAAGCGCACGGGTCGCATCCCCGACGGGAGGCAGTTCCTGAACCAGTTCGACGAGGACGCCCGGACCGGGTTGCTGGGCGTGATTCCGCTGGTCGCGTCGAGGATCCTGCCCGCCGCGCGGCGGCTCGTGATGGACAACCACCCGTTGCGGACCCTGGATGCCATCCACCTCGCGGTCGCCCTCAACGACACCGCGGCCCTCACCGATGGTGAGCCGATCGTGATGGTCACCCGCGACCAGCGGCAGGCCGACGTCGCCAAGGCGCACGGCCTCGAAGTGCGCTGACCACCGCCGGATAGCCTGAGCCCCGTGGGAAACCTGGTGGTCATCGAGGGGCTCGACGGTGCGGGCAAGCGCACCCTGACCGACGGCCTCACCAAGGCGCTGCACGACCAGGGCCGCACGGTCACCACGCTCGCCTTCCCCCGCTACGGCCGCAGCGTGCACGCCGACCTCATCCACGAGGGCCTGCACCGCCGCCACGGCGACCTCACCGACTCCGTCTACGGCATGGGCCTGCTCTACGCCCTCGACCGTCGCGAGGCCGCGCCCGAGATCCGCGCCGGCCTCGACACCCACGACGTCGTCCTGCTCGACCGGTACGTCGCCTCCAACGCCGCCTACGGCGCGGCCCGCCTGCGGCAGCACGCCGACGGCGAGTTCGTCCGCTGGGTCCGCGAGATCGAGATCGACCGCTTCGGCCTGCCGCTGCCGGACGCGCAGATCCTGCTGCGTGTCCCGCCCGCCGTCGCCGCCCGGCGGGCCGAGCAACGCGCCTCGACCGACGCCGCCCGGGCCAAGGACGCGTTCGAGTCCGACGACGACCTTCAGGCCCGCTGCGCGGCCGTCTACGACGAGCTCGCCGCCGCGTCCTGGTTGTCCGGATGGCACGTCGTGGACGGCGCGGCGGGGGTCGACCACGCCGCCCTCGTCACCCGGCTGGTCCATCCGGGCTAACCGGTGTGCTCAGTTCGTGACGTCTTCGCAGGGTCGGACGTCACGAACGGTCTCCGTAGTGCGAATATGTGGTCATGAAGGCACGTGTGTTGGTCGTCGACGACGACCCCGCTCTCGCGGAGATGCTCACCATCGTGCTGCGCGGCGAGGGGTTCGACACCGCGGTGGTGGCGGACGGCTCCCGGGCGCTTCCCGCCCTGCGGGAGCTGAAACCCGATCTCGTGCTGCTCGACCTGATGCTCCCCGGCATGAACGGCATCGACGTCTGCAAGGCGATCCGGGCCGAGTCGGGCGTGCCGATCGTCATGCTCACCGCGAAGAGCGACACGGTCGACATCGTGCTGGGCCTGGAGTCCGGCGCCGACGACTACGTCGTCAAGCCGTTCAAGCCGAAGGAGCTGGTCGCCCGGGTGCGCGCCCGGCTGCGGCGCACGGAGGCCGAGCCGGCCGAGACGCTGACGATCGGTGACCTGACCATCGACGTGCCAGGTCACGAGGTGACCCGGGAAGGCAAGGCCATCCCGCTCACCCCGCTGGAGTTCGACCTGCTGGTCGCCCTGGCCCGCAAGCCCCGCCAGGTGTTCACCCGCGAGGTCCTGCTCGAGCAGGTCTGGGGCTACCGGCACGCGGCCGACACCCGCCTGGTCAACGTGCACGTGCAGCGGCTGCGCTCGAAGGTCGAGAAGGACCCCGAGCACCCCGAGGTCGTCCTGACCGTGCGCGGCGTCGGGTACAAGGCGGGCCCGCCGTAACAGACACATGAAGCGAAGAGTCCTGGCCTTCGTCTGCGCGGTGCTGCGACTGGCCCCCCGCGCGGGCGCCTACGCCCGCGGCCGCGCGGTCGCGTTCGGCGTGCTGTGGCGGCGGTCGCTGCAGTTCAAGGTGACCGTGTCGACGCTCGCCCTGTCGTCGGCGGTCGGTCTCGTGCTGGGCATGGTGCTGCAGAACCAGATCACCCAGCGCCTCACCGACACCAAGCGGCAGGCCGCCGTCGCGCAGACCCTGCAGGTCGTGCGCACGGCGGAGAACGAGCTGGTCGGCATCAGCGACCAGGACGCGCTGGCCGACCGGCTGCAGAACGCGCTGAAGAAGATCACCAGCAGCTCGTCGGAGGACCAGGGCACGGCGGCGTCGGCGGCGGGCGCGTTCGAGCCGGTGCTGACCGCGGGCGGGGAGGACTCGACCGATTCGGCCGGGCCGATCACCAAGGTGCCGGACGGCCTGCAGCGGTTCGTTGAGAACAACCAGGTCGCCTGGCAGATCAACACCGACACCGACGCGGACGGCACCCGCACGACGCACCTGATCGTCGGTGCGCCGGTCACCAGCACCGGCCGCCCGATCCAGCTGTATCTGCTGTTCCCGATGACCGCGGAGCAGAACACCGTCCAGACGGTGCAGAACACGCTGCTGGTCGGCGGTCTGGTGCTGCTCGTGCTGCTGGCCGGTATCGCGAACCTGGTCACCCGGCAGGTCGTGCGCCCGGTCCGGCAGGCCGCGGCGGCCGCCGCCCGGTTCGCGGGCGGTGAGCTGGACGAACGTCTGCCGGTGACGGGTGAGGACGACCTGTCGAAGCTCGCCGTGTCCTACAACGAGATGGCGGCGAGCATCCAGCACCAGATCCGGCAGCTGGAGGAGTTCGGCACGCTGCAGCGCCGGTTCACCTCGGACGTGTCGCACGAGCTGCGGACCCCGTTGACGACGGTGCGGATGGCGGCGGACGTGCTGCACGCGTCGCGTGAGCAGTTCCCCGCCGGGCTGGCCCGCTCCACCGAGTTGCTGGTCGACGAGCTGGACCGGTTCGAGGCGCTGCTTGGCGACCTGCTGGAGATCAGCAGGCTGGACGCCGGGGTCGAGGAGCTGGCCGCGGAGTTCATCGACGTGTCGTCGATCGCGCGGCGCGCGGTGGAGCAGGTGCGGGTGATCGCGGGCAACGCGGAAACCGAGATCGAGCTGGAGCTGCCCGAGGAGGAGACGCTCGCCGAGATCGACGCGCGCCGCGTCGAGCGGATCCTGCGCAACCTGCTGGCCAACGCGGTGGACCACAGCGAGGGCAACCCGGTGCGGCTGACGCTGGCGGCGAACGAGCACGCGGTCGCGATCACGGTCCGGGACCACGGCGTCGGCCTCCGGCCAGGGGAGGCCGACCTGGTGTTCAACCGGTTCTGGCGCGCGGACCCGTCTCGCAACCGCCGCACCGGCGGCACCGGACTGGGGCTGGCGATCAGCCACGAGGACGCCCGCCTGCACGGCGGCCAGCTGGAGGCGTGGGGCGCGCCAGGGCACGGCGCGTGCTTCCGGCTGACGCTGCCGCGCAAGCAGGACGAGCCCTTCGAGGAGAGCCCGCTGCCCCTGGTCCCGGACGACGCCCCGGCGACCAACGGGCACCTGCAGATCGGCCTGCCGACCGAGTACACGATCACGATCGGCGAGATGCGCAAGGAGGACGCATGAGTGAGCTGCCCGCGACGCCGCTCAAGCGGCCCAGCCCGCGGTTCGATGCGGCGCGGCCGCGCGGACGCGACTCCTTGAGGGCGGCTGTGCCGCCGCGTTTCAGCCGGACGTCTGGCGTCGGCTGCGTGAGCGCCGCTGTTCGGCTACCCGGTCAGAGGCGCGGCGGCGATTCCGTGAGCGTCGCCGTTCTGCCGCCTCCCGGCCGGGCGCGGCTGTCCGTACGGGAGGGCGTGTGAGGGTCCTGCCGCGCCTGTTCGCCTTGTTCGCCTGCCTCGTGCTCGCCGCGGGGTGTGCGAACGTGCCCGAGGAATCGCAGCCCGTCGCCGTTCCGCAGCAGGAGCTGGGGCAGCCGGTCAACCCGGACGTGCCGCAGCCGGCGAAGGACCTGGACGCGCTGACCGTCGTCCGCGACTTCGTCCGCGCGAGCGCCCAGCCGATCAGCAACAACGCCGCCGCACGCATGTACCTCGACGATGGTGCGGGCAAGGCCTGGGCGCCCGGCAAGGTCATCACGATCATCGACGACGTGTTCGCCACCGTCCCGGCCACAGGCGCGGACACGACGGCGAACCCGAACGAGGTCAACGTCGTGCTGCGCGGCACCGGCCTCGGCACGCTGCGCGAGGACGGCGCGTTCATTTCGCTGCGCACGCCGGTCGAGCTGAAGCTGCTGGTGCGGCGCCAGTCCGACGGGCAGTGGCGGATCACGAACCCGCCGCCGAACCTCGTGATGCCCTACAGCGACTTCACCGCGAACTACGTGCGGGTCCAGGCGTTCTTCTTCGCGCAGGACTCGAACACGGTGGTCCCCGACCTGCGGTACGTGGCGGGCAAACCGCAGACCGGCCTCGCCGGGCGCGTGGTCGGGCTGCTGCTGGCCGGGCCGTCGACGAGCCTGGTCGGCGCGGTGCGGAACCTCCTTCCCGAGGATGCGAACACCGAAGGCAACGTGACGACCGCGCCGGACGGTGCGCTCGTCGTGCCGCTGACCGGCGTCGCCGACGAGACCGCGGACGTGCGGCGGCTGATCGCCGCGCAGATCGTGCTGTCCCTGCAGTCGGTGACCACGAACCGGGTGCGGCTGTTGTCCGACGGTGCCCCGCTGGTGGACGGGCACGAGGACTGGGTGCCGAGCGACCTGCCGTCCTACACGGCGCTGGCCTCGCCGAGCGCGGACCAGCCCGGGCTGGTGACTGTGAACGGGCGGGTGCGCTCGCTCGGCGACGGTTCGCTGATCTCCGGCCCGGCCGGCCAGGGCAGCGGCTACCAGGTGGCGAGCGCGGCGCAGTCGATCGACGGGCGTCAGCTGGCGATCGTCGAATACGCCGACGGGCGGCAGCGGTTGCGGGTCGGCCAGTTCGGGAAGGACGCGGCCCCCGTGGACCTCGCGGGCGCGACGATGACCCGGCCGACCTGGCGGCCCACGGCCACCGCGGACGGTTCCGGTGAGGTGTGGACCGTCGTGGACGGGCAGACGGTGGTCCGCGCGTTGCGGACGCCGGACGGCAGCTGGGTGCCGCAGGTGGTGAACGCCGATGAGATCCTCCAGGTCGGTCCGATCAGTGTGCTGCGGTTGTCCCGCGACGGCGCGCGGGCCGCGGTGGTCGCGGGCGGCCAGTTGCTCGTGGCGTCGGTGGTGCGCGCCCAGGACTCGGTGACGCTGCGCGCGCCGCGGATCCTGCAGGGCGGGACCCTGGGCGGGGTCGTGGACGTCGACTGGCTCAGCCAGGACGCCCTGGTCGCCGCCACGACCATGCCGTCGCAACCGGTGGTCAAGATCCCGATCGACGGGCTCCGGCTCGACCCCTTCAACATCTCGAACCTGACGCTCCCGGTGCACGCGATCACCGCCGCGCCCGGCCGGTCGATCGTCGTCGCGGACGACGGTGGCCTGTGGACGGCCTCCGACGTCGGCGAGGTGTGGCGCCCGCACCCGCACAGTTTCGGCGGCAACGCGTCGCCGTTCTACCCGGGCTGATCTTCGGGCACACGGCAGCGAGCTCCGGAGACTCACGTCACCGGCGGCTGTCAGGGCACGTGACAGTGAGCAGCGGGGTCTCCAGGTCACCGAGCGGCGGTCAGCACCAGTGCCGAGGTCACCTCCCAGCCTCCGGTGGCGAGTGTCCGGGTGCAGGCGGCGATCGTCGCGCCGGTGGTGGTCACGTCGTCCAGCAGGACGACCGGGGCGCCCGGCGGTGGGTGGCCCCGCGGCTCGAGCCGGAGCCGGCCGGCGAGGTTCTCCGCGCGCTGGTCGCGGTCGAGCCCCACCGCGTCGCGGGCCCGGGACGACAACCACAGCGCCGGCGCGACGGCGGCAGCGTGCCCGGCACGGGCCAGGTGCGCGGCGCACCGCCGGGCCAGGCGGAGCAGGTGCGCGCCGCCCCGCTGCCGGGACGCCGACCGGCGCGACGGGGCCGGGACCAGCCACCACGTCCCGTCCGGAGCCGCCCTGGCCTCGGGGAGATGGGGCACCGCGGCGGCCATGGCCCGGCCCAGCGGATCGGCCAGGTCCCGGCGGCCGCGTTCCTTGTAGGCCAGCACCAGACGCCGTGCGGTGCCCTCATAGGCGGCCAGTGCGTAGACCGGCACCCCGGCCGAACCGCGCGGAGCCGGGTGCGGGCGGGCGAGGTCGAGCAGGCAGGCCGCGCAGCAGGCGGCGCCGGCCACCCCGCAGCCGGCGCACAAGGCGGGGAGGAGCAGATCCAATGCGAGCTTCATGCGGAGAGTGTGCGGGTGGGCACCGACAGTTCTGGGCGCCCCGGCCTCCAGTGGCCGGCGATTAGATCAAATGGACCAACCGAGCCGGCCGTCGAGGAGCGCGTCCGGCGGCGCGCAAACCCGGCGCTCCGTCCAACCGCAACTGATCGACGTTCAAGAATCTTCCTTGTGTGACAAGGCATCTCGCGTCTGTCACCCACCCGGGCGCAACTCGCCGGGAACGCGAGGCGGTCCCCGGCCGTTGTCGGGACATGAGGCCCTGGAACGCCGGAGCGGCTCATCCGCAAGCGTCCAGGGGAGTGCTGCGGCCGGAGCGCGGTTCCGTCACCCACGGGGCTGGACGCCGGAAAACGGCTCAATGTCAAGGTGAAAACCGGTCTCGCGTCCTGCTCCGAACGGAGCAGCAGGTCAGCGCGCCCCGACGGGTTCGGACGCGCACCGTCACCGGTTCCCGATCCGTGACATCCCCCGGCTCGGGGGGTTTTGTGATCCGCGTTACCGCGCTAGCGTGCTGCGCTATAGCAAGTCCCGCCGGCAGGGAGGTGAACAGCCGATGACCCTGGCGCCGACGGAAGATTGACCCCCGGTTCTGCCATCAGACCGGTCGGGTGGGAGCGGCGTCGGCGCCGATCCATCAGGAGAGCTCTCGAACTCATTCCGCAATGAGGGAGGTCGTGTATGGAAATCGTCGTCAAAGGCCGTAACGTCGAGGTGCCGGATCACTACCGCACACACGTCGGTGACAAGCTCGAGCGCCTGGAGCGCTACGACAAGAAGGTCTTCCGCTACGAGGTCGAGCTCTTCCACGAGCCCAACCGCAGGCAGCTGAAGAACTGCCAGCGGGTGGAGATCACCGGCCGGGGCAAGGGCCCGGTCGTCCGGGCCGAGGCCTCCGCGGGTGACTTCTACGCCGCCCTCGACACCGCTCTCAACAAGCTCGAGAACCGCCTTCGCAAGATGCACGACCGCCGGCGCGTCCACTACGGGCGCCGCTGTCCGGAATCCGTCGCCGAAGCGACGTCGAGCGCCGTCGCCGCGGGAGCGACGCCGGCCACCGGCCGCGCGTCGACCGCAGTGCTCGAGGCGCCGGCTCCCGTGGCCGAAGAGGTCGGGACCGCCCTCCCAGAGGACATCGAGCTGCCCACCCAGCAGCGCTGGGACGACGAGGCCGCCGAACACCTCCCCGGCCGGATCGTCCGGGAGAAGCACCACTCCGCCAAGCCCATGACCATCGACCAGGCCCTCTCCGAGATGGAGCTGGTCGGACACGACTTCTACCTCTTCAACGACGTCGAGGCCGGCGTCCCCAGCGTCGTCTACCGGCGCAAGGGCTTCGCTTACGGCGTGATCCGCCTCGACCACTAGCGGCGTCCGGAACGGCCCGCGCGCGACCTGCGCGCGGGCCGTATCGCGCATGTTCGCACGTTGCGTGCGCCGACGCGCGCACCTTCCCTACGATGGAGGGTGCGCACGACCCGCACCACGGGTCGGAGAGGTGTCGGACACGGCGCGGTCCAGGGACTGAGCCTGGGTGCGTCCCAACAGCTAGTGAGGTCGACCGGATGGTTCTCAACCGCCTGCTGCGTGCGGGCGAGGGCAAGATGATCAAGCGGCTGCGCAACATCGCCGAACACATCAACACCCTCGAAGACGAGGTGAAGGACCTCACCGACGACGAGCTGCGTGCGAAGACCGCCGAGTTCCGCGAGCGGCACGACGGCGGGGACGGCGAGTCGCTGGACGACCTGCTGCCCGAGGCGTTCGCGGTGGCCCGCGAGGCCGCCCTGCGGGTGCTCGGCCAGCGCCCCTACGACGTCCAGTTGATGGGTGGCGCGGCGCTGCACCTCGGCCAGGTCGCCGAGATGAAGACCGGTGAGGGCAAGACCCTGACCTCGGTCCTGCCGGTGTACCTGAACGCGATCTCCGGCAAGGGCGTCCACGTCGTCACCACCAACGACTACCTTGCCAAGCGCGACTCGGAGTGGATGGGCCGCGTGCACCGCTTCCTCGGTCTCGAGGTCGGCGCGATCCTGTCCGAGATGACCCCGGCCGAGCGCCGCACGGCCTACCACGCCGACATCACCTACGGCACGAACAACGAGTTCGGCTTCGACTACCTGCGCGACAACATGGCGTGGAGCCTGGACGACTGCGTCCAGCGCGGCCACAACTTCGCCATCGTCGACGAGGTCGACTCGATCCTGATCGACGAGGCCAGGACGCCGCTGATCATCTCCGGCCCGGCCGAGCAGTCGGCCCGCTGGTACGTCGAGTTCGCCCGGATGGCGCCGCTGATGAAGCGCGACACCCACTACGAGGTCGACGAGCGCAAGCGGACCGTCGGTGTCACCGAGAAGGGCGTGGCCTTCATCGAGGACCAGCTCGGCATCGACAACCTGTACGAGTCGGCGAACACGCCGCTGGTCGGCTACCTGAACAACGCGCTCAAGGCCAAGGAGCTGTACAAGCGCGACAAGGACTACATCGTCCGCAACGGCGAGGTCCTGATCGTCGACGAGTTCACCGGCCGCATCCTGGCCGGCCGCCGCTACAACGAGGGCATGCACCAGGCGATCGAGGCCAAGGAAGGCGTCGAGATCAAGGCGGAGAACCAGACGCTCGCCACGATCACGCTGCAGAACTACTTCCGCCTCTACGACCGCCTCGCCGGCATGACCGGTACCGCCGAGACCGAGGCCGCGGAGTTCCACCAGACCTACAAGCTGGGTGTGGTGCCGATCCCGACCAACCGGCCGATGGTCCGCAAGGACCAGCCGGACCTGATCTACAAGACCGAGGAGGCGAAGTTCGAGGCGGTCGCCGAGGACATCGCCGAGCGGCACGCCAAGGGGCAGCCGGTGCTGGTCGGCACCACCAGCGTCGAGAAGTCCGAGTACCTGTCGAAGCTGCTGGTCAAGCTGAACGTGCCGCACGAGGTGCTGAACGCGAAGTACCACGACCGGGAAGCGCTGATCATCGCGCGCGCCGGCCGCAAGGGCGCAGTCACGGTCGCGACCAACATGGCAGGCCGCGGTACCGACATCGTGCTGGGCGGCAACCCGGACATCATCGCCGACGAGCGGCTGCGCGAGCGCGGCCTGGACCCGGTCGAGAACTCCGCCGAGTACGAGGCCCTGTGGCCGAAGGTGCTCGAAGAGGTCAAGGCCGAGGTCAAGGCCGAGGCCGAGGAGGTCCGTGAGGCGGGCGGCCTGTACGTCCTGGGCACCGAGCGGCACGAGTCGCGGCGCATCGACAACCAGCTGCGCGGCCGCTCCGGCCGTCAGGGCGACCCCGGTGAGTCGCGGTTCTACCTGTCGCTCGGTGACGAGCTGATGCGCCGGTTCAACGCGGTGATGGTCGAGCGGGTCATGACGACCATGCGGCTGCCCGACGACATGCCTATCGAGCACAAGATGGTCTCGCGGGCCATCAAGAGCGCTCAGACGCAGGTCGAGCAGCAGAACATGGAGATCCGCAAGAACGTCCTCAAGTACGACGAGGTCATGAACCAGCAGCGCAAGGTGATCTACGCCGAGCGCCGCCGCGTCCTTGAGGGCGAGGACCTCTCCGAGCAGATGCAGCACATGCTGGTCGACGTGCTCACCGCGTACGTCGAGGGCGCCACCGCCGAGGGTTACGCCGAGGACTGGGACCACGAGAAGCTGTGGACCGCGCTCAAGCAGCTCTACCCGGTGTCCCTGAACTGGGAAGACCTGATGGAGGAGCACGAGGACCTCAGTGCCGAGGTGCTCCGGGACGCGCTGGTCGAGGACGCGAAGGCCGCCTACGCCCGGCGCGAGGCCGACATCGACGCGCGGGTCGGCGAGGGCGCGATGCGGCAGCTGGAGCGGCAGGTGCTGCTCTCGGTGCTGGACCGCAAGTGGCGTGAGCACCTCTACGAGATGGACTACCTCAAGGAGGGCATCGGCCTGCGGGCCATGGCGCAGCGCGACCCGCTGATCGAGTACCAGCGCGAGGGCTTCGACATGTTCAACGCCATGCTGGACTCGCTGAAGGAGGAGGCCGTCGGCTTCCTGTTCAACCTGCAGGTCGAGGCGGCGCAGCCGCAGGAGGCGGCGGCTCCGGCCGCGGCCGCGCCTGCGGCGGCGGGCAATGGGCGTCACGCACAGCCCGTGCCGCCGCAGCAGCCCGAGCCGCCGCGCTCCCCGGTGCCGAGCGCGCTGCGCGGCAGGGGGCTCGGCAACGAGAACCCGCAGCAGGGCCTGACCTTCTCCGGGCCGGCCGAGCAGGGCGGCGTGCAGTCCCGCGGGACGGCCACGGCGTCCTCCGACGGCCAAGGCGCGGCGGGCACGCGGCGCGAGCGTCGCGCGGCTGCCCGCACTCAGGCGAAGAAGACCAAGAAGCGTCGCTGAGCTGGGTCTTTGCGCGGGGGCGGCACCGGTTGGTGCCGCCCCCGCGTTATTTGGTGGGTGGCCATTCGCTGGGTGTGGGCCTGCGCCTTGCGGGCCGGGTGGTGGGTGTGTGGTGCCGCTGCCGCGTGGGTTGGTGGGCTGAGTGGGCCGGGTGGTGGTGGCCGCCCCGCGTGCTTGATGGGCGAGTGGTGCCCCGGCCCTTGGTGCCCGCTTCCCGCGCCTTCGGCGCGCGTGTGCCCGGTGGTGGCGCGCGTGTGCGCCCCTTGGGCGTGCCCACTGGGCCCGCAGATGGGCACACGCACGGTGGGTGGGCCTGGCGCGGCCGCCCCGGCTCCTGACGGACGCGATCCGCCAGGAGTAGGAGCCCCGCAGGTCAGCGGTGTCTCTGCGGCTGCACCACGGTGAAGAATCCGCACCGCCAGCCGGCTTCGGAGTGTTCGAACCTCGCCATCACGGCGGTCGCCCGGCGGTCGGCGTGCGCGGTTCCGCAGATTTCGATCGTGCCGGGCGCGCTGTGGCTCGCCCGCACCGACTTCACCGTGTAGCGCGGGCCCGGCGACGGTGGCACGCCCCGCAGGTGCTGGTACATCCGCGGCGTGACCACCGCCCGCAACTGGCCCGGCGCGCGCCGGCCGGAGCGGACTTCCAGGATCGCCGTCAGGACGGTCCTCGCGTGGCGCAGTTCGAGCGGTTCGCCCGGACGGCCGCGCCGCCACGTGCGGGCGGCCCCCGCCTGTTCCGGAATCGAATCCGGCGGCGCCGCGCCCCGGTTCGGTTCGTACGGGTACAGCTTGCACAGTCCGGTCATCGGTCCCCCTCGGTCGAGTCATGCCGCTCCCTAGAGCGGCACTCCCGGGAGAACCGGACAGCCTTGGCCCGATGGTGTGAACGGGACCGGTAGGGTCCGCACGTGCTGCGAGGACTGGTGCTCGACTACGCCGGTGTCCTGACCGATCCGGACGCCGCCGACCTGCTGGCCGCCGTTGATGCCCTGCGCCAACGCGGAATCCGGACCGCTGTGCTGTCCAATGCGGACGGTGGCGCCGGCCGCGGGGGTCTCGCCCGCCACTTCGACGCGTTCGTCTTCTCCGGCGAGGTCGGCATCGCCAAGCCGGATCCGCGGGTCTTCCGGCTGACCGCCGCACGCCTCGGCCTCCCCGTCACCGGCTGCGTCATGGTCGACGACTCGCGGGCCAACATCGACGGCGCCACCGCAGCCGGCATGGTCGGCGTGCACCACACCACGGTGGCGGACACGCTCGCCGAGCTCAGCGCGTTGTTCCCCGCCTGACCAGTTCGAAGCACAGCACCGCCGCGGCCGCGGACACGTTCAGCGATTCGACCTCGCCCGGCATCGGGATCGACAGCCATCCGGTCACCAGCGACGCGACCTCGTCGCTCACCCCCGCCGTCTCCCCGCCCAGCACGAACGCCGCCCGCTCCAGCAACGGTGCCTCGAACAGCGACGACCCGCCCTGTGCACCAAGTGCATACAATCCGTATCCAGCCTCTACCAGCATTGATGCGGCCTCGGCGGCCGTCGCGCAGCGGAGGACCGGCGCGCGGAACGCGACCCCCGCCGAGGCCTTCACGACCAGCGGGTCCAGGGCCGCCACACCCCGACGCGGCACGACGATCCCGCCGAGCCCGGCCGCCGTCGCGGTGCGCAGGATCATCCCCACGTTCGCGGGCGTGGTGATGCCGTCCAGCAGCAGCACCCGCGCCGGCGCGTCGGCCAGCGCGGCGCTCAGCGGCCGCATCAGGGGCGCGACCACGTCCGCCAGCACACCCTGGTCCTGCTTGCCGTTGCCGGCCAGCACCTTCACCCGGTGCGCGCTCGCCCGCTGCACCGGCACGCCCGCCGCCTTCGCCGCCCGCTGGATCTCCGCCGCGGCCGGACCGCGGGCGGTGTCGGCGAGGATGACCTTGTCCACCCGGAGCTCCGGGTCGTCCAGGGCCTCCAGGACCGGTTTGCGCCCGTAGACGGTCAGGAATCGGTCTTTGGGGGAGACGGTCGTTTCAGCCACGAGCACTAGTAGACCAGTCTGTGTCAGGATCGCGTCATGCCCGATCGCCTTTCCGCACTCGACGCTTCGTTCCTCTACCTGGAGGACGCGACGACGCCGATGCACGTGGGTGGCGTCGCGGTCTTCGAGCGGCCGCGCGACGGCTTCGACTACGAGCAGCTCCTGTGCCTGATCGGTCAGCGCCTCGCGTTCCTGCCGCGCTACCGGCAGCGGGTGCTGAACGTGCCCGGCCACCTCGCCCGCCCCGTGTGGGTGGACGACGTCGACTTCGACCTCAACTACCACGTCCGCCGCTCGGCGCTGCCCGGCCCGGGCACCGACGACCAGCTGTACGACCTGGTCGCCCGCCTGATGGCCCGCCCGATGGACCACGAGCGCCCGCTGTGGGAGGCCTACTTCGTCGAAGGGCTCGCGGGCGACCGGGTCGCGCTGGTCACCAAGACCCACCAGTCCGTCGTGGACGGCACCGGCACCGTCGAGCTGGGACAGCTGATCCTGGACACGATGCCGCAGGCCTGTGAGCCGTACGAGGACACCTGGTCGCCCCGCCGCCTGCCCAGCCCCGCCCAGCTGGTGCTCGACGCGGTCAGCGAGGCGGTCCGCCGTCCGGGTGAACTCGTCGAGAACGTGCGTGACGTGGTGAGCGACCTGTCCGCCACGGCGGGCAAGGTCACCGACGCGGTCGGCGGGGTCGCCGCCGCGGTCCACCGGGTCCTGCAGCCGGCGCCGTCCGGGCCGCTCAACCGGCACGTGTCCGGCGGCCGCGTGTTCGACGTGGTGCGCACGCGGCTGGAGGACTACCGCAAGATCCGCGCCGAGCACGGCGTCACGGTCAACGACATCGTCCTCGCCGCCATCACCGGCGCGCTGCGCGAGTGGCTGCTCTCCCGGGGTGAGGGCGTGTCGGAGGCGACCACGGTCCGCGCGCTGGTCCCGTTGGCCGTGCTCGAACCGGACACCGTCGAGTTCTCCCCGGCCGGACTGGTCAACAACGAGGTCGAGCCGTACCTGGTGGACCTGCCGGTCGGTGAGCCCAGCCCGGTCCTGCGGCTCCAGCACATCAGCCACACGCTGCGGGCGCACGCCGACTCGGGCCGTTCGGTGGCCGCCCGCGCGATGCTCAAGGTGGGCGGGTTCGCCCCGGCGACGATGCACGCGCTCGCCGCCCGCGCGGCGGGCTCGTTCTCCGGGCGGATCTTCAACCTGCTGGTCATCAACTCGCCGGGGCCGCAGGTGCCGCTGTACGCGGGGCAGGCGAGGATGACCGAGATGTTCCCGGTGATCCCGCTGGCGCGCAACCAGGCGCTGGCCATCGGGGTCACGTCCTACCACGGTGGCGTCTACTTCGGACTCAACGGTGACCGCAAGGCGCTGTCCGATATGGACGTCCTCGTGGGGATGATCGAGGATTCACTGGAAGAGCTGAAGGGTGCGAGCTGGTGAGGGTCTACCTTCCGGGCACGATCGGAATGCTGCGCAGGCTGGTGGCGGACGGCAGGCTGCAGCCGCCCGGCGGGACGGGCTTCGCCCTGACCCCGGCGCTGCGCGAGTCCTACCTCAGCGGGGACACCGAGGAGCTGGAGTACGTCGCGCTGCTGGACGCCGCTCGCGCGTCGCTGCGGCTGATCGGGGCCGCCGAGGAGGACGCCAAGGAGCTTCCGCGCCGGGTGGTGATCTCGGTCGACGTCGAGAACGCGACGCCGCGGCCGGACCTGGACGCGCCGGTGGTGAAGCTGTCTGGGCCGATCAGCTACGAGGACGTCGCGGCCGTGCACGTCGACGCGGAGGAGGCCGAGGAGGCCGTGCGCGCGGCCGCGCGGGTCGTCGACGCCGCGGACCTCGGCGACCCGGACGCGGAGTTCGTCCTCGGCGAGGCTGAGGACCACGAACTGGCCTGGTACGCGCCTCAGGAGCTGCCGTTCCTGCTCGACCTGCTCTAGCGTTTACAGCAGCCGTCGAGGAGGTAGGCATGGACGCCATCACGAACGTGCCCGTCCCGGTCAACGAGCCCGTCCGGACCTACGCGCCGGGCAGTCCCGAGCGGGAGTCGCTGCAATGCCGGATCGCCGAGCTGGAGGGCGACAAGCACGAGCTGCCGCAGACCATCGGCGGCAGGCGGCGGATGGCGGGCGGGGACACCTTCGACGTCGTCCAGCCGCACGACCACGCGCACGTGCTGGGCACGTCGGCGCAGGCCACCCGCGAGGACGTCGCGGATGCGGTCGCCGCCGCGAAGGAGGCCGGCCCCGCCTGGCGGGAGATGCCGTTCGACGAGCGCGCCGCGGTGTTCCTGCGCGCCGCGGACCTGATGGCCGGCCGGCACCGCGACACGCTGAACGCCGCGACGATCCTCGGCCAGTCGAAGTCGGTGCAGCAGGCCGAGATCGACGCCGCCTGCGAGCTGATCGACTTCCTGCGGTTCAACGTGCATTACGCGCGCCGGATCCTCGCCGAGCAGCCGAACTCGGTGCCGGGCGCGTGGAACCGCATGGACTACCGGCCGCTGGACGGGTTCGTCGTGGCCATCACCCCGTTCAACTTCACCGCGATCGCCGGGAACCTGCCCAGCGCGCCCGCGTTGATGGGCAACACGGTCGTCTGGAAGCCGACACCGACCCAGCAGCTCGCCGCCCACTACACGATGCAGGTGTTCGAGGAGGCCGGCCTGCCGCCGGGCGTGATCAACCTGGTGACCGGCGACGGGCACGCGGTCAGCGAGGTCGCGCTCGCCGACCCCGGGTTCGCCGGCCTGCACTTCACCGGTTCGACCGCCACGTTCAAGTTCCTGTGGCGGCGGATCGCGGAGAACCTCGACACCTACGCGAGCTACCCGCGCATCGTGGGCGAGACCGGCGGTAAGGACTTCGTCGTCGCGCACGCCTCGGCGAACCGCGAGAAACTGGTGGCCGGGCTCGTCCGGGGCGCGTTCGAGTACCAGGGGCAGAAGTGCTCCGCGGCCTCGCGCGCGTACATCCCCCGGTCGCTGTGGGAGAGCGGGCTGCGGGACGAGCTGGCGGACCTGACGCGGACCGTGAAGTACGGCGACGTCGCGGACCTGTCGGTGTTCGGCGGAGCCGTGATCGACGCGCGGGCGTTCGCGAAGCACCAGCGGCTGCTCGACAGCGTGGACGCGGACAACGACCTCGACGTGCTGGTCGGCGGCCACTGCGACGACTCGATCGGGTACTTCGTCGAGCCGACCGTGCTGGTGTCCGCCGATCCGGCGCACACCGCGTTCGCCACCGAGTACTTCGGCCCGATCCTCGCGGTGCACGTCTATGACGACGGCTCGTACGGCGAGATCCTCGAACTGGTCGACCGTACCTCGCCGTACGCGCTGACCGGCGCGGTGTTCGCCGACGACCGGGCCGCCGTGCAGCAGGCGCACCAGACGCTGCGGTTCGCGGCGGGCAACTTCTACGTCAACGACAAGCCGACCGGGTCGATCGTGAGCCAGCAGCCCTTCGGCGGCTCCCGCGGCTCGGGCACGAACGACAAGGCCGGGTCGATGTTCAACCTGCTCCGGTGGACGAGCCCGCGGTCGGTGAAGGAGACGTTCGACGCGCCCACCGCGATCGGCTACCCGCACATGGGTTAGCCGGCCAGCTCGGCGACCTGGTCGGCAGGCGGGGCGGCGATGTCGACCGGCTCGCCCCAGCCGGTGTAGCGCATGGTCATCGGGCCCATCTGCGGGTCGCCCGCGGACGCGAGCCCGCTGAAGTCGAACAGCATCTGGGCGGGGAGCTGGTCGGCGTCGAGCCACAACTCCATCGGCGCCGTCCGGCCGGCCATCTCCGGCAGCCCGGAGGTCTTCCCCAGGTCGATCGTGATCCAGTAGTGGCTGGCCAGCTGCCCGTCGAGGGTGGTCTGCTCGCGGCGGTCGATCGTGCCGCCCTTGCGGACGTCGTCGAGCACCTGGGCGGGATCGCTCTGGCCGGACTCGCGCATCATGGCGCCGAGTTCCTTGCCCTTCGCGCTGTCCGCCGAGTAGCGGCCCCACGGCCTGCCCCCGGTGAGCCCTCGTGCCTGTTCTGGGATCGACACGTACTGCGCGCCGTCCACCACCCGCGTCTCGGACGTGACGCCGTCGGCGGTGTGCGTCATCTTCATGGCCCACCCGGGCTCCGTGAACCGCATCTCGCCGGTGGCGGTGGTCTCGCGGCCGGCCACGGTCACCGCGACGGAGAACCGCACCGTCTGGGCCTTGCCCGTCTGCTCGGTCGCGGCGCGCACCAGCGTCTGCGCGTCGCCGAAGAGGGCGGGCCCGGCGGCGGGCTTCGCGCCGCAGGCGCCGATCAGCAACGCGAGTGCGAGGACCAATGCTGGCTTCTTCACGCGGGTTCCCCCCGGTCGTATCACCTCTGCCGGGTGAACTACCGGACATATGTCGCGAAGGGACACTCGCGTTACGGAAAACGGCGCGGTCCCGGCGAACCGAGACCGCGCCGCAACAACCGGTGTCAGCCGCCGATCTTGAGCTCGCCCACCTGGTCGGCGGGCGGGGCGGTGACGTCGACCGGGGCGCCCCAGTCCCTGTACTTCATCGTGATCTTCGCCTGCTGCGCCTCGGCCGGCGCGCCCACGGCCTGCATCACCGGGCCGAGGTCCTGCGTGATCTGCACCGGCAGCTGGTCGCTGTTCAGCCACAGCTCCATCGGGTACGTCACGTTCATCGACTTCAGCTGCTCCAGCGTCTCCGCGGGCAGGCCGGACGAGGCCAGCTCGTCGGACGCCTTCGCCACGTCGATGGTGACCCAGTAGTGGCTGACCTGCTGCCCGTCGAGCGTGGTCTGCTCGCTGCGGGTGATCGTGCCGGCCTTTTCGATCTGCTCCAGCGTCTTCGACGGGTCGTTCGACTCAGCCTGCTCGAGGCTCGCGCCCAGCGTCTTCGCGGCCTCGCTGCCCTCCGGGAACGTCGCCCACGGCTTGCCGCCGGTCGCGGCCTGCGCCTGCTCCGGCAGCTTGAGGTAGAGGACCTTGTCGACGATGCGCATCTCCTGGCTCTGCCCGGCGACGGTCATCGTCATGGCGATCGCGCTGTCGGCGCCGTTGAAGCGGCCCTCGCCGGTGCCGGTCATCTGCTGCCCGGCGATCGAGCCGGAGATGCTGAACTTCGCCGACTGCACCTGACCGGTCTTCGCCGACGCCGCTCGGACGAGTTCCTGGGCGTTGCCGAACAGCGTCGGCCCCGCGGTCCCGCCGCTGGAGCCGGACTCCCCGCCACCACACGCGGTGAGCCCGAGCACCAGCGCCAGGATCCCGGACGCGAGAGCGGTTTTCTTCATGTGGAACATTCCCCTTTGGTCGAGGCCACCCGTCTTCGTGTGGCCAACGGGGGTATGTCCCAAGAGGACGCCCGCGTTACTTCTGTCAGTCCGCGGTCTTCAGCTCGCCGACCTGATCGGCGGGCGGGTCCGCGACGTCGACCGGCGCGCCCCAGTCCCGGTACTTCATCGTCATCGTGGCGTTCTGCGCGCCTGCCGGCGCACCCGCTGCCTGCATGACCTGCGTCAGGTCCCGCGTCACCTGCACGGGCAGCTGGTCGGAGTCGAGCCAGATCTCGACTGGGATGACGGCGCCGGAGTTCTTCAGCTTGTCCAGCACCTCCGGCGGCAGTTCACCGGTGTTGAGCGTGTCGGTGGCCTTGGCCACGTCCAGGTCGACCCAGGTTCAGGTAGAGAACCTCGTCCACGGCCCGCATCTCCTGGCTCTGCCCGGCGAGGCAAGACCCGCCAGGCGCAGACGGGGAAGTTCACGCTCACCGGATCGGTGGCAGGCGAGACCTTGGACGCCAGCGGCGGAGGGCGCTTCACCGGGCCGTCGCCCGCGATGAGCATGAACCATGACCGTCGATCCCTCAGTCGAATGTCCCCCATGTGGGTTGTCACCGACGGGGATGGGCAAAACGGGCGAAGATCAAACCTCCATGCCCGCCCGCGACGCGAGCAGGCGGCGCAGCGACGGCAGCCGGCGCTTGTCCTCGACCTCGTCGAGCATGCAGTCCGGGTCCTCCGGCGGCCCCAGGTGCCCGCACCCCGGCGGGCACTCTTCGGCGGCCTCGGCGAACTCGTCGAATGAGGCCACGATGTCGTTCGCGGTCACGTGCGCCAGGCCGAACGACCGCACACCGGGCGTGTCGATCACCCAGCCGCCGTCGGGCAGCGGCAGCGCGACGGCCGCGACGGACGTGTGCCGCCCCTTGCCGACCGCGCTGACCTCGCCGGTGGCCAGCTCGGCGTCCGGCACCAGCCGGTTCACCAGTGTCGATTTGCCGACCCCGGAATGGCCGACGAGCGCGGACACCCGGCCGCGCACGGTTTCGGCCAGCGGCAGCGAGTCCTCGTCGAAGCGGGTCACCACCGCGGGGACGTCCAGCTCGGCGTAGCGGGACAGCAGCTCGTCCGGGCTCGCCAGGTCGGCCTTCGTCAGGCACAGGACCGGCTGAAGGCCACCGGCGTAGCAGGCCACCAGGCAACGGTCGATGAACCCGGGCCGCGGCGGCGGATCGGCCAGCGCGGTGACGATGAGCAGCTGCTCGGCGTTTGCCACGACCACCCGCTCGAACGGGTCCGTGTCGTCGGCCGTGCGGCGCAGCAGGCTGGTGCGCTCGTCGACCCGGACGATGCGGGCCAGCGTGCCCGGCTCGCCGCTGGTGTCGCCGACCAGGCCGACCTGGTCGCCCACGACCACCGGGGTCCGCCCCAGCTCACGGGCACGCATGGCGGTGACCAGACGGCCGGGGTCGCTGTCGATCGCGCAGGTCCAACGGCCGCGGTCGACCGCGATCACCATCGCCTGGGTGGCGTCGGAGTGGGTCGGCCTGCGCTTGCTGCGCGGGCGCGAACCCTTTCCCGGGCGCACGCGGACGTCGCTTTCGTCCAGATCGCGCCAGTCCCTGCGTGCCAAGCCCCGAGCCTCCTTCCGAGCACAGATGATCCCCCATCCCGCTCGCCAGTGGTGCGCCACCCGTGTCACGATGGGTTATCCGCAGCCGGTCCGAAGGAGTTGGGCGACATGTGCGGCCGCTACGCGGCGAAGAAGAACCCGGCCGATCTGGCCCAGGAGTTCGACGCCGTGGACGAGACCGACGGCAAGGCGCGCGAGGCCGACTACAACGTCGCGCCGACCAAGAACGTGGTCACCGTGGTGCAGCGGCACCCGCGGGACGCCGACGGGCAGGTGCTGGAGGACGAGCCCGCCGTGCGCAGCCTGCGGGTGATGCGCTGGGGGCTGGTTCCGTTCTGGGCCAAGGACGTGTCCGTCGGCAACCGGATGATCAACACCCGCGCCGAGACGGCGTCCGAGAAGCCGGCTTTCAAGAAGTCGCTCGCGCAGCGGCGCTGCCTCGTGCCCGCCGACGGCTGGTACGAGTGGCGGCGCACGGGCAAGCAGAAGGAACCGTTCTACATGACCCGGCCGGACGGCCACTCGCTGTCCTTCGCCGGAATCTGGGACACCTGGCGCGACCCGAAGGATCCGGATGCCCCGCAGCTGATCACCTTCTCGATCATCACGACCGACGCGGCCGGGCGGCTGACCGACGTGCACGACCGCATGCCGCTGGTCATCCACGAGCGGAACTGGGTCGACTGGCTCGACCCGGACCGCACCGAGGTCGGCGAGCTGTTGGCGCCGCCGATGGACCTGATGGAGACCATTGAGCTGCGGCCGGTGTCCGACCGGGTCGGCAACGTGCGCAACAACGGCCCGGAGCTGATCGAGCGGGTCGAGCCGGCCACCGACCTGGACGCCGCCGAAGCCCTGTTCGACCTGCCGAAACCATGACCCGGATCGAGATCCCGACACCGCACGGCCCGGCCATGGCGGAGCTGCATTGCGCACCCGACGGTGAGGCGGTGCTGATGCTCGGCCACGGCGCCGGCGGCGGGATCGAGGCGAAGGACCTGGTCGCGGCCACCCGCGCGGGACAGGCGGCCGGGGTGCACGTCGCGCTGGTCGAGCAGCCCTACCGGGTGGCAGGCCGCCGAGCGCCCGCGCCTGCCAAGCAGCTGGACACGGCGTGGCTCGCGGTGGCCGAGGAGCTGTGCGACCGCTTCGACGACCTGCCGATGGTGTTCGGCGGCCGCTCGTCGGGGGCGCGGGTGGCGTGCCGGACGGCGGCGGCCGGGCAGGCGGTGGCGGTGCTGTGCCTGGCGTTCCCGGAGCACCCGCCGGGCAGGCCGGAGACGAGCAGGCAGGCCGAGCTGGACGCCGTGGAGGTGCCGACGCTGGTCGTGCAGGGCGAGACCGACGCGTTCGGCTGCCCGAAGCCGGGGCCGCATCACGAGGTCGTCGTGGTGCGCGGGACGCACGCGCTGGACGCCGACCTGGAGGCGGTGTACCGCACGGTGCACGAGTGGCTCGCGAAGGTGCTGCGGCCACTGACGTAGGCGCAGGGCATCGCCGGGCGGCGCTCAGGGCCTGTTCAGCGGCGGAGAGGGGACGGCACTGTCCGCCCAGCGCCGTACCCGAGGTGTCGTGGCCGGGTGCCGCCCGCCGGCTCAGGCGCGGATGGGCGCCACCGTGGCGGAGGTCAGTCGCACCAGGTCGGCGGGCGCCAGCTCCACCTCCAGCCCGCGACGGCCTGCCGAGCAGTAGATCGTCTCGAACTTCTCCGCCGTCTCGTCGATCACCACCGGCAGCCGCGAGCGCTGGCCCAGCGGCGAGATGCCGCCGAGGACGTAACCGGTCGCGCGCTGGGCGGCCGCCGCGTCCGCCATCTTCGCCCGTTTGCCGCCGACCGCCGCGGCCAGCGCCTTCAGGTCCAGCTGCCCGGTGACCGGCACCACGCCCACCGTCAGTTTTCCGTCCACATCGGCCACCAGCGTCTTGAACACGCGGTCCGGTTCGAGTCCAAGCACCTCGGCCGCTTCCAGGCCGTAGGACTCGTGCTTCGGGTCGTGGTCGTAGGCGTGCAGCTTGTGTGCGACTTTCTGCTTCGCGAGCAGGGCGGTCGCCGGCGTTCCCTTCCCGGCCATGGGGTGCACGGTAGCCGGGAGGCGCAAGTCCTTTTCCCGCGGCGGGGAATGTGCCCGGATCGTGCGGTGTTGACACGGACGTGCCGTCAAAGCTTGCTGATCGACGAGCCCGTGTGCAGGCCGTCGCCCGGCCAGCCGGTGTACCCGGCCCGGCCAAGCACGTCCGCGTATCCTCGAAGCTGTCGTATGCGCACCCGGCCACGGGTGTGGACCGCTTCGACGCGGATGGGAAAGGGAACGGTTTGCCGAGCACGCAGAACTCCGCGGTGCCCGAATCCGGCTCCGAGCAGGAGCCGGTCGAAGAGCGCGCCGAGCGCTTCGAGCGCGACGCGATGCCGCTGCTGGACCAGCTGTACTCGGCCGCTCTGCGCATGACGAGGAACCCGGCGGACGCCGAGGACCTCGTGCAGGAGACCTACCTCAAGGCCTACGGCGCGTTCGCCTCCTTCAAGGAAGGCACGAACCTCAAGGCCTGGATGTACCGCATCCTCACCAACACCTACATCAACGGGTACCGGAAGCGTCAGCGTCAGCCGGTGCAGCAGCCGACCGAGGAGATCACCGACTGGCAGATCGCCCAGGCGGAGAGCCACACCTCGAGCGGTCTGCGGTCGGCCGAGGTCGAGGCGATGGACCGGCTGCCCGACAGCGACGTCAAGGACGCGCTGCAGCAGCTGCCGGAGGAGTTCCGGCTCGCCGTGTACCTCGCCGACGTCGAGGGCTTCGCCTACAAGGAAATCGCCGAGATCATGGACACGCCGATCGGGACCGTGATGTCCCGCCTGCACCGTGGCCGCGCCCAGCTGCGCAACCTGCTCGCCGACGTCGCGCGCGAGCGCGGCTTCATCCGCGGCGCCAAGCAGGAGGTAGCGCGATGACCACCGGTCGTGAGCCGCACAAGGACGACGTCCGCTGTTCCGAGGCGCTCGCCGAGATCTTCCTGTTGCTGGATCGCGAGTGCAGCCCGGAGCGGGATGCGCAGCTGCGCAAGCACATCGAGGACTGCCCGCCGTGCCTCGAGGAGTACGGCATCGACGAGCAGCTCAAGCAGCTCCTGCACCGCAAGTGTGGCGGCGACACCGCCCCGGACGAGTTCAAGCAGAAGCTGCGGGCGTCGATCTACCAGACGGTCGAGCGGCGCGGTGACGTGAAGATCGAGCGGACCGAGGTCCGGCTCGAGCAGAACGCGGAGTAGTACCCCGAAGACGGCGAAGGCCCCGGTGCGGCGCACCGGGGCCCTTTTCGTGCTTGAACAGCGCAGTTCGTGCTCGAACGGCGCAGTTCGTGCCCGAACTCAGCTGTTGGGCTTCTTGCCGTGGTTGGCGCCGTTCTTCCGGCGGTCGCGGCGCTTGCGGGCTCGCTTCGACATGCCTGCTCCTTCCCTGGTCGCGATCTGCCCACCAGTGTCTCAGGTTCGCCCCGGCGGGTGCTGGGAAGGTCCCGCTCTGGTTCACTTGAGCTGCCCCGAGGAGGAGTACCAGCGTGACGACACTTTCCGACCTGCTGGCCGAGAACACCGGCCTGTCCGGCGAGGCGGCGGACCACCTCCAGGCCGTGGTGGCCGAGTGGCAGCTGCTCGCCGACCTGTCCTTCGCCGACTTCCTGCTGTGGGTGCCGGTGTCGCCGGAGCACAATGAGCAGGGCGGCGACTTCGTGTGCGTCGCGCAGGCCCGCCCCACCACGGCGCCCACCGCGCACCCCGAGGACGTGGTCGGCGCGCGGTTCACGGTGGCGGACCACCCGCAGCTCGCGCGGGCGATCCGGGAGGTCCGGATCTGCCGCGAGGAGGACCCGCACTGGTACCGCGACCTGCCGATGCGCCGGGAGGCGATCCCGGTCACGTTCGGCTCGAACGTGATCGCGGTGCTGTCCCGCGAGACGAACCTGGCCGCGCCACGCGTGCCGAGCCCGCTCGAGGTGGCTTACCTGGGTAGTGCGGGCGACCTGTGCCAGATGATCGTCGACGGCACGTTCCCGCATGTGGACAGCCAGACGGACGTGCACACGAGCCCGCGGGTGGGGGACGGGCTGATCCGATTGGACGCGGCCGGCAACGTGGTGTTCGCGAGCCCCAACGGTCTGTCGGCGTACCACCGGATGGGCCACGAGTCGGACCTGGTGGGGACGCGGCTGGCGCCGTTGACGCGGTCGCTGATCCGGGACCCGTTCGATGCGACGGAGGTCGCGCACCGGATCCTGGACGCTCTGGACGGGAAGCCGGGCAGCCGCACGGAGGCCGAGTCGCGGCGCGGCGCGGTCGTGTTGTTCCGGGCGTTGCCGCTGCGGCCGCACGGGCAGCCGGCGGGGGCGCTGGTGCTGTGCCGGGACGTGACCGAGGTGAAGCGGCGGGACCGCGCGCTGCTGTCGAAGGACGCGACGATCCGGGAGATCCACCACCGGGTCAAGAACAACCTGCAGACGGTGGCCGCGTTGCTGCGCTTGCAGTCGCGGCGCACTTCGAACGCCGAGGCGAGACAGGCGCTGACGGAGTCCGTGCGGCGGGTCGCGTCGATCGCGATGGTGCACGAGGCGCTGTCGGTGTCGGTCGACGAGCGGGTCGACCTGGACAAGCTGCTGGACAACGTGCTGCCGATGGTCGGCGAGGTCGCGACCGCCGAGTCGCGGGTGAGCATCAGCCGGTCCGGCTCGTTCGGGGTCGTGGTCGCGGAGATCGCGACGCCGCTCGTGATGGTGCTGGCGGAGCTGGTGCAGAACGCGGTGGAGCACGCTTTCCCGGATGGGCGGCCGGGCAAGGTGGAGATCGTGGTGAGCCGCTCGGCGCGCTGGCTGGATGTTCTGATCCGCGACAACGGCCGCGGGTTGCCGTCCGGGTTCTCGCTGGAGCGGGCTGATGGGCTGGGGCTGCAGATCGTGCGCACCCTGGTCGAGTCCGAGCTCCGGGGTTCACTGTCGTTGCGGAAGCTGCGGGACGGCGCGGCGCGCGGCACGGAGGCCGCGCTGAGGCTTCCCCTCGGGCGGCGGCCGTAGTTTCTTGGGGCCCTGCCTTGGGGCCGCTCGGTGGGGTGGGCACGGGTGGGGCAGCCGTGCTTGCGTGAGATGGCCGGGCGTGCCCGGGCGAGGTGGCCAGTCGTGGCCGCGTGAGTGGGCCAGTCGTGCGCATCGCGTGAGGTGACCAGTGGCGCCTGCGTGATGTGCCCGACCGTGCCCTCGCGGGTGGGCCAGTGGTGCTTGGAAGGTGCGAGCGGGCCAACGGTGCCGAGGCGGGAGGGGCAACGGTGCCCTTGCGAGTGGGCGTCTCGCGCGGGTGCGAGGTGCCCGAGCAGGTGGCGGCAGCCGGGCTGCAGCAGAAGCCAGCGCTGGGCCGAGGCGGGAGCTGGGCCGGGGCGAAAGCCGGGCTGGGCTGGGGCGAGAACCGTGCCGGTGCGGGGCGGAAGCCGAGGCTGAGCCGAAGCGGCAGCGGTTCCCAGGCGGAAGCAGCAGTTGGGGCTGAGCGGCGGCCCGGCAGCAGCCGCAGCTGGGCCGAAGTTGGAACGTCACCGGGCACCGTGAGGCGCCCGCTCAGCGATCAGCCGAAGCCAAATAATCCCTGCTCAGGACATTCAAGCCCGGCACCCGCGGGAGGTGGGTGCCGGGCCTTCGAACGTTAAGTGGGGGCGTGTGAGCCCCTGCGTCAGGTCCCGCGTACTCTCGTAAGAGACGCGTTAAGCGACGCCGCAGCGCGTGGAGAGGTCAGGCGGTGCGCATGCCGATGTGAGCACGACGGCGCTTCAGGGCACGGCGCTCGTCTTCGCTCATCCCGCCCCAGACACCGGAGTCCTGGCCGCTGGCCAGGGCCCAGGCCAGGCACTCGGACGCTGCCGGGCAGCGGTGGCATACGGCTTTCGCCTCGGCGATCTGCAGCAGCGCGGGACCGCTGTTCCCGACAGGGAAGAACAGCTCGGGGTCCTCGTCGCGGCAGGCAGCGTCGTGGCGCCAGTCCATTTCTGTGAGCTCCTTCTCGGGGCGCAGAGCGTGCTGCGCCACAGGTCGTCATGGCGGATCGTTTCTTGGGGTGCTTGTGAATGCTTTCACGAAGCACCGCTTTCGACAAGTGTTTTCGCAACATCGGTGAGTCAGCTCACCTGGTCAGGCGACCCTGCTGACCTGCGGTTTCTCTCCGAAACGGCCTTCGCGGGGGAAGGACGATGCGGTGAGTGGACCGTGTGCGTCGACGAACGGCAAGTTGCAGATCGCCGGACCGATCACTCACGCCAGCACGGTCAGCACGTCGGGCACGCTCGTGAAGTCCACGTGCGTCCGACGGCCGATCAGGTCGCCGTCGACCTGGAAGTTTACCGGCTCCTCGGCCGTCACGCTGAGTTTCGCCAGGTCGTCGTACTTCACGAGCGCCTTCCCGCGGTGCTCGGCCTCCGCCCGCAGCGCCTGGCGGACGTGCCGGAACACCAGCGGCAGCGACAGCTTGCGCAGCGCGAACAGCCCGAGACCCCGCTCGAAGGAGCTGCCGGTGTTGAGGTGGACGGGCCGCTCGCCGAGGTAGCTCCACGGATCCGTGTTCGACACGAACGCCATCCGCACCTCGGCCGGCTCTTCGCCGGGCACGTGCACGGTGAGCGGCAACCGGGGCGACCGCGGGCGGAAGTAGCACGTCACCGCCGCCCGCATGTACAGCAGCGCGTTGGTCTGCTTCCCGCGCCGGTCGGCGACCGTGGCGACCACGTCGGCGTCCCAGCCGAGGCCCGCGTTGAAGGTGAACCACCGCCCGTCCGCCAGGCCCAGCCCGACGCGGCGGCTGCGGCCCGACTCGATGGCCGACAGCAGCTGGTGCGTGGCCTCCACCGGATCCCGGGAAACACCGAGGGCGCGCGCGAACACGTTGGCCGACCCGCCGGGCACGACGCCGAGCGCGGGCACCGGCGCGCCAGGCCCGTCGGCGAGCAGGCCGTTGACGACCTCGTTCACCGTGCCGTCACCGCCGTGGGCGACCACCAGGTCGACCCCGTCCCGGGTGGCGTCCCTGGCCACCGCCAGCGCGTGGCCGCGGTAGTCGGTCTCCACGACCTCCAGCTTCACCTGGCTGGCCAGCGCGTGCGCGAGCACGTCCCGCCCGCCGGCCGTCGTGGACGTGGCCTGCGGGTTGACCACCAGAATCGCGCGCATGCTCGCAGGGTAGGCCAATCGGGCGCATCCCAAGCGTCAGCGCGAACCTCATCACTGCGAAAAGACTGCCGGTTGACCTCCCGTCGTTCGGCACGGTCCGTTCGTCGTGACAAGTGCACCCCGGGCGTCCGCCGGCTCATCGACGACACCCAGATCTTGGCGCGGTTGGCCGCGGTTCGAAAACGGCCGACCGGGTGGCTTAGTATCGATGGCGTTCACGCACGGTCACACGTGCCGCTCAGCCGCTGGTGGAAGGCCCTTCGCGATGGCGCTCGCCGACAAGATTTCACCCGCTCCGCGCGAGGTCAGGGTGGCCGGCGCGCTGACCGTCCTGCCGGGGATCGGCCTGCTGGTGTTCGGCGCCCTGCTGTTCGCCTCGCCCGGTGACTCCATGCCGCTGACCAGCGTGCTCGCCGAGGGCGCCTTCTACGTGCTGTTCGGGCTCGCCGTAGTCGGCTGCGCGATCGGGCTGCTGTTCGGCCACACCTGGGCCCGCTCGCCGGGGCTGGTGATGGCGCTCATCACCGCCGGCGTCGGCTGGTACATGGCCGGGCCGTCCGGGCGGCCGGGGTTCGGGGTGCCGATCATCGTCCTCGGGGTGGCGATCATCGTGCTGCTGTTCCGCCAGCCCGCCCGGGCCTGGGCGCTCGGGCAGCACGAGGGCGAGACCGAGGAGGAGGCCGCCGAGCGCGGTGGGATGGCCGGCCGCCGCCGGGAACGCGGCGAGGACGACTAGGCGAGCTTCGCCAGCTTGTCCAGGGCGGTGTCGGTGAGACGGTAGACGGTCCACTCGTCCATCGGGGTCGCGCCGAGCGATTTGTAGAAGCCGGTCGCCGGGTTCCAGTCCAGCACCGACCACTCCAGCCGCGCGAAGCCGCGGTCAACGCACTCTTTCGCGAGCGTCGCCAGCAGCGCCTTGCCCAGCCCGGACCCGCGCAGCTCGGACTTGACGAACAGGTCCTCCAGGTAGATGCCGTGCACGCCGCGCCACGTGGAGAAGTTCAGGAACCACAGCGCGAACCCGACGATCTCGCCGTCCTGCTCGGCGACGTGCCCGAACACCGCCGGGCTGTCGCCGAACAGCGCCACCCGCAGGCGGTCGGCCGTCAGGTGGCAGTCCTGCGGCGCCTTCTCATAGGCGGCCAGTTCGTGCACCAGCTGCGCGACTTCGTCCACATCGGACTCGCGGATACGGCGGATGCGGCTGTCGGGCATGGGGACTCCCAGGATTCGGCGGGTGAGCTGCACCCGATCCTGCCAGACTCAGACCCTGCCCCAGACCCGCTGCGCCACCGAAACCGTCAGGTCCAGCTTCCGGCGCTGATCATCCCAAGCCAGCGGGTTTCCCTGCACCTCGGATGCGAACCCGCACTGTGGGCTGACCGCCAGATCCGCCAGCGGGACGATCCGCGCGGCCTCGTCCACCCGGCGCGCGAGCTCGTCGGGATCCTCCAGCGCACCGGTCTTCGTCTTGACCAGGCCCAGCACGACCCGCACCCCGTCCGGCACGTGCTGCAGCGGCTCGAAGGTGCCCGCACGTTCGGAGTCGTACTCCAGCGGCCAGTGGTCCACCGGGATGCCGCCGAACACGTCTGCCCCGATGTCGTCGTAAGAGCCCTCGTTGAACCACTGGCCGCGGTAGTTGCCGCGGCAGATGTGCATGCCCACGGCGACGCCGCGGTCGCGCAGCAGCCGGACGACGGCCGCATCGGCTTCGATGCAACGTCGCAGCAGGTCCCGCGCGTCGAGGCCCGCCGACTCGAAGAGCCCGAGGATGCGTGGATTGGCGAAGGCGATGAAGCACGGCGCGTCGATCTGGACGTGCCGGACGCCGTCCTCGGCGAGCGCCGCGGCCTCCTGCAGCAGGACGGCCGCCAGGTCGTCGACGATGTCGGCGCGGCTGGGGTAGTGCGGACCACTGACCCGCGGGTTCCAGTCGGCGACCACGAAGTTCGTGATCTCCGGGATGGTGACCTCGAACGGGCCGGGCGCGTGCGCGGCGAGGAAGGCGGCCTCGCGGTCGGTGAACCGTTCGCGGTAGGTGAGCCTGCCCCCGATGAGCCGGAGGATGTTGCTGTCCTCCTCGGCGTGGTCGCCGGACCGCCATTCCAGCGACGGCGCCTGCGCGGCGAAACCGTCCATGTGCTCGGTGAGCCTGCTCATGAAATCCGTGCGCAGGTACTCGCCGTCGGGGGACGGAGGAGGCTGCCGACGTGGGTCGCCCGAGCGAAGGAGTTCACGGCTCGACGCTAAGCGAGGCGGATGGCGCCGGACTGGCCTCGTCGACCTCGATTCAAGCGAGCTGACCGCGGTGCGGTGCGGGATCGCTACGGTCAGGACGGCGGGATGTTGAGGTGCTCGATCTTCGGCTCACCGCGCTCGTCGCCGAGTACCGTCACGCCGGCCGGGTCCAGTCCGAAGTGGACACCGGCGGTGGCGGGCAGCCCGATCCAGCGGGCGATCAGCACCCGGCTGAAGTGGCCGTGGCCGACGAGGATCACCTCGGTGTCGGCCAGCGCCGCACGCACCCGCTCCAGCAGGGCGTCCGCGCGGGCGGTCACCTGCTCGACGGTCTCGCCGCCGGGCATCTCGTGCGTCCAGACGGTCCAGCCGGGCACGGTCTTGCGGATCTCCGGCGTGGTGACGCCCTCGTAGTCGCCGTAGTCCCACTCCGCGAGGTCCTCGGTCTGCTCGTCGATCGGCAGCCCGGCCAGCTCGGCCGTGCGCACCGCGCGCTGCCGCGGGCTGGTCAGCACCAGCGCGGGGCCCTTGCGCAGGGTCTGCAGGGTCAGGCCGGCGGCGCGCGCCTGGTTCTCCCCGGCGGGGGTCAGCGGGATGTCGGTGCGGCCGGTGTGCCTGCCGTTCACCGACCACTCGGTCTGACCGTGGCGGAAGAGGAAGAGCTCGTGGTCCACGTTTGCGAATATAGCCACCTGTCTGCTTTGCTACCGGTCAGTAACATTGGAGGAGCCGGTGGTTTCGACCTACTCGCTGTGGCGGCGGCTGAGCGCGCTGCCCGGCGGCAAACGACTGTTCTCGACCGCGATTTGCCTGCGTGTGCCCTATTTCGGCTCGGTGCTGCCGACCGTGGAGGAGCTGCGTCCCGGCTATTGCGCGGTGCGCGCGCCGAAGTGGTGGGGTGTTCACAACCACATCGGCACCTTTCACGCGATCGCGGCGTGCAACCTCGCGGAGATCGCGATGGGGATGCTGGCCGAGTCGACCCTGCCCGCCACGCACCGGTGGCTGCCCAAGGGCATGACCGTGCGGTACGTGGCGAAGGCGGAGACGAGCCTGCGGGCGGTCGCCGAGCTGCCGGAGATCCCGGAGTTCGGCGCCGAGGGCGTGGAACTGCCGGTGCCCGTCGTCATCTCCGACCGGGTGGGCAAGCCCGTCGTCACCGCCACCATCACGATCTGGGTGACGCCGAAGCGTCAGTAGTCGCGCAGGCGGACCGTCGTGGTCTGGGCGTAGGAGTTCGTCCCGGACGCGGCGGGCAGGCCGAGGCGGTGGTCGACCAGCCGGCCCAGCGGGCCGCAGTTCTCCGTCGCGGGCACGGCCAGCTCGTGGTCGTGGGTGGCGAACTTCAGCGTCAGCGGATCGGTCGAGACGACCTCGGTGGGCCCGTCGGCCCGCAGGACGGAGTGGATGACGCCGGTCGCGCAGTCGCGCGGCAGGTAGGGCGCGTCGAACTCGGCGACCAGGTCGATCTCGCCCTTGCGTTCGTCGTTGGACTGGAAGTCGGAGTGGCCGCCGTAGCCCAACCGCACCGTGGCGCGCGGCAGCCCCGGCACCGCGACCGGCTCGGACCTCAGCGCGCCGAACACCTGCGCGTACCGGCCGTCCAGCTGCCCCTCGGCGAAGGTCAGGCGCATCGGGCCCAGCGGGAGGTCCTGGACGTCGCCGAAGGACATGGTGGCGGTCGAGTCGAGCACCTCGCAGCGCCACTGGCCCGGGTCGGCGCCGGCGGGCAGGGCGGGGCAGGCCGCGAACGTGTCGTCCGCGGCGCGGGCGGGGATGGCGCTGGTGGCCGTCAGGGCGAGTGCGGCGACGGCGGCCGCGGCGAGCGCGATCTTCATGATCCAAATCCTGTCCGACCTGCGCAAACGACACCATCGGGGAAAGCTCGGAGCCGACCCTGGCGTCGCCCCACTAGGGATTAACACCGTTTACAAAGCGCGGCAGATCCGAATATGGTTCGCGTTATGTCCCTCTCTCGACGCCGGTTCCTCGGCCTGACCGCGCTCAGCTCCGCAACCACGCTCGGGCTGACCACGATCTCGACCCGGACCTCCGCCTCGGCGGCCACCGACTACTCGCCGGCCGTCGTCGTCGGCACCGGATACGGCGCGGCCGTCACGGCGCTGCGCCTCGGGGCGGCCGGCGTCCCGACGCTGATGCTCGAAATGGGCCAGCTGTGGAACACGCCGGGCGAGGACGGCAAGATCTTCTCGGACATGCTCAGCCCGGACCGCCGGTCGTCGTGGTTCAAGAACCGCACGGAGGCGCCGCTGGCCTCGTTCCTGTGGCTCGACCTGGCCAACCGCGACGTCGACCCGTACGCCGGTGTGCTGGACCGCGTGCACTTCGGCGACATGTCGGTCTACGTCGGCCGCGGTGTCGGCGGCGGCTCGCTGGTCAACGGCGCGATGGCGGTGACCCCGAAGCGCTGGTACTTCGAGGAAATCCTGCCCGAGGTCGACGCCGACGAGATGTACGGCAGGTACTACCCGCTCGCGAACTCCATGCTGGGCGTGAACAACATCGACCCAGACTGGTTCGAGACCTGCGACTCCTACCAGTTCGCGCGCGTCTCGCGGAAGCACGCGCAGAAGACCGGGCTGAAGACGACGTTCGTGCCCAGCGTCTACGACTTCGACTACATGCGCCGCGAAGAGGCAGGCGAGGTGCCGCGCTCCGCGCTGGCCTCGGAGGTCATCTACGGCAACAACCACGGCAAGCGCTCGCTGGACAAGAGCTACCTGGCCGCCGCGCTGGGCACCGGCAACGTCACCATCCAGACGCTCACCGAGGTCCGCGACATCGCCCAGCAGCAGGACGGCACGTACACGCTGACGGTGCGGCAGATCGACGCCGAGGGCAACGTGCTCGGCGTGCGCCAGCTGGGGACGAAGTACCTGTTCCTCGGCGCGGGGAGCCTCGGCTCGACCGAGCTGCTGGTGCGGGCGCGCGACACCGGCAAGCTGCCGGACCTCGGCGAGGACGTCGGGCAGGGCTGGGGCACGAACGGCAACGTCATGCTGGGCCGGGCCAACCACGTGTGGGACCCGGTCGGCGCCGTCGAGTCGGGCATGCCCGCGCTCGGCATCGACGCGTGGGAGGACCCGGTCAACCCGGTGTTCGCCGAGATCGCGCCGGTGCCCGCCGGGCTGGAGACGTGGGCGAGCCTCTACCTGGCGATCACGAAGAACCCCGAGCGCGGGTGGTTCAAGTACGACCCGGGCGCGGACAAGGCAGTCCTGCAGTGGGACGTGGCACAGGGCCAGCCGTCGATCGACGCGGCGAAGAGCCTGTTCGACCGGATCAACTCGGCGAACGGCACGATCTACCGCTACGACCTGTTCGGCGACACTCGCGCGTTCGAGAACCGGTTCACCTACCACCCGCTGGGCGGCCTGGTGCTGGGCAAGGCGACCGACCTGTACGGGCGCGTGAAGGGCTACCGCAACCTCTACGTCACGGACGGCTCGCTGATCCCGGGCAGCACGGGGGTGAACCCGTTCGTCACGATCACCGCGCTGGCCGAGCGCAACATCGCGCGGGTGCTGGCGGAGGACTTCTAGTGCCGTATCAGCCGACGGGCGAACGAGACGTCCGAAATCCGCCAGCACGCTCGCGGCCGGTCGGCCGAGAATCCGGTGGTGATCGTGCGAGCGCGGGGAATCCGCATCCGGCACCGCGGGTGTGAACCGCAGGTCCACCCCACCGCCTACATCGCCCCGACGGCCACACTCGTCGGCGATGTTCGCGTGGGGCCGAGGGCGCGGGTCATGTACGGCGCGGTGCTCGATGCCGAGGGGGCTCGGATCGAGGTGGGGGAGGCGGCGGTGATCTGCGAGAACGCGGTGTTGCGCGGGTCCGCGGTCGCCGGCGACCAGCCGGTGCTTCTCGACGACCACGTCTTCGTGGGACCACACGCCACGCTGCTGGGTTGCGAGGCAGGCAGGTGCGTCTACGTGGCGACCGCGGCGACGGTCCTGCAGCGCGCACGGTTGGGAGCCGGCTCGGTCGTCGCTGTCGGCGCGCTCGTCCATGCGCGCACCGTTCTGCCGGACGAGTACTTCGTGCCGCCGCACACCGTGGCGCTCGACGCGCCGGTGCGGCTGCTGGCCCCTGGAGATCCAGGCCTGGCCGAGGCCGTCCGGCGGGTGGGCTTCGCGCAGGCGGCGTTCGGTGTCGACGCGGAGTGGACCGACCGGATCAGCCGGTACGAGCGCATCGCGGAGGTGCGCGTCGCCGAGTTCGGCGCGCACGCGGACGATGAGGGTGTGAACGTCGTCGGATGAGGCTCTAGCCCGCGCGGAGTTTTTCGTAGTGGGCGACGCAGTCGGCGTAGACCGGCAGCAGCCCGGCGGCGGCGGCCTCGGCGAGAGCCGGGGCCGCTTCGTCCTTTTCGGACAGGATCGGCGCGAGGTCCGACGGCCAGGGCAGGCCCAGTTCGGGGTCCAGTGGGGTGATCCCGTGTTCCCCCGATGGGTTGTACCCGGTGGAGCAGAGGTAGGCCATCACCGTGTCGTCCTCCAGCGCGACGAACGCGTGCCCGAGGCCCTCGGCGATGTAGACCGCGCGGTAGTCCACCGAATCGAGCCGCACCGCGTCCCAGGTGCCGAACGTGGGCGAGCCGACCCGCAGGTCCACCACGACGTCGAGCAGCGCGCCACGCGGGCAGTAGACGTACTTCGCCTGGCCGGGCGGCGTGTCGGCGAAATGCACTCCCCGGATCGTCCCCCGCCGGGACACACTGTGGTTCGTCTGCGCCACGTGCAGCGGGTGCCCGATCGCCTCGACGAGCGCCGCCTCCTGGAACGGTGCGACGAAAAGGCCGCGGTGATCCGGGAACGAACGCGGCGTGAACTCGTAGGCGTCGGGGACGGCGAGCTGGCGAACCTCCATGCGGCAACAGTAGCGGGGGCCTCCCAAGCCGGACGGACGTCTTGCTAGAACCCCGTTGACCTCCCCTTTTTGTGACATCAACCGCACCTCGGCATCACAACCGGTGCGGAGCCTGCAACACTAGGGGGACCGCCGCGTTCGCGGCCGTCGCCTCACCAAGGGCTTCGCACGGCCGAGACGGACGCCGAGCCGGCTGCCGGCGCCACCGCGCCCGGGCTACCGAGCTGCGAGATCAACCACGCCACTGGGGGATGGGGCAGTGTCCCCGCACACGGTCCCGGGAGGGATTCATTTCCATGACCTACGCTCAGACCTCTGATACGAGGGCAGGGACATCGATGAACGACGAGGTCAGCAAGAGCACGGCGGCCGAGGCAGTGCCGCCGACGGGAACCGACTTTTCGCCGGTGACCGACGACGAGATCTTCCGCGGTCACGAGGGCGGCAAGCTCTCGGTGGCGGCCACGCGCCCGATCTCGCAGCCGCGCGACCTTTCGATCGCCTACACGCCGGGGGTGGCCAAGGCGAGCCGCGCCATCGCCGAGAACGCCGAGCTGGCCCAGCGGTACACATGGGCGCACCGGCTGGTGGTGGTCGTCAGCGACGGCACCGCGGTGCTGGGGCTGGGCGACATCGGCGCGAGCGCGTCGCTGCCCGTCATGGAGGGCAAGTCGGTGCTCTTCAAGACCTTCGGCGGGCTGGACTCGATCCCGCTGGTGCTGGACACCAAGGACGTCGACGAGATCGTCGAGACGCTGGTGCGGTTGCGCCCGTCGTACGGCGCCGTCAACCTGGAGGACATCTCCGCGCCGCGCTGCTTCGAGCTTGAGGACAAGCTCAAGGAGGCGCTGGACTGCCCGGTCATGCACGACGACCAGCACGGCACGGCGATCGTGACGCTGGCCGCGCTGCGCGGCGCGAACCTGGTGCTCGACCGGGACATCAAGCAGCAGCGGGTGGTCGTCTCCGGCGCCGGCGCCGCGGGTGTCGCGTGCGCGAAGATCCTGCAGGAGGCCGGTGTCGCCGACGTCACGGTGCTGGACTCGCGCGGCATCATCCACTCCGGCCGGGACGGGCTGAACCCGGTCAAGGAGAAGCTGGCCCAGACCACCAACAAGGCCGGTCTGCGCGGTGGCCTGGCCGAGGCGCTGCGCGGCGCGGACGTGTACCTCGGGCTGTCCGGGTCCACCATCGAGCCGGAGTTGCTGGCCGACATGGCCGATGACCCGATCGTGTTCGCGTTGTCCAACCCGGACCCGGAGGTCCACCCGCACGAGGCCGCCAAGTACGCGGCGATCGTGGCGACCGGGCGCAGCGACTTCCCGAACCAGATCAACAACGTGCTCGCCTTCCCCGGCGTGTTCCGGGGCGCGCTGGACGCCGGCGCGCGGGCGATCACCGAGAACATGAAGCTGGCGGCCGCCGAGGCGATCGTCGCCGTCGCGCAGGACGACCTGGGGGCGGACCGCATCGTGCCGAGCCCGCTCGACCCGCGCGTCGCCCCCGAGGTCGCCGCCGCCGTGGCGAAGGCGGCGATCGAGGACGGCGTCACCGGCTAAGCTGGACCTTCCCGGAGGCGCTGGGCGCGTCTCCGGGAAGGCTTTTCGCTGGGAGGGCGTGTTGATCGAGTTCGACGGCGTGACCAAGCGCTACCCGGACGGCACGCTCGCCGTCGACGACCTGAGCCTGACGGTCGAGGACGGCACCATCACGGTGTTCGTCGGGCCGTCGGGCTGCGGGAAGACGACGTCGCTGCGGATGATCAACCGCATGGTGGAGCCGACCTCGGGCCGGGTGCTGCTCGACGGCAAGGACATCCGCGAGCAGGACCCGCCGGTGCTGCGGCGCGGCATCGGGTACGTGATCCAGAACGCCGGGCTGTTCCCGCACCGGACGGTGCTGGACAACGTCGCCACCGTGCCCGTGTTGTCCGGGTGGGGCAAGCGCAAGGCACGTGACCGCGCGGCCGAGCTGCTGGATATCGTCGGTCTGCCCGCGGAGCTGGGGAAGCGTTATCCGGCGCAGCTGTCCGGTGGTCAGCGTCAGCGGGTCGGGGTCGCCAGGGCGCTGGCGGCGGACGCGCCGGTGCTGCTGATGGATGAGCCGTTCTCGGCCGTCGACCCGATCGTGCGGGAGGGCTTGCAGGACGAGTTGCTGCGGCTGCAGTCGCAGCTGGGCAAGACGATCGTGTTCGTCACCCACGACATCGACGAGGCCGTGCGGCTGGGCGACAAGGTGGCCGTGATGCGCGTCGGCGGGCGGTTGGCGCAGTACGGCACGCCGGCCGACGTGCTGCGGCACCCGGTGGACGACTTCGTGGCGTCCTTCGTGGGACGCGACCGGGGCTACCGTGGACTGTCTTTTGTGGACTCGACGGGCGTGGAAGTGTGTTCGGTGGCCACGGTTCCGTTGGGCGACAACGTCTCCGGTCCGACGGCGGAGTGGCTGCTCGCGGTGAACGATTCCGGGCAGCCGCGTGGCTGGCTGGCTCCCGGGTCCAGTGTGGACGGCGGGCTGGCCGAGTCGGACCTGGTCGCCGGTGGTTCGCTCTACCGGCGCGGCACGTCGGTGCGGGGCGCGCTGGACGCGGCGTTGTCGTCGCCGGCCGGGCTGGGGGTCGTGGTGGACGAGACGGGGAAGGCCGTGGGGGCGGTGACGGCGCGGCAGGTGCTGGACGTGATCGAGGGCGCCACGACAGCGGACTGATCCAGACCGGGCGGCTGGTCCGCCCTACTTTCGCCGGGAGCCACCCGGGTGCCAGTCCTTCCGCGGGGCGGTGACGCGGTCCTACCGTGAAAAAGTCTCACCCCTTGCGGTGCGGTGGGCGATTCCCCAGCTCATCGCGCCGGCCCTGCCAAGGAGGACTCATGTCCAAGTCCCTGCTCAGCAAGGCCAGATCAGCCGGTGTGGCGCTCGCGGCCGCGGCGGTCGCGACCGTCGGGTTCACCGCCCCGGCTTCCGCCCAGGAGGGATCGATCGTCGGCGCGGATGCGCCCGGCGCGATCTCCGGCAGCTACATTGTGGTGTTCAAAGACTCGTCGTCACCGGTGTCTTCGCTGGTCAGCGAGGTGACCGGCAAGCTAGGCGGCAACGTGCGTCAGACGTTCTCGCGTGCGCTGCACGGCTATTCGGCGTCGATGAGCGAGTCGCAGGCGAAGCGGGTCGCGGCCGATCCGTCGGTGGCGTTCGTGGAGCAGAACCGGCGCGTCACGATCACCGCCACGCAGACCAACCCGCCGTCGTGGGGCCTGGACCGCGTCGACCAGCGCAACCTGCCGCTTAACCAGGCATACAACTACTCGACCACCGCGTCGAACGTGCACGCCTACATCATCGACACCGGCATCAACCTGACGCACAGCGACTTCGGCGGCCGTGCGACGTCCGGCTACGACTTCGTCGACGGTGACTCGAACGCCAGCGACTGCAACGGCCACGGCACGCACGTCGCCGGAACTGTCGGTGGTTCGGCATACGGTGTGGCGAAGGGGGTGCGGTTGACCGCCGTGCGGGTGCTCGACTGCGAGGGTTCGGGCACCTACGACCAGGTGATCGCCGGCATCGAGTGGGTCACGCAGAACGCGGTGAAGCCGGCGGTGGCGAACATGAGCCTCGGCGGCGGCGTGTCGACGGCCGTGGACAACGCGGTGAAGGCGTCGATCGCGGCGGGCGTGACGTACGCGGTCGCGGCGGGCAACAGCAACGCGAACGCCTGCAGCTCGTCCCCGTCCCGCGTCCCGGCGGCGATCACTGTCGGAGCCACGACGAGCACGGACGCACGGGCGAGCTACTCGAACTACGGGAGCTGCCTGGACATCTTCGCGCCCGGCAGCAGCATCAAGTCGGACTGGATCGGCAGCACGAGCGCCACGAACACCATCAGCGGCACCTCGATGGCAACGCCCCACGTCGCCGGAGCCGCAGCGCTCTACCTGGCAACCCACACCTCCGCGACGCCCCAACAGGTGCGAGACGCTCTGGTGGCAGCGGCCACGACGGGCAAAGTCACGAGCGCAGGAACGAACAGCCCCAACACCCTGCTCTACACCGGCGCCTAGCGCCAGTCTTTGAACCAAAGGTAGCCCGTCGCCTGCCAGTACGGCGAGGACTCTTTTGATCTTTAGAGCCGCCGCCTGACACGGCGAAGAGCCCACCCTGCGGGCGGAAACAGCGCCTCACGGCGCTTGAAAGGTCACCTTCGACCACCCCCGCCCCCGATGTCTGGTTGGGGTAGTCGCTTGCTTTGCGTTGCCGGCTTGCGGTTCGCTGAAAAAGAAAAGAAGGGCGCCCTCCCCAGGGCTGGGGAGGGCGCTCTTCTTTTTTTGTTGCTAGGTCAGCTGAAGGCCTTGGCGATCAGCGCCTTCTGCTCCACCTCGTGCACCTTCGACGAGCCGGCCGACGGGGCGGCCATCGGACGCCGCGAGACGACGTCCAGCTTGCCGAGCACGTCCGGGAACATGCGCGGCAGGTGGAGGCCGAAGAACGGCCACGCGCCCTGGTTCTCGGGCTCCTCCTGGACCCACACGACCTCGGCGCCGGTGTAGCGCTCGAGCGCCGCCAGCAGCTTCTTCTTCGGCAGCGGGTAGTACTGCTCGATGCGCACGATGGCCACATCGTCGGCGTCGCGCTTGGCCCGCTCGGCCACCAGCTCCCAGTAGAGCTTGCCGGAGGTCAGCAGCACCTTCCGGACCTTGCCGGGCTCCACCTCGGCGTCGTCGATCACCGACATGAACTTCGAGTCGCCGGTGAAGTCCTCCAGGCCGGACGTCGCCGCCTTGTTGCGCAGCATCGACTTCGGCGTGAAGACGATCAGCGGGCGCTGGATGCCGTCCAGCGCGTGGCGTCGCAGCAGGTGAAAGTAGTTCGCCGGGGTCGACGGGACCGCCACGGTCATCGACCCCTCGGCGCACAGCGACAGGAACCGCTCGATGCGGCCCGACGTGTGGTCCGGGCCCTGGCCCTCGTGGCCGTGCGGCAGCAGCAGCACGACGTCCGACCGTTGGCCCCACTTCGCCTCACCGGACGAGATGTACTCGTCGATGACCGTCTGGGCGCCGTTGACGAAGTCGCCGAACTGGGCTTCCCACAGCACGAGCGCGTCGCTGTTGGCCACCGAGTAGCCGTACTCGAAACCGACCGCCGCGTACTCGGACAGGGCCGAGTCGTAGATCATCACGCGGCCCTGGTCCTCGGCCAGGTTCTGCAGCGGCGCGTACTCCCGGCCGGTCTTGCGGTCGATCAGCACCGAGTGGCGCTGCGTGAACGTGCCGCGGCGAGAGTCCTGGCCGGACAGCCGCACCAGGCGGCCCTCCATCGCCAGCGAACCGAACGCGAGCAGCTCGCCGAAGGCCCAGTCGACGCCGCCCTCGCGGGACATCTTGTACCGCCGCTCCATGACCGGCTTGACGCGCGGGTGCGGGGTGAAGCCCTCGGGGACGTTGACGAACGCGTCACCGATCCGCTCGATCACCTCGGCGGGCACCGCGGTCGGCACCTTCGCGGGCACCTGTTGCTCCTCCTCGACGGAGGGGCTCGGTGCGATCGGGTGCTTCTCCAGCTCGCGGACCTCGTTGAAGACGTGCTCCAGCTGGCTCGAGAAGTCCCGCAGCGCGGCCTCGGCCTCCTCGACCGAGATGTCACCGCGGCCGATCAGCGACTCGGTGTAGGTCTTCCGCACCGAACGCTTCGTGTCGATGATGTCGTACATCGCCGGCTGCGTCATCGACGGGTCGTCGCCCTCGTTGTGGCCGCGGCGGCGGTAGCAGATCATGTCGATGACGACGTCCTTGTTGAACGCCTGGCGGTAGTCGACGGCCAGCTTGGCCACCCAGTGCGCTGCCTCCGGGTCGTCGCCGTTCACGTGGAAGATCGGGGCGCCGATCATCTTCGCCACGTCCGTCGCGTACTGCGAAGACCGCGAGTGCTCCGGTGCGGTGGTGAAGCCGACCTGGTTGTTGATGATGATGTGCACGGTGCCGCCGGTGCGGTAGCCGCGCAGCAGCGCCAGGTTCAGCGTCTCCGCCACGACACCCTGGCCGGCGAACGCCGCGTCACCGTGCAGCAGCACGGGTAGCACCGAGAAGCCGCCGGTGTCGCTGTCGCCCTTGTCGAGGATGTCCTGCTTCGCGCGGACGATGCCTTCGAGCACCGGGTCGACGGTCTCCAGGTGCGACGGGTTCGCGGTCAGCGACACCCGGGTCTCGCCGTCGCCGAACATGCGGAAGTACTTGCCCTCCGCGCCCAGGTGGTACTTCACGTCGCCGGAGCCGTGCGCCTGGCCCGGGTCGAGGTTGCCCTCGAACTCCTGGAAGATCTGCGAGATCGGCTTGCCGACGATGTTGGCCAGCACGTTGAGGCGGCCGCGGTGCGGCATGCCGATGACGACCTCGTCGAGCTCGTGCTCGGCGGCCTTGTCCAGGACGGTGTCCAGCATCGGGATGACGGTCTCGCCGCCCTCCAGCGAGAACCGCTTCTGGCCGACGTACTTCGTCTGCAGGAACGTCTCGAACGCCTCGGCCGCGTTCAGCTTCGACAGGATGTACTTCTGGACATTGGGGTCCGGCTTGGCGTGCGGGACCTCCACGCGGTCCTGGATCCAGCGGCGCTCCTCCGGGTCCAGGATGTGGGTGTACTCGACGCCGACGGTCCGGCAGTAGGAGTCACGCAGCACGCCCAGCACGTCGCGCAGCTTCATCTTCTGCTGGCCGGCGAACCCGCCGACCGCGAACTCGCGGTCCAGGTCCCACAGGGTCAGGCCGTGCGAGAGGACGTCCAGGTCCTCGTGGCGGCGCTGGCGGTAGTTCAGCGGGTCGGTGTCGGCCATCAGGTGGCCGCGCATCCGGTACGCGTCGATCAGCTCCAGTACCCGGGCGGTCTTGTCGATCTCGCCCTCGGGGATGTCGGAGACCCAGCGGACCGGCTCGTAGGGCAGCCGCAGCGACGTGAAGATGTCGTCGTAGAAGCCGTCCTCGCCGAGCAGCAACTCGTGGATGCGCTTGAGGTACTCGCCCGACTCGGCACCCTGGATGATGCGGTGGTCGTAGGTCGAGGTCAGCGTCATGATCTTGCTGATGCCCAGCTTGACGAGGGTCTCCTCGCTGGTGCCCTCGAAGTGCGCCGGGTACTGCATGGCGCCGACGCCGATGATCGCGCCCTGCCCGGCCTGCAGCCGCGGCACCGAGTGGTTGGTGCCGATGCCGCCCGGGTTGGTCAGCGAAATGGTGGTGCCCGCGAAGTCGTCCGCGGTCAGCTTGTTGTTGCGGGCCTTCTTGACGATGTCCTCGTAGGCCTGCCAGAACTGGCGGAACGTCATGTTCTCGCAGTTCTTGATTGAGGCGACGACCAGCGCGCGCCCCCCGTCCTTGCCCTTCATGTCGATGGCGAGGCCGAGGTTCACGTGCTCCGGCGTGACGGCGTGCGGCTTGCCGTCGACCAGGGCGTAGTGCCGGTTCATGTTCGGGAAGTCCTGCAGCGCCCGCACCATGGCGTAGCCGATGAGGTGCGTGAACGAGATCTTCCCGCCGCGGGTGCGCTTGAGGTGGTTGTTGATGACGATGCGGTTGTCGGCCATCAGCTTGGCCGGGACCGCGCGCACGCTGGTGGCGGTCGGCACGGCCAGCGAGGCGTCCATGTTCTTGGCGATCGCGGCCGCGGCGCCCCGCAGCTGCTTGCTCTCCGGCTCGGCGGCCGGCTTCGTCGCCGCGGCGGCCGGCTTCGCGGCGGCGGGCTTGGCGGCGGCCGGCTTGGCGGGTTGCGCGGCCGGCTTGGCGGCGGGCTTCGGCTGGGCGGGCGCGGCCGGGGCCGTCGCAGCCTGGTTGACCTGGCCGTTGCCCGGCTTGGCGGGCTGCTCACGGACGGGCGCGGGTGCGGCGTCCGGCTTCGACTCCGTGGTCTGCGTCGGCTTGAAGTCCGAGAAGAACTCGTGCCATGCGGCGTCTACTGAAGAGGGGTCGGCGAGGAACTGGTCGTACATCTCCTCGACGAGCCATTCGTTGGGGCCGAACTGTGACGCAGGGCTGCTGCTGGACACGGCAGGGACTCGCCTCTATCCATATCTCGATCTTGTTGTCCGCTTGATGCGCCTACCAGGCTAACCCCCCTCGCGTTCGCCGTTGTGACCGAAGTGGCCCAAGTCCCGGGACTCGGGTTTGGGATTCCTCACTTGATCGGTCCAGCGTCCATCCGGACGAGTATGGGACCTGCTGATATCGAGTACGGGGCGGGTGTGGAACCGGTACGGTCGCCGGACCGTCTGCAGGAAGAGCGGAAGGGGTTTCGGTGGCGGACCTGTCGGACATCGAGCGCATGCTCGGGGACTGGGAGCGCAACGCGGTCGAGCGGTCGCAGCGCTTCCAGGCGATGCAGCACGAGGTCGAGCAGATCTCGATCACCGAATCGGTGGCGAACGGGGCGGTCAGCGTGACCGTCGGCAACAACGGCATCCCCACCGACGTGCGCATGACCGACGCCGTCCGCGGCATGAGCCCGGACGAGATCGCGGCGAACGTGCTCAAGGCGATGCAGAAGGCCCAGTCGAAGTACCCGCAGGTCATCCAGGAGATCGTGGCCGGGACGGTGGGCGAGTCGGACAGCGCGGCGCAGCACATCGTGCGGACCGCGGCCGAGAACTTCCCGGAGGCCCCGCCGGAGGACCCCGAGCCGCCCGCCCCGGGCCGTCAGCTGCGGATCGAGAACGAGGCCGACGACGAGCCGCCCCGGCCGCCGCGCCGCCCGGCGCCGCCCCGGCGCGATGACGACGACGACTTCGGCGACCAGTCCTTCCTGCGACGCGACTAGGGGGAGCGATGACCAGCAGCTTCGCGCGGGGCGCGGGCACCAGGGCGGGCGGTTCCGCCGCCCGTGGCGCCGCCAACGGCTACGAGGTGCTCACCGACGAGCTCGGCACGCACGCCGGCAAGGTCGACGGGCTGGCGGAACGCTTGCAGACCGCTGTCGAGGCGGCCCGCCAGGTGAGCATGGACAACAGCGCGTTCGGGGTGATCTGCCAGCCGTTCGCGATGATGCTCGACCCGTTCGAACAGATGGGCGTCCGCGCGCTGGAGGTGGCGACGGAGTCGGTCAGCGGCACCGCGGGCAACATCCGCACGACGGTCACCAACTACGACGGACAGGACGACAGCACCCGGCAGACGGTCAAGCAGCTGGGTGAGCCCCTGACATGAGTAACCCGCTCGTCGCGCAGGCCCAATCGCAGACGACCGCGGTCACCGGCATCGGGATCCTCGAGTCCGCGCAGGACCTGTCCAACGGCATCAAGGACGGCTCGTGGGTCGAGGGCGGGCTGGGGGCGCTCGGCACCGGTCTCGAGGTGCTGTCCATGGTCATCGACCCGCTGGGCACGCTGGCGCAGTACGGGGTCGCGTGGCTGATCGAGCACGTGCGGCCGCTCAAGGAGGCGCTGGACTGGCTGGCCGGGGACCCGCCGGTGATCCAGTCGTTCTCCGACACGTGGGCGAACGTGGCCAAGGAGGTCGGCGCGGTCGCCGGTGACCTGAAGAACGAGGTCGACGGCGGCACGGCGGGCTGGACCGGCCAGGGCGCCGACACCTATCGCCGGTCGGGCGCGGAACAGGCCGAGGCGATCGCGGGGGCGGCGTCACTGGCCGACGGCATCTCCACCGGCGTGATGATCATGGGGATGGTCGTCGGGTTCGTGCGCGAGATGGTGCGCGACATCGTCGCCGAGCTGGTCGGGAAGCTGATCACCTGGGCGCTGGAGGCGGCCTGCACCTTGGGCTTCGCCACGCCGCTGATCGCCGCGCAGGCCACGGCGGCGATCTCGTCGGCGGTGACGCGGATTTCGGACTTCATCCGCAAGCTGGTCAAGACCATCGGCAACGTCTCGCCGCGGATCAGCCGGATCATCGGCAAGTTGGATGAGATCATCCAGCAGCTGACCAAGATCGGCCGCAGGTTCGGGCGCGCGGACGGCTCGGCCCCGTCCGCCGGTGCTCGCAACGTCGACCTGCCGAACGTGGACGGCCCCCGGTCGCCGAGCACCGCCGTCCGGAATGCCGACGCGCCGTCATCACCGGACGGGCCAGGTGGGCCGCCGCTGCGGAACACCGACGACGCGCCGGATACGCCCTCCGCGGGCGACGCGCCCTCCCGGTCGCCGGAGGCTGGCAGCGCGCCCCGGACACCCGCGCATTCCCCGGACGCGCCGGGGTCGCCGCACTCGCCCGGTGGGCCGCACTCGCCGGACGCACCGCGGTCGCCGGACGCGCTGGGCTCGCCCGGTGGGCGGCACTCGCCTGGCGCGCCGGGCTCGCCCAGCGGCCCGCACTCGCCTGGCGGGCCGGACGCGCCTAGCGGCCCGCGCTCGCCTGGCGGGGCGGATGCGCCCGGTGGGCCCCACTCACCGGACGCGCCGGCGAGCAGGCCGTCCGCCGACGGCCCGTCCGGGGCGAGCGCTCCGCACAGCTCCGGACATACCTCCGCGAGTTCCGTCGCGCCCCCGGCCACCCCGCGCGCGCCGGCCGAGCCGGGGCCTCTGCCCTCGCCGCGCCAGGCGGATGCGCCGTCCAGCCCGCAGAGCCCGGGCGCCGCACCCGCCTCACCCGCCTCGCCGAACGCACCGGCCTCGCCGTCCGCGCGCCCGGGCGGCACCTGGAGCGGCACCCCCGGCACCCGCCCGCCAGAGGTCGCCGCCCGCGGCGACGCCCCCGGCCGAACCGCGGACCCGCATCGCGCCGATCCGGACAGCCCGCGCCACGACGACCCGCACCGGGACGGCACCCACCAGGACGGTCCGGAACAGGACAGCCCGGACACCGCCCACGACCAGGACCCGCTGACCCCGGACGAGGTCAACCAGCGCCACGCCGAGCCGACCCCGGCCGGCACCTCCTACCACGCCGGCGACCCGGAGATGGGCGACCTGCCGCAGCGCGTCCGCCCCGACCCGGACGGCAGGCACACCGTCGACGTGCACGTGACCCCGGACGGGCGCGCCCGCATCGGCGACCGCCACTACACCCCGGAGGAGTTCGCCGACATCCTGCGGCGCAACCCGGGCTACGACGGCGGCCCCATCCGCCTGCTCGGCTGCGACAGCAGCACCAACGGCTTCGCGAACCGGCTGTCCCGCGAGCTGGACACCGAGGTGCTCGCCCCGACCAGGCCGGGCTGGAGCGACTCGCAGGGCCGGGTCTACTCCTCGGACTACGAGATCGGCCCGGACGGCACCCGCCGCCCGAAGATCCCGCCGACCGGGGAGTGGGAGGTCCACCGTCCGGACGGCACGACCTCCCGCGCCGGCGACGACGGCTTCACCCCGGGCACCCGGGACGCCGACAAGCAGGACGTGGACCCGGCCGACGCCCGCGACCGCGGCGACGAGCCGGACGACTGGCGCGACCGCCCCGGCCCCGACGGCCGCACACCGCGCGAGAACATCGCCGACCCGAAGTACATCGAGGAGCACTACTACCGGCGGACCCGCGCGGACGGCGTGGAGGAACTGGTGGTCAACCCGAACCGGGTAGATCCGCGGAACCCGCCGCCGCCGCTCGACCTCGTCGACGGCAAGCCCGCCTTCAAGTCGGACCGGCCGCCGGTCGAACGGCTCGGGTTCGACGACGCCCGTTCGCGCGTCTACCCGCCCACCCGCCAGGCCGACGACCTCGGCGGCGCGCCGGATCCGTCCACACCGGACACGCCCGCGACCCCGGACAGCCCGGCGACCCCCGACAACGCCGACCAGCCGGACTACCCGGACCACAGCCAGGACTGGCGCGACGACGACTACGACGCGATCGACGAGAAGATCGCCGACCGCGAGGAAAAGATCGAGCGCTACCGGGAAACCCCGGAGGACGCCGACGACTGGGTCGACGCGCACAACCAGAAGAACGACGCGTCGGAAGCGCTCGGGGAACGGGCGGCCGAACACGCGATCCGCGACCGCGTGCACCGCGATTTCAGCGAGGCGTACCCGGACCGGCCGATCACGTTGCGCGAATCCCCGGACCACGGGCCGGGCAGCCAGCACTACCAGGTGGTCGACGCCGACACGGGCGACGTGCTGGGCGAGATCATCCCGCGCCACTCGACCGACGGCGGCAAACCCGGGTCCGGCAAGTTCGACCAGATCTGGGAGGTGCACTACCAGCCGGGTGAACCGCCGCACTACATCGTGCACGAGGCCAAGGGGCCGGGTGGCCAGCCCAGTTCCCGGTACCTGCCCGCGGAGAACCGGGTCGTGGCGCAGGGGCACCCGGACTACTTCGACGACGTGGCCAGCCGGATCCCGGACCGGGACCTCGCCGCGGAACTGGAACTGGCGAAGCTGGACAACCGGCTGGATTATGTGGAAGTGCGCGCGCTCGTCGACGAAACCGATTCCCCGCATGTGAACCTGGGATACGAATACAAGCCTTATCTGGGCTACGATTACCAACCGCCATTCGGCGAATGACGACGTGAGGACAGCGACTTCATGACGACCGTTCCCCGGCACCCCGTCGACCGCGAGGCCGCGAGCCGTGAGGTGGAAGCCGCCGAGCCGAGGCTGGGGCAGTTCCTCGGCTACGTCGAGAAGAAGGCCGACGCGGTCGACACGGTCTTCCGGTGGGCCGGGCTGGTCGCGCGGAACCGCACGGTCCTCGACCCGGGCGCCGCGGACCCGGCGACCTGGCGCGCGTTCGACCTCACCGGCCAGGCGGCCGCGGCGACGTTCGCGATGGCCGGGGCGAGCGAGGGCGCGGTCGGATACCAGTTGGGGGACAACCGGTTCCAGCTCCCGGCGACCGGTCCGGCCAGGCACGCCAACGCGGGCAAGTGGCTGACCGCGGTGTGGTACGCGGTGGTGCTGCGCGACGACGCCCGTGTCCAGGAGTTGTGCGCCGTGCCGCTGGACCTGCTCCGCGCCTCCGGCGTCGACCACGATCCGTACGTGTACCCGTGGATCGAGTCGCTGCAGGCGTTCCTGCGCCGCGAGCGGGTGCCACCGTCGATGTTCACGCCCGCGATGGACGGCACCGACCCGGACTCGGCGCGCATCACCCCGCGGGGCGCGATGCTGCAGCTGGTGTACCCGCCGATCAAGATGTTCTACTACATCCTCCGCCGCGACGCGGAGCGCTTCAACGACGCCCTGGTGCAGGCGCTGGAGCTGCACCGTGAGTACTGGACGGCGCGTGACCGGGCCACCGACTCCGAAGGGTTCGTCGCGCTCGCCCCGCTCGCCGTCGCCGTGCTGGGGCAGGCCGTCGGGTTCACCCTCGACGTCGAGTCGGACTACCTGCCCGCCGGTCTGCTGTCCGGCTCGCGGCCGTGAACCAGCCGTTCGCGCCGCTGACCCCGCAGCAGCAGTGGCAGATCCTCGCCCAGGCCGGGCAGGTGCTCGCGGGCGCCGTGCCGCCGGGGTGGCGTCAGATGCGGGCCGAGTACCGCGCCGCCGGGCGGCACGTCGAGGTGGACGTCGCCGTCGTCGGGCCGGACGGGGCCGCGCGGCCGGTGCCGCCGCCCCCGCCGATGGTCCAGTTGCTCGGGCGGCTGCGGGCGGGCATGTACCAGCCGGGCCGGGGGACGTGGCTCGCGGCGGTGGTGGTGTTCGACCCGGGCCGCCCGCCGCAGGTCGACTACGTCATCGACCACGAGCCGCGGTGGCGTCAGGTGCCGCCGCCGATCGGGTTCGCCGACGAGCTCCGGTTCTTCCCGCGTGCCGAGGAGTTCGTGCCGGCGTGGTTGCGGGAACGGGCCCAGCCGCGGTCCGAAGTGGACACCCTGGTGCGCTCGCCGCGCGTGTACGACGGGCTCGACTCCGACGGGCGCCCGATCGTGCGCCGGGAGCCGCTCGCCCCGGAGGAGCGGGCGCGTGTCCTCGCGTACCTGGAGGCCGCGCCGGTCGTGCTGGCCGCGCGCAGCTACGCCGTCGACGAGTTCGCACCGGAGGAGCCGCCGTCGGTGCCGTTGAACTTCCGCACCGACGGCCACTGGGTGTGGCCGGGCGCGGTGACCCACTACCTGCGTGAGCACGGTGTCCCGCCGGACCCGGAGCTGGTCGCGCACATCCGGGCGCGCGGCTACGTGGTGCCCGAGGTCGGTGAGCAGGCCAGGGATCGCGCCGTCGCCGCGGTGACCTGAGGCTGTAGCGGGCGTCTCACCTGCCGCTCAGCGTGCCCCGAGGCCGTCGTCACACCGGTAGCCTGCTCGGTGGAGGTTGTGATGGATTCCCCGACACTGGTGGCCGCCCTGAGGCGGGTCGTTCCGGCCGAGCGCGTGGTTGACGACCCGGCCGTGGTCGAGTCCTACCTGCAGGACCACGCGGAATGGGCCGAATACGGGCAGGCCGCCGCGGTGGTGCGGCCGCGCGCGACCGCCGAGGTGCGCGACGTCGTGCGGTTCGCGGTGGAGCACCGGATCCCGGTGGTGCCCCGCGGGGCCGGGACGGGCCTGTCCGGCGGGGCGAACGCCGTCGACGGTTGCATCATGATCTCGTTCGAGTCGATGGACTCGGTGCTGGAGATCGACCGCGCCGAGCGGCTCGCGGTGGTGCAGCCGGGCGTGGTGAACGACGACCTGCGGGCGGCCTGCGCCGAGCAGGGGCTGTGGTACCCGCCGGACCCGGCGAGCTCGCCGTGGTCCACGATCGGCGGGAACGTGGCCACCAACGCCGGCGGGCTGTGCTGCGTCAAGTACGGCGTGACCAGGGACTACGTGCTGGCGCTCGAGGTGGTCACCGGGCGCGGCGAGGTCGTGCGGCTGGGCCGTCGCACGGCGAAGGGCGTCGCCGGGTACGACCTGTGCGGCCTGATGGTCGGCTCCGAGGGCACGCTCGGCGTGATCACCGAGGTGACGGTGCGGCTGCGTCCGCGGCGTGAGGCTGAGCGCACCATCGCCGGGTACTTCGACTCGGTGATCGCCGCGGGCGAGGCGGTCAGCGCGGTGTCCGCGTCCGGGGTGATCCCGTCCGCGCTGGAGCTGGTCGACCGGCACTGCCTGGAGGCGGTCGACGCGTGGAAGAACATGGGCCTGTCCACGGAGGCGAACGTCGTGCTCCTGGGCCGCGTCGACACCCCCGGCCACGCCGGCGAGGAGGAGGCGCGGACGATCCTGCGGTGTTTCGAGGAGGCCGGCGCGACCTGGGCGGCGCTGTCCACGGACGAGCACGAGGCCGAAGCACTGTTCGACGCACGGCGCCTGGCGTACCCCGCACTGGAGCGGCTCGGCCCGGTGCTCACCGAGGACGTGTGCGTGCCGCGAGCGCTGGTGCCGGAGATGCTGGCCCGGATAGAGAAGGCCGCCGCCAGGCACGACACGCTGATCGCGAACATCGCCCACGCCGGCGACGGAAACCTCCACCCGTTGCTCATCACACCGATCGGAGACGACGCGGCTCGGCTACGGGCGCAGGCCGCATTCGAGGACATCATCGCCGACGCGGTAGAGCTGGGCGGCACGGTGACCGGCGAGCACGGAATCGGACTGCTCAAACGCGGCGGCTTGCGTCGCGAGGTGAGCCCCGAGGTGCTGGAGATGCACCGCGCGGTCAAGAATGCGCTGGACCCACACGGCATTCTGAACCCAGGCAAAGTCTTCGCCTAAACCACCACCAAACCGCCGCCCGGCAACGCAACAGCACCGACTACCCCAACCAGACCTCCCCCGCCCCCGATCCACAGCCGATCTTTGGTCGCCGATCAGCGGGGTCAAGGTGCTCTTTCCCGCCTTGACACGCCTGCTCGGCGACTGAAAACACGGGGGGGGGCGAAGGTGACCTTTTAAGCGCCGTGAGGCGTTTTTCCCGCGACAGCGCGGGTTTAAAGATCAAGAGATAGTCCTCGCCGGACGGGCAGGCTCCGGGAGGACCACCCAGCTACCTTGGTTCAAAGATTGGCGCTATGCGCCTGTTTTCCACAGTTGTGCGTAGTGGCCGTTCGCCGCCAGCAATTCTTCGTGGGTGCCCTGTTCCACGATTCGTCCGTGGTCGAGCACCACGATCCGGTCCGCGCGAGAGGCTGTCGCCAGGCGGTGTGCGACCACGAAAGTCGTGCGGCGTTTGGCCACCGTTTCCGTTGCGGCGAGGACCGTGGCTTCCGCGGACGGGTCCAGTGCGGCCGTCGCCTCGTCGAGTAGCAGCACATCCGGGTCCACCAGTTCCGCGCGGGCCAGTGCGACCAGTTGCCGTTGCCCCGCGGACAACGACCGGCCTCGTTCGCCCACCGGCTGGTGGAAACCCTGCGGCAGGGCGGCGATCGCGTCCACCGCGCCGACCGCGCGCACCGCGGCTTCGACCTCGGCGTCCGACGCGGATGGGTTGCCGTACCGGACGTTGTCGGCCACGGTGCCGGAGAACAGGTGCGCCTCCTGCGGCACGACGCCCATCCGCCGGTGCAGCCCGGCCAGGTCGTAGTCTCGCACGTCGACCCCGTCGATGCTCACCTTGCCGCTCGTCGCATCGTAGAACCGTGCCGCCAGCTTGACCACTGTGGACTTCCCGGCGCCGGTCGCGCCGACCAGGGCGACCGTCTCGCCCGGCGACACCTTCAGCGAAACATCCGTCAGGGCAAGGGATTCCGTACCGGTGTAGGAGAAGTCCACGGCGTCGAACGCGACCTCGCCGCGCAGGCGTTCGGGCACCGGCACCGGGTCCGTGGGCGGCGGCACCGACGTCGGGGTGCGCAGCAGGTCGCCGATCCGGTGCAGGCCGACCTTCGCCTGCTGGTACCCGTCGAACACCGACGACAACTGCTGGATCGGCGAGAAGAACAGGTTCAGGTACAGCAGGAACGCCAGCAGCACACCGACCGCCAGGGTGCCGTCCGCGACCCGGTTCGCGCCCGCTATCAAGACGATCGCCTCGGCGACACCGGAAAGCAGTGTCACGAACGGGAAGTACGTCGCCACATACCGCTGGGCCCGCAGCCGCGAACGGCGGTACGCGTCGCTCCTCGACGCGAAGTCCTCGGCCGACCGCTCCTCCCGGCTGTACGCCTGCGCGACCCGCAGACCGCTCACGTTCTCCTGCATGTCGGCGTTCACGGCGCTGACCTTCTCCCGCGCCTCGGTGTACGCCGCACTGGACAGGCGCCGGAAGATGACCGTCGCGATCACCAGCACCGGCACCACGGACAACGCGTACAGGGCCAGCGACACGTCGGTGATCAGCAGCGCCCCGGTGATCCCGATCAGCGTCAGCGCGCTGATCACCGCCTGCGCGACACCGGTCTGCAGGAACGTCGACAACGCGTCCACGTCCGTCGTCATCCGCGTCATGATCTTGCCGGACAGTTCGCGCTCGTAGTAGTCGAGCCCGAGTCGCTGCAGGTGCGCGTAGCTGCGCACCCGCAGCGAGTACAGCACCGTCTCACCGGCCCGCGCGGTGATCCGCGTCTGCGCCGCGATCACGAACCAGTCCACCGCGATGATCACCGCGCCGACCCCGGCGCACAGCCACACCACCCACGCCAGGCCGGGACGCACACCGTGGTCGACGCCCTGCTGGTACAGCGCGGGCAACGCGATCGACGCCGCCGCGTCCAGCCCGACCAGCAGCACCGCGGCGATCAGCAGCGCACGCACCGGACGCAGCGCGGAACCCAGGCGGAACCTCGGATCGGGCGCGGTCACCGAGTCCGGATCCAGCGCGGGCCGGTCCCTGGCAGGCGGCAATTTGCGCACGCCCTCCAGCAGTTCGGCCGTCGGCGGCGCGTTGAGCGCGCTGCTCGCGCCCATGCCCCCGCCGCCTGGCATCGGCGCCGGCGCGTTCCGCTGCTGCGCCGCTTCGGCCAGCTCGTCGACCGCGTCCCGCTCGCCGGTCTCCGGCCACAGCGCGGGCGTGGTCCCGGTTTCCGGGCTCGCCACGCAGTCGCGCTTGTGCACGTTCTCCACACCTTCGCCAGGCCCGGCGATCAGCTCGCGGAACAGCTCGCACCGCTCCGCCAGCTCGTCGTAGGTGCCGACGTCCACCACCCGGCCGGCGTCGAGCACCGCGATCCGGTCGGCGAGCGACAACGTCGATTTGCGGTGCGCGATCAGCAACGTCGTGCGGGTCGCGGTGACCGAGCGCAGCGTCTCGTAGATCGCCGCCTCGGTGACCGTGTCCACCGCGGACGTCGCGTCGTCCAGGATCAGCACCCGCGGATCGGTCAGCAGCGCCCGCGCCAGGCCCAGCCGCTGCCGCTGACCGCCCGACAGCGTCAGGCCGCGTTCACCGACCTGGGTGTCGTAGCCGTCCGGCAGCTCGGAGATGAACTCGTGCGCCTCCGCCGCCTTCGCGGCGGCGATCACCTCCTCGTCGCTCGCGTCCGGGCGGCCGTAGGCGATGTTGTCGCGGATGGACGTGGAGAACAGGAACGCCTCTTCGAACACCACGCCGATCGCCTGCCGCAGTTCCGGCAGCTTCACGTCCCGCACGTCGCAGCCGCCCAGCCGCACGCTGCCCGAGTGCGCGTCGTAGAACCGGGGCAGCAGCAACGAGATCGTCGACTTGCCGGAACCAGCCGTGCCGACCAGCGCCAGCGTCTCGCCGGGTTCCGCACGCAGACTAAGCCCGTCCAGGACCGGTTCCGACCGCGTGTAGCCGAAGCGCACGTCGTCCAGCTCGATGCCGAGCGGGCCGTCCGGCAGCGGCTCTGGATCCACCGGATCGGTGACCTCCGGCTGGGCGTCCACCAGCTCGTACACGCGTTCCGCGCCGGCGCGGGTCAGCTGGGCCTGCACCACCAGCGCCGACATCATGCGGGCCGGTCCGATCAGGCCGGAGACGTAGCTGGCGAACGCGAGGAACGTCCCGAGCGTGACCTGCCCGTTGAGCGCCAGGATGCCGCCGAAGGCCAGCACCGCGACCTGCCCAGCCGCGGGCAGCGCGGACGTCGTCGCCGTGGGCACCGCGGCCAGCCGCGCCGCGCGCAGCCGCTCGGCGAACAGCCGCCGCGCGGTCTTCTCCAGCCGCGCGACCTCCCTGGCCTCCTGCCCGAAGCCCTTCACGACGCGGACGCCGGTGACGGTCTCCTCGACGTGCTGCGCCAGGTCCGCCGCCCGCTGCTGCGCCGACCAGGTGGCCGGGAACAGGCGCTTGCGGGCCATCCCCGCGACGATCGCGACCGCGGGCACCACGATCAACGCGATCACCGTCAGGCCGGGCGACATCCACAGCATCGCGGCGACCGAGAACACCGCGAACACGACCGAGCCCGCCGACAGCGGCACCACGAACAACAGCGACACGACCAGCTGCAGATCGGTGATCGCCCGCGACACCACCTGGCCGGTGCGCAGCGAGTCCTGCTTGCCACCGTCCAGCCGGGACACCGAGTCGAACACCCGCTGGCGCAGGTCGTGCTGCACGTCCAGCGCTAGCCGCCCGCCGAGGTAGCGGCGGACGAACGCGGTGCCGAACATGAGCAGCTGCACGCCGATCAGCCCCGCGACCAGCAGGCCGAGCCGCCCGGTCTGCGAGGCCACCGCGTCGTCCACGGCGACCTTCACCAGCAGCGGGCTCGCGGCCTGCAGGCCGACGCTCAACACCGCCGCGGCGAGCGAGGAGACGACCAGGACCGGATGGCGCCAGCAGGCCGCGGCCAGCCGGCGGATCCATCCGGTCCCGGGGTTTTCGACAGTGCGTGGTGGTGCGACAGTCACCACGCCAGGTTATGCGCGTGTGCGCCTACGTGATGTCGCGGCGCTGGTTGGAGGCCCAGCCACCGACGAAAAACACCAGTGTCCAAGCCAGGAACACCAGCGCGGCGGCCCACCACGAGATCAGGCCCGGCGCACCGGCCGAGAGCTGCAGCCCCAGCTTGTCCCAGTGCTCCACACCACCCGGCAGGTTGATCGAGTCGATGCCGAACGCCTCCGCCGCGACACCGCCGACGATGCCGTTCGCGGTGCTGTTCGGCAGGATCGCGCCCAGCACGTCGGTGGTGTTCCACATCGCGATGACCAGCACGTTCTCCACGATCAGGAAGTACCCGATCAGCAGGATCACGGCCAGCACGACCTTGTTGAGCACCGCGCCGAACCCGATGCCGAACAGCGTCACCAGGATGTAGGCGAGCACCGTCGCGCCGAACGCCGCGAGCCACTGACCGCCGGTGGGCAGCCGGTCGCTGTCCACCGTGATGGCCGTGGCCAGCGCCGACACCGCGAAGCTGAGCAGACCGTAGAGCGCGCCCCACAGGATGTAGGTGATCATCTTCGCGGTCAGCGCGGACACCCGGTTCGGCGCCGTGAGGAACGTCGTCGTGATCGTCTTGCTGTTGTACTCACCGGCAAGCGCGAACACGCCGAAGATCGCCGGGACCAGCTGCGCGATGTTCACGCCGTGCGCGATGCTCAGCAGCCCGACCGGCAGCGCGTCGGCGGACACCCCGGCCTGCTCGGCGATGATCCGCGCGGTACCGGAGCCGATCCAGTCGGCGAAGTCGTTGGTGATCCTGCCCCACGCGAACGACATCCAGAACGCGACCAGCACCAGCGGGATGATCAGGATCCACCAGGTGTTGAGGCTGAGCGTCTTGCGGAACTCCGCCTTGATCAACCGGCCCATCAGCCCTGTCCTCCCCAGCCGCCGTGCCCCTGCTGCGGCGGTGCTTGCTGGTACTGCTGCTGCGGTGGGTATCCCGGCGGTGGCGGGCCGCCCCAGCCGCCCTGCTGCGGCGGCTGGCCGTATGGCTGCCGCGGCGCTCCCGAGTACTGCGCTCCCGGGTATTGGGGGCTGGTCAGCTGGAAGAACAGCTTCTCCAGGTCCGCCCGCTCCTCCTCGATCCCGTACACCGCGATCCCGGACTTCGCGACCAGATCACCGATCTGCTGACGGGTCGCGCCGACCACCGCGACGCGCCCGTCCGGCGTCGGCTCCACCTGCGTGAAACCGGCCTCCTGAAGCGCTTTCACCAGAGCGTTCGCGTCCGCCGCCTGCACCAGCACCCGCGACTGCTGGCTGCTGCGCAGCTGGTCCAGCGGGCCGTAGTAGCGCGTGACGCCGTGACTGATGATGACGACCTGGTCGATTGTCTGCTCCACCTCGGACAGCAGGTGGCTCGACACCAGCACGGTGCGCCCTTCGCGGGCGTAGGCGCGCAGGAAGTTGCGCAGCCACACGATTCCCTCCGGGTCGAGGCCGTTCGCCGGCTCGTCCAGCACCAGCACCTGCGGGTTGCCGAGCAGCGCGGTCGCCAGCGCCAGCCGCTGCCGCATGCCGAGCGAGAACCCGCCCGCGCGGCGGTCCGCGGCGCTGGAAAGGCCGACCAGGCCCAGCACCTCCTCGACGCGGTTGTCCGGCGCGCCGATCGCCGCGGCGTACACCTTCAGGTGGTTCCGCGCGGTGCGCTTCGGGTGGAAGCCCTCGTTCTCCAGCACCGCGCCCACGACCTGCGCCGGGTTGCCCAGCTGCTGGTACGGGCGGCCGTTGATGGTGGCGACACCCGCGGACGGCGTGACCAGGCCGAGCAACATGCGCAACGTGGTGGTCTTCCCGGCGCCGTTCGGGCCGAGAAAGCCGGTGACCGAGCCGGGCCGGACCTCGAAGCTCAGATTCTGCACCGCGGCGACCGGGCCGAAGTGTTTGCTTAGGTTCTGCACGAATATCCGGCCGCTGCCGTCGTGTTGCATGCGCGCCCCTCCCGGCCCGGTGAACTTGATCGCGGGCACATAGTGCCCTACTCGGGTCCGGTTCAACCCGTCCGGGTGCCGTGTGTCGGGGAGGGTGCGCACAAAGGGGCGGCCCGCTCAACCAGCCTGGGGGTCACTGGGAGCGGGCCGCCACATACAAGTTTAGGTGGTATCCCCGGACTTCGCTTACGCGGGGGCCCATGTTGGTCTGAAAAGTTCTTCACGCGTTCTGTGGTGCGGTGGGCGGTCCCTGACGCGGGTCCGCCCACCGGTCAGGCGAGGACGTCGGCCAGCGGAGTGTGCGGCAGGTCGTGCGCCTGCGCGACGGGGGCGTTGACCAGCGCGCCGTCGTGCGCGTTGAGGCCGAGCGACAGCGGGCCGTTGGCACGCAGCGCGGCCTGCCAGCCGTGGTCGGCCAGCTGGACTGCGTAGGGGAGTGTGACGTTGGTCAGCGCGTAGGTGCTGGTGCGCGGGACCGCGCCGGGCATGTTCGCCACGCAGTAGAAGACGGACTCGTGCACGGTGTAGGTCGGGTCGTCGTGCGTCGTCGGGTGCGAGTCGGCGAAGCACCCGCCCTGGTCGATCGCGATGTCCACGAGCACGCTGCCCGGCTTCATGCGCGCGACCAGCTCGGTGGAGACGAGTTTCGGCGCCCGCGCGCCGGGCACCAGCACCGCGCCGATCACCAGGTCGGCCTCCAGCACGGCCTGCTCGACGGCGAACGCGTTCGAGGCGACGGTGCGGATGCGGCCGGCGAAGTCGTGGTCGATCTGGCGCAGGCGGTCCACGTTGGTGTCCAGGATCTCGACGTCCGAGCCGAGGCCGAGTGCGATGCGCGCCGCGTTGAGGCCGGCGACGCCGCCGCCGATCACGACCACTCGCGCCGGGTGCACCCCGGGCACGCCGCCGGGCAGCACGCCGCGGCCGCCACTGGGCTTCATCAGGGAGTGCGCGCCGACCTGCGGGGCGAGCCGACCGGCGACCTCGGACATCGGCGCCAGCAGCGGCAGCGCGCCGCTGGGCTGCTGCACGGTCTCGTACGCGATGGCGGTCGTGCCCACGTCCAGCAGGGCCTGCGTGAGCGGGCGGTCGGCGGCGAGGTGCAGGTAGGTGAACAGCACCTGGTCGCGGCGCAGCCGGGGGTACTCCTCGGCGACCGGCTCCTTGACCTTGAGGACCATCTCGCCCTCGGCCCAGACGTCGTCGGCGGTGGCGAGGATCTTCGCGCCCGCGGAGACGTACTCGTCGTCGCTGATGGCGGACCCGAGGCCGGCGCCGGCCTCGATGAAGACCTCGTGGCCCCGCGCCGTCAGTTCGTGCACCCCGGCCGGGGTCACGGCGACGCGGTACTCGTGCTTCTTGACCTCGCGGGGGACGGCGATGCGCACTGCTTCCTCCTGCATCCGTGGACGTGGTGCTGACCACGGTGAACCACCCGGATGGCGGTGTCATCGTGCCTCGCCGACAATTCTCCTTCGCTCGAGTGGTGCCCGCAGGACAAGGTCTTGACCTCCACCTTGGTGGAGATCCCAGGATGATCTCCATGAGAGCGGTGTGGTTGAGGGAGTTCGGCGGGCCCGATGTGCTCGTCGCCGGTGAGGCGCCGGATCCGGTGCCCGGTCCAGGGCAGGTGCTCGTCGGTGTGACATTCGCCAACACGACGTTCGTGGAGACGCAGTTCCGGGCGGGGCTGCCGGGGCCGTTCCGCGCGGAGCCGCCGGTGATCCCGGGCAACGGGGTCGGCGGGGTGGTGCTGTCCGGACCGGATGACCTGGTGGGCGCGCCGGTGGTGACGAGCCTGAATGGGTCGGGCGGGTACGCCGAGCGGGTCGTGGTGGACGCGGCGGCGCCGTTCCGCGTGCCGGACGGCCTGGCGCTGGACGACGCGGTGGCGTTGCTGGCCGACGGCCGGACCGCGACGGCGCTGATCCGCGCGGCCGGCGTGTCGGCGGGGGAGCGGGTGCTGGTGGAGGCCGCCGCGGGTGGCGTGGGGAGCCTGCTGGTGCAGCTGGCGCGCAGCGGGGGCGCGACGGTGATCGCGGCAGCGGGCGGCTCGCGGAAGACGGCGGTGGCCCGCGACCTCGGGGCGGATGTGGTGGTCGACTACACGCAGCCGGACTGGGCCGCGCAGGTCGGCCCCGTGGACGTCGTGTTCGACGGCGTGGGCGGCGCGATCGGGGCCGCCGCGTTCGGGCTGGTGCGGCGCGGCGGGCGGCACTTCAGCTACGGCTTGGCGAGCGGCGCGTGGACGGAGGTGTCCGAAGAGGAGGCCGCCGCGCGGGGCGTGGTGTTGCACCGCGGACCGCTGGGCAGCCCGGCCGACCTGCGCGCCGCGACGGAGTGGATCCTGGCCGAGGCCGCCGCCGGACGCGTCAAAGCCCTTGTCGGACAACGCTTCCTGCTCGCCCGAGCCGCCGACGCGCACCGGGCGATCGAAAGCCGCGCCACGATCGGCAAGACACTGCTCGAAGTCTGACCGCGAGTCCCACGCCCCGCCGCGCGAGTTCTGCGTTCGGGGTGTGAGTTCCCGGCCCTCAGGCGGGACGGGCTTTCACGTGCGGTTTTCTCTGCTCGAGCTGGTGAGCCGTGCGCAGTGGTCGGCGCGCCGGCGCGTCGGAGGTTGCGCACCGGGTACGAGATGCGTGTTGGTCCTGGGCGATGAGGCCCCCAGGACCGCTGTCGGATCGCCCGATGCCGAATGGTCTCAGGCGGGACGGGCCGAGACGGCGTCCCCGGCGGTGACCACCCCGGCGCGCGTCACGCGCATGATCACGCCGAACTTGTTGGCGTGCCGGTCGATCAGGTGGGTCTGCAACTCCGGCCACCGATCCCGGCCGGACGGCTCCCAGCTGGGCACCGCGCAGCGGATGCACGGTCCGGCGTGCTCGCCGGTCACCTCCAGCGACACCTCGCCGATGTCGAGCGTCGTCCCGGTGATCCAGTCCTCCTCAGCGAAGGCGGGGGCGTCGGTGGCCAGGTGGATGTTCGGGCGGAACCGGTGGAGTTCGACGGGCCTGCCGAGCTCCGCCGCGAGCGCCACCAGCGACGCCTCGAACGTGACCAGCACGGTGGGGCCTCGGTCCTGCTGCCCGTCCGCCGCGCGCAGCTCCACCGGCATCCCGAACGACCCGGCGAGCGCGTCCACCAGGCCGGGCTCGTCCCACGACCAGGACCGGCCGTCCGGCGCGTGCAGTATCGGCGGCTTCGGCGGGTCGATCACGTCGCCGCCGTACTCCGCGCCCCAGGTGAGCATCGGCGGGTTCTGGCGCACCGTCAGCACCTTCCCGCGGCGCTTCTCCCGCCCGTCGACCAGCGCGTGCGCCCGGTCGCCCGCCATGCCCCGTCCGTCGAAGCGTGCGGCGCGGACCTCCTCGCCCCGCAACGACTTCACCGGCCAGCGGTGCAGCCCGGCAACCGTCCCCTCGAACACTGAAACCCTCCTACGACCAGCGCACGGCGACGAGCTGGACCAGCAATGCTAACCGGACGTCCGGGTCGTTCAGGTCGAGCGGGACGAGTTCGAGCACGCGCCGCATGCGGTACCGGAACGTGTTGGGGTGGATCCGTAGCGCCTGCGCCGCCGACCGCGGGTCCCCGGGGTGGCGCAACCACTCGTACAGCGTGTCGACGTAGCCCGTGCCGTTGATCCGGTCGTACTCGCGGAGCTGTTCGAGCGGCCCGAGTTCGGCGACGCCCGCCGCGGCCGCCGCCGAAGCCGTGCGGTGCAGCGCGAGCGCCGTCCACAGGCCGTCGAAGCTGCCGGACGGCCCCTCGATCACCCCGGCGCGCAGCAGGCTCAGCGTCTCCTCCGCCTCGGCGCGTGACCGCGGCAGCTCGCCGATCTTGACCGCGCTGCCCGCCGCGACCCGTGGCGCGCCGCGGGACGGGTCGGCCAGCGACGGCCAGTCCGCGCCGTCCGGCACGACCGTGTAGAGCAGCCCGCCGAGTTCTGTCGCGATCGGACGGCGCCCGATGCCCAGCGACATCCGTTCCATCAGGGCGAGCCGCAGGCCTTCGTCGTCGCCGGGGGTGTCGACGACGACCACCCGGTGCGGCTCGTCGGTCAGCTCCAGTTCGGCGATCGCGGCGCGCGGGCCGGCTTTTCCCTCCAGCACGGCACGCAGCAGTTCGGCCGACGCGCGCCGCTGGGCGTCGGCGTGGGCCCGGCGCCGGAGGAGGTGCAGCGCGACGACCGGCGCGGTGTCGGCGAACGCGGCGGCGCGCTCGTCGGACACCGGCCCGCGCACGACCGCCCACATCGAGCCGAGCAGTTCGCCGCCCATCCGGATCGGCACGATGAGCCGCGGCAGCGTGCCGTCCCGTTGCGCCGGAACGAAAATCGTCTGCCTGCCGCGGGACAGTTCGCGGAACACGCCGCGCGAGCGGAACTTCGCGAGGACGTCGTCGGGGATGCGGCGGCCCATGATCGTCGACACGCGCGCCGGGTCGGTGATGTCCTGCCGCGCCGAGTAGGCCAGCACCCGGGAGTTGGTGTCCTCGATCGTCACCGGAGCGTCGACGACCGCCGCCACGGCGTCCGCGAGCCGGAACAGGTCCGCCGAGGCCGGATCCCCCTCCAGCGACTCGGGTTCCTCGGCGGCGGCGTCCAGCACGGTGCGGAGCAACCACACCAGCTGGGCCCACGCGGTCGCGGCGCGAACCTCGATGAGGGCGATGCCCGCCGCCTTCGCCGCCCGCCGGACCGGCGGCTTCCGCGCGACCGGTGGTTTGAGCAGCACCGCGGCGGCGCCGGCCGCGGCGCTGTGCCGGACGAGCTCGACCGCCGCGTCGGTGTCGCCGGTGGCGACGCCGAGGACCAGGTCGCCCGCCGCGAGCTGGGCGGGCGACCCCGGCTCGGCGATCACCACATCCGCCACCGCGGGGCAGGGGTCGGGCAGCTGAACCGCGTGCAGCAACGTCGGCCCCACACGGTCGACCACGCTGCGGACGGACACCATTTCCGCAGGATACGGCTCGGCGGCGCGCGGGTGGCGGCGCGAGGTGCCGCGCGCCGCCACCCGCGGCTACCTGCTCAGCACCCTGGCCAGCACGTCCCACAACGTGGCGGCCGGGTCGGCGGCACCCCCGGGGCACCGCCACGCCACGATCCCGTCCGGCCGCACCAGGCTGGCGCCGCCGTCGCCCAACCCGAACCGCGCGCGGAACACGCCGTCGGGGTCGTCGAAATCGGCGCCGCACTCCCGGTACTCCAACGCGATGCCCGTCTCCGCGCGCACCTCGGCGACCGCGTCGCGCCAGCCGCCGGTGCCGAAGACGACCCAGCCGTGGCCGAGGAAGTCCCAGGTGGACCCGGTCGCGGTGGGCACGTGCGGCGCGCGGAACCCGGGACGGCCGGACGGCTCCACCGGGTTCTCCAGCAGGTCGTCGTCCTCGGTCAGCACCGCGCCCGAGCGGTATCGGAATCCCAGCGTGAGCGCGAGCTGGTCGACCGGCGGGGCCACCCCGGTCAGGTCGAGGTCCGGCATCATCCGCTCCTTCGCGTTGTGCAGCGAAGTGCTGACCACCATCTCCGCGATCGGCCTGCGCTCGGCTTCGTAGCTGTCGAGCAGTCCCGGCCCGGCGTCGCCGCGGAGCACCGCCGTCAGCTTCCACGCGATGTCGTGGCCGTCGCCGACCGCGGTGTTCCCGCCCATGCCGCCGGTGGGCGGCGTGACCTTGGCGGCGTCGCCGACCAGGAACACCCGGCCCGCCGCGAACCGGTCGGCGACCCGCGCCGCCATCTCCCACGCGCCCGTCCACTGGATCTTCGGCTCCAGGTCCGGCAGATCGGTGGCCCCCCGGATCAGGTGGACCAGCCGCTCCTCCGGGAAGTCGTCGGCCGTCTCGCCCGGCCCGATGTCCACCGCGCACACGTACCGGCCGGGCACGTCGGTGTTGACCAGTGCGCCGGTGAACTCCGCGTGCTGCAGGTAGAACAGGTCGGTCACGCCGGGCAGCAGCCGGTCGCCGAGATCGGCGTCGAACACCACCCCGATCGATTGCGCGATCGCGCCGAGCCCGGATGTCCCGATCCCGAGCGCCTCCCGGATCCGGCTCCGCCCGCCGTCGGCGGCCACCAGGTACGACGCCCGCACGGTCGTCTCCGAGCCGGTCCGCGAGCGCAGCACGGCGGTCACCCCGTCGTCGTCCTGCGTGAACGACACCAGTTCCGTCGAGAACCGCACGTCCGCGCCCGCCTCGCGGGCCCGCTCCAGCAGGATCGGCTCGACCACGTCCTGCCCCGCCATTCCCCACGGCGCCGCGGTCGCCGCGCTCAGGTCGACCTCCCCGAGGTCCTCCACGATCCGGTGGAACACCGGCCCGCTCAGGCTCGCGGCGACCGTGATCCGCAGCCCCTGAGAGGCGCGCTCGCTGACGCCGAGCACCTTTCGATCGATCCCGGCGAACCGGTACAGCTCCATCGTCCGCGGCGTCTGCCCGGACGCCCGCGGGTGCAGCGACGTGCCCGGATGCCGTTCCACCGTCAGCACGTCCACGCCGCCGAGCGCCAGGAACACGCTCGCGGACAGGCCAGCCAGTCCGGCCCCCACGACCAGGACGTCGGCTCGTTCCATGGTTCCTCCTCGCTGTGGAAATCCCGTGCGCCAAGTATCTTAGAAGCTAAGAAATTGAGCAAGAGAGAAAAATCCACACTGTGGGAACCGGTTGGGCGGATTGATCCGATCTGACTAGCTTCGGACACGGCGGCTTCCGCTGAACAGCCCACGCATCAAGGAGAACGACGATGACCGAGTCGCACGCCTGGTCCTTCGAGACCAAGCAGATCCACGCCGGCGCGAGCCCCGACCCGGCCACGGGCGCCCGCGCGACCCCGATCTACCAGACGACGTCGTACGTCTTCCGCGACAGCCAGCACGGCGCCGACCTGTTCAGCCTCGCCGAGCCGGGCAACATCTACACCCGGATCATGAACCCGACCCAGGATGTGCTCGAGCAGCGCCTCGCCGCGCTCGAAGGCGGCGTCGCCGCACTGGCCTTCGCGTCCGGTTCCGCGGCCACCACGGCGGCGATCCTGAACGTCGCCAACGCCGGTGACCACATCGTGTCCGGCGCGAAGCTGTACGGCGGCACCTACAACCTCTTCCGCTACACGCTGCCGAAGCTGGGTGTCGAGGTGTCGTTCGTCGAGCAGCAGGACGACCCGGAGCAGTGGCGGGCCGCCGTCCGCCCGAACACCAAGGCGTTCTTCGGCGAGACGCTCGCCAACCCGGGCAGTGACGTCCTGGACATCCGGACGATCGCCGACCTGGCGCACGAGGTGGGCGTGCCGCTGATCGTGGACAACACCATCCCGACGCCGTACCTGCTGCGCCCGATCGAGCACGGTGCGGACGTCGTCGTCCACTCGGCCACGAAGTACCTCGGCGGCCACGGCACCACGGTCGCGGGCGTGCTGGTCGACGGCGGCACCTTCGACTTCGGCGCGCACGGTGACCGCTTCCCCGGCTTCACCGAGCCCGACCCCAGCTACCACGGCCTCAAGTACTGGGAAGCCCTCGGCCCCGGCGCGTACGCGGCGAAGGCCCGCGTCCAGCTGCTGCGCGACACCGGCGCGGCGATCGCGCCGCTCAACAGCTTCCTGATCCTGCAGGGCATCGAGACGCTGTCGCTGCGCGTCGAGCGGCACGTCAGCAACGCGAAGGCGCTGGCCGAGTGGCTGGAGCAGCGCGACGAGGTCGAGCGCGTCTACTACGCGAGCCTGCCGTCGAGCCCGCACTACGACCTGGCGCAGAAGTACCTGCCGCAGGGCGCCGGTGCGGTGCTGTCGTTCGACCTGCGTGGCGGCGTCGAGGCCGGGCGGAAGTTCGTCGATGGCACCGAGCTGCACAGCCAGCTGGTTAACATCGGTGACGTGCGCAGCCTCATCGTCCACCCCGCCAGCACCACCCACAGCCAGCTCACCCCCGAGGAGCAGCTCGCCAGCGGCGTCACGCCGGGCCTGGTGCGGCTCGCCGTGGGGCTGGAGGGCCTGGAGGACCTCAAGGCCGACCTTGAGGCCGGGTTCCGGGCGGCGAAGGCGGTCCTGTGACGCAACCGTCCACTGTGGATCTCCTGCCTGCGACGGGTGCGTGGCGGGAGGGGGACCCACCGGGGCGGCGGCAGTGGGCCGCCGGCGGACAGCTGCGGCTGGACGCCGGCGGCTCGCTGCCGGAGTACCGGATCGCGTACGAGACGTGGGGCACGCTGAACTCAGATGGCTCCAACGCGGTCCTGATCGAGCACGCCCTCACCGGCGACAGCCACGCCGCCGGTGAGGCCGGGCCGGGGCACCCCACGCCGGGCTGGTGGGACGGCCTGATCGGGCCCGGCCGCGCGCTGGACACCGACGAGCTGTTCGTCGTGGTGCCCAACGTGCTCGGCGGCTGCCAGGGTTCGACCGGTCCCTCGTCGCCGGACCCGGACGGCCGGACGTGGGGGAGCCGGTTCCCGCGAATCACGATCCGCGACCAGGTCCGGGCGGAGGCCGTGGTGGCCGACGAGCTGGGTGTCGAGCGGTGGGCCGCGGTGCTCGGCGGGTCGATGGGCGGCATGCGGGCGCTGGAGTGGGCGGCGACGTTCCCGTCCCGGGTCGCGGCGTTGCTGGTGCTCGCCGCGCCTGCCGCGTCATCGGCCGACCAGATCGCGTGGGCCGCGCCGCAGCTGCACGCGATCACGTCGGACCCGGGTTGGCGCGGCGGCGATTACCACGACGCGCCGCCGGGCGAGGGGCCGCACCGCGGGCTGGGCGTCGCGCGGCGGATCGCGCACGTGACCTACCGCAGCTCACTCGAACTCGACCAGCGGTTCGGCCGGTCGCCGCAGGGTGACGAGGACCCGTTCGACGACGGCCGGTACGCCGTGGAGTCCTACCTCGACCACCACGCGGGCAAGCTGGTGCGCCGCTTCGACGCGGCGTCCTACGTGTGGCTCACGCGGTCGATGAACACGCACGACGTGGGTCGCGACCGCGGTGGCGTCGGCGCGGCGCTGGCCGGGGTGACCGCGCGCAGCGTGATCGCGGGCGTCGATTCCGACCGCCTCTACCCGATGCGGCAGGCGCACGAGCTGGCGGCGGGGATCCCGGGTGCGGGCGAGGCCGCGGAGATCACTTCGCCGTACGGGCACGACTCGTTCCTGATCGAGGTCGCGCAGGTGTCGGCGCTGGTGAAGGCGCTGCTGCACTGACTCCGGTCCGGCCGCGCCGGAACTCGCTGGGGTTGACGCCCCGGACCCGTTTGAACGCCGCGCTGAACTCGAATGGATCGGCGTAGCCGACGGAGCGGGCGACCTCGCCTATGGTCGCGGCCTCCCGCGTCACCAGCCGATCCGCCGCGAGCGTCATGCGCCAGCGGGTCAGGTAGGTCAGCGGCGGTTCGCCGACCAGGTCGGCGAACCGTTTGGCCAGGCTCGACCGTGACACGCCGGTGCGCTCCGCCAGCGCCGCGACCGTCCACGGGGCCCCCAGGCTCGGCGTGCAGCAGGCGCAGCGCGCGGCCGACCACCGGGTCGCGCTGGGTGGCCCACCACGCCGGGGGCTCGCCGCCCGGCCGGTCGAACCACGCGCGCAGCGTGCAGACCAGCAGCCAGTCCAGCAGCCGGTCGAGCACGACCTGCTGACCCGGCGCGTCGACGGCGACCTCGGCGGCGAGGTGATCCAGTACGGGGTCGGGGGTGTCCCCGGCATCGCCCACGCGCACCACGACGGGCAGCGCGTCCAGCAACCGACGGCTGATCTCGCCGCGCACCGGGTAGGCACCGACGATCAGCGTCGTCGCGCCGTCGCCGTGGTCGCGCCACCCGCGCCGGTATCGCGTCCCGCCCTGCTCGGCGTCGCGCAGAACTCGCCGCACGCGACCGGCTCGGCGCGGGTGTCCGGCTCGTTGACGAAGGTGAAGGTCCCCGGGTCGCGCACGATGATCGTCTCGCCGGCGCGGAGCCGCTCGGGCGGGTGGTGTTCCGGCACGATCCAGCCCTCACCGGTGAGCACGGTGCACGTCCCACGGCGACGAGATTAGACGATCACACAGGTGATCCGGTCTTTTGACCATGTGCTCGTCCGAGCCTGCGGTGTTCAACCGGGATCATGAGCGACAGTGCGCTGACTCCCGACGACCTTGAGTTCCTCCGCCGTCCCCTGCACGGATTCCCGACCGTGGCCGCGGGTCCGGTCCCGCCGCAGCCGCGGCCGGTGTGGTTCGAGGCCACCGACGTCGGCACGATCCAGCTGTGCACCACCCCGGACTCGCCCAAGGTGCGGCAACTGCGCCGCGATCCACGCGCCTCGATCGTCGTCGCCGCGCCGGTCGGTGAGCGCGAACGCTGGGTGTCGGTCGCCGGCCGGGTCACGCTGGAACCGGATGGCGCACAGGAACTGAGCGCCCGCCTGGCCGCCCGCTACTGGGACCTCGACGACCCGGCCCGTGCCGCGGACCTCGCCGGGATCGAGGCCGAGGAGCAGGTCCGCATCGTCATCCGCCCGGATACCGTGCGCCGCTACCACTACTGACGCCGGGCCGCGGCCGGGGCACGCCTCCCCGCGTTCCGGATCAGGAGAGCGCCTCGGAGATCCACTCGGTGACCGGCAGGTCCCGCTCCAGGCACTCGGCCGAGAGCCGCACCGTCCACCGCAGCGCCTGCAGCGTCAGGCTGTCCACCTCGTCGCGGTTGGCGCTCTTCAGGGCGATCTCCACCTGTTCCGCGGCGGCCTCGGTGTTGCCGTGCACCTCCGCGAGCAGCGTGCGGACGGCGGTGCGCACCGGCGGGTCAGCCTGGTCGATCGACACCTCTTCACCGGTCTCGTCGAACACCTGGACCTTGACCGGGGCGCTGCCGCCGTCACCGAGCGTGGTCACCATCATGCTGCACTCCTCGAACAGGAGCAGCATCAGCTCGCGCGTCTCGTCCCGGCTCGACGGGGCCACCTCGTCGAGCGCGTCCTTGTCTCGGCCGAGCTGCATCGCGACGAGGGCGCGCTGCGCCCGCGAGATCAGCTGCTGCCGGTCCTGGGTCACGGGATCTATCAAAGCCGGGGAAAGGCGTTCAACGGTAGTGGGAAAACGAGTGACGTGATGATCACGCGGCGGACTGCAGTGCGCCGAGCGCGAGGCGCCGCAGCAGGACGGCCAGTTCTTCGTCGTCCAAATGGCGGTTGTACGGCGTCGAGTTGATCAATCCGAACACGGCGTGTGCCGCCGAGCGTGCCTGGCGTTCCCCCACTCCGGGTACGGCATCGCGAATGACCTTGACCCATATCTCCACGTAGCGACGCTGCAGTGCCCGCACCTGCTTCCGGTCGGCGTCGGTGAGGTTCGCGAGGTTGCGTTCCTGCACCGTGATCAGCGACGGGTGGGTGAGCGCGAAGTCGACGTGGAACTCGACCAGCTGCGCCAGCGCCTGCTGCGGGTCGGCGGTCGCGTCGACGCGCGCCGTGCCGCCGTCGAGGAGGTAGTGGCTGATCGAGTTCAGCATCTCCCCCAGCATCGCGTCCTTGCTGCGGAAGTGCCGGTACAGGGCGGGGCCGGAGATGCCGACGGCCGCGCCGATGTCGTCGATGCCGACGCCGTGGAAGCCGTGCCGGGCGAACAGCTCCGCGGCCGCGCTCAGGATCTCCTCGCGGCGGGTGGCCTTTTCGCCGGTGACCAGCGGTGTGGGACTCGTCGACACGTGAACATCTTATCGAGTCAGGTTAGCGAGCGCTAACGTCCGCCTCCTGTCACCTGCTGGTAGCCGAAATGCCTACTAAAAGGGGGTCCCTTGTGGGCATTGCACCTGGTAATCACTCAGTGAGTTGATTACTCACGGAAGGTGGTCCCCGCTGTGCTGAGAACGCTTGCAACCACCGTCGTCGCGGCCCTGGCCGCGATCGGCCTGACCTCCGGGGTGGCCAATGCCGCCACCCTCGACTACGTCGCGCTCGGCGACTCCTACTCCTCGGGGGTCGGCGCCGGGAGCTACCTGGACTCGTCCAGCTGCAAGCGCAGCTCGAACGCCTACCCGGTGCTCTACGCCGGGCAGACGTCGGCTTCGCTGAACTTCCAGGCGTGTTCCGGCGCGAAGACCTCGGACGTGCTGAACAACCAGGTGAGCGCGTTGTCCGACGAGACCGATCTGGTGACGATCAGCGTCGGCGGCAACGACGCCGGGTTCGCGGGTGTCATGCAGGACTGCATCCTCGGCGGGGACTCGGGCTGCAAGACCGCGATCGACAACGCGAAGGCGTTCGTCAACGGCACGCTGCCGGGGCTGCTGGAGAAGACCTACGGCGAGATCCGGTCCCGCGCACCGGAGGCGACGGTGATCGTGCTGGGCTACCCGCACTTCTACAAGATCGGCGGGTCCTGCTCGGTCGGGCTGTCCGACACCTCCCGCGGGTACATCAACAGCGGGGCCGACGCGCTCGACTCGGTCATCCAGAAGGAGGCCTCGGAGGCGGGGTTCGCCTTCGCGGACGTGCGCCCGGCCTTCACCGGGCACGAGATCTGCTCCGGTTCGGCGTGGCTGCACAGCGTGACGTACCCGATCGACGAGTCCTACCACCCGACGGCGACCGGGCAGGCCCAGGGCTACTACCCGTCGCTGGTGGCGGCGCTGGGATGACTCTCGCCGAGGGGCGGCCGCGTGCTGCGGCCGCCCCTCGGTGTCTTCAGCCGTGCAGCGTGGGCCGGTAGATCAGCTCCTGGACGTGCCCGTCGAGCGTCCGGTGCTCGATGAGCTCCAGGTCGAAGTCGGCCCCGCCGGCGAAGATCGGGTCCAGCCCCGTCTTCGCGGTGATCACGGGGAAGAGCGTCACGTGCAGGCGGTCGACCAGGCCGGCGGCCATCAGCGCCCGGTTCATCGACAGGCTGCCGTGCGAGCGCAGCGGCGCCGCCGACTCCTCCTTGAGCCGTCTGATGACGTCGACCGCGTCGCCGCTCACCACGGTCGCGTCCGGCCAGTCGAGCGGTTCCCGCAGCGTGGACGACACGATCGTGGCCGGCAGGTTCCGCATCCGGGTCACCCACGGGTCGCGGACGTCGGAGTCCTCGGTGCTCTCGGCCAGCATCTGCGCGAACGCCCGGTACGTGTTGGCGCCGAAGACGATCCGCGGCTCCTCGTCGTACAGGGCGAGGCGGCGTTCGAGCAGCTCGGGGCCCTGTTTGCCCCAGTAGCCGGTCCAATCGCCGCCGGCCGCGCCGAAGCCGTCGAGGCTGGTGAAGACGTCGAATGTGTAGGTCGCGGTCATGGTGTCCTCCTCGTCTCTCACTGCCACGTCGGACGAGCCCACCACGATTCGACACCCTCGTGTGCCCGAATCTGGACATCGCACGTTAGTAGTGGTTAACATCGGTACCGCTGTTAACGACTACTAACCACGTCCGGCGTCGGATGAGGAGGGTCATGGACTTCCCGGTGCTCGGCACCTCCGCGGACCCGCGAAGCGAGCAGTACGCCCGGAACGCGACCGCGCACGCGGAGCTGGTCGAGGATCTGCGCAAGCGCTTGGCGGCAGCCCGAACGGGTGGCCCCGAGAAGGCGCGCGCCCGGCATGTGGAACGCGGCAAGCTCCTGCCGCGGGACCGCGTGGACGCGCTTCTCGACCCGGGCTCGCCGTTCCTGGAGCTGTCGCCGCTGGCCGCCAACGGGCTCTACGACGACGAGGCCCCCGCCGCCGGCATCATCACCGGCATCGGGCGGGTCTCCGGTCGCGAATGCGTCATCGTCGCCAACGACGCGACCGTCAAGGGCGGCACCTACTACCCGATGACGGTCAAGAAGCACCTGCGCGCGCAGGAAGTCGCCCTGCACAACAACCTGCCGTGCATCTACCTGGTCGACTCGGGCGGCGCGTTCCTGCCCAAGCAGGACGACGTGTTCCCGGACCGCGAGCACTTCGGCCGCATCTTCTACAACCAGGCGACCATGTCCGCGCGCGGCATCCCGCAGATCGCGGCCGTCCTCGGCTCCTGCACCGCCGGTGGCGCGTACGTCCCGGCGATGAGCGACGAGGCGGTCATCGTCCGCAACCAGGGCACGATCTTCCTCGGCGGCCCGCCGCTGGTGAAGGCCGCGACCGGCGAGGTCGTCACCGCCGAGGAGCTGGGCGGCGGGGACGTGCACGCCCGCCAGTCCGGCGTCACCGACCACCTCGCCAACGACGACGCGCACGCGCTGTCGATCGTCCGGAACATCGTCGCCACCCTCGGCCCGCGCAGCCCGCGCCCGTGGGAGGTCCGCCAGGTCGAGGCGCCCGCGGTCGACCCGGAGCAGCTCTACGGCGTCGTGCCCACCGACTCGCGCACCCCGTACGACGTGCGTGAGGTCATCGCGCGCATCGTCGACGGCAGCCGCTTCAACGAGTTCAAGAAGGAGTACGGCGCCACCCTGGTCACCGGTTTCGCGCACATCCACGGCCACCCGGTCGGGATCGTCGCGAACAACGGCGTCCTGTTCGCCGAGTCGGCCATGAAGGGCGCGCACTTCATCGAGCTGTGCGACAAGCGCTCGATCCCGCTGGTCTTCCTGCAGAACATCAGCGGCTTCATGGTGGGCAGGGACTACGAGGCCGGCGGCATCGCCAAGCACGGCGCCAAGATGGTCACCGCCGTGGCGTGCGCCCGGGTGCCGAAGCTGACCGTGATCATCGGCGGCTCGTTCGGCGCGGGCAACTACTCCATGTGCGGCCGGGCGTACTCGCCCCGGTTCCTGTGGATGTGGCCCAACGCCCGGATCTCCGTCATGGGCGGTGAGCAGGCCGCGTCGGTGCTGGCGACCGTGCGCCGCGATTCGATCGAGAGCCGCGGCGGCGAGTGGCCTGCCGAGGAGGAAGAGGCGTTCAAGGAGCCGATCCGCCGCCAGTACGAGGAGCAGGGCAGCCCCTACTACTCGACCGCGCGGTTGTGGGACGACGGCGTGATCGACCCGGCGGACACCCGCACGGTGCTCGGGCTCGCGTTGTCGGTCGCGGCGAACGCGCCGCTGGAACCCGTCAGCTACGGCGTCTTCCGGATGTGAGGGGCATGTTCGACACAGTCCTCATCGCCAACCGCGGCGAGATCGCGGTTCGCGTCATCAGCACCCTGCGGCGCCTCGGCATCCGCTCGGTCGCGGTCTACAGCGACGCCGACGCCGACGCGCGGCACGTGCACGAGGCCGACACCGCGATCCGCATCGGCCCGGCCGAGGCGACCCGCAGTTACCTGTCCATCCCGGACATCGTGCGCGCCGCCGTGGATTCCGGAGCGCAGGCCGTCCACCCGGGCTACGGGTTCCTCGCGGAGAACGCCGAGTTCGCCGCCGAGTGCGAGAAGGCCGGGCTGGTCTTCATCGGCCCGCCGGTGAGTGCGATCGACGCGATGGGCGACAAGATCCGGGCCAAGGCCACGGTGTCCGCCGCAGGCGTGCCCGTGGTGCCCGGTCTGTCCGATGTGGACGACTTTGCCAAGGCGGCCGACGAGGTCGGGTACCCGTTGCTGCTCAAGCCCTCCGCGGGCGGTGGCGGCAAGGGGATGCGGCTGGTCACCGAGCCCGGTGAGCTCGCGGCCGCGGTCGAGTCCGCGCAGCGCGAGGCCCGCTCGGCGTTCGGGGACGACCGGCTGCTGCTGGAGCGGTTCGTCACCACGCCGCGGCACATCGAGATCCAGGTCCTCGCCGACACCCACGGCACGGTCCTGCACCTGGGCGAACGCGAGTGCAGCCTGCAGCGGCGGCACCAGAAGATCGTCGAGGAGGCGCCATCGGTGCTGCTCGACGAGGAGACCCGGGCGCGGATGGGCGCCGCCGCCGTCGAAGCCGCCCGCTCGGTCGGGTACGTCGGCGCCGGCACGGTCGAGTTCATCGTCTCCGCGCGCAAGCCGGACGAGTTCTTCTTCATGGAGATGAACACCCGGCTGCAGGTCGAGCACCCCGTGACCGAGATGGTGACCGGCCTCGACCTCGTCGAATGGCAGGTGCGGGTCGCCGCGGGCGAGCCGCTTTCCCTGACGCAGGACGACATCCGGCTCACCGGGCACGCCGTCGAGGCCCGCGTCTACGCGGAGGACCCGGCGCGCGGGTTCGTGCCGACCGGCGGCACCGTGCTGGCGCTCGACGAGCCGCGCGGGCAGGGTGTCCGGGTCGACTCGTCGCTCACCGAGGGCTCGGTGGTCGGCTCGAACTACGACCCGATGCTGGCGAAGGTCATCGCGTGGGGCCCGGACCGGGCCTCGGCGCTGCACCGGCTGGACCGGGCGCTGGCCGGGACTTCCGTGCTGGGCGTGCCGACCAACGTGACGTTCCTGCGCGCCCTGCTCGCCGATCCCGACGTGCAGGCCGGGCGGCTGGACACCGGTCTCGTCGAGCGCCGCATGGACGAGCTGGTCGAATCGGCGGTGCCGGCGGAGTTCTTCGTCGCCGCCGCGATGGACCGGCTGCTCGGGCTGGTGCCCGAGGACACCTCCGACCCGTGGGCGGTGCCCAGCGGGTGGCGGCTCGGCGGACCGGGCGGCGTCACGTTCCGGCTGCGGGCCGGGGACGCCGAAGCGCTCGTCACGATCGAGGGTTCGCCGGACGCCGCGCAGGTCACTGTGGACGGTGGGGAGCCGATCCCGGTTTCCGCACGGCGCAACGGGAACCGGCTCGAAGTGCACTACGACGGCGAGTTCCGCCGGTACCTGCGGGCCGACGCGCCGCAGGACCGGGTGTGGCTCGGCCGCGACGGGCACGGCGTGGTGGTCGGCGAGCGGCCCAACCTGCTCGCCACGCACGGCGACGCGAGCGAGGCCGGCCCGGTGGTCAGCCCGATGCCCGGCACGGTACTGGTGGTCAAGGTCGCGCAGGGCGACGTGGTGAGCGCGGGCGCGCCGCTGCTGGTCGTCGAGGCGATGAAGATGGAACACACGCTGGTCGCCCCGGTCGACGGCGTGGTCGAGGAACTCCGCGTCCAGGTGGGCCAGCAGGTGGCCCTCGACGAGACGCTCGCGGTGGTCAAGGAGCAGAAATGATCGACTTCCGGCTCGGTGAAGAGTACGAGGCGCTGCGCAAGAGCGTGCACGACTTCGCGCAGAAGGAGGTCGCGCCCGTCATCGGCGGCTTCTACGAGCGCGAGGAGTTCCCGTACGAGATCGTGCGGGGCATGGCGCGGATGGGCCTGTTCGGGCTGCCGTTCCCGGAGGAGTACGGCGGCATGGGCGGCGACTACTTCGCGCTGTGCCTGGCGCTGGAGGAGCTGGCGCGGGTCGACTCGTCGGTGGCGATCACGCTCGAAGCGGGCGTGTCGCTGGGTGCGATGCCGTTGTTCCGCTTCGGTTCGGCGGAACAGAAGGAGAAGTGGCTGCCATCGCTGTGTTCCGGCGAGGCGCTGGGCGCGTTCGGGCTCACCGAGCCCGGCGGCGGTTCGGATGCGGGAGCGACCCGCACCGCGGCCCGGCTCGACGGCGACGAGTGGGTGATCAACGGCAGCAAGTCGTTCATCACCAACTCCGGCACCGATATCACCCGGCTGGTCACGGTCACCGCGGTGACCGGGGAGAAGCCGGGCGGTGGCAAGGAGATCTCGGCGATCATCGTGCCGTCCGGCACGCCTGGGTTCACGGTGGCGCCGAAGTACTCGAAGGTCGGCTGGAACGCCTCGGACACGCACGAGCTGTCGTTCGACGACTGCCGGGTGCCCGCGGAGAACCTGCTCGGCGAGCGTGGCCGCGGGTATGCGCAGTTCCTGTCCATCCTGGACGAGGGCCGGGTCGCGATCGCCGCGCTGAGCGTCGGGCTCGCGCAGGGCTGTGTCGACGAGTGCCTGCGGTACGCGGGGGAGCGGGAGGCGTTCGGGCACCGCATCGGCGAGTACCAGGCGATCCAGTTCAAGATCGCCGACATGGAGGTGCGCGCGCACACGGCCCGGCTCGCTTACTACGCTGCCGCGTCGAAGATGCTGCGTGGTGAGCCGTTCAAGAAGGAGGCCTCGATCGCGAAGCTGGTCGCCTCGAACGCGGCGATGGACAACGCCCGCGACGCGACGCAGATCTTCGGCGGCTATGGGTTCATGAACGAGTTCCCGGTCGGACGGTTCTACCGGGACGCGAAGATCCTCGAGGTGGGTGAGGGCACGAGCGAGGTGCAGCGGATGCTCATCGCCCGTGAGCTGGGTCTTCGTTGAATCCGGTGAACTGAGGCAACCTGCCGCGCCCCCTGCGCGTGTACCGCCCGGACGAGCCGGGACGGCTGAGCAGGGGGCGCGGTGGACGAGGATTTCGCGGAGTTCGTGCGGGCGGCATTGCCCGGGCTGCTCCGTTACGGTCACCTGTTGACCGGCAACCCCCACGACGCGGCCGACCTGGTGCAGATCATCCTGGAAAAGATCGGCGTCCGCTGGGGGACGTTGCGGGGTGCGGAGAGCCCGCTGCCGTACGTGAAGCGCGCCATGGCGAACACGCACATCAGCCGGTGGCGCAGCAGGCGGCGGGAGAGCCTGGTCGCCGACATTCCGGAACCGCCCCCCTACACCGCGCCCGACCGGCTCGAAAACGAGCCGTTGTGGCAGGCGCTGGCGGCTTTGCCGCCGCGGCAGCGGACCGTGGTCGTGCTCCGGTACTACGAGGGGCTGTCCGAAGCCGAGATCGCCGATGCGATGCGGATCAGCCCCGGGACGGTGAAGAGCCAGGCCAGCAAGGCGCTGGCCAGCCTGCGCGGGAAGCTGGGGAGCCTGGTGGGGGTGGGTGACGAGTGGTGAACCTCGAGGACGAACTCAGCCGGCTGTTCGAGGATGAGCGCCTCGACGTGCCCGTCCGGCCCGGCGCGGAGCAGCTGGTGGTGGCCGGCGCCCGGCGACGCCGGTACCGGCGCAATTCGGTGGTGGCGACCGGCGGGGCGTTGACGCTGGTCGCGGTCACCGCGGTGGGCATCGCCCTGTCCGGGGTCGGTGGTGGCCGCACGGACACGCTGCCCGCGACGAACCTCCCGGTGACGACGATCGCGACGACGGCAGGCTCGGAAACGGCTTTGCCGCCGGTCGCGACCAGCTCCAGTGCGCCGCCGCCGCAGTCGACGACGGGGGTGTCGAGCGTGCCGAGCGTGACGGGTTCGCAGAGCCCGTCCCACAGCCCGTCGCGGAGTTCCAGCACACCGACCGGATCGGCGCAACGCCCGGCGTCCACCGACCCGACGATCGGCCCCACCGGCTGGGGCAGGCTCGCATTGGGCATGAGCGAGGCGGACGCGGTGGCGACGGACGAGTTCGACATGAGCGAGGGCTACTCGGGCAGCCCGTGCCACAGGTACTGGCTACGCGGCGGCGGAACCCCGGTCGACATATCACCCACCTACGGGGTGGCCCGCATCAACGCGAAGCCCGGCGTCACCACGCCGGAGGGCATCGGAGTCGGCTCGACGGACGCGGAAGTGATGGCGGCGTACCCCAACGCCACGACCGCCAATTACGTCATCACCGCACCAGTGCCGGGAAATCCGAAAGCGGTCTACGTGTTCAACACGGACCCATCACAAAAAATCTTCAGCCTCCGCCTGGAACTAGCAACACACAACTGCTAAAGGACAAAACCGCCACCCGGCAACGCAACGCCACCGACTACCCCCACCAGACCTCCCCCGCCCCCGAGCCACAGCCGATCTTTAGTCGCCGACCAGCTAGGCGACCGAAACACAATCAGGGAGAGGGGGCGGGGGTGGTCGTAAGGTGACCTTTCGGGCGCCGTAAGGCGCGGTTGCGGCCCTGGCTCAAGGTGATCGTCACGTGTCAGGCGACGGGATGACCACCCAGCTACCTTGGGTTTTGGGGCGTGGTGCTATAACGTCCGGTATAACTATACCGGCGAGGTGGCATGTGATCGAACTGAAGAGTCGCGGTGAGCTGGAGGCCATGCGCGCTGCGGGGCGAGTCGTCGCGAAGGTGCTCCGGGCTGTCCGTGAGCACGCCTCCGTCGGGACCAGCCTGCGCGAGCTCGACCAGCTCGCCGCGGACATCCTCAACGACGAGGGCGCCAAGTCGTCCTTCCTGCACTACCACCCGCGTTTCGCGCCGTCGCCCTATCCGGCTGTGCTCTGCACGAGCGTCAACGACGCTGTCGTGCACGGTATCCCGACGGACTACCGCCTCGGCGACGGCGATCTGCTGAGCGTCGACTTCGGAGCGCACGTCGACGGCTGGCACGGGGACGCCGCGGTCAGCTTCGTCGTCGGCAACGGGAACCAGGCCGACCTCGACCTGATCGCCGCCACCGAGCGGGGCATGTGGGCGGGCATCGAGCAGGCCCGCCCCGGGAACAGGATGGGCGACATCGGCCACGCGATCGCCGCGATCGGGCGTCGCGCCGGGTACGGGTTGCTCGCCGACAACGGGGGTCACGGCGTGGGCCGCGCGATGCACGAAGCGCCGCACGTGCCGAACGAAGCCGTCGCGGGCAAGGGGATGCCCCTGCGGGAAGGGCTGGTCATCGCGATCGAGCCGATGTTTCTCGCGGGCGGGCGCGACGACTACCGCTACGCCGACGACGGCTGGACGATCCTGACCAGCGACGGCTCCCGCGCCGCCCACGTCGAGCACACCATCGCCGTCACCGCGGACGGCCCGCTCGTCCTGACGGCGCAGTGATGGAGATCCGCGAGTCCGGCGAGGGCGACCTGCACATCGTCCTGGGGCTGTTCGACGCGGCCGTCGAATGGCTCGTCGCCCGCGGCAGCGCCGGCCAGTGGGGCACCGAACCGTGGTCGGCGGACCCGGCGAAGGTCGAGCGCGTCCGCACGATGCTGCGCGACGGCCGCCCGTTCCTGGCCATTTCGGACGGTGTGCCCGCCGGCGCCCTGATCCTCGACCACCCGCTGCCGTACACGCCGCCGGTCGACGAGCCCGAGGTGTACGTGACGCTGCTGCTGGCCTCCCGCGAGTACCGCGGCGTCGGCGCCAGGCTGCTGGAGTTCGCACGCCAGGACGCGCGCGACCGCGGCATCGGCCTGCTGCGCGTCGACTGCTGGGCCGGTGGCGACGGCAAGCTCGTCCGCTACTACGAGGGCCAGGGGTTCACGCCGACCGAGCGGGTGCGCGTGCGCGACGACGTGTGGGTGCAGATCTTCGAACAGCGAGTGTGACACCTCTGGCGCGAATGTCAGTTACCGGGCAGTATGGCCGGCATGGCAACGTTGCTGGGCAAGGTCATCGTGATCACCGGAGGCGCGCAGGGGATCGGCGCCACCACGGCCGCCGCCCTGGTGCGGCTGGGTGCGAAGGTCGCGATCGGCGACCTCGACCCGGTCCTGGCCGAGAAGACCGCGGGTGAGCTGGGCGGCGACACGCTCGCCCTGCCGCTCGACGTGACCGACCACCGCGGCTTCACCGAGTTCCTGGACGAGGTCGAGCGCCGCCTCGGGCCGATCGACGTCCTGATCAACAACGCCGGCGTCATGCTGCTGTCGCCGCTGGCCGACGAGGACGACGCGGCCACCGCGAAGCAGATCGACGTCAACCTGCGCGCGGTCGTCCACGGCACCCGCGAGGCCGTCCGCCGCATGCGCCCGCGTGGCCGAGGCCACATCGTCAACGTCGCCTCTATGGCGGGCAAGGCCGGGTTCCCCGGCGCGGCGACCTACTGCGCCACCAAGCACGCCGTCGTCGGGCTGTCCGAGGCGGTGCGGCAGGAGCTGCGCGGGTCCGGGGTGGACATCTCGTGCGTGATGCCCGCCGTCGTCCGCACGCACCTCGCCGACGGCCTGCCCGAGACCAGGCTCTTCCCGTCCCTGCGGCCGGAGGACGTCGCGAAGGCGATCGTCGAAACGCTGCAGAAGCCGCGGTTCGACGTGTTCGTCCCGAAATCCCTCGACGTGACCGGTCGCGTCAGCCGCCTGCTGCCGCGCGCGGCGGCGGAGTGGTTCATGCGCGCGATCAGCGCCGACAAGGTGTTCACCCAGGCGCACGCGGGCGCGCGGGCGGAGTACGAAGCAAGGGTGAGGCGGCCTTGAAGTAGCGTCGGTCCGGGGGAAGGATCGGTGCGGAGATCGGAGTTTCGAGGTAGATGGTGGTACCAGCAGTGACCGCGATGGCGGCCAACGCGCTCGGCGTCCTGCGCGGCGGTCTCGCCGACCTGCGTCCGGTTCCGCGCGTGCTGGTCGACCAGGGCCCGAACCGGTCGCTGTACCGGATGACCCCGTCGCCGGACGGTGATCCGGTGCTGCTCGTGCCGCCGCTGGCCGCGCCCGCGCTGTGCTTCGACCTGCGGCGCGGCTGCAGCCTCGCCGAGCATCTGGTCGACCGGGGCCGCCGCACCTACCTCGTGGACTACGGCACCGTCGCGTTCTCCGACCGGCGGCTGGGCATCGAGCACTGGATCGACGAGGTGCTGCCGCGGGCCATCCGCAAGGTCAGCGAGGACTCCGGCGGGCGCGGCGTGCACCTGGTGGCGTGGTGTCTCGGCGGGTTGTTCTCCCTGCTGACCACGGCCGACCGCCCCGACCTGCCGGTGCAGTCGATCACCACGGTCGCCTCGCCGGTCGACTTCACCGCCATCCCGCTGGTCGCGCCGTTCCGGCCGCTGGTGGACATCACCGGCGGCTACCTGCTCACGCCGCTGTACCGGATGCTCGGCGGCGCACCGTCCTATGTGGTCGAACGCGTGTTCTGGGCGACGGGCATCAACAAGCAGCTGACGAAGCCGCTGGCGATCCTGCAGAACCTCGGCGACCGGGACTACCTCGCCCAGATCGAGGCGGTCGACCACTTCATGGACAACATGATCGCCTATCCCGGCCGCACGTTCGGGCAGATGTACCACCGGTTCTTCCGCGCCAACGACCTCGTCGAGGGCGGCCTCGACCTGAACAGCCGGATCATCTCGCTGTCCGGCGTGAAGGTGCCGACGCTGGTGATCGCCGGGCGCAACGACACCATCGCCCCGCGGCGCGCCGTCGAGCGGCTGGTGCCGTTGCTGGAGAACGCGCCGGACGTGCGGTTCGAGACCGCCCCTGGCGGGCACCTCGGCGTGCTGACCGGCCGCCGCGCCAGGGACACCACCTGGCGGCACATCGACACGTTCCTCGGCGACCAGGTGTCCGATTAGGACTTCATCTGGCCGATCTGGATGAGGTTGCCGCAGGTGTCGTCGAACACCGCGGTGATCACGGTGCCCATGTCCGTCGGTTCCTGCGTGAAACGCACGCCGAGGCCACGCATCCGCTCGTACTCCGCCTGCACGTCGGACACGGCGAACATGGTCCACGGGATGCCGTCGGCGACGAGCGCGTCCTTGAACGGCTTCGCCGCCGGGTGTCCGCTCGGCTCCAGCAGCAGTTCGGTGCCCTCCGGGTCCTCCGGCGACACCACGGTCAGCCACCGGTCCGCGCCCATCGGGATGTCGTGCTTCTTCACGAAACCCAGCACGTCGGTGTAGAACCGCAGCGCCTTCTCCTGGTCGTCGACGAGCACGCTCGCCAGGTTGATCCTCATGTCCGTCCCCGCTTCCTGAGCCACCGCTCGACTATCGGTTCGAGCGGTTCCGTGTTGATGTAGTGGAACTTGTACCGGCCTTCACGCCTCGACTCGACCAGACCGGCGGATTCGAGCACGTCGAGGTGCTGCGAAACCGCCTGCCGAGACGAACTGAGCCCGTGGATGGACACCAGCCGGGCGCAGAGTTCGAAGAGCGTTTGCCCGTCCCGGCCGGTCAGTTCGTCGAGGATCGTGCGGCGCGTGGGGTCGGCCAGGGCTTTGAAGACGTCACCCACGCCGGCAACGATAGGCAAGTGAATACTTGCCTGTCAACTTCGCGTTCGGCGAGGAGGACTCTCGCAGGTCTTTCGCTCCGTCGTACACTGCGCCGTCCCGGGCGGTCCGAAGGAGGAGACGCCACCATGAGATCCGGTGCCCCGAACGGCCCCTACGACTGCCCGGGCCGCCCGGCGGGCACGGACATGCCCGGACTGATGAGGGGGGCGCGGGCGCTCCTGTTTGTCATGGGTGGCATGCAGCTCACCGTCGGTGTGCTCGTCGCCGGCCTCTTAGCCGGCGTCATCGCTAACAACGGCGGCAGCATCGCCGATGCCGTCGCAGTCGTCGGTGTGCTGCTGGGCCTGGGTGCGCTGTCGATCGTCCTCGGGACGAAGTTCGCCAGCCGCGGCGGAGGTGTCCGGGTCACCACGATCGTGTACGCCTCGCTGATGATCGTGGCCTGCCTGGGCAGCCTGGGCCTCGGGGACGGCTTCGGTCCTATCTTCACGGGCGGCCCGGTCATCGGCCTCGCTTGCAGCGGCATCATCCTGGCGTCGATGGTCACCGCACAGGCCGGCGCCTGGTTCAACCGCCCACGGTAGGTACTAGAGCGGCACGTGGGTTTCTGTGTGGAGTCGGGCACCCGCATCTGCTTGCCGACGGCCGTGATGTCGGCGTCCTCGTCGGAGGTGGCGGGGTCTGCCGATACCGGGAGGCTGGACTCCTGTGTGCCGCGTGGGAGGATCACGCCGGACGCGCTGGTGTCGGCCGCCGCCGACCTGGCCGACAAGATCGGCTTCGAGAACGTGACGCTGGCGGCGCTCGCGAAGCGGTTCGGCGTCCGCGACGCCAGCCTCTACACCCACATCCGCAGCCTCGCCGACCTGCAGGAACGCGTGGGGTTGCGGGCGCTTTCCGAATGGGCCGAAGCGTTGAGCGCGGCGGTGGCCGGACGCGCCGGCCGCGACGCGCTCACCGCCTTCGCCGACACCTACCGCACCCTGGCGACCGAGCACCCTGGCCGCTACGCCGCCACCCGGCACCCGGTGCCGCCGGAGCGGGCCGCCGAGACGCCGGGCGTCATGCGCATCATCGAGGTCTGCTACGCGCTGCTCCGCGGGTACGACCTGTCCGAACCGGACGCCACCGACGCGGTCCGGTTCCTGCGCAGCACCCTGCACGGCTTCAGCGACCTGGAAGCCACCGGGGCCTTCACCGCCGACCACAGCATCGACGTTTCGTGGCGTCGCGCGGTCGACGCGCTCCACCACACGCTGACCAACTGGACGAAGATCCACTGATCCGGACCGGAGAAGCCCATGCGCCTCACGCTCGACGGCACGCCCATCGACTACCAGGAGCGCGGTGACGGACCGCCGCTGCTGCTCCTGCCCGGCGGCGCCGGTCACGCCGACATCTTCGACGGGCTCGCCGCGCACCTGGCCGATCACTACCGCGTCGCCGCCATGTCCAGCCGCCTGGTGTCGGCGCGGCAGAACGGCGACCAGCACCCGAGGGTCTACGCCGAGGACGCGCTCGGTTTGATCGACGCGCTCTTCGACGAGCCGCCCGCGGTGTTCGGGTTCAGCGCCGGCGCCATCACCACGCTCGACCTGCTCGCCCGCCACCCGGAGCGCGTGCGCCTCGCGGTGGTCCACGAGCCGCCGGTGGCCTGGACGAAGCGGCGCGGCTGATGACCGAGGCCATGACGGCTTCCGAACCCGGCGCGGCGACCCCGGAGTTGCGCCACGTCGGCGACTGGTTGGAGGGCTACGCGGAAACAAGCCCGGAGCCGCCGACTCCGGAACTACTTGAGCTGTTCGCCCGCCTCGGCGAACTCCAGCCACTGTTTCTGGAGCACGTCCTGGTGCCGTTCACGTCCGCGGACGTCGACCTGGCCGCGCTCGCCGCCGCCGGGCCGCCGTTGGTCCCGGTCGCCGGGATCGACTCGCGGGGCCAGCTGCCGTACCGGGCTGCCGCCGCTCTGGCGAGCCGGCTCGGACTACCGCTGACCGAGTTTCCCGGCGGCCACCTCGGGCCGGTCGAACGCCTCACGCAGTTCGCCGCGGCGCTCCGGGCTCTCCTCGGTCAGGCCGGCTTGATGTCGTGCCAGCGGTCGAACACGTTGTCCGGGTCGTAGTCGGCCTTGATGCGTTGCAGGCGCCGGTAGTTCTCCTCGCCGTAACCGGCCACGATGCGGTCGTCGCCCTCGTCGCCGATGAAGTTGAGGTAGACGTCGCCGGACGCCCACGGCCGCATGTCGGCGCGCAGGTTGCGGGCCCACGCGATGGCGCGGTCGTCGTCGGCCGGGTCGGCCCACAGGCCCAGCGGGTGCACGGCCCACTGGTTGTCGCGGTCGAATCCCGGCCAGTCCTGGCCGCGGGTGACAGCGCCGCCCCACGGCAGCAGCGCGTGCTGCGACGGCGACGGCACCACCATGTCCAGTGCGCGTTCGCAGAACCGGTCGAGGGCTTCGTCGGGCAGTTCGCGCAGGTTCTCGTCGGACCAGTAGTTCCGGAAGCCCGCTGGGTCGTCGAGCATGGACTGCAGGCCGGCGTAGGGGACGTCGGTGATGACCTGGCCGGGCGGCGCGGTCGCGAGCAGCGGGCCGATGATGTCGCGCAGCCGGGTTTCCGGGCCGGTGCAGGTGACCAGGACGCCGCAGCAGAGCCGGCCGACGAGGTGTCCGGGCACGAACTCCTCGGGCGGGCCGGTGAGGTAGAGCAGGCCGCCGCCGATCTCGTCCGGCGCGGTGCGCATGAGGTCGCGGTAGACACCGGCGACGGCGCGCCCCTGGTCGCCGGGCCACAGCATCAGAGCCATCGAGAACTCCGGCAGGTCGTGCAGCCGGAAGGTGAGCCGGGTGGCGACGCCGAAGTTTCCTCCGCCGCCGTGCAGGGCCCAGAAGAGGTCGGGGTTCTCCAGCTCGCTCGCCGTGACCTCGCGGCCGTCGGCGGTGACGAGGTCGACGGAGAGCAGGTTGTCGCAGGCGAGGCCGAACTTGCGCTCGATCCAGCCGGAGCCGCCGCCGAGCGTCAGACCGGCCACCCCGGTGGTCGACACGCGGCCGCCGGTGGTGGCCAGGCCGTGCGGCTGGCAGGCTTTGTCGAAGTCGCCCCAGGTGGCGCCACCGCTCGCCGTCGCGGTCATCGCGTCGGCGTCGACGGTGACGGCGTTGAGGCGGCGCAGGTCGATGACGAGACCGTCCTCGACAAGACACGCCCCGGCGACGCTGTGACCCCCACCCCGCACGGCGACCGGAAGGGCGTTGTCCCGGGCGAACCGCAGCGCCGCCGTGATGTCCCGGACGGTCCCGCACTGGGCGATGACCTGTGGGCGGGCGGTGATCATTGCGTTGAAGACGCCGCGGACGGTCTCGTAGTCGCCGTCCTCCGGCGTGACGATCCGGCCGTCGAAGCCGTCACGGAACCTTTCCACCGAGGCGGGCTGGACGAGGTAACCAGTCATCTTCGGGCCTCCCTTCGGGATAGTAGGGAGAGTCGCACCCGGGAGGACCGCGTTACAGACCGCGCCGAACGGCAACCGCCCGGCCTCGCGGATGCAGAGACCGGGCGGTGTCACAAGCTACTTGAGCTCAGCACTCGTCTTCCCCAGCAACCGCCGCGCCACGATCAGCTGCTGGATCTGCTGCGTGCCTTCGAAGATGTCCAGGATCTTCGAGTCCCGCGCCCACTTTTCGAGCAGCATCTCTTCCGTGTAGCCGAGCGTGCCGATCAGCTCGACGCACTTCAGCGTGATGGCGACGACCGACCGGCCGGCCTTCGCCTTCGCCATGGATGCTTGCAGCGAGTTCGGCTTGCGGTTGTCGGCCATCCAGGCCGACTCCAGCGTCAGCAGGTACGCCGCTTCGTAGTCGGCTTCAAGTTCCAGGTACGTGGCCGCCGCGGCGTGCTGGTGGTGCGCCGGGCGGTCGTAATCAACCACGACACCTGCCTCGGCCAGGATCTTCGCCGTCTCCTCCAGCGCGGCCCGCGCCAGGCCGACCGCCATCGCCGCGACCAGGGGGCGCGTGTTGTCGAAGGTCTGCATGACCCCCGCGAACCCCTTGGACGTGTTGATCTCCGGCGAGCCGAGCAGGTTTTCCTTCGGCACGCGGCAGTTGTCGAACCGCAGCACCGCCGTGTCCGACGCGCGGATTCCGAGCTTGTGCTCCAGCCGCACGACTTCGAAGCCCGGCGTGCCCTTCTCGACCACGAACGACTTGATCGCCGCCCGGCCGAGCGACTTGTCCAAAGTGGCCCAGACGACCACGGCGTCCGCGCGGTCACCGGAGGTGACGAAGATCTTCTCGCCGTTGAGGATGTAGCTGTCGCCGTCCTCGGTGGCGGTCGTGGTGATGTTCGCGGAGTCCGAACCGGTGCCCGGCTCCGTGATCGCCATCGCGGCCCACACCTTCGCGAACCGCTTCAGCTGCTCGTCGTTCGCCACCGAAGCGATCGCGGCGTTGCCGAGACCCTGCCGCGGCATCGACAGCAGCAGACCCACGTCGCCCCAGCACATTTCGATCGTGCCGAGCACCGTCGCCAGGTTGCCGCCGTTGCGGTTCCCGGTCGCCTTCTCCTTCTCGTTGCGCCGCACGCCGGCCGCGCCCGCGCCGCCCTCGCCGGAGGAGTTCAGCCCGTCCAGCACCGCGGCGAACATGTCCAGCTCGACCGGGTATTCGTGCTCGGCGCGGTCGTACTTGCGCGAGATCGGCCGCAGCACTTCCGACGCCGCCTGGTACGCCTGGTTGATCAGCGCCCGGGCCTTCTTCGGGGTTTCCAGATTGATCATGATGCCCTTCCCAGGCTTGTCAGAGGAGGACGACGCCCTCGAGCACACCGATCGCACGCAGGTCGCGGTACCACCGCTCCACCGGGTGCTCCTTCACGAACCCGTGCCCGCCCAGCAGCTGCACCCCGGCGCTGCCGATGCGCATGCCCTTGTCCGCCGCGAGCTTGCGGGCCAGCGCGACCTCGCGGGCGAACGGCTTGCCCTGCTCGGCCCGCGCGGCGGCGCGCAGCATGACCAGGCGCATGCCCTCCAGCTCGATCGCGATGTCCGCCACCGAGAACGCGACCGCCTGACGGTGGCTGATCGGCTCACCGAACGCGGTGCGCTCGTTCACGTACGGGATCACGTAGTCCAGCACGGCTTTCGCGGTGCCGGTGGCCAGCGCGGCCCAGCCGAGGCGGGACAGCCGCACGGCCTCGGTGAACACGTCCGGCGAACCGCCGCCGAGCAGCGCGCCCGCGGGCAGCGACACCTTCTCCAGGTGCAGTTTGCCGGTCGCCGCGCCCCGCAGGCCCATCGCCGGGTCGGCCTCGATCGACACGCCCTTGGTCGACGACTCGACGAGGAACAGCGCCGGGCCGCGCCCTTCGAGGTCGGCGGACACGACGAACAACTCCGCCTGGCCCGCGCGGGGGACCAGGGACTTCACGCCGTCCAGCTGGTAGCCGCCGGGGGTGCGGCGGGCCTTGGTGGCGGGCTTGAACGGGTCGAACAGCGGCTTGGACTCCAGCAGGGCCAGCGCCGCGGCAGGCACGTTCTCGCCGACGAACTCAGGCAGGTAGTCGGCCTGCTGCTGGGCGTCGCCCCACAGGACGAGCGCGTTGCTGACCGCGGACGGCGCGAGCACCGCGACGGCAAGGCCGAGGTCGCCGTGGGCGAGTGCCTCGGCGACCAGCGCGTTGGTGACGACCGAGCGCTCCGCGCCCGCGCCGCCCAGCTCCTCCGGGATGCCGATGAGCGTCACGCCGAGCTCGGCGGCCCTGGTGAGCAGGCCGTCCGGCGGGCTGAGCTTCTCATCCGCCTCGGCGGCCGCGGGACGCAGCTGCTCGGCCGCGAACTCGCTCACCGTCTCGACGATCATCTGCTGGTCTTCGGACGGCGTGAGGTCGAACAGGCCCTTGTCCTCGGCCGGTGCCGGGCGGGTCGCGTCGCCGCCCCGCTTGCGCGACGAGGAGAACGTCCGGCTGGCCGCGCCGGCGACCTTGAAACCGCTCCTCGTCGCCGCCGAAACCAGGTTCTGAACCGGCTCGCGCAACCCGCTGCGTTCCAGCGTCCTGCTGCCCGCGAGCCGGGAGAGGGCGGCCAGGCCGAGGCCCATCACGTCCCGCTTCCGGCCGCTGTTCTCCCTGAGCGCTGCCACGTCGCACTCCCATCGCCGTTACCTACTCGCGAGTAGGTTAACGCATGGGGGCGGGTGAACGCCAGTCGCCCGCCGTCAGGGGCGCCAGGTCGGGATGACGGGCAACGGGGGCCGCAGCGAGCTGGGCGGCGGACCGGCGCCCCCGGACACGAGCCGGAGCACGGCCGTGCCGTCCCGCACGTCGACGACCTGCATCGCGAGAACCCCGTCGACCGGCTCCGGCTTCGCGGGTTCGCCGCTGCTGCAGCGCGAGCCGGAGCCGTTTTCGTAGAGGGTGGAGACGCAGCCGGGGGTGAGGATGCCGCTGCCGTCGCCGGTGGAGAACTCGATGCCCTCGGCGGTGACCGCGCGGACGGAGATCCGGTCGACCCCGCCCTGCCCGGTGAGCGCGATGTCGACCGGCTCGCTCACCAGGACCTCGCACGTGCCGTCCAGGCAGGCGCCGTAATCCCGCCCATCGGCGGCGGTGACAGCCGGCGGCGCGGACGAGGTGGTGGCCGGTGCCCGGGTTTCGGTGGGCTCGCTGTCGTTGGTGCACGCGGCCAGCGGAAGGAGGAGGAACAGGAGGGCGCGCTTCACTGTGGTGACCGTAGCGGTGGGGTGCCGGTTTCGGGGTGAGTTGGCAAGTTTCGGCCAGGTGCGTCCGGGTGCGCTGTACCGCGGTGAGCGACGTGTTACTCGAGGGCGAAGTGGGCGAAAGTGGCGAACCTGTCCAATCAGTGGCCGCAGGCGCTGGAGGTGGCGATGCGCAACTGTGACGCCGCCGATGAAGCCGCGACGCAGTATCTCGGGCGCTCCGATCTGCTGCGTTCGCTCGATGCCTGCATCGTGCTCGACCAGCTGCTCGCCGGTCAGGGGCTTCCGACCCGGTGAGCGAAAGACTTCAGGTGGGACCTCCAGCGGACGGGATGTGCGAGATCGGCCTCGCGGTCGGCGAGCATGCGCGGACCCTGGTCATCGCCTCGATCTCGCGGTCCGATGTTCGAACCCCTGCTGCCCAAGCCCTAATCCAGGTCCAGCACCGCCGCCATCAGGACTCGCAGCTCGGCCGCCAGCCCGGGGCGCGAGTTGACCCGCCGGGTGCGGGACAGGTCGTTCGCGACCGTCAGCGCCGCGTGCACCGTGATCTTCGCTTCGCGCGGGTTCAGCGCCGGCTGCGCCGCGCCCAGCAGGCTCACCCACTGCGCCACGTAGTCCCGCTGGATGCGCAGCAGCTCGGGGCCCTCGTCCTCCGCGTAGTTGACCGCGTCCGCCGAGAACGACACCGCCAGCTCCGCCGAACCGGTCAGCACCCGCACGTATGACTCGATCAGCCCGCGCAACGCCTCCGTCTCATCGGCGCTGCTCAGGCGCACCCGTTCGGCGTCCAGCAGCAACCGGTCGCCCGCCCGCCGCGCGATCGCCCCCAGCAGCGCCGCCTTGCTCGAAAAGTGCCGGTACACGCTCGGGCCCGCGATGCCGGCCGCCGCGCCGATGTCCTCCATGCTCACCGCGTGGAAACCCTTGCGGTGGAACAGCTCCGCGGCCGCCGACAGGATCTGCTCCCGCCGGGACGGCACCCCGACACCGGCCGGGGCGAGCGCGGGCTCCGGAACAGCGTCCGGCAGCCGCACGTGCAGCACCCGCCGCGCCAGCTCCGCCAGCAACTCGGCGAACCGCTTCCGCGCCACGGACGTCCGGTGCACCGAAACGCTGCCGAACACGCTCATCGCCGCCCAGCACAGCAGCTCCGCGTCCGCAGGCCCCAGGTCGGCGCGCAGGTTCATGAGCTCCTTGGCCCAGGTCGACAGCAGCGCCGTGGACCGCCGGGCGATCTCGCGCTGGTCCTCCGGCGAAAGGTGCCGCCCCTCCCACCGCCACAGCGCCGCCACGTCGCGCCGCTCCACCGACGCCTCCGCGATGCCCCGCAACAGCCGCTCCACCTGCGCGCCGTCCGGCCGCCGCAGGCTCGACAACGCGGCCGCGGTCGCGTCCTCCATCTCCCGCACCCCGCCGAGCAGCACGTACGCGAGGATCGCCTGCTTGTCCGCGAAGTGCCGGTACAGGGCGGGCCCGGTGATGCCGGCCGCCGCGGCGATGTCGTTGATGCCGACGCCGTGGTAGCCGCGGGCGCGGAACAGCTCGGCGGCGAGGCCGGCCAGCTGGCTCTTGCGGTCGGGGCGACGGGAGGTGCTCGACATGGTGATCCCACTCTAGCCGGAGTGAGGCCCCCTGCAAACGGTTGACACCAGGGGATTCAGGCAGAGTATGTTAGTGGCAATTAGCGTCAGACCCAGACGGATGCAGTAAGCAGGAAGGACCGTCGGTGTGAGCAACGAGGCATACATCTACGAGGCGATCCGGACGCCCCGTGGCAAGAACAAGGGTGGATCCCTGCACGGGGTGAAGCCGATCGACCTCGTGACCGGACTGATTCACGAACTCCAGGCGCGGCACCCCGGCCTGGACCCGGCCGCGATCAACGACATCATCCTCGGCGTCGTCTCGCCGGTCGGTGACCAGGGCGCCGACATCGCGCGCGCCGCGGCGATGGCCGCAGGCCTGCCCGACACCGTCGCCGGTGTGCAGCTCAACCGCTTCTGCTCCTCGGGTCTCGAGGCCGTCAACCAGGCCGCCGCCCGGGTGCGCTCCGGCTGGGAGAACCTGATCATCGCCGGTGGCGTCGAGTCGATGTCGCGGGTGCCGATGGGCTCCGACGGCGGCCCGATGTTCACCGACCCGGCCACGAACTACGACACGTACTTCGTGCCGCAGGGCATCGGCGCGGATTTGATCGCCACCATCGAGGGCTTCAGCCGCGAGGACGTCGACCGGTTCGCGGTCCGCTCGCAGGAGAAGGCCGAGGCGGCCTGGTCCGGCGGCTACTTCGCGAAGTCGGTCGTGCCGGTCAAGGACATCAACGGCGTCACGATCCTCGACCACGACGAGCACCGCCGCCCCGGGACCACGCTGGAGAGCCTGGCCAAGCTCAAGCCCGCCTTCGAGACCATCGGCGAGTTCGGTGGTTTCGACGCGGTGGCGCTGCAGAAGTACCACTCGGTCGAGAAGATCAACCACGTCCACACCGGTGGCAACTCCTCGGGCATCGTCGACGGTGCCGCGCTGGTGCTGCTCGGCAACGAGCAGGTCGGCAAGGACCTGGGCCTGACCCCGCGCGCCCGCATCGTGGCGGCCGCGATCACCGGGGCCGACCCGACGATCATGCTGACCGGCCCCACCCCGGCCACGAAGAAGGTCCTCGACATCGCCGGCCTGACGGTCGACGACATCGACCTGTTCGAGCTGAACGAGGCGTTCGCCTCCGTCGTGCTGAAGTGGATGAAGGACCTGAAGCTGCCGGACGAGAAGGTCAACGTCAACGGCGGGGCGATCGCGATGGGCCACCCGCTCGGCGCGACCGGTGCCATGATCCTCGGCACCATGGTCGACGAGTTGGAGCGGCGCCAGGCGCGGCGCGCGCTGCTGTCGCTGTGCATCGGCGGCGGAATGGGTATCGCGACGATCATCGAGCGGGTGTGATCATGACCAACACTATTCGCTGGGACCAGGACTCCGACGGCATCGTCGTGCTCACCCTGGACGACCCCAACCAGTCGGCGAACACGATGAACGCCGACTTCCGCGAGTCCTTCAAGAACACGGTCGAGCGGCTGGAGTCCGAAAAGGACTCGATCACCGGTGTCGTGATCACCTCGGCGAAGAAGACCTTCTTCGCGGGTGGTGACCTGCGCGACCTGATCCAGGCCACGCCGGAGCACGCGGCCGAGATCACCGAGAGCACCAACGCCATGAAGGCCCAGCTGCGGAAGCTGGAGACCCTTGGCAAGCCGGTCGTGGCCGCCATCAACGGTGCCGCGCTCGGCGGTGGCCTGGAGATCGCGCTGGCCACGCACCACCGGATCGTCGCGGACGTGCCGGGCACCGTCATCGGCCTGCCCGAGGTGACGCTGGGCCTGCTGCCCGGCGGCGGTGGCGTGGCGCGCACCGTGCGGCTGCTTGGTATCCAGAGCGCCGTGCTGAACGTGCTGGTGCAGGGCCAGCGGCACAAGCCGGCGAAGGCGCTGGAGCTGGGCCTCGTGCACGAGGTCGTGTCCAGTGTGGACGAGCTGCTGCCGAAGGCCAAGGAGTGGGTGAAGGCCAACCCCGAGGCGCAGCAGCCGTGGGACGTCAAGGGCTACAAGATGCCCGGCGGTTCCCCGTCGAACCCGAAGTTCGCGGCGAACCTGCCCGCGTTCCCGGCGAACCTGCGCAAGCAGCTCAAGGGCGCCCCGATGCCCGCACCGCGCGCCATCCTGGCCGCCGCGGTCGAGGGCGCGCAGGTCGACATCGAGACCGCGACGCAGATCGAGACCCGGTACTTCGTCAGCCTGGTCACCGGTCAGGTCGCGAAGAACATGACGAAGGCGTTCTTCTTCGACCTGCAGCACATCAACTCCGGCGGCTCGCGGCCGGACGGGTACGAGAAGTACCAGGCGCAGAAGGTCGGCGTGCTCGGCGCGGGCATGATGGGCGCCGCGATCGCCTACGTGTCGGCGAAGGCCGGTATCGAGGTCGTGCTCAAGGACGTCTCGCTGGAGGCGGCCGAGAAGGGCAAGGGCTACGCGGTCAAGCTCGAAGAGAAGGCGCTGTCCCGGGGCAAGACCACGAAGGAGAAGTCGGACGCGCTGCTGGCGCGCATCAAGCCGACGGCCGACCCGGCGGACTTCGCCGGGGTGGACTTCGTGATCGAGGCCGTGTTCGAGAGCCAGGAGCTCAAGCACAAGGTCTTCGGCGAGATCGAGAACATCGTCAACCCGGACGCCGTGCTCGGGTCGAACACCTCCACGCTGCCCATCACCGGCCTCGCGCAGGGCGTGCAGCGGCAGGAGGACTTCATCGGCATCCACTTCTTCTCGCCGGTCGACAAGATGCCGCTGGTTGAGATCATCCGCGGGGAGAAGACCTCGGACGCCACCCTGGCGAAGGTCTTCGACTACACCTTGCAGATCAAGAAGACGCCGATCGTGGTCAACGACAGCCGCGGCTTCTTCACCAGCCGGGTGATCGGCACGTTCATCAACGAGGCGGTCGCCGCGCTCGGCGAAGGTGTCGAGCCGGCGTCGATCGAGCAGGCCGGTTCGCAGGCAGGCTACCCGGCGCCGCCGCTGCAGCTGATGGACGAGCTGACGCTGACCCTGCCGCGGAAGATCCGCGAGGAGACCAAGTCGGCGATCGAGGCGGCCGGCGGCACCTGGAAGGCGCACGCCTCCGAGGCGGTCATCGACCGGATGATCGACGAGTTTGACCGGAAGGGCCGGTCGTCTGGTGCGGGCTTCTACGAGTACGACGAGAACGGCAAGCGCGTCGGACTGTGGCCCGGTCTGCGCGAGGCGTTCAAGTCCGGCAGCGGCAACGTGCCGTTCAAGGACCTGCAGGAGCGCATGCTGTTCGCCGAGGCGCTGGAGACGGTCCGCTGCTTCGACGAGGGCGTGCTGACGTCGGTGCAGGACGCCAACATCGGCTCGATCTTCGGCATCGGTTTCCCGGCGTGGACCGGCGGTGTCATCCAGTACATCAACCAGTACGAGGGCGGCCTGCCCGGTTTCGTGGCAAGGGCGAAGGAGCTGGCCGAGAAGTACGGTGAGCACTTCCAGCCGCCGGAGTCGCTGGTGAAGAAGGCCGAAGCCGGCGAAAGGTTCGAATAACAAGAACAGAAAGGCGCCCTTCCCGACAACCCGGGGAGGGCGCCTTTTTTCTTTGCAACGAACCGCCGCCCGGCAACGAAACAGAAGCGGCCCACCCAGCCAGACCTCCCCCGCCCCCGATCCACAGCCGATCTTTGGTCGGCGACTGAAACACAATCAGGCATCGGGGGCGGGGGTGGCCGTAAGGTGACCTTTCAAGCGCCGTGAGGCGCTTTCCGCGCGAAGGCGTGGCTTTAAAGATCAAAAGAGTCCTCGCCGGACGGACAGGCCCGGGATGACCACCCAGCTACCTTGTGTTCAGGGCCTGGCGCTATGCGCCCTTAGAGCAGTGGGGGTACTGCTGCGTCGATGAGGTGGGGGCCCGGCTCGTTGAGCGCGTTGCGGAATTGCTCGGCCAGTTCCTCGGCCGTCGTCGCCCGTGTTGCTGAGACGCCCATGCCTTCCGCGATCTTCACGAAGTCGATGTCGGGCCTTGCGAGGTCCAGCAGGTCCTTCGCCTTCGGGCCGGACGCTTCCGCTCCGACTCGCTGCAGTTCCATGCGCAGGATGGCGTAGGCGTGGTTGTTGAGGATCACCGTGGTCACGTTGAGGTTTTCCCGCGCCATCGTCCACAGTGCCGAGATGGTGTAGAGGGCGCTGCCGTCCGCCTGCAGTGCGATCACCGGGCGGTCGGGGGCGGCGATCGCGGCGCCCACGGCTACCGGGAGTCCCTGTCCGATGGCGCCGCCGGTCAGGGTGAGCACGTCGTGCCGGGAAGCACCGGCCGTCGCGCCCGGTAGGAGCAGTCCGGAGGTGTTGGCCTCGTCCGAAATGATCGCGCCCTCCGGCAACAGCGCGCCGATCACCTCGACCCAGTTCTGCACCGTGAGCGCACCGGTCGGCAGCGCCGGACGAGCCGGTTCCTGCAGCACCGGGTTCACATCGGACGCGACCTCGTCCGCGAGTGCTTCCAGCGCGGCCACCACGTCCTGGTCCAACTCGGCCAGCGTGTGCACCTGCGCGCCCTCCGGCACCAGGTCGCTCGCCTTGCCGGGGTAGGCGAAGAACGACACAGGCGGCTTGGTCCCGGCCACGATGACGTGCTTGATGCCCTCCAGCTGCCACTGCACCTGCTCGGCCAGGTACGCCAAGCGCTCGATCGTGGGCAGTCCGGCGCCGCGTTCCAGCCTCGCCGGGAAGGTCTCCACGAACGGCTTCGCGCCGGTCGCGGTGGCGATCCGGCTCACCGCACGCAGACCGGGTTCGCGGCAGGCCGGTCCGCCCACCAGCAACGCGACCGGCTCACCGGTGCGCAGCACCTCCGCGACCGCCTTGACCGTGGTGTCCGTGACGGTCTGCGGCGCGCGCGGCGGCATCGGCTTCACCGCGACACCACCGTCGCCCCACGAGACGTCCGCGGGCAGGATCAGCGTCGCCACCTTGCCCGGCGCCTCCTGCGCCGCGGCGACGGCGAACGCGGCGTCCGCGCCGACGTCCGCGCTGTTCCCCGACCGGCGCACCCACCCGTTCAGCGAACCGGCGATCGCCTCGATGTCCGACTCCAGCGGCGCGTCGTACTTCTTGTGGTACGTCGCGTGGTCGCCGATCACGTTCACCACCGGCACATGGCCGCGCCGGGCGTTGTGCAGGTTCGCCAGGCCGTTGCCCAGCCCCGGCCCCAGGTGCAGGAGCGTCGCGGCCGGCTTGCCCGCGACCCGCGCGTAACCGTCGGCGGCGCCGGTGACCACGCCCTCGAACAGGGCCAGCACACCGCGCATCTCGGGCACCGAATCGAGCGCCGCGACGAAGTGCATCTCCGACGTGCCGGGATTGGAGAAGCACACGTCGACACCCGCGTCGACGAGCGTGCGGATCAGGGACTGCGCGCCGTTCATCTCACTCCTCAGTCGAACAGGACATCCGGGTTCAGGATGCCCTTCGGGTCGAAGGCCTGCTTGATCCGGCGCAGCAACGCGACCTTGGCCGGGTCCTCGAGCGCGAGGAAGTGGTCCTTCTTCGCCTGCCCGATGCCGTGCTCACCGGAGATCGCCCCGCCGACCGCGATGCCCGCGGTGAAGATGTCGTGCAGCAGCCGGTGCCGCTTCTCCGGGTCCTTGCAGAAGATTCCCAAGTGGACGTTGCCGTCCCCGGCGTGGCCGCAGCCGATCGCGCCGGCCTCGGCTGCCGTGGCGAGCTCCCGGACCTTCGCCAGGAACCCGGGCATCTCCGAGCGCGGCACCACGACGTCGATCACGTCGTCGGCGCCGGCGGCCTTCGCCGTCCAGAACGCCTTCTCCCGCGCCTCGATGAGCTTGCGGGCCGAACCGCCGTCCAGCACGTACACGTCGGATGCGCCCAGCTCGCCGAGCAGCTCGCCGGCCCGCTCGACGTCGCCGTCCAGCCGATCGCCATCGCGGTTTTCCAGACCCACCACCAGGTAGGCCTGCGTGGCGTTGCGGACCTCCTCGGGGACGCCCAGCTCCAGTTTCTCGTTGTAGGTGATCGCCGCCATCGTCAGGTTGTCGATGTACTCGAGGATGTTCGGCGTCAGACCGCTGGCGATGACCTCCGGGACGGCGCGCATCACCTGGTCGAGGTCACCGAACGGGGCGAGCAGCGTCGCGGCGTGCGGCAGGCGCGGGTACAGCTTGACGATCACCTCGGTGACCAGCGCGAGCGTGCCCTCGGAGCCGATGATCAACTGGGTCAGGTCGTAGCCGCTGGAGATCTTGGACGTCTTGCCGCCGGTGCGGATGATCTCGCCGGTAGGCAGAACCGCCTGCAGGCCGACGATGTTGTGCCGCGCCACGCCGTACTTGACCGCGCGCATGCCGCCCGCGTTGGTGCCGACGTTGCCGCCGACGCTCGCGCTCAGCTCGCCCGGGTAGACCGTGTAGGCGAGGCCGGCCTCCTTGGTCGCCTCGTCCAGTTCGCTGAGCGTGACGCCCGGCTGGACGACGGCGACTTGGTTGGCGGTGTCGATCTCCAGGACCGCGTTCATCCGCTCGAACGAGACGAGCAGGCCGTCCTCGCGAGGGCGGGCCGCGCCGGACAACCCGCTGCCCGAGCCGCGAGCCGTGACCGGCAGGCCGTTCTCGGCGGCGACGGCCAGCACGGCGGCGACCTCTTCGGCGGTGGCGGGTTTGACGACGTGGGCCGGCTTGACGGCGTCGACGGTGAGGGACTCGTCCTTCGCGTAGTCGTCTGGGACGGAGTCCCCGGAGAGGAGGTTGCGCTCGCCGACGATCTCGGCGATCCGCGCGGTGACGTCGCCCATGACGTGCCCGGTCCTTTCCTGCGCCTGCCCGAATGACGGAAGCCTAGTACGGGAGAGCGCAGGACCGGAAGCGAAGGAGATTCACGTCTGGCGGAGGCGACGCAGCCGCCGCCGGGCGACGGTGACTCCGTGGTCGCAAACGTGGACGCGCAGCCTTCCTGTTCGCCCCCAGTTTGTTCGCACCGGAAAGGGGGCGGGGCCGGTCCGCGCCAACGTACCGGCCCCGCCTTCTCGGGTCAGCGGGTCAGACCAGCCAGCCGAGGACGTGCGCGAGACCGGCCAGGATGTTGGAAACGATGTCGTGGCCGTGGTGGAAGTGCGCAGCGAACATTGGAGAGGGGCTCCTTTGCGAAAATCAAACCTTGCGAATCTGGCTGCTTTCGAAAGCAAGGGAAGATTTTCAGTTCCGCTGGGCGGTGTCAAACCGCCCTGGAAAGCGTGGAGCCGCGCGAATACCGCGGTGGAAAATCCGCCCAGCCTAAACACGTAACACTTTCGGGTTCTCGGCTGGGGGTGCCGTTGTGCTGCTCGTAGCGCCGTCGGGCGGGCTCATCTGGGGTGATGCTGATCTTGACCCGGCACACCGGGTGATGCCCGCCCGAACGGGTGAACACATTGCCACGCAAGGTGATCCCCCTATGATCACGCTAACGGGTGACGGGGGGCCAGGGTTCTGCCCCTAACGACCGCAGGTCGAGAGCTACTCGGCGCGGGCGAAGGACAGCGTTTCGCCCTCGACGCCACGCAGCCACAGGTCCTGCGCGGCCGCCGCCATTTCCGGCAGGCCCTCCACGATCGTGGCGAACACGTTGCCGGGAACCCAGCCCGCGTCGCCGTTGATGAGCAGGTTGTTCCGGCCGTAGAAGATCGCCAGATCGGTCGCGCCCTTGTCGCTGTGGGCCTCGCTGCTGTCTTCGTACCCGTATGCCGGATTTCCGATTTCCCACGCCTCGAACCCGAAATAGACGACATCCCCGGGAATGGGGGTGACCGTCGGGTTCTCCCGGCCCGGCTTCGGGTCGGCGAACGGTGGCACCAGCGTGTAGACCTCGTTGCGGGCGTACTTCGCGTGGTAGGCCGAACCGCTCTGCGGCAGCGCGTTCCACACCGCCTGGCAGGTCCGCGGCGCCTCCGCGTCCAGCAGCACCGCACGGCAGGACACGCCGCGCTTGTCGAGTGAGATGGTGATGTAGCGGGCCAACGTGCTTCTTCTCTCTACTTGGAACCGGTGACGGTGGCGACGGTCTCGGCCCAGATCGCGAGCGCGTCGTCGATCTGCTCGGCGGTGACCACCAGCGGTGGGATCATCCGCACGACGTTCGAGTACGCGCCGCAGGTGAGCAGCAGCAGCCCGCGCCGCGCCGCCTCCTGCTGCGCCGCCGCGGCCAGCGCGGTGTCCGGCGTGCCGTCGGCCTTGGTGAACTCCGACCCGACCAGCAGGCCCAGCCCGCGCACCTCGCCGATCTCCGGCGTCTTGTCGGCGATCAGCCGTGCGCCTTCGAGCAGCTGCTTGCCGCGCGCCGCCGCGTTCTCGACCAGGTTCTCCTCCTCGATCACGTCGAGGGTGGCCAGCGCGGCCGCACACGACACGGCGTTGCCGCCGTACGTGCCGCCCTGTGAGCCGGGGAACGCCTTGGACATCAGCTCCTTCGACGCCGCGATGCCGGACAGCGGGAACCCGCTCGCCAGGCCCTTCGCGATCAGCACGACGTCCGGCCGCACGTCGAAGTGGTCGTGGCCCCAGAACCGGCCGGTGCGCCCGAACCCGGTCTGGATCTCGTCGATCACCAGCAGGATGCCGTGCCGGTCGGCGCGCTCGCGCAGCCCGGCCATGAACTCCCTGTTCGCAGGCACGTACCCGCCCTCGCCGAGCATCGGCTCGATGAAGAACGCGGCCGTCTCGTTCGGGGCGCTGATCGTCTGGAAGAGGTAGTCCAGCTCGCGCAATGCGAACTTCGTCGCGGTCTGCTCGTCCCAGCCGTAGTGGTAGGCGTAGGGGAAGGGGGCCACGTGCACGCCACCCATCAGCGGCGAGATGCCGGCGCTGAACCGCGTGCCCGAAGTGGTCATCGACGCCGCGGCGACCGTGCGGCCGTGGAACCCGCCCTGGAAGACGATGACGTTCGGCCGCCCGGTGGCCTGCCGCGAGAGGCGCAGCGCGGCTTCGACGGCCTCGCTTCCGGAGTTCGCGAAGAACAGCGAGTCCAGCCCCGCGGGCAGCACGTCGCCGAGCCGTTCGGTCAGCTTGAGCAGCGGCTGGTGCATCACGGTGGTGTACTGCGCGTGGATGACCTTGCCGATCTGTTCCTGCGCCGCCTTGACCACCTTCGGGTGGCAGTGGCCGGTGCTGGTCACGCCGATGCCGGCGGTGAAGTCGAGGTGGCGGTTGCCGTCGACGTCGTAGAGGTAAGCGCCTTCGCCGTGCTCGACGACGACCGGTGTGGCCTGCTTGAGCAGGGGGGAGAGCTGGGCCATGACGGCGGAACTCCTAACGCGGAGTGAGCTTGTAGATTGTTGACAATCTGTCTAGCATGGCCCGTGGACAGGCGCAAGGTTGATCAGGAGGACCAATGGCCGAGCTGACCGAATCGGGTGTCGTGGACGCCGTCGGCAAGGAGCTGTTCATCGGCGGGAAGTGGGTCCCGTCGAGCACCGGGCGGACCTTCGCCGTCGAGGATCCCGCCACCGGCCGGGTCCTCTGCGAGGTCGCCGACGCCGCGCCCGAGGACGGGAAGGCGGCCCTCGACGCGGCCGTGTCCGCGCAGGCCGACTGGGCGAAGACGGCGCCGCGCGAGCGCAGCGAAATCCTGCGCCGCGCCTACGAACTGCTGAACGCCCGCGTCGACGAGCTGGCGCTGTTGATGACGCTGGAGATGGGCAAGCCGCTGGCCGAGGCGAAGGGCGAGGTCGCCTACGCGGCCGAGTTCTTCCGCTGGTTCTCCGAGGAGGCGGTGCGCATCGACGGCGGCTACCAGGTCGCGCCCAACGGGGCAGGCCGGTTCCTCGTCACCAAGCAGCCGGTCGGGCCGTGCCTGCTGATCACGCCGTGGAACTTCCCGATGGCCATGGGCGGCCGCAAGATCGGCCCGGCCATCGCCGCCGGCTGCACGATGGTCATCAAGCCGGCCGAGCAGACGCCGCTGTCGATGCTCGCGCTGGCCGCGATCCTGACCGAGGCCGGGCTGCCCGCCGGCGTGCTCAACGTGGTCACCACCAGCGATCCCGGCGGCGTGATGGAGCCGATGATCAAGGACGGCCGTGCGCGCAAGCTGTCGTTCACCGGATCCACCGCGGTCGGGCGCAAGCTGCTGGAGCAGTGCGCGGACAAGGTTCTGCGCACGTCGATGGAGCTGGGCGGCAACGCGCCGTTCCTGGTCTTCGACGACGCCGACCTGGACGCGGCGGTCGAGGGCGCCATGCAGGCCAAGATGCGCAACATCGGTGAGGCGTGCACCGCGGCGAACCGGTTCTACGTGCAGCGCGGGGTCGCCGACGAGTTCGCCCGGCGGCTGACCGAGCGGATGTCCGCGCTGCCGCTGGGCCGCGGCACCGAGCCCGGCGTGGTCGTCGGCCCGCTCATCGACAGCGACGCGGTGAACAAGGTGACCGAGCTGGTCGCCGACGCCACGTCCCGGGGCGCCAAGGTGCTCACCGGTGGGGCCACTGTGGACGGTCCGGGCAACTTCTACCAGGCCACGGTGCTGACCGACGTGCCGCGGGACGCGCGGATGGCGAGCGAGGAGATCTTCGGCCCGGTCGCGCCGATCAGCGTGTTCGACGACGAGGACGAGGCCGTCGCCGCTGCCAACGACACCGAGTACGGCCTGGTCAGCTACGTCTACACGAACGACCTCAAGCGCGCGCTGCGTGTGTCGGAGTCGCTGGAGGCCGGCATGATCGGGCTGAACCAGGGCATCGTGTCCAACCCGGCGGCGCCGTTCGGCGGGGTCAAGCAGTCCGGGCTCGGCCGCGAGGGCGGCACCGTCGGCATCGACGAGTTCCTGGAGACCAAGTACATCGCGGTGAGCCTGTGAGCACCTACCGGATCGCGAGCATCCCCGGTGACGGCATCGGGGTCGACGTCACCGCCGAGGCGCGCCAGGTTCTGGACCGGGCAGGCGAAGTGCACGGGTTCCGTCTGGAGTGGACGGAGTTCGACTGGAGCTGCGAGCGGTACACCAAGACGGGCCGGATGATGCCGGAGGACGGCATCGACCAGCTGCGGCCGTTCGACGGGATCCTGCTCGGCGCGGTCGGGTTCCCCGGGGTGCCGGACCACGTGTCGCTGTGGGGGCTGCTGATCCCGATCCGGCGGGCGTTCGCGCAGTACGTGAACCTGCGGCCGGTGCGGCTGCTGCCCGGGACGACGTCCGTGCTGGCCGGCCGGGAGGCCGACGAGCTGGAGATGGTGATCGTCCGGGAGAACACCGAGGGCGAGTACTCGCAGATCGGCGGGCGGCACAACCCGGGGCAGCCGGGCGAGTTCGCGGTCCAGGAGTCGGTCTTCACACGGGTCGGGGTCGAGCGGATCATCCGGTTCGCGTTCGAGCTGGCCCGCACCCGCAGCGGCCGGGTGTGCTCGGCGACCAAGTCGAACGGGATCATCCACACGATGCCGTTCTGGGACGAGGTCTTCGCGGAGGTCGCCGCGGAGTATCCCGACGTCCACAATGAACAGACGCACATCGATGCGCTCGCGGCTCGGATGGTGCAGCACCCGGACCGGCTGGACGTCGTGGTGGGGTCGAACCTGTTCGGCGACATCCTGAGCGACCTGGCGGCGGCTGTGACCGGAGGGCTAGGCATGGCGCCGTCCGGCAACGTCAACCCGCCGGGCGAGTACCCGTCGATGTTCGAGGCGGTGCACGGCAGTGCCCCGGACATCGCCGGGCAGGGCATCGCGAACCCGGTGGCGCAGATCCTGGCCGGCGCGATGATGCTGGAGCACCTGGGCGAGAAGACAGCCGCGGCGGCGGTGCACAAGGCCGTCGAGGAGGTGCTCGCGGCCGGCTCGGTGGCGACCCCCGACCTGGGCGGCAAGTCGACGACCACCGAGCTGGGCGCCGCCATCACCGACGCGCTCGCCTGACCGGCTGGGCTCGCCTGACCGGCCGTGCTCGGTTGACCGGGCGCGCTCGCGTGGCGGTGGCGGGCCGTGTGGCGGCTGGGCTCGCCTGACCCGGCTGGGCTCGCTGGCGGTGGCGTGCCGCGTCGCGGCCGCGCTCGCCTGACGGCAGGGTGCTGTGCGCGGCCTTGCGGCCTTGCGGCCTTGCGGCCTTGCGGCCGCAGGCGCTGCGGCCTGACGGGCTCGCCCGGGCGCCGGGGCCTGTGGGGCGGCGCCGCCCGCCCCGCCTTCGCCCCGCCGCCCAGCCCGCCCCGGCCCTGGCATGCCACTGCCCGCGCCCAGCCGCGGGCGGGCAGCGCGCCTCGGCGAGCTCGCTGCCGGAAACGGTGACCTCGCCGTCCGGAGCGGTCGGCTCGGGGGTGGGCAACTCGCCGCCGGGCAGCCTCGGCCGGCCCCGTAAACCAGGGGCCGACCTGCGGCGGCAGGCATATCTTCACCCGCAATGGGCAACCCCATGCACCTGAGGCGTCGAGGTGCGGGAGTGGTTCATGGAGTTGCTGGGTGTCCGGCTGCCCGGTCCGGTGTCGGCGGTGAAGGGCCTCGCCGGGGCGGTGTTATCGCCGCTGAGCAGGCCCCGCCGCCGGGTGTGGTCCTGCCCGGGCCGGCTGCACATCGAGGCCCACGGGGTGCACGGTCCGGGCGGCGAAGCGGTCGCGCAGCGCATCGAGCAGGCCGTGCAGCGTCACCCGGGCGTCGCGTGGGCGCGAGTCAACGCGCCCTCCTCCCGGGTGATCATCGGCGTCGAGGACCCCGCCCCGGACAGCGACGAGCTGATCCGCGTCGTCGAGGAGGCCGAGGGCGCGCCCAACGGCGTCGGCGAAGAGAGCAGGGAGGACGAGCTCCACCACCCGGCCGACGGCCTGCGCGGCACCCGCCTCCTGCCGACCCTCGCCGCCGACACACTCGGCCTCGGCCTGTCGCTGATCACCCGGCTCGCGCCGAGGGCGCCGATCCCGACCGAGATCGCCGCGCTGCCCAACGTCGTCGACCTGCACCCGCGCCTGCGCAAGATCGCCGCCGAGCGGGCGGGCAGCAGCGAGAAGGCCGACACCGCGACCTCGGCCTTCGGCGCGTTCGCCCAGGGCTTGGCGTCTGGCGGCGAGGGCACGGTCGTCGACATCATCCAGCGCGCCGAGCAGTACCGCGAGGCCCGCGCGCACGAACGGCTGTGGTGCCAGGCCGAGAGCCGCCTGATCCACGGCCCGGAGGACGCCGCGGCCGGCCCGGTCGTCGTCGAGCGGCCGCGGGAGATCCCGGACGGCCCGGTCGAACAGTACGAACAGCGCATCCTCAACCTCGGCGCCGCCGCGGCCGCCGTCTCGCTGCCGTTCGCGCGCCCCCGCCGGACGATCGGCATCGGCCTGGCCGCGCTGCCCAAGGCCGCCGAGGCCGGGCGCACCGCGTTCGGCGCGCGCATCGGCCGCGTGCTGGCCACCGAGGGCGTGCTGGTCATGGACCGCGGGGTGCTGCGCCACCTGGACGCCATCGACACGCTGCTCCTCGACGAGCAGGCCTTCGACACCGGGCGCATGGTCCTCAACGACCTCGTCCCCATCGGCGACGGCGACGCCAGCGAGCTGGTCGAACGCGCGTGGCAGCTGTTCGACGCGCACACGCCCGGCAAGCCCCACGAAGACGACGGCTGGCGCCTCGGCCCGCTCGACGAACTGGGCGTCGACCAGGGCGCGCACGAGCGCGAGCAGCTGGAGAAGCGCGGCGCGGCGGCGGTCCTCGGCCTGGTGCGGGACCAGCATCTGACCGCCGTCATCGGGCTCGGCAGGCAGGTGCCGCCCGGCGTGGCCGCGGTGATCGCCGCCGCCCGTCGCTGGAACATCGAGGTCGTCAGCGCCAACGGCGGCCACGCCGCGTTCGAGGCCGACCGGCTCATGCCCGGCGGCGAGCGCCTCGTCTCGACCGTGCGCGAGCTGCAGGGCGACGGGCACGTGGTGATGCTGGTGTCCGACGACCGCCGCGCGCTCGGCGCCGCCGACTGCGGCATCGGCACCCATCGGCCCGGCGACCCGCCGCCGTGGGGCGCGCACCTGCTGATCGGCGAGGAGATCGGCATCGCGGCGCTGGTCGTCGACGCCATCGCCGCCGCCCGCGAGGTCAACCGCGACAGCATCTGGCTGTCCCAGGGCGCGACCGGCGTCGGCGCGGTCAGCGCGCTGCAACCGGGCCGCCGCAGCCCGGCCAACCGGGCGATGCGGGCGGTGAACCTGGGCGCGGCCGTCGCCCTGACCAACGCGCACCGCCGCGCCAAGAAGCTCGCCGAGCGGGACACGGGCCTGGCCGGCGACGCCGCGCCGTGGCACCTGATGCCGGTGGACGTCGTGCTCGACCGCCTCGGCACCGGCCCGGACGGCCTGAGCGACGACGCTGCCCAGAAGCGCGCACGGGCGCGCGGCACGGGCAGCGGTGGCCGGACGAGCCTGATGCAAGCGTTCATCAACGAGCTGTCCAACCCGCTCACCCCGGTCCTGATCGGGGGCGCCGCGTTGTCCGCGTCCGTCGGGTCGCCGGTGGACGCCGCGCTCGTCGCCGGGATCACCGGCGTGTCCGCGCTGGTCGGCAGCGTTCAGCAGGTCCACACCGAGAAGCAGCTGGCCGAGCTGCTGAGCCGGTCGGCGATCAGCACGACCGTGATCCGCGGCGGCCGGGAGCGCGTGGTGAGCGCGGACGATCTGGTGCCCGGCGACGTCGTCAAGCTGACCTCCGGCGACGTCGTGCCCGCGGACTGCCGGCTGCTCGAGGCCGACGGCGTCGAGGCGGACGAGTCGTCGCTGACTGGCGAGTCGCTGCCGGCGGCGAAGGACCCGTCGCCGGTGATCGCCGCGGACGTCGCCGAGCGCGCGTCGATGTTGTACGAGGGCACGACGATCGCGGCCGGTGAGGCCGTCGGCATCGTCGTCGCGACCGGTGCGGACACCGAGGCGGGCCGCAGCATGGCCATGGCCCGCGAGAACGCGCCGGTCACCGGGGTCGAGACAAGGCTGGCCGAGCTGACCTCGAAGGCGATGCCGCTGGCGATCGGGTCGGCCGTCGCGGTGGCCGGTGCCGGCCTGCTGCGCCGGGTGCCGCTGCGGGAAAGCCTGTCCGCGGCGGTGAACCTGGCCGTCGCGTCGGTGCCGGAGGGGCTGCCGTTCCTGGTTAGCGCCGCGCAACTGGCGGCAGCGCGGCGGCTCGCCGAGCACAACGCGCTGGTCCGCAACCCGCGCGGCATCGAGGCGCTGGGCCGGGTCGACGTGCTGTGCTTCGACAAGACCGGCACCCTGACCGAGGGGACGCTGACGGTCCACGAGGTCGACGACGGCCGCAAGCGCCGCAAGATCGAGGACCTGGACGACGAGACCGAGTCGGTGCTGCTCACCGCGTTGCGGGCGACGCCGCACGCCGACGACCCGTCCGACCTGCCGCACGCGACGGACCGCGCGATCGTCGAGGGCGCGCGGCGGGTTTCCGTGCACACCGACGGGTGGGAGCTGGTCGACGCGGTGCCGTTCGAGCCGTCGCGCGGCTACCACGCCTCGCTGATGCGCAACGGCGACGGCCTGGTGGTGAGCGTCAAGGGGGCGCCGGAGTCCGTGCTGCCGCGCTGCGACCTGGACGAGGGCCGTCGGAAGAAGCTGGCGGGCCGGATGAAGAAGCTGGCCAAGGCCGGGCAGCGGGTGCTCGCGGTCGCCGAGTCCACTCCGGACAGTGCGACGCTCGACGAGGACTCCGTGACGAGGTTGCGGTTCAAGGGTTTCGTCGCGATCGCCGATCCGGTGCGGGGGAGCGCGGCGGCCGCGGCGGCGGACCTGCGGGCGGCGGGCGTGCAGATCGTGATGATCACCGGCGACCACCCGGACACCGGGGAGGCGATCGCGGGCAAGGTCAGCGAGGACGGCGCCGACCTGCACGTGGCGACCGGCGCCGAGCTGGACGCGATGGACGACGACCAGCTGGCGTCCACTTTGGAGACCCTGGACGTGGTCGCGCGGTGCAGCCCGGCGCAGAAGGTGCGGATCATCAAGGCGTACCAGAAGCACGGCCACACGGTCGCGATGACCGGGGACGGCGCGAACGACGCGCCCGCGATCCGGCTCGCGGACGTCGGCATCGCGCTCGGTGGGCACGGCGCCGCGGCCGCGCGCGCAGCGGCCGACCTGGTGGTGACCGACGACCGCCTGGAGACGATCATCGCGGCGCTTGTCGAGGGCAGGGCGATGTGGGCCTCGGTGCGCGAGGCGCTGGCGATCCTGCTCGGCGGGAACCTCGGCGAGATCGGGTTCAGCGTGCTCGGCGCGACGCTGACCGGCCGGTCGCCGCTGGGCGCCCGGCAGTTCCTGCTGGTCAACCTGCTGACCGACCTGGCGCCGGCGCTGGCGATCGCGTTGCGGCGGCCCGAGGACGGCTCCGACCTGCTGCGAGAGGGGCCGGAGAGTTCGCTTGGCAAGCGCCTGCAGAAGGACATCGGCGTGCGAGCCGGGGTCACGGCACTCGGCGCGACGACCGCGTGGATGCTGGCGCGCGCGACGGGCCGCGGCCGCCGCGCGAGCACCGTCGCGCTGGCCGGGCTGGTCGGCACGCAGCTCGGGCAGACGCTGCTGACTGGCGGCTGGAATCGGTCGGTGCTGGCGACGTCGCTCGGCTCGGTGGCCCTGCTCGCGGCCGTGATCCAGACCCCCGGGGTGAGCCAGTTCTTCGGGTGCACGCCGCTCGGCCCGATCGGGTGGGGGATGGCGCTGGGCAGCGCGGGCGCGGCGACGGCGCTGGGCGCGGTGGTCGGGCGGATGATCGAGGGGTGAGTCAGGCGCGGGTGAGCGCGGTGGCGAGCATCTGCCCGACGCGCGGCAGGTCGGTCTCCATCTGCGCGGGCGGGACGGCCGGGTTCTTGTCGCTGACGCTGTAGGCCGCGACCATCGCCGCGTTCTGCCTGCCCAGCAGCAGCACGCAGACCCGGTTGAAGCCGAACGAGTCGATCGAGTCCCCGCAGAAGGCCGCCTGCTCATCGGCGCCGACCAACGGCGGCACCGCGACCTTGGTGGCTCCGGGCAGCTGGATGCAGCCGCTGAGCGCGCGGCCTTGCGCGACTGCGGTGGGGCCCGTGGGGCCGCGGTAGGACGCGGTCGTCAGGTACAGGTAGGTGCCGTGGTCGAAGTTCCCCGACGTAGCGGTGGCGTACTCGGCCGCCTGGATCGCGACGTCCGAGGGCAGGTGGTCCGGGCAGTCGTAGATGAACTTGTAGCGCGAGTTTTGCGACTCGATGAACGGCAGGGGCTCCTGGAGCCAGTGCAGACCCAGCTGGGCGAGTTCGGGGTCGGTGGGCATGGCGCCGACGAGCCGCTGCTGGAGGTCGTACTTGGACACGACCGGCCCGGTGCCCGGCGCCGGGACGTCCGCGGTGCCGGCGATCTCCGTGCTGCACCCGGCGAGGACGAGCACCGCGGCGAGCAGCGCCGCGAGGCGCCTCACACCCGGCTCACGGGGGTGGGGAGCAGCTCACCGCGCGGCGCCTCCGAAGTGGACAGCGAAGCCGGTGCCGTGGTGAGAGGCGCTGCTGAACCCGCGCGAGGTACCAGTACAGCCGCCGGTGCCCAAACCCGCACGCGATCCTCCCCGTTCCACCGCGTCGCGCGCGGACGAAACCAAGATCGCGGACCCGCAACCTTCCGTTACAGCAGCACGATTCAGGCGTGCAGGCTGGTTCCCGGGGCGAGGCGCTGCACCGCGTCCTCCATGTGCGCCTCCAGCAGCGACACCGCGAGCTCCTCGTCACCGGCGCCGATCGCCTCCGCGATGCGCTTGTGCTCGGTCACCCGCTCCTCGTTCGTCGCGTACGTGCGGTGCAGCGCGGACAGGCACATCCGCGTCTCGATGAGCAGCGTCCGCGCCATCCGCCCGAGCCGCTTCGATCCGGAGGCTGCCACCAGCTCCTCGTGGAACCGGACGTCCGCGGCCGACACCTCGTCCCCGTCGGTGGCCGACGCCATCTCCTCCACCGCGTCCAGCAGCCGGAGGGCCAGCCCCTCCCGGTCGCCGTGCCGCAGCACCCGGATCAGCGCGGCCCGCTCGATGGCGAACCGTGCCGAGTAGATGTCGTGCACGTCGTCCGGTTCGAGGTCGATCACGAACAGCCCGCGGTGCCGCTCGCTGCGCAGCAGGCCCTCTGACACCAGCCGCTGCATCGCCTCGCGCAGCGGGCCGCGGGACACCTGGAACCGGCCGGCCAGCTCGGTCTCCCCGAGCTGCGTGCCCGGCGCGAACGTGCCGTTCATGATCGCCTCGCGGAGCTGCCGCGCGATGATCGCCGCGGTCGACTCCCGGCTCACCGGTTCGATGTCGGCCAGGGCCATGGTTCACCTGCCTTCTGCGAACAGCCTGCCCAGCTGGTCGCACCGGGGCACCTGGCCGGTCAGCCGGAGCCCTTCCCAGATCGTCACCTGGTTCGCGGTCAGGACGGGCTTGCCCAGCCGATCCTCGATCGCGCCCAGCACACCCAGCGTGCGCATCGCGGTGTCGGGCACCAGCACGGCGTCCGCCGCCGGGTGATCATGCGCCACCGCCAGCTCGACGACGGCCTCGGGGCTCAGCCTGCCGACCTCCGCGGCCGTGTCGATGTCCTCGCTCGACATGGCGACCACCTCGATGCCGCCCGCGCCGAGGAAGTCCACGAACAACTTCGCCACGTCGTCCGGGTAGCTCGCGGCCACCGACACCCGCTTCAGACCGAGCGCCTGCGCGGCCCGGACGAACGCGAACGACGTGCTCGACGCCGGTTTCCCCGCCGCGGCCGACAGCTTCTCCACCTGCTCGTGCGCGCCCTGCCAGCGGTAGACGAAGCTGCCGCTGGTGCACGCCCACACCACGGCGTCCGGCTCGTGCCTGGCGAGCAGCGCGGCGCCCTCGGCCAGCCGCTTCTCGCTGCCCAGGTCGAGCAGCTCGGGCACGGCGTGCAGGTCGGTGCCGTAGATGTGCTCGACCGGCAGCGAGATCCGGTAACCCAGCAGCCGCTCGGCGAACGGGTAGTCGTCCTCCGCGGCGTGGTCCGGGTAGATGAAGCCGACGGTCGCCATGCACAAACCTCCCAAGATTGTCGACAATCCTACGTTAGCGGGTTCAGGACACTTCGCGCAGCCACTTGCCGGGGCCGACGATCGGCAGCTCCATGCGTCTCAGGCAAGCCCACATCGTCAGCTGGTTCGCGGTCAGCACGGGCTTGCCCAGGGCCATCTCCAGCGGTTCGATCACGTCGTACGTCGGGAGGTTCGTGCAGCTCACGAAGATCGCCTCGGCGTCGGGGTGGTCGGCGCCCAGGATCCGCTCGGCGATCGTGCGGTAGCTGACCTTCCAGATCCCGCCGCCGAGGCCGAGGTGGTCGCTGGAGACGGTGTCCACGTTCAGCTCGGCGAGGAAGTCGTGCAGGCTCGCCGTCAGGTCCGCGTCGTACGGGGTGATCACCGCGACCTTGTGGACGTCCAGCAGGTGCAGCACCTCGGCCAGCGCGCCCGACGTGGTGACCGCGTCCGGCGCGCCGGCGTCGCAGATCGCCTTGCACAGCGAGCGCTCGTAGTCCAGGCCGTTGACGAAGCTGCCCGACGTGCACAGGTACGCGACCACCTCGGGCTCGACGTGCAGCACGTCGCGGGTGGCGGCGGCCAGGTGCTGGTGGTTGCTGACCAGCTGGGCCATCTCCATGCTGACCGGCACCGGTTCGTAGGGCGTGCGGGCGAGGTGCAGCGACACCTCCATCGGGATCCAGCGCCAGAGCTCGCGCTCCAGCGCCAGGTCGAAGGGTGCGATGACTCCGATGCCTCGCTGTGCCAGTGGCCCGTCGAAGACAGGGAAGTCGAAATCCAAGGCTCAGCCTCCGGGACGTTCTGAAGGAAGCCTCCGGGGTGGCTCCTCGGATTGTTGACAATCATACGACCGGCTCCTACCGTGTCAACGGTGATCGGTACTGAGAATCCGGTGCTGGCGGTGTTGTGCGGTGAAGACCAGGCCCGGGACCTCACCGAATCGCCGGCCATGCGGCGCATCGCTTCTTCGGCCGTCGTGCGTTACACCGGCGAGGCCGGCTTGGCCGATGCGCTCCGCGGCGCCGACGTCCTGTTCGTCCACGATTTCCTTTCCCGTGCGGTGCCGGAGGCCTGGCCCGCGGCGGACCGGCTGCGCTGGCTGCACATCGCCAGCGCCGGGGTGGACCCGGTGATGTTCCCCGGGATGCGGGACAGCGACGTCGTGCTCACCAACTCGCGCGGCGTGTTCGACGACTCGATAGCGGAATACGTCCTGGGGGTGATCCTCACCTTCGCGAAGGACCTGCACGGATCGCTCGACCTGCAGCGCCAGAGCCGCTGGCAGCACCGCGAGACCGAGCGGATCGCCGGGCGCTCGGCGCTGGTGGTGGGGACCGGGCCGATCGGCAGGGCGATCGCGCGGATGCTGCGGGCCGTCGGGATGAGCGTTTCGGGCGCCGGCCGCCGGGCGCGCTCCGGTGACCCGGACTTCGGGGACGTCCACGCCTCGGACCGGCTGGTCGAGTACCTCCCGGCGTTCGACTACGTCGTCGCCGTGGCGCCGCTGACCGAGGAGACCAAGGGCCTGTTCGACGCCGCCGCGTTCGCCGCGATGAAGCCGACGGCCCGGTTCGTCAACGTCGGCCGCGGTGAGCTGGTGGTCACCGGCGACCTGGTCGAGGCCCTGCGGACGGGGCGCATCGCGGGCGCCGCGCTGGACGTGTTCGACACCGAGCCGCTGCCCGTGGACAGTCCGTTGTGGACGATGCGGAACGTGCTGGTCTCGCCGCACATGTCCGGTGACTTCATCGGGTGGCGGGACACGCTGGTCGAGGTGTTCGCGGACAACTTCCACCGCTGGCAGACTGGCGCCCCGCTTCGTAATGTCGTGGACAAGCAGCTGGGGTATGTGCCGTCCGATCGGTGAGGAGTTCACCATGAGCACCCTGTTGACGGCGAGTGAGCTGGTCGCCGCGTACTCGACCGGCGAGATCAGCCCCGTCGAGGCCACCGAGGCCGCGCTGCGCTCGATCGAGGAGCGGGACCGGGAGTGCAACGCGTTCTGCCTGGTCGACCCGGAGGTGGCCCGCGAGGGGGCCAAGGCGTCGGAGACGCGGTGGCGCGAGGGCAACCCGATCGGCTCGCTGGACGGGGTGCCGACCTCGATCAAGGACATGTTCCTGACCCAGGGCTGGCCCACCCTGCGTGGTTCGACGTGCGTCGACCGGGACCAGCCGTGGGAGGTGGACAGCCCGGTCACCGCGCGGCTGCGGGAGAACGGGCTGGTCCTGCTCGGCAAGACGACGACGCCCGAGCTGGCGTGGAAGGGCGTGACGGACAACCCGCTGACCGGGGTGACGCGCAACCCGTGGAACCCGGCGAAGACGCCCGGCGGGTCCAGCGGTGGCAGCGGCGCGGCGGTCGCGGCCGGGATGGGTGAGCTGTCGGTCGGGACCGACGGTGGCGGGTCCGTGCGGATCCCGGCGTCGTTCTGCGGGATCGTCGGGCTGAAGCCGACATACGGTCGTATCCCGTTGTGGCCGGCGAGCCCGTTCGGCGCGTTGTCGCACGCCGGGCCGATGGCGCGGTCGGTGTCGGACGTGGCGTTGTTGCTGGACGTGCTGGCGCTGCCGGACCACCGGGACCCGAACGCGCTGGAGCCGCCGGCGGGCGCGTACCGCGAGGCCGTGCGGCGGGACGTGCGGGGTTTGTACGCGGCGTTCTCGCCGACTCTGGGCTGGGCCCGCGTGGACCCGGAGGTGCGGCAGATAGTCACGTCGGCGGTCGCGGCGCTCGATGAGGCCGGGTTGCGGGTCGAGGAGGCCGACCCGGGTTTCGCCGACCCGCGGGAGGCGTTCGACGTGCTGTGGTCGACCGGCGCGGCCCAGTGGCTGGACACGTTCCCGGCCGGCTGCGAGGCGAAGGTCGACCCGGGCCTGCGGCAGGTGTGGGAGCAGGGGAAGACGTACTCGGCGGCTGACTACCTGGCGGCCAACGCGGAGCGCGCGGAGCTGGGTATCAGGATGGGCGAGTTCCACACGCGGTACGACGTGCTGATCACCCCGACGGTGGCCATCCCGCCCTTCGAGGCCGGTTTCGATGTGCCGCCGGGCAGCGGGATGAGCGGCTGGCCGGACTGGACGCCCTTCACGTACCCGTTCAACATGACCCAGCAGCCGGCGATCAGCGTGCCGGCGGGGATGACGGCGGATGGTCTGCCTGTGGGGTTGCAGATCGTGGGGCCGCGGCACTCGGATGACCTGGTGCTGGCGGTGGCGAGGCTGTTCGAGGAGGTCCGCCCGTGGCCGACGGACCGGCCCGCTGGGCGGCCGGGTGCGCCGTGAGGTGGCTGGCTGGGCGGTGAATGGCCCGTTCATCCGCGCGCGAGGTGCATCCGCCGTCGAGTCGCGTATGGCGCGTGCATGAGTGGGTTTCTCGCGGAGGGGTGAACGGTCCGTTCATCGCGCCGCGAGGTGGGTCTGTCGTGGACTCGCGAGTGGTGGCTGCGTGGGTGGGTCTCTCGTCAAGCGGTGAATGGTCCGTTCATCGCGGTGCGAGTGCATCTGTCGTGGAGTTGCGCGTGGCGCGCATGAGTGGGCCTGTCGCCGAGCGATGAACGGTCGGTTCATCCCTGTGCGAGGTGCATCTGTCGTCGACCCGCCACTGGCGGCCGCGCGAGTGGGGCTCTCGTCAAGCGGTGAATGGTCCGTTCATCGCCGCACGAGCCGCACCAGCCGCACTTGCCGTCGACCCGGTCGGCCGCATCCGCAGCAGTGGTCCACTCGCCAAGCCATGAACGGCCCATTCGGCCACCAAAATCCACAAAGGACCCGAACCGCCCGGCACCAGCTTCACGATGCGCCCCACCGCGCCATGCGCTGTCCTTGAAGCCATGCGGAGAACCACTTTGGGCAAGAGCGGACTCGACGTCTCCCGGATCGCCGTTCGGGACCTGGCAGCTCGGCGGCGACTGGGGCTCCTTCGACGATGACGCGGCGGTCCAGGTCATCCAGCACGCACGTGAGCTCGGCGTGAACTTCTTCGACACCGCTCAGGCGTACGGTTTCGGCAAATCGGAAGCCATCCTCGGCCGGGCCCTGCGCGACGAGCTGAAACGCGACCGCGACAGCCTGGTGATCGCCACCAAGGGCGGCATCAACCCGGGCAGCGACCGGCCCCGCGACGCCCGCCGCCACTGGCTGCGCAAGGGCGTCGACGAGAGCCTGCGCCACCTCGACCTCGACCACATCGACCTGTACCAGGTCCACTGGCCCGACCCGGATACGCCGGCCGAGGAAACCGCCCAGGCACTGCAGGAACTCGTCGACGCGGGCAAGATCCGCCACGTCGGCGTGTCCAACTACGACACCGCGCAACTGGCCGCGTTCGACCGCACCCGATCCGTCGAGACCTTGCAGCCGCCCTACCACCTGTTCCGCCGCGCGCTCGAAGACGACCCGCTCCCGTACTGCCGCGAGCACGACATCGGCGTCCTCGTCTACAGCCCGCTCGGCAGCGGCCTCCTCACCGGCGCCCTCAACCCGCGCACGACCTTCGAGCCCGGCGACTGGCGCGCGAACCCCAGCGCGTCCAGGGCGCGAACCTCCAGAAGAACCTGGAGGTCGTGGAGCAGCTCAAGAACCTCGCGGCCGAGAAGGGCGCCACCGTCAGCCAGCTCGCCATCGCGTGGACCCTGCACCAACCGGGGGGCCACGTGGCGATCGTCGGCGCGCGGCGGGCCCGCAACATCGAGGACAGCGTCGCCGCGGCGGATCTTGACCTCATCGGCGACGACCTGGCCCGCATCGAGAAGATCGCCTCGCGTGGCGTCCAGGCCGAGGGCGCCAGCCCGGAGGGCGTGGCCTGACCACGACCGGCGGAGCCGCGCGTCGGCCCCCGCCCGTGTCAGCGCGCGGCGAACTCCAGTTCCTCCAGCGCTGTGTCCAGGTGCGTCAGGATCCGCTGCAGGTGCGGCACCGACCGGCGGCACCCCGTGATCCCGAAGTCCAGGTTGTCCCCGTTGTTGGTCAGCGTGATGTTGAGCGCCTGCCCGTCCAGCAGCACCGACGCCGGGTAGATGCCGTCCAGCTTCGCGCCGTTCCAGTACATCTGCTTGCGCGGCCCCGGCACGTTCGAGATCACCAGGTTGAACGGCGGGCGTGTGTTGTTCACGAACCCGGGCACCGGCGAGATGCCCAGTGGCGCCACGTTGATACCCGACAGCAGCAGCGCCTGCAACGGCGTCAGCTCCTTGAAGATCCGCTTCGCCTCGCGCATCGACTGGTGGATCGTCATCAGCCGGGACGCCGGATCCGGCTTATCGGTCCCGAGGTTGCACAGCACCGCGCCGATCTGGTTGCCGGCGGCCTCCCCGGTGTCGGTCGGCTTGCGCATCGACACCGGCACCATCGCGACCAGCGGCGCGTCCGGCAACGCGCGCTGCTCGATGAGGTAGTCCCGCAACGCGCCCGAGCACATCGCGAGCACCACGTCGTTGCGGGAGGTCCCGGTGGCGGTCGCGATCGCACGCACCCGCCCGAGCGGCCAGGACTGCGCGGCGAACCGGCGCGCGCCGCCGATCGGCACGTTGAAGATCGTCTTCGGGGCCTGCATCGGCAGCAGCAGCGTGTGCTCGCGGAACGCTTCCCGCGCCACCTTCGCCGCTGCCGGCGCCATTCCGGCGATCTGCTTCAGCGAACTCGTGCCCACGCGCAGCAGTGACCGTGCGTTACGTGGCGGCTTGCCGCGCGACACCTGACGCGAGCCCCACGGCGGCGGGCAGCTGCGATCGTCCGGGTCGTCGGACAGCGTGCCCTGCAGGTGCCGCAACGCCGAAACGCCGTCCATCAGCGCGTGGTGCACCTTGCTGTACATGGCGAACCGGCCGTCCTGCAGGCCTTCGACCAGGTGGATCTCCCAGAGCGGACGGTGCCGGTCGAGCAGCGTGCTGTGCCAGCGTGACGTCAGCTCCAGCAGTTCCCGCACCCGGCCCGGGTACGGCAGCGCGGAATGCCGGAAGTGGTAGTCAAGATCGAGATCTTCGTCGCGGGCCCATGCGGCGTAACCGAGCGTGTTCACGGGGCGGGCAACGCGCTGCCGGAACAGCCGGCGCACGTCGGTGTTCTTGACCAGGTCCTCACGCAGGCTGCGCAGCCAGGTGTGGTCGGCGCCCTCGGGGGTCTGGAACAGCTGCAGGCCGCCGACGTGCATCGGGTGCTCGCGACTTTCCACCAGCAGGAACATCGAGTCGGTGAAGGGCATCAACGGCATCGGTGACCACCTTCCGTCGAGGGCGCTGGTGTGCCCAGGGTCATTGAGTCTACGCGTACTGCTACGGCCCGGAACACAATCTACGCTGAGGGAATGACCATCCCGACGGATCCGGAAACCGGCGAGTTCAAGCGAGCGCCGAACCGCTTCACGGCGCGGATCACGGCCGACGGAGCGGATGGCTGGCCTGCCGAGGCGGGCCGGTACCGGCTCGTCGTCAGCCGCGCGTGCCCGTGGGCCAGCCGCGCGCTCATCGTGCGCAGGCTGATGGGGCTGGAGGAAGCGCTGTCAGTCGCGATCGCCGACCCGATCCAGGACGAGCGGAGCTGGCGGTTCACACTCGACCCCGGCGGGCGGGATCCCGTGCTGGGCATCGAGTTCCTCGGCGAGGCCTACCGCGCGGCCGACCCGGACTACGACGGCGGCATCAGCGTGCCCGCGATCGTCGACATCCCCAGCGGCAAGCTGGTCACCAACGACTACCCGCAGATCACCCTCGACCTGGACACGCAGTGGGGCGCCCACTACCGCGACGGCGCGCCGGACCTGTACCCCGAGGCGTTGCGCGACGAGATCGACGAGATCAACCGCGCGGTGCACCGCGACGTCAACGCCGCGGTGTACGAGGCGGGGTTCGCGACGAAGCAGTCCGCCTACGACGACGCGTACCGGCGGTTGTTCGCGCGGCTCGACGAGCTGTCCGAGCGCCTGGCGGGCCAGCGGTACCTGGTCGGGGACACGATCACCGAGGCCGACATCCGGCTGTTCACCACGCTCGTCCGGTTCGACGCGGTCTACCACGGGCACTTCAAGTGCAACCGGAACAAACTGACCGAGATGCCGGTCTTGTGGGCGTACGCGCGGGATCTGTTCCAGACGCCCGGTTTCGGCGACACCGTGGACTTCGACCACATCAAGCGGCACTACTACCAGGTGCACGAGCAGGTCAACCCGTCGCGGATTGTGCCGGGTGGTCCGGACCTTTCCGGGTGGGCGCAGCCGCACGGGCGCGCCGACCTGGGCGGACGGCCCTTCGGCGACGGCACACCGCCGGGGCCGCCGCCCCGGCACGAGGTCGTCCCCCCGCAGTGGTGACGGGGTGCCATACTCTGACGGCGTGACGAAGACCGGCGCCCAGCACCTCGTGGACGCGCTGCTCGAGCTCGGGGCCGAGGTCGCGTTCGGCCTCCCGGGCGTGCACAACCTGCCGATCTGGGAAGCGCTCGCGGACAGCCCGCTCCGGCTGATCGGCGTCCGGCACGAACAGACCGCCGGGTACGCGGCGGACGGGTACGCGCGGGCGACCGGCAAGCTCGGCGTCGCGATCGTGACGACCGGACCGGGCGCGGCGAACACGATCGCCGCGGTCGGTGAGGCGATGGCGTCCGGCACGCCGGTGCTGGTGATCGCCACCGACATCCCGGCGGGACTGCGGCGGCCGGGCACGGTGCGCGGCGTCCTGCACGAGACCAGCGACCAGGCCGCGTTGTTCGCGCCGGTGACGAAGGCGGCGTTCACCGTCGAGACGCCCGAGGACCTCGCGCCCACGGTTCTGCGCGCCGCCCGGCTGGCGGTGCGGCCGCAGAGCGGCCCGGTGTACGTCGGTGTTCCCACGGATTTCTTGCGGCACAACGGTTTCCGTGGTCCGGACCCGGAACCGACCGAGGCGTTCCCGGCGCTGGCGGTGGCGGATCTCGACGCGGCGCGGCGCATGTTGGCGATGGCGTCGAGGCCGCTGATCTGGGCGGGCGGTGGCGCGGCCAGGGCCGGGGCGGGCGAGGTGATCGGGCAGCTGGCGGAGAAGCTGGCCGCGCCGGTGATCACGACGTTCGCCGCGCGCGGTCTGCTGCCGCCCGCGCACCCGTGTGCCGCGCCGAACCCCGTGCACGCGCCGGAGGTGGGCGCGCTGTGGGACGAGGCCGACGTGGTGCTCGGCATCGGCACCGACTTCGACGGGCTGATGACGCAGAACTGGCTCATGCCCAAGCCGCCGAAGCTCATCGTGATCAACGTCGATCCCAAGGACGCGGCCAAGAACTACCCGCCCGACATCACCCTGGCCGGCGACGCGCGGGACGTGGTGCCCGAACTGCTGCAGGGGTTGCCGGCGCGGCCCGGGCTGGCCGAGCTGACCGAGCGGCTGCAGCGGATCTCCGAGCAGGTGCGCCGCCGTATCCGCAGCGAGGAGCCGCAGGCCGCGGATTTCCTGCGCACACTGGAAGAAACGCTGCCCGAGCGCGCCATGCTGGTGGCGGACATGTGCATCGCCGGTTACTGGGCGGGCGGTTTCCACCGCGTGCGGGCGCCGCACCGGTTCGCGTACCCGATGGGCTGGGGCACGCTCGGGTTCGGCTTCCCGGCCGCGCTGGGCGCGGCGGCCAGCGGGGCGGGCCGGGTGGTGTGCGTCAGCGGCGACGGCGGTTTCCTTTACGGGTGCGGCGATCTGGCGACACTGGCGCAGGAGTCGCTGCCGGTGACGGTGATCATCGTCGACGACGGCGGCTACGGCATGCTCCGGTTCGACCAGGACCGGGAGGGCCTGCCGCACCGCGGCGTAAACCTGCACACGCCGGATTTCGTCGGCCTGGCCCGGTCCTTCGGCGTGGACGCCGGCCGGGTGGAGGGCTTCGGCCGCGCATTCCGGCGGCTGCTCGGCGAATTCGTGCGCAGCGACGAGCCGAACGTCCTGGTGGTGCGTGCGTCGTTGAAGCCTCCCGTGAACACTTCGCCCCGGTGGTACCGGGCCATGCGGTCGCGTTGACTCAAACCGGATCTGGTAGGTTCACCGCCCCGAGCTTGACCGGGTCGGTGACGACCGTGATGTCCACGATCCGGCCGTCGACGACGGTGAACGCGATGACCGAGAGCGGGGCACCGTCCTCGCTCCAGGCGACGAAGCCGGGACGGCCATTGACGAGCATCGACCGTCCCCGCGCGGCCGCGGACAGCCGGGCGCCGGCGGCGACCTTGGTGGCGCCGAGGACGACGACCGTGCCGTCGGGTGTGTCGGCGGTGAGCTTGACGTCGGGATCGAGCACCCGCAGCAACCCCTCGAAGTCGCCGCGATGGGCGGCGGCCTGGAACGTCGCGACTACCTCCCGTTGCTCCCGGCCCGCGGCCGGCGGCTGACCGCTGGCCCGCACCTTCCGGCGCGCGCGGCTGGCGAGCATCTTGGTGGCGGCGGTCGACTTGCCGAGGATCCGGCGATCTCGTCGAACGGCACCGCGAACAGGTCGTGCAGGACGAACGCCAACCGCTCACCCGGCCGGAGCGACTCAAGTACGACGAGGAGCGCGAGCCCGACCGAGTCGGCGAGCGCCACGTCGTCCTCGGGCGCGGCGTCGTCGGCGGCCGTCACCACGAGCTCCGGCAGCTCGCCGTGGTGCGTTTCGGTTCGACGCGCGTGCAGGAGATCCAGGCTGAGGCGGCCGACGACCGTGGTCAGCCAGCCCGCCAGGTTCGCGATGGTTTCGGCGTCCTGGCGGGACAGCCGCAACCAGGCCTCCTGGCCCACGCCCTCGGCGTCGGCGTGGGAGCCGAGCACGCGGTAGGCGATCGCGCGCAGCCGGTCGCGCTGGGCCTCGAACGCCTCGGTCACCGGGTTCGTCCGGTCGTCGTCGGTCATCGTTTCTCAGCCGTTCCAAGGCCGCTGCTCGCGCAGGGAGACCCGGTTGCCGTCCGGATCCACCGCCTCGATCCGGACACCGAACGGGTAGTCCTGCGGCTCGGGTTCGTCGAACGTCACGCCGCGACAGCGGAGCACCTCGAAGTCCTTCCGCAGATCGTCCGATTCGAGGACGACCGGACCGGGCGCGCCGCCCGGGGCGACCGGTTGTCCGGCGGCCGCGGGGTGCGACCACAGGATGATCTTGACCGGGGTGCCGGGCACCCCCACGGTGAGGAAGCGCCCATCCGGGCCCGGGTAGTCGACGCCCCGCTCCAGGCCCAGCTACTCCGTGTAGAACTCCAGCGCGCGGTCCTGGTCGGTCACGTAGACCGTCACGTACATGATGTTCGTCAGCATCCTGTTCCACCTCGTTCTCGTTCGACCACCACGGTTTGTGGTCGGCACCGGTATGACGGGTGGCGACCGGAGGAGGTAACAGAGCCGCTCTGTCGGAGGCCGGCGTCAGTCGTTCCGGACCACCACCTTTCCGGCGGCCTGGTTGGCCTCCATGTAGGCGTGCGCCTGGACGATCTGCTCCAGCCGGAACACCCGGTCGAGGTTCGGCTGGTACACGCCGTTCGCCACACCGTCGACGATCGCCTGCAGCGCTTCGCCGCCGGACGCGCCCCGGATGTCGTTGCTCTGGAACGCCGTCAGCTTCGTGCCGGACGGGATCGCCGCCACCGGCTGGAAGTCCGGGATCACCCACTCGCCGCTCAGCATGCCCGCCACGCACACCGTGCCGCCGCGCTTGACCAGCCGCAGCGAGCCCGGCACCGTCGGCGCTCCGATCAGGTCCAGCACGAAGTCCGGGCCGTCCGGGAACAGGGTGCGGACGTCGGCGCCGATGTCCCCGCGGTCCACCACCACGTGCGACGCGCCCGCCTTTTCCAGCGCCGCCACCTTGTCCCGGTTGCGCGTCGTCGCGATGGTCACCAGCCCCCGCTCCCGCGCCAGCGACAGCGTCGCCATCCCCACCGACGACGTCCCGCCGCGGATCAGCAGGCTCTGCCCCGGCGACGCCGGCCCGAACGCCGCCAGCGACCCCGACGCGGTCAGGTAAGTCTCCGGCAGCGCGGCGAAGACCTCCGACGGCAGGTCGGTCTGCACCGGGATCAGCAGGTCGTCCGGCAGCAGCGCGTACTCCGCGTACCCGCCGTCGAACTCCCGGCCCATCTCGCCCATCACAGCGGCCACCTTGGCGCCCGGCGGGAGGCGCGCGGACTCCACGACCACGCCGACGCACTCGATGCCCAGCACCCGGGGGAACCGCACGTTCGGCGACAGACCCTGGCGGGTCATCAACTCCGACCGGTTCAGCCCGAACGCCTCGACGCGCACCAGGGTCCAGCCGTCCCGCACCTCGGGCACCGGAACTTCCCGCACCCGCAACACTTCCGGCCCGCCCGGGCCGTCCACCACAACCGCTCGCATCTCCGCCCCCTTCCGGACACCGCGAACACTAGCGAGGGGGTACGACAATTCCGGGGGCGTCAGCGACGGATTGCCACCCGGGTGGGTTTGGCCGGGCGGGTTCGCCGTGTGGAACGGGATGAGCATGGGGGTGAGGGGTCGAGCAGCCGCGCAGCAGGTGCAGGTCGAGGCGACCGGGCCAGGGGGCTGGGCGCAGCCGGTCGGCGGCGTCAGTTTTCGCTGCGGAGATTGCTGCTGGGGTTGGCGATCGTGTGAGCGTGGGGGCGCGGTGCTCGTGGTGTGACGTGGCGGCGCGACCGGGCAGCGGGGCCGGGCCGTGCTCGCCCGGCTGGTCGACGGTGCCGGTTTTCGCCGCGCGAGACTTTGCTGAGATTGGGCGGTTGCGCAAGGGCGGCGGCGTCAGTCTTCGCCGCGGGAGATTTCTGCTGGGATCGGGCGGTCGCGCAGTGCGGCGGCCAGCGCGTAGAGGTTCTTCGCCATCAGGCCCGCCACTTGGTGGACGTACTGGTGCCCGTGGTCGGTGTCGCTGTAGCTCGGGCCCGGCCCTGGGCCCATGTTCCAGTTGACCCAGGCCTGCCCGGGAATCCTGAAGCCGATGTCGCCGAGCGCGCCGTTGTTTTCGCTGATCACGTGGTGCGCGCCGTCCTCGTTGCCGGTCACGACCACGCCCGCCACGCGGTTGTATGCAACCGGTGTACCGTCGTCGCCCGTCTCGGACAGCATCGCGTCCATGCGTTCGATCGCCCGCTGCGCGACCGACGAGGGGTGCCCGACCCACGTGGGTGACGCCATGATGAGGATCTCGGAGTTCACGATCTCCTCGCGGATGCCGGGCCACTCGTCGCCGTCGCCCATGTCGCTGCTGACACCCGACTTGATGTCGTGGTCGACCAGCCGGATGGTCCGCACGTCGGCGCCGAGTTCGCGCAGGCCTGCAGCCACCAGCTCGGCCAGCGCGTCGGTGTTCGACGGTTCCGGCGAGGGCTTCACCGTGCAGTTCAGGATGGTCGCGCGCATGGTGACGGGCTTCCCGTCCGGTCGATCCGCGAAACGGGACGAGTGGCGGCCCGATTGGTGGATAGCCCCCGGGTGAACGAGAGACAACAGGAAGGAGCAGGACATGGCTGCCCCGGACCCGATCCAGATGCAGAAGTTCCTGTCCGGCGTCGACTACCCGTGCACGCGGGACAAGTTGGTCGACCACGCGCAGAGCCAGGGCGCGCCGGAGGGCGTGCTGGACCACCTGCGCCAGCTGCCGGACCGCGAGTACGACGGCCCGAACGCGGTGAGCGCCGAGTTCTCGCGCTCCTGACCGGAGACCGACGCGCGGCGCCGTGAACAGGCACGGCGCCGCGATGGCGTCAGAAGGCGTTCAGGTGCTCCAGCATCATCGCTGTCAGCACCTCCGGAACCTCCTCCGGGATCCAGTGGGTGACGTCCTCCAGCATCTGGAACGTGTACGGCCCGGTCACCCAGTTCTCGGTGTCCAGTGCCGCCGTCGAGCCGAGGGCGACGTCCTCCGTGCTCCACACGTAGAGCGTCGGCACGGAAACCTTGTCGATGGCGGCCCGCGGGCGGTTCGCGCGGTACCAGTTGAGCGCCGCGGTCAGCGCGCCCGGCTCGGACAGCCGCCGGATGTACTCGTCGACCCGGCTCTGGGGCACCTTCCACTCGAACATGCGCCGCAGGGCCTCGGCGTTGTTCGCGAGCATCTGCCGTTCGGTGGAACCGGACCGCCAGTCGCGCATGTACTGCGACCGCATCTGCTGGTCCTCGTCCGTGCGCAGGGCCTGGCCCAGCGCCCCGGGGTGCGGCGTCGACACCGCCGTCAGGGTCCGCAGCCGCTCCGGGTGCTCCGACGCCGTCCACCACGCGACGGCGCCGCCCCAGTCGTGCCCCACCAGGTCGAACCGCGACCACTCCAGGGCGTCGGCGATCGCCAGCACGTCCCCGACCAGCTCGTCCATGCCGTACTCGGCCGCCTGCTCCGGGCGCACCCCCGGCGAGTAGCCGCGCTGGTCCGGCGCCACCGCGCGGAACCCACGGTCGCCCAGCACCGCGACCTGGTACTCCCAGGAGATCGCCGCCTCCGGGAAGCCGTGCAGCAGCAGCACCGGCCTGCCGTCGGCGGGCCCGGCCGCGATCGCGTCGAACGTGCCGGCCGCGGTCGGGATGCTCAGGTAATCCATCACGCCGGGAACCTTACGGCCTGCCACCGACAGTTCACTCCGCCATCCCGTGCCCAGCCAGGAACTTCCGCACCCGTTCGGGCGACGCGAGGATGTCCCACTGGCGGTCCGGGTGGCTGAAGTTGTCGGTGAAGGTGTCCGCCTCCGCCTGGCTCGCCGACATCGCGCCGAGCAGCTGCAGCAGGTGCGGGGCGCGAACCGCTCGTCGAAGGTCTGGTCCTCCAGGATGGTCCGGCCCAGCTCCCACGCCGAGTACGACGCGCCGTTCGCGCCCTGGCCGACCACCGGGTCGACCAGTGTGTGCGCGTCGCCGAGCGCGACGACGTACTTGCCGTTGGGCAGCCGTGTGTAGTCCTCCCGCACCGACGGCAGTACCCCACCCTGCAGCAGGTCCTGCGGCCCGGTGAGCCGGAACTTCGCCGGGGCGATCCGCTCGAACGTGCGCGGGTGGTGCCGCCGCGTCTTCTCCAGCACCAGCTTCTCGAACGCGGACGGGCCGTCGTCGTAGCGCGTCTCGGCCAGCACCTCGGTGTCGCCGCCGGGGATGTTCTCGAACAGCGGCGCGGTGACGTGACCGGCGAAGGAGAAGATCGGGATCTCCAGCAGCTCGCCGCTGCCCGGCGAAATGCTCATCGTGACGCCGCGCGGCTCGGAGTGCGCGATGCCCTCGTAGAGCCCCACGCACAGCTTGCGCAGCGGGCTGTCGAAGGTCGACTTGTCCGCCCGGCGCGGGAACATCGCGCTCAGGCTGCCGCGTCCGAAGGCCACGATGACGAGGTCGTGGCGGTCGGACAGCTCCGCCACATCCGCGGGATCAACTGGCCGCACCTGGAAGTCGCCGCCGCGGACGGTGAAGTCCGCCAGGATCCGTGGCAGGTAGATGCGGTAGTCCAGCGCCCGCGACGGCGCGGTGAAGGAACCGGGGAACGACAACGGGTCCGGCAGCCCGATGTAGTGGTGGTGGCCGAAGTAGAAGTACTCCTCGGCATCCCAGTGGTCGATGCCGAGCAACCGCTCGTGCGCGACCGTCGTGTGGTGGTGCGCGACGCTGTTCGGCAGGCGGCCGCCCGCCAGTTGCTCCGCGGTCCGGCCGCTGTAGATGGTGACTGGGACGTCGTGCTGCCGTAGTTGCAGGCCCAGGTGCAGGCCGGCGATCCCGGCGCCGACGATGCCGATTCCCGCCATTGAGAACTAGCCTCGTTCAGTGCAGTGCGCGATAGGAACCGGTGAAGAAGAGCAGCGGCTCGGCGTCCGAATAGGACAGACGGGTCACGCGGCCGGGGAACAGCAGGTGGTCCCCGGCCGGGTGCACCTCGGCGACGTCGCAGCCGATGTGGCTGAGCGGGCCGTCCAGGAAGGCGAACCCGTCGTGGTGGTGGAACTCCGGGCGCAGCCCGGGCACCGGCTGCCCGGCGAAGTGCCGCGAATGGTCCTGCTGGTCGCCGGCGAGCACGCTGACCGCGTACCGCCCGGTGCGGCGCAGCAGGCCGGCCATGCGCGACCGGCGCCCGAGCGACACCAGGACCAGCGGCGGCTCCAACGAGACCGACAGGAAGCCGTTGGCGGTCATGCCGTGCACGTGCTCGCCGTCGACCGTGGTGACCACCGTGACGCCGCTGGTGAACCCCCCATGGTGCGGCGGAAGTGCGCCGGGTCGACGGCCGGGTGCTCATCGAGCGACGTCTCGGGCACGACGAAGCCTCCCCAGGCAGCTCTGATATCGAGCGTTGATCGGTGTTCTGAGCTCGATATGCGAGCAGCCTCGCGTGTAGAGTGACGCGGGCAACGAAGGGGAGCGCGGTGGAGACCAAGCCGGGCGTTCGCGCGCAGACGCTGGATCGGGCGCTCGACGTGCTGGATGTCCTCGCCGATGGCCAGCCGCGCACGAGCCACCAGATCGCCGACGCCGCCGGGTTGCACCGCTCGATCGTCTACCGGATCCAGCGCACGCTGGAGGAGAGCCAGCTGGCGCGGCGCACCGCGGAAGGCCGCTACACGCTGGGGCTCGGGCTGCGCGTGCTGTCGCCGACCGTCCCCGGCGATGCCCAGGCCCGCCTGCGTGAGGTGCTCGGCGAGCTGGCCGACACGGTGGGCGCGACGGCGTTCTTCGCGGTGTCACGAGGTGGTCAGGTCGTCTCCGTGGTGACCGTCGAACCGGATCGCCGTCGCGCCGCCGTCGCCTACCAGCCGTGGACGCGGGCGCCGCTGGATCGCGGGGCGTGCGGCCTGGCGATTCAGTCCACGGGTCCCGCACATCCGGACGAGCGTCCTGAGGTCAGCTGGGCGCGGCAGACCGGGTACGTCCGCACGGTCGGCGAGATCCACGCCGGGCTCACCGAGATGGCCGCGCCCGTCCGGCTCGCGCACGGCGCCGCGGGCAGCGTCGCCTTGGTGTTCGTGCCGGGCGACGTGGACGAGGACCGGGCCGCCGAAGCGGTGCGGCGCACGGCGATCCGGCTCACGCAGCCGGAGTCCGGGGTCTGGGAGCTGTAGTTGACCTCCAGTCTGCTGGAGGTTCTACCGTCGGCTCGTGATCAAGGAGTACAGCGACGAAGAAGTGGCCGCCCAGCCCATCGGGGCGTGGAGCGGCGAGGCGTACCGGTTGGTCGTCGGTGCGCTGCGCGAGGCGCTCGCAGTCGAAAGCCTCACCCAGCCGCACTGGTGGACGCTGAACCACGTCGCGGGCAAGCCGGGGGAGTGGACCCGCGAGGCGCTCGTCCGGCGCCTCGCCCGCTACGACGACCTGGGCATCGACTTCGACGCGGTCTTCGACGACCTCGTCGCGCGGGGCTGGATGCTCGAGCGGGACGGCCTGACACTCACCGAAGCGGGCGAGGCCGGCCGCCTGCGGGCCCGCGACCGCAACGCGCGCGTCCACGCGCGGACGCACGAGGGGGTGGACCGTGGCGACTTCGTGACCACGATCAACATCCTGCGGCGGATGGTCGCGAACCTCGGCGGGGACGGGAACCTGCCGGACTAGGCCGCTTCCTCCTCGCTCACCAGCGTGTCCCAGTGGCGCTGCGCGACCGGCCGCCATTCCACGTGCCTGCGGTGGAACAGCTCCGCGGCCTTGGCGCCGCTCCAGCCGTCGGGCAGCAGGCGGCCCGGCAGGCGCGGGTCGAGGAACGGGAAGCGGCGCCACTCGTGCACCAGGCGGGTCTGCGCGTACAGCACTTCCTCGCCCGACTCGGGCGCCAGCGCGGCGAACTCGTCGACGAAGTCCTCGTAGCGCTCTTCCAGCGCCGTCAGGTCCCAGGCCCGCGCGACCATCGCGTCCTCGTCGCCGATCCGGCCGTACGACGCGACGAACGACATCGCCTCCGCGTCCAGGCCCAGCTCACGCACGATGGAGTTCGCCTCGTCCTGGCGGCTCGGGTCGGGGCAGATCCACACGCCGGGCGTCGGCGACCCGAACCCGGCCCAGGTCAGCCGCGTGCGGAGGCTATGCCGCAGGTCCCGCTTCGTCTCGGGCACCGACACCAGCAGCATCAGCCACGTGCCGTCCCACGGCGTGTCCGCGCGGCCGAAGCCGTAGATGCGCTCGGCGCCCTCGGTCAGCAGCCGCCGTCCCGGCGCGGTCAGCGACCAGCGCACGCGCCGGCCCTGCCGCTGCGACACCAGCCAGCCCTCGGCCGCGGTGCGGGCCAGGGCCTGGCGGGCCGATTTCTCCTCGACGCCGAACATGCCGAGGACGTCGACGAGGGTGGAGGTCCACACCGGGCGGTCGCGGGGCAGCACGAACTCGCCGAGCACGGTCATCAGGACCGACCGCGCGCTCGTGTGGCTGACCTCGCGCCGCCTGCTCACGGTGGGGTGGGCCGTGGTGTCCGCGATCGCGCTCACCTCCCGCACAAGCTGACCTCGACGCCATTGGCGTTGCTCAGGTTAGCCCACCTGGCGCAGTTCGCGGAGCGCGGTAGGTCAAAGGAGGAAATACGACAGGTCGTGCACCAAATCCCATTCGGCGCGGTGCGCCTCCGGTGGGCCCGTCCACGGTTCGTGAATGATCTGCTCGTCGCGGGCGCATTGCCCGCAAAGCGGATGGCCCTGCGCGTCGAAACACCATTCCTCGTCGACGGGGGTCTGCTCGTGGGGAACGAGGCAGCCGAAGCGGCTGTCGGCGGGGCGAAAATCGATGTGCGTGGTCATGATCGCATCCCGTCGCTCGCAGTCGCACCATGGTAGGCCCGGGTCGGAGCGGCCACGAAGCATCATCATCCGAATGTAGCAAACGGTTGTCTCGGCTGCTGAAACTCCGTTGAACCTTTATTGACGGGCGTGGTTCACCGCTGTCGGAAACGTGTGGAAATGACGTGGACCGGCCTTGATTCGAGGCGTCCCGCCGCGCGTGCCGGAAAATGCTTGATCAATTTTTCGCGGGTTCAGGCGATTTCGCTCGCCAGTAGGTCGCCGAGGTCCGCGCCCGGCCGCAACTCGGCCGGCTCGGAACCGCGGCGGAACAGGCGGGCGCCGCTTTCGTCGCCACCCAGGGTGAGGCTCCGGTCCTCGCGGCGCAACCAGGTGCCCTCGCGCAGCCCCAGCACGGGAACGTCGTTCTCCTCGAGGAACTGCTCGATGCGCTCCTCGCGGGTCTCGCCCATGTGGGTGGAGCCCGGGTCGGGGTCGAGGTAGTGCGGGTTGATCTGGAACGGCACGAACCCGGCCGCGTCGAACGCGGGCGGCTGCACGATCGGCATGTCGTTGGTGGTGCGGATGGTGGGGCAGGCGACGTTCGTGCCCGCGCTCGATCCGATGTAGACGGTGCCGTGCGCCACGCGGTCGCGGATCGGGGCGAGCAGCTCGCGGCGGTAGAGCTCGCGCAGGAGCCGGAACGTGTTGCCGCCCCCGGTGAACACGGCCTGCGCGGAGTTGAGCAACCTGATCGGATCATCCTGGTGGGCGCCGGCGACCTCGACGCCGAACGGGGCGAGCGCCTTGGCGACCGTGGCCGTGTAACCGTCGTGGTCGGCCAGCGCGAACGGGACGAACACCAGGCGACGCACGTCCTGGAGCACTTCGCCCAGCGCGTCGGTCGCGTGCTCGAGATAGCCGCGTCCGGGCGCGGTCGAGTTGGACAGCAGCAGCAGACGCATCGATGATCCTTTCCGGCGCTCGATCCCCGAATGACTATCACGGGCGGTCCGCGGAGTTGCCGCGGAAGTGAGCCCGGCCACTACGCTGGGCGGTATGGCAGATGGCGTTCTTCCCGACCCGTCCAGACCCTTCGGGCAGCGGGTACGCGAACGGCTCGAGCACGAGCGGGTCGTCTGGTTCACGACAACCGGCGCCGACGGCACCCCGCAGCCGAACCCGGTGTGGTTCGTGTGGGACGACGGCGGGTTCCTGATCTACAACGCCGCGCACGCCAAACGGCTGTCCCACATCCAGGACCGGCCGCAGGTGGCGCTCCACTTCAACAGCAACGAGCAGGGCGGGGACATCGTGGTGTTCCGCGGCCTGGCTCACCCGGCCGACACGCAACCCCCGGCCCACGAGACCCCCGCGTACATGGCCAAATACCGGGAGGCGATGGAGTCGATCAGCGGCAGCCCGGAGGCGTTCTCGAAGGCGTATCCGCAGGTACTGCGCGTGCAAGTGAACGCGGTACGCGGATACTGAGGCGCGAAAGCGCCGGGGCTTTCGAACCAAAGGTCGCTGGGTGGTCATCCCGTCGCCTGCCCGTCCGGCGAGGACTCTTTTGAGCTTTAAACCCGCGCTGTCGCGCGGAAAGCGCCTCACGGCGCTGGAAAGGTCACGTTACGACCACCCCCGCCCCCGATGTCTGATCGTGTTTTAGTCGCCTGGTCGGCGACTGAAGATCGGCTGTGGATCGGGGGCGGGCGAGGTCTGGTTGGGGTAGTCGGTTCCGTTGCGTTGCCGGCCGCCGGTTTTTTGGGTTCGTCCGTTCGTCCTCACCGGTCCCGGTCGTCCAGCAGTTCGGCTGGGTGTACTCCCATTGCCTCGGCCAGGCGGAACAGTGTGTCGAGCGTGATGTTGCGCGTTGGGCGTGGGGAGCCTTGCGCGAGTCTCGAACGTTCCAGTTCGGCGATCACCGAGCGGGACACCCCGGCCCGGTCCGCGAGGTCGGCCTGGCTCAGGTCCCGGTCCCGTCGCAGTCGTCGGACACGCGTTGCCAGTGCGCGTAGCCGGGCGTCCAGTGCCTCCTCCATCGTCACAGCGACGCAGCCTACCAACGGTCCCGATGAGCCGACTTTTTGTCTTTTCTATGCTACCGTGGAGGGGTGAATAGAGAACTTCCCGCCACTGGCCCCGCCTACCTCTACAACCTCGTCGCCGACGACCTGGCCCGTCGCATCGAGACGGGGGAGCTCGCGGTCAACACGCCGCTTCCGGCCGAACAGACACTGGCCCGGCAGTACGGTGTCTCGCTCGGTACCTGCCGCCACGCGACGAAAGTCCTGCGCGATCGTGGGCTCGTGCGCACGATCCCGTCCAAGGGGACGTTCGTCGCGGAGCGGCCCAACCGCACGGCCGTCTACTGCTTCGAGCCGTACCTCGTGGCCTAGACGACCTGTGCGCGCACCTTGCGCAGCAGCCGCACGTCCACGCGCGCCGGCTCGGCGGCCAGCCAGTCGCCGATCACCTGCACGAACTGGTCCGGCGTCATCGGCGGCGCGGGCACGTCGAAGTCCTCGTCGGTGGTGATCTCGCCCGTCCGGCTCGGGTACACGATCAACGCGCCCCGGATCTCCGCGCCCGGCAACAACGTGCGGAACGCGTCGAGGGCCTCTGGCAGCTGCGTCGCCCCGCCGCGGAAACGACGGTTGTCCCGCCACAGATCGCCGTACTCGTCAGCCGCGTAGTGCCCGGGCAACCACGTCTTCGACTCGATCAACACCAGCCGCCGCCCCGCCAGCACAGCGTGATCGATGTCGGCGAACACCGAACCCGGCCAAGCCAGCCCGTGGAAGATCCGCGCCCCCGGCAACCGGGTCAGGTACCGCTCCAGCAGCTCCGCCGTCAACCGCTCGCCCCACTGGTCCGGCTCCGCACCGGGCGCGCCGAACACGACCGTGCCACCGAACTCGTCATCCACCGCGCGCTCGGCCCGCGCCATCTCCCGGTGCTGCCGCACCAGCCAGATCGCCACCGCCGACGCCAGCACCAGCCACACCGCGACAGCCAGCGCGCCCGCCATGATCGGCAGCACCACCAGCAGCAACCACGCCAGCAACAAAGCCGCCGGAGCGTGCCCAGGCGCGGCCCGGTCCGCGGTCCGCGCCTTCTCCCGGGCCGCGTCCCACCACTCCAGCGCATCCGGGTCAAGCACCGGCAACTCGGCCGTGAAACTCGGGTCCTCACCCAGCTTCCGCCCCGGCCGCCGCGCACGCACCGGCGACGCGGTCGCGGCCGCGCGGTCCAGTGCCCGGTCATAGGCCGCGCGCTGCAACGGATCGACCAGCACCTCGTAGGCCTGCCGCAACGCCTGGAACTCGTCGGGCGAACCACCGGCGTCCGGGTGCGCGGTGCGCGCCCGCTGCCGGTACGCGGACTTGATCTCCGACGTCGAGGCACGCCGGTCCACCCCGAGCAGGTCGTAGTAGCCCTCGCCACGCACGCGGTCACTTTATGTGGTCTCCGTTTTCGCGCCACATGTGGCTAGAGTCAGCCGATGGTCCTCGACATCACGGACAGGCTGGGCATCCGCACCGGCCGCCACGTCGCGCCCGCCGGGCTCGCCGCGATCGTCCTTGGGGCCGCCCTCTTCGTCCTCCCACCACACAGCACCCTCGCCGCGATCGCGCTCGCACTCGCCGGCGGCGCGGCCTTCGCCCTTGGCACCGCCCGCCGCGCGAACGGCCGGTGGTGGGCCCTCGTCGCCGGCCTGATCAGCGCGGCACTCCTCTTCGCCGCACTGACCGTCGCCGGCCGCGGGCTCGCGCTCCGCGCCTTCGGCCAGGCCGAAACGTGCACGGTCACCGACCGCGTCATGATCGAGACCGGCGCCCGCTACCACCACTACGGCTTCGTGCACACCCTCGCCTGCGGCAGCGGCACCCTGACCATCCGCACCGACCCGGGCGACCGCGTGCCCGTCGGGACCGCGGTGCTGATCCTGACCAGCGACCTCATCGAGCCGGACTTCGCCGACCGGCACTCCCTCCTGCTGGAGGTGCCCGCCGTGCTCGGGTCGATCGCCCTGACCGCTGTGCTCGTGCGGCGTTCCGTCAGGTCAGCGAACTAGGGTCCGCCGGCACGTCCACCGCGTGCCGCTGCAGCGCCTCCAACGGCACGACGTCCAGCGCCCGCTCGTGCGTCGACGCCAGCACCACCGGCGCGGCCACCCCCGCCTCGAACGCCTGCAGCCACCGCGCGGCCACCACGCACCAGCGGTCACCGGGCTGCAACCCGGGGAAGCCGTACTCCGGGCGCGGCGTGGACAGGTCGTTGCCGACCCCGCGCTGGTACTCCAGGAACTCCTTGGTCACCACGGTGCACACCGTGTGACTGCCGAGGTCGTCGTCACCGGTGGTGCAGCACCCGTCCCGGTAGAAACCCGTCATCGGATCGGTGCCGCAGGGCTCGAGTTCGCCGCCCAGAACATTGCGATCGGTCGTCATGGCAGTCCGTGCTGTCGTATCCAATCGTCCTTGGCCAGAGCGTACTCGACGTCACCGTGTTCGGCCCCCGGAAGCGGGTCCGGCCAGTCTTCGTGGAACGTTCGCACGTACCGCAAGCCGGACTTCTCCATCACTCGCCGCGACCCGGTGTTCACGGCCATGGTGAACGCCACGACCCGCTCGACCCCGCCCTCGACCGCCGCCGCAGCCGGTAGCCGAGTTCCACCTCGCCGCCGCCGCGCGGGCGGAACTCGAACCAGCCGGTGAACTCGCCGCCCGCCTTCTCGACCGCGGCGAAGTACCCCTCCCGCCCGGCCACGTCGCTGGCGGCGGCCTCACCCAGGTAACGCATCACCTCGGGGTCGCCGTCCAGGTCCGCCACGAGGTCCGCGTCGGCGGGCGTGAGGGGTCGCAGGATCAGCCGGTCGGTCTCCAGGCGCACGCCCCGATCATGCCCGCACCTGCTCCGCCGAGTCCCGCCCGCCGCTGATCGCCGTCAGGGAACGGCCCGTCGTCGGGATGGCCAGGTAGAAGATGATCAGTGCGGCGAACACGTACCCGGCGGCGAGCACCAGCATCGACACGTGCGGGCCCGCCGCGGCGACCGCCACCAGCACCACCGACTGCAGCACGCCGCCGGTCTGGCCCAGCCCGCCGGCCAGCGAACCACCGCTCGCGCGGGCGTGCGTGGGGAACACCTCCGCCGCGTAGGAGAAGCCGGGCACGAACAGGATCGGCCCCGCGACCTGCGTCAGCACCGACCCGAGCACGACAGCGGCCGGGTGGCCGGAGGTGACCGTGACCAGCAGCGGGCTCAGCGTCGCCAGCGCCAGGCCCAGCACGATCAGCTTCTTGCGCTCCACCCGGTCGATCACGAACGGCATGACGCAGTAGGTCGCGACCCCGGCCAGCGTCCCGATCGCCAGCAGCATCGTCCCGCTCGACAGGGACAGCCCGAACTCGGTGAGGATCGTCGGCTGGAACGTGATCGTCGCGCGCACCGACCACTGCACCCCGAACCAGAACCCGATCACCACCAGCAGCCGCTGCAGGTAGGGCGGGCGGAACAGCAGGCGCAGCGGGAACCTCTCGCTCGCGGTGTCCGGCGGCACGTCCGGGACCGCGGGCAGCGCGTGCCCGGCCGCCGTCATCCGGCGCTCCAGTGCGGTCGTGATGCGGTCGGCCTCGTCCAGCCGTCCGCGGGTGGCCAGCCAGCGCGGCGACTCCGGGATGATCGGCTCCCGGGTGAAGAACATCAGCACCAGCGCGACCGCCCCGACGCCGAACAGGATCCGCCACCCGACGTTCTCCACCGGCACCAGCGCCGTCGACAGGAACGCGGCGGCCACCGCGGCGACCCCGGACCAGAAAACGTTGTAGGCGAGGTACTTCCCACGCCGCTCGGCCGGGGAGAACTCCTGCACCAGCGCGGTCACCACGGCGATCCCACCGCCGGTGGCGAACCCGGACAACACGCGGAACACCAGCAGCGACGGGGTGTCCCAGGCGACCGCCGTCAGCAGCGCGGTCACCGTCAAGGCACCGAGGCCGAGGAAGAACGACCGTTGCCTGCCCAGGATGTCGCCCAGGAACCCGAACAGGATCGCGCCGAGCGCGGTCGCCACGAGATTGCCGGTCAGCATGACCGTCACCTGGGTTGCCGTCAGGTGGAAGTGCTCTTTCAGCACGGGCAGCGAGTAGCCGACGATCGACACGTCATAGATGTCGACGAAGTACGCGATGCCGAGGATCGCGAACGCGGCCTTCGGCAGTCCCCAGCCGGGGAGGCGGTCGATGCGGGCGTTGATCACGGCGCTGCCGCGGAGATCGGCTGGCAAGGCGGAGGTCCCTTCTTCCGGTGACGCGTCAGGCCATTACCGATCACGGCCGCGGAACCGGCAAGCGGGGTCACCGCCCCACGGAAGACAAGGAGTCGAACCGATGGTTGAGGCCATACTCGATCCGACGGGCGGGCGGCGCGCCGTCGCGCAGGGCGCCGCGGTGCTCACGCCGAACCGGCTCAAGCTGGCCGGCGCGACGATCGGGCTGCTGGAGAACACCAAGAAGAACGCGGCGCCGTTCCTCGCCGAACTGGGCAGGCTGCTCGTCGAGCGGCACGGCGCGGCCGGGGTGGTCGCCCGCACCAAGACCGCGTTCGCCATGCCGATCCCCGAGGAGCAGCTGGCGGAGCTGGCCCGGACCTGCGACGCGGTGATCACCGGCGTCGGCGACTGCGGCTCGTGCAGCGCCTCGGCGGTCGCGGACGGGATCGCGTTCGAGCGCCACGGCATCCCGGCGGCGGTCATCTGCAGCGACGCGTTCATCGTGACCGCTGACGCGATGGCCGGGATGCGTGACGCGACCGGCTACCACTACGTCGTCACGCCGCACCCGGTGGCGGTGCTCGGGCCGGACGAGGTCCGCAAGCGCGCCGAGGAGGCGCTCGACGACGTCGTCGCGATCCTGACCTCGGTGGCGTCGTGACCGCACCCGATCCCGTCGTCGCCCAGGAGGCGATCGAGCACTGCTACGAGCAGGGCTGGACCGACGGGCTGCCGGTGGTGCCCGCGTCGCGCCCGCTGGTCGACCAGTTCCTCGCGCGGACCGCGCGTGCCCCGGACGAGGTGATCGGCCGCGTCGAGCAGCTGGACCGCGAGTGCACCGTCGAGCAGGCCGCGATCAGCGCGGCGATGGCCGGGTGCCGTCCCGAGTACTTCCCGGTCGTGCTGGCCGCGTGGGACGCGCTGATGCTGGACCGCGCGGCCCGCGGCGGTGGCTGGCAGAGCACCAGCGGCCCGTCGCCGATGCTCGTCGTCAACGGGCCGGTGCGCCAGGAGCTCGGCTTCAACAGCACCGGCGGCGTGTTCGGGCCCGGTTTCCGTCCGAACGCGACAGTGCCGCGCGCGATCGGACTGATGGTGCGCAACGCCTTCGGCATCCACCCGCACGTCCTCGAACAGGCGACCCAGGGGCTACCCGGCCGGTGGCAGATCTGCTTCGGCGAGAACGAAGAGGAAAGCCCGTGGGAGCCGCTGTCGGTGTCGGCGGGGCTCGCGGACGGGGGCAGCGCGGTCACGGCGATGCTGCTGCGCACGGTCGAGTACGTCGACAACCGGCACACGCAGGACCACGAGCAGGTGCTGTGGGACCTGGCCGACACGATGTCCCGCACCGGCGCGCTGATCTTCCGCGAGGCCTCCTACGGGCTGGTGCTCGGGCCGGAACACGCCCAACTGCTCGCCAAGAACGGGATGTCCAAACAGGACGTGCAGGCGTGGATGATCGAACACGTCGGCCGCGCCGGCCGGGATCTGCGGCGTGCCGGCAAGAGCGCGGGTGAGAAGCAGGTACGGGGCGCGTCCGGGTCCACCGACGGCGACGACGAGTTCCAGCGGTTCCTGCCTTCGCCGCGGCACGTCCCGGTGGTCGTGGCGGGTTCCCGCAACGCGGCGATGTCGATGGTGGTGCGGGTGTTCGGCGAATGGTCCGGCAAGGCGGTGGCGGTGGAGGGAACGGCATGATCGACCAGACCGGCCTGGCGGCGATGCGCACGACGCTCGCCGCGGATGGCTACGCGCTCGACGTCGCCGAGGAGGGCGGCCGGGTGGCGGTGCGGATTTCGGTGGCCGATCCGGCCGCCTGCGCGGACTGCCTGGCGCCGGAGCCGATCATGCGCGGCATCCTGCATCAGTCGCTCGGCGTGCCCGAGCAGGTGATCGACCTGACGTACCCGGGAGACGACGATGACCGGTGACCCACTGGCCTCGGCCGGTCCACTGTGGATGGCCAGCCGCCGCGTGATCGTCAGCGGCGGCGGGCTGTCCGGTTCGGCGGGCGGCGTCGGCTACGCGGTGAGCCGCCTGTTCGCCGCGCAGGGCGCCCGCGTCGCGGTGCTGGACCGCGACCCGGCCGCGGGCAAGCGGACGGTGGCCGACATCGAGGCCGACGGCGGCGAGGCGATCTTCATCCAGGCCGACCTGACCCGGGACGAGGACTGCGAGCACGCCGTCGCCGCCACCGCCGAGGAGTTCGGCGGCGTGGACACGCTGGTCAACAGCGCCGCGTCCGGTGATCGCGCCGGGGTCTTCGACGTCACGCCGGAACGCTGGGACGAGCTGATCGCGCTCAACCTCAAGACCACGTGGATGATGACGCGGCACGCGGCGGAAGCGATGACCGGCGGCGGGGCGGTCGTCAACATCTCGTCCGCGGCGGTCACCGCGGCCGGGCCCGGCACGGTGTACGGCATCGGCAAGGCCGGGGTGGAGCACTTCACGCAGGGCGCCGCCTCGACGCTCGGACCGCGGGGGATCCGGGTCAACTGCGTGCGGGTCGGGGCGATCTGGTCCTCGATGGCGGCGCGCGACCTGCCCCAAGAGATGCGCGAGGTGCGGGCGAAGGGCGTGGCGCTGCAGACGGAAGGCACCGGGTGGGACATCGCCTACGCGGCGTTGTTCCTGGCCAGTGACCGCGCCCGCTGGGTGTCGGGCGCGGTCCTGCCGGTCGACGGCGGCGGCCCGCACCGCGCAGGCTTCCCGAGCCGCTCCGCCGACGCCGCCCGCAACCGCTAGGCGGTCGCCCCGCCCGGGGAGGCCACCGGTACCCGTCCGCCGCCGGCGTCCTTGCGGCCCAGGTCGGCGGTCGGGACCCGGTAGTTGTCCCGTCCGGTCAGCACCGCGATCACGTTCACCAGGCACAGGCCCGCGGTGAAGATCGCGACGCCGACCCAGTTCGCGCTCTTGTCACCGGCGATGGCGGCGGCGATGGTCGGCGTGAACCCGGCGATCGCGAACCCGATCTGCGTGCCGATCGCCATGCCGGACAGCCGCACCCGCGCCGGGAACATCTCGCCGTAGAACGCCGGCCACACCGCGTTCGTCGCGCTGTAGACGACGCCGAACATCAGGATGCCCACGACGAACACGAGCACGTAGTTGCCCGACGCGATCGCGCCCAGGTAGGCGAAGATCAGCACCCCGCAGCCCAGCGACCCGCCGACGAACACCGGCTTGCGCCCGACCTTGTCGGCCAGCATCGCCCACAGCGGGATCGCGCCGAGCGCCACGACGTTGGCGAGCACGCCGACCCACAGCATCGGGGTGCGCGCCAGGCCGGCGGAGTTGACCGCGTAGGACAGCGCGTAGACGGTGAAGATCGTGCTGACCGCGGCGATCACGGCCGCGAACACGACCCGCAGGACGTCGGCCCAGTGGTCCCGGAACAGCACTGCGACCGGCAGCTTCGCCCGCTCCTTGCCGGCCACCTCACGCTCGAAGACCGGCGTTTCGTCCAGCTTGCGCCGGATGACGAACGCGGCGACGACGACCAGCGCGCTGGCCCAGAACGGCATCCGCCAGCCCCAGCTCTGCAGCGCGGCGGTCGGCATCGCGGCGACCGGCAGGAACACCGCGGTCGCCAGGATCTGCCCGGCCTGCGTGCCGGACAGGGTCCAGCTCGTGTAGTACGAGCGGCGGTTCTCCGGCGCGTGTTCGAGCGACATCGAGTTCGCCCCGGCCTGCTCACCGGCCGCGGACAGTCCCTGCAGCAGGCGCAGGGCCACCAGCAGCACCGGGGCGAGCACGCCGACCTGCTCGTACGTCGGTAGGCAGCCGACCAGGAACGTCGAGGCGCCCATCAGCAGCACGGTGAAGACCAGGACCTTCTTGCGGCCGAACCGGTCGCCGACGTGGCCCAGGATGAACGCGCCGATCGGGCGGGCGACGTAACCGACCCCGAACGTGGCCAGCGCCAGCAGCGTGCCTGCCGCCGGGTCCGAGCTGGGGAAGAAGATCTTGCCGAAGACAAGTGCGGCGGCCGTGCCGTAGATGAAGAAGTCGTAGTACTCCAGCGCGCTTCCGACCCAGGCGGCCACCGCTGCCTTGCGGGGCTTTCCGTGCTCGACCACTTCCACGCTCCTGTCGCTCCGTTGCGGACCGGGTTAATGTACCGTCTGGTTACGTACCAGATGGTGAGTTAGCCGGACGAGGCTTGTCAACCCGGAGAAGGGGGCGAAACGCTCAGTGCGCGGTCAGGTACTCGACCAGCAGGTCGCCGAGCATCTTGCGGTAGTGCTCGCGCCGGTCGGGGGCGAGCATGTCGCGCTTGAAGATGGCGTTGAACGTGTGCCGGTTGGCGGTGCGGAAGATGCAGAACGCGCTGATCATCATGTGCACGTCCAGCGCGTCGACGTCCTCCCGGAACGCGCCGGCGGCCCGGCCGCGTTCCAGGATGCGGGTCAGCACGTCCAGCGCGGGGTTGGCGAGCGTCGAGAGCACCTCGGAACGTCCGATGTGCTCGGCGTTGTGGATGTTCTCGATGCTGACCAGCCGGATGAAGTCCGGGTGCGACTCGTGGTGGTCGAAGGTCAGCTCGGCCAGCTGCCGGAGCGCCTCGACCGGGTCGAGGTGGTCGACGTCGAGCTCCTGCTCGCGGGCGCGGATGCCGGAGTAGGCGCGTTCGAGCACCGCGATGTAGAGGCCTTCCTTGCTGCCGAAGTAGTAGTAGAGCATTCGCTTGGTGGTGCGGGTCTTCGCGGCGATCTCGTTGACCCGCGCCCCGGCGTAGCCCTGGTCGGCGAACTCGCGGGTCGCCACGTCGAGGATCTCGGCGCGGGTGCGCTCGGCGTCGCGCAGGCGTTCGGCGCTTTCGGTCGGCATATGCGCACCGTAGGACTCACCGACTGGTTCGACCAACACCGGCCCGTGCGAGAGGAGTCCCGGCCGTGAGGCGAGGGATCGCGACCGTGTGCCTGTCCGGCACGCTCGAAGACAAGCTGACCGCGGCGGCGGCCGCCGGCTTCGACGGCGTCGAGATCTTCGAGAACGACCTGATCGTCTCGCCGCTGTCGCCGGCCGAGGTCCGCCGCCGTTGTGACGACCTCGGGTTGTCGGTGGACCTGTACCAGCCGTTCCGGGACTTCGAGGCGGTGCCGCCGCCGGTGTTCGAGGCGAACCTGCGCCGCGCCGAGCGCAAGTTCGACGTGATGGAGCAGCTCGGCGCCGACACGATGCTGGTGTGCTCCTCGGTGTCGCCGGACGCCGTCGACGACGACGATCTGGCCGCCGAACAATTGCATACACTCGGTGTACGAGCTGCTCAGCGCGGTATGCGCATCGCATACGAGGCGCTGGCGTGGGGGCGGTTCGTCGACACCTACGACCACTCGTGGCGGATCGTGCGGCGCGCCGACCACCCGGCGGTCGGCCTGTGCCTGGACAGCTTCCACGTGCTCTCCCGCGGCAGCGACCTCGCGCTGATCCGGACCATTCCGGGCGAGAAGATCTTCTTCCTGCAGCTGGCCGACGCGCCCCGGCTGCACATGGACGTCCTGCAGTGGAGCAGGCACCACCGGTTGTTCCCCGGGCAGGGCGCCTTCGACCTGACCGCGTTCGTCGGGCACGTGCTCGCCACCGGCTACTCCGGGCCGCTGTCGCTGGAGGTCTTCAACGACGTGTTCCGGCAGGCCGACCCGGGGCGCGCGGCGGTCGACGCGATGCGGTCGCTGCTCGGGCTGGAGGAGTCGCTCGGGGAACCGGCGATCGCCGCGCCGGAACTGACCGGGCACGCGTTCACCGAGCTGGCCGTTGACGAGTCCACCGTCCCGCAGCTGGCCGCGGCGCTGACCGCGATGGGCTTCGCGCACACCGGGCAGCACCGGTCGAAGCCGGTGCAGCTGTGGACCCAGGGCGAGGCGCGGGTGCTGCTGAACGCGACCGGCGGGCCCACCGAGATCAGCGCGCTGGGCGTGGAGAGCGCGGACCCGGCGCGCTCGGCGGAGCGGGCGGAGTCGTTCCATGCGCCGGTGCTGCCCCGCGAGCACCGCGCCGGTGAAGCGGACCTGTCCGCGGTGGCCGCCCCAGACGGCACGGCGGTGTTCTTCTGCCGCGACGGCTGGCTGTCGGACTTCACGCCGACTGGTTCCTCCGCCGCGGGCGCCGGGTTGCTGGGCACCGACCACGTGTCGCTGAGCCAGCCGTTCGACAACTTCGACGAGGCCGCGTTGTTCTATCGCACGGTGCTCGGGCTGCAGCCGGAGATGCCGACCGAGTTCGCCGCGCCCTTCGGCCTGATCCGCAGCCGGGCGGTCACCAACCCGGCCAACAGGGTGCGGATCGCGCTGAACGTGGCGCTGCTGCGCCGCGGCGAGTGGGCGCCGGGCGTGCCCGACCCGCAGCACATCGCCTTCACCAGCGACGACGTGCTGGCCACGGCCAAGGCGATGCATGCGGCCGGCGCGCCGCTGCTGGAGATCCCGGCCAATTACTACGACGACCTGGACGCCCGGCTGGCCCCGCCGCCGGACCTGCTCGCCGCCCTGCGCGAGTACTCGGTGCTCTACGACCGCGACGAGCACGGCGAGTTCCTGCACTTCTACACCGAGGTGCTGGGTTCGCGGGTGTTCTTCGAGGTGGTCCAGCGCATCGGCGGCTACCGCGGCTACGGGGCCGCCAACGCGCCGGTGCGGATGGCCGCCCACCGGCGGCTGCGGCTGGCGCGTCAGTCCGGCTGAGCAAAGACCTCGGGGTAGGCGGTGAACACCGGGTTCGCCGCCACCCAGTCCCACAGCTCGTCGGTGATGTCGCCGTAGATCTCGGCTTCCACCATGTCCGCGCACTCGCCGCCGCGCTCGAGCAGGGCCGCTCCGCGGTCGTTGTGTGCGAAGGCGGCGTCCACGTCGGTGTACTCCTCGATGACGACGTAGCTGCCCGGCTCCCCGGAGAACCAGCGGTCGCGGCCTGGTCGCGCAGCGCGCGGGCGACCTCCTCGAACCCCTGCTGGTCGTGGACGTCGAAGCGGGCACGCACGTAGAAACTCATCCCCGGATCCAACCAGTGATCCAGCCCATCCGGTCCCGTTTCGGCGCCGAACACAGGGTGTCGGTGTGAGGGAGGATGACGGGATGGACGATCCGGTCCGGGCGATGCGCCCGGCCGCGCCGGGGCAGGCGGGCCCCTCGCCCGAGGACCTGATGGCCCAGGTCGCGCGGGGGAGTGAGGCGGCGTTCGAGCAGCTTTACGACGTGGTGGCCGGCCCGGTGTTCGGCGTGGTGCGGCGGGTGCTGCGCGATGTGGCCCAGTCCGAGGAGGTCGCGCAGGAGGTCCTGGTCGAACTGTGGCGCACCGCGGCGCGGTACGACCGCGGGCAGGGCAGCGTGCTGAACTGGTCGCTGACCCTGGCGCACCGCCGCGCGGTCGACCGGGTGCGGTCGGCGCAGGCGCGCACCGACCGCGAGCAGCGGGCCGGTGTGATGGCGCCGGGGCGGGAGTTCGACGAGGTGATGGAGGCGGTCACCGCCCGGCTGGAGCGGGAGCAGGTGCGCCGCTGCCTGAACGGGCTGACCGAGCTGCAACGCGAGTCGATCATGCTGGCCTACTACGGCGGCCACACCTACCCGGAGGTCGCGGACCTGCTGCAGAGTCCACTCGGGACGGTCAAGACGAGGATGCGGGACGGCCTGATCCGCCTGCGCGACTGCCTGGGGGTGACGCGGTGAACCCGGACGTCCACATGCTGACCGGCGCGTACGCCCTCGACGCACTCGACGACCTGGAGCGGCGCCGGTTCGAGGAGCACCTCGCCGAGTGCGCGGACTGCGAGCGCGAGGTGGCCGGACTGCGCGCGACGACGGCCCGGCTCGGGGCCGCGGTGTCCGAGACGCCGCCTGCGGCGCTGCGGGACCGGGTGCTGCGGGACGTGCGCCAGGTCCGGCAGGCGCCACCCGGCCGCCGGGCGCCGACGCGGGGTTCCCGCAACTGGACGACACGTTTTCTCGCAGCGGCGGCCGTGATCGCGATCGCCGTCGCCGCGGTCGCCGGGGTGCTCGCGGTGCGGGCGGACCGGCAGCGGGAGACCGCGCAGGAGCAGTACGCGGTGGTGACGCAGCTGCTGGCGGCGCCCGACGCGCGGACGCTGGACGGCGCGGACGCGGGCATCCCGGGCGAGGCGCGGATGGTGATGTCGCCAAGCCAGGACCGGGCGATGCTGATGATGACCGGAATGCCCGACCAGCCGGCCGACGTGACGTACCAGGCGTGGACGATCGACGCGGCGGGCCCGCACCCGGCCGGGGTGATGGGGCACGCCGGAACCACCGGTGCGCCGCTGATGCTCGCGGGCCTGACGGGGGTGCGCACGGTCGCCGTGACGATCGAACCAGCTGGCGGCTCGGAGCAGCCGACCACCGCGCCGGTGGTGCTGTTCACGATGCCGGCGTGACGGTGGCGGTGGCGGTGGCCGTGATGTGACCCCGCGTGGTGGTGCCCGGTGGCCGGGGTGCTTCGGCCACCGGGTGCTACCGCAGCGGCGGGCGGCTGGTGGGTGGGCAGCGGGTTGCGGCCGCGGGGTGGTCCGCGGTGCTTCGGCCACACGGGGCCGGCGCATGGCGGCGGCTTGTGCGTGGGCGGTGGTTGCGGCGTCGTGGTGGCTCGAGGTGCTCCGCCTGCCGAGTGTTGCCGCGCCTGGGGCGGCCGGTGGGTGGCCGGGGTGCTCCGACCACCGGGTGCCGCCGCGCCGCGGCGGATCCTGCGTAGGCGGTGGTTGCGGCGTGGGTGGTGGCCCGGGGTGTGCTCCGGTTGTCGAGCCGCCGCGGCATCAGCGCTGGTCAACACCCGACAGCGCCGGCGTCGGCGAGCGGGAGATCACCGTTGCAAGCGGCGTCGTCCGGTGAGGGGGCCCAGGCCGGACCGCCACCAGGCGCGCCACGCGCCGGGCCGGCCGGCGACGGCCATCGCCACCGGCATCGAGTCGAAGAAGGAGTCCCGGCGCGTCACGCGGCCGTCGGTGTTCAGCCACAGCTCGTCCACGGCCCGGAAGGCGAGCGGCTTGCCGCGCAGGGTTCCGCTCAGCCGCAGCTCGATGAACAGCCGGTCCTCCCGGCCCGCCCACGACAGCACCACGCCCCGCAGGTCCGGCAGGAACCCCAGCAGCCGCTCGGCCTCCCGCCCCCACCCCTGCCTGCCCCGCGTCGGCGGCACCATCGGCTGGTTCAGCTCGACGTCTTCGGCCAGCAGCGCGTCCCACGCCTGCGGGCGCGGCCGCGCCCAGCCCTCGGCGAAGGCAGCCACGGCCTTCTCGTGCACGGCGGTCCAGTCGGTCATCGTCGACCTCCTTCTTGCAACGGTTGCAAGAAGTATATGGTTCGAAAACCGGGCAGGCTGAACTACCCTCGAATTCGTGCCAGTCGACGTGCGCACCGAAATCGTGGTCGCGCTGCCCAGGGAAAAGGTGGCGTCCTACGCGGGCGACCCGTCGAACGCGCCCGAGTGGTACGCCAACATCCTGAGCGTCGAATGGGAAACCCGCCCGCCGCTGCGCGAGGGCACCCGGCTCGGATTCGTGGCGCGTTTTCTCGGCCGGACCCTGCGGTACACCTACGAGGTGATCGAACTCGTGCCCGGCGAACGGCTCGTGATGCGCACGGCGCAGGGCCCGTTCCCCATGGAAACCACCTACAGCTGGGAATCCCTGGACGCGCACAGCACCCGCATGGTGCTGCGCAACCGCGGCGAGCCGAGCGGATTCGCGAAGGTCGGCGCCCGGGTGATGGCCGCGGCGGTGGAACGCGCGAATCGCAAGGATCTGCGCAGGCTGAAGAACCTGCTCGAAACCGGACGGCCCTAGTGAGCCGCCACCCCGTTTCCTCCAGTGCGCTCGCTTCCGTCGGCTACGACGCGGCGCGGCGCATTCTGGAGGTGGAATTCCTGCACCACGGGATTTACCGGTACCGCGGCGTGGAAAGCGCTATCTACCGCGCGTTGCTCGCCGCGGAGAGCAAGGGTGGCTACTTCCCAACCCGCATCCGCGACCCGCTACCCGCACGAGCGGCTCGCCTGAACCGTTCGCCGGCCGTTCGCCTGCGTGTCGTCCGCGATCCCCGCCCAGGTCGGAATCGGCGGTTTTGATCCCTTCGCACGGTTCCCACCACAGGAGGTCGTCATGGCTCCACTTTCCCGGCGTGATCTGCTGCGCACCGGCGCGGCGAGCGGTCTGGGCGTCATCGTCGCGGGCAGCGTCGACGCGATCGCGGCGCCCGCCGCGGCCGCGCAGGTCGCCCGCGCCACCGGCTACGGCCCGCTCGTCGACGACCCCGCCGGCCTGCTGGCGCTGCCGAAGGGCTTCCGGTACAAGGTGATCGCGCAGTCCGGCGTGACGAAACTGGAGACCGGCGAGTTCACCCCGAGCGACCCCGACGGCATGGCGTGCTTCCGCAGCGGCCGGGACTTCGTGCTGATCAACAACCACGAGATCGGCGGCAGCGAGCCGCACCGCACGCCCGCGCTGGCCGGCCTCACCTACGACCCGGGCGCAGGCGGCGGCACGACGACCATCGTGGTGGACCGGGAGGGCAACCGGAAGAGCGAGTACGTCAGCCTGGCCGGCACGCACAACAACTGCGCGGGCGGCGAGACTCCGTGGGGCACCTGGCTGACCTGCGAGGAGACCGAGCAGCGCGCCGGTGGCGTGTACCAGAAGGACCACGGTTACGTGTTCGAGGTGGACGCGTTCGACCGCGACGCGAACATCGAGCCGGTCCCGCTGAAGTTCCTCGGCCGCTACTCGCACGAGGCCGTCGCCGTCGACCCGAAGACCAGCGAGATCTACCTGACCGAGGACGCGAGCGGCCCGAACGGCCTGTACTTCCGGTGGGTGCCGCCGAAGGGTTTCCGCGGCGGCAAGGGCGCGCTGCGGGCGCTGGCGCTGTCCGCGGGCGGCGACACCGCGGGCCGGCTGCAGGCGATGAGCGCGTTCAAGGGCAGCAGGCACATCGACGACCTGTCCGAGGCGACCACGCCCGGCACCCGCTACAAGGTCCGCTGGGTCGACGTGCCCGACCGCGACGCGCGGACCGTGTCGGTGCGCAAGCAGTTCGAGCCGGGCCAGGTGACCCACAGCCGCAAGCTGGAGGGCGCCTACTGGGGCGACGGCGGGGCGTACTTCGTCGCCAGCTACGCCCGGATCAGCGACGGCAGCGTCAACGAGCACGACGGCCAGGTGTGGTTCTACGACCCGCGCGCGGAGACGATCGAGCTGAAGACGATCTACGGTGTGAACCCCGACCCGGAGGCCGACACCGACTACGACGGGCCCGACAACATCACCGTGTCCCCGCACGGCGGCCTGATCCTCGCCGAGGACGGGGAGGGCCTGAGCCATCTCGTCGGCGTCACGCGGGACGGCAAGTCGTACCCGATGGCGCGCAACGACCTCAACGACAGCGAGTTCACCGGGCCGGTGTTCAGCCAGGACGGGCGGATCCTGTTCGCCTGCATCCAGAGCCCCGGCCACGTCTTCGCGATCACCGGCCCCTGGGGAGACCGCTGACCGGGTGATCCAGCTCATCACCGCTGGAGCCTCACACCGGTGTGAGGCTCCAGGTTCGGCGGCATGAGCGTTTTCGTCGTCCACCGCAACGGCCGTCCGGCCACCACCGGGGATCTGGCCCCGCTCGCCTTCGCCGGGTACGCCCACTTCACGGCGATGCAGGTGCGCGGCGGCCGGATCCGTGGTCTCGACCTGCACCTGGACCGGTTGCGTGCCGCGTCGGCCGAGCTGTTCGGCCGGGCCCTGCCGGACGACGTGGTGCTCGCGCACCTGCGGGCCGCGTTGCGGGAGGGGCCGGCGGACGTCTCGCTGACCGCCACCGTGTACTCGCCGGAGTTCTCGACAGTGGACGCCTCGCCCGAGTTGCTGGTGCGCACCGGGCCGGCCACCGACGGCCCGGCAGGCCCGCTGAGCCTGGCGACGTTCGAGTACGAGCGGGTCCTGCCGGAGTTCAAGCACGTCGGCGAGGTGGCCAAGACGTACTACGCGCGACAGGCGGTGGCGCGCGGCTTCGACGACGCCGCGTTCGTCGACCGCCACGGCCGGCTCACCGAGGCGTCCATCTGGAACCTGGCGTTCTGGGACGGCGCCTCGGTGATCTGGCCCGAGGCGCCCGTCCTGGCCGGGATCACGATGGGCATCCTGCGACGGCAACTCGACCGGCTCGGCGTGCCGCAGCGATCGCAGGTCCTGACCACGGCCGACCTGCGCGAATTGCATGGGGCGGTGGTCATGAACTCCTGGACACCCGGCGTGGCGGTGCGCCGGATCGACGACGTCGAGCTGGACACGCCGGAGTCCTTTGTGGAGCTGCTGCACCGCGCGTACGCGGAGGAGCCGCTGGTCGCTCCGTGACGGCGGTCAGCGCGCGAACCGCCGGGCGAATTCGGCCACACCAGTGGGCCGGACAGCGGGGTAGCGGTCGTTGTCGAGCGGGTCGAGCTTGGCCTTCCCGGTGACCATCGCCCAGACGTACTGGAGGGCGACGAAGTCGGCGGGGCCGGTGGCGACGGCGCGGCGCCGCCGGATCTCGGCCTCCAGGTCGGAGACGTCGCCGCGTACGCGGAGTTCGAGACGCCGTCCCGAGCCGCGCTGCAGGGCGTCGTGGAACTCCGTCATCGTGAGCACGTCCCCGGCCACGCGGACCGGCCGCCCGGCGACGGCCGGATCGAGCGCCACTTCGGCGGTGTAGGCCGCGGTGTCCGCCACCGTGGTGAAGCCGCAGGGCTGGTCGCCGTCGCCCCAGTAGGCGAACGTGTCGTTGTCCCAGTCGACGACCGCCAGGAACGGCGCGGTCATCACCTCGGTGAACGCGCCGTTCAGGACCGAGGTCACCTGCACGTGGGTGCCATCGAACGCCTCGTGGGCCCGGCGCCGGTGGTCGAGGAAGACGTTGTCGCCGTCGTCGAGGCGGAACAGGTCGACGGCGAAGTCCGACGGGATCAGCCGCGGCACACCGGCCTTTTCGGCGGCGCGCAGCAGAGCCGTCTGCCCGTCGACCACGACGTCCTCCCCGCCCTGCAGCGCGGAAATCGCCACGTCCGCGCCTTCGAGCAACCGGCTGGGCGTTCCGGCCCGTCGGTGAGCGAGCCTTCGGCGATCGCCACGCCCTTGTCCGCGAGCGCTTCGACCGTCTCGCGCTTGCTGGAGGGCCGGACCAGCGCCCGGACGCGGACGTCCCGCCGCAACAGGCTGTCCACGATCGCACCGCCCAGCATGCCGGTCGCCCCGGCCACCAAAACCTCTGTCACTGCCGTTCCTCTCGTCACGTTGACGTGTCCGGCGACGAAGCTAATCCTTGAAACCAGTTACAAGGTCAAGTCGCGGAGGGGGACGGATGCGCATCGGGGAACTCGCGCGGCGAACCGGGGTGGACGAGCAGCTGCTGCGGTACTACGAGAAGCAGGGGTTGCTCCGGCCCGAGCGGACGCCGAACGGATACCGCGACTACGCCGAGGACGACGTGACGGTGGTGCGCCGCATCCGGGAGCTGCTCGCGGCCGGGCTGACGACGGCCGGGATAGCCGAGATCGGCACCTGCGTCCGGGGCGAACCGCCGACCCCCGCCTGCGACGGGGTGCTGGAGAGGCTCCGCGCGGAACGGTCCCGGATCGACGCCGCGATCGCCAGGTTGCAGGGCGCGCGGACGGCGCTGGACACGGTGATCGACCGCCGCGACAGCGCCTGAAGCGGGCAGGCGCCGTCGAGCGGCTTCGTGGTGGGCCCGGAGAGACTCGAACTCTCACTGGCATGGACCTAAACCATGTGCCTCTGCCAATTGGGCTACGGGCCCCGACGCCACCAGCCTAGCGCCCGGGCCTCGTACGGCGTGGCCGGTGCCGCCCGTCGCGGGGCGTGATCTACGGTTGTGCCCTGCGAAGGTGAGGAGGACCTGTGGCTCGCGACCCGGACACCATCGAGCGGGAGATCGTGAAGGCCCGCGAAGCGCTTGCGTCGACGTTGGATCAGCTGGGCGAGAAGGCCAGCCCCAAGCGGCTGGCCGACAACGCCAAGACGACCCTGCGCACGAAGTTCGACGACCCCAAAGTCAAGTTCCCGCTGATCGGGGTCGGCGTGCTCGTCGCCGCACTGCTGGTGCGCAAGCTCTTCCGCTGAGGGCTCAGGCCCGCGCGGCCGGCGTGCTCGCGGCCGCGGTCACCTTGATCGACGAGGTGGCCGCCGGCTGCGGCGCCGCCGGCTTCGCGGCCGTCAGCGCATCCCCGATGTCCGCCGTCAGCTTCGCCTTCGGCTTCTTGTCCGGCTTGGGCGCCGGCTGCTCTGGTACTTCAGCCGGTGCCTCCGCCGACGCGTCCGCGGGCGCGGTCGGCTCCGGCACCTCGATCGGCGCCGGCTCGGGCCGCGTCAGCCGCGCGGTCATGTACGCGGCGGTGAACTCCAGTGCACTGCCGTTCAGCAGGTGGACGACCGTGGCCCCCTTCGCCTCCGCGCTCAGCTCCTCGACGAACTGGTCGACCCGGTCCCGCGCCGCGATGATGCCCGGCGCCCGCGCGGTCAGGCTTTTACCCCCGCCGGTCACAGTGACCGCCCAGTCGTCGTCCTCCGGCACGTAGATCGCCGTGATCGGTACCGCCATGAGTCTCACACCCCTGCCGCTCTCGGCTGCAACTCCACTTTGAGGGAGCAATCCGAAGCCTCTTCATGACGCCGATCGCGTTCATCCGATCGGGCGTGCTTCTGCCGCCATCTGCCTAACGCTCTGTCAGCTTCTATCGATACATCAACAGAACTCTGCGTGACAAGTTCTGGGCGAAACTGTGCGATGCGTGACGACCGGATGGAGCAACCACCTGCGGATACGCGTGATCACTGAGCGCGAAGGCTCAGTCCGGTCCACAAGACCTCCATCGCGAGGTCGGTCGCCAAATCGGGTGTCACCTCGTCGTGCTGCTCGCACCAGATGGCGAGCCGCTCGCACGCCCCGACGACGAGCTCGGCCGTCGCCTCCAGCAGGATGTGCCCCGCCTCGCCTGCGTCGAAGTACTGCGCCATCAGTTTGGCGATGAGATCCGTCTGCTGGCGCCGGGTGTCCTCCAGCGCGTCCGAGGCCGACGTCCCGATCAGGGCGAGCTCGTGACGCAGCAGCGACCAGCCCTGCCGGCGCTCGCGCGCGAACACGAAGAACGCCCGCAGCCCGCTGCGCAACGCCTCGCGCGCGTCCGTCTGGCCGGCCACCGCACGTTCGGTCACCTCGCGCAGCTCGGCCCTGGCCTGCGCGACGCACGCCAGCAGCAGGCCCTCCTTCGAGTTGAAGTACTCGTAAAGCATCGGCTTGGACACACCCACCCGCTCGGCGATCTCGTCCATCGACGCCGCGGCGAACCCGCGCTCGGCGAACACCGCTTCCGCGACTTCGAGCATCTGCTGCTCGCGCTGGGCTCGTGGCATGCGTTTGCGGCGGGTCGGCCCGGTCATGAAACTGACTCTACCGGAGGTAACTTACTCCGAGTAAGATGGACTCGCGGTAACACCTAATGCTCAGTGTGGAGGAAGGTACATGGCAGAGCACACGCGAACGGGCGTGATCATCGTCGGCACCGGGTTCTCCGGCCTGGGCATGGCGATCCAGCTGCGCAAGGAGGGGCGCGAGGACTTCGTCATCCTGGAGAAGGCGGACGACGTCGGCGGCACCTGGCGCGACAACACCTACCCGGGCTGCGCCTGCGACATCCAGTCGCACATGTACTCGTTCTCCTTCGAGCAGAACCCGAACTGGAGCCGTTCGTTCTCGCCCCAGCCGGAGATCTGGGACTACCTGCGCGGCGTCGCGCGCAAGTACGACCTGTACGAGCGCACGCGGTTCGGCCAGGAGATGACCGGCGCCCGGTGGGATCCGGACGAGCACCGCTGGCACGTCACCACCAAGAACGGCGACACGTTCAGCGGCCGGTTCCTGGTCAACGGTGTCGGCGCGCTGCACCTGCCGCAGATCCCCGACCTCAAGGGCATCGAGCGGTTCCAGGGCAAGACCTTCCACTCGGCGCGGTGGGACCACGACTACGACCTGCGCGGCAAGCGCGTCGCGGTCGTGGGCACCGGCGCCAGCGCGATCCAGTTCATCCCGGCCATCGCGCCCGACGTCGAGCAGTTGCACGTCTTCCAGCGCACCCCGGCGTGGGTGATGCCGAAGCCGGACCACGCGATGCCGGAGTGGGCCAAGTCGGTGTTCGCGAAGATCCCCGGCACGCAACGCGCCTACCGCAACCTCCTGTACTGGATGCTGGAGGCCCGCGCGATCGGCTTCAACGGCCACCAGGGCCTGATGAAGGTCGCGCAGAAGCTGGCGAAGTCCAACATCGACAAGCACATCGACGACCCGGCGCTGCGTGCGAAGCTGACGCCGGACTACCTGATGGGCTGCAAGCGCGTGCTGATCTCCAACGACTACTACCCGGCGCTGAACCGGGACAACGTCGACGTGATCACGAACGGCGTCGCCGAGGTCACCGAGACCGGCGTGATCGACACGGCGGGCGTGGAGCGCGAGGTCGACGCGATCATCTTCGGCACCGGCTTCCACGTCACGGACGCGTTCGACAACTTGGACATCATCGGGGTGGAGGGCCGCAAGCTCAACAAGGAGTGGGCGACCGAGGGGATGCGGACCCACCTCGGCATCACGGTCAACGGGTTCCCGAACATGTTCTTCCTGCTCGGGCCGAACACGGGGCTGGGGCACAACTCAGTCGTGTTCATGATCGAGTCGCAGATCCGCTACGTCGCCGAAGCGATCCGGCTGGTCGAGCAGACCGGCGCCGGTGCGCTGGAGCCGCGGGCCGAGGTGCAGGAGCGGTTCAACGCCGAGATCCAGCAGAAGCTGGCCAAGGGCGTGTGGACGCAGGGCGGATGCAAGAGCTGGTACCTCGACGCGAAGGGCGTGAACCGGACGATCTGGCCCGGCTTCACCTGGCGCTATTGGCTGAACACGCGCAAGCTTCGGCCGTCCGACTTCGAGCTGGTCGGCCGCGGCTGACCAGCGTCGTTCCCGAGCGGAGTGCGATCCGGGTGGGGTCGCGCTCCGGCCGGGAGCGTCCGCTTATCCGTTCTCCAGGCCCGGAGGTTGCGCGTAGGCGGTCCAGCGGTGCGGGACAGTGAGATTGCGCAGCTGGATGGCTGGCCGGTCGAGGCGTACCTAGTGCGGGAGCTGGGTTGGTGCAATTTGTCCGGCCGGGAGCGTTCGGTTAGTCGTTCTCCAGGCCGGAGATCGCGCGTAGGCGGTCCAGCAGTGCGGGCACGGTGAGGTTGCGCAGCGGGGCCATCCACCACAATGGCCGCCCGGTCGAAGTGGGCCTCGCGCGCGGCGCCGGGTCGGCGCGGTGCGCCCTGCCGGAGTGCGATCCGGATGGGGTCGCGGTCCGGCAGGGGACGTCAGTCGTCCTCTACGCCGGAGACCGCGCGTAGGCGGTCCAGCAGCTCGGGGGCGGTGAGGTTGCACAGCTGGGCCATCCACGACATGGCCGCCCGGTCGAGGCGCACCTCGCGCGGCGCGCCCGGCTGGCGCAGTCTGCCTTCCGCCCACCGGCGCAGCGGCAGCAGCTCGGGCCGCTCATCGGCGACGATCCGGGTCAGGTCAAGCCGCACCTTGCCCGGCTCGTCGGTGAAGACGCGGCGATGCACGCGGGCCAGCAGATCCTGCGGCAGCTCGTCCATCGCGAGGCACAGCTCGACGAGCCGCACCACCGAGCACTGCCGCGTGCCCAGTTCATAGGTCGCCAGCGTCTGCAGCGAGATGTCGCTCTGCAGGTGCTGGTTCAGCTCCTTACGCGTCCAGCCTCGTCGCCGGCGCAGCTTGCGGAGTTCCTCCCCCAGGATTCGCTGGTAGAGGTCATTGTCGATGCGCACTCCCCGTCCCCTGCCCTGACCTTGCGTCGCGCCGCACCCCTGCTCTGGCACGTCCGGTCGAACTCCAGCGGTGTTCACGGGTATGTAAGTCGCTGAGTGCACGTTCCTTACGCGGCTTTGCCCACTCCGCTTCCGTTGACCACCGTTATTAGGCCGATCGGGCTAACCCGGGGTGGGCTGGACGGTGTGGTCAGTTGACGCAAGTGATGCCGTTGGCAGTGATCGGCTCGTCGCTGCCCGGCGCCGGATTCTGAGTGGTCGCGGGCGGCGCGGCGGCCGCCTGCTGGACGACGCGCGACGGGGACGTCGAGTAGTCGCTGCCGACGAGCACGACGACGTGACCCTTGGTCACCGTCGGGTCCTGCTCGATCGTCGCGCCCGAGCCGAGCGCGTCCGCGACCTGCTGGGCCGCCTCCTGGCCGCCCGCCGGGTACCGGACCACGGTCGACTTGCGCGACGTGGTGTTCGACGTCTGGCCGCCGGTGAAGCCCTTGCCGGTCAGGCTCTGCAGGACCGTGGAAGCGAGACCTTCGCGGCCGGTTCCGTTTCGGACGTCCACAGTGGTCGCCGAGTTCGCCGGGCCGGTATCGGCGGGCGGGGCGGGCTGGGCCGGGGCGGCGGTCAGGCCCTGGACGAACTCGCGGATCTGGCCGGGGTCGACCTGGATGGCCTGCCCGTCTTCCGGGGTGCTGTAGTCCATGTTGACCACCGGGATGGTGCGGAACTCCAGCTGCCCGCCGGTGAGCCCCTTCATCTGCTGGGCGAACCCGAGGATGTCCCAGCCCTGGTTGAGCACCACGGACTTCTTGACCGCGTCCGTGAGGCTGTTCAGCTTGCCCGGATCGGCGAGGGTGCCCGCGGACAGCACCTTGCGCGCCATCCCGGCCATGAAGACCTGCTGGCGCACGACCCGGTCGAGATCGCCGCGCGGAAGACCGTGCCGCTGGCGGACGAACTCGAGCGCCTCGACGCCGGAAATCGTGTGCTGGCCCTTGGTGAACTTCGCGCCCGAGTACGGGTCGTTGACGTTCTCCTTCAGACACACGTCCACGCCGCCGATGGCCTTGGTGATCTCGGAGAAGCCGAGCAGGTTGACCGAGGCGTAGTTGTCGATCGTCGAGCCGGTCAGCTGCTCGACGGTCTGGATGAGGGTCTTGGCCCCGGCCTGGTTGGACTGCACCTCGATGGACTTGGCGTCGGTCTCGCCCTCATCCTGCAGTTTCCGGCGTTCCGCGGCCTTCGCGCGCGCGTACGCGGAGTTGATCTTGTGCTTGCCGAAGCCGGGGATGTTGACGTAGGAGTCGCGGGGCAGCGAGACCGCGACGGCTTTGCTGCCGTCGTTGGGGATGTGGACCATGATCAGCGTGTCGGTGTTCTCCTCGCCGTCCGCGACACCGGCGCGGAGCTGGGCGAGGAGGTCCTCCGGCAGCGGGTTGCCCTGCGCGTCGGTGCGGCTGTCCATGCCGACCAGCAGGATGTCGCGGGCCCCGTCGGCGGGCTGGTCCGCGTCGATCACGTCCGTGGTGGTGAGGCCGTTGACCAGGCCTTGCATCGCTGCCCACGCGTAGCCGGTGAGGCTCATGACCAGCAGGGACACCAGCCCCACGGCGACCTTCGCGCCCCGGCGCGACGAGCGCCTCGGCGGCGGCGGCGGACGGCGGCGGATCTGGGCGGGCGCGGCCCGGTCGCGGGGCGCCGGTCCTCCCACGGCGCGGCCGGCCGGTGGGCGGCCCGCCGACGTGCGGTTGCCCGCCGGTTTGCCTCCGCGGTCGACGGGCGGGCGCCCCGCGGAGGTGCGGCCCGCGCGATCGGCCGGGGTGCGGCCCGTTCGGTCGCCCGGGACGCGGTCGGCGGAGGTCCGGCCGGCTCGGTCGGGCGGGATGCGGTCGGCGGAGGAGCGACCGGCTCGGTCGGACGGCGTGCGCCGGACCGGGCCTTCGTGGCGGGCGTCGATCTGGCGCGGCTGCCGCGGCCGTGCGGGCCGGCCGGTCCCACGATCGTTCCGCGGGTCGTCCACGCCAGGTGCTCCTTTCACCGCCGTTAGCGTTCACCTACTCGGCCGTAGCGTCGCATACGGCCAACGCGAAGTGGTTCACAACACTCGGTTACGTGTTTTGCACCACCGCCTTGGTGGATACGAGCGTGCTGGCCACTGCCGCCAGCGCGATCAGGGCCGTCACGCCGTGCACCGCCATCGTCACGGGATCGGCCGCCGACAGCAGTGCCGGAACGCACGCGAAGCCTGTGACGACCCACGTGCTGCGCGCGCCGCTGAGCCCTGTCCGCACCGTGTGCAGGAGGAATACCCCGATCAGCAGCTGGATAAGGTTCTGGATCGGGTCGACGGGCAGCCCCAGGATCGAGCCGTCGTCACCGCCGAACCGGGTCAGCGCGAACCCGAACAGCCCGACCACGGCGAACCCGATCCCGAGCATGGTCGCCGCGTGCGCGAGCCAGCCGCCGGAGCCCGGGTGGTCCGCGACCGGGACAGCCGTCTCCCGCGGGTGGCGCTCGAACCACCAGAAGACCATCAGCGCGGGGACCGCCAGCAGCGCCAGCGCGAACCACGTGCGGGGGTCACCGAGCCAGCCGAAGATCGCCGCCGGGTGGCCCGGCAGGTAGACCAGCGCGACGACGAGCAGCATGGCGGCGAGGAAGCCCAGGTACAGGCTCATCGGCGCGCGCATCGCCAGCCGGGCGGCGCCGGCGCACCGGGTGGTCAGGCTGGCGAGCGGTTTCGCGGCCAGGCCGAGCAGGCCGATCTGGGTGGCGCCGAGCAGCAGGACCGGCAGAGTGGGGCCGGACAACGCGGGCGGCGCGCCCGGCGCGCCGAGCAGGTCGCGGCTGAGCCCGCCGACCGTCGTGAGCAGGGCGAGACCGGTGGCCCCCGCCGCCGCGACGCCGACCAGGAGCAGGCGGTTGGACGTGCGGATCCGCCCGAACGCGACCTGCTGGGCGAGCAGGGCCAGACCGAACGCCGCCAGGTAACGCGGGATGGGTGAGCCGAGGGCCCGCGCAGCCATCTCGGCCAGCACGACGAAGGCGAGCAAACCCGCGACCGAGGCCGCCGCGGCGCGCCGGTGCAGGGCGAGCATGAGCGGGGTGGCGACCACCGTCAGCAGGTAGATGCCCAGCAGCCACAGCGGGTGCAGCGCGATGCGCATGATCGCGGCGTTCGTGCCCTCGGGGATGCCGAGCAGTTCCAGCGCCAGCGGGACGAGTAGCGCCACCACGACGAAGATCAGGGCCGGGCGCAGCAGCCAGCTCGCCCGGTGGGCGAGGTACTGGCGGTACCCGCCGCCACTGTCCCTGGTGGCGCGCCAGCCCGCCGCGTTGGCGCGGCCGCCGGCGAAGAAGAACACCGGGGCGAGTTGAGCCAGCCAGGTGAGCGGCCACAGCCAGTCCGCGCCCACGCCCGCCCACCGGGCCAGCGCGATGGCCGATTCGCCGAGGATCAGCAGCACCAGGCTGCCCACGCCGAGCGTCACCCACGGGGACAGCGGCGCCGGCGGGGCCGTGGCGGCCGGTGGCGGGGGCGTGGCGACGCGGGCGTGCCGGTGCTGCAGCCAGCCGCGGAGCCGGAAGATCAGCAGGCACCCGATCACGGCGACGCCGGCCAGCAGCGGCCCGATCGGGTCGCCGACCGGCGGGCCCCAGCGCTGGTGCCAGGAGTTCACGACGAGCCCGGCGGAGTAGAGGCTCGCGACGACGCGGCACGTGCGCGGCGAGTCGACCGGGTTGATGACGCAGGCCGCGTGCATGTCGCCGGACAGGCGCTGGTCCAGCGCCTCGCGGACGTCCTGGCCGAGGGGGTGGCCGACCGCGGCGGCGTAGCGGAGGAGGTCGTAGCCGAGGTCGTGCGCCTTGCACGGGACCGCGTAGTCCCACTTCGTATTGTCGTCGCCCCACGGCGTCGAGCAGCCGCCGTCGACGTGCACCGCGCGGACCGTGCCGTCCCGCGCCTGCATCTGGCCGGGGACGACGCCGGTGACCTGGGTGAAGTCGGCAGGCAGGAGGTCGAGCGCGGTCGCCTGCGGGCCTGGGTGGACGAGCGCATCGATGGCCTGCTGGGCGGCCAGCGCGCCGCCGGTGGGCGGCCCGGTGTCCGGCGGGGAGGCCGGCCGCGACGCGACGAACCCGAAGGTGACGACGGCCAGCGACAGCACCAGCAGCCAGGCGGAGGTGGCCAGGCGGCGGTGCACCCGGGGCGCCGGTGTAGCGCCCGGCCCGGGTGGCGGGTGGTCGGTGAAGGTCGCTGGGCTGATCATCGCCTCCCAGAGTGGCAGGGGAGCGGCCTCTGCGGCCACCAGGGAATTCCCTGATCGTGGATTCCGGAGTGCGCCACTCTAGTGGGTGAGGGGTCGGAGGTTTAGGAGTCGGGGGGCCGGGGTGGGGCGAACGCCCTGGTGGGAGCGGGTGCGGTTCGGGTGCGGGCCGTTCGGGGCGCGCGAGAGGCCATTTCGTGGGGGTGTGGGTGGGCCAGTCGTCACGGGGTGAGTGGGCCGCTCGTGGGGGCGGTGTCCGTGGGCTGGCGCGGCGGGTGGGAATCGCCGTGGGGTTCGTGTCCCGGGAGGGGAGTTTGGCGTGGTGGCCGTGGGGTTTGAGTGGCTGATGGTGAGCTTGGGGTTCCGTGCGTGGTGGGGCTCGCGCGGGAGTGCGGGGAGATGAGTGCGCGGGTGGCGGGAATTGCCTTGGTGCCCGCGTGATTGGGGGTCTCCCGGGTGGGGGCTCGGGAGGGAGCTTGGCGCGGTGGGATTGCGGGTGGTGAGAATCGCCGTGGCGGCGCGCGCGTGCTCGGAGCCGGTGCGGGGCGTGGATGAGCGGCGCATCCTGGTATGGCGGAAAACGCTGAATGCGGCGGGTGGGCAAGGTGGCCCGTATGAGTGGATTCGCGAGCGCGAGTAGAACAGAAGGGCTTCGCCGGGGCGCCCGTCAATCGCTCAGTGCGTGATGTGCTTGGCTTCGCGCGGGGGTTGCGGCAGCGGCGCGGAGTCGCGGGCGGCCCGGGCTATCCGGACCTGGTTGCGGCCGCCCTCTTTCGCCTCGTAGACGGCCGCGTCCGCGGCCTGCATCAGGGTCGGCAGGGTGTCGCCGTGATCGGGGAACACCGCGACCCCGATCGAGGCCGTCCGCTCCGACACCAGCGTCTGGTCACCGCGCTTGTTGGTCGTCCTGATCTGCAGCCCCGCCACCGCGGAGCGGATGCGCTCCCCGGCGACCGTCGCCGCCGCCTGGTCCGTGTCCGGCAGCAGCACCAGGAACTCCTCGCCACCGAAGCGGCCCACCACGTCGCTCGGGCGGGTCACCTCGTCCAGCAGCTGCGCCAGGTTCCGCAGCACGTCGTCGCCCGCGGGGTGGCCGAACGTGTCGTTGATCCACTTGAAGTGGTCCAGGTCGATCATCAGGATGGCCAGCGGGTCGGCCGCCTTCGCCGCCCTGGTCAGGGCCCGCTCGGCCGACTCGGTCCAGCCGCGCATGTTCGCGACCTGCGTCTTCGGGTCGGTCCGCACGTCGGCCTGCAGCTGCTCGATCTCGGCGAGCCGGTTGAAGACCACCGTCACCACGGCCATGATCGCGACCGTCGGCGGCATGATCACCAGCAGGATCGCCGTCACCGCGCCGAGGCCGATCGTGATCGCCTCCAGCACGTTGTCCGCGGGGCTGCCCAGCACCGTCCGCGCGTTCGCCTTCTCCGGCGCGGCCAGCGCGATCACGGATCCGATGTAGAGGATCTGCACGCCCTCGTAGATGAGCCCGGCCACCAGCATCCAGCCGAACTCGGTGAGCGAGCCCGCGATGTCCAGCGAACCCCAGTCGTGTGGCCCCAGCTCCACGTAGACCTGATGGGCGAGCGTCGCCGCCAGCATGTGGGCCACCGTGGAGTACACGAAGTTGTGCGCCGGCCGCCGTGCGACGAACCACCGCTGCACCCGGACCAGGCCGACGACCAAGATCGTCAACGGCACCGGGAGAATAATCGCGGCCGGCACGACCCAGACCGCGGTCAGGTCGATCAGGACCCGCCCGCCCGCATTTCGCCGACGTTCTTCCTGCCGCCGGGTCAGTTGAATGTGCGCCGTCGCACCCACGGTGAGAATCGCGAAGCGCAGCCAATCGAGACCGCTCGGCGGGCTCGCGTTCACGAATGCGACGACCAGCCACGCGACGGCAATCAGTTCGGTGACGAGCAGGAAAACGATGAAACGCTTCGGCCGCCGCCACAATGCCCAATTCCGCGGCAGCATGGCGCGGCGCGTGCTCGACGCATCACGCTTTGTGTTCGCCTCCGCCCTCTCGGGCGCGGCTTGGCGGGGTACCGAATTTCGCTCCTCGATGGACTGAACGTCCTCCCTGAGGTCCGGATCGCCGTGGAGTGTAGGCGATCGCCGACGCGCGTGGTGCGGAGGCATCGGCTCACCTTCCCTCGACATCGCGTACCGTCGCCGGGTAACTTTGCTGTGCCCGGAACGACGCCGGGTACTTTCCATCAACAGGTATCATCTCACCGCACGCGAAGCGTCGCGTACCGCCGCCGCGAGCGGCCGCGCGGACGCAACGCGTCCCGGCCACAGGCACCGAATGGAGGTGTTCCTCGTGTCTGACCGCGACTTCTGATCCCCTGGTCTGAATAGCGTTCGTTTTCGTTCCCGTGGGAGAGGTGTTCGTCGTGCGCGACCGCGACTTCTGAGGTGTCCTCGATTTGTGTTTGTTTCCGACCGAATAACGTGAGGTGAATCGTCGTGCGCGACCGTGACTTCTGATCTTCTGAATGCAGCCGCCGCTGCCGTCAGCCGGTGCGGGCCGCATCGCTGTCCGTGCCAAGCACCCGGCCCCACGCCACCGCGAGGGGCACGCCGAGGACCACCCCGGCCGCGCCCGCGACCATGATGGCCGTGGTCGCCGCACCGGACCACTGCGCGAGCATGCCGCCGAACGCGACCCCGACGCCCTGCGCGACCCGCAGGCCGGTCCGGTACAGCCCGCCCGCGCCACCGCGAAGCTCGTTGGGCACCCACGTGATGAACGTGGCCCCGACGGTGATGATGTACGCGCCCGCCGCGCCGGCCAATGCGAGGACGACGAGGGCGAGCACCAGGTCCGGGCGCAGCCCGAACGCGAGCAGCAGTGCCGTCGGCACGACCGCGAGCACACCGACCGTGCGGCGGCGGGCCGAGGCCGAGACGTAGCGGGACAGGACGAACACGCCCAGCGCGAACCCGAGCGGGTCCGCGGCCAGCAGCCACCCGACGGCCTCGTCGGGCGCGCCGATCTCGCGCGCCAGCGGGGCGGCCAGGCCTGCCGGCACCATGGCCAGCCCGACCAGCCAGGACAGGCCGAGCAGCACGCGCAGCCTGCGCTGCGAGGCGACCCAGTTGATGGCGCCGAACCAGGAGCCGTCGCCGTCGCCCGCGGCGGGGCGCGGGCGCACCCAGTGGTGCAGGGCCACCGCGCTGATCGCGAACGTCAGCGCGTCCAGGGCCAGCGCCAGCGACGGGCCAGCGGCCGTGACGATCACGCCACCCAGCGCGAGCCCGGCCAGCATCGTGGTGTTCGTGGTGATGCCGCGGACGTCCTGGCTGCGCAGGTACAGCTCGTCGTCGGTGAAGATCTCGCGGGTCAGCGCGTTCTGCGCGGCGTTGGACGGCGCGCCGGCCAGCCGCGCGAGCATGACCAGCACGCACAACCACACCACCGGCATGCCCGGCACGGCCATGATCGCGATGAAGAACGCCTGCATTGCGGCGGTGACCACGAGGATCGTGCGGCGTGGGTAGCGGTCGGCCAGCTGGGCCAGTCCGAGCCCGCCGGCCAGCGCGGGCAGGAACGTCAGGGCATAGGCGACCGCGGACCACAGCGCCGAGCCGGTGCGGTGGTAGACGGTGAGGGCCAGCGCGACCGTGGTCAGCTGGTCACCGAGCACCGACTGGGCCTCGGCCAGCCACACGGTGCGGAACTCGCGGTTGGCGAGCGCCGCACCCATGGATGGGCGAGTCGTGGTCTTCACACCTGTCCCCACTTCCCCCTCGTCGGCTGGGTGCCTGCGCTCACTGACTCTGTCGTTGCCCGCCCGGTTCCTGTGACGCCAATCACCCAGGTGTCGCATTCCGCAACTATCAGTATGCCGCTCACTACGCGCAGGCGAACAGTCACAGCGCGACCGTATCTCGTCAATGGGCCTATACGGTCGTAGACCTTCTAACCTTCGGGTTACGACGAACGGTGGAAGTTTCCGTCCCGCGTCACCCGTGGTGCGGTAAGCCCGGCCGATCAGACGTCACTCGTTCAGCGCAGTGGACGGACCGTTCGTCGGTGCGCGGTCACCGCCGGGCAGTTCCGGCGCGAAGACTGGGAACACAGGCCAGGGAGAAAGCCGAGGACGGGCTGGAGCTCGGGGACTGGCCGGTGGGGAGAGAACCGATGAGCATGCTGATGCAGGACCGGGCTGTTGTGGTGACCGGCGCCGGGCGGGGTCTCGGTGAGGCCTTCGCGGTGCACCTCGCGCAGGCCGGCGCGGCGGTCGTGGTCAACGACGTCGACGCCGAGCTGGCCGAACGCACCGCGGCGAACATCCGCGCGCACGGGGGGCGGGCGGTGGCCAGCGGGCACAGCGTGGCCGACCCGGCGCAGGCCGCGGCGATCGTCGACCTGTGTGTGTCCGAGTTCGGCGCGATCGACGGACTGGTGAACAACGCCGGCCTCAACTACGAGGCGCTGCCCTGGGAGGAGGACCTCGACGAGGTCCGGGAACTGGTCGAGGTCAACGTCCTCGGCGTGATGTACACCGGGATAGCGGCCGTGAAGGCCATGGTCGCCGCAGGCCGCGGCGGGTCGATCGTCAACATCTCCTCCGGGGCCTCGCTCGGTCAGCGCAAGCTCGGCGTGTACGCGGCGAGCAAGGGGGCGGTGGCGTCGCTGACCTACTCCTGGGCGCTCGACCTGGAGGAGTCCGGCATCCGCGTCAACGCCGTCTGCCCGTTGGCCCACACCCGGATGGTCTGGAAGTCGGAGCGCTCGCTGCGCAACTGTCCCCCCGATCGGACGCCGTCGCGCATCGCGCCCGTCGTGCTGTTCCTGCTGAGCGACGCGGCGGAGGGCATCACGGGGCAGCTCGTGCGGTGCAACGGGCCGCAGCTGCACATCGTCGGGCAGCCCTACCTGAAGGCGCCCATCCTCGAACGGCACACGTGGGACACCGACACGGTGCGGCAGGCGTTCGACGAGGTGTTCAGCGCCCACCTCGAGCCCTACGGCCTGGAGAAGCGTGTTCCACCGCGCTTGCGCAAGTGGACCACGCCTCTCCGTTCGGCCTAGGTATCTACTGGTCCGCCGTGTAGAGGGCGGCGATGTCGTTCGCGTAGCGGTCGTAGATGATCCGGCGCTTCAGCTTGAGCGTCGGGGTGACCTCGCCGCTCTCCGGCGTCCACGGCTTGGCCAGCACCTGGTACTTCTTGATCTGCTCGACGCGGGCCAGCCGCGCGTTCGCCGCCTCGACCGCGCGATGGATCTCCTCTCGCACGGCCGGGTGTTCGGCCAGCACGACCGGGTCGCTGCCCTCGATGCCCTGCTGCGCGGCCCACGCCGGCAGGAACTCGTCGTCGACCACGATCAGCGCCGTGACGTACGGCTTGTCGTTGCCGATCGCGACCGCCTGGCCGATCAGCGGGTGCTCCTTGAGCAGCCCCTCGATGCGGGTCGGCGCGATGTTCTTGCCGCCCGAGGTGATGATCAGCTCCTTCTTGCGGTCGGTGATCGTGACGAAACCGTCGTCGTCGATCGTCCCGATGTCACCGGTGTGGAACCAGCCGTCCTCGTCCAGCGCGGAGGCGATCGACCCGTCCTCCTGCAGGTAGCCCATGAACACCAGCGGGCCACGCACCAGCAGCTCGCCGTCGGCGTCCACCTTGATCTCGGTGTCGGCCAGCGGCCGACCCACGCTGCCGGCGCGGAACGCCGTCGCCGAGTTCGACGTGATCGCGCCGGAGGTCTCCGACAGGCCCCACACCTCGTGGATCTCCACGCCAAGGCCGGCGAGGAAGTACATCACCTCGACCGGCAGCGCGGCCGCGCCGCTGGAGCAGAAGTGCAGCTTGTCGAACCCGAGCAACGCGCGCACCGGCGCGAGCACCGCGCGGTCGGCTTCGGCGATCTTCTCGGCGAGGTCGGCGGGCACCTCCTGGCCGGCGTTGCGCAGCTTGTACCCCTGCTGCAGCAGATCGCTGGCGGACAGCAGCGCTTCGCGCCGGTCCTCGGGCAGGTTTGGCAGCATCGCCTTGAGCCCCGCCGCGATCTTCTCCCACACCCGCGGCACGCCGAAGAAGCCCTGCGGGTGGACCCGGCCGAGCGCGCCCGCGACCTGCGTCGGATCGGCGAGCGTGTGCACGTGACCGGCGTAGACGATCGGCATGTAGATCGAGATCTCCCGCTCGGCGATGTGAGCGAGCGGCAGGTACGCGATGTTCGACAGGTGCATCGGCGACTCGTGCAGCGCGTGCACGGCGTAGGCCTCGAAGATCACGTTGTGGTGGGACAGCACCACGCCCTTCGGGTCGCCGGTGGTGCCCGAGGTGTAGATCATCGCGATCGGGTCCTCCGGGCGCAGGTCCGCCCAGCCGTCCTCGAACGCCTGCGGGTCGGCCTGGTGCAGCTCGGCGCCGCGGGCGCGCAGCTCGGCGAGGCTGACGAACCGCTCGTCGCCTGCGGGGACCGCGTCCGGGTCGATCATCACGATGCGGCGCAGCGCGGGCAGCTCGTGCAGGACCTGCTGCCAGCGCTTGAGCTCGTCCGTGCCCTGGAGCACGACGACCGGGGTACCACTGTGGCGGGCGACGTAGGAGATCTGCGCCGGGCTCAGGGTCGCGTACGCGGTGCACGAGATGGCGCCGAGGTGCGTGGCGGCGAGATCGGCGATCAGGTGATCCGGGGTGCTCGGCGCCATGATCAGCATCCGCTCACCGCGGCGCAGGCCGAGATCGGCCAGGCCGCGGGAGACCGCGGCGATCTCGTGGCGGAACGCCGACCAGGTCAGCGTCGGGCGGTCCGGGTCGTCCAGTGACGTGAGCGCCGGCAGGTCGCCGTACTCCGCGGCGTTGCGGCGGAGGAGCATGGGGATGGTCAAACCCTCGGCCTGCTCAGCGACGGACGGTTGGCTGGTCAACTGCGACCTCCTCGTGATCAGCTGGCGGATACACCACCCTATGTGACCGCCAACACAGGGCGATAGAGAGAAAGGGACACGATGTCGCTGCGAGACGAAGCGGCCGAACTCGACGCGCGGGACCCGCTGGCGGGCAAGCGGGCGGAGTTCGATCTCGACCCGGACGTGTCCTATCTGGACGGAAATTCACTGGGCGCCCCGCCGCGCGGGGTCGCGCCGCGGCTCGCGGAGGTCGTCGGCGAGCAGTGGGCCGGGCGGCTGATCCGGTCCTGGGACGAGGGCTGGTGGGACGCGCCGGAGCGGATCGGCGACCGCATCGCACCGTTGATCGGGGCGGGGCCGGGCCAGGTGGTGGTCGGTGACTCGACGACGGTGAACCTGTTCAAGGCGGGGGTCGCGGCGGCGCGGTTGAACCCGGGGCGGCCGGAGATCCTGGTCGACGCGGGCACGTTCCCCACGGACGGCTACATCGCTGAGAGCGCGGCGCGCATGACCGGTCACTCGGTGCGGCGGGTGCCGGTCGGGGCGCTGGCGTCGGAGGTCGGTCCTCGGACGGCCGTGGTGCTGGTCAACCACGTCGACTACGTGACGGGGGAGCTGCACGATATGCCGGGCATCACGGCGGCGGTGCACGCGGCCGGGGCGGTCGTGGTGTGGGACCTGTGTCATTCGGTGGGGGCCGTGCCGGTGCCGCTGGACGCTGCCGGGGTCGACCTGGCGGTGGGGTGCACGTACAAGTTCCTCAACGGCGGGCCCGGGGCGCCGGCTTTCCTCTATGTGGCGCGGAAGTGGCTCGACGAGTTCGACCAGCCGCTGACCGGCTGGGCCGGGCATGCGGATCCGTTCGGGATGACTCCGGCCTATGCCGGGCGGGCGGGCATCAGCCGCGGCCGCACCGGAACGCCGGACATCCTGTCGATGCTGGCGCTGGACGCCGCGCTGGACGTGTGGCGCGACGTGACGATCGACCAGGTCCGAGCGAAGGGGCTCGCGCTGGGGGACTTCTTCCTGCGGTGCCTGGACTCGCTGGTGCCGGGCGCGCGCGTGGTGACGCCGCGGTCGCACGCGCGGGGGAACCAGGTGTCGGTCGCGTGGCCGGACGCCAAGGCGGCGATGGGGAAGCTGATCGCGCGCGGGGTCATCGGGGACTTCCGGCCGCCCGAGGTGCTGCGATTCGGGCTGGCCGGGTTGTACGTGCGGTACGCGGACGTGCTGCGGGCTGCCGAGGAGTTGCGTGGGTTGCGGTAGGGGTGTTTTTGGGCGGTGGCTTCTTTGGTGGTCGGTGAACTGCCGGTCGTGCCTGGTTGAACGGTCATTTCGATGAGGTCTGAGGTGTGGCTGGAGTGGAGCCGCGTGGTTGAAAGGCCCTTTCAACCGGGTCTGAGGGAGCATTCCCGGCGAGGGGCGAGGGGCGAGGGGCGAGGGGCGAGGGGCGAGGGGCGAGGGGCGAGGGGCGAGGGGCGAGTTGATTGCCTGAGTTTCGGCATGCCGTGAGGGGTTTCGGCCTGCGCTGAGGGCGATTGGTGGTTGAGAGCTGTCCGGTCGCGCCGGTTGAACGGTCATTTCAATGAGGTGCGAGGTGCGATTGGGGCGGGCGTGGTGGTTGAAAGGTCCTTTCAAGCGCCGCGGGATGAGGGGTCAGGACATGCAGGTGGATCGGCGCTGCGCTGAGGTAACGCGGCGACGCGGCGCGGTGTGCAGGCGTACGGCGGGTGAGGCAGCGCGGTAAGACAGCGCGGTGCGCAGGCGAGGCAGCGCGGCAAGACGGCACGGTGCGCAGGCGAGGCACCTGGCGAGGCAGCGCGGTGCGCGGAGCGAGGCACCCGGCGAGGCGGCACGGCGCGCAGGCGAGGCAGCGCGATGGACAGGCTGGTCGGCGCTGCGCAGCGGCACCCAGGCGTCAGTCCCGCCCCTGCCAGGTCGTGATGCAGGCTTCGTTCCCCTCGGCGTCGGCCAGTACCCAGAATGCCGGTGCCGCCTCGTCGGAGCGCAGGACGCCCCTGGCGGCGAGCGCGGCTTCGATCTGGCGCGGCGCCTCGTCGTGGGGGACGGACACGTCGATGTGCATCCGGTTACGCTGGGGGCGCGGGGAGTCCATCTGCTGGAACCAGATCGACGGCCCCTGCCCCCGCGGGTCGACCACCTCGGGCGGCCGCGGGCCGTCGACGTAGTCCACCACCGCCCGCCAGAACGGCACGATCCGCGAAGCGGCGAGCGTGTCGATCGCGATTTCCAGCACCTGCGCGTCCCCCGGCGATGGCTCGTAACCCACATCCCGGACCAGCTCGGAGATGCGCCGGGCCACGTCGATCTCCCGCGCGGTCACCGGGGCGAGCACCAGCCGTACGCGACCCGGCCGGATGTCGACCGCCACCTCGCCACCGACAGCACCCGCTGCGCCACAACACCCGCGTCGCGCGCCGACGGCACCGCCACCGCGGTCGACAAACCCGCCAGGACGTACCGCAGCCGGCGTCGCGCACCGCGTCCGAGATCTCCGCCCCAGTGAGCCCCATCCGGCGAAACCTACCCCCACTGTCCACAACAGACAATAGTTGACCGGAGCAGCGGGAGGGGTGGGAGGCCGCTGCTCCGGCCGGTTATCTCAGCTCGCGGCGACCGGCGCGGCCGAGAATCTTCTGTTCTGGCCTCTTCACCTTCGCCGGTCACGTGCGCCGCGAACAGGGTCCAATGGCCCTGTTTGCCGACGGGAAATGTCACGTCGCCGGGTGGCGTACACGGCGGCTTCGGTGCGCCGCTCGAAGCCGAGTTTGTGCAGCACCGACGACACGTAGTTCTTGACCGTCTTCTCGGCCAGGTGCAGCTGCTCGCCGATCTGCCGGTTGGTCAGCCCATCCGCGATCAGCTCCAGCACCCGCCGCTCCTGCGGGCTGAGCTGCGCATACCCCGGATCCACCTCGCCCCCGCCGCGCATCCGGTTCAGCACCGTGGCGGTCAGCTCCGGGTCCAGCAACGACGCGCCCGCCGCCACCCGCCGGACCGCGTCCACCAGGTTCATCCCGGACACCTGTTTCAGCAGATAACCCGCGGCACCAGCCATGATCGCCCCGAACAGGGCCTCGTCGTCCGAGTACGACGTCAGCATGAGGCACGCCGGCGCCGGCTCCACCGACGACCGGATCTCCCGGCACACCCCGATCCCCTCGCCGTCCGGCAGGCGCACGTCGAGGATCGCCACGTCCGGCGTGAGCGGCGGAATCCGGTGCAGGGCCTCGGCGACGGTGCTCGCCTCGCCGACCACCCGGATGTCGCCTTCGGACTCCAGCACGGTCCGCAAACCCGTCCGCACCAGCTCGTGGTCGTCGAGCAGGAAAACCGAGACCGTCATCGCACCCTCTCCGCGCCGTTGAGCTCGGCCGTCCACACGAGCTTCGTCCCGCGCTCACCGCTCCGGGCGACCGAACAGCTGCCGCGCCACCGCGCCGCGCGCTCGTCCAGGTTGACCAGCCCGCTGCGCCGCCCGGGCTCGTCCGGGATTCCGACACCGTCGTCGGTGACGGTCAGCGTCAGCGACCGTCCGGCCAGGTCCACCGCCACCTCCACCGACACCGCGTCCGCCTTGGCGTGGCGGGCGACGTTCGACAACGCTTCCCGCACCGTCGCGGTGAGGTCGGCGCGCGCCGGTGGCGGCACAGCCGAATCGACCGGCCCGGTGAACCCGAGCCGGGGCGTGAACCCCAGCGCGGGCGCGCAGTCCTGCGCCAGCCGCAGCAGCTCCGCGCGCACACCCTCGACGTCCTCGTCGGGCTGGGTCAGCGAGAAGATGCTGTTGCGGATCTCGCGGATGGTGCGGTCCAGCTCCTGCACGAAACCGGTCAGCCGGTTCGCGACCTCCGGCTGCGTCACGAGCGGCCGCAGCCCCTCCAGCCCCAGCCCGGTCGCGAACAGCCGCTGGATGACCAGGTCGTGCAGGTCGCGGGCGATGCGGTCGCGTTCGGTGAACACGGCCAGCCGCTGCCGGTCCTCCTCGGCGCGGGCGAACTCCATCGCCAGCGCCGCGTGCCCGGCGAACGTCCTGGCCAGGGCGACCTCGTCGTCGGTGAACGGCTCGGCGCCGCCGAACTTCGCGACCAGCAGGACGCCGAGGGTCTCCCCGCCGACGATCAACGGCACGGCGACCGCCGAGTCCAGCTCGGTGACCTGCTCCGGCATCTGGATGTTGACCTTGGCCTGCTCCTTGGCGGCGTGGCGGCCGTAGTTGCGCACCACCACCGCTTCACCGGAGCTGAACGCCACACCGCTCGCCGTGCCGTCGACCGGCACCGTCAACCCGGCCAGGCCGGGCGGGGCGCTCTCGCCGGCGGCGACGACCTCGAACACCAGGACGCCGGGGTCGTCCTCGCGCGGGACGGCGACCGCGGCGGCCGTGGCGCCCGCGACCAACCGGGCGTGCTCGGCGATCAGGCGCAGCGTGCGCTGCGGGTCCTCGCCGGTCAGCAGGGCCGCCGTGACCTCGTGCGAAGCCTCCAGCCAGCGCTCCCGGCCGCGCGTCCGCTCGTACAGGGTGGCGTTGTCGATCGCCATGCCGGCCGTGGCGACGAGCGTGACCACGGCTTCCCGGTCGGCGCCGGTGAAGCCGCCCTCCTTGCCGGTGAGCCGCAGCTCGCCGAACCGCCCGCCGCGGGCGTGCAGCGGCATCGTCAGCGACGCGCCGGGCGCGGCCGGATCCCCGGCACGCACGGGCGCGGCGTCCGGCACCTGGATCACGGCGTGCGCGGCGCCGGTGAGGTCGCACGCGCTGGCGACGATCTTGGACAGGATCTCGGGCAAGCTGAGGTCAGCCGCGACCCCGACGACGGCCTCGACAAGTCCGCGAACGCCCGGTCCGATCACCCGCTGCCCTTCCGGCAGCCCTACCCCACGAGCCGCCGACCCGAGACTACTTCCAACGGGATGCGGATCCAACGGTCATCGGCGGTGCTCGCCGGCCACGCCCTGGCGCGTTCCCGGGTGGCCCGCGCCCGGCCGAGCACCGTCACCCACCAGCCGGACCCGAGGTCCGGGGCGAAGGCGTCGGCCTCGAACGCGACCACTCCGTCGTGCGCCGCGGCGAACAGCGGGCTCGCGGCAGGCGCGCCGAAGTTGACGGCGTCGTCCGCCAGCACGAACCGGACCGGCTGGACGGCGGGCAGGCCGCGCGTGGTGAACACGACCCGCCCGATCCCGGCGGTGGCGAGCAGCTCCAGGCACTGCTCCCGCCCCAGCACTTCCAGTCCGAACGGATCGAGCATCGGAGCGACCGATCTTTCGCGCGCGGGGAACGTCACGGCCACCACGATCACCCCGGCCGGTGGTGACCGGTAGGGCCATTGGACCCGGGGCAGCCGGGCATGGTTGTGGCGGCCGGTCGGCGGGGCCGGGCCAGCGGTGGCTGGGCGCGGGTTGCGGCGGGGAGGGTGGAGCCGCGGTGTGGGTTGTTTCGGGGGTGGCCGCGGGGGCGGTGGGGCCGGTCTAGCCGAGGACGATCGCGGCGAGGTCGTCGGCCAGTGCGCGGCTCGCGGCGGCGATCCCGGACCAGCGGCGGGTCAGGTCCGGGTCGATCTCCAGGGGGCGGCCGCGCACGTCGATCACCGCGCCGCCGGCCGCGGGCACCGTCACCATCGCCGTCGCGAGGTCGACCAGCCGGTGGGTGTCCGAGCCGGGGTCGCAGAACGCGTCGACCGAGCCTTCGGCGACCAGTGCGCACTCCAGCACCGTGGTGGACAGGATCCGCACGCGCTGGGCCTTGTCCGCGACGCGCATCCAGGCTTCGGCGTTGCGCTTGTGCGGGCGGAGCAGGTTGACCGTCGCGCCGGTCAGAGCGGTGCGGCCGGTGGTGCGGAACGGGACCGGCTCGCCGGCGCGGGCGTGCCAGGCGCGGCCGGTGTCCAGCCACACGGTGAGCGCCTCGGTCGCCTGGCCGTCGACCGCGACCGTGCCGCCGAAGCAGCTCAGCGGCACCCCGTTGGCGGCGTTGTTGGAGCCGTCGACCGGATCGACGACGAGCGTCACCGCGGAGCCGTTGTCGACGAAACCGACCTCCTCGCTGAGCAGGTTGACGCGGTGCCGGTCCGCCTCCTCGGCGATCGCGGCCTCGACGATCTCGTCCACGCGCATCGTCGGGGTGCCGTCCGCGCCGTCGGCGACCTTCTCGGCCAGCTCCGCGCGGGTGTGCCTGCGGCGGGCGTCCCCGTAGGCGGCGCTGGCGGCGCGAGCCATCGCGGCCAGTGCGGGGTGGACGTTCTCGGGAAGGCCCGGGGCGGGCACCGGCCACGCGATCTTCGTGCTCATCACAGTCGATCCTAAATGACTTGCCCGGTCGTGGCGGTGCGACGGATCATTCCCGCCGTGCAACCCCTTGACGAGAACCGCATCCGCAAGTCGTTCGTGAACTGCTCGAAGGGGGAGGCGCAACGGCTGGCGCTGCCGGCGGGACTGGCCGGGCTCGACTGGTCCGAAGTGGACTTCCTGGGCTGGCGGGACCCGCGTGCGGCGCAGAACGCCTACCTCGTCGCGCCTTACGGGGACGAGGTGGTCGGAGTCGCGTTGCGGGCCGCGGCGAAGCACCGGAGCTCTGTGAAGTCCTCGTTGTGCGCCTTCTGCGGAACGATCCACGCGGCGACGGACGTGTCGCTGTTCGCCGCCCGGCGGATCGGCGCGGCGGGGAAGCAGGGCAACACCGTCGGAACGTACGCGTGCGCCGACCTGGCTTGCGGGCTGTACCTGCGGGGCAAGCGCCGCCCGGCGGTGCACAACCCGGTGGACCGCGCGCCGTTGGCGGAGCGGGTGGAGCGGATGCTGGCCAACGTGGCGCGCTTCCTGGACGAGGTGACGACCAACAACGTCGGCTGACGCGGCGGTTCGGTGCCCGGAGGGGTGAACCGCCGCGGGTGCGGGGAACCACTGCCACAGGTGGGGAACTCGGTGCGCACGGAGGGCCGACTCGGCAGCGGGAGGGGTGGACTCGGCGGCCGGAGCGGCCGACTCGCCGACGCCGGCGCTCGTGAACGCAATAAGGCGCGCGGATGGGTGAATTGGCGAAGGCGGGCTCGGATGGCGAACCGCGCGCCAAGTGGCGAAAACGCCCCCCCGGGGGCGAATGCACGGTCAAGGGCGAACTCGCCGCGCCAGCTGGCAAAACCCGCTCGGCGGCAGGGGTGGACCCTGTGCGGCACGTCGTGGGTGCGGCGGTCGGAGGGGCGCACACTCCGCAGCCCGCGGAGTGTGCGCCCCTCCGCGGCTCAGCTCACGATCGGCAGCGGCAGCGGGCGTCGGACGGCCTGGGTGACTCCGTCGGAGGCGAGCGCGGCCGCTACGCGGTCCGGCGATGGGCGGCCGTACGTCGTCGTCCGCTGGACCAGCGGGCGGTCGATCGGGGCGACCATCGCCTCCAGCTCGCTGATCGTCTTGTACGAGCCGTTGTCCGCGCCCGCCATGCGGCTGATCGTCTCCTCCATCAGCGTGCCGCCGAGGTCGTTGACGCCACCGTTCAGCACGTCCCGGCAGGTGTCCTCACCCAGCTTCACCCACGAGCACTGGATGTTGTCGATCAGGCCGTGCAGCAGGATCCGCGCCAGCGCGTGCACCGCCCGGTTCTCGCGCTTCGTCGGGCCGGGGCGGGACAGCCCGGCCAGGTAGATCGGCGCGTTCTGGTGGATGAACGGCAGCAGCACGAACTCGGTGAACCCGCGCCGCCCCGTCTTCTCGAGCGCTCGCCGCTGCAGGTCGGCGATCAGCTTGATGTGCCCGACCCAGTGGGCGGGCGTGTCGACGTGCCCGTACATCATCGTCGACGTCGTCGGGATGCCCAGCTCGTGCGCCGTGGACACCACCTCGATCCAGCTCGACGCGGGCAGCTTGCCCTTGGTGAGCACCCACCGCACGTCGTCGTCCAGGATCTCCGCCGCCGTGCCCGGCAGTGAGTCCACACCGGACTCGTGCGCGCGCGTCAGCCAGTCCCGGATGGACAGGTTCGTCCTGGACGCGCCGTTCACGACCTCCATCGGGCTGTAGGAGTGCAGGTGGATGTCCGGCTGCCGCCGCTTCACCTCGGCCGCCAGGTCGAAGTACGCCGTGCCGGGCATGTCCGGGTGGATCCCGCCCTGCATGCAGATCTCCGTCGCCCCGGCCTCCCACGCCTGGTCGACCCGGTCGCCGACCTGCGACAGCGACAGGGTGTAGGCGTCGACGTCCGTGCGGCGCTGCGCGAACGCGCAGAACCGGCAGCCGGTGTAGCAGACGTTGGTGAAGTTGATGTTCCGCGTGACCACGAACGTGACGTCGTCGCCGTTGACGTCCCGGCGCAGCCCGTCCGCCAGCGAGGCGAGCGCCTCCAGCTCGGCGCCGTCCGCGTGCAGCAGCGCCAGAGCGTCCTCATCGGACAGACCGGCCGGGTCGCGTTCCGCGCGGCGCAACGCTTCCGCGATGTCGGTGTCCATCCGCTGCGGCGCCGTCGGAACCTGCGAAGCGAGTTCCTTCCAGTCGCCGTACACCGAGTCGAAGTCGCTGCGCCGGTCCTCGGTGCGGCCCGTGGTGTCGACCTCGACGTGCAGGTCGGTGCGGCCGGTGCCGGCCTGGTCCTGCCAGCCGCCGTCCGGCTCCTGCCACGGGCGGCCCTCCACCACGACGTCCTCGCGCGCCAGTCCGGTCTTCGGATCGGCCAGGGCGGCGACGTGACCGGCGATGCGCGGGTCCAGCCACGGCTCGCCGGCGAGCACGTACTCGGGGTAGACCGGCAGCCGCTCACGCAGCGTGTAGCCGGCCTTCTCGGTCTGCCGCCGCAGTTCGTCGATGTGCGGCCACGCCCGCTCCGGGTTGACGTGGTCCGGCGTCACCGGCGACACGCCGCCCCAGTCGTCGATTCCGGCGCGCAGCATCAGGTCGTATTGGCTGCCGATCAGGTTCGGCGGCGCCTGGATGCGCATCTTCGGGCCGAGCACGAGCCGCGCGACGGCGATCGTCGCGGCCAGCTCCTGCAGGTCGGCGTCGGGCGTGGCGCGCATCTTGGTGTCCGGCTTCGCGCGGAAGTTCTGCACGATGACTTCCTGGATGCTGCCGTACTGGCGCGCCACCTTGCGGATCGCGAACAGCGAGTCGGCGCGCTCCTCGTAGTTCTCGCCGATGCCGATCAGGATGCCGGTGGTGAACGGCACCGACGTCCGGCCGGCGTCCTCCAGCACGCGCAGCCGCACGGCCGGGTCCTTGTCCGGCGAGCCGTAGTGCGGGCCGCCGCGCTCGCTCCACAGCCGGGTCGCGGTGGTCTCCAGCATCATGCCCATCGACGCGGCGACCGGCTTGAGCCGCTGCAGGTCCTGCCAGCCCATCACGCCGGGGTTGAGGTGCGGCAGCAGACCGGTCTGCTCCAGCACCAGGATGGCCATCGCGCGCACGTACGACAGCGTGTCGTCGTAGCCGTGCGCGTCGAGCCACTCGCGGGCCTGCTTCCAGCGGTCCTCCGGGCGGTCGCCGAGGGTGAACAGGGCTTCCTTGCAGCCCATCGCCGCGCCCTTGCGCGCGATCTCCAGCACCTCGTCCGGCGACAGGAACGGGGCGTCCAGTTTGCCCGGAACCGTCGCGAACGTGCAGTACCCGCAGCGGTCGCGGCACAGGCGGGTCAGCGGGATGAACACGCTGCCGCTGTAGGTGATGACGCCTTCGCGGCCGGCCAGCGCCAGCCCGGCGTCGCGAATTCGGGAGGCGTGCTCGGACAGCGTTTCGAGGTCTTCGTCGCGCGCGTGCAACAGCACGGTCGCCTCGGTGATGTCGAGGGTCTTGCCGTCGCGGGCACGGGCCAGCGCGCGGCGCATCGCGGAGGCGGTGGGAGCGGATGCCATACCGGAAACGCTAGGACCGGCCCGGCCCGCGGTGCCAGGACCAGACCGCGCAAGATCGGCCACACCGGGCGGCGGGAACCCTGTTTCCGCTGCTCACCACGGCCGTGGTCGTTGCGCCGCGGCCGGTGCGGGCGTATTACCTAAAGTGTGGCTTCGGTGATCGGCAAGCGGGTCGGCGGCAAGACCTACTACTACCTCGCGCACACCGGGCGGGTGAACGGCGCGCCGCGGATCACGTCGCAGCGTTATCTCGGCACGGCGGAGGAGATTGAAGCCGCCATCGCGTCCTCTTCCGGTGCGGCCGGTTCACCCGACGGTACGCGGCACCTGGCGTTCGGTGATGTCGCGGCCGTGTGGTCCACCCTGGAGCGGCTCCAGGTGCGTTCGGCGATCGACGACGTTCTCGGATCGCGCAAGGCGAAAGTGTCGATCGGGACGTACTTCGCGTTGTCGGTGCTGCACCGCGCGACCGCGCCGGGCACGGATCTGGCGCAGTGGTGGGCGGGCAGCGCGGCGAGCCGCTTCGTGCGGCCGCGGATCGCGGCGGCCGCCGTGCAGGACGACGAGTTCTGGCGCGCCACGCGGCGGCTGACGCGGGCGCAGCTGGAGCGGATCGAGGAGGCGGTGTCCGCGCGGGTGCGGGAACACCTGCCCGAGCCGATCCTGCTCGCGGTGGACGTGCCGAACTTCGCGACCTACGCGGAATCGGAAACCGCGGCGGCGTCCCCGGCCGGGTTGAGCACGGTGGTCACACGGGACGGCGCGATCCCGCTGGCGTCGAGCGTGTACCGGCGGGAGGGCGCGGTGCCGTTCGGGGTGTCGGCCGACCGGCTGGCGTCGCGGGTGGCCGGCCCGGTGACGCTGGTGTTCGAGACGGGCCAGCACGCGCAGCTCGACCTCGACGACGGCAGGCACTTCGTCGGCGCGTTGCCGCTGGGCGACTATCCGGAGCTGCTGGCGCGCCCGGCGTCGGCGCGCCGGTCGGTCGGCCCGGACCGCTTCGCCGGGGTGACGGCGCTCGACACGCACGCCGTGGTGTCCGGCACGACCCGGCGGGTGGTGCTCACGCACTCGGCGAAGCTGCACGCGGCGCAGGCGCGCGGGTTCGCGCAGGCGCTGAGCAGCGCGACGCGGCAGCTCGACGGCCTCGCCCTGGCACTGGCGGCGGGCACCAACCGGCGGCCCCGCGAGCAGGTACTGACCGAGATCGCGCGGATCACCCGGGTGCGGTGGGTCGACCGCGTGCTGTCCACGCGGCTGACCGGCACGCGCCCGGCCGAGCTGCGGCTGGAGTGGCGGGTCGACGAGAACGCCCGGTCGCGCCTGGACGAGGAGTACTTCGGCAAGCAGCTGCTGGTGACCGACCACGACTGGCCGGTCGCCGACGTGATCACCGCGTACCGGGCGCGCTACCACCTGGACTCGACGTTCCGGCAGCTCAACGGCCCGTTCGTGGCCGCGTCGGCGCCGCGGCGGCACTGGACCGAGCACCGGATCGCGGTGCACTCGCTGGTGAGCGTGCTGGCGACGGCGGTCACGCACGTGATGCGGCAGGAGGCCGACCGGGCCGGGCTGGACCTGTCGGTGCGTGAACTCCTGGACCTGCTATCGCGCATCGGGGAGACGGTGCTGCGGTACCCGTCGACCGGCGGCCGCCCGCGCACCCGGCGGCTGCTGACCTGCCGGGACGCGGTGCAGCAGAAGCTGTTCGACCTCTTCGGCCTGGACGCCTACGCACCCTGAACGCAGAACTCGCGCCTCGGAGCGTGGACTCGCGGCGCTGATCTCACTCCTCGGTCAGCAGGTGTTTTTCGCGGACCGCGGGCAGCGACAGCGAGCGGTAGCCGGCCTCGTCGAACAACACGGTGACCTTCTCGGCCTCCCGGCGCACGACCTGGCCGGTGCCCCACTCCGCGTGGCGCACCGACGCGCCGGGCTGGAACTCGCCGTCGGACGGGGTCAGCTCGGCCGCCGTGCCCGCGTCGCAGGTGTCGCAGAACCCGCACGGTTCGTTCAGCGTCTCGCCGAAGTAGCCGAGCAGGAACTGGCGACGGCAGGCGGACGTCTCGGCGTACTCGCGCATCACCTCGACGCGGGACCGGTCGAGCTTCTTGCGCTGCTCGGACACCTCCGCGGCGCGCTCGGTCGCCTCCTCTGGGTCGATGCCGGCGTAGCTGAACTTCCCCTGCCCGGTCTCTTCGACCAGGCCGGTCTGCTCCAGCAGGTTCAGGTTGTTCATCGCCCGGCGGTGCGGCTGGTCCACCTCGCCGTCGATCTCCTGCGGGCTGGCCGGGCCGTCCTGCTCCCGCAGGGACTCAGCGAGCTCCGCGATGCCCTCGTCGTCGAAGCGCCGCGCGGTGAGGAACACCTGCAGGCGCAGGTCCTCCGGCCGGTAGAACAGCAGCGCGTCGGCGCGTTCGCCGTCCCGGCCTGCGCGGCCGGTCTGCTGGTAGTACGAGTCGACCGACTCGGGCGCCGACGCGTGCACGACGAACCGCACGTTCGGCTTGTCGATGCCCATGCCGAACGCCGACGTGGCGACGACGACGTCCACCCGGTCGGCGAGGAAGTCCTCGTGCACGCGCTTGCGGTCGGCCGCCTTCATCCCGGCGTGGTAGGACATCGCGCCCAGTTCCTCGGCGTAGCGTTCGCTGTCCTTGCGGGTCGCGGCGTAGACGAGGCCGGGTTTCTCCGCGTCCCGCACCCACTGCAGCAGGGCGGCGCGCTTGTCCTCCTCGCTGGTGGCGCGGTGCACCGCGAGGTGGAGGTTCGGCCGGTCGAACCCGGACACCACGCGCACCGGGTCGCGCAGGCCGAGGTGCTCGACGATGTCGTCCCGCACCGGCCCGCCCGCGGTGGCCGTCAGCGCCAGCACGCGCGGGCGCCCGAGCCGCTCGATGGCGTGCCCGAGCCGGAGGTAGTCCGGGCGGAAGTCGTGGCCCCACGCGGACACGCAGTGCGCCTCGTCGACGACGAACAGGCTCGGCCGGATGTCGTCGAGCCGCTTCAGCACCTCGTCCTTGGCCAGCTGCTCCGGCGCGAGGAACAGGTACTTCGCGTCGCCGCGGGTGACCGCGTCCCAGGCCTTGTTCGTGGTGTGCGCGGGTTGCGTGGAGTTGACCGCGACCGCGTCCGGGGCGTCGCTGTCCTCGATCTGCCCCACCTGGTCCCGCTGCAACGCGGTCAGCGGCGACACGACGAGCGTCGGTCCGTCCATCAGCAGCGCGGGGATCTGGTAGATCGCGGACTTGCCGGAGCCGGTCGGCATGACCGCGAGCACGTCGTGCCCGTCAAGCAGCGCTGCCATCGCGGTGAGCTGGTCGTCGCGCAGCTCCGCCCAGCCGAAGGTGTCGCATGCGGTCCGGCGGAGTTCGTCGTGTCTGGACACCGGCGGGGTGTTCCCGCATCGATGGGGCGGAAACGTCGTAGGCTTCGGGCATGCTGGAGGGGTACACCGCACGGGACGAGACCGAGAACGCCGATGTGGCGCGGATCCGGGAGGTGCTGGCCACCGCGGCGGACCCGTTCGCCCGCGAGATTCCCTTGCACGTCACGGGATCCGCGGTGATCGTGCACCCGGAGAGCCGCCGCGTGCTGCTGCGCTGGCACCAGCGTCAGCAGGCGTGGCTGCAGGTCGGCGGCCACGGCGACCCGGGTGAGACGGACCCGCTGGTGATCGCGCTGCGCGAGGGGCGCGAGGAGACCGGGCTGACCGATCTGCGGCCGTGGCCGACCGGGGACCTGCTGCACGCGGTGGTCGTCCCGGTGCCCGCGAAGGGCGCCGAGCCCGCGCACGAGCACGCGGACCTGCGGTACGTGCTGGCGACCGGGCAGCCGGAAGCGGCGCGGCCGGAGAAGCCGGGCGCGCCGCTGAAGTGGCTTCCGCTCGACGAAGCGATCGGCGCCGTCTCGGAGGACAACCTGCGCGAGACGCTGCGCCGCGTTCAGGAGCGGCTCTAGGTGTGCTGATCCAGAGATGTTGGTGACGGGCTGACACAGGCCACTCACACCAACGTCGCCGCTGAGCGAGCCACGCCGCTACCACCGCGACCGCGGGGGCGGGTGGAGCTGTTCTAGGAACGTCCCCGGTGCGGGGTCTGGTCGGCGACGCCGTGGCGCAGCGGGGTGTTCGGCTCGGCCGCCGTCTGCTGCTTAGCCGGTGAGCCGCCCGCGCGGCCGGTCACCTCGGGGATCTTGGTGTGCTCGCCGTGGGACGGCTCGGCGCCATCGTGGAGCTGGCGCTTGCGCACGCGCATCAGCTCCAGCACCGGCAGCCGGTTGGCGTGCTTCAGTTCGTAGGACATCAGCTGGTCGAGCTGCTCCTCGTCGAGTGACCGGATGCGGTGCTGCAGCGAAGCCAGTGGAAGCTCGTCGTACTCGGGTAGTGGTAGTTCGGACATGTGCCAAGGCCTACCCGGGCGGCGGCCGGGCAAACGGTTGGACGCGGCCCGGCCGGGTATGCGCCGAGGGAGAGGAGGACGTGATGACCAACGCCCTGCGCATGGTGCAGACCCACCCCGCCGACTTGGGCGGCCTCGACCCGGAGGCCATCGCCGCGTGCCTGGAGGAGTGCGTGTCCTGCGCGCAGACCTGCACGGCCTGCGCCGACGCCTGCCTGTCCGAACCGGATCCGGCCCCGATGGTGCGGTGCATCAAGCTCGACCAGGACTGCGCCGCCGTGTGCGCCGCGACCGCCCAGGTGCTGTCCCGCCGCGGCGACCCCGCCGGAATCGTCGCCGAGCTGCTCGCGCTGTGCGAGAAGGCCTGCCGGGCGTGCGCCGAGGAGTGCGAGAAGCACGCCCGGCACCACGAGCACTGCGCGGTGTGCGCGGAGGCCTGCCGCAGCTGTGCGGACGCCTGCCGGCAGTTGCGCCTGCACCTAGGTTGACAGCCACACGGCGGAGTCGGGGGCGAGTTCGTCCGCCGGTTCGGCGCTGGCCAGCAGGATCTTCCGGTGCGGCGGCACCGCGACCGGAGCCGAGCCGAGGTTGACCACGCACACCACGCCCGGCTCGCGCCGGAAGGCCAGCACGTCCGGCGCACTGTCCAACCACGACAGTTCCCCGTCCCCGAGTGCGGGGTGTTCCTTGCGGATCCGCAGCGCGTCCCGGTAGAGGCACAGCACCGAGTCCGGGTCGTCCTCCTGCGCGGCGAGCGTCTTCGCGGCCCAGCGCGCGGGCTGCGGCAGCCACGGCGTGCCGGCTGAGAACCCGAACGGCGGCTCCCAGCCGGACCACGGGAGCGGCACCCGGCACCCGTCGCGACCGCGTTTGGTGTGCCCGGACCGCTCCCACGTCGGGTCCTGCAGCACCTCCTCCGGCAGGTCCTCGACCTCCTCCAGCCCCAGCTCCTCGCCCTGGTAGAGGTACGCGCCGCCGGGCAGCGCGAGCATCAGCAGCAACGCGGCCCGCGCCCGCGGCAGCCCGCCGCCGTACCGGGTGACGTGCCGTTTGACGTCGTGGTTGGACAGCACCCAGGTGGCCGGCGCGCCCACCGTGGCGAGCGCGGTGATGCTGGAGTCGATCACCGACCGCAGCTTCGCCGCGTCCCACGGGCAGCGCAGGAAGTCGAAGTTGAACGCGGTGTGCAGCTCGTCCGGCCGCACGTACCGGGCCAGCCGCCGCGGGCTGTCCACCCAGGCCTCGGCCACGAAGATCCGGTCGTCGCCGTAGTGGCGGACGAGCTCGCGCCAGGACCGGAAGATCTCGTGCACGCCGGGCCGGTCCCAGTGCGGGTGGTCGCTGCGGTCCGGCGGCTCGACCAGGCCCTCGTGGTCCAGGCCGAGGCCGGGCAGCGCCGGGTCCTTGACCATGCCGTGCGCGACGTCGATGCGGAATCCGTCCACCCCGCGGTCGAGCCAGAACCGCAGGACGTCCAGGAACTCCGCGCGCACCTCCGGGTGGTCCCAGTTCAGGTCCGGTTGCGCGCTGTCGAACAGGTGCAGGTACCACTGGCCGTCGTCGACCCGGCTCCACGCGGACCCCCCGAAGACGCTGCGCCAGTCGTTCGGCTCGTCGCGGAACACGTACCGCTCCCGCTCGGGCGAGCCGCGCCCGGCGGTCAGCGCGGCCTGGAACCACGGGTGCCCGTCGCTGGTGTGGTTGGGCACGATGTCGACGATGATCCGCAGGCCGTGCCGGTGCGCCCCGTCGATCAGGGCTTCGGCGTCGGCGAGCGTGCCGAACACCGGGTCGATGTCGCGGTAGTCGGCCACGTCGTAGCCGCCGTCGGCCATCGGCGACGGGTACCACGGGGTGATCCAGAGCGCGTCCACGCCGAGGCCGGACAGGTAGGGGAGTTTCGCGCGGAGGCCGGCCAGGTCCCCGACACCGTCGCCGGTGCCGTCCGCGAAGCTGCGGATGTAGACCTGGTAGATGACGGCGTCCCGCCACCACTGGCGGGTCACGTCTGCGGCAGGTCGTGGGCCCAGGACACCAGGTGGATCAGCGCGTCGATCTGCCCGCACGGATCCGGGTCCCCCGCGATGAACTCCAGCTGTGCCGCCAGCCCCGCGCTGTCCTGGTTGAGCTCGGCGAGCACGGCGCGCAGGACGGCCCGCAGCGCCGGCTGGAGGTCGTCGATCGGCACGGCCTCGTCGGTCTCGTCGGACAGCGTGATGGTGAACAGGTCCGCGCCCTCCGGTGCCGCGCGGGCCCGCACCTCGCCGGCGATCACCGCGACCAGCTCCGCGCACAGCGGCCGGAGCAGGCCGGCGTCCGGCGCGTCGGCGCCGATCACCCTGGGTAGCACGCGGGACACGGATTCCAGGTCGTGCCGGTCGAGGCCGTCCACGAGCTGATCGGCCAGGCGCCGCACGTCTCGCTGGGTGTTTTCGTGGCTCATCGGAAGCGAGGATTCCCCTGCCCGGAGGTGCCGAAACTCACGGCCAGCGCTGGGCGGCCGGACGGCCCAGCGGCGGGCTGGACGGGCTGCGCGCGACCGCGACGTCCGCGCCGCCGTGCCAGTCCACGCCGAGACCGCGCAGCGTCACGGCGCGGCTGATGTCGGACGGCGACACGATCCCGACGAGCCGGTCGGCGTCGAACACGAGCGCCCGCCCGTCCGCGCACCCGGACATCCTCGGCAGCAAAGCCAGCAGTGGCTCGTCCGGGGTGGCGCGCGGGATTTCCGTTGGCGGGCAAGCGATTTCCCCGAGCAGGGTGTTCGGGCGCTGCTCCGGCGGAACGGCCCGCATGCGGGTCAGCGTGACCAGCCCGGCGAACCGGCCGACCGGGTCGACGAGCGGGTAGGCCGAATGCTGGCGCAGCATGGCGTTGTCCCGCAGGAAGGCCGCCACGGTGGTGGCGGCGGGCGCGGTCGCCGGGCGCATGGTCATCACGTCCCGCACCCGCATCGCGGCGAGGCTGGTGCCGAGTTCGGCGTCGCGTTCCTCGGCCAGCGCCAGGTTGACGATGAACAGGCCGACCAGCAACGGCCACACGCCGAGCCCGATCGGCCCGCGGAGCAGGGTCACCACGCCGAGCGCGCAGACGGCGAAGCCGAGGACGCGGGCGCCGCGGGCGCTGCCGAGCGTGGCGCGGTGCCGGTCGTGCCACGCGGCCCACAGGATCGACCGCAGCACGCGGCACCCGTCCAGCGGCGCGACCGGGATCAGGTTGAACACACCCAGCACGAGGTTCAGCACCGCGAGGTAGCCGAGCACCGCGCCGGACAGCGAATCGCCCATCGGCGACGTCATCCAGGTGGCGAAGCCGAAGATCGCCGCCAGCAGCAGGCTCATCAGCGGCCCGGCGAACGCGACGCGGAACTCCACGCCGGGCGACCGCGGTTCGCCGCGCAGCCGTGTGACACCGCCGAGCAGCCACAGCGTCACCTCGCGGACCTCGAGGCCGGATCGCCGCGCGACGAGTGCGTGCGGGAGTTCGTGGGCGCACAGCGACACCACGAACAGCGCGGCGGTGATCAGGCTCGCCACGATATAGGCGAACACCCCCTGCACCGGCGCGAGCGGCGCCCACTGGGTGAACGGCAGTGCCACGACCAGCACCCCGGCCATCGCGAAGACGCTCCAATGCAGACCCACCCGGATGCCTTCGAACCGGCCCAGCCACACGGTCGTCGCCATCGCCCACTCCCCTCTCGCGCGAAAGTCCCCGTGCACATCTACCCGCGTTGATCCTCCGTTGAACGTTTTGCCCGGCACGGTTTGGTTTCGGGGCGGAAGGGGAAAGCTGAACCAGTACGACCGGCGTCAGACAGGGGACCGGCGAAGATGGACGTGTCACGGAACAGCGAGGTGGCGGCCAGCTGCGGCGGGCTGGCGGAACAGGCCCAGCTGGCGACGCGCGGGTTGTACCACCGCGCCTCCGGGGTCGGCGGCGAAACCGGCATCGACGGCGCCGCGGAGATCTACCAGGTGCTCGGATCGCTCAAGTTGCTCTCCCAGAACGTCGCCCGCAGCCTGCCCGAACTGGGCACGTGGCTGGAACGGCAGCTGTGGTTGGGGAACCTGGACGTGCCGGGTGACCAGGGCAGGTACGAAACGCTGATCACGTCGGTCTTCGACGCCACGGCCGCGCTGGCCAGGGCGCAGGAGGTCACGGTGCGGCTGTGCCAGGAGCTCGCCACCGCGCAGGCCGCCGCCAAGGAGCTATCGTATTGACCCCGCGCGAGGACGCCATCGGGCTGCGCCGGCTGGAGGACCTCGACCCGCTGATCAACCGCATCGGTGACGCGCGTTTCGTGCTGCTGGGCGAGGCCTCGCACGGCACGGCCGACTTCTACCGGTGGCGGGCGGGCGCGGTGATCCGGAGGCGATGCTGTCCGGTTTCGACCGGTGGCCGCGCTGGATGTGGGCCAACGACGACGTGGTGGAATTCGCCAGGTGGCTGACGGCGTACAACGCGGCGCGGTGCGGCGACCGCCCGGTGGGTTTCCATGGTCTGGACGTCTACAGCCTGTGGGATTCGCTGCGGGAGATCGTGGGGTACCTGCGCGAGCACCAGCCGGGCGAGGTGGCGACGGCGCTTTCCGCGATGCGCTGCTTCGAGCCGTTCGCCGAGAACCCGCACGACTACGCATACTCGACGCGGCTCGTGCCGGAAAACTGCGAAAGCGAGGTGCTGCGGCTGCTCGCCTCGCTGCGGGGTACCGCCGATGTGTCCGGTTTGGACGCCGGTTCGGTGGCGCGGCAGAACGCCGAGGTGCTCGCCGTGGCGGAGCGCTACTACCGGACGATGGTTCGCGGCGACGTCGAATCGTGGAACGTGCGGGACGAGCACAAGACCGACACGCTCGACCGGCTGCTGGAGACGTACGGCCCGTCGGCGAAGGCCGTGGTGTGGGCGCACAACACGCACATCGGCGACGCGCGGGCGACGGACAATGGCCGCGGCCGGAATGCTGAACGTGGGGCCGCTGGTGCGGGAACGCCACCCCGGCGAGTCGTTCACGGTGGGTTTCGGCACGCACCGGGGCACCGTGATGGCCGGTTCGCGGTGGGGCGCGCCGCCGGAGGGCATGCCGGTGCCGCCCGCACGGGAGGACAGCCTGGAGTCGCTGCTGCACTCGACCGTCCCCGACACCGATTCGCTGTTCCCGCTCGATGAGGCCGGTGAGTGGGTCTCGCAGGTACGGGGACACCGGGCGATCGGCGTCGTGTACGACCCGCGGTTGGAGTGGCGGGGGGAATTACGTGCCGACGATGCTTTCGCGACGGTACGACGCGTTCTTGTTCTGCGATTTCTCCAGCGCCGTGGTGCCTTTGCACGCCCCGGTGGGGTTTCTTGAGATTCCTGTCCGCAAGCCGGCAACGAAAAGCGACCACCCCACGAGCCACCCCCTCCCGAGTGCCTAGGGCTCCCGCGGCGCCGGCAATTCAGGCAAGGGAGTGTGCGCCCGGCAGTTGGTGCACACCAGCAGGGTCGCCAGCGGCTCATCCGCCTCGTTGACGAGCTTGGCGATGCGCAGGGCGGAGTAACCGCATTCTTCGCACGGCACGGGTGGCGCCGCGCGATTCGGGGCTATCAGTATCCGGGTTGCCGGTCTGGGCTGGCTGAGGGGCATGACTGCTTCCGCGACTCGAGGATGCCGGGGGTCAGCCGGGGTCGGCCCCCGGCGTGTTCGGTTGTGCTCGCCGCTGCCTCGACCGCCGCTCGTGCTGCGGTGCGCAGGTCCTGTCCGCGCGACAACGCGCAGGTCAGGGTCGCGACCAGGGCATCTCCCGCGCCGGTGGTGTCGACGACGTGCGCGTCGCCGTGCGGGAGGAACTCGTAGCCGGCCCGGCTGACGAACACGTTGCCGTGGCCGGCCACCTCAAGTACTGCCAAGTCGAGCCCGTGCGCGAGCAGCATAACCCCCGCTTTGACCCCTTCGGCCACATTCTCGACGGGCTGTCGGGTGAGAATTTCCGCTTCCCTGGCGTCGGCGCGGAGGACATCGGCGCACGCCAGCAGGTCCTTGGCCGCGGGCACGCCGTCCAGCACCACCCGGGCGCCGGCTTCGCGGGCGAGCCGGGCCGCGGCCATCGCTGCCTGGGCGGGTTGCTGCAATTGGATGATCACCGACGACGCCTCCCGGAGCAGTGCGGCCGAGGAGAGCACGTCGTGTTCCGCCACCTGGACGTCTTCGGGGATGTCCTCCAGGTAACGCCACTGGCCGTGGTCGTCGACGACGTTCACGATGAGCGCCGACCGGGCGTGCTCCCGCACCACGCAGTGCGAGACGTCGATGCCGTCGGCGGCGGCGTGGGTCAGCAGGTCGTGCCCGGCGCGGTCGTCGCCGACCACCGCGAGCAACGCGACCGGCACACCGAGCTGGGCGACGCCGACAGCCTGGTTCGCGCCCTTGCCGCCGAGCACCTCGTCGCGGCAGCGCACCGCAGCCGACGTCCCGGCCTCCGGGGCGTCACCCACGCGCAGGACGAGGTCACGGGCGATCTGCCCGACCACGACCACCTCTGGTGTCACGGCCGGAGCAGTACCCGATACCGATTCGCACTAATCAACCCGAACGGGCGGCACCGTTCGCGACGCGCATGACCTGCGCTTTCCCGCCCGTCAGGGGGCGACGGGGACCTCGCCGGTGAGAGCGCCTTCCAGCGGCTGCGTCGCCTGTTCGTCTTCGGGTCGCGCGTGCCGGCCGCGGGCGGCGTGCCTGGCTTCGGTGACGAGGGCCGGACCGCCCCACTTCAGGTCCGTCCCCGCGTCGTCGATGCGGTGCCTGCCCATGCTTCCTCCCCGATCGAGCGCTGAGCCGGGATACCCCCTGGCCGTTCCGCATACACCTCCCCCTCGCGGGTGGTCAGCGGCGGCGTTTCCGCGCGGTGGCGGCGAAGGTCGCGGCGGTGACGAAGCCGTACGCGACGTGCGGGACCACGTCGCTGGCCCACTCGGCGAAGCTCCAGCGGCGCGGGTCGGTGATGCGCAGAACGGTCATCGGCCCGTTGGCGGCGACCAGCGCGGCGCCGGTCGCCGCGACGCCGCCGGTGACCGTGCCCGGCCGCCAGCCCGCGCCGTGCGCAGCCCCGTAAGCGGCGCCGACCGCGGTCCCGGTGAGCAGCCCGAGCAGCGCGCCGATGCCACTCTCCCGTGCCTGTTTCTGCTGCTCGTCGCCGGCGATGTCGACGCCGACGAGGTGCGCGATCTTCTCGACCGTCTGCTCTGGGGTCGAGCTCGCCGGCCGCCCGCGGACGGCCATGTCGACGTAGGTCACGGCGTTCAGCGCGGTGGCCCCGGCCGCCCCGGCGGCGGCGCCCCGCAGGATCGAAGACAGCATTCCGGGCGGATGCCCGGCCGCCGGGAGGGCAACCTCTAGGATCGGGACATGTCCCGGCGGACGACCTTCACCGAGCGTGCCCGCCGGGAGCAGATCATCGAGTGCACCATCGACCTGATCTCGACCAAGGGCTACCGCGGCACGTCGCTGTCCGCGATCGCCGAGGCGGCCGGGATCTCCAAGGCCGCGGTGCTGTACCACTTCTCGTCGAAGGAGAACCTCGCCCAGGCGGCGCTGGAGCAGGTGTTCGAGCAGTTCGGCGACTACGTGCGGGCCCGGGTCGACCGCCAGCCCGACGCCAGGTCCGCGATCACCGCGTACGTGCGGGCCATGATCAGCTACCAGTCGGCGCACCGGCGGCACGTCCGGCTCATCACCGAGGTGCTGCTCGACGACGCGAACGGGACGAAGCTCAAGGCGCCTGGCTCGCACGACGCCGGCGGCCGCTGGCAGGGGCTGGCCGCCCTGCTGGCGGACGGCCAGCGCGCCGGGGAGCTGCGCGAGTTCGACACCACGACGGTCGCGCTGGCCATCGGCGGCGCGATCGACGGGGTGGTGTCGCACTGGCTCGCGCACCCGGAACTGGACCTGGACGCGGCCGCCGACGAGGTGGAGCGCTTCGTGCTGGCGGCGATCACCTAACGCCGCGCGAAGGCCGGCGTGTGTTCCGGCCGGACGCCGATCCCGCCGAGGTAGGCCGCGACCACCGCGAGGAGCGGGGAACCGCTGCACCGCACGCAGCGGGGGCGGCACGCGGGTCAGGGTGCCCTCGAGCGCCGGCTTCAGCAGCATCTCGTGCTCGCCCAGCTGCGTCCGCTGCGCCACCCGCGTCGGCCACTCGCGTCGCTTTTGGACCTTCGCCAGATCCTGTGTGGACACCCGGCCCGCGGACAGCGGGCCGGCGAGGATCCGGGCGGCCGCGACGGCGTCCTGCACCGCCAGGTTCACGCCCACCCCGCCGACCGGTGACATGGTGTGCGCGGCGTCGCCGAGGCACAGCAAACAGCAAACCGTCCACATGCCACTGCGGCGGCCTGCCCATCGAGGTTTCCAGCAGCTTGACGTCGTCCCACGACCGGATCTCGTCGAGCACCTCACCGTCCCAGCCGAACAGTTCCGCGAGCCGCCCGCGGAACCCGTCGAGGCCGCGGGCGCGGGAATCCGCACCTGCCACACGTCCATCGGCAGCGGGAACTCGTCGGGGCGCAACCCGGCGGCCTGCCGCACCACCGAATCCCGCCCGTCGCAGGCGACCACCAGGTCCGCGGACAGTTCACCCTCGCCGTCGGAGTCCCGGTAGGTCACCCCGGTCACACGGCCGTCCGTCCTCCGCAGACCGGTCACCTCGGTGCCCATGCGCAGGTCCAGCGGCTCGGCGGCGGCCAGCAGGTCGAGGAAGTCCCACTGCGGGATCATCCTGATGTGCTTGTGCCGTCCGGGCAGACGGCCGACGTTCGCCGCCACCACCGTTTCCCCGGCAACCCGCATCCGCATCGCGGTCAGCTCGGGGCCAGGCAGCCGGCCCAGGCCCAGCTCGTCCAGAAGGCGCAGAGTGGACGGATGAACGGTGTCCCCGCGGAAGTCACGCAGGAAGTCACGGTGCTTCTCCAGCACGGCCACCTTGACTCCGGCCCTGGCCAGCAGGACGCTGAGCATCACCCCGGCCGGACCCCCGCCTACGACGCAGCACGTCACGTGTTCAATGCGGACGACACCTACCGGTCGGTCAGGGGTCTGACCGACCGGTAGGTGTCGGGTGATCGCGGAACGGGTAGCTGTGTCCGGTATGCCGACTACGTGAGGTGGCCGATGGAACGCCTGAACGTGGCGCTGGTGGTGGACAACGAGGCGTTCGGCGGCGCGGAGGTCTACGTCCGGCGGCTGCTGCGGTGTCTGCCGTCGTGGGTCGCGCCGAGCCTCGTCGTGGGCGAGCCGCTCGCCGGCGCGTTCCCGGAGCGCGTGCCGAAGCAGATCGTGGCGTCGGCGGTGCGGAGCGTGTGGGCCCCGCAGATCGAGAACGCGCTGCGAGCGCTTTCGCCAGACGTCGTGCACGTCAACCTGGCCGACGCCGGTGCGAACCTGGCCGCCGCGCAGGCCGCGGAGTCGGTGGCGCCGACCGTGGCGACGCTGCACCGGATCGGCGGCGCGCCGCAGTCGAGCGCGGTATGGGACTGCTACCGGCGGCTGGCCGGTGGGCTGGCGCCGTCGCGGATCGTCGAGGCGAGGTTGCGGGATCTGGGCACGCCGGCCGAGCGGGTGACGCGCATCCGGCCGGGTGTGGACATCCCGGCCGAGCCGGTCGAGCCGTCGGACCGGACGCCGGTCGTGATCGGCGCGATCGGCGGGGCGACCGGCCCGGACCTGCTGACCGCCGTGGCCGCGCTGCGGCGGCGGGGGCGCGCGGTGCGGGTGCTGGTCGCCGGCGACGGGCGGGACCTGGCGGAGCGGGCGCGCGGTCTGCCGGTGCGGTTGCTCGGGCGGCTGCGGGACGTGAGCGCTTTCCTGCGCGGTCTCGACGTGTTCTGCCTGCCGTCGCGGCGGGACACGTTGTCGCTGGCGGTGCTGGAGGCGATGGCGCACGGGGTGCCGTGCGTGACGACCGCGGTCGGGGAGGTGGTGGACGAACTGGCGGGCGCGGCGATGATCGTCCCGCCCGGCGACGGGCCGGCACTGGCCGCGGCGCTGGACCGGGTGAGCACGGACGTCGCGCTGCGCCGCAAACTCGCCCACGCCGCCCGCGAGAAAGCCGAGCAGGATTTCGACGTGCGACGCATGGCGGCTGAGACGGCGGATGCTCTGGCCGCGGCACACAACCTGAGCGGCTCGGTGCGCTGATCGGCGGCGTCGGGGCACTGCCCACTCCGGGGGTTGGCTCGCTGCGCGAAGGGGCGAGCCGCCGTCGTAGTGGCGAAGGCGCCGCCCGCGGCGGCCAACGTGCCACCACCGCCGCCGGGGCGGCGGGCGCGCGTCGAGGTGTGTGGCGGGGCCCGTGCGATGCTGGCGCCATGACGATGACCCTCAGCGAGGCGGACTTCGCCGCGCCGATCGACCAGCGCTTCTTCGAGGACTACGAGCCGGGCGCGGTCTACGAGTACGGGCACCTCTCGGTCACCGAGAAGGAGATCCTGGACTTCGCCGCCCAGTTCGACCCACAGCCGATCCACACCCAGCCGGAGGGGGCGAGCACCGGCCCGTTCGGCGGGCTCATCGCCAGCGGCTGGCACACGACGGGCCTCATGATGCGCCTGTTCGCGGACCACTACCTCTCCCGCAACGCCAGCCTCGCCTCGCCGGGAGTGGACGAGCTGCGCTGGCCCGCGCCGGTCCGGCCGGGTGACTCGCTGCGGCTGCGTGCCACGGTCGTGTCGGCGCGGGCATCCCGCTCCAAGCCGGACCGCGGTCTCGTCCACACCCGTGGCGAGCTGCTCAACCAGGACGACCAGGTCGTGCTGAGCCTCGTCGCGATGAATCTCGTCGGCCGCCGTCCCTGAACGGGTTTCGCCACGCTCGGCGGGGCTATCCGGGGGCCAATCCGTCCCTGAGGAGTAGTCATGACCGGGAGTTTCGCAACCGCGACCAGGGTCCGCAGGCCCGTGCAGACCGCGGCCACCATCGTCGCCGCCGTGTTCCTGCTCGTCGGGATCCTCGGGTTCATCCCGGGGATCACCACGAACTACGGCGACCTCACCTTCGCCGGCCACCACTCCGGCGCGATGTTGCTCGGGGTCTTCGCGGTGTCCATCCCGCACAACATCGTGCACCTGCTGTTCGGCATCGTGGGTCTCGCGCTGGCCCGCACCCCGGTCGGCGCCCGCGGGTTCCTCGTGCTGGGTGGCTTCGTCTACCTGCTGCTGTGGGTCTATGGACTGGTCATCGACCAGGGCAGCGGCGCCAACTTCGTGCCTGTGAACAACGCCGACAACTGGCTGCACCTCGGCCTTGGCGTCGGCATGATCGCCGTGGGCTGGGGTCTCACCGGCGTGGAGCGCGCGCGAGAGAACCGCACGGTCTAGATCCCGGTCAGCTGGGGGATGGTCGCGGTGCGGCCGGCCAGCAGCATGACCAGGGCCTGGATCGGGCCGCGGACCTCCGTGCCCTCGCCAGCGTGCCAGTCGGCGTCCGTCGCGATCAGACGGTGACCGGCCAGGCGTTTGCGGGCGTGGAACGGGAAGCCGATCTCCCACAGGTGGTTCGCGGACGCGACCGCTGCCTCTGTCGGCATCGGCAGCTGCCTGCCGAGCGGCATCGCGATGTCCTGCGCGTGGACGTGCACGTCCATCAACGCGTTGTCGAGACTCTGCCGCGGCGCGAGACGGCGCACGCCGACCGCCGTGCGGAGCAGTTCCACGACCTCCGGTGGTGAGCGCCGGGCCGACTCCCGTTTGGTCAGGTCGTAGACCATGCGGTTGAAGTTCCCGCGCGCCCGCAGCGCCGCCTTGAGGACGGTGCCGAACCCGACGTGCGGCGCCAGCGCGAGGTGCGTCGCGACGTCGTGGACCGTCCAGCCGTCGCACAGCGACGGGTACGTCCGCTCGACGTCGGTGAGGGTCTCGTAGAGGTCGGCGATCCGCGTGCGTTCCGCGTCGATCGCCAGCCACTTGTCGTTCTGTTCCATGGGAACCTCGCCCGAAAGTGGTAAGATATTCTGACTAGTTTAGGCAAGTCCTCTGACTATCGTCAAGGAGCGGGCGTGAACACCGGACTGCTGCTCTACATCCCGTACCGGCACCTGGAGAACCGGGTGATGGACGCGATCCGCGCCGCCGGGTTCGAGGTGACGCTCGCGCAGGCGCGGCTGCTGCAGCGGATCAACCCGGGCGGCAGCAGGCTGACCGAGCTGGCCGAGGCGGCGCAGGTGACGAAGCAGACCGCCGGGTTCCTGGTCGACCAGCTGGAGAAGGCCGGCTACGTGCAGCGGGTGCCGGACCCGCGGGACGGCCGCGCGCGCCTGATCCACGCCACGGACAAAGCCCGCGAGGCGGCGCCCATCGCGGAAGCGGAGATCGCCCGCATCGAGGCGGAGTGGGAGCAGCACGTGGGCAAACGCCGGATGACGCAGCTGCGGGCGACGCTGAAGAAGCTTTGTGAGATCACGGATCCCTACCGCTGAGGCGGCGCTGTTACGAGGAGCTCTGCGGCGGCGGCGGGCTGCTGGTGCGCGCCGTGGCCGGGCGGGGGCGGCGTGCGGGATGGCGCAGTTGCGGGCGACGCTGAAGAAACTCCCTACCGCTGAGGCGGCGCTGCCAAGAGAAACGAGGCGGCGGCGGCCGGCCGCGGACTTGCATCGTGGTCGAGTGGGTGCGGGCCAGCCGACTCGCATGGTGCCGGTGCGGTTTACGCTTACCGCGCCATCCACGGCCGCGGTCTACGGCGTCACCGGGCCACAGTCGGCGTTCGTCAAGATCCTCCAGGCCCCCCGGCATTCCGCGGTGTTCGCGACCGTGCCGCGAGAACTCCGCGAGCGGTTCGCGCGCGAGTTCCCCTGGCGCGGCGAAGCGGACTTCCTCCGGTCCGGCTTCGAGCTGCCGCCCGGCCTGCGCACACCCGCCGTCTTCCGCATCGACGAGCTGGGTGACGACCGCGTGGCCATGTGGCTGGAGGACGTCCGGTGCACGGACCTCCCCCGGGACCCGCCGCGGTTAGAGCACGCCGCGTACCTGCTCGGCCGCTGGGCCGGGCGGCGGTTCGGCGGCGCCCCCGGGCCGGCGCTCCGGATCCTCGCCGAAGGCAGGATCCACGCGGACGCCATCACCCGCGACGACCAGCGCACGCTCGCGCGAGGGGTGCCGGACCTGCTCGACCGTCTCGACGCCCTGCCGCAGACCACGGGGCACCACGACGCCTGCCCGCAGAACCTCCTGGTCCCGCGCGACGAACCGGACACGTTCGTGGTGATCGACGTCTGCTGGCAGTGCCCGCTCCCGGTCGGCTCCGGCCTGGGCGAGCTCCTCGTCGGACTGGCCGACGAGGGTGAGCTGCCGGTCGCCGCCCTGCCCGTGTTGCGGGAACTGGTCGTCGACGCCTGCCAGGACGGCCTCCGCGCCGAAGGTCACGCCGTCGGCAGGGATGAAATCGCCTTCGGCTGCGACGCCTCACTGGCGATCCGCAGCGCGTTCCACACGCCACCGGAGCTGTCCGCGTACCTGACGCGGCTCGGCCTCGCGGCTTAGGACTGCGCGTCGGCGGCGGGCGGCTCGGTCTCGTCGTGCTGCCAGAGCGCCGACCACACCAGGCCGCGGTTCTCCGTGCCGCCTGTCCGGGTCGTGCTCTCGGGCTGCTCCGGCCACAGGTTGATGGCGCCGGCCGGAATCCGGTGGGTCGTCATGCGATTCACGGTATGCATCCCGTGTTTCACCCCCGTTGCCGGGACCGCGCAGGTGCGTGTCAGGTCACTAGTCGAAGAACCGGGCGAGGTGCGGCGCGCCTGGCGCCTCCGCGGAACCGTCCTTGACCGGCCGCAGCTCGGCGAAGATGCTGGCCCCGTCGCAGTCCGCGTGCAGGGGGAACCAGGTGCGCGACGAGCCCGGCCTGCGGCAGATGCCCTTGATCGTCTGCACGTCCAGCATCCGCACGTGCGTCGGGTCGGCCACCGCGTTCACATAACGCCACCACGGCGACAGCACGTACGCGATGCCGTCCGGGCGCAGCACGCGGTGCACCTCGTCCACCAGCGGCAGGAAATCGATCAGGTGCTCCAGGATGTGCACCAGGAACACCCGGTCCGCGCACGAGTCCGCGAACGGCAGCGGCCCGGACAGGTCGGCGACCACGTCCACCTCGCCGGTGGCCATCAGGTCCACGCCGAGGTTGCCCGGGTACTGCTTCTGGCTGCCGCAGCCCAGGTCGAGGATCAGCGGGTCCCGCCCGCCGACCCGCACGCGGTCCCACACCCCGAACACCCCGTCCAGCCACCCGATCAGCTCACGTGCGGTGTCCAGGTGCGCGCGTTCGCCGACCTCGCCGGTCAGGTGTGCCACGCCGCGGTCGAAGCGGACCTGCAGGTCGAGCCCGCGCAACCGCTCGTCGTATTTGAACAACTCCTCCGCCGCCCGGTCCAGGAACTCGTCCCGGAGCCGGAGGCGCTGCTGGGAAACGGGCTCGGTCATGATCCTCACGGGGAAACGAGGTCGTAGGCTTCGGTGTCCCGGTTCACCACGGTGGTCGGTGACTCCAGGTGCACGGCCCCGGTGGGCAGGATGCCCGCCGCGCCGTACTTGGCGGCGACCTTCATCTGCGCCAGCACGTCCTCGCCGCAGTGCTCCGGCGGCAGCTCCTGCCAGAACTCGAAGCCGCCAACGTTGACCAGGGCCTCGCGGTCGAACATCACGCAACCGCCGACCCAGGCAACCTTGTAGGCGGTCCACTTCGGACGGTGCCGGACCCGCTCCGACAGGTGCGTCGGGTTGGCCGCGTTGTGCAGGGTCCAGCGCTGCCACTCGCGGGTGCCGGGCGTGATCCGCTCCGGCTCCGGCCTGCCGTCCCACTCCTCGTACGGCTCCAGCTCGTGCGGTCGCCGGTCGTCCACGTAGGACAGTCCGGTGACGGCGTTGCCGACCATCCCGCAGCCCAGCTCGGTGATCGCCGAGTGCATGCGGCTGATCGCGCCGGGTTCGAGCCACACGTCGTCGTCGAGGAACAACACGTGGTCCGATTTGGACTGGTCCAGCAGGTGGTTGCGCTGCTGCGCCAACCCGCGCCGGGGCAGGTTCCGGCTCAGCTGGACCGGGTGTCCCTGGTGCCGCAGCACCCGGACCATCGCCTCGGCGGCCGGGGAATCATACGAGGCGTCCCCGTCGGACTGGTCGGCCACGTGCACGGCGAAGTCCGGGAAATCCTGCGCGGCCAGGCCGGACAGCGTGACGGCGAGCTCGGCGGGCCGGTTGCGCGTGGGGATGAGGACGTCGACCCTCATGCGCCCTCCCCGACCGGCGCGGAGGTGCGGATCTTCTCGATCACCGAGGTCGTCGAGTGGTCGGCGACGTACCCGAGCACGCGGACCTCGCCACCATAGGACCGCACGGTCGGCGCTTCCGGCAGCATGTTCTCTGTGTAGTCGCCGCCCTTGACGTAGAGCTGCGGCTCCAGCAGCTTCAGCATTTCGATCGGAGTGTCCTCTTCGAACACCGCCACGTGGTCCACGCAGCTGAGCGCGGACAGCACGGCGGCGCGGTCCTGCGCGGTGTTCACCGGACGGTCCGCGCCCTTGAGCCGTCGCACACTCTCGTCGGAGTTGACCGCGACGATCAGCACATCGCCGAGCCGCTTGGCCTCGTTGAGGTAGGTGATGTGCCCGCGGTGGAGCACGTCGAAGCAGCCGTTGGTGAACACCACCCGGCGCCCGGCCTCGCGGTGCGCGGCGACGGCGCGGGCGAGTTCCCCGGCGGGCACCGCGGCCTCGCGTTCCCGGCTCAGCGCCAGGGACAGCTGCGCCTGGCTGCAGATCGCGGTGCCGTCCTGGTGCACCACGACGTTCGCCGCCGTCTGCGCCAGCTCCATGCAGCTCGTGGTCGGCAGCCCCGCGGCCCGCGCCAGCACGAGCGCCGCCGCGAACGTGTCGCCCGCGCCACTGGCCTGGCTCTCCGGCGCGGGATCGGCCCACGTGCGGTAGCCGCGGCCCTCGCCGGTGAGCAGCATCGCGCCGTGCCGGTCCATGGTCACGACCGCGGCCGCGGCGCCGGTCTTGCCGAGCAGCCTCCGCCGCTCGTCCTCGAACAGGCGCGCACGTTCCTCGCCGGGCTCCGGCAGGTCGGCACCGAGCAGGTTCGCCGCCTCCGCGGCGTTCGGGGTGACGAGGTCGGGCCGGGCCTGCTGCCAATGCTCGAAGTCGTGCGCGTCGACAACCAGCAGCGGGATGTCCGCCCGCAGCCGCGCCATCGCGTCCCGCAGCGGCTTGCCGAGCAGGCCGTTGCCGTAGTCGCACACCATCAGCGCGTCCGCGCCGGCGAGCGCGTTCTCCAGCGCCTGGGTGAGGCGGTTCGTCTGCACCGCGGGCAGGTCGTCGCGGTCGCCCTCGTCGAACCGCAGCAGCACCTGGTCGTCGGCGACCACGCGCTGCTTGCTGATGCTGCGCCGCGACGGCGCGGTGAGCAGGTTCTCGGTGTCGACGCCGTGGGAGACCAGCAGCGCGGCCAGTTCCCGCCCGGGCTCGTCGTCGCCGACGACGCTGACGAACCGGGCCCGCGCGCCCAGCGCGGCGAGGTTCGCCGCGGTGTTCGCCGCCCCGCCGGGGGACAGGGCGCGCGCGCCCACGTCGACGACGGGCGCCGGGGCCTCGCGGCAGATGCGCTCGCAGTGGCCGGACAGCCACACGTCGAGGATCGCGTCGCCGAGCACCACGACCGTGGGCGCGGTCTCCGACAGCAGCCGGACGAGGTCCGGCGTGATGGGGGCCACGTCCTTGGTCTCGCCTGCCATGTCCACCTCCACTCCTTCTCCTGCTCCACCAGTAGCCGGATCTTGCGGTGCGAAACATTTCCGTTTGCTGCCTGCGGAAACGGGCACCTTGAGCGCGTGGTGAATTCCGACGCAGGGCCCGCGGTCGGCCCGATCGAAGCGAAGTGGCCGGACGTGCGCAGGATCGCCGTGCTGCGCGGTGGCGGTCTGGGGGATCTGCTGTTCGCGGTGCCGGCGATGGCCGCGCTGCGGGCGGCCTACCCGGACGCCGAGATCGTGCTGCTGGGCACGGAACTGCACCGTGAGCTGTTCGCCGGGCGCCCGTCGCCGGTGACCGAGGTGCGGCCGCTGCCGCCGTACGAGAACGTGCACGAGCCCGCCGGGAAGCCGTTCGACACGGCGGAGCAGCAGGCCTGGTTCGACTCACTGAAGCCGGCCGACCTGGCCGTGCAGCTGCACGGCGGCGGGCGTAACTCCAACCCTTTCCTGCGCAGGCTGGAACCGCGGTACCTGGTCGGCGCACGGACACCGGACGCGGCGGAGGCCGACCGGTGGCTGCCGTTCCGGTACTACCAGCACGAGGTGCTGCGCGCGCTGGAGGTCGCCGGGCTGGCCGGGGCGCGGCCGGTGGAGCTCGAACCATCCATCACGGTGACCGACGTCGATCGCGCGGCGGCGGAGGAGGTGCTCGACGGGCTGCCGGAGCCGCTGGTCGTGGTGCACCCCGGCGCCGGTGACCCGCGCCGCCGGTGGCCCGCGGAGCGGTTCGCCGAGATCGCGGCCAAGCTCGCGGCGGGCGGGCGCGGTGTGGTGGTGATCGGGGCGCCGGACGAACGTGAACTGGTCGAGCGGGTGGCCGGCCTGGCCAGGCCGCCGGTGCGCGCACTGACCTCGCTGAGCATGTCCGCGCTGGTGGGGGTGCTGGACCGGTGTTCGGCGTTCGCGGGCAACGACAGCGGCCCGCGGCACCTGGCGGCGGCGGTCGGCGCGCCGACGGTCAGCGTCTACTGGATGGGCAACGTGGTGAACGCGGGGCCGCTCAGCCGGTCGCGGCACCGGTTGCTCATCTCGTGGACGGCGAACTGCCCGGTGTGCGGCGTCGACTGCACGCGCGAGGACCTGCCCCGCTGCGAGCACGACGACTCCTTCGTGGCGACGGTCCCGGTCGACCACGTACTGGGTGAGCTGGAGGAGCTGCTGGCCGGGCGGTGAGCCGGGGTGCTCGCGGGGCGGTGGGCCGGGGTGCTCGCCGGGCGGGGAGCTGGCGCGATGGCGCGGCTGGGCGCCACGCCTCCGCGCGCTAGCCATGATCGCCGTTTCTTCGCGGGGAAGGTCAAACGGGTCAGCTCGGCGCGGCCGTCTCCAGCACCCGCGCCGAGCGGGCCACCGCGAGCAGCGCCGCGTCCTCGGCCTGCCGCATCACCGTCGTGACCCGGTCGAACCGCAGCCTGCCGTCCAGTTCGCGGTGGTGCGCGGCCAGCTCGTCCAGGTAGCCGGGCAGGTCGGCGAGCCGGTCGTCGTCCTGGTCCAGGCACGCGACCGCGCCGGCCAGCTGGTCGAGCAGCCGCGCGTACTCCGCGGTGAACTCCGGGTCGGCCTCGTCCTGCTGGGCGGCGGTCACCAGCGCCTCAGTGATGCGCTTGACCTGCTCGGAGACCTCCTTGAGCACGCTCAGCGGCGACTCGAAGGCCGACGGTAGCGGCAGGCGGCCGCGGCGGCGGTGCACCAGCCAGCGGATGTTGAACCGCACGCTCTCGCGTCCCCAGCTGACCGCGTCGTCGGCCCGCACCACCGTCGAATCGAGGCGGCGGGCGTGCCGCAGCCAGCGGGCGGCCGTGTCGGCGTCCCAGTCCTCGCGCAGGTCGCCGGCGAGCGACTGCAGCAGGTCGCGCACCTCGGCGGCCAGCGCGGTCACCGCGTCGCGTGTGTGGCGCAGGTGCACCGGCGGCAGGACCACCGTGTTCACCCCCACCCCGATGGCCGCGCCGAGCAGGCTCTCGGCCATGCGTTCGGCCAGGTAGAGGAGGTTGCCCGCGGTGCCGTAGGAGATCATCAGCAGCGCGGTCACCCCGACCCAGATGCCGCTGCCGCCGAACCGGTGCCACTGGCCGAGCAACATCCCGACGAAGACCGCGGCCGCGAGCGCCAGCGCCGGCTGCCGGATCAGGTGGGCCGCGGCGTAGGCGAGGGCCAGCCCGAGCAGCAGCGCCGCGGTCTGCTGCGCCGCGTTGGTGAGCGAGCGGTAGACCGTCGTGGTCATCAGGAACACGGCGGCGTACGGAGCCATGAACGACTGCGGCGACGGGACGACCACGCGCGCGACGAGCCAGGCGAGCACCGCGGCGAGCGCCATCTTGACCGCCTGCAGCACGGCCTCGCGCTCCCGCCCGGGGAAGCGCGCGGCCCGCCGCAGCCAGTACCAGGGTGACAGAATTCGTGCCATCGATGTTGCGGTACCCGGTCACACTGTCCGGCATGCGCATCAGGACTGCGACCGCGGCCGATTTCGAGCGGCTGCCGGAGGTCGAACGGTCGGCGGGGGAGCGCTTCCGGGACATCGGGATGCCCGAGATCGCCGACGACGTGCTGCCGACGCCCGCGGAGCTCGCGAGCTACCCGTTCGCGTGGGTGGCCGACGACCCGGAACCGGTGGCGTACCTGGTCGCGGCGCCGGTGGACGGTGCGCTGCACATCGAGCAGGTGTCGGTGCACGCCTCGCGCGCGCGCCGCGGGATCGGGCGGGCGCTGATCGAGGAAGCCGCACGGGCGGGTTTCCCGGCGCTGACGCTGACCACGTTCGCCGACGTGCCGTGGAACGCGCCGTACTACGAGCGGTGCGGCTTCGTCCGCCTGACCGCGGACGAGCTGACGCCCGGGCTGCGCCGGATCCGCGCGGCGGAGGCGGCGCGGCGACTCGACCGCTGGCCCCGGGTCGCGATGCGCCGCGCCTGACCCGGCCCGGCCGTCAGCGTGCGCGCACGGACTCCAGCAGGTCGATGGCGACCTGGCGGAGTTTGATGTTCTGCCGCTGCGACTGGTCCACCAGCCGGTCGAACGCCTCGGCCGCGCTGATGCCGTGCACCGCCATCAGCACCCCCTTCGCCTGGTCGATCTCGGCGCGCGAGGTGAGCGCGCTCTCCAGGTGCCGGATCTGCTGGCGCGCGTGGTACCAGCGGCGCGCGTTGCTGATCGCCGCGGAGGCCGCGCCGGTGAACAACCGCATCAGCTTCTGGTCGAACGGGTCGAACGCGCCGTCGACCCGGCTGTACAGGTTCAGCGAGCCGACGAGCTCGTCACCGTCGTGGGTGCCCGCGCCCAGCAACAGCGGCACGGCGAGGAACGCCAGGACACCGCGGTCCTGTGCGGCGGCGGTGAACTCGGGCCAGGTCTCATCGTCCGGTTTGGACACCGCGCGGACCGGTTCGCGCGTGCGGACGGCCAGCAGGCACGGGCCGTCGCCGGCCGCGTACTGGGCCTGGTCGATCCCGGTCAGGTCGTTGTCGGTGGTGGCCGCGGTGCGCGGCCCGGCGTCGTCGAGCAGCGTGACGCTGACCGCGTCGGCGTCGGCGATCGCGTTCACGGCCGTTTCGGCGAGCCGCCGCAGCACCGCGTCGAGCGGCTCCTCTTCGTCGATGCCGAGGCGCAGGTTCTCCAGCGCGAGGGTGACGTCGTCGAGTCTGGCCAGTGGCGCCGGCCGCTCGGATCTGGTCATGTGTGGGTTCTCTCCGCGAGTGCGCTGCCGGGCACACCGCCGGACCGCCGCGCGGAACGCGGGCGGTGGACGGGTGCCGTGACGTGGTGGGTGATCCGGGATCCGCGGCGGATCAGAACCGGAGCCTGCCCCCCAGCACCTTCGAGCACGGCGGGGACGAATGCGGACGTATCCGCTGGAGGTCGTTCATCGTCAAGCCCTTCGCCACGTGGTGCCGTCCGCCGTTCGGACGGCGTTGGGCGCCGGCTGCTTGACGCTGGCCAGGATCATACGTGCCCCCGCGACGGCGACCAACAGAGCCCGGAGAAGTGGGATCGGGTCGGCGCTCAGGAATCCGGCCGGTCCACCTGGGCCCACAGGCTCGGCAGGTTGACCACGACACCCTCCTGGCTGCTGCGCGCGATGATCACGACCGCGTCCTCGTCGCCGGGGTTCTCCTCGCGGTGCGGGACCCAGGGCGGCACGAAGATGTAGTCGCCCGGCTCGGTCTCCAGGCGGATCTCCTCGTCGCCATCGGCGAACACGAACACCGGGTGCCCGGACTTGACGTAGATCGCCGTCTCGGCTTCGCCGTGGTGGTGGTCACCCGAATTGGTGCGCGGGGCGACGTGCGTCTCGCCCATCCAGACCTTCTCCGAGCCGGCCGTCTTGCCGGACACCGCCTCCAGCCGCCGCATGCCGCTGGTCTGCGCGGTGTCGCCGGTCAGCTCGCTGCCCTTGATGTGCCGCAACGGGCGGTGCCAGGCCTCGGTCACGGGACGTCCTTCCAATCCGGTGAAGCTCCGCCTCCCACGGTAGCCGGTTTCGGCGGCCCCGATCGGGGGACGGCCTGTGGTGGAAGGTGTGACAACGACTGCGAGGAGGTCGGAAGCCCATGGCGCAGCTCGTGCGCGACGTGATGACCCGCAACCCGGTGACGCTGTCGCCGGACACCCCGGTGCGGCAGGCCGCGCAGGCGATGCGGGAGAAGGACATCGGGAACGTGCTGGTGCGCGACGGCGATCGCCTGGCCGGCATCGTGACCGACCGGGACCTGGTGGTGCGTGCGCCGGCGGAGAAGGACGATCCGCGGAGCTGCACGCTCGGCGAGGTGTGCAGCGGCGAACTGGTCACCGCGCGCCCGGAGGAGCCCGCGGACGCCGCCATCCAGCGGATGCGGCAGCACGCCGTGCGGCGGATCGCCCGCCATGACGAACACAGGAACCAGACCGCTCGCGGTCGTCACCGGTGCCTCCACCGGGATCGGGCGCGAGCTGGCGAAGCAGTTCGCCTCGCACGGCTACGACCTCGTGATCGCGGCGGAGAACGCGGAACTGGACCACGCGCAGCGCGAGTTGCTGGCGCTCGGCGCGCAGGTCCTGGGCGTGCGGGGCGATCTCGCGAGTTACGACGGGGTCGAGAACCTGGTCGCCGCGGTCGCGTCGGTGGATCGGCCCCTGGCCGCGCTGGCCGTCAACGCCGGGGTCGGCGTCGGCGGCGCGTTCGTGGACGGCTCGCTGCGCGACGAGCTGAACGTGGTGCACCTGAACGTCACCTCGGCCGTGCACCTGGCCCGCCGCCTGCTGCCGGGAATGGTGGAGCAGGCGGCCGGGCGGGTGTTGTTCACGTCCTCGGTCGCGGCCATGACCCCCGGCCCCTTCCAGGCCGTCTACAGTGCGAGCAAGGCGTTCCTGGCCTCGTTCGCCGAGGCGCTGCGCGAAGAGCTGAAGGACAGCGGCGTGACGGTCACCGCCCTGCTGCCGGGGCCGACGGACACCGAGTTCTTCGAGCGCGCCGGCATGACCGACACCAAGATCGCGCAGGGCCCCAAGGACGACCCCGCGGAGGTCGCCGAGCAGGGGTTCGCCGCGATGATGGCCGGGAAGGACAAGGTGGTCGCCGGTTCGGCGCGCAACAAGGTCCAGGCTGCCGCGGCGCGGGCAGTGCCGGACACCGTGAAGGCGGCGATGCACCGCCGGATGGCCCAGCCGGGTTCCGCCGGTCAGTCCTGAGTGGACAGACCCAGGAGTACGCCGGTGAGCCCGTCCGGTGCGGTGACCATGCACTCGTGGCCGGTGCGCAGCCCGGTGACCGGCCACCCGGCCTCCCGCGCCAGCCGGGCCAGCGGCATCCGCTCGTTGTCCAGGCACACCACGGCGTGGCAGGGGATGGACTCGACCGCGCCGGTCAGCGTCGTCGGCTCGGCGAACGACCGGCGCGGCTGCGGGACCATGTTCGCCTCCAGCCGCTTGACGTCGGCGGGGTCCGTCACGCCGACGGCCGCCGCGGGGGGCACGCCGATCAGCCCGTCGACCGTCATCGAGTCCACCCACTCGGTGAACCACCCCGGCGCGCGGCTGTCCAGCGACTCGCCGTCCAGGCCGAACCACGCGTCGACGAGCAGCAGCCGCGCGACGTGTTCCGGCACCCGGTCGGCGGCCTCCCGGACGACGAAACCGGCGTAGCTGTGCCCGACGAGCACGACGTCGTCCAGGTCCGCCAGCAGGGCGGCCACCTCGGCGGCGTGCGTGTGCAGACCGGCTCCGGCGTCCATCGGCAGGTCCGGCGCGATCACGTGGTGACCCCGCGCTCATGCCACCTCCCGCCACTCGGTGAACCGCTTGCCCGCCTCATCGGTCGACAGGCCCAGCTGCTCGCACATCCAGTGGAAGTCGAAGAAGAACCGCTCGTGGGCGATCAGCCCGTCATGCACCTGCCAGTGGCAGGCGAACGGCAGCTCGAACGACTTCCCGGTCGGTTCGATCCCGGCCAGCGCACCGCGCATCGTGGCGCTGATCGTGCCTGCGCCGACCACGAGGTCCCCGGCGGTGCGCAGGTAGTCGGCGCGCACGCGGTAGTCGCGGAACGCGCGGAAGAACCCGGCGAACTGGCGCTCGGCCTCCGCGCGCCGTGCGCGACGGCCCGGAAGGGGACGGTTTCGATGACCACGTCGGGGTCGCATTGGGCCAGTGCGGCGCCGGTGTCGGCGCGGCTCTTGGCTTCGGCGTAGGCGCGGACTGCTTGTTCCACGGTTCCACCTCAGTCGGTGACGGTCAGGACGACTTTGCCGGTGGTGTGGCCCTCGGCGAGCAGGTTCAGGGCGCGCTCGGCCTCGGTCAGTGGGAACGTCTCGCTGACGTGCGGCGACAACTGTCCCTTGTGGACCAGGTCGGTGAGCGCGGCGAGCCCGGCGGCGTCCGGGTCGACGAGGTAGCCCACCGCGCGCACGCCGAGTTCCGCGGCGCGCTCGTGCAGCCCCGGCGTCCACGCGGACTGGCCGCTGACCAGCAGCCCGCCCGGGCGGAGGGCGCGCAGCGCGGTCAGGCCGTGCTCGCCGCCGAACATCTGCACCACCACGTCCACGTCCCGCGCGGGCGGCCCGGTCCGATGATCGGTCACTTCGTCCGCCCCCAGCGCGCGCACGAACTCGTGCTTCGGCGGGCTAGCCGTGCCGATGACGTGCGCGCCGCGGGCCTTCGCGATCTGGACGGCGAGGTGCCCGACGCCGCCCGCCGCGCCCGAGACCAGCACCCGCTGTCCGGCCGCCACGCCGGCGACCTCGGTGAGGATCTGCCACGCCGTCAGCCCCGCCAGCGGCAGAGCGGCCGCTTCGGTGAAACCGAGCCCGTCCGGCATCGGCGCGAGGTGACGGGCCGGGGCGGTCAGGTAGTCGGCGAACGCGCCGGCCGCGCGCGGGAACCACGGCATGCCGTAGACGCGGTCGCCGGGCGCGAACCGCGTCACGCCGTAGCCGACCTGCTCGACCACCCCCGCGACGTCCTAGCCGTGGGGGTGGGGCAGCGACAGGACCATGTTGTAGGCCTGGCCGATGGCGGTGTAGTGGTCGACGGGGTTGACGCCCGCCGCGAAGACCCGGACCAGGACGTCGCCGGGGGTGGGCCGGGGTGTGGGCACCTCGGCCACTTCGAGCGGGCCGCGCCACGCCCGCTGCAGTACCGCTCGCATGGTGTCTCCTCCAAGTTAGTGGACACGCGTACGGTAAGTTCGCGCGGTTGACAGTGGCAATTCTCCGCAGGGAATCGAGCAAGCGGTGGACGGCTGTCCGGGATAGACTGGCCGGGTGGCTGACGTGCATGTGGACAAGCGGGTGCAGCGCGGGCTGCGCTCGCGGCGGGCGATCCTGGACCGGGCGATGGACATCGCGTCCGTGGAGGGGCTGGAGAGCCTGTCCGTGCGGCGGCTGGCCACGGAGCTGGACGTGAGCAAGAGCGGGGTGTTCGCCCAGTTCGGCTCCAAGGAGGAGCTGCAGCTGGCGACGGTGCGCGCGGCCGTCGAGGTGTTCGTCGGCAAGGTCGTGAAGCCCGCGCGGAAGGCCCCGGCGGGGCTCCGGCGGGTGTGGGCGCTGGCCCAGTCGTGGCTGGCGTACGTGCGGCAGCCGGTGTTCGAGGGCGGGTGTTTCTTCGTCGCGACCGCGGCCGAGTTCGACGCCCGTCCTGGCCGCGTGCGCGACGCGATAGCCGCCGGACGGCGGGACTGGCAGTCGCTGTACCGCACGACGATCGCCGAGGCGCAGGAGCTGGGCGAGATCGACCCGGACGTGGACCCGGCGCAGCTGGCCTTCGAGCTGGACGCGCTCACCAGGGCCGCCGCCGAGGACGCCCTGCTGCACGACGACCCGTCCCGCTACGACTACGCCCGCACGGCGGTCCGCGCCCGGCTGGCGGCGGTGGCGACGCCGGACGCTCCCGCCTTGCCTGCGGACTGAGAAGTTCCGTGCCCCGGCGGTTAGCGAAGCCGCCCTCGTGGAACACGTCCGGCATGAAGGTCGTGGTCACCGGGGCGTCCGGCAGCATCGGCACCGCGTTTCTGCGTGCGGCCGCGCGCAGGCCCGGCTGGGAGGTCGTCGGGCTGGCGCGCCGGATCCCGGACGCCCGTCCACCGTACGACGGTGCCCAGTGGATCGACTGCGACCTCGACTCCGACACCGCCCCGGACGTCGTACCGAAGGTCTTCGCCGGGGCGGACGCCGTCGTCCACCTCGCCTGGGCCATCCACCCGGGTGCCGACGAGCCGCCGCGCAACCGGACCAACATCGAGGGTTCGCAGGAGATCCTGGCCGCCGTCGCCGAGGCCGGGGTGCCGCAGCTGGTCTGCGCGTCCTCGGTCGCCGCCTACACCCCGGCCCCGCGCTGGACCCGCGTGGACGAGGACTGGCCGCGCACCGGCGTCCCGGGCAGCGCCTACAGCCGTGACAAGGCACGCCTGGAACGCCTGGTCGAGCTGTTCGCCCGGCAGCACCCGGACGTGCGGGTCGCGGTGTTCCGGCCGTGCGCCGTCGCCCAGTACGACTCCGGCGCGCAGCTCGCGCGGTGGACGCTGAGCCCCCTTCTGCCGGCCGCGTTGATCGGCAACCGCCTGCTGCCGGTGCCGTTGTGGAGCGGGTTGCGTGCCCAGGTCGTGCACGCCGACGACGTCGCCGACGCGATCTGCCGCATGCTCGACCAGCGTGCCGAGGGCGCCTTCAACCTGGCCGCCGAACCGATCCTCGGCGTCAACGACCTCGCCGAGTTGTTCGGCGGTTTCCGCGTCCCGGTGCCGCGGCGGCTGGTCACCACCCTGGCCCTGCCGACGTGGCGGCTCGGGTTGCAGCCGATGCACCCGGGCTGGCTCACCCTCGCCGACAAGGCGCCGCTGGTCGACACCACCCGCGCCCGCGCCCATCTCGGCTGGGAACCGCGGCACGACGCGAAGGAGGCGCTGGCCGAACTGGTCGCCGGGATGCGCGACGGCAGCGGCACCGGCAGCGGTCCGCTCGCGCCGCGGGGTGCGGAATCGTGGCTGGAGCGATTGGCTGGGATCAGGCTGGGGCGGCCCAGTCGTCAGACGCAGGCCTAGAAGGGAGCGTCGTGACCGAAACCGTCGACGCGGTCGTCGTGGGGGCGGGCCAGAACGGTCTCGTGGCGGCGAACGTGCTCGCCGACGCCGGGTGGAGCGTGCTCGTGCTCGAGGCCGCGCCGGAGCCCGGCGGTGCGGTGCGCAGTGCGGAGGTCACCGCGCCCGGGTTCCGCAGCGACCTGTGCAGCGCGTTCTACCCGCTCGGCTACGCGTCGCCGGTGCTGCGGGAGCTGGGGCTGGACTCCTACGGCCTGGTGTGGAGGCACGCGCCGCTGGTGCTGGCCCACGTCCTGCACGACGACCGGTCCGTGGCCTTGTCCCGGGACCTCGACGAGACGGCCGCTTCGGTGTCGGCCTTCGCCGCCAAGGACGGCGACGCCTGGCGTGACGCGTTCGCGCAATGGGAGAGGGTGCGTGACGACCTGCTGGAATCGGTGCTGCGCCCGTTCCCGCCGGTACGGTCGGCGTCGAGGCTGGTGCGCCGCGTCGGGGTCGCGGAAACCCTGCGGCTGGTGCGGATGGTGACGCTGCCGGTGCGGCGGCTGGGCGAGGAGCTCTTCGACGGCGAGGGCGCGCGGCTGCTGCTCGCCGGCAACGCCCTGCACACCGATCTTGGTCCGGACAACGCGGGCAGCGGTGTGTTCGGCTGGCTGCTGGGGATGGTCGGGCAGGACGTGGGTTTCCCGGTGCCGGAGTGCGGCGCGGACCGGATCATCACGGCACTGGTGCGCCGTCTCGCCGACCGCGGTGGCCGGGTCGAGTGCAACCGGCGGGTCCGGGACGTGTTGATCGCGGGCAACCGGGCGATGGGTGTGCGGGACGAGCACGGTGAACTGGTGCGGGCCAAGCGGGCGGTGCTGGCGGACGTGCCCGCCCCGGCGCTGTACCGGGAGCTGGTCGGGGAGGAGCACCTGCCCGCCCGGTTGGTGTCCGACCTGGACCGTTTCCACTGGGACAACGCGACGATCAAGGTCGACTGGGCATTGAGCGGGAAAATCCCGTGGACGGCCGAAGAGGCGCGCCGGTCGGGCGTGGTGCATCTGGACGCGGACCTCGATGGGCTGACCGCGTACGGCGCGGACCTGGCGTGCAGCCGGGTGCCCGAGCGGCCGTTCCTGTTGCTGGGCCAGATGACGACGACGGACCCGTCCCGCTCCCCGGCGGGCACCGAGGCGGTGTGGGCGTACACGCACGTCCCCCGCGGCGAACGCTGGGACAGGGACCGGCTGGAACGCTTCGCCGACCGGATGGAAGAACTCATCGAGCGGCGCGCACCCGGCTTCCGCGGCCTGATCCAGGCGAGGTGCCCGCAGGGGCCGGCGGAGCTGGAAGCACTCAACCCGAGCCTCGTACAGGGCGCGATCAACGCCGGCACCGCCGCGATCCACCAGCAGTTCGTGTTCCGCCCAGTACCCGGCTTGTCGAGGGCCGACACACCCGTTGATCGGCTCTACCTCGCTGGCGCCTCGGCCCACCCCGGCGGTGCCGTGCACGGCGCACCAGGAGCCAACGCAGCACGAGCAGCCTTGGCACGCAACGGAATCACCGGCGGCCTATACGGAAGTGCGATGCAAGCAGCACAACGAGCCATCTACAGCTAGAAACCGCCGACCGGCAACGAAAAGCAAGCGACTACCCCAACCAGACCTCCCCCGCCCCCGATCCACAGCCGATCTCTAGTCGCCTGCTCGGCGACTGAACACAATCAGGCATCGGGGGCGGGGGGGCGAAAGGTGTTCGAGCGCCGTGAGGCGCTCCTGCGCGAAGCGCAGGAAAAAGATCAAAAGATAGTCCTCGCCGGACGGGCAGGCTCCGGGATGACCACCCAGCCCAGGTTTGGTTCAAAGATCGCGGTGCACCGCGATGTCCGCCAGGCGCTTCAGGCTTTCGGTGTTCCGTGGGGCCAGCATGGCTGCTTGCACGGGCTCGGGGAGCAGGCTGAGCGGGCCGCGCGCCAGCTTTTCCGCCATCTGCACCTCCGTGCCGCCCTCGGTGTCGGGCGTCAGGGTCAGCGTGATCTTCGCGGAGCCCATCGGCCACATGCGGGCCTCCAGTTCCAGGAGTTTGTTCTCCTCGACCGCGAGCACGCAGCTCACGTCCTGCACGTTGAACGGCCACGGCCCGACGCTGTGGTGGATCCGCGAACCGACCTGCGGCCAGTGGCTGTCCACCCGCCGGATGTGCGAGGCGCCCACGACCCAGCCCGCGTAGTTCCAGCCGTCGGCGAGGACGGCGAACACCTTTTCGGGCTGGACGGGAATCCGCTTGTTCACCACGATCATCTGTCGCTCCCCGGCTCGGTCCACCGGCAGCGAGTACCCCACGCGGGAGCGGGACAATCAGCTCGCTTCCGTCGCGGGCGGCGCCACGGCCTCCTCGAGCGACGACGTGATCCGCAGCTGTTCGTCGAGCCGGGTCACCTCCAGCGGCCGCAGCACGGCGCGGCTGGTGGCCACGACCCGCAGCTCCACCGAGTTCTCCTCGCACTTCTGCTGCGCGTTCACCAGCAGGCTCAGGCCGATCGACCCCAGGAAGGTCACCCCGGACAGGTCGACCACCAGCGGGCCCGGCGGCCGCGCTTCGGCGCAGGCGGTCTGCACCTCGCTCTCCAGGTCGGGCGCGCTGGTCAGGTCCACATCGCCGGCGGCGGAGATCACGATGGCCCCGTCGACGAGGCGTCGCGTGACACGCAACTCGGTGGTCACCCGAGATACCTCCTACAGTCGTCGTTCACCGCGTCCTGCCGTCGGCGGACCACAAGGAAGCTGCACCGGTACCCGAAGCCGCCACGGCAACAGGCTGGCGGCTCAACCGTCCGCCGATCCTAACCGGGCTTCACCGCGGGTGAGGATCGGGGCGGAAAGTGGTTAACCGGCCACGTCCGGGGAACCACCAACACAGCCGATACGCGAGCAAGGACCGCTGGCGGGAGGACACTGTGAGGACCGACGGCTCGCGCCGACCGACGAAGCACCACAGCAAGCCGTCGGTGTGGCGGCGCGCGGTGACGAGGTTGCCCGAGGAGGCGCCGGCCGTCGGCCAGGCCAGGGAGTTCGCCACCTCCGCCCTGCAGGCGTGGGAGGTGCCCGCGGACACCAGGGAGGACATCGTGCTCGCCGCGTCCGAGCTGGTCACCAACGCCGTCGAGCACGGGCAGGGCGAGGTCACGGTGGTGCTGCGCCAGAACGGCGACCGCCTGCTGCTGCGCGTGTGGGACGACGACGTGCACGTCCCGGTCCCGCGTCCGGCCGAACAGGATTCGGTGCGCGGCAACGGCCTGGTGATCGTCGAAGCGGTCAGCGAGTCCTGGGGTTACGAGACCGGCTCCGACGGCAAGTGGGTGTGGGCGGAGTTCGCCATCCCACGCTGAGCTCAACCGGGCGCCGGGATGTGCCGCGCGCCGCGGCTGGACGGGCGCTCCGGCTGCGCCGACCACCGGCACAGCAGCAGGCACACGTCGTCGTCGTGCTCGTCCTGGCCCAGCATCTCGGCCAGGATCCGGTCGCCTGCCTCGTCCGTGGGCAGCCCGGTGACCTCGGCGAACGCCCCGGTCAGCCTGGCCAGCCCGTCGTCGAGGACCTCGGCCCGCCGCTCCACCAGCCCGTCGGTGTAGAGCAGCAGGTCGCTGCCCGGCGTGATGGTCTCCTCGTACTCGGCGATGTCGAACGCGAACGGCACCCCCAGCATCGGCGCATTCGGCCGCTCCAGGTGCCGGACCCCGCCCTCGCCGCAGGCCAGGATCGGCAGGTGCCCGGCGCTGGCCCAGCGGATCCGGCCGGTCTCCAGCTCCAGGTCGGCGACCACCGCGGTGGCGAACAACGCGCTGTCCAGCCCGCGCAGCAGGTGGTGGGCCAGCCGCAGCGCCTCCGCCGGGCCGTGCCCTTCCGCGGTGTAGGCGCGCAGCGCGTTCTGCAGCTTCCCCATGACCACGGCCGCGTCGAGGCCGTGCCCGGTGACGTCACCCACGGTGAGCACGATCGTGCCGTCGGCCCTGGTGAACGCGTCGAACCAGTCGCCACCGATGTTCACGCCGGTCGCCGCGGGCCGGTAGCGGGCGCACAGCTCCAGCTCGTCCGGGGTGCTCAGGGTGGGCAGCATCGCGTGCTGCAGCCGCTCGGCCAGCTCGCGTTCCCGCTCGTACTCGCCCGCGTTGCGCAGGCCGACCGCGGACCGCGCGGCGACGGCGGTGAGGAAGGACACCTCGTCGCCGGTGAACTCGGTGTCCCGGTGCAGCTCGAGCACGCCCAGAAGGTGCGGGCCGACCGTCAGTGGGAGCAGCAGCCGCTTCGGCTCGATGTGCGCCTGGTGCCCGGTCCCGACGCGTTTCACGTCCGCGTCCGGCGCGCTGTCCGGCCGCGGCAGGCGATTGAGCTTGCGGGTCTCGTCCGTCACCAGCCACACGCCGGCGCAGTCGGCCAGGTTCTCCCGCTCGATGAGCCCGACCAGCGCCTCCACGACCTCCCGGCCGCGCAGCGAGGCCGACACGCTGCGGCTCACCTCGTCCAGGAACGCCGACCGCTGCCGCTGCAGCTCGACCTCGGCGTGCAGGGCCAGCAGGCCCGCGTTGGTCTGTTCCAGCTCCGACTGGTGCAGCCGCAGCTCACGCTCCTGCCGCGCGATGGTTTCGCGCAACTCGCGGAGGAGGTCCTCGGTGGTGGCTTTCGTCACCGTCCACCACCTCCCGCGATCACGACCACGCACGCGTCGTCCCGCCCGCGGCCACGTTGCCCCAGAATCCAGCCCGCGACGGTGGCCGGGTCGTGGTTGAACAGGCCGGGCCAGTCGGTGTTGCTCCACTTGTCCGAAATCCCGTCGGAGTGCAGCACCAGCCAGCTGCGAGAGGACCACGAGTACGCGGAGTCCGACGGCCGCGGCCGCGCGGCGACGCCGACGATGCCGTGGCGCGACACGATGCGCTGCACAGGCCCGTCCTGGTCCGCGTAGAACCGGGTGGACACGTTGCCCACCCCGCAGAACCGCATGCGTCCCTCCGCCGGACTCAGCTGCGCGACGGCGACGGTCGCGCCGCGGGTGGAGGCGAGGGACGGCTGCATCAGCTCCAGGATACGGGCCGGTCGCAGCTCGGGGTGCGCCGCGACGGTGGAGATCGCCGCGTCACTGGCCCGCGCCGCCAGGTGGCCGTGGCCCAGGCCGTCACTCACCGCGATGGTCACGCTATCGTCCGTGGTTTCCGCCGTCCAGCGGTCGCCGCATTCCACTTCACCCGGTGCGGTGAGGATCGCGCTGCCGATCCGCAGGCCACCGGGCAGCGGCGACGGGCCGGCGTGCCAGCGCGCGAGCACGGAAGTGCCCTGGCCACGCCTGCTGTAGACGTCGAACATGTCCGCGGCGCGGCGCACCGCGCCGAGGCCGCCGCCCAGCGTGCCGGTGGTCGAGTAGCCGTCGCGCATGCTGTCCTCGATCCGGCCGATCCCCGGACCGCAGTCGACGGCGACCACGTCCAGCCTGCCCAGCGCGGGCACCACGCTGAACACCCCGCGCCCGGCGTGTTTGAGCAGGTTGGAGGCCAGTTCGGTGGCGGCGAGCGACACCAGGTGTACCCGCTCCAGCGGCAGCCCGGCGCGGGTCGCGGCCGACGCGGCGACGATCCGCGCGCGGCCGACGTGACTCTGTTCGGTCACGATCAGGTCGTCCCGGGTCACGGTCCCGCGCTTCTGCGGACGGACATGCTGATCTCCACCCTCGTCCCGCGGCCCGGCGCCGAGTCGATCCGGAACTGGTCGGCGAGCCGTTTGGCGCCGCCGAGCCCGAGGCCGAGGCCGGAACCGGTGGTGAAGCCGTCCGCCATGGCCGCGTCGATGTCCGGGATGCCCGGCCCCTTGTCGGTGAAGGTCATCCGCACCGTCGGGTTGCCGCCGAGGTCCTCGACGGCGATTTCCGCCTGCCCGCCGCCGCCGTAGACCAGGGCGTTGCGGGCCAGTTCGCTGGCGGCGGTGACCAGTTTGGTCTGCTGCACGAGGCTGAACCCCGCGGTGGACGCCGCCGACCTGGCGGCGTGCCGCACATGCACGATGTCGTACTCGTCGTGGATGGCGACCGTGTTCGTGGAAGGCGCGCGTGTCACCGCAGCGCCGTCCGCGATGACCCCGGTTGCGGGGTGAGTAGTGACAAGCCCTCCTCGACGGAGAGCGCCGTGGACAGGCCGGGCAGGGTCAGGCCGAGTTCGACCAGGGTGATGGCGACGGCGGGCCGCATGCCCACCACCACGGTGCGCGCCGCCATCAGCGAGGTGATGGCCGCGATGTCGTGCAGCGTGCGGGCGAGGAACGAGTCGATGATGTCCAGCACGGACACGTCGATGAGCACACCCCGGGCGCGGGTCTCCACGACCTTCTCGGTGAGCTCGGACTCGAACTCGGCCACCGACTGGTCGAGGAGCTCCTCCTGGATGGTGACCAGCAGGACACCACTCAGGTTGACGATCGGGATGCCTGCCATCAGACCACGCCCGGTCCCGCGGACGAGCCCACCTGCAGTCCGAGCCGGTTGAGGGCGTAGGCCAGCGCGTCGGCCAGCCGGGCGCGGGTGGCGACCTCGCCGAGGTCGATGCCGAGCTGCACCATCGTGTTGGCGATCTGCGGGCGGATGCCGCTGATGACGCACTCCGCGCCCATCAACCGCGCCGCCATGGCGGTCTTGAGCAGGTGCTGGGCCACCATCGTGTCGACCGTGGGCACGCCGGTGATGTCCAGGATCGCGACCTTGGCCTGGTGGGTCATGATCGACTGCAGCAGGCTCTCGGTGGCGACCTGGCTGCGCATGCTGTCCAGGGTGCCGATCAGCGGGATCGCCAGCACCCCGTCCCACAGCTTGATGACCGGGGTGGACAGCTCGGTCAGCTGGTCGCGCTGGATGGCCAGGGTCTCCTTGGCCGAGGCGAGCGCCGACTCGACGAGCACCAGCCGCAGGGTGTCCACCGCGCTGGAGAGCAGCAGGGCGCCCGCTGTGAGCAATTCCGCATCCGCTGTCTCCTGCCACAGGCGCAGCAGCGGCTTCTTGAGGTCGCTCACCTCGACGGCGGTGCGCGGGCTCACACCCTCGTTGCCGTCGAGTTGCGAGGCGAGCGCGGTGAGCAGCGAGCGCAGGTCGTTGAAGCCGTCGGCGGCCGGGCTGTCCGCGTCACCGGCCGCGATGGCCCGGCGGATCCCCCGCAGGACCTCGGCACTGTCGCCTGCGGCCTGGTCGGAATCCTGCGCCACGGAGCGGAAGAAAGGTGAGTCGGCCCACTGCGTGACGATCGATTCCTTTTGGGCGTCAAGGAAATCGCTGACCACGGCGGTGATCTGGCGGTCGGAGGTTGTCGTCATCGCTCCCAGGCTCCAGCATGGTGGAAGGTCGTAGGCAGAACGATCCGCGGTGTTGCGCGGAGTTCGTTGGCTTGCGGCAAACTTATTGCACACGGTCGCCGGGCGACAACCGGGGCCGAAGCCGACGCCACGATTTTGGAGAGAGTTCGAACCATGACGACGGACGAAGGCGCGACAAGGTCCGCCACGGCTTCCGTGGTGCGCACGGAGGCCAGCGGCGACAGCGGACGTGTGCTGCTGCTCGGCGAGATCGACCACGGCGCGGTGGACCAGCTGGACCAGGCCGTGGAGAAGCTGCTCGGATCCGGCGTGATCCACCTGGTGCTCGACTTCGAAGGCCTCAACTTCTTCGACTCGGCCTGCATCAGCGCCCTGATCAGGGCGAAGACCAGCGCGGAGGAGCAGGGCGGCACGGTGAAGCTGGCCAACGTGGACCGCTACGCGCGGCGCATCCTGGACATCACCGGGCTGCTGGGCTCGTTCACCATCGAGGGTGAGGAGTCACCCAGCGCTCGTGCGTGAGGCAGCCCGCGCACACCCACCGTGAAATGGCTGGTTTGGGATTCGCGAGCCAGGGGTAGCCCGGCTGGGGCATGAGCGGTTTCAAACCCGTCAAGGGGCCGATTTCCGGCGAGGCGTCAAGCAGGGGCGCCCCGCCGGCTGTCTGGTGGGCGAAGTGCGAGGGCAGATGTACCTGGAATACGAGGACGCGCAGGCGCGGGGGCTGCGGCGGTACGTGCGACTGGTGACCGAGGCTCTGGGGCTGGGCGGCACCGCCTACTTCGTGCAGATCGACCCACCACCGGCAAACGCATACCTGGCGCTGGAGCGCCGCCTTCCCGAGTTCCCCGACCGCGACGCCGCCCTCCTCTGGAGCGAGGACACCGGGTGGTCGCTGGTCGTCGAATCGCACTGCGGCGAGGACCTGATCGTCCTGGCCTACCTCGGCGCCGACGTCCTGCCCGCGCCACGGGTGGTGGCGCGGTTCGCCGCGGACCTGTGCGACGGCGTGGCGGCCGGTGTCCTCGAACCGCCGGTGTGGGATCCGGTGGACGTCCGGGAGCGGCTGGCCGCGTATTCGGCGCCGGCGCTGGCGGGGTGACGAAGCTCGAGATCTGCCGACTTCCCGGCCCCGCATTAGGCTGAACGCACCGCAGGTGTCCCCACGCGTGTCCGGGAGGTTCCGTTGGCCGAAGAAGCTTTCGCGGTGCGTCACCGGGTGACCGGGGACGCCGTCGTGGTGACCGCGTCCGGCGGTGTGGACCTGTGTTCCGCACCGGCGCTGATCAGCGAGATGGACCAGGCCCGGCGCGCGGCCGTGCCGCCCCAGCCGGTGATCGTCGACCTGTCCCACGTGGACTTCCTCGGCTCCGCCGGGTTGTCCCTGCTCGTCGAGGCCGAGCAGCGGTGTGCCGAGGCCGGCACACCGCTGCGGCTGGTCGCGTCCAGCCGAGTCGTGTTGCGCGCGCTGGAGGCGGCCGATCTGCGGCAGGTGTTCACCGTTTCCGAAACTCTCGAATGCGCCCTGAGTGAGGGCTGACACGGTCGATGACGGATCCGGCTGACACGTCCTATTTGGACGCCGTGGGTGAGATGGGGGCGATGGTCGCCGCACGCGACTGGACGGCGACCGCCCTCGGCCCGATCGGGGAGTGGCCGGGTGAGCTGCACGCCGCGTTGCGCTTGGTGCTGTCGTCGCGGTTCCCGATGCTGGTGTGGTGGGGGCCCGAGCTCACCGTCTTCTACAACGACGCCTACCGCCCGGCGATGGGCGAGAAGCACCCGCGCTACCTCGGGCGCCCGGCTTCGGAGTGCTGGGCGGAGGCGTGGGCCGAACTGGGCCCGCTGACGCGTCACGTCGTGACCGGTCAGGGAGCCACCTACTCGGAGAACCAGCTGCTGTTCCTCGACCGGCACAACTACCTCGAAGAGACGTACTGGACGTTCTCCTACAGCCCGATCTCCGGTGACCGGGGCGAGGTGCTGGGCATCCTGGTCGCGGTCCAGGACACCACCGAGCAGGTGGTCCGCCAGCGCAGGATGGCGGTGCTCAACGATCTCGGCGAGGTGTCGGCGGCCGGGTCGGTGGCGCAGACCGCGCGGTCGGCGGTGTCCGCGCTGGGCCGGCACGGCGCCGATCTGCCGTTCGCGCTGGCGTACCTGTTCGACGAGGGGCAGGCGTCGCTGGCCGCCGCGTACGGGGTCGGTCCCGGGGAGCGCGCCGCGCCCGCGGTGCTGCACCGCGGTGGGGAACCGGTCTGGCCGTTGTGGGACGGCGGGACCCGGGTGTGCGACGGGCTGCGGAAGCGGTTCGGGCCGGACTTCGTGCAACCGGTGGTGGTCGGCACGGCCGCGCCGGACCGCGCCGTGGTGCTGCCGCTGGTCGCCGCCGGGCGGGCGGAGCTGGTGGGCGCGCTGCTGCTCGGGGTGTCGGCCTACCAGGCGCTGGACGCGGACTACCGGGCCTTCCTCGAACTGCTCGGCGGCCAGGTGTCGAGCCTGATCACCGACGCGCTCGCCTACGAGGGCGAGCGTCGTCGCTCGGAGGCGCTGGCCGAGCTCGACCGCGCGAAGAGCGAGTTCTTCGCCAACGTCAGCCACGAGTTCCGCATCCCGCTGACGCTCATCACCGGCCCGGCCGAGGACGCGCTGGCCGCCACCGCCGAGCCGTTGCCGCCCGGTCAGCGCGAGCGGCTGGAGCTGGTGCACCGCAACGCCGGTCGGCTGCGGCGGCTGGTGAACGACCTGCTCGACTTCGCCAAGCTCGAGGCCGGCCGGCTGCAACCGGACTCCGCGCCGCACGACCTGGCCGCGCTGACCACGGAGGTGGCGGAGAGTTTCGCCCCGGCCGTGCGGCGCGCCGGGTTGCGGTTCGAGATCGACTGCCCGCCGCTGTCCCGCGCGGTGGTCGTCGACCCGGACATGTGGGAGAAGATCGTCCTCAACCTGCTGTCCAACGGGCTCAAGTACACGCGGGAGGGCGGGGTCGCGGTCCGGCTGCGGGAGGTGGACGGGCACGCCGAGCTGACGGTCACCGACACCGGCGCCGGCATCCCGGCCGACGAGCTGCCCAGGCTGTTCCAGCGGTTCCACCGGGCGCGCGGGCGCGAGGGCCGCTCCCACGAGGGCGCCGGGATCGGGCTGGCTCTGGTGCAGGAACTGGTGCGGCTGCACGATGGCACGGTGTCCGCGGATTCGGTGGAGGGGGCCGGGAGCACGTTCTGCGTCCGGTTGCCGCTCGCGGCGGTCGCGCCCCCGGCGGCCGTCGATTTCGAGCTCACCGCCGCGCCCGCCTACCGCGAGGAAGCGCTGCAGTGGCGCGTCGACGCGGTAGGCGAGACGGCGCCGCCCGGCGAGCAGCAGGGGCCGACGCTGCTGGTGGTCGAGGACAACACCGATCTGAGCCGGTTCATCTCGCGGATGCTGCGCCCGGTCGGGCGGGTCCTGCTCGCGCGGGACGGTGTCGAGGGGCTGGAGCTGGCGCGGCGCCACCGCCCGGATCTCGTGTTGTCGGACGTGATGATGCCGCGGCTGGACGGGTTCGGGCTCATCCGGGCGCTGCGGGCGGAACCGGCGACGAAGTCGGTGCCGGTGCTGTTCCTGTCCGCGCGGGCCGGGGTCGAGGCGGCGGTGTCCGGTCTGGAGGCGGGCGCGGACGACTACCTGCCGAAACCGTTTTCCGGCGCGGAGCTGCTGGCGCGGGTGCGGGCGAACCTGGCGTTGTCCGGTCTGCGGCGGCGCGAGTCGGAGTTCCGCCGTGCGTTGTTCGAGTCGTTGCGGGAGGGCGTGTTCGTCGCCGACAGCGACGGCGTGGTGGTCGAGGTCAATCCGGCGTTCGCCACGATCACCGGGTACGGCGCGGAGAGCGTGCCGATGGCGTGGCCGTACCCGTGGCTGGGCGGGGAAGCCGAGCGCGTGCCGGCTGTCGATCTGGTGGGCTACCTGGGTGATGGGCACGAGGTGTCGGTCCGGGTGGAGCGCCCGGACGGGAGTGAGGCGTGGGCCGCCCTGACTCTCACGCGTGTCGCCGAGGACGACGGGCGGTCTTGGCTGGTCGGGACGCTGCGGGATGTCACGGTCGAGAAGGAGGCGGCGGACCGGGAGGCGGTGCTGGCCGCGTTCGCAGTGGACCTCGCGGCTGCCACCGATGTCGCGGAGGTGCTGAACGCCGGGGTGTCGGCGTTGCGGGCGATCCTCGGTGCGACGCGGGTGGTGGCGGCGATCTGGCCGACCGTGGAGAGCGGCGGGTTGCTCGCCGGCGATCCGGAGGCCGGTTCGTTCGACGAGCTGGAGCCGGAGCTGTACGAGCGGCTGGACCGCGCGCGCCGTCAGGCGCCGGGGCAGATCTGGCCGCCGGAGGCGAGCCGCGAACTCGGGGCGACGCTCGGCAGTGGTGATTCGGTGGTGTGGGCCGAGCGGGCGGACCAGGTGCTGGGCGCCGAGGACCGCGCGCTGTTCGGGATGCTGGTGGCGCAGCTCGCGCAGGCACTCGGCCGGGCCCGCAGCTACGACGAGGCGCGTGCGGTCGCGCTGACGCTGCAGCACGCGATCCTGGGCCCGACGGATCTGCCCGCCGGGTTCGCGGTGCGGTACGAGCCTGCGGTGCGGCCGCTGGAGGTCGGCGGCGACTGGTACGACGTGGCGCGGTTGCCGGACGGCCGGATCGCGGTGGTCGTGGGAGATTGTGTCGGCAGGGGGCTCGCGGCGGCGTCGGTGATGGGGCAGCTGCGCAGTGCGTGCAGTGCGCTCCTGTTGAGCTACGGCGACCCCGCGCGGGCGCTGGACCAGCTGGACGGCTTCGCCCGGCAGATCCCGGGCGCCTTGTGCACCACGGTGTTTTGTGCGGTGGTCGACCCGGTGGCCGGGATCGTGACGTACTCCAGCGCCGGTCACCCGTCGGCGGTGCTCAGCCACGCTGACGGCAGTGATCAGTTGTTGGACCAGGCGTTGTCGGTCCCGTTGGCGGTGCGCCGGTCGGCGGACCGTCCCCGTGCGACGGTGCCGTTGCGGCCGGGTTCGGTGCTGTTGCTGTACACGGATGGCTTGGTGGAGCGGCACGGCCAGCCGATCGACGAGGCGATCGAAGGCGCGCGGGTGGCGGTGCGCGAGGTGCCGCGCCGGCAGTCGGCGGAGATCACCGAGCACCTGCTGGACAGTTTGTTGCCGCCGTCCGGCCACAACGACGACGTGGCGGTGCTGGTCTACGTGCACCCGCCCGGCCCGATGCGCCTGGAGCTGCCCGCGGAGCCACGGAGCTTGGTCGACATGCGGCGGGAGTTGCGGCAGTGGCTGGCCCAGTCCGACGTCCCCGACGAGGCGGCCGCCGACGTGATCCTCGCCGTCGACGAAGCGTGCACGAACTCGATCGAACACGGCTACCCAGGCCGGGACGACGGCACCCTGACGCTGACCGCCACCGCCGACGAGGGTTCCGTGGAAATAGTGATCACCGACGACGGCAAGTGGCGCCCACCCCCAGCCGACAAGGGGATAAGGGGTCGGGGAGTAGGTTTGATGCGCGCACTGATGACCGAAGTGGACATCACCCCAGGGGAACAGGGAAGCCAAGTCCGCCTGATGCGAAACTGGAAAGACTGAGGCGCGACAGCGCTGTGCCCTTGATCTTTGAACCCAAGGTAGCTGGGTGGTCATCCCGTCGCCTGACACTGGACGATCACCTTGAGCCAGGGCCGCAACCGCGCCTCACGGCGCCAAAGGTCACCTTACGACCACCCCCGCCCCCGATGCCTGATTGTGTTTCAGTCGCCGAGCAGGCGTGTCAAGGCGGGAAAGAGTACCTTGACACGCCTGGTCGGCGCCTAAAGATCGGCTGTGGATCGGGGGCGGGGGAGATCTGGTTGGGGTAGTCGCTTGCTTTTCGTTGCCGGCTTCCTGTTCTTAGCTCTTGTTGAAGCGTTGTTGCCATCTGTCCTTTGTGGTCAGTTCTGGTAGTGCTGCCCGGTATCGTGCGGCCGTGTCCTCCGCGTCTTTGCGGAATCGCAGGAGGACCTTCGCTCCTTCGGTGGCCAGCTTGCTCGCCAATGCCCGGTCCCGCTGCCGAATCTTCACGCCCTCCTGCGACGGATCGGTCACCACCACCCGGTCGAACAGCGCCACATGCCACCAGTCGCTGTCCCGCGCCGAAACGGCCGCCTCCCCATGCGACTTTCCCAGCAGGTGCCATGCGATTCGCTTCGCCATGACCAGTCCTGGACGCGATGGCTCCGGTCCGGATCGGACGGTGCGCGTCTGGGCGGCCGACGATACCGGTCGCAACTGAGTCTCCGGGTGTTCCAGGCGTAGCTTCCGCACCGCCGCCACGGCTTGCGCGCCGCCGTCCGCGAGTACCTCCGGGCCGCGCAGGAAGTCCTCGATCGCCAGGATGAGCGTCGCGGCCAGGGCGTATCTCATCGATACCAGGTAGCGTGTCAGTTCACCCGCCAGGAAGGCCGCCGTGCCGTCAAAACCACCGTGCAGTGCGGCGACGATCAGGCCGTTGCGGACGCTGAAGTACCGCGGCCAGTCGTCCCAGTCCTTCCACCAGAAGTCGGCGTGCCAGACTCCGGCGCCGGCCAGCGTGATGCTCGGGTGGCCGGCGGCGCGGGCTCGCAAGCCGTACTCGATGTCGTCCCACTGGAAGAACATCGGCAACGGCAGGCCGGTCGACTCCACCACCTCGGGCGGCACCAGGCACGTCCACCATGCGTTGTACTCGCCGTCCACGTGCAGATCCAGCTTGTGTTCCCGCAGGTCCACGTCCTGGAAGGCGCCCGGCACCGGTCGGCCTGCCCGCAGGCGCGGCAGGTCCGCGTACTCGGCCGCCACCTGCAGGCGGTGCGGGTGCAGCAGTTGCAGCATCTGCGAACCGACGATCGCCGGGACGACGGTCAGCTCGGCGTACGCGATCAGGCGCAGCACCGTTTCCGGCTCCAGCACGATGTCGTCGTCCATCAGGACCACGTGCGGACGGCGACCGTCGGCGGTGGCCTCGCTCAACCCGCGCGCGAACCCGCCCGCGCCGCCGAGGTTCGGCTGCCGCACGTGCCGCAGCTTCCCGCCCAGCCCGGCGCGCTCGACGGGCGCCGGATCACTGCCCTGGTCCACCACGAACACGGCATCCAGCGCATCCAGGCACTCCCGATCGGCGGCGAGCGTCCGCAGGGTGGCGACGCACTCGTCCGGCCGGTTGTGGGTGCACATCGCGACCACCGCGCCGTGACCCCGGCCCGGGCCCGGAACCAGCCACCGGACGTCGTCGATCCGCAGCCGACGGTTCTCCGTCGCGGCCTCCAGCCACAATCCGCCACCGTCGGCGAAACGATTCAGCTCGGCCGTCAGTTCGGCGTATTCCAATTCCGCTGAATGGACGCGTGCGGAATCCACAGTGCGTTCCCGGCCAAGACTGTCGGACGCCATCAGGAAGAGCGTTCCGGAACCACGCGCCCGCACCCGCAGCGTCACCCGCGGCACATCGGTCCACCGCTGCCAGTGACTGGCCGGGAAGCGGCCGAAGTACGTGTTCGTGCTGATCCGCGCGTGTGGCTCCAGTGCGAACGCGGTGCGGCTCGCGGTGGCCGATCCGGCGACGATCTCCCGGTACAGCTCGGCCGGTTCCCGGTCCCGCGGCGGCGCGAAGAATGTGCGCTGCGCCGTTCGTTCTCCGATCATGGGCGTCACGTCCTCGGCGTCGAGAATTGCGACACCCTAACCGATTTCAGGGCAGCGTGTACTCCAAAACGAAGTGGTGGTCCGGCAGGATTTCCCCGTGGCCGCTGATCCCGGTCAGCTCGTCCCGGCCGGAGCCGGGCACGATGGCCCACTCGCCGCCGGTTTCCTCGCCGAGCGAGGTGGCGTTGTGGGTGAGCAGGAAGCTGCCCTTGCGCCCGTGCAGGCTGCATTCGAACCGCTCGACGCCGACGTAGATCGCGCCCGCCTCGCCACCCGGCGCGGGCTCGACCTGGAGCATGATCGCCTCGACGACGCTCGCGCCCTCCAGGTCGCCGGTGAACTCCTTCAGCCACCGCGTCCTGGCCATCGACCCGCCGGTCCACTCGCGCGGGGTGGTCTCGCTGTTCTCGCTGGTGAAGGTGCTTTCCGCGCGTGTCGTCATGCCCGCACGCTAGGCGAGCGCCGTCGGCCGGTCTTGAAGAAACGCGACTAGGCTCGGGCGTGTGGTCGAACCGGTCGAGCGGGACAGCCGCGGCATCCTGCACCCGAACGCGGGGCTGCGGCGGTTCGAGCTGACCCGGTACCCACCGTCGCCGGGGGTGGACCGGTTCGTCGACCGGTACTGGCTCGTGTCCTGGGACCTGCCGGACGTCCACGAGCAGCACATCCTCGTGCACCCTGTGGTCAACGTCGCGTTCGACGAGGGGCGTGGCATGGTCAGCGGCGTGCAGACCCAGCGCTTCACCCGCCGGCTGTCCGGGCACGGCCGGGCGCTGGGCGTGATGTTCCGGCCCGGCGGATTCCGCCCGTTCCTGGGCAGGCCGATGGCCACGATCACGGACCAGGTCCACCCGGTTGCCGACGGTTTCCCGGCGTTGCATCCTGCCGAGCCCGCGCTGGCCGAGGCGCTCGCGGGCGAGGCCGGTGGCGACGAGATCGCCGCGATGCTCGGCCAGGCCCTCGCCCCGCTGGTCCCCGGTGAGCGCCAGCCGTCGGAGGACACCACGGCCCTCGCCGAACTCGCCGCGCGCGACCGCGACCTGCGGCGCGTCGAGGACCTGGCCGCGCGCGGCGGGATGAGCGTGCGGCAGCTGCAGCGCGCGTTCGCCGACCACATCGGCGTGAGCCCGAAGTGGGTGCTGCGCCGGTACCGGATCTACGACGCGGCCGAGCGGGCGGCGCGCGATGAGTCCGTGGACTGGGCCGAGCTCGCCGCCGACCTCGGCTATGCCGACCAGGCCCACTTGACCCGCGAGTTCACCGCGGTGATCGGTGAGCCGCCGGGCCGCTACGCCCGCCGCTCCTGACCGCACCCCTGCCGCGCGGCCACCTGCTATATTGCAATGAGGACAACGGTATTGCAACATGTGCAACGGAGGCGGCGTGGACGTGCTGACGGTCGGCGAGACCATGGTCATGGTCACGCCCGAAGCGGGCGCCCGCCTGGTCTCGGACAGCCGCTTCCTGCTGCGGCCCGGCGGCGCGGAGTCGAACGTCGCCGCCCTGCTGGCCCGCCTCGGGCACAAGGCGGCCTGGGCGAGCGCGCTCGGTGTCGACCCGCTCGGCGACCTCGTGCTCGACGACCTCCAGCGGCACGGCGTCGACACGTCGCTGGTCCGCCGCGACGAGCGCCGTCCCACCGCGGTCTACTTCAAGGACCCCACCCCGGACGGAACCCGCGTCTACTACTACCGCGCCGGCTCCGCCGCCTCCGCGATCACGACCGCCGACATCGCGCACTGGACCGCGCAGCCGGCGCGGCTCGTGCACGTCTCCGGCATCACGGCCGCGCTGTCCGAGGAGGCCCGCGAAGCGACCCGCGCCCTCGTCCGCGGCCCGGGCCTGGTCAGCTTCGACGTCAACCATCGCCCGCGGTTGTGGCACGGCGACGCGCCCGAGGTCCTGCGGGAACTGGCCCAGGACAGCGACATCGTGTTCGTCGGCCGCGACGAGGCGGAGGCGCTGTGGGGCACGAGCGACGCGGAGAGCGTCCGCGAACTCCTCGACCGCCCGCGCTACCTCGTGGTCAAGGACGCCGCGATCGAGGCGGTCAGCTTCACGCCGACCGGGGTCCACCGCGCGCCGTCCACGAAGGTCGACGTGGTGGACGTGGTCGGGGCCGGGGACGCGTTCGCGGCCGGGTGGCTCAGCGGCTTCCTCGACGACCGCGACGAGGTGACCCGCCTCCGGCTGGGCCACTACGCCGCCGCCCGCGTGCTCGAATCGCCGTCGGACTTCGCCGAGCTGCCGCCGGCCGCCGACATCATCGGGAAACTGGGCTGATGTCCCAGACCGTCGCCCGCGCGATCGACATCGTCGCGTTCGTCTCCCGTCGCCACCGCACCCTCGGCGAGATCGCCGACCACCTCGGTGTCCACAAGTCGACCGCGCTGCGGCTCCTGCAGACCCTGGAGGAGGGCGGGTTCGTCCGGCGCGTCCCGGACAACCGCTACGCGATGGGGTTCCAGCTGATCGCCTACGGCCAGCTCGCGCTGGACCAGGTCGAGGCACGCGCCCTCGCCCGCCCGGTCCTGCAGGAGCTGGGCGAACGCTGCGGGCACACCGTGCACTTCGCGGAACTGGTGGGCGACCGGGTCGTGTACGTGGACAAGATCGACGGACGCGGCAGCGTCGCGATGGGGTCGCGTATCGGGCTGCCCGCCATCCTGCACACCGCCGGCGTGGCGAAGGCGATCCTGGCGCACCAGCCGGACCGCGAACGCTGGCTGTCCCTGTGCGACTACCAGCGCTTCACGCCCACCACGGTCGCCGGCCCCGCGGAGCTGTCCGCCGAGCTGGACCGCGTCCGCGAACGCGGCTGGGCCGAGGACGACGGCGAACACGAGGATTTCCTGAACTGCCTGGCACTGCCGGTGCGCGACGCGCGGGGCCAGGTGACGCACAGCCTGTCCGTCACCGCGCTCAAGGTCGTCGCGCCGCTGGCCGAACTGCGTGCACACCTCGGCGAGTACCGGACCGCCGCCCACCGGATCTCCCGGGCACTGGGCTGGGGAGGAGACGACCATGGATCCCGCTGACTTCTTCGCCGCACACCTCGGCCGCAACCCAGTGCTGGGCATCTTCCGCGGTTTCGATCCACAACAGACTGTGGACATGTGCGTGCGCGCCTGGGACTTCGGGGTGGAGCTGGTGGAGATCCCGGTGCAGACGCCGGACGCGATGCCGTCGCTGCGCGCGGCCGTGGCCGCGGCGGCGGAGCGGGGCAAGAGCGTCGGCGCGGGCACGGTGACCACAGTGGACCAGCTGCTTGCGGTGCGCGAGATCGGTGCCGAGTTCACCGTGGCGCCCGGGTTGCGCCCGGAGGTCGTGCAGGAGTCGCACCGGCTCGGCCTGCCGCACCTGCCCGGCGTGGCGACGGCGACCGAGATCGCGAGCGCGCTGGCACTCGGGAACACTTGGCTGAAAGCGTTTCCCGCGCGGCAGTTGGGCGCGGGTTGGATCGCGGCGCAGCTGGCTCCGTTCCCGTCGGTGCGGTTCGTCGCCACGGGTGGTGTCGATGCGGGCAATGCGGCGGACTTCCTGGCCGCCGGGTGTCGTGGCGTGGCGGTCGGTTCGGCGCTCGCGGACCCGGACGCGCTGGCCGCCTTGAAGGCGGCTACCGCAGGCTGAGCAGGTCCACCACGTCGGTGAGCTGCTCGTTCGCCGCGTAGGCGCGTCGCTGGCGTTGGGCGCCGTTGCCGTGCTCCCGCACCCAGGCCAGCGACTCCACCACGAAGTCGAGGTCGCCGGTCCCGGTGAGCGCCCCGCGGATCCGTTCCACCAGCTGGCTGATCAGCGCCGGGGCCGGAGTGAGGCGCCCAGTCTCCGGGTGCAGGGCCGAGCCGTCCAAGCCGTCGCGTGCCGCGCGCCACAGGTTGGCCCGCAACACCTCCCCGGGCACCGGTGGCGGCGGAGCGTCCAGTTCGGACATCGCGGTGAGCACGAGCCCGCGCACCACGGCCGCGAGGGTGGCCGCCTCCCGTGCTGTTGCCGCGACGTCGCTGATGCGGAACTCCAGCGTCGGGCGCTTCTCCGACAGCCGGATGTCCCAGTAAATCATGCCCCGGTCGAGCATCGCGCCGGATTGAAGCATCGCGGCGACGCGGGACTCGTACTCGTCGAGCGAGGCGAACACCGGCGGCGGGCCAGCGGACGGCCAGCGCGACCACAGCACGTGCCGCCAGCTGCTGTACCGGGTGTCGTGGCCGCTGTCGAACGGCGAGTTCGCGGTGAGCGCGAGCAGCACCGGCAGCCACGGCCGGACGTGGTTGCTGATCCGCACCCCGGTGCCCCGGTCCGGGATCTTCACGTGCACGTGGCAGCCGCACGTGGTGCCGGTGCGCGCGATCATGCCGAAGTGCTCGCCCATCCGCCGGTACCGCGGCGTCGGCGTGAGCGCCGGCGGGTGCTCCTCGGCAAGCGGCGGAGTCGCGCTCGCGAGCAGGCGCAACCGGCGCTTCGCCGCCTCGCCCGCGAGCCGGGAACGGAAGTGCGTGAGCTGGTCGAGGAGTTCGCCCGCGCCCCGGCAGACCTCGCTGGCCAGCTCCACCTGGCTGCGCGCGAGTTCCCGATGCACGTCGCCGTCGGGCCGGTCGAAGGCTTCGACCACCTCCGGACCGCGGTCCGACAGGTGCCCCCGATCGTCGACGAGCAGGAACTCCTCCTCGACGCCGAACGTCGATATCTGCTCCACCCTCGCCCTCCTCGTTGGTGGCCGCTGTTTACCCGCTCCCCGGCTCTTCAAGCCCTGCCCCGCCACGGGTTTGCCATCCCGGCAAAATTTCTTGTCACCCGCGGTCGGTCGCGCGGATAGTCGCGGTCATGGACGAGAAGTACGACGTTGTGGTGGTGGGTGGTGGAGCGGCGGGGCTGGCCGGCGCCCTCGCGCTGGCCAGGGCGCGCCGGTCGGTGCTGGTCGTCGACGCGGGCGACCCGCGCAACGCCCGAGCCGGACACGTGCACAACTACCTGGGCCGGGAGAGTACTCCACCGGCCGAGCTGGTCGCCATCGGTCGCGACGAGGTGACCGGGTACGGCGGCGAGATCGTCACGGGAACGGTCACCGGGGCCGAGCGGACCGCGGATGGTTTCGACGTGACCCTCGACGACGGCCGTCAGGTCCGCGCGCGCCGGCTGCTCGTGACCACCGGACTCGTCGACGAGCTGCCGGACATCGACGGTGTCGCGGATCGGTTCGGCCGTGACGTCCTGCACTGCCCGTACTGCCACGGGTGGGAGGCGCGCGACCAGGCGATCGGCGTCATCGGCGGGAACCCGATGGCGGTGCACGCGGCTCTGCTGTGGCGGCAGCTCAGCGCCGACCTGACGTTGTTCCGGCACCAGGCGCCCGAGCTGACCCACGAACAGCGCGAGGAACTGGCCGCCCGCGGGATCCGGGTGGTCGAGGGCGAGGTCGCGGCCGTCGAGGTTCATGATGACCGGTTGACCGGGGTGCGGATGCGGTCCGGCGAGGTCGTGCCGCGCCAGGTGGCCGTGGTCGCGCCCCGGTTCACGGCGCGGGCCGGGCTGCTCACCGCGCTCGGGCTCGAAGTGTCGGAGCAGGTCGTGCAGGGCCACGTGATCGGGAGTTACATCGCCGCGGACCCGACCGGCGCCACCACGGTACGGGGCGTGTGGGTCGCGGGGAACGTCGCCAACGTGACGGCGCAGGTGATCGTGTCGGCGTCCGGCGGACTGACGGCCGGCGCGGCGATCAACGCCGACCTGGTCGCGGAGGACACGCGTGCGGCGGTCGCCGCGCACCGGGCCGGGGTGTTCGCGGCGGAGGGCGACGTGAGCGAACTCGTTGGAGGGGCGCGGCGTCATGGGATCTGAGGAGTACGGCGAGGAGTTCTGGGAGGAGCGGTACCGCTCGCACACCGCGGTCTGGAGTGGACGGCCCAACCCGCAGCTCGTGGCGGAGGCCCGGGACCTGCCGCTGGGCACGGCGCTGGACATCGGCGCGGGCGAGGGAGCCGACAGCTGCTGGCTCGCGGAGCGCGGCTGGCGCGTGACGGCGCTGGACCTGTCGGAAACCGCGCTGCGACGCGGATCCGAGCACGCCGCGGCGGCCGGGGTCGGGGACCGGATCGAGTGGGAGCGGGCCGACGTGCGGACCTGGGACCCGGGCGACCGGCGGTTCGACCTGATCTCGGCGCAGTTCCTGCACCTGCGCAACACGGAGCTGCGTGACCTGGTCGGGCGCTTCGCCGGGTGGCTCAACCCGGGCGGCACGGTGCTGCTGGTGCACCACGACGCGCGCGACCTGCACACCACGATGGGGCGGCCGCACGTGCCCGAGCGGTTCAGCAGCGCGGAGGAGGTGGCGAGCTGGCTGCCCGGCGAGTGGCGCGTGGAGGTCGCCGAGGCGCGGCCCCGGGAAGCCACGGACCCGGACGGCAAGGCGGTGACCATCTACGACGCGGTGGTGCGGGCACGCCGTTGAAGTGCGCGTGGGCCCGGGCCGGCCCGCACCGAAAACCGACCGCGTCCGGCGATGCGCGCCGCCCGGCTCACGCCGCCCTGGCGTGATCAGCCCCGGTAGGCTTGCGACAGGCGCGCGTAGGCCACGACGTTGTCCGCGTAGTTGCGGGTCGAGCGGTCGAAGGCGCCGCCGCAGGTGATCATCCGCAGCTCCGGCCCCGCGGTGTCGCCGTAGACGTCGTCGGTCGGGAACTGCGACTTCGGGTACCGCTCGACTCGGTAGACGGTGAACACCGCGGTGGTCCCGTCGGCCCGGTGCACGATCGCCTGGTCGCCCGGCTTGGTGTCCTTGAGGCGGTGGAACGCGCCGGGCACGCGGTTGTAGTCGACGTGCGCGGCGAGCACCGCGGGCCCGGTCTCGCCGGGGGACGGGCTGCCGGTGAACCAGCCGGTGGTGACAGCGTCACCGGGGACTTCGAGCGTGCCGTCGTCGGCCAGGCCGAGGTCGATGATCGGGCCGGTGCTGACGCCGATCGACGGCACCTCCAGCTTGACCGGCCGGGAGTGCGGCAGGGGCCCGTCGACCGGGGCGGCGGCGGTGGTGGAGACCGGCGCCGGCAACGTCGAAGCCGGGGGTGCGGCCGGCGCGGGCTGCGGCTCGCTGGGCGAGCCGCAGGCGGTGAGGGTGGCGCCGACGGCCGCGATCGCGAGCCATCGGCGCCATCGCGCGGTGCTCATCGGCCGGCGCGCCGCCGCATGAGCAGCACGGTGCCGGCGCTGCCGCCGACGAGGACGAGCGCCCCGACCGCGACCGCCGGGCCGGCGTCGGTGCCCTGGTCGCCGCCGCCGGTGTCCACGCCGCCGACCGGCTTGACCTTCACCTGCGAGCCGCCCGTGCGGTTCTGCTCGCCGAACTTGGTCTCGCACGCGATGCCGTCGTGGTCGGCGTCCAGGCGGTGCGGGTCGCTGCGGTCGGCGTCGAGGACCGCCTGGGCCTGCGCCTGGGTTGCGAAGTCGGCGCAGTCGAGGTCCGCGGTGGTCGTCTCGGGCGGAGCCGTGACGGGCGGCGCCTGGGTGGCGGGGCTGGTGCTCGGGGTGGACGGCTGCTCCGACGGCTTGTGCGGCAGGCTTTCGCAGGCGATGCCGTCGTCGTCTTCGTCGAGGCCGTACGGATCGCCCGGGGTCTGGTCGAAAATGGCCTGCGCTTCTTCCTGGTAGGTGAAGTCGCCGCAGTCGTAGAGATCGGTCGGCTGAGCCGCGAAAACCGCAGGTGCCGGACCGAGCAGCGCGATACCCGCCACCGCGACCGTACCGAGAACGCGACTGATCATGCGCATGGGGACGTCCTTTTCGGAAGGAATTGATCTCGGGGCAATGCAGCCGCTTTGTCGTTCCGGAAAGGATGAACGTTACGCGCGCGGAAATAGGAATTTGTTGTCGAAATTACGGCGGTATCTGGGTGTTGTTCACCGTGCAAGGGTGGCGCGAAGATCGACCTCCGGGTGGCGGTGGCCGGCGACGGACATCCCTGCCGGCCGGCCACCACCGCACTACCGCTGCGAACTCACGCCACCCTTGAGGTGCGCCATCACCGTCGCGTCGGCGAGTGTTGTCACGTCGCCGATTTCGCGGTTCTCCGCCACGTCCCGCAGCAGCCGGCGCATGATCTTGCCCGAGCGCGTCTTCGGCAGCTCGGGCACGACCATGATCTGCCGCGGCTTGGCGATGGGCCCGATCTCCCGTGCCACGTGCTCCCGCAGCTCCTGCACGGACACCTCGGCGACGCCGCGCGGGATCACGAACGCCACGATCCCCTGGCCGGTCGTCGCGTCGGCGGCGCCCACCACCGCGGCCTCCGCGACCGCCGGGTGGGACACCAGCGCCGACTCCACCTCGGCCGTGGAGATGCGGTGCCCGGACACGTTCATGACGTCGTCCACCCGCCCCAGCAGCCAGATGTCGCCGTCGGCGTCGTACCGCGCGCCGTCGCCCGCGAAGTACGCGCCGGCGAAGCGCGACCAGTACGTTTCCCGGAACCGGGCGTCGTCGCCCCACACACCGCGCAGCATCGACGGCCACGGCTGGTCCAGCACCAGGTAACCGCTCTCGCCCGGGGCGACCTCCTTGCCCGCGTCGTCCACCACCACGGCGGAGATCCCGGGCACCGGGGTCTGCGCGGAGCCCGGCTTGAACTCCGCGGAACCGGGCGACGGCGCGATCATGATGGCCCCGGTTTCGGTCTGCCACCACGTGTCCACGATCGGCGCCTTGCCCGCGCCGATGTGCTCGCGGTACCACCGCCACGCCTCCGGGTTGATCGGCTCGCCCACCGATCCCAGCACCCGCAACGAAGACAGGTCGTATTTCGCCGGGATGTCCTCGCCCCACTTCATGAACGTGCGGATCAGCGTGGGCGCGGTGTAGTAGATCGACACCCCGTACTGCTGGATGATCTCCCAGTGCCGCCCCTCGTGCGGCGTGTTCGGCGTGCCCTCGTAGACCACCTGCGTCGCCCGGTTCGCCAGCGGCCCGTACACGATGTAGGAGTGCCCGGTGATCCAGCCGATGTCCGCGGTGCACCAGTAGACGTCCTCGCCCGGCCGGTGGTCGAACACCGCGGCGTGCGTGTACGCCACCTGGGTGAGGTAGCCGCCCGAGGTGTGCAGGATCCCCTTCGGCTTCCCCGTCGTCCCGCTCGTGTAGAGGATGAACAGCGGGTGCTCGGAATCGAAGGCCTCGGCGGTGTGCTCGGCCGGCTGCGGGTCGACCAGCTCGTGCCACCACACGTCCCGCTCGCCCATCGACACCGGCGTCCCGGTGCGCCGCACCACGACCACCTTCTCCACCGCGGACCCGGCCAGCGCCTCGTCCACCCCGGCCTTCACCGGCACGGCCTTGCCCCGCCGGTACTGCCCGTCGGCGGTGATCACGACCTTCGCCTCGGCGTCGTCGACCCGCGACCGCAGCGCCGACGGCGAGAACCCGCCGAACACCACCGAATGCGGAGCCCCCAGCCGCGCGCAGGCCAGCATCGCCACGATCGCCTCGGGGATCATCGGCAGCTGGATCGCGACCCGGTCACCGGCCCGCACTCCGAGCGAGACCAGCGCGTTCGCCGCCCGGCACACCTCGTCCCGCAACTGCGCGTACGTGATGTCCCGCGAATCGCCGGGCTCGCCCACCCAGTGGATTGCCACCTGGTCCCCGAAACCGGCCTCGACGTGCCGGTCCACGCAGTTGCGGGCCACGTTCAGCCTGCCGCCGACGAACCACTTCGCGTACGGCGCGCCGGACCAGTCCAGAACCTCCGACCACCGCACGTCCCAGTGCAACCGTTGCGCCTGCTCAGCCCAGAAGTCCATGCCGCGGAGCCTGACCGGCGAACGTTGGCACGACGTTGGGACCCTCCGTGCGGGTAGGTGCGCCCGCAGCGATCGTCAGGCATCATGGAGCACCATCGCGCCGGAAGCACGAGGACGACGAGGTCGCGGAAATGGCAGAGCGTAGTGCGCTCCACCAGCGCCGCGCGGCCCTGGAACGGGAATGGGCCCGCTGGGTGCCGGCTCAGGCACGCCCGGAAACCCTGGAACTGCGCAGCGAGGTGGCCGAATCCTGGGCACGTTCGCTGTCCATCGTGGATCCCGCACGGGACAGCGCGCCCGCGGCCGGTGACGAGGTGCGGTCCCGCTGGCGCGAGTCGCCGCTGCGGGCCCCCGTCACCGAACTGGCCGACGAGCTGCGCAGCATCGCCGACGACGCCGGTTTCGTCGCGGCCGTCACCGACGAGTCCGGCACGATCCTGTGGACCTGCGGTGGACGGGTCATGCGGCGGCGGGCCGAGCGCGTGAACTTCGCGCCCGGCGGCCGCTGGGACGAGCCGGACATGGGCACCAACGCGTTGTCGCTGGCGCTGCGCACCGGCCGCCCGAGCAGCGTCTTCTCCGCCGAGCACCTGGTCGCGGCCCTGCACGGCTGGGTCTGCTACTGCGCGCCGATCCGCGACCCGCGCGGCCGCCACCTCGGCGTCCTGGACCTGTCCACTACCTGGGACCGGTCGCACCCGCTGGCCATGTCGACGGTCCGCACGCTGGTCACCGCCATCGAATCGCGGCTGCAGGCCGTCCCGCCCGCTGCCCCGGGCATCCGGCTGTCCTGCCTCGGGTCCGGCAGCGCCACCTTCGACGGCGTCCCGCTGCGGTTGTCGCCGCGGCAGTTGGAGGTGCTCACCCTGCTCGCGCTCGAACCCGGCGGCTTCTCGCCAGACGGGTTGCGCGAAGCGCTGTACGGGGACCTGCCCGTGACCAGCACGACCCTGCGCGCGGAGGCCTCCCACCTGCGGCGCATGCTCGGCGGCGCGCTGGCGAACCGCCGCTACGCCCTGACGGCGCCCATCGACTGCGACGCCGTCGACGTGCTGACCGCGCTCAAGGCCGGAGACACCGCCACGGCTGTGCGCCGCTACGCCGGGCCGCTGTTGCCCGCGTCCGAGGCGCCCGGCATCACCCGCTGGCGGGACCACCTGGAGGTCGCCGTGCGGGAGGCCGTGCTGTCCTCGCGCGAGCCCGACCTGGCGCTGACCTACGGCGAGCGGCACCCGTTCGACCTGCAGGTCCACGAGCACGCGCACCGCCTGCTGAGCCCCGGCGACGGGCGGCGCGGCATCGCGGCGGCCCGCCTGCACGAGGCCCTGCGCGACTGAGCGCCAACGTTTCGCCAACCCGCGACGGGCACGGTGGCACCCATCACACCGATGTGATCGAGTGAATGGAGTGCTTCCATGGCCTACGCCAAGCCCGGTGCCGACGGCAGTGTCGTCAGCTTCGCCGCGCGGTACGACAACTTCATCGGCGGTGACTGGGTCGCACCGGCCGAGGGACGCTACTTCGGGAACCCGTCGCCGGTCGACGGCAAGGTGTTCTGCGAGGTGGCGCGTTCGTCCGCGGCCGACATCGACCTCGCCCTCGACGCGGCCCACGCCGCCGCCGAGAAGTGGGGCGCCACCTCGACCACCGAGCGCGCCAACATCCTGAACAAGATCGCCGACCGCATCGAGGACCACCTCGAAGAGCTCGCGGTGGCCGAGACCTGGGAGAACGGCAAGCCGGTCCGCGAAACCCTGGCCGCCGACCTGCCGCTGGCCGTCGACCACTTCCGCTACTTCGCGGGCGCCATCCGCGGGCAGGAAGGCAGCATCGCCGAGATCGACGCCGACACGGTCGCCTACCACTTCCACGAGCCGCTGGGCGTGGTCGGCCAGATCATCCCGTGGAACTTCCCGATCCTGATGGCCGCGTGGAAGCTGGCCCCCGCGCTGGCGGCGGGCAACTGCGTCGTGCTCAAGCCCGCGGAGCAGACCCCGGCGTCGATCCTCAAGGTGATCGAGGTGATCGCCGACCTGCTGCCGCCGGGCGTGCTCAACGTCGTCAACGGCTTCGGCATCGAGGCGGGCAAGCCGCTGGCGTCCAGCTCCCGGATCGCCAAGATCGCGTTCACCGGTGAGACCACCACCGGGCGGCTGATCATGCAGTACGCCAGCGAGAACATCATCCCGGTGACGCTGGAACTGGGCGGCAAGAGCCCGAACATCTTCCTGCCGGACGTGGCCGACGCCGACGACGACTACCTGGACAAGGCCGTCGAGGGCTTCGTGATGTTCGCGCTCAACCAGGGCGAGGTGTGCACCTGCCCGTCGCGCGCGCTGGTGCACTCGGCGATCTACGACGAGTTCATCGGCCGCTGCATCGAGCGCACCAAGGCCATCAGCGGCGGCAGCCCGCTCGACCCGTCGACCATGATCGGCGCGCAGGCGAGCAACGACCAGTACGAGAAGATCCTGTCCTACATCGACATCGGCAAGAAGGAGGGCGCCGAGGTCCTCGCCGGTGGTGGCGCCCGCGAGGTCGCCGAGCACCCGGGCGGCTACTACATCGAGCCGACGATCTTCCGCGGCACCAACGACATGCGGATCTTCCAGGAGGAGATCTTCGGCCCGGTGGTGTCGGTGACGACGTTCGACTCGGTGGACGAGGCGCTGAAGATCGCCAACGACACCCTGTACGGCCTCGGCGCCGGCGTGTGGACGCGCGACGGCAACGCCGCCTACCGGCTGGGCCGCGGCATCAAGGCCGGTCGCGTGTGGACGAACTGCTACCACGCCTACCCGGCGCACGCGGCGTTCGGCGGCTACAAGAAGTCCGGCATCGGGCGCGAGACCCACAAGATGATGCTGGACCACTACCAGCAGACCAAGAACCTGCTCGTCAGCTACTCGGCCAAGAAGCTCGGCTTCTTCTGATGGTGCAACGGGTCGCGATGACCGGGGCCGCGGTCGCCCTGCTGCGCCGGCTGATCGAGCAGCACGGACCGGTGATGTTCCACCAGTCCGGCGGCTGCTGCGACGGCAGCGCCCCGATGTGCTATCCGGACGGCGAGTTCCGGGTGGGCGACTCGGACGTGCTGCTCGGCCACGTCGGCGACGGCACGCCGTTCTGGATGAGCGCCGACCAGTACGCCTACTGGCGGCACACACACCTGACGGTGGACGTCGTGGCCGGGCGGGGCAGCGGGTTCTCGCTGGAGGCGCCCGAAGGCGTGCGCTTCCTGATCCGGTCCCGCCTGCTCACCGACGAAGAACTGGCCCTGCTGGACAGCTGAAAACCGCGAAGAAGGCCCGGACCCCGCGTCCGGGCCTTTTTCGCGTCCAGGGGCACCTGTCCGATCGGGCAGGTACGTTCCCCGCCGGTCGTGCGGAGTCGCGTGCCGGGCGAGGAGTATTGCGCCACAAGCGTTTCCGCGTCGTGCGTCGGGAGCTAGCTTCGGTGTGCGCGTCACCACAGTCGCTCGTCGCGCAGGAAGGAAAAGTGCGTCATGCAGGTCGACGAATTGCTGAAGCCGTTCCCCATCAAGGAGTTCCACCCGTTCCCGCGGGCGCTCCTCGGCCCCGGGGCCCACGAGATGATCGGCCCGGAGGCGCTGAAGCTGGGCTTCAAGAAGACGCTGGTGATGACGAGCGGGCTGCGCGGGTCCGACATCGTCCACAAGATCACCGAGTCGATGAAGTACCACGGGCTGGAGGTCGTGCTCTACGACAAGGTCGAGTCCAACCCCAAGGACTACAACGTCATGGACGCGGTCAAGCTGTACCAGGAGAACAAGTGTGACAGCTTCGTCTCCATCGGCGGCGGGTCCTCGCACGACGCCTGCAAGGGCGCCCGCATCTCGGTCGCGCACGACGGCCGCAACGTCAACGACTTCGAGGGCTTCAACAAGTCCGAGAACCCGCGCAACCCACCGCACATCGCGGTGTCCACCACGGCGGGCACCGGCTCGGAGACATCCTGGGCCTACGTCATCACCGACACCACCACCGACCCGGACAACCCGCACAAGTACGTGGCGTTCGACGACGCCTCGGTGGCCACACTGGCTATCGACGACCCGGTGCTGTACTACAGCTGCCCGATCGACTACACCGCGCAGTGCGGTTTCGACGTGCTCGCGCACGCGTCCGAGCCGTACGTGTCGCGGCTGAACTTCGAGCCGTCGCTGGGCAACGCGCTGCGGGCCATCAAGCTCACGGCGGAGAACCTGCGGCAGGCCACCTGGAACCCGTCCGAGCTGTCCGGCCGTGAGGGCATGATGTACGCGCAGTACATCGCCGCGCAGGCGTTCAACTCCGGCGGGCTCGGGATCATCCACTCCATCTCGCACGCGGTCAGCGCGTTCTACGACACCCACCACGGCCTGAACAACGCGATCGCCCTGCCGCGCGTGTGGGCGTTCAACATGCCGGTGGCGTACAAGCGGTTCGCCGACATGGCCGAGGCGATGGGCGTGGACACGCACGGCATGACCGACGTGCAGGCCGCGGACGCGGCGCTGGCGGCCGCGATCCGGCTGCTGCGCGACGTGGGCATCCCGGAGAAGTTCACCGACGTCACCCAGGACAGCTACTCGAAGAACCGGCTCGGCCAGGGCCCGACGAAGTTCTACGAGCAGGCGAGCGTCATCAAGGGCGACGACGAGGACGTGGACCGCATCACGAACCACGTCCTCGGCGACGCCTGCACGCCGGGCAATGCCAAGGAATGCACCTTCGAGACCGTGCGTCCGGTGGTCGACCACTGCATGAACGGCGACCTGGACGACCTGCTCAGCTGAAGGCGCGATCGCACCGGCTTGCGAGACGGTGCGGGTGGCGGAACCTCAGACACCCCTCGCTGTGGGATCGCCGACTCATGAATCCCCGCCCGCCAGCCCGACCACCACCCCTCACGGTCGCGCTGCGCGCGGCAGTGCCGATCACCACGTCGGCGCTGTCCTCGCGAGGAGACGTCTGAGAACCCGCGGCGGTGCCGGTTGACGGCCCACCGCAAGCGGCTCCGCCGCTTCACAACACAACGGCCGGGGGCGGGCTGGACGGGGCCGCCCCCGGCACCCCTACCGAGGAGGGTTTGGCGTGACCGCATTCGACTCCGTCGAGGAGGCGGGGAAGGCGCTCGCGGCGCAGGGTTACCTGACCGACGACCGGCTCGCGACGATGGTGTTCCTGATGACCAGGCTGGAGAAGCCGGTGCTGCTGGAAGGCCCCGCCGGCGTCGGCAAGACGGAACTGGCGAAGTCGCTCGCGGCCGCCACCGGTCGGCGGCTGCTGCGCCTGCAGTGCTACGAGGGCCAGGACGAATCCAGCGCGCTCTACGAGTGGGACTACGGCAAGCAGCTGCTCTACACCCAGATCCTCCGCGAGAAGATCGGCCAGCTCGTGGCCGACGCGCCGGACCTGCACGACGCGGTCGACCGCATCGGCGCGCAGGAGAGCGTGTTCTTCTCCGAACGTTTCCTCGCCGCGCGCCCGCTGCTGGAGGCGGTCCGCTCCGAGGAACCCGTGGTGCTGCTGATCGACGAGATCGACCGCGCCGACGAGGCGCTGGAGGCGGTGCTGCTGGAGATGCTGGGGGAGTACCAGATCTCGGTGCCGGAGATCGGCACGTTCACCGCCCGCAACCGCCCGTATGTGATCCTCACCTCGAACAACACCCGCGACCTCGCGGCCGCACTGAAACGGCGCTGCCTGCACCTGTTCCTCGACTACCCGTCGGCGGAGCGCGAGCTGGACATCGTGCGCAGCAAGGACACCGGCCTGCCCGAGGCGCTCGCCCGCCAGCTCGTCGAGATCGTGCGCGGCCTGCGTGAGCTGGAGCTGCGCAAGTCGCCCAGCATCTCGGAGACCATCGACTGGGCGCGCACGCTCGCCGTGCTCGGGGTCGACGAGCTAACCGCGCCGGTGCTGTCCGACACGGTGTCGGTGGTGGTCAAGTACGACAAGGACGTGCGCAAGGCCCTCGAAGCGCTGCCGCGGCTGGTCGACCCGAACGCCGAGGTGCCCGAGACGCTGCACGGCCACGGACACGGGCACGGACACGGCCACTCGCACGAGGCGCCGAAGGTCAGCGCCGACCGTGGCAGCCGGTCGTTCGGCCGGCGGTCCTAGGGACACGCGATGGAGGCCAGTCTGCACCGGTTCGTGCGGCTGCTGCGGCTGCGGGACGTCCGCATCTCGGTGCCGGAGACCATCGACGCCCTGCGTTGCGCGGCTGAGCCTGGCATCCTCGCCGACCGGGCCGTGCTCAAGGAGGCGCTGCGGCTCGCGCTGGTCAAGGACCACCGCGACGACCCGGCGTTCGACGAGGTCTTCGACGCGTTCTTCGCACTGGTGCGGGTCGGGCCGTCCGAGCACGGGCACGGCCACGGGCACAGCCACGACGACCTGTCCGACACCGGCGAGCTGGAGAGCTTCACGCTGTCCGAGGAGCCGAGCGAGACCCCGCAGCAGGGGCACGAGCACGGCAAGCCCAGCGACATCCGGGACTACTTCGACCAGTCGGACCTGGCCCAGCAGTACAACCTGCACCAGGAGGCCAACAAGGTCGACCTCGCGTCGATGACCGACGAGATCGTGTTCTCCACGGACAACGCGGTCGCCGGCGACGCCGGGTACCGGGTACAGCTGGACACCGACCGCCTGCACGGCGCGGGCGTGCCCGGTCGCTTGTCCCAGGAGACCGGCACGAAGGTCGACGCCGAGTTGAGCATCGCCGAGCAGGACGCGCTGCTGGGCTGGCTCGAGCAGGCCGCGGACGGCGACGAAGACGACGCCGCCCAGTTGCGCCGCCGGCTCGCCGGGGTGCTGGACAACCTGCCGGAGGCGTTGAAACGGCACCTGGAAGCGTTGCTGGAGCTGGAGAACACGGTCGTCGAGACGCGGGAGAAGCGGGCGGCCCACGTCGACCAGGCCGGGGAGAGCGAGCGGGCCGAACTGGAGGAGTCGTTGCGCCGGCTCGCGTCGTCGCTGCGCGGCGCGCTGACCCACCGCAGGCGCATCGCCAGCGCGGGCCGCGTCGATCCGGGCCGGACCATGCGCCGCAACATGCGCTTCGACGGCATCCCGTTCAGCCCGGTCACCGTGCGGCGCGCGGAGGACCGGCCACGGCTCGTCGTGCTCGCCGACGTCAGCCTGTCCGTGCGGGCCACCGCGCGGTTCACCCTGCACCTGGTGCACGGCCTGCAGAACCTGTTCGCGCAGGTGCGCTCGTTCGCGTTCGTCGACGACATCGCCGAGACCACGGAGCTGTTCGCCGAGCACCCGGTGGAACGCGCACTCGGCCTGATCTTCGGCGGCGACGTCCTCGACGTGGACGCCAACTCCAACTACGGCGCCGCGTTCGGCGAGTTCCTGGCCGAGCACTCGTCGGCCGTGACCCGCCGGACCACCGTGCTGGTGCTGGGCGACGGGCGGGGCAATGGCAACGATCCGAACCTGGGCGCCTTCGCCGAGATCTCCCGCCGCGCGCGGGAGACCATCTGGCTCACCCCAGAGCCGCGCTACTCGTGGGGCCTGGGCGGCTGCGACCTGCCCGCCTACGCCGAGTACTGCAGCAAGGTCCGGGTGGTCCGCGATCTGTCCGGATTGGACCGTGTCGCGCTGGACCTGGTGACGCGATGACCGCCGCACTGGACCCGCTCGCGCCGTTCCCGGTCGCCGAGTACCTCGACGACCTGGTGCGCGTCGTGCGGGCCGAGGACGACGGGCGGGCGGCGGTGGTGCGCACCGAGCACTTCCGGCTGCACCGGGCCGGGCGGCGCATCGAGGTGAGCCACTGCCTGCGTCCCGACCAGCTGCACAACGGCCTGACCGGGCTGTTGATCAACGAGCTGTTCACGCCCGGATGGCTGTGCGGCCAGGACATCTTCGAGCGCGTGTTCTGCGGCGTCGTCCGCAGCACGGTGCCCGACCCGGCCCGCGCCTGGGAAACCTTCTACGCCAACACCCTGGAGCACCTGCGCGATCCCCGCACCGCGCCGGAACTGATCGCGGGGATCGCGCCGGTGTACGCGCGGGTGCTGCGGCTCGTGCCGCCGGGCAGCGTGCTGGATCTGGGCTCGTGCTTCGGCTTCCTCGCGCTGATGCTCGCGCAGCGGCCGCGCACGACCGTGATCGCCTCCGACATCGTGGCCGGAACCATGCGCGTGCTGGCGACGGTCGCCGCCGCCTGGGAGACGCCGCTGCGCACGATGGTGTGCGACGCGGCGCGGGTGCCGCTGCCGGACCGGTGCGTCGACACGGTGACGGTCGTGCACCTGCTGGAGCATCTCGATCCCGCGACCGGCGCCGCGGTGCTGGCCGAGGCCCAGCGACTGGCCCGGTCCCGGGTCGTCGTCGCCGTCCCCTTCGAGGAGGTCCCCAACGCCGACTACGGTCACGTGCGCCGCTTCGACCTCGCGACGCTCACCGGACTCGGGTCGGCGAGCGGATGGCGCCACCGCGTCTCCGGTTTCCACGGCGGCTGGCTGATCCTGGACCGCCGTCCCGCCTGACCGCGTTTACCCGCTCAACGAGGAGCACACGATGACCACTGCCGTTGCCACCGAAGCCCCTGCCCGCACCGGGATCACGGGCGATCCAGCCCTGATCGGGGTGCCCACCTTCATCGTCGGCGCGATCGCGCTCGGCCTGGTGCTGACCGGGTACGTCCCGGCCGGCGCCGTCGGCGCGTCGATCGCGATCATCCTGCCCGCCACCGGGCTCGGCCAGCTCGTCGCCGCGGTCTGGGCGGCCGCGCTCGGCCAGAACGCCGTGGCCGCCGTCTTCGGCGTGTTCACCGGGTTCTGGCTCAGCTACGCCGCGCTCGTGCTCGGCCTGATCCACGGCTGGTTCGGCATCACCGCCGACGCCGCGGTCGCGACGCAGGGCCTGTTCCTGATCGCCTGGCTGGTCACGGTGGTCCTGCTGACGCTCGGGACCCTGCGCCTGCCCGCCGCGTTCACGCTGTTGTTCACGCTGATCGACATCGCGCTCGCGCTGGTGCTCTACGGCACGGTGAGTGGTTCCACCTCGGCCACCACCGCCGGCGGGTACGTCGTCTTCGCCTTCACCGTGGTCGGCGTCTACCTGTTCGCCGGTGCCCTGTCGGCGGCGACCGGCGGCCGTGGTCTGCCGCTGGGCCGTCCGGTCCTGCGCTGACGCCGGGGCACCGGGCGGGCCACCCCGCCCGGTGCCTCAGATCAGGCCCCGCTTGCTCGCCTCGTACACCACTTCCGCGCGGCTGGAGGCGTCGATCTTGCGCATGATGTTGCGGACGTGGAACTTCACCGTCGTCTCGGAGATGAACAGCCGCGACCCGATGTCCCGGTTGCTCAGCCCGCGCGCGAGCAGCTCCAGCACCCCCTGCTCGCGGCTGGTCAGCACCGGCTCCTCCGGCGCGGTGCGGATCGACCGGACCATCGCCGAGGCCGACCGCGAGTCGAACGCGCTTTCGTTGCGCGCCACCGCCCGGATCGACGACACCAGCCCGGTCGTGTCCACGTCTTTGATCACGTAACCACGCGCGCCGCGGTGGATCGCCTCCACCACCAGTGCGTCGTCGAGGAACGTCGTCAGCACCAGCACCCCGAGTTCCGGGTACCGCGCGGTCAGCTCCGAGCAGATCTCCAGGCCCTCGGTGTCCGAGCCGGTGGACAGCTTCAGGTCGAGCAGCACGATGTCCGGCCGGGTCCGCTCGACCACCGCGCGCGCTTCGGCCGCCGTGGCCGCCTCCCCGATGACGGTGATGTCCTCCTCGCGCTCCAGGATGGACCGCAACCCCTGCCGGACGATGGCGTGGTCGTCCACCAGCACGATCTTCAACGTCCGCTCACCCGTGATCATCACGCCGCCTCCGTGTCCAGCGGCAGCGGTATCTCCAGCAGCAACAGGATCCCCCCGATCCGGGACCGCCGGATCGACAGCGTCCCACCCAGTTCCTCGGTACGGGCCCGCATGTTCGCGAGCCCGCGGTGCGCACCCGCCAGGTCCGTCGCCGAGGACAGCCGCAGCATCCGGCGCAGCTGCGCCGGATCACCGTCCCCGTCGTCGGCGATGGACAGCCGGATGGAGTCCGCGCGGTAGTCCAGCCGGATGCGGGCGCGGGCCGCGTTGGTATGCATCACGGTGTTGAACAGCGCCTCGCCGGTGATGCGCAGCAGCGAGTGCTCGGCCTCGCCGGGCAGCGGGACCGGCTCGCCGTGCACCGACACGCTCACCGTCAGGTCCGTCGGCAGGTGCACTGTGGACAGTCGTTCGAGCAGCACCGGCAGCGAGCCGGACGGCTCGGACTCGGAGTGGTGCAGCGCGTAGATCGCGGCGCGCAGCCGTTCCACCGCGTGCCGGGTCAGGTCCTTCGCGCCGGTCAGCTTGTCCCGCAGCGCGTCGAGGTCTGCGCCCGGTTCGGTCATCTCGGCCCGGCAGATCTCGATCATCATGCCGGCCGACAGGACGTCCTGCGTGACGCTGTCGTGCAGCTCGCGCGCGATCCGGTGCCGCTCGTCGTCGAGCGCCTGCCGCTGCATCACCTCGATCAGCCTGCGCTGCGTCTCCTGCAGCTCGGCGTTGCGGGCTGCGAGATCCCTGGCCTGCTGCTCGGCCGCTTCGGACAGCGCCTCGGTCCGCCCGCGCAGCTGCATCGTGGCGTGCACCAGGTAGGAGTTGTGCAGCGCGACCGCGGCCTGGTTGGCCAGCACGCGCAGCACCGCGAGGTCGGTGTCGGCGATGTCCATGCCCGGCGCGGGCCGCGCGGCGATCCCGCCGACGGGCTCGCAGTCCAGGGTCATCGGCACCCGAACCCCGGACTCGGCGGGGTCCCCGGCCTCCCACGGCCTGCTCCGCAGGACCCGCAGGTGCGCGAGCGCGTCCGGCGGGAACAGGCGCTCGTCCTCGACCAGGTCGCCGCCGGTGAGCAGCAGGAACCGCGGCCGCGCCGCCCGCAGCGCGCCGTCGGCGACCGCGAACAGCAGCCAGTCCGCCTGCACGTGTTCCGCGGCCGCGCGCACCACGGCCTCGACCAGCGCCCGCGGACCCTCACCGGTGCGCACCAGCGCGCGCGAGATGCGGTCGAGGGCGCCGACCGCGCGCTCCAGCCGCTCCGCCGTGCGCACGTACTCCGGGTAGAAGGACCGCTTGCCCGACCGCACACCGGTCAGCGCGCCGAGGTAGTTCTCCGCCGTCATGGTCTACAGCGCCTGCCGGAAAAGAGCCGCCACGTCCGCCGCGCTCGCCTCGCGCGGGTTGGTCGCCAGGCACGCGTCCTGCAGCGTGGTGCGGGTCAGGGTGTCGATGTCGGCTTCGGTGACGCCGAGCGCGGCCAGCCCCCGCGGCACGCCGACGGCGTCGGCCAGCTCCCGCACCCGGCAGGCGAACAGCTCGGCCACCTCGGCCGCGGGCTTGCCCGCCACGTCGATCCCGGTGGCCGCGGCGAGCGGGACGAACCGCTCCGGCTCGGTGGCGGCGTTGAAGCGGATCGCGTGCGGCAGCAGCACGCCGTTCAGCACGCCGTGCGGGGCGTCCAGCAGGCCGCCGACCTGGTGGCTCATCGCGTGCGTGATGCCGAGGATCGCGTTGGTGAACGCCATCCCGGCCTCCAGCGCGCCCTGCGCCATCGCGATGCGCGGGTCGGCCGCCCGCGGGTGGACCATCGTGTGCAGCAGGTTGCGGGTGATGAGCGTGGCGGCGTGGAGCGCGTGCTGGTCGGTCAGCGGGTTGTGCGCGCGGGACACGAACGACTCGACCGCGTGGGTGAGCGCGTCCAGCCCGGTCGCCGCGTTCAGCTCGTCCGGCATCGTGATGAGCAGGCGCGGGTCGACGATCGAGATGTCCGGGACCAGCGTGCGGCTGATGATCGTGATCTTGGTGTGCTGCGTGGTGTCGGTGACGACCGCGAACTGGGACACGTCCGCGCCGGTTCCGGACGTCGACGGGGCCATGACCAGCGGCGGGATCGGCTGCACCACCTTGTCCACCCCGGCGTAGCCGAGGATCGTGCCGCCGTTGCCGGACAGGATCGCCACGCCCTTCGCGGCGTCGATGCACGACCCGCCGCCCACCGCGATGATCACGTCCGCGCCCACCGAGGCGTACTGCTGGTAGGCGGCCTCGATCTCGTGGTCCTTGGGGTTCGGGGTGACGCCGGAGAACACGACCGGCCGCAGCCCGGCCAGCCGCAGGTGGCTCTCCGCCTCGTCGACCCAGCCGGCCTCGATCAGGCCCGGGTCGGTGACCACGAATGGGCGCCGGGCGCCCACCCGCAGTGCGGCGTGCCCGAGTTCGGCGAGCGACCCCGGCCCGAACACGACCTCGGGCACGTGGAACTTGGCCAGCTCCGTGGGCTCGGACCGGGACCGCGCGACGCACGGTCCGGTGAGGCGCTCGGACTTGTCGAGGACCCTGCCCGTCACGGCGACCTCCCGCGGTTCACGGTCCCCGCGGCGGCGCGGCGACCGCTCCCACGGTACGTGACGGGGGCTGTCCGCGAGAACACCACCGGCCACGGCGCCGGGCAGTTTCGGCAGGTCGGACAGTCGTGGCATGGGGTGCTCCTCGTCCTTCGACCGCCTCGACGCTACCCCCTGAGGTGACGGCCGACACACTGTCCGGGTGGCTGCCCGCACCTGTCCGATCGGACAGGTTCTCACCCCTTGACCGGCGCCGTCCCCTCCGATCGGGCAGTGCCGCCGTCGGCGCCCGGCTGCGACGGTGCTGGTACCGGCGACGAGGCCGGCGCGGCGGAGGGAGCGGGACATGGCGGTCCTCGACCGGCAGGGCAGGCGCAGCATCACCGGGATGGCCGTGACGGTGGCCCTGTTGCACGTGATCGGCTGGGGCACGCTGGTGCTGCTGGTGGTGCCCGGCCACTACGCGATCGGGCAGGCGGGGGTGTTCGGCGTCGGCCTCGGCGTCACGGCGTACACCCTCGGCATGCGGCACGCGTTCGACGCCGACCACATCGCCGCCATCGACAACACCACCCGCAAGCTGATGATGGACGGCAGGCGACCGCTGTCGGTCGGGTTCTGGTTCTCCCTCGGGCACTCCAGCGTGGTGTTCGGCCTGTGCCTGCTGCTCGGGCTGGGGGTGCGCACGCTGGCAGGCCAGGTCACTTCGGACTCCTCGACGCTGCACGCCGTGACCGGCCTGATCGGCACGCTCGTGTCCGGCGGGTTCCTGCTGCTGATCGGCGTGCTGAACCTGGTGGCGCTGCGTCACATCGCCGCGGTGTTCCGGCGGATGCGCGCGGGCGACTACGACGAGGCCGAACTGGAGCGGCGGCTGGACGAGCGCGGTTTCCTGAACCGGATCCTGGGCCGGGTCGCGCGGTCGGTGCGCAAGCCGTGGCACATGTACCCACTGGGGCTGCTGTTCGGGCTCGGGTTCGACACCGCGACCGAGGTGTCGCTGCTGGTCCTCGCCGGTGGGGCGGCGGCCTTCGACCTGCCCTGGTACGCGCTGCTGACGCTGCCGGTGCTGTTCGCGGCCGGGATGAGCCTGCTGGACACCGCGGACGGGGTGTTCATGAACTTCGCATACGGCTGGGCGCTGGTCACGCCGGTGCGGAAGGTGTTCTACAACCTGACGGTGACCGCGTTGTCGGTCGCGGTCGCCCTGGTCATCGGCGGTGTCGAACTGCTCGGCCTGCTCGCGGAGCGGCTGAACGTGACGAGCGGACCGCTGGCCTGGGCGGCGAGCATGGACCTGGCCGACGTCGGCTACCTGCTGGTCGGCCTGTTCGCGGTGACCTGGCTGATCGCGCTCGTGGTGTGGCGCGCCGGGCGGATGGGGCAGCGCTGGGCGCCCGAGGCCGCCGAGTGACGGCGGCCCCGGGTCAGAACGGCCAGCGCGCGGCGCGGCCGGCTTCCAGCAGCGGGATCATCCGGAACGCCGCGTCGGTCAGCCCGCCGAACGTGTGCCGGTTGCCCAGCCCGGACGGCGTGCCGCCGTAGCGGTACCCGGCGACGTTCCACACGTAGAGCGGAACCCGGCGCGGCAACCCGGCCGACGCGTCCGTCGTCGCGGACTGCTCGTCGGTCAGGAGGACGACCCGGTCGTGGCGGCGGTAGTGCCTGCGCACCGCCGCCGCGGTGTTCGTTGCCGAGTACATGTCGAGGCTTTCCACGAACGGCAGCAGCGCGCCGTCGCGCGGAACCTCGACCTCGCGGCTGTCCCAGCCGAACACCACGACCGTCGGCTTCTCCGCCCGCACCGCCAGCGCACACCCGAACACGGCGGCCTGATCGGCGAACGTGACGGCCGACCGCCCGTCCCGCATCCACATGGAGGCGGACCGGTCGATCAGGATCAGCGTCCGCCCCGGCAGGGACGGCACGCCGGCCAGCGAGGCGTCCAGGGCACGCTCCAGAGCCGTCCCCCACCGCGACGCCCGCGCGGAGCGGTAGGCGGACAGGAACCGGAACGGAAACTGCCGCGACCGCGCCACCTGACCCGGATCTGCGAGCCGCGCCGCCACCCGGTCCGCCACCTCGTCCGGGATGCCGGCCTGGTCGAAGTTGCGGACGTTACGAAGGAGCGCCATGTACCCCATGCCCGGGATGACGGCCTGCCAAGCGTCGGCGTCCAGCGGACCTTGCAGCCACCCGGCGAGCGCCTCCCACGTCATGCCCGCCGCGCGCAGTTCCGCCGGGTCCAGTGCCGCCCGGCGCTGGTCGACCGGGAGCGCCATGAGCGCCCGCCGCCGGGTCAGCACGGTCAGCTCCGGCGGCGGCGGACCGCCCCGCAGGATGTGCTCGAACAGCGCGTCCTGCACGGCGTCCCGCGGCGCCGGGTGCACCAGCCGCAGCACGTCGGCGAACCGCACGCCGCGGTTGCCGCTGTCCCACTTCAGGAAGGACCGCTCGTCGTACAGCGCGCGCACGGCGTCGGCGACCCCGCGCTTGACCGGCTTCGGCAGGCGGCGGCCGTACCGCGCGAACCAGTACGCGATGAGCTCACCCGGCTCGTCCGCGCGTTGCACGACGCTCGCCAGCACGGCGCGGTTCGACAGCCCGTCGTTCACGCGGTTGCCCAGGCGTGCCTTGACGAACTCGGCCGCGCCGACCAGCGACGCGGAGCGCATGTTCGCCTCGGTGCGCAGCCACCGCAGGAACCGGGAAGTCCACGGTGGATCCTCCACTGCGACGCGGCGGACCAGCTCGGCGTACCGGCTGTCGCGGTCGTCCGCGGCCTCGTAGAAGGTGTCCTCGCCGACCATGTTCGCGACCGCGAGCAGGAACAGCTCGGACTTGGCGTCACGGACGTGACCGGCGCCACCCTGGTGGTTGACGACGCCGGGCACCGCGGCCGTGACGATGGGGGACCGGTTCGCCGGTCTTCGGCGGAGCAGGTTCAACTTGGACATGCCGGCCTCGCAAGGGAAGGGGAGAGCCGGCGACCTCGGACAGGCCCGAGAAGGAGTCGGCGAAGGTTTCCACCTCCCGAGGGGAGGGGCAGGAGTCGAACCTGTGGGCCGGAAGCAACCCTCACCTGCGCACCGGGCCTGTCCGAAGTGGCCGGCGTGCGGAGATCAGGATACGAGCCCGTCGCCTGATCGCGAACCGGTTTTCCGCGCCCGGTGACGCTGCGTGCGCAGCGGTGGATCACACTAGTCCGGATGGAGGCTTTTCCTTGCCCCGAGCTGGGCGAGTGTGGATTGTTGAGCGACGTGAGCCAGTCCAGTGATCCGGCGTGGGACCGTGCCCGGACCTTCGACCACCTCGACCCGGCCCAGGCCGCCACGATCCACGAGACGCTGGCAGCGTTCCGGAAGGCGTGCCCGGTGGCGCACAGCGAGGCGCACGGCGGGATGTACGTGGTGACGCGGTTCGACGACCTGCGGCACGTGGCCCGGCACGGCGACACCTTCTCCTCCGCGGCCGAGGTCGGCGCCGTGGTCGTGGCGCCGGAAACCGGTGGCGTGATCGCGCCGCTGTTCGAGCAGGACCTGGAGGAGCACGCCGGCTGGCGCCGCCACCTGCAACCGTTCTTCACCCCGCCCGCCGCGGCCGGGCACGAGGACTACATCCGTCGCGTGGCGCGGGAAGTCGTGGCCGGTCTGGCGCCGCGCGGGCAGGCGGACCTGGTGCCGGACCTGTGCGCGAAGATCCCGCCGCTGGTGATCGCGTCGCTGCTGGGACTGCCCGAAGAGCAGCGGCCGACGCTGGCCGCGCTGGTGCATGGCCTGGCGGCGGCCGACAGTGCGGCGGCCGCGGAGGCGATCGGCCGCGAGTACACCGAGTTCCTGCTGGCGCACATCCGGTCCCGTCGCGGCAAGACCGGATCGGACGTCCTCACGTCGGTGGTCAACAGCGAGATCAACGGCAGGCTCGCCAGCGACCACGAGCTGCTGAAGTTCGCGTTCCTGCTGATCGCGGCCGGCAACCTGACCACGACGGACCAGCTCGCCAGCATCCTGCTCGAGCTCGCGCAGGACCCCGCCCTGCGCCGGCGGGTCGTCGCCGAGCCGGGGCTGATCCCGCAGCTGGTGGAGGAAAGCGTGCGGCACGAGTCCGCCGTCGCGGCGACCGGCCGGACGGTGGTGCGGGAGACTGAGCTGGCCGGCGTCCCGCTGCGCCCCGGTGACCGGATGTTGCTGACGTGGGGGTCGGGCAACCGCGACGAGGAGCACTTCCCGGACGGCGACGAGTTCCGGCTGGGCCGCCCGCGCCGCCCGCACCTCGGCTGGGGCGCGGGCGCCCACCGCTGCCTCGGGCTGCACGTCGCCAGGGTCGAACTGCGGGTCATCTGCGAGGAGTTCCTCGCGGCGATCCCGGAGTTCACGCTCCCGGACGGCTTTGTGCCCGAACGGACCTACGGCGTCATCCGCGGTGTGAAAGCGCTTCCGGTGACCTGGCCCGTCTGAGCCGGCCGGAGCGGGAGTCGACTTTGACGCACCCCGGTGGGGTTGCCGGTGGGCGCGCGGACCCGGATGTAGCCGCGCGGCAACCTCATCCATCCACAAAGGACGATTCTCAGGCGGTTCTTCCGCCTGCCGTGAGCGGCCCAGCGTGATGAAGAAGCACTCGTGGCACTCGAACCAGATGTTGTGGTAGGAGTCGACGAGCACTCCCGTCAGGTGGCTGTCCGAACCCGCCCCGAAGGCCTCCCGTGCCCGGTGAACCGTTCGCTGTACCCGGCGAAATGCGCGTTCGCGGTGTCCACCGTGGTGTGCCGGGACTTCCTCGCCGGCGGTGACCCCGTGCTCGACGCGGTGTGGGCCGAAATCCGTGCGTTGGCACATGCGCAGGATCTCCCCGTACTCCCGATCCGCGGAGATCTACGACGAGGAGGTGCCCCGGCGACCAGGAACAGGGACACCCAGCTGGGATCGGTGGTCTCGCAGACGAGGATGTCGCCGTCGTCCAGTTCGGTGGCCGCCGGGTCGCGGACCACCCTGGCGCGCCCTTCGACGCCGCCGCCGCTGGCCGCCACCCCGGTGATCGTGGTGCCCACCGGGGCGTCCGACGCGGCGTCACCGACGATCTCGATCAGCTCGGGCATCCCGGCCCACGCCTGTGGGAGCCGGTAGCGCAACCGGTCCTCGTACTGGGCCCGTCGGTGCCGCACCAGGTCGCGGCGGTCGGTGGCGTCACCGGAGACGACCTCGTCGAAGGTGAGGTGGAAGACGTCGGCGGCGTCGTCGAGGAGTCCCCGGTCCACCAGGTCCGCCCCGATCCGGCGGGCCGCGGCGCGGGCGACGTCGAAGGTGAGGAGGTAGCCGGCCTTGCCCTGCTCCCGCAGCGCGAGGAATCGGGCCGAGAGGTTGGTCAGCAGCGTGATCGACCGGCGCTGGAACGGCGACACCGCCTTCTTGAGCTCCTCGGCGGCCGCGTGCCGGATGCGGGTCTGCGCGGCGGCGCGGTTGCGGGGCGCCCGCGGATCGTCTTCGGCCACCGCGCGGCAGTCGGCGAGGCGGGCCAGGATCGGTGCCGGGTCCTCGCGCCACGAGGTGCTGTGCAGGTGGCCCTCGTGCGGGCCGTGATAGCCGTGCCGGTCCAGGAGGTCTGGAGATCGATCCGCTCGTGCGCGAGCAGCCACGGTCCTGGGCGACCTCGTTCTCGTCCGAGCCGACACCCGACAGCAGCCGGGATTCCAGGCCGGGCACGTCCGCGGCGGCGACCATGGCGGCCAGCCGGTCGGCCAGGCCCGAGCTGACGAACGCCACCAGCAGGTGGAGGATCATGATCCGCTCGAAGCGTTCCCTGGCGTCCTGCAGGATCGCCAGGCTGTCGGCGACAGACCCGCCGGGGATCGTGGGCAGGGTCGCGAGGCGCCACTCGCGGAGCTCGGCGAACATGCGGTCGCGCTTCTTGGGCAGGGTGAAGACAGCGCGAGGCGTCTTCACCCCGATGATCGGGTACCGGCGCATCGAGTTCTCGTCGACGGTGCCTTCCCGGACGTAACCGAACAGCTGTTGTTCGATGGCGGTCGCCGAGGTGCCCGGGATGAGGCTCGGGACGGTGCGGAACTGGTTGATGTTGGCCGCCGCGCGTCCGGCGGAAGGCGGTCCAGAACTGGTCCTCGATGCGCTCGGGCACGGCCAGCGCGGCCTTCCCGAAGACGCCCATGCCGCGGAACATCTTGCGGAACGACAGCTCCGTCGGGCGGTGGATGAAGGTGAAGCCGAGCGCCGTGGAGACGCCGGGAAAGGCTTCGGCGACGTTGCCGGTGGTCCAGGTCGCGCCGGGATCGCAGGCCGCGTTGTCGAGCGGATCGGATCCTGGTGTGGGAGGAAGCACGAGCGACACCAATCATCGTTCGGTTTAGGCGAGCCCGGGTGATCTTAGACCCGCTCGGGGTGACCGCATAAGGCTGCGACTAAGCCAAAATTTCCTGCCCGGCTCCAATTCGGCAAGAACCCGGCAACGCACGGTTAACTGCGGTATGATGTGGCGCCATCGGCCCTGGTCAGCGGTGCGGCCCGCGGCTGGTCACCGCGCACGGCGGGTTGGCTGATTTTCCGGAATGTTGATCGCCGTTCTACCGGGAGAGGCGATTTATCACCCGGCCGGGTATCGAGCGGTGTTGACTTATAGTCACGGCGTGGTGAGACCCAAGGTTCCGTTGATCTTGAGGCGAAGGGCGCTGGAGGCCGCGCTCGAGATCATCGACGACGGCGGGCTCGAAGCGCTGAGCATCCGGCGCCTCGCGGCCGCGCTGGGGGTCAACGGCGCCTCGCTGTACCACCACTTCAAGAGCAAAGAGGACATCCTCGTCGGCGTCGCGGACCTGGTTCTGGAGGAGGTGCGCGACATCGGGGAGCCCGACGCCTCCTGGCGGGAGTGGCTGCCGGACAACGCTCGCACCCTGCGCCGCGTGCTGCTCGCCCATCCCGCGCTGCTGCCGGTCATCGTCGCGTCGCGGTCGCACGGGTTCGGGGCGCACCTGCTCGACACCTCCGCCGCCCGGCTCATGCGCGAGGGTGTGCCGAGCGCAGTGGTGATGCCACTGCTTGACGCGCTCGCGGCGTTCGCCGTCAGCAGCGCTCTGCACGAGACCCGCACCGACGGGCCGGGCGCGAGCGCCGCAGGGGAGTACCCGGCGCTGGCGAAGGCGGAGGCCGATCGGGGATTGAGCGCGGACCAGATATACGACCTCGTGATCACGAGCATCCTGCAGGCGATCGACACCGCGGTCGAGCAGCAGCGCGCACGGTGGCTGAGCTCGATCCCGGTTCCGGCCGACGAACCGCGGTAGTGTGACGGTCCTTCGTGGACGCACGTGCCGGCCGTCAGGCGCTCGGCGTCGTCGCGTAGCGGGCGGTTCCGGCCATCCAGTGCATCAGCCCGGAGGTCAGTGCCCGTACGCCGTCCGCGTACCGGGCCGCCGGATCCGGCAGGGCGGCCGCCGCGTCGCACAGGAAGTCCAGGGTGAGCAGTTCGGCGTTGACCAGCTCGACGATCTTGGTGACCGCCTCGTCCTCGGTCAGGCCCTCGTGCGTCGTCAGCACCACCGCGAGGTTGGCGCCGGTGCCGTGCGCGGCTTCCCGCTGGTACGAGAACAGGTCGTTGGCCCACGTGCTCGCGTTGCTGAGCCGCAGCGCGAGGTCGGTGATCTCCGGGCGGCCGGACAGGTCCTCCGGTAGCCAGGCTTCGTTCGCCAGCTCGACGAGCGCGGCAGCGTAGAACATCCCTCCGTTGTAGTGGCGGGAGGTCACGTACCGCGCCGTCGTCGACACCGCGCCCGCCGCCCGGAGCGCGCGTTCCGCCATGCTCGTTTCCAGGTATGCCAGGTGGATCCGCGCGGCCCGGGCCAGCCAGTGTTCGGTGCGACCGACCGGGTTTCGGTCCACAGCGAGTCCAGGAGCACCGCCAGCGGCCCGGCCGCCACCGCGGCCGGGGCGGACTTGTCGTTGAGGATGTCGGCGATGAGGCCGACCACGTGGGCGGCGTGCTCGTCCTGGTCGGGGCCCCAGATCTCGTCGAGGAAGTCTCCAAGCAGGACATGTGGGTCAGCAGCCGCCCGGCCGGCCAGAGCCCGGGGTATTCGGCATCGGGCCACATCCGCGCGTGTTCTTCGGCGCCCTGGTGGCGGAGGAACTGTCTGGTGAGGCGGTCCGCGTCCGCGTGCCGGGAAAACACGCCCTGTTCGACGAACCGCCTGCTCCCCGGGCCGGCGCACCGCAGGAGTCCATTGGGTAGCCATCACAGTGAGAATCCCGTCCGCCGCCGGGCATCCACCGGGATGCCGGTGTTCGATGGAAGTGGCCGAAATGGCCTACAGGGCAGTGTGAGCGTTTCCGTCGGCGCCGAATCCGATCTTCCGACCATAGCGGTAGCCGGGGAGTCGATCAACCTCCTGTTCACCTCGTCCACTTAGGACTGATCGGCGGAATTCCGGCGTACGCCGGTACGTCTTCGGCCGGTGGGAGCAGCCGGTGGGCCTCCACGGAACTCGGTGCACTTCCCTGGTACAAAGGCACGGCGTTTTTCGCGCGGAGATCGGGGCCTGGATGCGCGTGCTCATGACGTGCCAGCCGTTCTACTCGCACCTCGTGCCGGTGCTGGCGCCTGCGGCGAAGGCGCTGCAACGCGCCGGGCACGAGGTCGCCGTCGCCACGGCGCCGGTCATGGCGACCCACCTCGCCCGCGCCGGGATCGAGCACCTGCCGCTGCCGAACGTGCTGACGCTGACCGAACTGGTGGCCGATCCCGCCGCAGTGCCGGAAGGTGACGTGCGGGAGGCGTCCAGCACGCTCACGATCGCCTTCGCCGGTTCGCTGGCGGGCGCCTTCGCGCGGGACGTCCTGGCGGTGGCCGGGTCCTGGAAGCCTGACGTGCTGGTGCGGGAGTGCAAGGAGTTCGGTGGCTACCTCGCCGCCGGGAAGCTCGGGCTGCCGCAGGCGGTCCTGGACACTTCTCCTTGTTCGGCGCTGAACCTGGCGCTGGTCCGGGACGCGCTGAACGGTCAGCGGGCCGAGTTCGGGCTGGACACCGTCGACGAGCCGGGGCACCCGGAGGGCTTCCTGCTCGCCGGGGTGGTGCCGGCCGCGTGGTACCCGGAGGAGCTGCGGATGTCCTCGGCGCGCTACTACCGGCCGGATCCGTCCGCTGGCCCGCTCGACGCGTCGCTGCTCGATCTGCCGGACGACCGGCCGCTGGTCGTCGCGGGGCTCGGCAGTGTCGCGCGGGCCTTCGTGCCGGGGACGCCCGCGGTGCTGGAGACGATGGTCGCCGCGCTGGGCGATCTGCCGTGCACCGCGGTGGTCACACTGGGTGCCGACCCCGGCGAGTGGACCGGTCCGAGGCCCGGCAACGTGCGGCTGATGTCGTTCGTACCGCACCCGCTGCTGCTGGAGTCCGCGGATCTCCTCCTCGCCCACGGCGGTTTCGGCAGTGTCGCCGCGGCGATTCGCACGGGGACCCCGATGGGGCTCCTGCCGATGTTCTCCGACCAGTTCCACAACGCGGCGCGCACGGCGGCACTGGGCCTAGGCATCCAGCTCGACGTCGGTCCCCTCAACCCGGCCTCCCTGAGCGAGAGCTGCGCACAGGCCCTGCGAGCCCCGTCCCCCCCACCGCGCCGCGGCGATGTCCCGGAAGTCCCGCGCCTGGCCCGGCTTCGACCAGCTCGCGGACGACGCGGCCGCACTGGTCTAGCCGCCGCGCGCATCGAGAACCGCCGGGTCTCCTCCGAGGGGGCGCCGATATCAACAAAAAACCCCAGGCCCTAGGACCTGGGGTGACTGTGCGCCATCAGGGACTCGAACCCCGAACCCGCTGATTAAGAGTCAGCTGCTCTGCCAGTTGAGCTAATGGCGCTTGCTCCGGCCGCCTGGTCTCCCTGGCGACGAACAAAAGATTAGCACGCCTTCGAAGACCCCCTTCACGGAGGGTCCCCAATCACGTTTCGGCAGGTCTGACCCCTGCGGGCGCCGAGATCGGGCAGACTGGGAGCAGGAGTACGAAGCGGGCGATCTTCACCTGATTGGGGGCATGATGCGGCGTTCGGTGATCGCGGGGAGATGGGCGTGCCTGGTGCTGGCGGCTGGGCTGCTGGCCGGCTGCACGACGGAGCCGGGTGGTGGCGGTCGGGGTGCGCCTGCGTCGCAGTCGGTCGAAGCCGCCCGTCCGCCGTCGCTGGCGGTGGTTCCGTCGTCGGGCGCCGCCGACGTCGCGCCGGGGGAAGCCGTCTCGGTGAAGGTGGCCGACGGCAAGTTGACCGAGGTCACGCTGCGCAACCCCGAGGGTGAGCCGGTGCCGGGCGCGCTGTCGGCGGATGGTTCGTCGTGGGAGTTCGCCGACGGGCTGGGCTACGGCAAGCAGTACACGTTGACGGCCGTGGCGGTGGGTGCCGATGGCAAGCAGGTGACGTCGACCTCGACGTTCACCACGGTCGCGAAGCCGCGGAAGACCATCTCCGTCTCGTTGAACATGCAGGACGGGGAGACGGTCGGGGTCGGGATGCCGTTGATCTTCACATTCAACTCGAAGGTGGCCGACCGGGCGGCGGCGGAGCGGGCGCTGAAGGTGGTGACGGAGCCGGTCACCGAGGGCGCGTTCCGCTGGATGAGTGACAGTCAGCTGATCTGGCGGCCGAAGGACTACTGGTTGCCAGGCACGAAGATCTCGGTGAACGCCGCGATCTACGGCAAGCCGCTGGGTGGCGGCGGGTACGGGCTGGAGGACCGTGCGGCGAAGATCACGGTGGGCGACCGGGTGGAGGTGCTCGCCGATGGTGGTTCGCACCAGGCGAAGGTGTTGGTGAACGGCGCCGAGGTGCGGTCGTTGCCGATCTCGATGGGTAAGCCGGGGAACACCACGCCGGTGGGGACGTACACGGTGATGAGCGAGCACGTGGGCTACACGATGGACTCCGGCACGTACGGCGTTCCCGCGGACACGCCTGGTGGTTACCGGACGTTCGTGCAGTACGCGGTGCGGTTGTCGAACAGCGGGATCTTCTACCACTCGGCGCCGTGGTCGGTGGGTTCGCAGGGGCGCCGGAACGTGAGCCACGGCTGCATCAACTTGTCGACGGCCAACGCGAAGTGGTTGATGGATCTGTCGAAGAAGGGCGACCTCTTCACGGTCGCCAACAGCGGAGGCCAGCCGCTGGAGCCGACGGACGGCTGGTCGGTCTGGCAACTCCCCTGGACAGCCTGGACAACCCCCACAACCAGCTAAAAGCCCACTTAGGCCCAGCCCCACCCACCGCAGGTGGGGCTGGGGCCAGGACTGCCAGTCCCTCCGGACGCACCGCAACCCTCCAGCGGCAGGCGACCCAACTCACCAAGCCCCACGAGGTCGCCCCGCGACCGAGTACGGGCACACGCTGGTCGCCGCTTTCGTGCTCAGCGCTCGCCAAGGTGAGGAGCTCGCATCGTGGGGGCCTGGGGGCTCGGCCCCCCGGGCGCAATGATGAACCCCACCCGGCGAGGCCGCGTAGCGACCGAGCAGGGTGGGGGCAGGGTGGGGCCATTAGGGGAGTAGGGGCACACGCTGGTCGCCGCTTTCGTGCTCAGCGCTCGCCAAGGTGAGGAGCTCGCATCGTGGGGGCCTGGGGGCTCGGCCCCCGGGCGCAATGATGAACCCCACCCGGCGAGGCCGCGAAGCGACCGAGCAGGGTGGGGCCATTGGGGTGAGTGACGGGACTTGAACCCGCGACTTCCTGGACCACAACCAGGTGCTCTACCAGCTGAGCTACACCCACCACGTGGGGCGTCTTGCGATCGCCACCAGCCGGGATATCGTAGCGTGCCCGTCCCGGGGGTCTCGCGGGGGGTCAGTTGCTGTGTTTGAGCTGCACTTCGGCGGCCGCGGCGCGGGCTTCGTCGCTGCTGGGTCCTGGCATGGGCACGAACGCGGTGCGCCGGTAGTAGTCGAGTTCGCTGATGGATTCCTTGATGTCGGCGAGTGCCCGGTGGGCGAGGCCTTTCTCGGGCTTGGCGTAGTAGACGCGTGGGTACCAGCGGCGGACGAGTTCCTTGACCGAGGACACGTCGACCATGCGGTAGTGCAGGTGGGCGTCGAGTGCGGGCATGTCGCGGGCGATGAAGCCGCGGTCGGTGGCGATGGAGTTGCCTGCGAGTGGCGCGCTGTTGGGTTCGGGGACGTGGGCCCGGATGTAGTCGAGGACGCGTTGTTCGGCTTCCTCGAGGGTGGTGACGGAGCGGCGGACTTCGTCGGTGAGCCCGGATTTGGCGTGCATTTCCCGCACGACGTCGGGCATGCCGGCGAGGGTGTCGTCATCGGCGTGGATGACGATGTCGAGGCCGTCGCCGAGGATGTTGAGGTCGGCGTCGGTCACCAGGGCGGCGATTTCGATCAGGGCGTCCTTCGCGAGGTCCAGCCCTGTCATTTCGCAGTCGATCCAGACAAGACGGTCGGTCACCGGGAAACCCTAACGCGGGCGGCGCGCGGGGACCGTCCGGCTCGGCGGAACGGGCCGCCCCGACCGCGGCCCGTTCCGGTTGTGTCAGTTGTTCTCGATCTGATGGATGATCGTTTTGGCGTCGTTGATGGGGATGGCGAAGCCGATGCCGACCGATCCGGCGGAGGTCGACGAGGGGCTGTAGAGGGCGGAGTTGATGCCGATGACCTCGCCGTTCATGTCGACGAGCGGGCCTCCGGAGTTGCCCTGGTTGATGGACGCGTCGGTTTGGATGGCGGTGTAGCTGGGGCTGTCGCTGGTGGTGTTGGCGGTCTGCCCGAAGGGGGTGTTGGGTTCGCCGCTGGAGATGTCGGAGAGGTCGCGGTTGAGGGCGCTGACGATGCCCGAGGTGACGGTGTTCTGCAGGCCGCCGGGTGAGCCGATGGCGACGACCTCTTCGCCGACCTGCACCTTGCTGGAGTCGCCGAGGGTGGCGGCGGTGAGGTCGCTGGCGCCCTGGGCCTGCAGGACGGCGATGTCGGCCTTGGTGTCGGCGCCGACGACGCTGGCCTGGTACTTGGTGCCGTCGGACAGGGTGATGGCTACGTAGCCGACGGCGTCGGACACGACGTGCGCGTTGGTGAGGATCTTGCCGTCGGAGCTGAGGATGACCCCGGATCCGATGGCCTCGCCCTGGCGGGTGGTGACGTTGACCTGCACGACGCTGGGCAGCACCTTGGCGGCGACGGCGCTGACGTCGGTGTTCGTGGTGCTGGACACAGTGGTGGCGGAGGTGGCCGAGCCTGTCGGCGTTCCGCTGTCGAGGCCCACGATGGCGGCTCCGCTGACGCCGCCGATGACCGCCGCGGCGAGGGTGCTGGCGGTGACGAGCGCGGCGACGCGCTTCTTCTTGGGCCGCGGGGGCGTGAGCACCGGTGCGGCCGCGACCGGCTGCTGGTAGTAGGGGTGGCTGTAGGTCGGCGGGACCCCGCCGGCCTGGCTCGCCCGGAACTCGTTCTCGTTCATGCCCATGAGGTTCGTCTCCTTCCTTGTGAGAATCCTGTGGAGTGACCCAGAAATCCCCTGAGAAGAATTTCCTGAGAGTTCTCAGTCGCGGATCCGTTTCGGCAGGGCGGGCCAGGTGTGGCCGGGCGACAGGTCGCGGGCGAGGTGCGCCCAGCGCTGTGGCGGGACGGTGCCCGCGGGCTCCGCCGGCCGGATTCCCGCGCGGCGCAGGGCGCGCCGGTCGAACAGCAGGTGCGCCGGAGCGGTGGGGTGGCTGTAGGCGGCGGACAGGACCGTCCACAGTGCTCGTTCGGCTGATCGGGGGAAGTGGGTGCGGCGGATCGTCAGGTGTGCGGAGTCGACGCGGGGTGGCGGGGAGAAGTGCCGCGCGCCGATCCGGGACACCAGTTCGAGGTCGAAGCGGGCGGCCCACCACGCCTGTTCAAGCCGGCCGGGCACGGTGGCGCAGATCCGTTTGGCGAAGCCCCATTCGACGAGCAGCGCCGCGCGGTGGAGCGCGGTGTGGCCGGTCAGGACGCGGCGGAGGATCGATGTCGACAACGCGTACGGGATGTTGGCGACGAGGTGGAACCGCCGTCGCGGCAGGGGAATGTCACGGGCGTCGGCGTGCATGACGCGAACGTTCGACCGATCACCGAATCGGGTGGTCAAGCGGCGCACGAAGTGTTCATCTCGTTCGACGGCGAGAACGCGTGCGCCGGTGGCGGCGAGGTGGCGGGTGAGGGCGCCCTGGCCGGCGCCGATCTCCAGGACGAGATCGTCGCCGCCGATGGCGCAGGACTGGACGAGCTGTGCGGCGATCGCCGGTGTGGCAAGGAAATGCACGCCGGCGGACCGCCCGGCACGAGGTGCCGAGGGCATGGGTACTCCACGTCATGAGAGCGGGCAGGAGCTCATGACGCAGCGACTGGCGTTGTGGTGGCTGGAAAAGCCGAAATGTGCGGGGCAGCCGCTGCGTTCAGGCGCGCCGCAAGCGGGCGAACGCCGTGCAGGACTGCGACAAGGTACCCATGGCTCCACCGTAGCGGGGCCGGCAACTGCTTTTCCCGGAATTGTCGGTGGCTCCCGCTACCGTCGTCCCATCATCGTCCGACCGAAGGAGAGCAACGATGACGAGTAGTGTGACGGGCACCGTCGAGATCGCCGTGCCGGGTCCGTTCCACCTCGCGGCGGCGGCCGGGTTCCTGGAGGGGTTCGCACCCGCGTCGCGACCGCATGCGGCGGAGGAGCCGGGCACCCTCCGGTTCGCCTTCCCGTTGCCGGGCGGGTGGGTGCACACCGGCGTGCGGGTACGGCAACGAGCGCCCGGATCGGTCGAAGTGTCAGTGGTGGCAGGGGAAGCCGACGTCGCCGAGGCCGCGCGGCACGTGGCGCGGATCCTGTCGCTCGACGTGGACGGCTCCGGTTTCGCCGCGGTCGGCGAGCGTGATCCGGTGGTGGTTGCGTTGCAGGCGCGGTATCCCGGGTTGCGGCCGGTGTTGTTCACGTCGCCGTACGAGGCCGCCTGCTGGGCGATCATCGGGCAGCGGATCCGCTTCGCGCAGGCGGCTCTGTTCAAGCAGCGGGTCGCCGAACTGCACGGCAGGCAGCTGGATGTCGACGGGCGTCGGTTGTGGTCGTTCCCGGCGCCGGCGGAGTTGCTGGAGATGCCCGCGCCGCCGTGGCTGCCGGAGATCAAAGTGGACCGTCTGCGTGTGGTCGCCGAGGCCGCGCTGACCGGCGTCCTCGACCCGGCCGCCCTGCGCGTCGCGGACCCCGAGGACGCCCTGGAGACGCTGCGCGCGCTGCCCGGCATCGGAGCGTTCTCGGCGCAGCTGATCCTGATCCGCGGCGCCGGTCACCCGGACGTGTTCCCCGCGAATGAGAGGTACCTGCTGGAGGAAATGCGCCACGCCTACAACCGCCCCGCCGCGACGCCCGCGGAACTCGCCTCGATCGCCGACGCGTGGGCCCCGTACCGCAGCTGGGCCGCCCTGCTGTTCCGCGTAGCCCGCGACCGCCGCCCGGGCCCCGCAGCGGCGGCGACGAAGGAGGCGCCGACGCAAGCCGCCTGAGCCCCGCAGCGGCGGCGACGAAGGAGGCACCAGCGCCAGCCGCCTGGGCCCCGCCGGCTCCCGGCGCCAGCCCACCCAGCCCGCCCAGCACCCGAACCCCGCTTGCGCGGCCCGGGGGGGCTGCCGCTGCCGCTGCCGCTGCCGCTGCCGCTGCCGCTGGCAGCATCGGTGCTGTCCTCCGGTGCGCTATCGGTGTGCTCCAACGCCCTGCGTCTGCCCGCCGTCCCGCCGGTCCGGCGACTGGGGCAGCCCGGCGCCCGCTTGCGAACCGCACATGCGAAACCGCCACGGTGGCGCGGCGGCATCCACTCGGCGGTCTTGCGGCTGGGCCACAGGGCCTCGCGACCACTCGACAGCCAGGCGCGGGAAGCCTGCACCGGCTCACCTCGCTCATCCCAACTACCAGTGGGGAGCTGTGAACGCGATGGGGGTGATAACAGGGAGCGCACTCGACATGTGGTGAGCTTCCGCGCGTGAACGAGGCGACGGCAGAGCTTGACGTGCTGGCGGGTCTCTTCGGGGCGCAGCCGGATCCGTCCATCCCGGTCCCGCTGGTGACCGGCGGTGTGGCGCTCCTGCTGGTGTTGTCCGGCGCGCCCTGGCGGATGGCCCGCAACGTGATCACCATCGTGCACGAGGCCGGCCACGCGTTGATCGCGGTGCTGGCCGGACGCCGGTTGCAGGGCATCAAACTGCACTCGGACACCTCGGGCGTCACGGTCTCGCGGGGCAAGCCCGAGGGGCCGGGCATGGTCCTGACCGCGCTCGCGGGCTACCCGGCCCCCGGGATCCTCGGCCTGGCCTTCGCGAGCCTGCTGGCCGCGGGACGCATCACTGTGCTGCTCGCGCTCGCCGCATTGCTGCTGCTCGGCGTGCTGGTCATGGTCCGCAACGCGTATGGCGTGCTGTCCGTGGTGCTCACGGCCGCCGGGCTGGCGGCGGTCGCGCTCGTCGCCGGTCCGCAGGTCCAGGCGTGGTTCATCTACCTGATCACCTGGTTCCTGCTGTTCGGCGGGCTCCGGCCGGTCATCGAGCTGCAGATCAAACGGCGACGCGGCGCGGCGCGGAACTCCGACGCGGACCAGCTCGCCCGGCTGACCGGTGTGCCGGCGGCGCTGTGGATGCTGATGCTCGGCGTGCTCGCGGTCACGTGTCTCTTCGTCGGCGGCGCGTGGCTGCTGGAACCCGCGCTACAGCCCTGACCTGCCCGTGCGGCACACTGGAGGCTCCCAGTTCCCAGCGTGGAGGTAGCGGTGTCCGACGAGGTGGCGAAGGCTGTTGAGGAGTGCGCGCGGGCGGCCAAGGCGGCGGCCCCGTCGTTGGCCACCGCGTCCGACCCGGCCGTCGACGCGGCCCTGACCGCCATGGCGAACCGGCTCCTCGACGCGCGTGAAACCGTGCTGGAGGCGAACCGGGCCGACGTGGCGCGGGCGCAGCAGGAAGGCATGAGCGCCGGACTGCTCGACCGCCTCACGATCACCGAGGAGCGGCTCACCGGCATGGCCGAGCAGCTGCGCCTGCTGGCCGGCTCGCCCCACGCGGAGCGGGAGATCCCGGTGAAGGCGCTGTCCGACGGCCTGCGGCTGGTCGAGCGGCGCCGTCCGGTCGGCGTGATCGGCGCGAACTACGAGGCCCGGCCCAACGTGACGGTCGACGTGGCGTCGCAGCTGGTCAAGTCCCGCAACGGCGGGGTGCTGCGCACCGGCTCGGCCGCGCTCGGCTCCGCGCAGCGGCTCCTGGAGGTCGTCATCGCCCCGGCCCTGTCCGACGCGGGCATCGATCCCGCCGTCGTGCAGCTGGTGCCGCGCGTCGAGCGGGAGGCCGCCGCCGCCCTGGTGCGGTTCCCTGATCTGGTGCCGCTCGTCATCCTGCGCGGCAGCGGCGAGAGCACCCGCGCGCTCGCGCTGGAGGCTGCCCAGCACGGCGTGCGCACGCTCGCCCACGCCGACGGTGGTGGCGTGCTGTACATCGACGAGGCCGCCGACGCCGGCAAGGTCCGCGACCTGGTGTTCAACAGCCTCGACCGGCTGGGTGTCTGCAACCGGCTCAACCTGCTGCTCATCCACTCCGCGGTGCACGACCGGCTGTGGCCGGTCATCTCCGAGGCGCTCGCCGAGCGGAAGGTGACGCCGTCGCTGCCGCCGCACGACCACGCCATCGGCTACGAGTGGGCGCTCGACTCCGACCACGAGGCCACGGTGACCGTCGCGCAGGTCGCCGACGTGACCGAGGCCGTGTCGATCGCGAACGAGCAGACCTCCGGCCTGGCGGCGGGCATCGCCACCGAGGACGCCGAAACCGCCTCGGCCTTCCTTGACGGCTACACCGGCACCGGCGTGTTCTGGAACGCGCCGACCCGCCTGCTGGACGGCTTCAAGCTGCTGGCCGTGCCGGAGACCGGCATCAACCTGGACAAGGTGCCGGGCCCCCGCGGGCCGGTCACCTACACGGACCTGTACGTGCGCCAGTACGCGGTCCTGCCCGCGAACTGAGCCTGGCTGACCGATGCGGTCGCCGGGTACCCGCCCCGGTGACCGCATCGATTTCCGCGCGGCAGCCTGCTAATCCCGTCTGAGCACGTATGGGTGCAAGCGCGCGTAGCCGCGGACCGTCGCCGGGCGGCGGGATCGCACGGTGAAACCCGGCAGCTCCGCCAGCTCACCCGCCAGTTCGCGGTCGATCAGCACCGTGCCGGGGCGCGCCACCGAGGTCAGGCGTGCGGCCATATTCACCACCGACCCGTACACGTCGCCGAAGCGGCTCAGGATCCGGCCCGCCGCCAGACCCGCCCGGACGTTCGGCAAATCCGCGTCCGCTGCTGTGCGTTCGGTCAGCGTCAGCGCTATCTCGGCCGCGTCGGCGGGCGTGTCGGCGACGAACAGCACCTCGTCGCCGATCATCTTCACCACCCGGCCGTGGTGGTCGGCGATCACCTCGGTCGCGAGCAGCTCGAAGCCCTCCAGCACGGCACTGAGCTCGCTCTCGTCGAGGCGGCGGGTCAGCCGCGTGTAGCCGACCATGTCGACGAACCCGACGACCTCGGTCCGGGCCTCCAGGTCCTCCTCCGGCGAGGCCAGTGCCCGGCCCGCGAACGCCGCCAGGTGCCGCCGCCACACGAAGTCCTGCACGCGCTGCAACTCCGGCAGCAGGCGCTCGACCAGCGTCACGACCTGCGAATCGTCCTGGCCGAGGTGCTCGTTCTCGGTGATCAGCGTCGACAGCATCCGCACCTGCCACTCCGCCAGCCGGGACAGGTGCAGGCCCAGCGTGCGCGCCACCGGCGCCTCCAGGCTCTGGTCAAGCAGGCCGGAGGAGATCAGCTGGTCGGTGGTGCGGACGGCATCGACGTCGGCGTCGGTGAAGACGACCTCGTCGTCGCCGACCGTGGCGAACCCCAGCGCCCGCCACAGGCGGGTGGCCCGTTCGATGGGCACACCCGCCTTCTCGGCCACCTCGAGCCGCGTGTAGCGGCGCTTGCCGCCGAGCAGGATGCTCTCGAGGCCCTCGGCGTCCACGGCGGCCTACGTGGTGTGCACGATCAGGACGTCGACGCCCGACTTGCGCGCCGCCTCCGACGGCACCGACCCGAGCAGCCGCCCGGTGAGGGTGTTCAGGCCCCGGTTGCCGACGACCAGCAGGTCGGCCGACTTGTCGGAGACGACCTTGCGCAAGGCTTCGACCGGCTCCCCGACCACGGCGATCGTTTCGGTCGACCCCGCGCCGGCCTTGAGGGCGCGGTCGCGGGCGCTGCGGAGCGTGTCCTCGGCCGGCGCCGAACCGACCACCTGGTAGGCCTCCTCGCCGAGAACGTCCTGGGCCTTCTCCACGTCCTGCCTGCTCGCCGGGTAGTAGGCGCACACGATGACGAGCGTGGCGCCGGAGTCCGCGGCCACGGCCGCCGCCCGGTCGACCGCGCGGAACGATGAATCAGACCCGTCCGTACCGACAACCACGGTCCGGTATGCAGCCATCCCAATACCTCCGGCAAGGGTGCGCGCCTGTGCGCTTTCGCAAGTGGCGCCCTAGGTTACTCGCCAGTCGGTTTCTGCGCAGCCCCACCACCGGTGACGGCCCCACGGTCTTCGACGGGCCGTGGCAGCTGCTCGGACACCCCTGCGCCAGCGCGACAACTGCCCAGGTCGGGCGGCGTGGCGGCGAACTGGCCCGAAGATCGTGGCTGATGGCTCGGAGGCGCCCAGCGTGGCCTGCGAGCGGCCGCTGGCGGCGATCGATATGGGCCGCGCGCTGAGGGGGCACCGCAGAAACGACCGGTCCGGGTTGCTCGTCACGGCGGGTTGGGTGCGGCCGCGCTGCCGCTCGGCGCGGTGGGACGCCCATGAAGACCCGAGCGTGCTCAGCTGAGCTGCCACGGCAAGTCCGGTTGGTGGGATCGAACTCGCCCGGTCGGCAGGGCAGAGACCCGACCGAACCGAGTCTGCCGGGCCTGCCGAGGTTAGCTTGCCGAGCCTGTCCGGTGGGTGGGACCGAACCCACCCGGTCGGCGACACAAAGTCTGCCCGGTCAGCGGGCCGGGCACGCGACACCGAACTTGCCGACCTGCCGGACCTGCGGAGGCGCGTGCCGGATGTGCCGAATCTGCTGCGGAGGCGTGTGCCGGACCCTGCCGGATCTGCCGAGGCGCGCTTGCCGAGCCGACTCGGCAGGTTCCGCCCCGCCGGGGCGCCACCGGGCTTCCGCCCCGCTCGGCCCTTCGCCCTGCAGGCTCTGCTGGCTGCGCGGCTCCGCCCAGAGTCCGCCCCGTCGGCTTCACCGGGCTCCTCCCCGCTCGCCGCGGCTCCGCCGCTTCGCCCGGCTCGGCCGCGGCCCCGCCGGCCCCGCCGCGCTTTCGCCGGGCCCCGCGGGCTCCGCGGGCTCCGCCCGGCCCCGCGGGCTCCGCCGCTCCGCCCGGCTCGGCAACCCCCGCCGCCGCTACTGGCCTCCGGAGGGCTTGCCCGCTGGCGCGCTCTCCCGTTCCTCGGGCAACGGCTCGATCACCGGTTCGGCCTCGCCGAGTACCGAATTGGCCTCTAGCAGCACTTCGCGCGCGGCCTTGACCTGTTCGGCGATTCCCGCGCGCAGTTTGCGCAGCGCCTCCACCCGGTCGGCGGCCGCGTTGATGCGGCGGTTCGACTCCTCCGTGGCTTCGCGCACGCGGCGCGCCGCCTCGTCGGATGCTTCCGCCACCCGGGCGTTCGCTTCGGTGATCGACTCCGTCTTGCGGCGGTTGGCGTCCTCGATGGACTCGCGGCGGCGGCGTTCGATCTCGGCTTTCGCGGCGGCCTCCTCCTCGGCGACCTTCTTGCGGATCGCCGCAGCCTCGTCCGTCGCTTCGCGGACGCGGCGCTCGGCTTCCGCCTTGCTGGTCGCCTCCTGCTCCGCCAGCACCCGCATCGCCTCGGTGCGCCGCGCCGCCATCGCGATCTCGAAGTCCTCTTCGACCTGCGTGCGGCGCTGCTCGGCCTCGCGGTCCAGCCGGTCCCGCTCCTCCTTGGCCTTGTTCGTGATGGACTCGGCCTCGGCGCGGGCGGTCTCCAGCACCTTGCGGTGCTCGGCCTCCATCTCCTTGCGCCGCGCGTCCAGCTCGGACAGCAGCTGCTCGTAGCGGGCGCGCATGGCGCTGGCGTCCGACTCGGCCTTCGCCCGGATGTGCCCGGCCTCGGCCTCCGCGCGGGCCCGCGTGTCGGCGGCCTCCTCCTGCGCCAGCCGTAGCATGCGCTGCAACCGCTCGGACAGGCCCTCGACCGTCGTCGGCGGCTGGCCGAGCCGCTCCACCTGGCCGCGCAGGTTCTCGATCTCGCCGCGAGCCTGCTCCAGCTGCCGGGCGAGGTCGCCGGCCTGCGAGATGGCGGCATCCCGGTCGGCGGCGAGCATTTTCAGGTCGCTGTCCAGCCGTTCGAGGTGCTCGTCGACCTGGTGGCGGTCGTAACCACGCTTGGCCAGGTCGAAACCCGCGCCGAGCGGTACAAGCTCTCGTTCGTCGCCAAGGCTCATGCGGCCCAGACTACTTAGGCGCCGCGGAACAAATTGATCCGGTCGATGTGCTTGGACCGCTTCTCCACATCGCGCACGCCCAAACCCTCCTCCGGGGCGAGACACAACACACCGACCTTGCCCTGGTGGGCGTTGCGGTGCACGTCCAGCGCCGCCTGCCCGGTCTCTGTCATCGAGTAGGTCCGGGACAGCGTCGGGTGGATCAGGCCTTTCGCGATCAACCGGTTGGCCTCCCACGACTCGCGGTAATTCGCGAAATGCGAGCCGATGATCCGTTTCAGGTTCATCCACAGGTACCGGTTGTCGTACTGGTGCAGGTATCCGGAGGTGGATGCGCAGGTGACGATCGTGCCGCCCTTGCGCGCCGCGTAGACCGACGCGCCGAACGTTTCCCGGCCGGGGTGCTCGAACACGATGTCCGGGTCCTCACCGCCGGTCAACTCTCGGATGCGCGCGCCGAAGCGCTGCCACTCCTTCGGGTCCTGTGTGTTCTCGTCCTTCCAGAACCGGTAACCCTCCGCATTGCGGTCGATCACCAGTTCGGCACCCATCCGGCGGACGATCTCCGCCTTCTCCGGGCTGGACACCACGCACACCGGGATCGCGCCGCCGTTAAGCGCGAATTGCGTCGCGTACGACCCGAGCCCGCCCGAGGCGCCCCAGATCAGCACGACGTCGCCCTGCTTCATGTTCGCGCCGTTGGTGGTCACCAGCTGCCGGTAGGCGGTGGAGTTGACCAGCCCGGGGCAGGCGGCCTCCTCCCAGGTCAGGTGGTCCGGCTTGGGCATCAGCTGGTTGGCCTTGACCAGCGCCAGCTCCGCGAGCCCGCCGAAGTTCGTCTCGAAGCCCCAGATCCGCTGGTCGGAGTCGAGCATCGTGTCGTTGTGCCCGTCCGGGCCCTCCAGCTCGACGTTGAGGCAGTGCGCGACGATCTCGTCGCCCGGCTTCCACCGGTGCACGCCCGGCCCGGTGCGCAGCACGACGCCGGCCGCGTCCGAACCGACCACGTGGTAGGGCTGGTCGTGGCGCTTGGCCAGCGGCGACAGCTTCCCGTAGCGCTGCAGGAACTTGAACGTGGGGATCGGCTCGAAGATCGACGTCCACACGGTGTTGTAGTTGATCGCGCTGGCCATCACGGCGATCAGCGCCTCGCCGGGCCCCGGCTCGGGGGTGGGCACCTCGTCGACGTGCAGCGACTTGCGCGGGTCCTTGTCCCGGGAGGGGATGCCGTCGAACATGCCGGCCTCGTCGGCGTGGACCGTCACGCCGCGGTAGGCCTCCGGCACCGGCAGAGCGCCCACTTCGGCGGTCTCGCCGGTGAGGATCGCATCCCGGATGTCCGTGATCGTCATGTCCGCCTCCCTGCGCTGGGTTGAGTGGCCTGACATTACTGGCCAGTAACGTCATCCGCCACTGTCCGGGAGGAGGGCTACCTCACCCGTCCGTTCTGCCGGGTTGGCCGTGATCCGGACGTGATTGACCGGCCGGCCAATCAAGGCGCACCATGGCAGTGTGGAAACCGCGCCGAGCGGTTTCCCGGATCGGGTTCGGAGGTGATCACGAATGGCTGAGAGTTCGACGCGGGCGTGGACCCGTCCGCACGACTGGGCCGAGGTCGTGCTCGGGGTGGTGGCGGTCCTGACGCCCCTGTGGGCCGACACCGACACCACCACCATGTGGACGATGATCGTTCTGGGCGCCCTCATCGCGCTGGACGGCCTGCTTTCGCTGTCCATGCCGGGACTCGTCTACGGCGAGGGGGTCCAGGTCGTGCTCGGGGCGCTGTTGTTCGTCGCGCCGTGGGTGATGACGTACACGGCACTGGACGTGGCGGCGTGGTCCTCGTGGATCATCGGAGCCCTCACCGCGATCGCCGGGCTGGCGGCCCTGCCCGTCGCGAACGCGGTGCACCGCGGTGGGATGACGACGGCGCACTGAGCCGTCGCGCCCGGGGTCGGCCCACGACGCGCCGGTTTTCGGTTAGCGTTGTGGGCTGGCGAGCTGTACGAAAGGCGGGCGGAGTGGCGCGCACCGAACACGGGGACGACCTGCCGGCCAAGGAGCGGATCCTCCGCGCGGCCGAGGACCTGTTCGCGGAAAGCGGTTTCGACGCCACTCCGACCTCTCGGATCGCCGAGCGCGCCGGCGTCCCCAAGGGTCTCGTGCACTACTACTTCCGCCGCAAGGCAGACCTGCTCACCGCGCTCATCAAGCGCCTGCCGGACGAGCAGATCGACGCCGCGCGGGTCGTGGTGCCCGGCGACATCGCGGAGAGCCTGCGGCGGCTAGTGTCCGAACTCGACGCGCGGCTCGCCAGGTCGCGGATGCTGTCCCACCTGCTGTGGCGGGAGGCCGACACCCACCGGGCGGTGCGGGACGCGCTGCACGACCGGTTCCAGCAGCTGGTCCGGCAGGTCCGCACGGTGATCATCGCCGCGGGCGAGGGCGACCTCGCGGTGGCCGACGTGGACAGCGCGGCCGGGCTGCTGGCGCTCGCGGTGAGCTACCGGCACTCGGTGGCACGGCACGCCGGGGACGACCCGCCGGACCTGATGGAGCGGGAGCTGAACTTCGTCGCCGACGCGCTGATGGCCCGGCCGGCGCCGGGTTAGTGCGACGCGGCGGGCTCGACCAGTTCGACGAGCACCCCGCCGGCGTCCTTCGGGTGCACGAAGTTGACCTTGCTGTTCGCGGTGCCGCGCTTGGCCTTGTCGTACAGCAGGCGCAGCCCCTTGGCGCGCAGCGCCTCGGCCGCGGCCTCGACGTCGGTGACCCGGTAGGCGACCTGCTGCAGGCCGGGGCCCTTGGTGTCGAGGAACTTCCCGATCGTCGAGTCCGGGCGCAGCGGCGCGAGCAGCTGGATGGCGGGGCCGGACTCGTCGCCCGGCGCGTGCAGCATCGCCTCGCGCACGCCCTGCTCCTCGTTGACCTCGGAGTGCGTGGCGATCATGCCGAAGTTCTCCGCGTAGAAGTCGATCGCGGCGTCGAGATCGGCGACGGCGATGCCGACGTGGTCGATGGTCGTCACGAACGGCTTCAGCGCGTCATTCATAGTGGTGAGGATAAAGCCCGGCACCCGGGTGCGTGGGTGCCACGGCTCACACCTGTACTGGACGGCCGCTCCGGGTATCGTCGGATCGACCGCCGTCGTTCGTCTGTTGGAGGCTGCTGTGTCCGGTTCCGTCATCCTGGGTGCCGCGCGTACCCCGATCGGGCGTCTGCTCGGTTCACTGAAGGACTTCACCGGCGCGCAACTCGGAGGGATCGCCATCAAGGCCGCGCTGGAGCAGGCCGGGGTGTCCCCGGACAAGGTGCAGTACACGATCATGGGCCAGGTGCTCACCGCGGGCGCGGGCCAGATCCCGGCCCGTCAGGCCGCGGTCGCCGCGGGCATCCCGATGGACGTGCCCGCGCTGACCATCAACAAGGTGTGCCTGTCCGGCCTGGACGCCATCGCGCTGGCCGACCAGCTCATCCGCGCAGGCGAATTCGACCTCGTGGTGGCCGGCGGCCAGGAGTCGATGACCCAGGCGCCGCACCTGCTGCCGAAGTCGCGGTCCGGCTTCAAGTACGGCGACACCGCATTGCTCGACCACATGGCCTACGACGGCTTGTTCTGCGCGTTCGACCAGTGCGCGATGGGCGCGTCCACGGAGAAGTACAACTCCCGCTACGGCATCACGCGCGAGGACCAGGACGCCTTCTCGGCCCGCTCGCACCAGCGCGCGGTCGCGGCCGCCGAAGCCGGCCGGTTCAAGGCCGAGCTGGCGCCGGTGTCCATCCCGCAGCGCAAGGGCGACCCGGTCGTGTTCGACACCGACGAGGGCGTGCGCGCCGACACCACCGCGGAGAGCCTGGCCAAGCTGCGTCCGGCGTTCGCCTCGGACGGCACCATCACCGCGGGCTCGGCATCGCAGATCTCCGACGGCGCCGCCGCGGTCGTCGTCGCCAGCCGGGCCAAGGCCGAGGAGCTCGGCCTGGAGCCGCTCGCCGAGATCGGCGCCCACGGTGTCGTCGCCGGCCCGGACGCGAGCCTGCACGAGCAGCCGTCCAACGCGATCAAGGCCGCGCTGGCGAAGGCGAAGCTGGACGCGAGCGCGCTGGACCTGGTCGAGATCAACGAGGCGTTCGCCGCGGTCGGCCTGGTGTCGACCAAGGCGCTGGGCATCGACCCGGAGATCGTGAACGTCGACGGCGGTGCCATCGCGCTCGGCCACCCGATCGGCGCGTCCGGTGCCCGCCTGGCCGTGCACCTGGTGCACGAGCTGCGCCGCCGCGGCGGCGGCCTCGGCGCGGCCGGGCTGTGCGGTGGCGGTGGCCAGGGCGACGCGTTGCTGATCAAGGTGCCCGCGCTGTAGTGCCATTGGACGTCGGGGAGCTCGTCGACCGCGCGCGGGAGGGACAGCCGCGCGCGGTCGCCAGGCTGATCTCGCTGGTCGAGGACGCGCACCCGCGCCTGCGTGAGGTCGCCGCGGCGCTCACGCCGCACACCGGCCGGGCGCGGGTGATCGGCCTGACCGGGCCGCCCGGGGTCGGCAAGTCGACTTCGACGTCCATGCTGCTGTCCGCGTTGCGCGCGGAGGGCAAGCGGGTCGGGGTCCTCGCGATCGACCCGTCGTCACCGTTCTCGGGCGGGGCGCTGCTCGGCGACCGGATCCGGATGACCGAGCACGCCACCGATCCGGGGGTGTTCATCCGCTCGATGGCCACCCGCGGGCACCTGGGCGGCCTGTCCTGGGCGACGCCGCAGGCCGTGCGGGTGCTCGACGCCGCCGGGTTCGACGTCGTCCTGATCGAGACCGTCGGGGTCGGTCAGTCCGAAGTGGACGTCGTGAAGCTGGCCGACACCACGGTGGTGCTGCTCGCGCCCGGGCTCGGCGACGGGATCCAGGCGGCCAAGGCCGGGGTGCTGGAGATCGCCGACGTGTTCGTGGTGAACAAGGCCGACCGCGACGGCGCGGAGACCGTGGTGCGCGACCTGAAGCAGATGATCGCCTACGCGCGGCGGGAGATCCGCGGCGAGAGCTGGCGGCAGCCGATCGTGCGGACGGTCGCCGCGCGCGGCGAAGGCGCGCAGGACCTGGTCAAGGCGCTGTCCGAGCACCACGACTGGCTGGTTTCGCACGGGGAGCTGGAGCGCCGCCGCGCCGAGCGAGCCGCGGACGAGGTGGCGGCCATCGCGCTGCGCGAGCTGCAGGCGCGGCTGACCGACCTGCACGGCGGCGGGCACCTGCCCGCGGTGGCGAAGAAGGTCGTCGAGCGCGAGCTGGACCCGTACGCCGCGGCCGACGAGCTGCTCGCGGCACTGCGCGCCGGCCGCGGGTGACTCAGGCGCGCAGGCCGTCCACCAGCGCCTCCACCGCCGGGCCGAACGCGTGCTCGGCCGGGGTCGCGTAGCCGATCACCAGTCCGCCGGGTCCGGTGCCCGTCCAGTAGCGGCTCAGGTAGTCCACCGCCACCGATCGCGCGCGCAGCGCCCGCAGCACGGCGGCTTCGTCGGGCACGCGCAGCACCAGGTGCAGTCCCGCGGAGATGCCTTCCGGCACGAACCCCGGCGGTAGCGCGGCGATCAGCCGGTCGCGGCGGCGGCGGTAGGCGACCCGGCGCTACCGGACATGCCGGTCGTACGCGCTGGAGTTCAGCAGGTCCGCCAGTGCCAGGTGGTCGATCACCGGGGCGCGCCAGCCCAGCGCCGTCATCGTGTCGAGCACCGGCCCGACCAGGCGCCGCGGCAGGACCAGCCAGCCGATCCGCAGCGACGGCGCGAGCGTCTTGCTGACCCCGCCCGCGTAGATGATCCGCTCCGGCGCGAGCGACTGCACCGCACCGACCGGCTGGCGGTCGAACCGGAACTCGCCGTCGTAGTCGTCCTCGATCACCAGGCCACCCGCGGCCGCCCAGCACGCCAGCGCTGACCGGCGTTCCGGGGCGAGCGTGATCCCGAGCGGGTATCGGTGCGCCGAGGTCACGACGGCACCGGACTGTCCAGTTCGGACACCCGGATGCCGCGTTCGTCCACCGCGACCGCGCCGCCCTTGGCCGCGCCGTCGCGGAACTCCGGCAGCGACGGGTCTTCGAAGGCGATCTCGTGGAACAGGTGCCCGAGCACGCTGATCGCGTGGGAGTAGCCGCCGCACACCAGGATCCGGTCCGGATCGGCCAGCACGCCCCGGCTGCGTGCGAGGTACCGGGCCAGGGCTTCGCGCAGCACGGCGGGCCCGGCCGGGTCGCCGTAGTCGAACGACCCGGCGGGCAGCGATTGCAGGACCCGGCGCATGGCGGACGCCCACGCCGTGCGGGGGAACGACGACAGGTCGGGCCGGCCGGGGAACAGGTCCCAGCGCGCGTCCTGGAACCAGGCGGACGTGGGCGGCCCGGACTTCTCGCGGGGTTCCGCGGACGGCCGCGAGCGCACGCGTCGAGGGCAGCGCCGTGCCAGGCGCGAGGCGGCCTTCGCGGATGGCATGGCGCAACGCGTCCGCCAGCCCGCGCCTGCCCGCGGACGGCGACCAGTCGAGGTTGCAGGTCGGAACTGGACCACGAACGCGCCCCAGAACTGGACCATACCCGTGTGCCAGCGGCGGACAGCGTGGTCGTCATGACCAAGCGAATCCAGTTGTCCGCCGCGCTGCCCGAGGCCTACAAGTCGATCCTCCACCTGCACACCGTCGACCTCTACACCGAGCTGGAACGGGCCGCGCTCGCGCTGACCGACGCGATGACCCGGCTGCCGCAGAACCAGGACGTGCCCGACGACGTCTACCAGCAGGCGACCAGCGTGTTCACCGAAGACCAGTACGTCGCGGTCGCGTGGGTGGCGACGGTGATCAACGCGTTCAACCGGCTCGGCGTCACCAGCCACAAGCCGCTCCCGGCGGACCCCAAGTGACCGCCGAGGCGCTGCGGGCGCTGCACGTCCCGGGTAAACCGCTGCTCCTGCCGAACGCGTGGGACGCCGACACCGCGCGGCTGGTCGAGGAGGCCGGCTTCCCGGTGGTGGCCACGTCGTCGGTGGTCGTCGCCGCCGCGCTGGGCTACCCGGGCGGGGAGGCCGCGCCCGCCGAGGAGATGTTCGCCGCCGCCACACGCATCGCGCGGGCGGTGTCGGTGCCGGTGACGGTGGACGCCGAGAGCGGCTACGGGCTGCCCGGACCGGAGTTCGCCGAGCGGCTGCTGGGCCACCGGCGCGGTCGGCTGCAACTACGAGGACACCGACCACGCGGGCGGCGGTGTGCGGCCGGTCGAGGAGCAGGCGGCACGGCTGGCGGCGGTGCGCGAGGCCGCGGGGCGGGACCTGGTGATCAACGCCCGCATCGACGTGTTCCTGCGCGCTCCGGACCCGCGTGCGGTGCTGCCGGCGGCGATCGAGCGCGCACGGGCGTACCTGGACGCCGGTGCGGACTGCGTGTACCCGATCCTGCTGCGCGACCGCGAAGGTGCTGGCCGAGTTTCGTGCGGGCGGTGAGCCCGGCCGCGGTCAACGCCAACGGTCCCGTCGCCGAGCTGGCCGAGCTGGGCGTCGCGCGGGTCTCGCTCGGCGCCGGCTTGTGGCGGGCCGCCCGCGGGTGGCTGGCCGAGCACCTGAAGACGCTGCGGTGAAACCGGGGAGGTGTGCATCCCCAGGGGCGCACCTCCCCGGCCCCCTCAGCAGGACTGCTTGTAGAAGTACTGGCTGTTGGCGTCCATGTTCGCCTTCGTGATGGAGTGCAGCGGCGCCGTCAGGTTGCGCGTCACCGGCTTGCCCTCCAGCGCGGCGACCGCCTGCTGCACGCCCTGCTGCCCGATCATCGCTGGGTCCTGTGCGATCAGCGCCTGGTACTCGCCGTTGCGCAGACCCTCCACTTCGGACGGACTGGCGTCGAAACCGACCAGCTGGACCTGGCCCACCTTGCCGGCGTTGCGCAGGCCCGTCGCCGCGCCCTCGCCGGTGTTCAGGTTCGTCGCGAAGATGCCCACCAGGTCCGGGGTCGACGCGAGCGCCGCGGTCACCTTCGACGCGGCCTGGTCCGGCTCGTTCTGCGTGAACTGGATGCCGACCGACTTGAGGTTCGGGTACTTCTTCAGCTGCTCCTCGAACCCGGCCGCGCGTGCGTTCGTGGTCGAGGTGCCCGCGATGGTGTCCAGGACCAGCACCGAACCGGACTGCCCGCCTGCCAGCTGCGCCAGCGTGTCCGCCGCGAGCTGACCGCCCGCCGTGTTGTCCGAGGAGATCGACGACTGCGCCACGCTGGTGTCCTTCAGCGACGTGTCGACCTCGACGATCTTCACCCCGCGCGAGGCGACCTGCTGGATCGGCGCGAGCATCGCCGTGTCGTCGGTCGGCGCGATGAGCAGCGCGGCGGGCGGGTTCGAGCCCAGCGCGTTGACCTTCTCCGTCTGCAGCGCCGCGTCGAACTTCTGCGGCGCCGAGGTGTCCAGCGTGTAGCCGAGTTTCTGCGCCTCGGCCTGCGCGCCGCAGTGCATCGAGATGTAGAACGGCTCGGCCTGCACACCCGGGATGAGCGTGAGCCGCTTGCTGTTCTCGGCCGGCGTGCCCCCGGAGCCGCCGACCTGGCCCGACCCGCAGGCCGCCAGCAGCACCGCGGTCGCCGCCAGTCCGGCGATCTGCACCAACTTCATCCGATCCCTCTCCCTACCTCGTCGTACGGGTTTCAGCGGGAATTGCGCGCCCGGCGGCGCCGTTGGTCGAACCACACCGCGGCCACCAGCACCGCGCCGACCGCGATCATCTGCCAGAAATCCTGGACGTGCGTGATGTTGAAGCCCTTCTTCAGCACCGCCGGGATGAACACCCCGATCACGGTGCCGAGCACCGATCCGACGCCGCCGAACAGGCTCGTCCCGCCCATCACGGTCGCCGCGATCGCGTTGAGATTGTCGTTGGTGTGCGCGGTGATCGTGGTCGAGGCGTAGTAGGCCAGCGACAGGAAACCCGCCACCCCGGCCAGGAACCCGGTCAGCAGGTACACCTTGAGCAGGTGCGCGGTCACCCCGATCCCGGCCCGGCGCGCGGCCTCGGCGTTCGAGCCGACCGCGTAGGTGTAGCGGCCGAAGCGGGTGGTGTGCAGCAGCCAGGCGCCGATCAACGTGATCACCGCGGCCACCAGCACCAGGTTCGGGACTCCGCCGAACGAGGTGCCGTAACCGAGCGTGCGGTTGAGCGTGGCCGGCACGCTGCGCACGTCGGAGCCGCCGTTGAGCAGGTAGGCCGCCCCCAGCGCGGCGCCCATCGAGCCGAGCGTGACGATCAGCGGCGGGATCTTCGCGACCGCGATGAGGAACCCGTTGATCAGCCCCCACGCCGTCCCGGCCAGCAGCGCCGCGACCAGTCCGACGGTGATCACACCCCACCCGGCCGTGCTCGCGTTGCCGCCGGAGAGCGCCTCCATCGTCTTGCCGCACACCATGCCGGCGAAGATCAGCACCGAGCCGACGGACAGGTCGATGCCGGAGGTGATGATCACGAACGTCATGCCGACCGAGAGCACCAGCAGCACCGACGTCTCGATCAGCAGCGTCTGGAACGTGAACACGGTGGCGAACTCGTTGGGCGCCAGCACCGTGAACACGGCGATCAGCGCGAGCAGCACCAGCGCGATCCAGAACGTGTTGGCGCCGATCAGCCGCTGTCCCAGGGACCGCTTGCCGATCTCGCCGCTCACCTCGGTCCGGACCGCCGTGCTCACGCCGCCTCCTCGTGGGTCAGTGCGCCGGTCATCGCCGCCACCAGGTCCTCGAGCTTGGTCTCCGACGCTACGAACCGGGCCACGCGCGTGCCCAGCCGCAGCACCTCCACCCGGTCGGCCACCGACAGCACCTCGGGCATGTTGTGGCTGATGAGCACCACCGCGATCCCTTCGTCGCGGACCCGCCGGATGACGTCCAGCACCCGCTCGCGTTGCACCACGCCGAGCGCGGCGGTCGGCTCGTCCATGAACACGACCTTCGACGCCCACACCACCGAGCGCGCCACCGCGACGCTCTGCCGCTGCCCGCCGGACAGCGAGCCGATCGGCACGTCCGTGCTCTGCAGCGTCACGCCCAGCCGGTCGAACTCCTCGACCGCGCGCCGCCGCATCTCGGCCTTGTCGAGCATGCCGAGCCTGCCGAGGATCCCCTTGCGGCGGATTTCCCGGCCGAGGAACAGGTTCGCCGCCGGATCGAGCTCCGGGGCGACCGCGAGGTCCTGGTACACCGTCTCGATGCCGAGGCGCCGCGCGGTCACCGGCGAGTCGAGCGACACCGTCCTGCCGTCCAGCCGGATCTCGCCGGAGGTCGGCTGCTCTGCACCGGACAGGCACTTGACGAGGGTGGACTTCCCCGCGCCGTTGTCCCCGATCAGTGCGGTCACCTCACCCGCGCGGGCCTGGAACGAGGCGCCGCGCAGGGCCTCCACCGAGCCGTAGTGCTTGACCAGGTTCCGCGCGTCGAGCAGGACGGTGTCGTTCATCAGCGCGCTCCGGGGGCCGGGGGACGGCAGCGGATGACGGTCAGGTCGCCTGCCAGTTCGAGCTGCCCGGCGGCGTGCGGGACGACCAGCGTCTCGCCCTTGGCCACGGCGATCTCGCCGCCGTGCTCGGTGCGCAGCGTGCCCTGCCCGTCGAGCGCCACGAACACGGCGAACGCCGGGTCGAGCGCGAGCGCGGGGGACGGGCGCAGCTGGTCGGCGCGGAAGAACTCCGCCGAGCCCGCCGCCAGCAGGTCCACAGTGGACCCAGGCTCGTCCGCGGTGTGCTTGACGATGCCCGCCAGCCGCTCGTCGTCCCAGCCGGAGGTGTCCAGCGCCTGCAGCGCGGTGTCGAACCCGAGGCCGAGGTGCCCCTTGTCCGGATCGTCCAGGAAGTTGCGCCACTCGATTGTCAGCGAGAAGTCGGTGGGCTGCTGCAGCTCGACGACGAACACGCCCGCGCCGATCGCGTGCGGCAGGCCGGCCGGGATGTAGACCGTGTCGCCGGGGCGGACCGGGACGCTGTTCAGCGCGCAGAGCATCGCGTCGGTGTCCTGCTCGCGCACCCAGCCGTCGACGGTCGCGGGGCTGACCGTCTCGCGGAAGCCGGGGTAGACGCGCGGGTCGTCGCCGCTGGTGCCGACCACGATCCAGGCCTCGGTCTTGCCGAAGTGCGAGTCGAAGTGCTTGCGCGCGAAGGCGTCGGTGGGGTGGAAGTGCACCGGCAGCCGCTGGCCGGCGTCGAGCAGCTTGACCAGCAGCGCGGTGGAGTCGCGGAACGCCGCGACGTGCTCGGCGCCGAGCCAGGACTCCGGGTCGTCGCGGACGGCGTCACGTAGCCAGCGGCCGTCGGGCAGCCGGGTCAGCCCGGACTCCTCCTGGCCGAAGCGCGTCGTGGTCGAGGCGACCCAGTCCTCCGGGCCGAACGCGGAGTCCTGTTCGGACACTCCGCGCAGCGCGGCGATCGCCGCGCCGCCGCGGTAGAACTGGGCGGGCTGGTTGGCCGGGAGCTTGATCGGGGCGGTCACGGGGCCACCTCACCGGAGCCGCGGGGGACGAGGTGCACGGGCAGGACAACCTTTCTCGGTGCGGAGGCATCGCCGTTGATGCGGGCGAACAACAGCTCGGCCGCCGCCGACCCGAGACGGCTCACGTCGTGCGCGACGACGGTCACCGGCGGGTCGAGCAGGTCGGCGAGTTCGAAGTCGTCGAAACCGACGACGGCGGGGCGCGGCGTGACGTGGGCCAGCGCCCGCAGCAGGTGGACGGTGACGCGGTTGTTGCCCGCGATGATCGCGGTGGCCGGATCCGGCCCGGCGAGCAGGCGGGCGACCGCGTCCGCGACGCTCTGCCTGGTGGGCGGGCGCAGGATGGCGAGGCGCTCGTCGAAGCGGACCCCGGCGCGGGCGCACCCCTCGCGGTAGCCGCGCAGGCGCTCGGCGGCGGTGTAGATGTCGGGGCGGTCGCCGAGGAACGCGATCCGGCGGTGCCCCTGCCGGGCCAGGTGGGCGACCGCTTCCACGGTGCCGCCCAGGTTGTCGACCAGCACGGTGTCGGCGGCGATGTCCCCGGCCGGGCGGTCGACGAACACCACCGGCGTGCCGGCGTGCATCTCCGGCAGCAGGTAGCCGTGCTGGGTGCCGGCCGGGACGATGAGCAGCCCGTCGACCCGGCGGGCGCAGAATTCGAGGGCCAGTTCGCGTTCGCGGTCGGAGTCCTCCTCCGACGAGCCGGACAGCACATGCCTGCCGAACGCGGTGGCGACCTTCTCGGCGGCGCGGGTGAGCTCGGAGTAGAACGGGTTGCCCACGTCCTCGACGACCAGGCCGATCGTGCCGGTGGTCGAGCCGCGGCGCAGGTTGCGGGCGCCGAGGTTGCGCCGGAAGCCGAGCTCGTCGATGGCGGCCAGGACGCGTTCCGCGGTCTCCGGGTGCACCGCGGGCTCGTTGTTGACCACCCGCGAGACCGTCTTGATGCTCACCCCGGCCAGACGGGCGACGTCGTTCATCGTCGCGCGCCGCGACGCCTTCCCCGGACCGGGCGACAACGTTGTCATAGCGGGTGGATTTCACACCACCCGGCGGCGGTGTGTCAACCGCCGCCCGGCGACGGGTCGTGATCGCGGGGCTACCCCGATTCCCTGTGGACGGCGGCTCGTGATGATGATCACGACCCCCGAGGTACCCGTGAGGACCATCACGCCTCACACTGGGTACTGAAACGTCCGACAGCGTGGTTGACGTAGACCGGAGTCGGACGTTTTCTCATGTGCTTCTCACAAGGAGGAAAGCAGTGACCAGCAAGGCCGCTCTCGTGTTCCGCGTGGCCGCCGTCGCCGAGGCGCTGTCCTGGGCGGGTTTGCTGATCGGGATGTTCCTGAAGTACGTCGTCGACGCCCCGAACGAGGGCGGCGTGCCGGTGCTCGGCATGGTGCACGGCGTCGTCTTCGTCGTGTACCTGGTCGTCACCCTGGCCGTGTTCAAGCCGCTCGGCTGGCGTCCGAAGACCGTGGTGACCGCGCTGCTGGCGAGCATCCCGCCGCTGTTCACCTGGTGGTTCGAGACCTGGGCCCTGCGCACCGGCAAGCTGGACGGCCCGGAGCGCCTCACCCACGGCGGCACCGGCCTGATCGTCCGCGACACCGTCTCCGCCTGATCTTCACCCCGAAGCGCCGCCGCCACGACCTGTGGCGGCGGCGCTTCGTGCTGTCACGGGTTTTTGTATAGCCCGGCCGCCGAGCGGACGAGCGCGGCGACTGCGGGTGACCGGCTGCTCGCCGGCCAGCCGAGCACGGTCGTGACTTCCGGCGCGATCGGCAGGTCCGGGACGTCGCTGACTTCAGCGAGCGTGAGTTGTTCGCGGGCCGCGAGCGGGTGCGCCGCGGGGAGGATCGCGACCTGGCCTTCGACGACGAGGTCCTCGGTGTCGAAGCCGGCGAGATCGTCGAACGGGCGGTGCATGATCGCCACGTCGGCCTGCCCGTCGCGCGGCAACCCGGCCTGCTCGCCCACTTCGCACAGGAGGACGTCGACCGGCGGTGCGCCCGGTTCGGCCGCGGCGGCGGTGACCGCGTCGAGGGCCACCTTGGCCTCGCGCAGCAGCACCCGGCCGGGTTCGGTCAGCGCCACTCCGCGGCGGTCACGGTCGAGCAGCCGGACGCCGAGCCGCTGTTCCAGCTGCCGGATGGCGCGGGAGAGCGGCGGCTGCGCGATCCCGAGCCGCTTGGCGGCGCGCCCGAAGTGCAGCTCCTCCGCGACGGTGACGAAGTACCGGAGCTCGCGGGGTTTCCAGATCACGCACGGTTTCGAGCCTACGCGGTGATATCTCCCGAGTATCACAGCATAGCGAGCTGATCTTGGACAGCGCGTTCCCGCGAGCCGAGCATGGGCCGCGTGAACTACACGAAGATCGCGCTGGTCACCGGCGCGAACAAGGGAATCGGTTACGCCATCGCGCAGGGGCTCGGCGCGATCGGCTACACGGTCGCCGTCGGGGCGCGCGACGACGCCCGAGGCGAGGAGGCTGTCGAGCGGCTGCGCGCCACGGGTGCCGACGCGGTCGGGGTGGCCCTCGACGTCACCTCCGACGACAGCGTCGCCGCGGCCGCGGCGACGATCGATCGCAGAGCCGGACGGCTCGACGTCGTGGTCAACAACGTGGGCATCGGCGGCCGGACCGACGGCGGCGCGCAGGATCCGACCACACTGGACCTCGACGTCGTTCGGAGCGTACGCGCCGTCGAAGTCGATGCTCAACAGCATCACCGTGCAGTACGCCCGCGCGCTCGCCGACACGAACGTCGACGACGACGGCGTCATCCCTGGTGAGGCGGGCTTCTCCGCGCCGCACCTGGCGGCGCGGAGAACGCCCTCTCAGAACAGGGCCGACGCGAGGTTCCGCCGGGCCGCCGCGACGCGCTCGTCGGCCGGGTCGAACAGGTCGAACAGGCCGACCAGGTGCTCGCGGACGCGGTTGCGGTCCGGGCCCGCCGTGCGGCGCACGGCATCGATGAGCCGGGAGAACCCGTCCTCCACCTTGCCCGTCGCCACCTCGTAGTCGGCAGCCGCGAACTGGGCGTCCAGGTCGTCCGGGGACGCGTCGGCACGCGTGACGGCCGACGGGTCGGCCTCGGCGGCGCGGGCGGCGAACCGGACCTGCGCCAGACCAGCCTTGGCCAGCTCGTTGGCCGGCTCGACGTCCAGGATCCGCTGGTAGGCGGCCTCGGCGGCGGCGAAGTCACCGCGCTCGAAGGCGGCCTCGGCCTCGGTGAAGCGCGGGTCCTCGGGCTCCTCCGCGCCGTCCGCGCCGGACGGCGGGATGCCCGGCAGCTTGCCCTTCAGCGCCTCCAGCAGCTGGTCCAGCCACTGCCGGATCTCCGGCTCCGGCAGCGCGCCGGAGAACGCGTTGACCGGCTGCCCGCCGGCGATCGCGACGACCGTCGGGATCGACTGGACCCCGAAGACCTGCGCGATGCGCGGGTTGGCGTCGACGTCGACCTTCGCCAGCACCCAGGCGCCGCCGGACTGCTCGGCCAGGCGCTCCAGCACCGGGCTCAGTTGCTTGCACGGCCCGCACCAGTCGGCCCACAGGTCCACCACGACGAGCTGTTGCAGCGACCGCTCGACGACCTCGGCCTGGAACGTGGCCTCGGTGACGTCGATGACCGCGGCGCTCGCGCCGCCGCCCCCGGCCGGTGCGCCGCTCGACGGCGGCGGGGCGTTGCGTTGGGCCTCGGCCCTGGCCTTGAGCGCGGACAGATCCACCGCGCCGGACAGCGCGGCGGACATGGCGGCTGACTTCGCTGCTGATGCGCGTGGATTTGTCACGCTTCCATCCTGGCATGTACTGTCCGGCGTTTCACCGGAGGTGCTCCTCCAACCGCTCCACTTTCGCCTCCAGCTGACCGCTGTCGAAGCCCGGCCGGATGTCGGCCTTGAGCACGAGCGACACCCGGGCGGCGCCTTCGCCCGCCGCTTCCACCGCCCGCTTCACCACGTCCATGACCTCGTCCCAGGACCCCTCGACGTTGGTGAACATCGCGTTCGTGGAGTTCGGCAGGCCCGAGTCGCGGACGACCCGCACCGCCCTGGCGACCGCTTCGCTGACTCCGCCGTCCGGGTCACCGCCGGACGGGCTCACGCTGAAGGCGACGATCATCGGCTCTCCTCACACTTGCGACACTTTGCGCACTACCCTGCCCCCTCGGTCAAGAACCCGCTGGTAGCTTCCCTGCCATGAACCGCCCGCTGCCTTTCGACCCGATCGCCCGCGCCGCGCAGCTGTGGGAGGACCGGATCGGGCCGTCCGCGACGATGGCGGCGGTCACCGGCGTGATGCGCGTGCAGCAGATCGTCCAGTCGGCCGTCGACGGCGCGCTCAAACCGCACGGTCTCACCTTCGCGCGGTACGAGGCGCTCGTGCTGCTGTCGTTCGCGCGCCGCGGGGCGCTGCCGATGCGGGTCATGGGCGAGCGCCTCCAGCTGCACCCGACCAGCGTGACCAACATCGTCGACCGGCTGGAGAAGGACGGGCTGGTCAAGCGGGTGCCGCACCCGACCGACCGGCGCACCACGCTGGTGGAGATCACCGACGACGGTCACGCCCGGCTGGAGGAGGCGACGAAGGCGGTCACCTCGATCGACTTCGGGCTCGTCGGTCTCACGCCGAAGCAGACCGAGCAGCTGTCCGAGCTGCTCACCAAGGTCCGTAAGGCGACCGGCGACTTCATGGGCTGACTTAGCCGTATTGGGTGCTGCAGGGGCCGGAACCCTGCAGGTAGCCGGTGCGCATGGCCTCGACGCGGTTGAACCCGCTGGCGGCGGGCTTGCCGTCCACGTCGGCCGCGACCAACGAGTCCGGCCGCAGCAGGTCCGAGATCGCCTCGTCCAGGTCGCCGGCCGACAGCCGCATCTGCTGCCCCTCCTGCGCGGCCACCGCCGCCCACGCGCCGACCAGGCACGCTGTCCGCAAGCCGGCGTTCGCGTTGTCCAGCGAAGCGCCGACGCCCTTCTGGATGCCCATCGCATACCGGGACGCGACCTCGGAGAACGCCGCGAAGTCGCCGTGCCCGCCGCTGCTGGACCCGGTGAACTCGCCCTCCTGGTCCACCGGCTGACCCAGCTCGGCCAGCGCGGTGAGGTCGATCCGCACCGTGTTGTCGCTCGTGCAGTAGGTGGCGGGCGGGGTGGCCGAGCCGTTCGGGCAGGACGCGCCGTCGTCGACGATCTCCGGCGCCTGCACCTTGGCGCCAGCGAACGCCTGGTCGAGGCTGTCCTTCAGCAGGCCGATCGCCTCCTGGTCGACCTCGATGTCGCCGTCCCGGTCGCCGGAGTCGAAGGGCCGCTCGGTGAGCCGCGGCTGGATGCTGTCCAGGGTCATCGCCGCGCACTCCGTCGGCCCCTGCTCGAACCCGATCTGGAAGGCATAGGTGCGGTCGAACCCGGTGCCGTGCGCGGACCGGTCGGTTGCCGAGGTGCCCGCGCTGTCCCGCACCAGGAAGAGCGACGACAGCGCGGAGTTCAGCCCGTCGGAGGTGGACACGGCGAAGTACTTGCTCTTGCCCTCCGCGACCCAGCGGTAGTAGGCGCCGGTGAAGCAGTCGGCCTGCTGCTCCTTCACGATCGTGGGCGTGTTGCGGCTGATGCCCGCCTTGTCGCCGAGCCGGTACTGCACCGCGTGGCCGAACTCGTGCGCCAGCACCGTGACCACCGACAGCGGGCCGAACTGGTCCATCATGGTCGGCAGCAGCACGCCGCGGTCCCACGCCACGGAGTCGTCGACGTTGCAGTAGAAGGCGTTCGCGTTGCCCTTCGTGTCGCCGCAGCCGTTCTCCTGGTTCTCGCCGTCGGAGTCGTAGGACAGCAGCGACTTCACCGGCTCGAACTTGACGTCGAAGTTGCCCGGCAGCGCGTCGGACCAGTAGTCCTCGACGTCGGCGATGGTGGCGACGGCTACCCGGTCCGCCTCGTCGCTGCTGACGTTGGTCACGTCGAGGTCCGGCTCGGGCGCGGCCGGCTTGAGACCGCTCTCGAAGTGGCTGATCGGCAGCCCGGCGACGTCACCCTCGGACACCGGGGCGGACCTCCCGTCGCTGCAACCGGCCAGTCCCAGCGCCAGCACCCCGCTCAGCGCCACCAGCGATCGCCGCACCCCGGCCCCCTCGATGTTCGTCACGCTTGTCGCAGCGCACTTTACCGATATCGTCGATCCCCATGAGAGCAATCCGCCGGTTCACCGTCCGCGCGAGCCTGCCCGAGCCGCTGGCCGGGTTGCGCGCGCTGGCCACCAACCTGCGCTGGACGTGGCACCCGCCGACCCGTGACCTGTTCGCGTCGATGGACGACGAGCTGTTCCGGCGCGTGCGGGACCCGCTCCGGATGCTCACCGCGGTGTCGCCGGCGCGGTTGACGGAGCTGGCCGGTGACGAGGACTTCCTCGCCAGGGTCCACGCGATGAGCGACGACCTGGAGCGCTACCTGACCGAGGACCGGTGGTACCAGCAGCGCCCGCAGGGGGAGCGGGCGCCGGCCGCGATCGCGTACTTCTCGATGGAGTTCGGGGTGCACGAGGCGCTGCCGAACTACTCGGGCGGCCTCGGCGTCCTCGCCGGCGACCACCTCAAGGCGGCGTCCGACCTGGGGGTGCCGCTGATCGGGGTCGGCCCGCTCTACCGGTCGGGGTACTTCCGGCAGTCGCTGTCGCTGGACGGCTGGCAGGTCGAGCACTACCCGGTGATCGAGCCGAGCGCGCTGCCGCTGGAGCTGTTGACCGGTGAGGACTCCGAGCCGGTGCTGGTGCACGTCGCGATGCCCGGCGGGCGCGACCTGTACGCGCAGGTGTGGCAGGCGCAGGTCGGGCGCGTGCCGTTGCTGCTGCTGGACACCGACGTCGAGGCCAACGACGAGGACCTGCGCCGCGTCACCGACCGGCTCTACGGTGGCGACGCCGACCACCGCATCCGCCAGGAGATCCTGGCAGGCATCGGCGGCATGCGCGCGGTGCGGCGCTACTGCGAGCTGACCGGTCACCCGCAGCCGGAGGTGTTCCACACCAACGAGGGGCACGCCGGGTTCCTCGGCCTGGAGCGCGCCCGCGAGGTGATCGACGAGCACGGCCTGGCGTTCGACGAGGCGCTGTCCGCGGTGCGCGCCGGCACCGTGTTCACCACGCACACCCCGGTGCCGGCGGGCATCGACCGGTTCCCGGTAGACCTGGTGCAGCACTACTTCGGCGACGGGCGGCTGCTGCCGGGGCTGGAGCTGCAGCGGATCCTCGCGCTGGGTGCCGAGGACAACCCGGGCATGTTCAACATGGCGCACATGGGCCTGCGGCTGGCGCAGCGGTCCAACGGCGTGTCCCAGTTGCACGGGCGCGTGTCGCGGCGCATGTTCGCGCGGCTGTGGCCGGGCTTCGACGACGCCGAGGTGCCGATTTCCTCGGTCACCAACGGCGTGCACGGGCCGACCTGGGTGGCGCGTGAGCTGACCGCGCTGCTCGGCGGCAAGCACAAGGCGTGGGGGCACGACGGCAAACTGCCCAGCCAGATGGGTGTCTCCGACGAGGAACTGTGGGCGCTGCGGCGGGACCTGCGGCAGAAGCTCGTGCTCGAAGTGCGGCGGCGGGTGCGCAACGCGTGGCTGCAGCGCGGCGCGTCGGCGCTGGAGCTGGGCTGGGTGAACCAGGTGTTCGACCCGGACGTGCTGACAGTCGGGTTCGCCCGTCGCGTGCCGACGTACAAGCGGTTGACACTGATGCTGCGCGACCCGGAACGGCTGCGTGCGCTGCTGCTGGACGAGGAACGTCCGATGCAGATCGTCGTCGCGGGCAAGTCGCACCCGGCCGACGAGGGCGGGAAGGCGCTGATCCAGCAGGTCGTGCGGTTCGTGGACGACCCCGCGGTGCGGCGGCGCATGGTGTTCCTGCCCGACTACGACATGTCGATGGCGCGCTACCTCTACCGCGGCTGCGACGTGTGGCTGAACAACCCGACGCGGCCGCTGGAGGCGTGCGGCACGTCGGGCATGAAGTCGGCGCTCAACGGCGGGCTCAACCTGTCCATCAAGGACGGTTGGTGGGACGAGTGCTACGACGGCAGCAACGGCTGGGCCATCCCGACCGCGGACGGCGTGACCGACCCGCTGCGCCGGGACGAGCTGGAGTCGGCCGCGTTGTACGACCTGCTGGGCCAGCAGGTGGCGCCGCTGTTCTACGAGCGGGACGACGCGGGCGTGCCGCGCGGGTGGATGTCGATGGTGTGGCACACGCTCGACGAGCTGGGGCCGCGGGTGCAGGCGTCGCGGATGGTGCGCGAGTACGTGGAGACGGCCTACCACCCGGCGGCGGTGACCAGCGCGGCGGCGAGCGCGGACGGCTACGCGGGCGCGCGGTCGCTGGCGGAGTACCGACGGCGGGTCGACGCGGTGTGGCGTCAGGTGCGGGTGCTGGACACGGAGCTGACGGTGGAGGCGCAGGAGCGTCTGGTGGTCGGCGACGAGGTCCGCGTGCGGGCGAAGGTGGACCTGGCCGGGCTGGCGCCGTCCGAAGTGGAGGTCCAGACGGTGGTCGGCCGCGTCGGTGACACCGACGAGCTGGCGGAGCCGATGACGGTGCGGATGGAGCCGTCCCAGGAGGGCGAGTACACCGCGACGCTGCGGCTGCCCCGGGCCGGCTCCCTGGGCTACACGGTGCGGATCCTGCCGCGGCACGACCTCTTGGCGACGCCTGCTGAGCTGGGCAAAGTGGTGCTGGCCTAGAGGAACCGGGCGCGCAGGTCCGGGCGGAGGAAGGCGGCGGGCGAGGCGATCGACAGCCCGTGTCGACCGGGAGCACCACGCCGGTGACGAACGACGCCTGCGGGGAGGCACAGGAACGCCGGCCAGGAACGGCGGCAGCACCATGACCTGGTCCGCCCCGCCGTCACCCGCGGCGCGGACCTGTTCCAGCGCGGTCACCGTGCTGGTGCCGTTGACCCCGGCGACGTCCGGCAGCGACGTCATCGCCCGCACCTCGCGCAGGATGACCTCGCGCTCGGCCGCGGTCAGCGCGAGCCCTCGCTGGCCATGCCGAACACGGCGAGCCCTTCGACGCCGCAGGACAGCTGGAACTCCACCAGCGACCGCAGCGAGGGCAGGTCCAGCTCGCCGTCCGCGGTGAACGGCGTGGCCAGGATGGGGATGAGACCGGTGGGTGTGTCCGGCACGGGTCAGTTCTCCTTCGCGAGTTCGGTGATCACGTCGGCGTCGACGTCGATGCCCATCCCGGGCCCGGTCGGCACGGCGAACCCCGTGGGCCCGGCGGCCAGCGGGGTGCGCAGGATGCTCTGCGCGACCGGGATGGTGTCCGGCTGGTACTCGAAGAACGGGTGTCCGCGCAGGCCGAGGACACGTGGATCCCGGCGGCGAGCGCGATGCCCAGGCCGACCGAGTGGTGGCAGGCGACCGGCACGTGGTGGGCCGACGCGAGTTCCGCGATCGACATCGCCTCGGTGATGCCGGTGCGGGCCACGTCCGGCTGCGCCAGGCGCAGGGCGCGGCGGCCGAGCCAGTCGGCGAACTCGTAGCGGTTGCGCATGGCCTCGCCGACCGCGACCGGCGTGCGGATCCGGCGGGCCAGCTCGGCGTGCCCGCCGACGTCCTCGGGCACCAGCGGGGCCTCGAAGAACAGCGCGACTTGCGCCGGTCCAGTTCCTGGCCCAGCTCGACGGCCTCGCCGATCCGGTACGCCCAGTGCGCGTCGACCGCGATCCGCATCGACGGCGCGGCTTCGGCGACCGCGTCGAACGTGGCCAGGTCCGCCTCGATTCCCTTGCCCAGCGCCAGTTTGACCTGGGTCGCCCCCTTGGGGACCCAGTCCGCGGCCAGCGCGGCGCGCTCGGCGTCGGCGGAACGGGCGAGGCCGGAGATGTAGGCCGGGACGTGCGTGCGCACCGCCCCGCCGAGCAGGTCGGCCGCCGAAAGTCCGGTCAGCTTGCCGTAGAGGTCCCACAGTGCGATGTCGACCGCGGCCAGCGCGTCGGCCTGGTGCCCGACCAGGTGCCCACGCTCACGCATCAGGTCCCGCAGGCCGAGCCACAGTGGGCGGACGCCGGTGATCTCGCGGCCGGTCAGCCGGCCGGCGAGCATCCGGTCGACGATCGCGGCCGGCACCTCCGGGCCCACCGGCGCCAGCGCCTCGCCCCAGCCAGTGGTGCCGTCCTCGGAGGTGACACGGACGAGCATCGTCTCGAACCGGCCGGAGTAGAGGCTGCGCCACGGCTCACGCACGACGTAACCGTGGTCCTCGCTGCGGGTCTCCGACGTCGCGGCGGAGGTCGGGCTGGGCATCTCCACCACGTCCCGGGAGCTCGGCCCGGCGGTACTGACGATGGCAGGCATCGCGCTCAACAACGACCCGATCTACCGGCACGCCCGTCCGGTCGCGCAGCGGCTGGCGTGGGAACTGGGTCTCGGCGCGAACGTCGCGGTGCGCCGCGGCGCCGAGCTGTTCTACCTGCTCAACGTCGAAGGCCAGCTGGCGCAGAAGTCGTTTTCGCTGATGGGGCAGCGCAACCCGCTGCACGCCACCGCGATGGGCAAGGGCCTGCTGCTGGGCCTCGCGCCGGAGCAGCGCCGGGAACTGCTGGGCCCGGAGCCGTTGCACGGCTTCACCGCGCACACCATCACGACGTTCGAGGCACTGGACGCCGACCTCGCGCGGATCGCGAGCCGCGGCTACTCGACCGAGATCGAGGAGCTGGCGCTGGGCCGCGCGTGCATCGCCGCGCCGGTGCGGGACCACACCGGCGCGGTCGTCGCCGCGATCTCGCTGTCCGGTGCGCTGTCCGCGATCGCGCTCGACGAGCGGGAGGCCGACCTGGGGCGCACCATCGTGGAGGCGGCCGACAGCGTGAGCATCGGCCTCGGCTACCTCGGCCCGGTGCACACCCCGGTGCGGGAGGTCCGGTGAGGATCGCCGTCACCGGGGCCGCGGGACGGCTCGGGCCGCACGCTGACCGGACGGCTCGAAGAACGCGGCCACACTGTGGTGCCGATCGACGTCGCGCCGCCGGTCAGCCTGCCACTGTCCGATCGGGACGGTCTGATTTCGGTTTGCGCAGGGGCGGACGTGGTGGTGCATCTGGCTGCCCGGATGTCGTGGCAGCGGACCGACGACGCGGCGCTGTTCGAGACCAACGTGCTCGGCACCGCGAACGTGGCCGAAGCGGCGGCTCTGGCGGGCGCGAAGCTCGTCCTCGCCAGCACGGGCGAGGTCTACCCCGAGGGCCAACCCGTCTACCAGCCGCTCGACGAGGACCACCCGCGCGCGCCGACGAGCGCGTACGGGCTGACGAAGAAGCTCGCCGAGGACACTGTGGACTTCTACCGCCGCACCCGCGGGCTGGAGGCGGTGGTGCTGCGGTTCTCCCACTTCCAAGGACGCCGCCGAACTGCTCGACCGCAACAGCTTCTTCTCGGGGCCGCGGTTCTTCCCGCACCGCAAGACACCCGCGACCTGACGGCCGGTGTGGTCGCCGCTGTCGAAACCCCCGGCCTCGACGGCGAGGTGATCGGTCTCGGCGCGGACGACTCGGCCGACTTCGACTGGCTGGTCCCGGAACTGGCGCGCCGTGCTGGACTGGACTATGTGGACTTATCCCTGCCCGGTCCCGCGGTGCATTACACGACTTCCAACGCGAAGGCCCGCAACTGCTCGGCTTCACCGTTGAATTCCCCGTCTCCCGCATGATCGCGGAAGCGGAACTCCGCTGATCCCCACTCCGACACGGACAACGAGGTCGTCATGTCTGAACAGGTCGCTGTGCCCGAAACCGTGAGCACCGGCCAGGTGCCCAGCCGGAAAGTGCTGCTCGCCGCAGGCGCCGGTCACTTCGTGGAATGGTTCGACATGGGTATCTACGGCACCCTGTCGACCGTCATCGCCGCGAACTTCTTCGCCGCGGGCGCCCCAACGGCGGCCCGGATGTCGACGTTCGCGGTGTTCGCCGCCGGGTTCGTGATCCGCCCGCTGGGCGGGTTGTTCTTCGGGCCGCTGGCCGACCGGATCGGGCGCCAGCGGGTGCTCGCGATCGTCGTGCTCACCACGTCGCTGGCCACCTTCGCGATCGGTGTGCTGCCGACCTACCACGCGGTCGGCGCGCTCGCGCCGTTGCTGCTCGTCGTCGCGCGGCTGGTGCAGGGGTTCGCGGCGGGCGGCGAGACGTCCAGCGCGGTGCCGGTGCTGTACGAGTACGCGCCGCCGAACCGGCGCGGGTTCTTCTCCAGCTTCGCCGACACGTTCGGGTTCGCCGCGTTCGTCTTCGGCTCGGGGCTGGCGTTGCTGCTGACCGCGTCGTTCGGGGACGCGACGATGACCTCGTGGGCGTGGCGGCTGCCGTTCCTGCTGGCGTTGCCGCTCGGCCTGGCCGGTCTCTACCTGCGGCTCAAGCTGCAGGACACGCCGGAGTTCCGCGAGCTGGAGGCCAGGGGTGAGGTCACCGAGAGCCGGTGCGCGAGACCTTCCGCACCGGTGGCAAGGCGATGCTGGTGCTGGCCGGGCTGGTCGTGATCAAGGGAGTGGCGCACTGGACGCTGCAGACGTTCATGCCCAGCTACCTGCAGACCACGCTGCACTTCACGAAGGTGCAGTCGTTCGTCGCGTCCACGGTGTGCCTGGCCGTGGTCGCGGTGGCGGTGCCGTTCGCCGGTGCGCTGTCCGACCGGATCGGCCGCCGCCCGCTGCTGATCGCGGGCACCGCCGGGTTGATCCTGCTGACCTGGCCGTCGCTGCTGCTGATGTCGCTGGGCAACGAGTTCCTGGCCATCCTCGGGGATGGTCGTGCTGGGCCTGCTGATCGCCGCCTACGACGGCGCGGTGTCGGCGACGATGGCCGAGTTGTTCCCGCCGCGCATCCGCTCGGGCGCGATCGCCATCCCGTACAACATCGCGGTGTCACTGTTCGGCGGCACGGCGCCCTACATCGCGACGTGGCTGATCCCGGCCAGCGGCTACCGGCTCTCGCCGGCGTTCTACGTGATGCTCACGGCCGCGATCACGCTGGTCACCGTCCTGCGGGTCGTGCGGGAGACGGCAGGCCCCAGGGCCTGAAGTCCCCACCGGTCCAGGAGAAGTCACGACCCCCGCCCGCTCCGGCTACACGCTGGTCTTCAGCGACTCCTCGCGGGGTAGGCGAGCAGGCGTGCCCCGGCGGATAGGCGAGTGGGCATGCCGGTCGAGGTGACCGGCACGCCTTCGTGAACCGCCGCTCCGCGGCTTGTTTTCGGCGCGCCGCCCGCGTCCGCGGCTCCCGTCAGGGAACCGCCGGCGTTCTGGTTGGGCGCACCGGCAGCCCTGTCGCTCACGCGCCCGCCCACCGCAGCCACGCATCGCACCCCACCGCGACCCAGAAACAACTCCCCTCAGGGAACCGCCGGCGTGCCCCCCGGCTGGACCGGCAGCCCGGCGGCGCGCCAGGCCCGGAAGCCGCCCACCAGGTCCGTCGCCAGGGACAGGCCCAGCCGGCGCAGGTCGGCCGCCGCCAGGCTGGACGCGTAGCCCTCGTTGCACACCACGACCACCGGCCGGTCCGCGCGCACCCCGGGCAGCCGGTGGTCGCTCGCCGGGTCGAGGCGCCACTCCAGGTGGATCCGCTCGACCGGCACCGCGCCGGGGATCTCGCCCTCGGCCTCGCGGTAGCCGATCGGCCGGATGTCCACGATCAGCGCGCCCTCGGCCTGCAGCCGCCACGCGTCGGCGGGCTCGGCCCGCTTCAGGGTGGCGCGGGCGGAGGCCAGCATCTCGTCGATGTTCATCACCGCAGGATGCCCGGCAGCGGCGGGATCTCGGCGGGCACGTCAGCCAGACTGGCGTATTCGCGTGTCGGCACGAGCGGCGGCGAGTAGGCGTGGATGCTCGCCGCGGCCTCGGTGCCCGCGCCGGTCACCTGGTGCGCCCGCCCGGCGCCGAACCCGATTCCGTCGCCCGTCACGTGGGTGCGCTGCCGGATCGGGCCGCCGGGGTAGCGGTACTCCTCGGACAGCTCGCCGCGCAGCACCGTGAACGACCCGGCCGCGCCGCCGTGGTCGTGCGGCTTGGTGCCCTGCCCGGGCAGCCAGGTCAGCACCCACAGCTCGATCCCCTCGGTCAGGGCGAGCCGCGCCCACCACCGCTGGTCGGCGTCGAAGTGCAGGAACTCCGAGATCCGCGCGCCGAGTTCCAGCGTGACGGTGCGGGTCAGGCCGGCGAGCTGGGTGGGCGTCCACAGCAGCCGCTCGGGGTGCAGCAGCTCCTCGAGCGCGGTACCGGTCAGGCGCGGGTGGATCTCGGACGAACGCAGGACAGAAGTCACAGGGGTCTCCCAGTAAGGTCGCGTGAAATCGGGATGAGGCGAGGCGCGGCAGGTCAGCGACCGTGCCGCGTCGGGCTACACCCGCAGGACGCGACCAGCACCAGATCGACGGCACGGTTGCGCCAGAAGCGGCGCCGCGGGTACCGGGAGGTGCTCACGAAGCGCATCGTGCCACGAGATCCGGCTACCCGCTGTGACGTCCCACCAAGTGGTACGGGGGCGGCGGGACTCCGGCGGCGCCCGGCGGCCACAATGGGCCCGTGAGCGAGCCGAACGACCTTGACGATCTCGTGGTGCGGATGGCCGGGGTGGGGGTCCGCCGCGGCAAGAACGACCTGCTGGCCGGCCTCGACTGGTCGGTCGAGCTGGACGAGCGCTGGGTGGTGCTGGGCCCGAACGGCGCAGGCAAGACCACCCTGCTCCGACTCGCGGCCGCCGAACTGCACCCCACCACCGGGTCGCTGCACCTGCTCGGCGAGCAGATCGGCCGCACCAACATCTTCGACCTGCGCCCGCGCATCGGCTTCACCTCGGCGGCGATCGCCTCGCGCGTGCCGGGGGACGAGAAGGTCGTCGACGTCGTGGTCAGCGCCGGGTACGCGGTGATCGGCCGCTGGCGCGAGCAGTACGACACGATGGACACCGGCCGCGCCGAGGAGCTGCTGGGCGCACTGGGCATCCGGCACCTGGCCGACCGCGAGTACGGCACGCTGTCCGAGGGCGAGCGCAAGCGCACGCTGATCGCCCGCTCCCTGATGACCGACCCCGAGCTGCTGCTGCTCGACGAGCCCGCCGCTGGTCTCGACCTCGGCGGCCGGGAAGACCTGGTCGCCCGGCTGTCCGAGCTGGCGCTGGACCCGGACGCCCCGGCCATGGTGCTCGTCACACACCACGTCGAGGAAATTCCGCCAGGCTTCACCCACGCGCTGCTGCTGCGGGAAGGCCGTGCCGTGGTCGCGGGCCTGGTCGACGACGTGCTCACCGCCGAGAACCTGTCGAAGACGTTCGACCAGGACCTCGTCCTCGAACGCTCGGGTGACCGCTTCTTCGCGCGTCGCCGGTAAGGTCACTCCTACCGGCCGGTAGGAGCACCGCAAGATCAAGGAGGATGCCAGCGTGGGCGAGTTCGTACGGCTCGAGGTGGACGGTGGGATCGGCACGATCCGGCTGGAGCGGCCCCCGGTCAACGCGATCAACGGCCAGGTCACGGCCGAGCTGGCGGTGGCCGCGCAGGAGGCGGCCGAGCGGTCCGACGTGCGCGCGGTGATCCTCTACGGCGGGGAGAAGACCTTCTGCGGCGGCGCGGACGTCAAGGAGATGGTCACCCGCTCCTACGTCGAGATGCGGTCCTTCGGCGCGAAGCTGCAGAACACAGTGGCCGCGGTCGCCGCGATCCCGAAGCCGGTCGTCGCGGCGATCACCGGGTACGCGCTGGGCGGCGGGCTCGAACTGGCGATGGGCGCGGACTACCGGATCGCCGGCGACAACGTGAAGGTCGGCCAGCCGGAGATCCTGCTCGGCATCATCCCCGGCGCGGGCGGCACGCAGCGGCTCGCGCGCCTGATCGGCCCGAGCAAGGCCAAGGACCTGGTGTTCACCGGCCGGTTCGTCAAGGCCGAGGAGGCCCTGTCGCTGGGCCTGGTCGACCAGCTTGTGGCGCCGGACGACGTCTACTCGGCCGCGCAGAAGTGGGCGGGTCAGTTCGTGAACGGCCCGGCCGTCGCGCTCGCGCAGGCCAAGGCCGCGATCGACGGCGGTCTCGACATGGATCTGGCCAGCGGCCTCAAGCTGGAGACGCAGCTGTTCACGTCGCTGTGGGCGACCGAGGACCAGACCACGGGCATGACCTCCTTCGTGGAGAACGGCCCCGGCAAGGCCACCTTCGAAGGGAAGTGACGTGACCGACCCCGCCCCGAACCCCCACGCGACCGAGGAAGAGGTCAAGGCGGCGTATTCGGATCCCAAGCTGGCCAACATCCTCTACCACGACTGGGAGGCAGGCACCTACGACGAGAAGTGGTCGATCTCGTACGACGAGCGCTGCATCTCCTACGCCACCGACGTGTTCAACGCCGTGGCGGGCGAGGAGGGCCAGCCCTACCCGACCGCGATGGAGCTGGGCAGCGGCACCGGATTCTTCCTGCTCAACCTGATGCAGGGCGGGGTGATCAAGAAGGGTTCGGTCACCGACCTCTCGCCGGGCATGGTGCAGGTCGCGCTGCGCAACGCCGAGAACCTGGGCCTGGACGTGGACGGCCGGGTGGCCGACGCGGAGCGCATCCCGTACCCGGACAACAGCTTCGACCTGGTGGTCGGGCACGCGGTGCTGCACCACATCCCGGACGTGCCGGGTGCGCTGCGCGAGGTGCTGCGGGTGCTCAAACCGGGCGGCCGGTTCGTCTTCGCCGGTGAGCCGACGAAGATCGGCAACTTCTACGCGCGCAAGCTCGGCCAGCTGACCTGGTGGCTGACCACCAACGTCACCAAGGTCCCGGCGCTGAGCGGCTGGCGGCGCCCGCAGGAGGAGCTGGACGAGTCCTCGCGCGCGGCGGCGCTGGAGGCCGTGGTCGACATCCACACGTTCGACCCGTCCGAGCTGGAGCGCATGGCCCTGGGCGCGGGCGCGGTCGACGTCCGCGCGGTCACCGAGGAGTTCAGCGCGGCGCTGGCCGGCTGGCCGATCCGCACGTTCGAGGCGGCGGTGCCGCAGGAGAAGCTCACGGTGCGGTGGCGGATGTTCGCCTACCACCTGTGGCTGCGGCTGTCCGCGCTGGACAAGAAGGTGCTGTCCAAGGTGCTGCCGCGCGAGCTGTTCTACAACGTGATGATCACCGGTATCAAACCGTAAGTGCCCTACGCGTTCACCCTCGACGACGTCGCCTTCCTCCGCTCGGAGGAAGGCGCGCGTGCGCTGGCCCAGGTCGGCGAGCTGCCGTTGACCGACCGGATCGCGGACGTCGCGGCGGTGCGCAAGCTGGCCGGCGAGCGGTTCGCCGCGGTGCTGGAGACCGTGCTGCTGCGGCGCAAGGGCAAGCTCGACCCGTCCTGGCTCTACACCGGCGACGCGCTGCAGCAGGCCAGCGTGCCGCCGGTGGCGCGGCACCGCGCGGAGCGGCTGACCGGTCGCGACGTGCACGACGTGACCTGTTCGATCGGCGCCGACCTCGCCGAGCTGGCCCGGGTTGCCCGCCGGTGCCTCGGCTCCGACCTGGACCCGGTGCGGCTGGCGATGGCGCGGCACAACTGCCCCGGCGTTGCGGTGGTCCAGGCCGACGCGCTGCGGCCGGTCAGCCGGGGCGCGGTGGTCGTGGCCGATCCGGCCCGCCGTGACTCGGCGGGCCGCCGGACCTGGCGCCCGTCCGATTTCGCGCCACCGCTGGACCAGCTCGCCGAGGTCTACGCGGGCCGCGACCTCGCGGTGAAGTGCGCCCCCGGTATGGACCCGGCGGCCGTGCCGTGGGCGGCGGAGATCGAGCTGGTGTCGCTCGACGGCCAGGTGCGGGAGGCGTGCGTGTGGAGCGCCGGCCTGGCCATCGCTTCACGGCGAGCGACCGTACTGCGCTCGGACGGTACACAGTGGACGATCACCGACCGGGACCCGTCGGACGTCGGCGCGGCCGGGCCGGGAGAGTGGATCGTGGACCCGGACGGCGCGGTCGTGCGGGCGGGCCTGGTCAAGCACTACGCGGCCCGGCACGGGCTGTGGCAGCTCGACGAGCGGATCGCCTACCTGACCGGTGACGTGCCACCGCCCGGCGTGCGCGCCTTCCGCGTCCTTGAGCACGGCCACTACCAGGAGAAATCGCTGCGTTCGCTGCTGCGGGCCCGCGGCGTCGGGAGGCTGGAGATTCTGGTCCGCGGCCTGGACGTCGACCCGGACGCGCTGCGCAAGCGGCTCAAGCTCGGGGGCGACCAGGAGGCCAGCGTGGTGCTCACGCGGATCGGCCGCGCACCCCACTTCTTCCTCTGTCGCGCGGAGCGGATCCCGGGGTAGGTTCTCGGGTCGTCGACCGTTCACGAGGAGGCCCGGTGTTGCGTGAGAGAATGTCCGGTTTGGTCAAATTGGCCGCCGCTGCCGCGATCGGCGCCACCGTCGCCGGGGGCGCCACGGCCGTCGCCACCTCGGGCGGCAGCCACGAGCCGGACAACCTCGGCCAGGTCAAGCTCGACGTCAAGGCCTACTACGGCGACCAGGTGGACGCGGACGGCAAGCACCACGAGTCCGACCGCAGCCAGTGGGCCGCTGACGTCCGACGCCAGGTCGAGGGAGCCGAGCGCTACCTCGCGATCCGCCTCCAGCAGGGCGTGCGCAACCCGGCGATCGTGCTCGACATCGACGACACCTCCGAGGTCACCTACGGCTGGGAAGCCGACAGCGACTTCGGCTTCGACCCGGCCAAGCAGGAGAAGGCCATCAACGACGGCGCCTTCCCGGCGATCAAGCCGACCCTGGAGCTGGCGAACTGGGCCGCGCAGCACGGCGTGGACGTCTACTTCCTGACCGGCCGCAAGGAGCACCAGGGCCCGGCGTCGCTGAAGAACCTGGCGAACGAGGGCTACCCGGCGCCCGCGGCGGCGTTCTTCAAGCCGGAGACCACCGCGCCGGACTACCTGCCGTGCGGCCTGACCTGCGACACCGTGCAGTACAAGTCCGGCACGCGGGCGCACATCGAAGCCACCGGCGCGACGATCGTGCTCAACCTCGGCGACCAGTACAGCGACCTCGAAGGCGGCCACGCGGAGCGGCCGGTCAAGCTGCCGAACCCGATGTACTACCTGCCCTGACGCGGGATCGCGCCGTCCTTGGCCAGCACCGGCGCCGACACCTCGACCGTCTCCGGGTACTTTACGCCCGCGCCGGTGTTGAGGACGACGACCTCGTCGTCCGCGGAGAGCCAGCCCGATCCGCGGAGTTTGCGGACCGCGGCGAAGCACGCGGCGCCCTCGGGGCAGACGAACGTGCCCTCGAGCCGCGCGAGGTTGCCCTGCTCGGCCAGCAGTTCCTCGTCGCTGACGGCGATCGCGGCGCCCCCGGTGGAGTAGACGGCGTCCAGCACGAGGAAGTCGCCCAGCGCCTTGGGCACCGTGATCCCGAAGGCGATCGTGTGCGCGCCGACGGCCGGTTCGGACTCGCGGGCGCCGCGCTCGAACGCGTCCACGATCGGCGCGCACCCGGTGGCTTGGACCGCGACCAGCCGCGGCAGCTCGCCGTCCGGGATCCAGCCCAGCTCGCGCATCTCCAGCAGCGCCTTGTGGATGCCGATGATGCCGACCCCGCCTCCGGTCGGGTACACGATCACGTCCGGCACGCGCCAGCCGAGCTGCTCGGCGATCTCGTACCCCATCGTCTTCTTGCCCTCGATGCGGTACGGCTCCTTGAGCGTCGAGACGTCCTGGTAGCCGCCGCGCTCGGCGACGGCATCGCGGATCAGCTTCCCGGCGTCCGAGATCAGGCCGTCGACCAGGTACAGCTCGGCGCCGCTGACCTGGCACTCCGCCCTGGTGATGGCCGGCGCGCCGACCGGCATCGCGATCAGGCTGCGCAGGCCGGCGCGCGCGGCGTAGAGGGCCCAGGCCGCGCCGGCGTTGCCGTTGGTGGGCATCGCGATGCCGGTGACGCCCAGCTCGGCGGCTTTCGACACCCCCACCGCCGCGCCGCGCGCCTTGAACGACCCGGTCGGGACCAGGCCCTCGTCCTTCATCAGCAGGCCGGGCACGCCGACCTGCTCGCCGTAGGTGGGCAGCGGCAGCAGCGGCGTCATGCCCTCGCCGAGGGTGACCACGTTCGCGGCCGACCGGACCGGCAGGACCTCGTGGTAGCGCCACAGGGTCGGCTCGCGCCCGGCGATCTCGTCCCGGGTGACCGTCGTGGCGGCCAGGTCGTAGCGGGCGAGCAGCGGCGAGCCGCAGGTGCAGAGGCCCTGCACGCGGTCCGCGTCGTGGGTCAGGTGGCAGCGGGGGCAGTCCAGGTGGGAGAGCGCGGAATAGGCCACGCCTCCCGTTCTACCGGACCAGGGTGTCGGTGTTGATCAGCCACTTGCCGTCGCGCTGGATCATGCCCAGGTGGTGCCGCTCGCGGAAGTGCGAGCCGCCCTTCACGAAGTCGACCGTGACCTCGACGGTGCCGGCGTCGACCTGGCGCGGGCCGCTGACGATGCTCACCGAGCTGATGGTCGACCACCAGCCGACGTAGCTGGACTTGCCCTGTGCCTGCAGCACGGGGCCGAGCCGCTCCCAGCCGGCGTCGGTGTTGCCCGGCATCATCGCGTAGTACTCGCTGACCGCCTGCACCGCCGAGGTGGTGGCGGGGGTCGGGCTGCTGGTCGCCGTCCTGGTCACGGTGGTGACGCTGGTCGACGGCGGCGCCGGGCTGCTCGTCGCGGAAGTGGGGGAGGGCGCGGCCGAGGCCTGGTCGGCGGGCACGTCGTTGTCCCCGGTCGAGGCGGGCAGCAGGACGACGAGCGCCACGACCAGGGCGGCGACCACGGCCAGCGCGGCGCCGGCGTAGACGAATCTTCGCCGCGACGGTCTCCGCGGCGGCACCGGATCGACCTTGGTCGTGGCCGTCATCATGGCGAGTTTGCCCAGCTCAGCGGCCAGTTCGGCCATCGTGGGGCGGGCCTTGGGGTCGACGTCGAGCATCCGGGTGAGCACGCCGGTGAGCGGCCCGGCGTGCTCCGGTGGGGCGACGTGGCCCGCGGCGGCCGCGTAGAGCAGCGCCATCTGGTTGTCGGTGTCGCCGTAGGGCATGCGGCCCTCGACGGCGGCGTAGAGGGTGGCGCCGAGGGAGTAGACGTCGGACTCCGGGCCGGGCGTCTCGCCGCGCGCGGCCTCGGGGGAGAGGAACGCGGGGGTGCCCGCGAAGCGGCCGCTACCGGTCAGGGTGCCGTCGTCGGCGGCCTTGGAGATGCCGAAGTCGGTGATCTTCGCGATGCCGTCCTCGCCGAGCAGGATGTTGCCGGGCTTGACGTCGCGGTGCACGATGCCGGCCGCGTGCGCCGCGGCCAGTGCGGACGCCGCGTGCGCGCCGATGCGGGCGACCTCGCCGGGCGGGAGGCTGCCGCGCTCGGCGAGCACCTCGGCCAGGCTGTGCGACGGCAGGTACTCCATTACCAGCACGGGCTTGCCGTCGTCGTCGGCCACGTCGAACACGGTGATGGCGTGCGGGTGCTGGAGGCGGGCGGCGAGGCGGGCCTCGCGGAAGGAACGCTTGCGGGCCTGCTCGGCCTCTTCCGGGGTGAGCCGTGGCGGTAGCAGAAGTTGTTTCACCGCAACGGTCCGGTCGAGTAGCTGATCGTTCGCTTCCCAGACGACGCCCATCGCGCCCCCGCCGATGTGACGCTGCAGCCGGTACCGGCCGGCGATCACGCGCGGGTTGTCCTGCCCCTCGGTCTCCGTCACCCGGCAAGGCTACGGTGTCGGCTCCCCGCGCCGCGCGGCAAACACCTCGAAACGGTCCACGCCGCCGGTGTGGGGCGGTTTCGAACTGCCCGAACCCGCTGGCGCGGACCAATCCACACCACTGTGACCTGCACCGATACCGCCCCGCTCGCCCCGCGCCCACACGCGCGCCGACCGCGAAGCCGGTGACGTGCGGAACCCGGCCAACCGCCAGGCATCCGGGAATCACGCCGGCCGCCCGGCCGCCACCCGGCCGTCCGGCGTCCAGGCTGTTCCGGTGTCGGGAGCTCGATGGCGGCTCGTGGTGGCGGCCCGGTCGTCGTTTCGCGTCCGCTTTTGGCTCGACCGGGACTTGAAGGTTCATTGTTTTTTCCGGAACCCGCAATCGCGCACGGTGATCACGGGCGCGAACGCGAAGCATCCGAACGTCGACCCTGGCACCACGTGCAGGTGAATCGGTCGCTGATGCCGTTGCCGTGCAGGCGTTCCGCCGGTGCGGTCGTGCAGCCATCCGGGTTGCGGAGGCGGACCCGAAGGGGAATGCGAGGGCGTCACACCGGAAATTCGAAACGCACGGCCCCTGCGGGTGGACGCCGGGCGCGGATGAGAGGATGCTGGACAGCGGCAGGCTTTCAGCAGCTTTGTCCATTCAGGACAGTCTCTTCGGGAGGTGCGGATGACGGCCGTGGACGCTCGCGAGGACCTGGTGCCACTGCGGACCGATTTCGACCGCTCGTGGCGTGGCTACGACGCACGTCAGGTGCAGGCGTACGTCCGCGCCGTGGAGACCGACCTGCGGATGGTGATCGCCGACCGGGACGCGGCCGCCGCCGCGCTCGAGCGGCTCGCCGCGCAGATGGAGGACCTGCGCTCGGAGAACGACGCTCTGCGCGAGAAGATCGACCGGATCAGCCGGACGCCCATCGAGGCGGAGGGGCTGACCGAGCGGTTGCTGCGGATGGTGGAGCTGGCCGAGGACGAGGCCGCGGAGGTCACCGAGCGGGCGCGGCTGGCGGCCGAACGGAGTTGGGCCGCGGCCGAGCAAGCGGCCGGCCGTCTGCGCGAGCGGCACGAGCGCCTGGTCGCCGAGCTGGACTTCCGGCGCAGGGAGATGGCCGAGGAGCAGGCCGAGCTGATGCGCCGCACCGAGGCCGAGGTCGATTTGATGACCCGCCAGGCCGCGCAGAGCAGGCGCAAGCTGGACGAACAGGCAGCGCGCCGCCGAGCCGAGATCGAGCGGGACTTCGAGGAGGCGATGTCCGTCCGGCGAGCCACGTCGATGCGAGCGCTGGCCGAACGCGAAGCCGAGGCCACCGCAAAGGCCGACGAGCTGGTCAAGAACGCCCAATCCAAGGCCGACGACCTGCTACGAGCCGCCCGAGAAGAGGCCGAGTCCACGCTGACGTCGGCCCGCACTGAGGCCGAGGAGACGCTCACTTCAGCCCGCGCCGAGGCTGAGTCGACGCTGACCTCTGCCCGCGCCGAGGCTGAGTCGACGCTGACTTCAGCTCGCACCGAAGCTGACCGCCTCCTGACCTCGGCGCGGGACGAGGCGGACGAAACCCTCGCATCCGCCCGCGCCGAAGCCGAGGAAACCCTGACCTCCGCCCGCACGGAAGCGGACGAAACGCTTGCGTCCGCCCGCGCCGAGGCCGAAACCACGGTGACCTCGGCCCGCGCCGAAGCCGACAGCCTGGCCGCATCCGCCCGCGCCCAAGCGGATGACCTGCTCTCCTCGGCCCGCGCGGAAGCCGACCAGACCCTGGCCGCAGCGCGCGCCGAAGCCGAATCCCTCCAGGCGAAGGCCACCAAGCAGGAGGCCGACGCCCAGGCCAGGGCCGACGAGCTGGTCACCACCGCCACCGCCCAGGCGGAAAAGCTCACCGCCGACGCCCAGGCCAAAGCCGAAACCCTCGTCGCCGACGCCACCGCGCAGGCCGACGCGAAGCTCGCCGACGCGACCTCTCGCGCCGACGCCCTCCTGGCCGACGCGACCATGCGCGCGGACGCAATGGTCGCGGAGGCCACTGACCGGGCGAGCGCGATGATCGCCTCGGCGACCGCCCGCGCCGAGGACAAGGTCACCAGGGCCAGCACCCAAGCCGAGAAACTGCTGGCCGAAGCCACGGCCGAAGCGCGCCGCCGCACCGACGAGGCGGCCGCCAAGGTCGCCCAGCTGGACAAGATCCGCGTGGACATGACCGACCGCCTCCGCGCGGTCAACTCCCTCCTGGCCGAGGCGACCCCCCTCCTGGCCGAGACAGCCGCAGCCGAGCCCCCAACGCACGCCGATAGGTCACCGGCACCCCCTGTGACCAGCGGAGAACCCCTCGACGAGCCCACGCCGGCCCAAGCCTCCAACGGCAAGCCCCCGTCGGTCCCGCGCGTCGAGATCGCCGTCCCGGAGCAGATCTCGGCCACGGAGAAGGCCCCGGTCGAAGTCACCCCCTGACCCCCGCCACCCGATCGGCTCGCCCACGCGGCGGGCCAGCCCCGGCACGTCACCCGCCCGGCAGCGCTCAAGGCTGGTGCTTAGGCGCACCGGGAGGTCGCCCTCGATTGGGCTCCCTACAAACGCGCCGCACGACCCTCCGACTGGTCCCGCCCTCGAGGCGCCGCAGACGCTGCCGGCCGGACCACCCAACCCGGCCGCGCACCCAGTTGCGGCTGGTGGCAGCCGCTCCTTCAGCTTCGCGACCGGATCACCCCAACGCGCCGCAGGGTCCGGAACAGTCGAACAACCTCCGCGAACGCCTGGTCCAAGGCACGCTGAAGCCGCGCCTCCGGCTCGTTCAGCAGCCAGTTCGCGGAAGCTGCGCCTCCGGCTCGTTCAGCAGCCAGCTCGACTCAGTTGGCTGCTCCAGGCAGAACGTTCGCCACCCCCGGGCCGACCCTCGGCGGAAGCCGGGGCAAGCAGCGTCACTCGTCGTTGGTGGAAACGCGTCCCGAGGCGCTCGGGTCAGTTGTCGCTGTGGCCGCGGACGCGGCCACAGCGACGAGGTGCCGGCACGGCAGCCGCGCAACGCCACTCGCGTAGCCCGTCGCCGCAGCGTGGGCGAACCATGATCGGCGCTGATCAACACTCCCGCGGAACCCACCGCAGCCCTCGTGCTCCCTTCGGCCAGCTCGTAGCGGTGAAGTGTCAGGAGCTGCTGCCCGCTCGGGACGACTGCCTCCTTTCCTGGGTCTCCCGGCGGACCCGGTCCATGTGGTCGCGGACGAGCGAGACCTCGACCGCCAGCTGGGGGTAGGTCTGGTCGAGGTGCTGGATCACCCCGCTCAGCGGCGTCAGTAGCGCTGCCGCGTCGTCTTCGGCCAGTGCTCGCCGCACCTTTCCCACACCGGGCACGTCCTTCAGCGCGCTGATCTGCCCAGCCAGCCGGCGCAGCGAGGCCGAGTTCTCGCGCGCCCACTGCATGACCGCCTTCTCCTCGGCGCGGCGGTCTCGCGTCTTCTGCACCCGTTCGTCAGCCGTGTGGTCGCTGCCCACGGCATCCCGGAGCCGTAGGTAGCGACGCTCGGCCGCTTGCCTGCTGGCGACGCCGAGCGCCGGTGCCAGCTCCGCCCAGCTGACGCCCGCTTCGCGCGCGGCTTCGATGAGCTGCGGCTCCCAGACCGTCAGCGTGTCCCGCAGCGCCCGCAGCACCTCGAGTGCGGCGAGCACCCTCCTCGGGTCGTAGTCGGCGGTGGCTTCGCCGAGTACTCCCTCTACCAGTTCCAGCGCGTCGTGCAAGTTGTCGTAGGGCGGCACAACGTCATCATGCCGATGACGCGACAAGTTGTCAACGGAACGACGACGCGCTATAACTGTGGTGTGCGACGTCAACGTCCGAGGTGAACGAGACCGAAGGAGGTGGCGAGATGTTGATGCGCACCGATCCCTTCCGCGAACTCGACCGCCTGACCCAGCAGGTGTTCGGCCAGGGGTCGGGAACGTGGTCGCGCCCCGCGATGATGCCGATGGACGCCTATCGCGCGGGCGACGAGTTCGTGGTCGTGTTCGACCTGCCCGGCGTGAGCCCGGACGCCATCGAGCTGGACATCGAACGCAACGTGCTGACCGTGAAGGCGGAGCGTCGTCCGTCCACGGCCGGCGACAACGTCGAGATGCAGGTGGCCGAGCGGCCGCTCGGCGTGTTCTCCCGGCAGCTCTTCCTGGGCGACACGCTCGACACCGACAACATCAAGGCGAACTACGAGAGCGGCGTGCTGACGCTGAGGATCCCGGTGGCCGAGGCCGCAAAGCCGCGCAAGATCGCTATCGAGAGTGGTGAGAGCCGCAAGGAGATCACCGCCTGAGACCACTCCAGAAGGGGGGTGATGCCCGGATGTCCGCGGGCGAGCGCCCGGGCATCACCCGGTTCTCTCGCCTACCTTCGCCCGATACGGTGAGTTCGTGGGACTCATCGCCGAGCTCGAAGCCGATTTCGTCACGACCGACCCGGACGTACTTGCCGGTTACCGCTTCGACCAAGCCGGGTTCGGCACTGCCGGCGTGCCGATGGCGCTGGCGCGGCCGACCGAGACCGAAGAAGTCGTAAGAATCATGCGTGTCGCTTCCCGGCACCGGATCCCTGTCGTCCCGCAGGGCGCCCGGACGGGACTGTCAGGTGGAGCGAACGCTGTGGACGGGGCGATCCTGCTCTCCCTGGAGCGGATGACCCGCATCCTGGACATCGACGAAATCAACCACACGGCGACCGTGCAGCCGGGGGTCGTGAACGCGGTCCTGTCCCGAGCGGTCGAGGACAAGGGCCTGTTCTACCCGCCCGACCCCGGCTCGTGGGAATCGTCGACGATCGGCGGCAACGTCGCCACCAACGCCGGTGGGCTGTGCTGCGTGAAGTACGGCGTCACCAGTGACTTCGTTCGGGAACTCGAAGTGGTGCTCGCCGACGGGCGGGTGCTGCGGACGGGCCGCCGCACCGCCAAGGGCGTCGCCGGGTACGACCTGGTGCGGCTGTTCACCGGCTCGGAGGGAACGCTCGGCGTGATCACCGAGGTCACCGTGGCGTTGCGGCCGGTTGCGGAGGCGCCGTTGACGGCGGTCGCGTTCTTCGCGGCGCCGCCCACGGCGTGCCGGACGGTCACGGAGTACCTGAGCAGCGGGCAGCGTCCGTCGGTGCTCGAGCTGATGGACAAGCCGACAATCGACGCGGTCGCGGCGTACCGGGACCTGGGTTTCCCGGACGACGTCGAGGCCGTGCTGATCGCCCAGTCCGATCGCGGTCCGGCGGCACCGCACGACCTCGAGGCGTTCGCGAAGGTCGCGCGGTCCTGCGGGGCGACCGAAGTGCTGGTGGCGAGCGACCGCGCTGAGGCGGACATGCTCATCGCGGCACGGCGGCTGGCCGGGGTCGCGATGGAGCAGCTCGGTGATCGGCTGGTGGACGACGTGTGCGTGCCCCGCTCGCGGCTGGCGGAGTTCTTCGAGGGGGTGACAGCCATCTCCCGCGAGCACGACGTGCTGATCCCGACGTGCGGGCACGCGGGGGACGGCAACATGCACCCGAACGTGGTCTTCGACGCCGCAGACCCGGACTCGGTGCGGCGCGGGCAGGCCGCGTTCGACGCGATCATGGCGCTCGGTCTCCGGCTGGGCGGCACGATCACCGGCGAGCACGGCGTGGGCATGCTGAAACGGGACTGGTTGGAGACAGAACTGGGAGAGGTGGGCGTGTCCGTCCACCAAGCGGTCAAACAGGCCTTCGACCCGCTGGGAATCCTCAACCCCGGCAAGGTCGTCCGCCCGCTACCGTGAGGGGCATGGACACAGCACTGTGGCATCCGTTCTCGGACATGGCGGTCGTCCGGGAAGACGAGTTCGTCCTCGAGCGCGGCGAAGACGTGTGGGTCTACGACGCGGCAGGTAACCGTTACCTGGATGCCACGGCCAGCCTCTGGTACGCCAACGTGGGCCACGGCCGGGCGGAGATCGCCGACGCCGCCGCCGAGCAGATGCGCAAGCTCGCCGGCTACTCGATCTTCGGCGACTTCACCAACGAACCGGCCCGCGCGCTGGCGGGGCGGCTCGCCGGGCTCGCGCCGATGCCGGACGCCAAGGTCTTCCTCACCACCGGCGGTGGGGAGGCGATCGACAGTGCCGTCAAGATCGCGCGCCGCTACCACGTGGTGCGGGGGCAGCCCGAGCGGGTGCACGTCATCAGCCGGACGAACTCCTACCACGGCACCAACGGCATCGGCACCGGCGTGGCCGGCATCGAAGCCAACCGAACCGGGTTCGGCGAGATCCTGCCGTCCTCGTCGCGCGTCGCCTACGACTCGGTCGACGCGCTGCGTGACGAAATCCGGCGGGTGGGACCGGAGCGCGTCGCGGCGTTCCTGTTCGAGCCGGTCATCGGCGCGGGTGGTGTGCTCGCGCCGCCGGAGGGCTACGTGCAGGCGGTGGTCGATGTGTGCCGGGAGTACGGCGTCCTGGTCATCGCCGACGCGGTGATCTGCGGCTTCGGCCGGCTCGGCACCTGGTTCGGGGTCGAGCGGTGGGGTGTGGAGCCCGACCTGATCACCTTCGCCAAGGGGGTGACCAGCGGGTACCTGCCACTGGGCGGGGTCGTCGTGCACGGGCGCGTCGCCGAGCCGTTCTGGGCGGAATCGGGCACGACCCTGCGGCACGGCGCCACCTACTCCGGCCACCCAGCCTGCTGCGCCGCTGCGCTGGCGAACATCGACATCATCGAGCGGGACAACCTGTTGCAGCGGGGACAGCTGCTCGAAGGTGAGCTCGCCGCCGCGCTGCAGCCGCTGGCCGCGCACCCCCTCGTCCGTGAGGTTCGGGCAGGGGTCGGGCTGCTCGCTGCTGTCGAACTGCAGCCCGACCTGTTCGAGCGTCTGCCGTCGGCCGTGGCCGACCTCAGCCTGCTCATCCGTCAGCGTGGTGTGCTGACTCGCACGCTGGCCAAGGCGCTCGCCGTTTCGCCGCCGTTGACCATCCAGCGGCCGGAGATCAACGAGATCGCGCAGGCGTTCGCCGCGGGACTCGACGAACTGGCGCTGAAGGCCGGGAGCTGACCCAGCGGGACCGGCACGCGGCGATCTCGGTGGCGGGCCGGCGCGCGGTGTTTCTGGGGGCGAGTCCGGCGTGCGGTGCTTCTGGGGGCGGGTCCGGTGCAGGGTGATTTCTGTGGTGGGTGGGTTTCGCGGTGATTCCAGTGGCGGGGCCTGCACGGTAATCCTATTGGCGGGCTGGGCGCGCGCGGTGGTCCCGGTGGTGCGGCGGGCGCGGTGGCCCTGTGCAGGAGCTGCTCGGAAGCGGGGTCGGGACCTGCTTGCGCGGGGAGATCAGGCGGCCGAGGTTCGAGCGGACGAAAGCGGGGCGCCGGCGATCTCCGGCGAGATGGGGGCGGCGCGTGCCGGAGGCCTGTCCGGCTGAGGTGGTTCCTGTGAGCGTGACGGGGGCGACCCCCAGCCGCCCCCGTCACGACTCGGCCCTGCTCAGCTCGCGTATGGGCGGACGCGCCGCGCGTCTCGCAGCGAGTGTGCCCACCATGCGAGCTGGTCGAGCAGCGTCTTGGCCGCTGCCGCCGGACCGTCGGGGTTGATCAGCTGGCCCTGGTCGTCGAACTGGCTCCAGGCGCCGTGGAAGCTCACCGTCTCCCGGATGGTCACCGCGTGCAGCTCGGCGAAGACCGGGCGCAGGTGCTCCACCGCGCGCAACCCACCGGACAACCCGCCGTACGACACGAACGCCACCGGCTTCGCCTGCCACTGCGTGCCGTGCCAGTCCAGCAGCGTCTTCAGCGACGCCGGGTAGCTGTGGTTGTACTCCGGCGTCACCACGACGAACGCGTCCGCCTTCTCCAGGCGCTCGCTGGCCGCTGTCACCTCGGGAGTCGGCCGGCCGGACAGGGCAGCGGGGAGGTTCGCGTCCGCCAGGTCGATCACGTCGACCCGGAACTCGCCGTGCTCGGCCGTCTGCCTGGCGAACCACTTCGCCACCACTGGGCCAAACCGGCCGTCCCGGGTGCTTCCGACGATCACCGCAACATCAAGAGGTTTCATGCGGATCAGGATGTAACCTCGACATTGCTAGAGGTCAAGAGCTTCTGATCAGCGGTTATGTGTGGTGAGAAGTTCGTGGGGTGGTGGCACCGTGGGCTGCCGAGGCGGCGGTCGGCGACGACAGCGTGCTTGACCACACCGGCACGTGGCCGCGAGGGTGTTGGGTCAGGCGCAGGTGCTCGGCAGGCGCTCGACCGTACCGGCCCCTGCCTTCGAGGATTGTTCCGTCAGCCGCTGGTGATCAGCAGGTGTTTGCGCCGGTTCCGGGGGCTCGACGCCTCGTCGGCCAGCGCGATCGCGAAGTCCGCGTACGACACGCGCGCCTCGGGGTCGGCGGAGGCCGCCACCTGGTATCTGCCGGTGCGGTCGCCGTCGTGGTCGAAGTCTCCTGCGGGGCTCACGTACAGCCAGTCCAGATCGCTGGCGCGCAACACGTCCAGTCCGGCCGCGTGCGCGGCGGTGAACGGGCGGAACTCCGCCGGGAAACCGGGCGCATCCCTCAGGAGCCGAACGCGTGCGGGTCAGTGCTCGCCCCGTAGACCGCGGCCGCTGAGATCACCGCGTCCTGGTCCTTCACCAGCGCCGCCACCGAAACCGTGTCCGTGACATCACCGGCCACTAACTCAACCCCGTCGAGCGCCCGGTGCTTCGCCGGGTCGCGCACGACCGCTGTCACCTCGTGCCCGCGCCGCGCGGCCTCCGCGACCGCCTGCCGTCCCGCGCGCCCGCCGGCGCCGAAAACCACGATTTTGCTCATGCCGCGACCGTAGCCAGCATCCCGGTTTCCTCCCGGATACCGATTACCGTGGCAGTGTGCGCGAACCCCTGCCACCGGACATGTTCGACGAGATCTGCCCGTCGGGCCTGACGCCGATCCGTTTCGGCGACAAGTGGGCCCCGCTGGTGATCGCCTGCCTCGAGCACGGTCCACGGCGCTTCTCCGAACTGCGGGTGCCCCTGCGGCGGGTCACCCCGAAGGGACTGACCAAATCACTGCGCGGCCTCGAACGCGACGGGCTCGTCCGCCGCACCAGCCACCCCGGCGCACCGCCGCGCGTGGAGTACGAGCTCACGGCCCTCGGCCGCAGCATGCTGGAACCCATGAAGGTTGTGTGCGCCTGGGTCGGCGAGCACTGGGAGGAGCTGCTCGACGCGCGCGAGGCCTACGACGATCGGCTTCGCGAGGCGCGCTGACTGTCCGTTGTGGACCAGCAGGTGGGCAGGGGCTTGATTTCGGGGGCAGGACCGCCGCCGGCGCTGTGATGAATGGAACGGCCAGCGGTCAGATTCCGGGCGAGCAACACGAGCGAGTGGGGCGGCGCTGATCTGCCACCAACCGTGACCGATCGGCGCCGCCGTGCTCAGCTGAGCCTGGCCGCCACCCGGGCGCGTGCTTCCCGCAGCGGGGTGGTTCCCTTGTCGCGCGCGGCATCCAGCACCGCGGACACCGTGGCGCCGATCGCCTCCACGCGGGCGTTCGCCTCCTCATGCGGCACGCCCTCCACCTCGCGCAGCAGCGTGTACACCGCGCCGCCCGCGCTGGCGATGAAGTCCGGCACCCACACGATCCCCCGCGCGGCCAGCTCGTCCGCGACCGCCTCGGACGTGAGCTGGTTGTTCGCCGGGCCGACGACCAGCGGCGCGGACAGCTCAGGCACCAGCTCCGCGGACAGCACGCCACCCACCGCCGCCGGCACCACGATGTCCGCGGGCGTGCGCAGCGCCTTCTCCGGATCCACCCACTCGTAACCGGACGCGCGCTTTGCCGGGTCCACATCGGACACCACCACCCGCGCGCCCGCCGCTGCCACGTGCTGCGCCACCAGCGCGCCCACCGAACCCAGCCCGCTGACGACGACCGTGCGGCCGGTCAGCTCCGCGCTGCCGAACACGTGCCGCGCCCCGGCCCGCAGCGCGGCGAACACCCCCAGCGCGGTCGGGATGCTCGACGAACCTGTCCCGCCGTGCTCCGGCGGCAGGCAGAACACCCGCGACGTCGCGCGCCGCACCACCACCATGTCGGCCGGGCCCGTCCCGACGTCCGGACCGCCGAAGTACGTGCCCCCGAACGACTCGATCAGCTCGCCCACGTCGAGCAGCGCCGCCTCCCGCAGCGACGGCGTCAGCTCGGTCCCCGGCCCGAGTGCGATCACCGTCTTCCCGCCGCCGAAGTCCAGCCCGGCGGCGGCGTTCTTCGCGGTCATCGCCTCCGACAGGCGCAGCGCGTCGACCAGGCCGTCCCGCCAGTCCGGGTACCGGCGCAGCCGGATGCCGCCGGCCGCGGGGCCGAGCGCACGGGAGTGGATCGCGACGACGACCGGCAGCCCCGAGCGGGGACCGCGCCGGACTTTCACCTCTTCATGCTCCATGCGCGAAAAGCTAGGCTGATGCACAACCACGAAGCGCCGCCGCCGAACGATATTCGGCAAGACCATCGGAGCTGCGAACATGGACGAACTTGATTCGGCGATCGTGCGGCTTCTGCAGGAGGATGCGCGGCAGTCGAACCGGGACATCGCGCGCAAGGTCGGCGTCGCGCCGTCCACCTGCCTGGAACGAATCCGCCTGCTGCGCAAGCGCGGCGTGATCCGCGGCTACCACGCGGACATCGACCTCGGCGCCCTCAACCGCGGCGTGCAGGCGATCGTCGCGGCGCAGATCCGGCCGCTGACGCGCGACGTGGTGGACGCGTTCGAACGCTCGCTCGCCCAGCTGCCGGAGGTCATCTCGGTCTTCACGATCGCGGGCAGCGACGACTTCCTCGTGCACGTCACCGCGCAGGACATCGACCACCTGCACGCGTTCCTGCTCGAACGGTTCACCAGCCGCAGGGAGATGGTCACGTTCCGGACGTCGATCATCTACCAGCACCACAGCAAGCAGGTGCTGGACCCGCTACCCGGTCACTGATCGGGGTGCAGCGCGGCGAACACCGACGGCCAATCCGGCCGGGGCGAGTCCTCGTCGTCGTACAGCTCGAACGTCTTGCCGGACGCCGACGGGTCGAACAACGCGGCCACGACGGCGTCGGCCACCGCGTCGCGGGAGACCCGGCCTTCGCCGGTGTCGCCCTGCTCGACGCGCACCCCGCCGGCTGGCAGGTCGTGCAGCCAGCTCGGCCGGACGATCGTGTACTGCGCGCCGCTCTCCCGCAACGCCTGCTCGCCCCGCGCGCGAGCGTCGATGCGCGCGCTCATCTCCGGGTGCTCCGCCGGCCGGGTCAGGTAGATCTGGGACACCAGCACCACCGGGATGTCCTCGCGCGCCGCGATTTCCGCGATCGCCGCGACACCGCCGTGCATCGCGGCCTCCGCCGCGTCCGGCTCCTTCGGCGGCTCCGCGACGATCACCACGCCCTCGGTGCCCACGAAGAGCGCCGGGTCCGGTTTCGCCGTCAGGTCCAGCGGAGGCTCCGTACTCCGGCCGGCCACCACCACCCGGTGCCCGCCGCTCGCGAGCCGTTCGGTGATCCGGCGGCCGGTCCGCCCGGCGCCGCCGACCACGACGAAGGTGCTCATGGCTCTCTCCCGGCTCTCTCGGACGGATTCAGGATGGACCCGCCTGCGATCATGGTCAACGGGTGGTGACTCAACCGTTCCCGCAGCGCGGCCGCCGCTTCTTCGGCGCCGAGCTCCGACCAGATCTCCAGTGAGCGCCGGAACAGGCCGTGGGCCTCGCGGACCTGACCGAGACGTTCGTGCAACTCGCCGAGCAGCTGTCCAGCCTCGGCCTCGGACCGCCGGTCGCCGTCGCCCCGGTGCACCGACAGCGAGTTCACCAGGAGGAGCTTCGCGTGCGCGAGGTCGCCGCTGCGCAGGCACAGCTCCCCGAGGCTCTGGTGTGCGTAGCCGACGCAGTGGTCGTCGCCGAGCTCGCGGAAGATCGCGATCGCCCGGTCCAGCTCCTCGCGGGCCCGTCCGAGTTGGCCGCGTTGCTGGTGCAGCAACGCCATCCGGTGCCGGGCGTGCGCCTCGCGGTGCCGGTCGCCGATCTCGGCGCACGCCTCGCGCGCGTCGGTGAACCCGCGCTCGGCCGTCGCGTGGCAGCCGCGCGCCAGCCACACCGACCCGATCGCGATCCGCACCACCGCTTCGCCGTGCCGGTCGCCGCTGCGGACGAACAGTTCCAGCGCGTCGTGGCAGTGCGAAAGTGCCATCTCGTGCTCGCCCGCGACGCGCCGGATCGTGCTCAACCCGGCCAGCGCGACGGCCGCGCCCTGGTCGTCGCCGATGCTCCGGAACAACGCCAGCGACCGCTCGAACGCCTCGCGCGCGGCGGCGTAATCGTCCTGGTAGACCTCGAGCTGCCCGAGGTTGCGCAGCACCAGCGCCTGCCCGCGTGGATCGCCTGCCCGCTCGGCCGCGCCCAGCGCCAGTTCGTGCGTGCGCCGCCAGGCCTCGTGGTGCCCGCGCAGGTCGAAGCAAGGGGTGAACGCCGCCGCCAGCCGCCATGCCAGCCCGTCGAGACCGTGGTCCACCGCAAGTTCGACGAGCGGCACTCGCCCGCGAACCACGCAACCGGATCGTCGAGCCGGTCCGGGCACCACAGGTCCGCCGGCCTCGGCTCCGGCGCGGCGCCGAAGAAGCGGACCGGCATCCGCTCCGCCGTGGCGAGCGAGAGGTACCCCTCGACCACGCGGCGGACGCCGTCCGGATCCGGCTCCCCGAGTTCCCGCGCGTAGCAGCGCACCAGGTGCAGCCGGTACCGCGGCTGGTCGCCCACCAGCTCGACCAGGTGCGCGTCGACCAGCACGTCCAGCACATCGTCCGCGTGCTCCCGCCCGAGCAGCGCCGCGACCACCCAGCCGGGGAACGGCAGCGGCCCGAGCCCACCCAGCGCGCGGAACGCCCGCGCGCAGCTCCTCGGCAGCTGGTCGTGGCTCAACGCGAGGCTCGCCCGCACCGCGAGGTCACCGACGCGCAGCTCGTCCAGACGACGGCGCTCGCCGGCCAACCGGACGGCGAGCGTGCGGAGTGTCCACTCGCGACGGTGCGAAAGCCGTGCGCCGGCGATGCGGATCGCCAGCGGCAACCGCCCGCACGCCGCGACGATCCTGACCGCCGCCTCGGGTTCGGCCGCCACCCGGTCTGCCCCGGCGATCCGGGCCAGCAGCTCCATGGCCTCCGCGGCGGTCAGCACGCCGACGTCGACGTGCCGGGCGACGGTGAGGTCGGGAAGCCTGCCCCGGCTGGTCACCAGCACCGCGGCCGCGCCCGCGCCGGGCAGCAGCGGCCGCACCTGCGCGGCGCTGCCCGCGTCGTCGAGCACCACGCACACCCGCCGCCCGGCCAGGCGCGACCGCACCAACGCGGCCCGTTCGTCGAGCCCGCGCGGAATCCCGGCGTCCGGCACGCCGAGCGCGTGCAGCAGTTCGGCCAGCACGTCCAGCGGCCGCCGCGGCGAGTCCGAAGTGCCGCGCAGGTCCACGTACAGCTGGCCGTCGGGGTAGCGGTCGCGCACGGCGTGGGCGGCGTGCACGGCCAGCGCCGACTTGCCCGCGCCGGGCGGCCCGGACAGCACCACGACGGCGGGGTGTTCGCCGTCCAGCAACCCGGTCAGCTCCGCGAGCCCGGTCTTGCGGCCGGTGAAGTCGGGTAGATCCAAGGGCAGCTGGCACACCGGCGCCGGTGCGTCCAGTTCGGCCACCGCCTGCCGCAGGCGGACGCCCGGCTCGGTGTCCAGCTCCGTGCGCAGCACGCGCTCGGCTTCGGCGTACGCGGCCAGCGCTTCGCCCTGCCGCCCGCTCGCGCCCAGCGCGACGACGAGCAGCCGCCACAGCTCCTCCCGCAACGGCTGCTCGGCCAGCAGGCCACGCAGTTCCACGATCGCCTCGGCGTGCCGCCCGGCAGACACGTGGAACCGCAACCGTTCCGCCTGTACTGACAACCGCAGCTCGCTCAGCCGCGAGACGGCCGACGTCCAGGTGTGGTGGTGCGGCAGGTCTTCCAGCACCTCGCCGCGCCACAGCGCGGCCGCCTGGTCGAGCAGCGCCGGCGCCTCTTCGGCGCGCGCCCGCGCCACGAGCCGCTCGGCGAGCGTCGCGTCCAGCTCGTCTGGCCCGGCGTGCAGCTGGTACCCGCCTGCGCCGCTTTCGATGCGGTCGCCGAGCACGCGACGCAGGCCGTGCACGTAGGTGCGCAGGTTCGCGGCGGCCGACCGCGGCGCGCGCCCCGGCCACAGCACGTCGGTCAGTGCGTCGGCGGACACCACGACTCCGGGCTGGAGCAGCAGGGCGGCCAGCAGCAGGCGTGGTTTCGGGCCGCCGAGGGGCACGCGACGGCCCCCGGCCTCCGCTTCGAGCGGTCCCAGGATGCGGAAGAACACCAACGGCATCGCCTCCGACCGGAAAAAAAGGAAATCCGGTCCTAGGCAAGCCCGTCAATGATTCACCAGTGCCGTTGGGCGGCTTCTTCCCGAATTTCAGCGGAAGTATTCGCGCCGATTGTTCACTTGTTCACCGGTTCCGGCAGGCCGCGCGCGGGTGAATTCCGCGGCGGCGGGCAGCTTCGGGCCGTGCGGCTCGTCGGCCGCGAGGCGGAGGCAGGCGAGCAGGCGCAGCCCCGTCCACTCCCGGTCGGTCCAGTCGCCCGGATCCGCGGGCGGCTGCCAGTCCAGCTCCGCCGCCTCGGTCCACACGTCGTGCGCGTGACCGGCCAGCAGGACGAGCCTGCTCACCGGCTCCTGACGCGGGACCATGTCCCGCTCGCACCGCACCGCGTCGTCGACAGCGGCCAGGTGCCTGCCGAACGCCCGCCACAACGAGGGGTCTCCGGCCAGCGCCTGCCAGCCGGAGTCGAGCCGCTCGGCGATCCCGCGCAGCCACCGCCGCGCGGATCGATCTGCCAGCGAATCGGCCCAATGCACCCCTCGATGATGAACCCCGGACGGCTTTTTAGCGACCGTAGCCGGCCTTCCGGAGGGCGTCGGCCATCGAACCGCCACCGCCGGAGGGCTCGCGCCGCTTCGGCTGGCCGCCCTTGCGCGGCTGCCCGCCACGGCGCTCGCCGCCACCACCACCAGCGGGTTTGGCGCGGCCGCCGCCGACCTCGTCGTCCAGGCGCAGGGTCAGCGAGATCCGCTTGCGCGGGATGTCCACCTCGAGCACTTTCACCTTGACGATGTCACCCGGCTTGACTACCTCACGCGGGTCCTTGACGAAGTTCTTCGACATCGCCGACACGTGCACCAGGCCGTCCTGGTGCACCCCGATGTCGACGAACGCGCCGAACGCGGCCACGTTGGTCACCACGCCCTCGAGCCGCATGCCCGGCTTGAGGTCGCCGATCTTCTCCACACCCTCGGCGAACGTCGCGGTCTTGAACGCCGGACGCGGGTCGCGGCCGGGTTTCTCCAGCTCGGCGAGGATGTCGGTGACGGTCGGCAGGCCGAAGGTCTCGTCGACGAAGTCCTCGGGGCGCAGCTTGCGCAGCACCCGCTCGTTGCCGATCAGCTCCCGCAGCTCGATGCCCGTCTTCGACAGGATCCGCCGCACGACCGGGTAGGCCTCGGGGTGCACGCTGGAGGAGTCCAGCGGGTCGTCGCCGCCACGGATCCGCAGGAAGCCGGCGCACTGCTCGAACGCCTTCGGGCCCAGCCGCGCGACGTCCTTCAGCGCCGAGCGCGACCGGAACGGGCCGTGCGTGTCGCGGTGGTTGACGATGTTCTCGGCCAGGCCCGCGGTGATGCCGGAAACCCTGGTCAGCAGCGGAGTCGACGCGGTGTTGACGTCCACGCCGACCGCGTTCACGCAGTCCTCGACCACCGCGTCCAGCGAGCGGGACAGCGCCACCTCGGACACGTCGTGCTGGTACTGCCCGACGCCGATCGACTTGGGGTCGATTTTCACGAGTTCGGCCAGCGGGTCCTGCAGGCGCCGCGCGATCGACACCGCGCCGCGCAGCGAGACGTCCAGCTCGGGCAGCTCCTGCGAGGCGAACGCGGACGCCGAGTACACCGAGGCGCCGGCCTCGGAGACGACCGCCTTGGTCAGCTTCAGCTCGGGGTGCCGCTTGATCAGCTCGATGGCGAGCTTGTCGGTCTCCCGGGACGCGGTGCCGTTGCCGATCGCGATCAGGTCCACCGAGTGGGCGGCGCAGAGCTTGGCCAGCTCGTCGATCGACTGGTCCCAGCGGTTCTGCGGCTGGTGGGGGAAGATCGTGTGGGTGTTGACGACCTTGCCGGTCCCGTCCACGACGGCGACCTTCACGCCGGTGCGGAAGCCCGGGTCCAGGCCCATCGTGGCGCGGGTGCCGGCAGGTGCGGCCAGCAGCAGGTCACGCAGGTTCGCGGCGAACACGTTCACCGCGTCCTCCTCGGCCTTCTGCCGCAGCCGCATCCGCAGGTCGATGCCGAGGTGCAGGAGGATCTTGGTGCGCCAGGCCCACCGCACGGTGTCCTGCAGCCACTTGTCGGCCGGGCGGCCCTCGTTCGTGATGCCGAACCGCTGCGCGATGCGGCGCTCGTAGTCCGACGGGCCCACCTTCGGCTCGTCGCTGGGTTCCTCGGGCTCGACGGTGAGGTCGAGGACCTCCTCCTTCTCGCCGCGCAGCATCGCGAGCACCCGGTGCGAGGGCATCTTCGTGAACGGCTCGGCGAAGTCGAAGTAGTCGGCGAACTTCGCGCCCTCGGTCTCCTTGCCCTGGCGGACCTTCGACGAGAAGTAGCCCTCGGACCACATCTTCTCGCGCAGCTCGCCGATCAGGTCGGCGTCCTCGCCGAAGCGCTCGACCAGGATCGCGCGCGCGCCGTCGAGGGCGGCCTGCGCGTCCGCGACGCCCTTCTCGGGGTCGACGAACACGGCCGCCGCGGCCTGCGGGTCGGTGTTCGGGTCGTTCAACAGGCCGTCGGCCAGCGGCTCCAGGCCGGCCTCCCGGGCGATCTGCGCCTTCGTGCGCCGCTTCGGCTTGTAGGGGAGGTAGATGTCCTCCAGCCGGGCCTTGGTGTCCGCGGCGCGGATCGCCTCGGCCAGCTCCTCGGTGAGCTTGCCCTGGCTGTCGATCGATTCGAGGATCGCGGCCCGGCGCTCGTCGAGCTCGCGCAGGTAACGCAGCCGGTCCTCCAGGGTGCGCAGCTGGGCGTCGTCCAGCGCGCCGGTCACCTCCTTGCGGTACCGCGCGATGAACGGCACGGTCGCCCCGCCGTCGAGCAGGTCCACGGCGGCCTTGACCTGCCCTTCGCGGACGCCGAGCTCCTCGGCGATCTTCTGCTCGATCGACTGCACGGCCACTGTCACGATGCTGATCACTCCCTGCTCGCGGTTGCGGGGGCCAATTCTGCCTGCGCCGGCCCGGCGCGGCGCGGAAGGGGTGCCCGCCGTTGCCGAATCGGGAGGATCGGCGCGGTAACCAACGCGGGCCCGGCCGCGACCTCGGGTTACCGGGGTCGAGGTGGGCAGGTGCGGATGGGCGGGAAGCGGCAGGTGCGGGTGGCGATGCACCGCCGGCGGGTCGACGGGGACGGCCCGGACGGCGAGGCAGTGACGTTGTCGTACCCGGGGATGCTGCTGACCGGGTACGAGGACGGCCGCGAGGTGTGCCAGCGCTGGATCCCGCTGGGCAACGAGCCGAGCGTGTCCGACGACGAACGGCTCATCGCGGCCCTGCATGCGGCGATGCTGTGGCAGAACAACGAGGCTGAGGAGGAGTGCCCCTGAGGGGGCGTCCGGGCGATCGCGCGGTGCCGAGCCCGGGCTAGAGCGCCCAGAGGTGCACCGACGCGCCGTCCTCGCTCACCGTGTACCTGGTGCGGTCGCCGGCGGAGCGCGGTGGGCCCGCGACGGGAACGGGTAGGTGACTTCGCCGCGTGGTGTCAGGTCGCGCGGGAGCCAGTGACGGGCCGGGTGGTTGCCCGCGTCGGCGACGATGACCGTGCTCTCGTCGGCGAACGCCGCCTCCAGGTCCCAGTAGACGCGGCTCCCGGCGGGAGAGTGCCCGTCGCGTCCAGCTCACCCAGTACCGAGCCGTCCTCGTCGTGCAGCGACAGGTCTCCTGGGTGACGTCGACGGCGAGCAGCAGGCCGGACGGGCTCACCGCGAGCGCGACCAGCTCGTCGTCGACCTTCGTCACCGACAACCGCCCGTCCCAGCGGCCGGACAGGACGGGTGAACCCTCCTCGCCGATGCTCAGGTGCATCCGGGTGCGCGGTGTGGAACGAGCCGGAGGCGACGGTGCCGGTCTCCGCGCGGCCGAGCACGCGGCCGTCGACCGCGTCCAGCACGAGCCACGCCTCGCCGTCCGCTTCGCGGACGTGGGCCCAGACGAGCTTGCCGTCGCCGGACACCGCGGCCGATCCGTGGTCCGGGTACTCGTGGTCCTCATCGCCGAGGTACTCGGCAGCTGAGGCGTGCAGCATGTCGCAGCCGCCCCAGCACGCGTGCCGCACTTCCCAGCGGAGGTCGCCGGCCGGATCGACCGCGCGTACCGCGTGCAGCCCGGCGAACACCGCGAAAACGCCGTGCGGGGACAGGGTCGCCGTGCCGAAATCGCGTGGCCACGGCGCCGGGAGCGCACCTCGCGGCCCTCGCCGTGAACCAGCGCCACCAGTTCGGTGTCGCCGCGCTGCACGAGCAGCCCGTGCACCAGGTCAGGAGCTTCGGCGCCGGACGGGGGCAGCGGCGCGGCGAGGGTGGCGAGGAGACGGGCGACGGTCACGCACCCACCTTACGGTCAGGCCGGCGGCGGGCTGAGCTTCAGCAGGAGCCGGTGCAGTTCGGCGCGCTCCGCGTCGCTCAGCCGCCTCAGCATCGACTCGTCCACCTCGCGCGCGACCGGGTCGGCCTCGCGCAGGGCGGCTTCGCCCGCGCTGGTCAGGCGCAGGATGCGGCGGCGCCGGTCAGTGCCGATCGTGCGGGTGATCAGGCCGCGCTGTTCCAGCCGCAGCATCAGGTTCGCCAGCGTGGCCTTGTCGATCGCCGCCTGCTGGCCCGCGCTCGCCTGGTCCACGTCGTCGCCGTCGGCGATCGCCTTCAGGACCGCGTACTGCGGCTTCGTCAGCGCGGGCAGCTCCGCCTGCCAGCGTGCGCCGTGCTCCTGCAGGGCTCGGCGCATGACGTGGAACACGGCTTCGTCGACAGCGGTCATGGGGGCATGTTAGTGTGCGTACGAAAGGTTCGTATACGAACTAATAGGAAGGGTGCGATGCGGCTGATCGTCGGCATGACCGGGGCGACGGGCGCACCCTTCGGCGTCCGCCTGCTCGAAGCGCTGCGCGACCTGCCCGGGGTCGAGACCCACCTGGTGCTCTCCCGGTGGGCCCGCACCACCATCGAGCTGGAAACCCCTTACACCGCAAGGGAAGTCGGCAAGCTCGCCGACGTCATGTACGGCGCGGGGGACCAGGCCGCGCCGATCTCGTCCGGCTCGTTCCGCACCGACGGCATGGTCGTCGTCCCGTGCAGCATGAAGACAGTCGCCGGGATCCGCGCCGGGTACGCCGATGGGCTGGTCGGCCGCGCGGCCGACGTCGTGCTCAAGGAACGGCGCAAGCTGGTCCTGGTGCCGCGCGAGACGCCGCTGAGCGAGATCCACCTGGAGAACCTGCTCGCGCTGGCCAGGATGGGCGTGCGCGTCGTGCCGCCGATGCCCGCCTTCTACAACCACCCGGACTCCGTGGACGACATCGTCGACCACGTCGTCGCCCGCGTGCTGGACCAGTTCGACCTGCCCGCACCCCGCGCCCGCCGCTGGTCCGGCCTGCACCGATAGGAGGAAACCCGTGCCCTACGACGACTTCCGCTCGTTCCTGGACACATTGGACGAACACGGGCAGCTGCTGCGGATCACCGAGGAGGTCGCGCCCGAACCTGACCTCGGCGCCGCAGCCAACGCCGCTCCGCGTCTCGGCGACAAGGCGCCCGCGCTGTACTTCGACAACGTCACCGGATTCACCGATGCCCGGATCGCGCTCAACGTGCACGGCTCGTGGGCCAACCACGCGCTCGCGATGGGACTGCCGCCGCAGACCGGGATCAAGGACCAGGTCGCCGAGTTCATCCGGCGCTGGGAGGACTTCCCGGTGCCGCCCGAGCGGCGCGCGAACCCGCCGTGGGCCGAGAACGTCCTCGAAGGTGACGACGTCGACCTGTTCCGGGTGCTGCCGCTGTTCCGGCTCAACGACGGCGACGGCGGGTTCTACCTGGACAAGGCCGCGGTCGTGTCCCGCGACCCGGCGGACCCGCACCACTTCGGCAAGCAGAACGTCGGCGTGTACCGGATGCAGGTCAAGGGCCGCGCCAAGCTGGGGCTCCAGCCGGTGCCGATGCACGACATCGCGTTGCACCTGGCCAAGGCCGAGGAGAACGGCGAGGACCTGCCGGTCGCGATCGCGCTGGGCAACGAGCCGGTGATCTCGATCGTCGCGGCCACCCCGATGGCCTACGACCAGAGCGAGTACGAGATGGCCGGCGCCCTGCGCGGCGCCCCGGCCCCGATCGCGACGGCGCCGCTGACCGGGCTCGACGTGCCGTGGGGCTCGGAGGTGGTCCTGGAAGGCGTCATCGAGGGCCGCAAGCGCGAGATCGAGGGGCCGTTCGGCGAGTTCACCGGGCACTACTCGGGCGGCCGGAACATGACCGTGGTGCGCGTCGACCGCATCCACCACCGGACGAACCCGGTGTTCGAGTCGCTGTACCTCGGCATGCCGTGGACCGAGATCGACTTCCTGATGGCGGCGAACACCTGCGTGCCGATCTACCAGCAGCTGAAGGAGGCGTTCCCGGAGGTGCAAGCGGTCAACGCCATGTACACGCACGGGCTGCTGGCGATCATCTCGACGAAGAAGCGCTACGGCGGGTTCGCGAAGGCCGTCGGGATGCGGGCGATGACCACGCCGCACGGGCTCGGGTACGTCAAGACGGTGATCATGGTCGACGAGGACGTGGACCCGTTCAACCTGCCGCAGGTGATGTGGGCGCTGTCCACAAAGGTCAACCCGGCCGGCGACCTGGTGAACATCCCGAACCTGCCGGTGCTGGAGCTGGATCCCGGCTCGCAGCCGGCCGGCATCACGAACAAGATGATCATCGACGCGACCACCCCGGTGGCGCCCGACGACCGCGGTCACTACAGCCAGCCGGTGCGCGACCTGCCCGAGGCCGCCGCGTGGCTGACCAAGTTGCAGGGAATGCTGGCGCGGTAAGGAGAATCCGATGTGCCCACGTTGTGAGTTCGAGGTCGTGGAGAAGCTGGCGGACTCGCCGGTCGCCGGGGTGTGGGAGGTGCTGCAGTGCCGGCGGTGCCTCTACACGTGGCGGACGACGGAGCCGCCGCGGCGCACGAGCCGGGAGCACTACCCGGAGGAGTTCCGGATGACCCAGGCGGACATCGACAACGCGCCCGAGGTGCCCGCCGTGCCGCCGCTGCGGGTGCGCTGATGGCGGACACGCTGATGTGGGAGGCGCGCGCAGTGCCCGGCGGGCGTGACGCGCTGGCGCGCTGGGTCGTCGAGAACGTGCCCGGGCCGGCCGACGTGTATCTCGGCGGGCAGGACCGGGTGGTGGTGATCGCGCGCGGCGCTGGCCGGCTGCCCGAGCCGCCGGCGGACCTGGTGGCGCGGCCGGTGGCGCAGTGGCCGTTCACGTTCCACCGGTCGGTGTAGTGCACGATCGGTGAACCCCGCCCGGCCCGTTACGCTGGCTGATGGCGGACGAGGACGAACCGGCGCGCCCGGAGGAGTCCTTCCCGTGGCGGCGCAAGCCGGAGGGCGCGCCGACGCAGTACCCGCGCGAGACTCCCAACCGCGACCCCCGGCGAGGGTCCGCGCATCGAGGGGCTGCCGGAGCCGCCCGCGATCGCCTAGGGCCTGTTTCAATGCGCTGATCTGGGAAGGTCTTCGGCAGTGTGGGTGTCGCGGCGTGTCGTTGATCAAATAAGTGAGGTCTCCGGTAGATCGATCAGCGACTAAGAAGATCGAGAACACCGGAGACCTCGTGGCTAGCGTAGCGGCGGCGGGGCGAGCCGATCTGACCGACGCGCAGTGGGCGGTGCTGGAACCACTGCTGCCGGTCGGCCAGAAGCCGGGTCGCCCACCGAAGTGGACCAAGCGTCAACTCCTCGACGGAATTCGGTGGCGAGTGCGTGTGGGCTCTCCCTGGCGCGATGTCCCACCGGTGTATGGGTGCTGGCAGACGGTCTATGGGTTGTTCCGGCGCTGGCAGCGCGCGGGTGTGTGGGCGGTGATCCTGGCGGCCTTGCAGAGCAGGGCCGACGCCGCTGGGGTGATCACCTGGGACGTGAGCGTGGATAGCACGATCAACCGAGCGCATCAGCATGCGGCGGGCGCGCGGACCGAGAGTGAGGTGCAGAAGGAACCACCGGGTGGGGTGGGCGCGCCCGAACCCGCTGATCACGCATTGGGCCGGTCTCGGGGTGGATGGACCACCAAGCTGCATCTGGCGACTGAACAGGGGCAGAAACCGCTGTCGCTGCTGGTCACGGCGGGGCAGCGTGGGGACAGCCCGGAGTTCGAGGCGGTACTGGCCGGAATCCGGGTCGCCCGAATCGGCGGTGGACAAGCCCGGACCCGACCGGATCGGGTGCTGGCGGATAAGGCCTACAGTTCCCGCGCCAACCGGGCCCACCTGCGCAGGCGCGGGATCGCGTGCACCATCCCCCAGCCCGCTGATCAGATCCGGCATCGCCGCAACCGTGGACCAGACGGTGGCCGGCCACCAGCCTTCGACCCGCACACCTACAAACAGCGACACGCGGTCGAGTGCGGGATCAACCGCCTCAAACGTCACCGAGCCCTCGCCACCCGATACGACAAGCTCGCCGTCCGCTACGAAGCCACAATCCACATCGCCGCGATCAACGAGTGGCTACCTCGCTTATGAAACAGGCCCTAGTCGCGGCCGCGGGCAACGGTGGGTCGGCGAGTCCGCTGACCGGCGGGGTGGCAGCGCTTGAAGCCGATCCATGTGCGGTAGCGCTCGCGGGCCGCGAACTGCGTCAGCGTCCACACCTCCGGCATGCCGATTTCCGCGCAGAGGTGCAGGACGCGGTCGTCGTCCGTCCAGACGCCCAGGTGCGCGCCGCCGGGTTGCCGGGGGAGCGTCAGCCACTCGGGCAGCCGGGTGAGCAGGGAGTTCACGAGACGATTCTGCTGGTCCGTGCCAACCCGCCGCGACTGTGCCAAGCTCGCCTCTGCAGGGGTCAGCGAGGACTTGGAGGGCGCACATGGAGCGGGTCGGCACCGGCGAGCACGTCGTTCTCGTGCTGCACGGTTGGTTCGGGTCGTCGACGGCGTGGGAGGACCTCACCCCGCACCTCGACGCCGAGCGGTTCAGCTACTACTTTCCCGACTTCCGCGGCTACGGCACGCGCAAGGACGAGGCGGGCACGTACACCATCGCGGAGGCCGCCGGGGACGTGCTGCTGCTCGCCGACGAACTGGGCATCGACCGGTTCTCCGTCGTCGGGCACTCGATGGGCGGCAGCGTCATGCAGTACGTCCTCGCCGAGGCGCCCGGCCGCGTCCGGTCGCTGTTCGGGATCTCCCCGGTGCCCGCGAGCGGGGTGCCGATGGACGCGGACACCTGGGGCCTGTTCAGCAGCGCGGCCGAGAACCCGTCGAGCCGCCGGGCGATCATCGACTTCACCACCGGCGGCCGCCACCCCGACTCGTGGCTCGACGGCATGGTCCTGCACTCGCTGGAGAACTCCGACAGGGCAGCGTTCGGCGCCTACCTGGAGGCCTGGGCGAAGACCGACTTCTCGGAGCGGATCGCCGGTAACGAGGTGCCGGTCAAGGTCGTCGTCGGCGAGCACGACCCGGCGCTCAGCGAAGACGTCATGCTCGCGACGTTCGGGCAGTGGTACCCGAAGCTGGAGCTGGAGGTGCTGCCCGACGCCGGGCACTACGCGGCCGACGAGGTGCCGGTGACCGTGGCCAACATGATCGAAGTTTTCCTGGACGAGCACTGATGTCCGATGTGGACGTTTTCGACCCGAGGGTGTTCGCCCGCGGCGTGCCGCACGACGAGCTGCGCCGCCTGCGCGACACCGAACCGGTCGCGTGGCAAGAGGAACACGAGGTGCTGGACTGGCCGTCCGGGCCCGGCTACTGGGCGGTGACGCGGTACGCCGACGTGAAGCACGTGCTGCGCACGCCGGAGGTGTTCTCGTCCTGGCTCGGGGCGACGCAGATCCGCGACCCCGAGCCGGACGACCTCGCGTTCATCCGGCGCATGATCCTCAACATGGACCCGCCGGAGCACAACCGGTTGCGTCGCATCGTGGCGGCGGTGTTCACGCGGCGGCGGCTGGAACGCTCGGCGGAGCAGATCGCCGAGCGGGCCCGCGCCCTCATCGGGGCGGTGGTGCCGCGCGGGCGGTGCGATCTGCCGGTCGAGGTGACCGACGACTTCCCGCTGCTGAACCTGGCGGACCTGATCGGGGTGCCGCCGCGGGACCGCGGGTTGCTGCTCAAGTGGACCAACCGCGTCATCGGCTACCAGGACCCGGAGCACGCCGAGGTCGTGCGCGGCCCGGACGGCAAACCGCTCAACCCGCGCTCGCCCGCGCTGCTGGCCGACATGTTCGACTACGCGCACGAACTGGCCGAGACGAAGCGGCGGGACCCGGCGGACGACCTGATGACGGCGCTCGTCCAGGCCACTGTGGACGGCCGGTCGCTGGACGACGCCGAGTTGCGGATGTTCTTCTTCCTCATGGTGATCGCCGGGAACGACACGGTGCGCAGCGCGTTGCCCGGCGGGGTGCTGGCGCTGGTGCAGAATCCGGGCGAGTACCGGCGGTTGCGGGCAGATCCGTCGCTGCTGCCGTCGGCGGTGGAGGAGATGCTGCGGTGGCACCCGCCGGTGCTGACGTTCCGCCGCACGGCTGCTGTTGACACGGAGCTGGGCGGGCAGCGGATCGCGGCGGGGGACAAGGTCGTCGTGTACTTCGCCTCGGCGCACCACGACGAGCGGCAGTTCCCGGACCCGCACCGGTTCGACGTGTCGCGGACGCCCAACGACCACCTGGCGTTCGGGCAGGGGCCGCACCTCTGTCTGGGCGCGCACTTCGGGCGGTTGCAGATGCGGGTGTTCTTCCGGGAGTTCCTGACGATGCTGCCCGAAGTGCGCCTGGACGGCGAGGTGCGGCGGTTGACGTCGAACTTCATCAACGGGATCACGCATTTGCCGTTGGCTTGGTGATGGCGCTACGCGGGTTCTGCGCTGCGACTAAGCAAACGAACGAACCGAAACCCCAGCCTCCACCAGCGCCGCTCGTACGCGGCGGCCGATCTCCACCGCGCCGGGGGTGTCCCCGTGCAGGCAGATCGACTCCGGCTCCACCTTCACCTCGGAGCCGTCCACAGCCACCACAACGCCCTCGACAGCCATGCGCACGCACCGCCGCACCACCTCGTCGGCGTCGTGGATCACCGCGCCCGGCTCGCGGCGCGAGACCAGCGTTCCGGACGGCGTGTAGGCCCGGTCGGCGAACGCTTCGCGCACCGGGCGCAACCCGGCCTTTTCCGCCTGCCGCAACCACTCCGAACCCGGCAACCCCAGCACCGGCAGCGACGGGTCGAACATCCGCACCGCCTCGACGACCGCCGCGGCCTGCTCCGCGTTCGAGACGATCGCGTTGTAGAGCGCGCCATGCGGCTTCACGTACCCCACCCGGGTGCCCGCCACCCGTGCGAACGCGTCGAGAGCGCCGATCTGGTACAGCACGTCGTTCGCCAGCTCGTCCGGCGGCACGTCGATGAACCGGCGCCCGAAACCGGCCAGGTCCCGGTACGCCACCTGCGCCCCGACAGTCACTCCCCGCTCGGCCGCGGAAGCCGTCACGCGCCGCAGCACGCTCGGGTCTCCCGCGTGGAAACCACACGCCACGTTCGCGCTCGACACGATCTCCAGCAGCGCGTCGTCCTCGGTGAGGTGCCAGATCCCGAACCCCTCGCCGAGATCCGCGTTCAGGTCCACCCCGGTCACTCGCCCTCCAGCTCACCTTCGGTCCGCAGGTACACCTCGCGCAACTGCCCCAGCAGCTCCGGGTCCGGCTCCGCCCACAGGCCGCGGTCGGCGGCCTCGGTGAGCCGCTCGATGATGCCGCGCAGCGCCCACGGGTTGGCCTTCGCGAGGAACTCCTGGTTCTGCTGGTCGAGGACGTACGACTGGGACAGCTTTTCGTACATCCAGTCCTGCACGACCCCGGCGGTGGCGTCGAAGCCGAACAGGTAGTCCACAGTGGCCGCGAGCTCGAACGCGCCCTTGTAGCCGTGCTTGCGCATCGCCGCGATCCAGCGCGGGTTGACCACCCTGGCGCGGAACACGCGGGCGGTCTCCTCGGACAGCGACCGCGTCCGCACCGCGTCCGGGCTCGTCGAATCGCCCACGTAGGACGCGGGAGCCTGGCCGGTCAGCGCGCGCGTGAACGCGATCATGCCGCCGTGGTACTGGAAGTAGTCGTCCGAGTCGGCGATGTCGTGCTCACGCGTGTCGGTGTTCTTCGCCGCCACCTCGATGCGCCGGTACGCGCTCTCCATGTCCGGCCGCGCCTCGACGCCGTCCAGGCCCCGCCCGTAGGCGTAGCCGCCCCACGTCGCGTACACCTCGGCCAGGTCGGCGTTGTCCCGCCAGTTGCCCGAGTCCAGCAGCGGCAGGATCCCCGCGCCGTACGCGCCCGGCTTGGAGCCGAAGATCCGCGTCGTCGCCCGGCGCTCGTCGCCGTGCGTGGCCAGGTCGGCCTGCACGTGCGCGCGCACGAAGTTGTCCGAAGCAGGCTCGTCCAGCGACGCCGCCAGCCGGACCGCGTCGTCCAGCAACGCGACCACGTGCGGGAACGCGTCCCGGAAGAACCCGCTGATCCGCACGGTCACGTCGATGCGCGGGCGGCCGAGTTCGGCGAGCGGGATCGGCTCCAGCCCGGTCACCCGGCGGGACGCGTCGTCCCACACCGGCTGCACTCCCAGCAAGGCCAGCACCTCTGCCGCGTCGTCGCCCGAGGTGCGCATCGCCGAGGTGCCCCACACCGACAGGCCGACCGACTTCGGCCACTCGCCGGTGTCCTCGCGGTAGCGGCGCAGCAGCGACTCCGCGAGCGCCTGCCCGGTCTCCCACGCCAGGCGGCTCGGGATCGCCTTCGGGTCCACGGTGTAGAAGTTGCGGCCGGTCGGCAGCACGTTGACCAGCCCGCGCAGCGGTGAACCGCTCGGCCCGGCGGCGATGTACCCGCCGTCCAGGGCGTGCAGGACCGAGTCGATCTCCGCCGACGTCCCGGCCAGCCGCGGCACGATCTCGGTGGCCGCGAAGGTCAGCACCCGCGCGACCTCGGGATCGGGAGCCACCTCCGCGACCGCCGACGGAGCCCAGTCCCGCTTCTCCATCGCCTCGACCAGGGCACGGGCCGACGCCTCGATCGCGTCCACTTCGGACGTCGGCGCGCCGTCGGTGAGCCCCAGCACGGACCGCAGGCCGGGCACCGCGCCGACCTGGCCGCCCCACATCTGCTGCGCCCGCAGCATCGCCAGCACCAGGTTCACCCGCGCCTCGCCGACCGGCGCCGCGCCGAGGACGTGCAGCCCGTCGCGGATCTGCGCGTCCTTCACCTCGCACAGCCAGCCGTCGATGTGCAGCAGGAAGTCGTCGAACTCGGCGTCGTGCGGTCGTTCCGCCACACCCAGGTCGTGGTCCAGCTTGGCGGCCTGGATCAACGTCCAGATCTGCTGGCGGATCGCGGGCAGCTTCGCCGGGTCCATCGCCGCGATGTTCGCGTGCTCGTCGAGCAGCTGCTCCAGCCGGGCCAGGTCGCCGTAGCTCTCCGCACGCGCCATCGGCGGGATCAGGTGGTCGACGATCGTGGCGTGCGCGCGCCGCTTCGCCTGCGCGCCCTCGCCCGGGTCGTTGATCAGGAACGGGTAGATCAGCGGCAGGTTGCCCAGCACCGCGTCCGGCCCGCAGGACGCGGACAGGCCGGCGTTCTTGCCCGGCAGCCACTCCAGCGACCCGTGCTTGCCGAGGTGGACCACCGCGTGCGCGCCGAACTCCTCCTCGATCCAGCGGTAGCAGGCGAGGTAGTGGTGGCTCGGCGGCAGGTCCGGGTTGTGGTAGATCGCCACCGGGTTCTCGCCGAAGCCGCGTGGCGGCTGGATCATCAGCACGACGTTGCCTGCCCGCAGCGACGCCAGCACGATGTCACCATCCGGATTGGACGATCGGTCGACGTAGAGGTCGCCCGGCGGCGGGCCCCAGTGCTCCTCGATCTCGGCGCGCAGGTCCTCCGGCAACGCGGCGAACCACTCGCGGTAGCGCGCGGCCGGCACGCGGATCGGGTTGCCGGACAGCTGCTCCTCGGTCAGCCACTCCGGGTCCTGGCCGCCCGCGGCGATCAGGGCGTGGATGAGCGCGTCGCCGTCCGGCTGGTCGGTGCCGGTCGGCTCCACGCCGGGGAACGGCTCGTCGCCGAGGTCGTAGCCCTGCGCGCGCATGCGGCGCAGCAGCTCGATCGCCGAGGCCGGGGTATCCAGGCCCACCGCGTTGCCGACCCGCGAGTGCTTTGTCGGGTACGCCGACAGCATCAGCACGATCTTGCGCTGTTCCGGCGGGGTGTGCCGCAGGCGGGCGTGCGCGAGCGCGATGCCCGCGACCCGCGCGGCGCGCTCGGGATCCGGCACGTAGTGCGGCAGGCCGTCGTCGTCGATCTCCTTGAACGAGAACGGCACGGTGATCAGGCGGCCGTCGAACTCGGGCACCGCCATCTGGTTGCCCGCGTCCAGCGGGGACAGGCCGTCGTCGTTGTCCTCCCAGGTCGCGCGGTCGCTGGTCAGGCACAGCGCCTGCAACGTCGGCACGTCCAGCGCGGCCAGCTCGGCGACGTCCCACGCCTCGTCGTCGCCACCGGCGCCCACCTCGGACGGCCGGGTGCCGCCCGCCGCGAGCACCGTGACCAGCAGCGCGTCGGCCTTGCGCAGCTCGGCCATCATCTCCGGCTCGCGCGAGCGCAGCGACGCGCAGTAGATCGGCAGGGCCTGCCCGCCCGCGTCCTCGACCGCCTCGGCCAGCGCCTCGACGAACCGGGTGTTCCCGGACAGGTGGTGCGCGCGGTAGTACAGGATCGCCACCACCGGGCCCTGGGAGTTCTCAGCGCGGCGTCCTTTTCGATCCAGCACACCCCACGCCGGCTGCTCGGCGGGCGGCTCGAAGCCGTCGCCGGTGAGCAGCAGCGTGTCGGAGAGGAACCGGTGCAGCTGGGCGAGGTTGTCCGGCCCGCCCTGCGCGAGGTAGGCGTGCGCCTCGGTGGCGATGCCTGCCGGCACGGTGGACAACGCCATCAGCTCGGCGTCCGGCGTCTGCTCACCACCCAGGACCACCACGTGCTTCCCGCTCGCCCGGACGGTGTCCAGGCCCTCCTGCCACGTCCGCGCGGATCCCAGGATGCGGACCACGACGACGTCGGCCTCCGCCAGCAGGCCGGGCAGCTCGGCCAGGTCGAGCCGCGCCGGGTTGGCCAGGGTGTAACCGGCCTCACTGGTCCGGGCGCTGAGCAGGTCGGTGTCCGAAGTGGACAGCAGCAGGATCACGCGGTTCCCTCCTAGGTCCCCCCAACACTGTCCGCTGGGCAGGCCCGGAGTCAAGCCGTCGGTTCCTCGCGGCCGAGGCGGGGGAAGGGTTGCGTGGAGAAGATCACCTCGACGGGCACCTCGAAGTACTCGGCGATGCGCAGCGCGAGGTACAGGCTCGGGCTGTATTCGCCGCGTTCGAGGTACCCGATCGTCTGGTAGTGCACCCCGACCGCCTCGGCCAGCTGCCGCCGCGAGATGCCGCGCTCGGCGCGCAGCATCGCGATGCGGTTGTAGATCGACTCACTCATCCCGGCATCCGCTGTAGTGCCTTCTCCCGCCGTGCGGCCACGGTTGACCCGGACTCGCGCCGCGCCATCCTACGCAGCACGATCGGTGCCAGTACCAGGCCCGCGACCGCCCACGCGCCGAGCACGCCGAAGGTCTCCCAGGTCCGCCACGACTGCCCGATCTCCACGGCCACCATGCTGTCCGGCAGGAACGCCGAGCGCATGCCGAGGCCGAGCCAGTACAGCGGGAACACCTGCGCGATGCCCTGGATCCAGGACGGCAGCTCGCCGATCGGGTAGAAGATGCCCGACGTGCCGACCAGCGCCATCACTGGCAGCATGATCACGCCCATCGTGCGCGGGTTCTCGAACAGCGACCCTAACACCGCCCCGATCGGCAGCGTCGCGACCAGGCCGAGCACCAGCACCCAGGCGAGGGTCACCCAGGTCATGGCGTCGATCTCCAGGCCGTCGAACATGAACAGGCCGGGCAGGATCAGCAGCGCGATGCCGACGATCGCCATGCCGGAGACCAGCACGATCTTGCCGATCAGGTAGCCGCTCATGCCGTTGGGCAGGGCCTTCGCGCGCAGCAGGGTCCCGTCCTCGCGTTCGACTGTGAGCTGCTGCATCGTGTTGACCAGCCCGCTGAAGCCGACGCTCGCGCCGATCAGGCTGGGCAGCGTCATCGAGCCGCGGGAGAATGTGGTGCCCGGGATGACCGAGCCCTGAAGCTCTGCCGCAGCTCGATCAGGCCGCACTGGAACCCGGCGCGCAGGGCCGTTCATCGGGCGCCTCCCTCGAACTCGCGCAGCAGCGCCATGTAGGTGTGCTCCAGGCTCGCCCGGCGCACCTCCAGGTCCTCGATCTCCTCGTCGTACTGGGCGAACAGCTCGCGCACGTACTTCGTCGCGTCCGTGGTCGAGTGCACGTACCGCTGGCCGCCGCGGGTCCAGCGCACCTCGGCGTCGGTGGACATCTCGCGGCCGAGCCGCTCGGCCGAGCCGTTCGCGAGGATCGTGCCGCCGGCCAGGATGAGGATCCGGTCGGCGAGCTTCTCGGCCTCGTCCAGGTCGTGCGTGGTGAGCAGGATCGTGGTGTCCGACTCGTCGGCCAGCCGGTGCACCAGGTCGTGGAACTCGCGGCGCGCCTCCGGGTCGAACCCGGCGGTCGGCTCGTCCAGGAACAGCAGGTCGGGCGGCCGGCGATGCCGATCGCGACGTCCAGGCGCCGCCGCTGCCCGCCGGAGAGCCTGCCGACCCGCTTGTGTGCGTGCGGGGTGAGGCCGACCGTCTCGATCAGGTCGTCGACGTCCCACGGCTGCCGGTGGTCGACGTAGTACGAGCCGAGGTGGGCCAGCAGCTCGCGCACCTGCCACTTGCCGTGGTCCCGCCACGACTGCAGCACGATGCCCAGCCGTGCGCGCCAGGCCTCGGTCCCCCTGGCCGGGTCGACGCCGAGCACGCGCACCTCGCCCGCCGAGCGCATCCGGAAGCCTTCGAGGATCTCGATGGTGGTTCGTCTTGCCCGCGCCGTTCGGGCCGAGCAGCGCCAGCACCTCGCCCGGCGCGGCCTGGAAGGTCACGCCCTTGAGCACGTTCCTCAAGCAAGCATCGCGCCGGGATGCGTGGACAACTCGCGGCCGGCGTTTTGGCCTGGTGCTCAGGTCGATCGGGTCACCTTCAAGTTGGGGCATCCGCGGCCATCTCGGGGCGCCACCCCGGATCGCGTTGGGATGCGTAACGGTCCGTCACGGGCATTGGCAGAAGGTAACGTCGCGTCGGGATGCGTGCTCATGAGCTGCTGCGACACACCCAGAGCGCTGGCAGCGTTCACCTCCGCTCGCCTCTACGCTGTGCGAGGTGACGACACAGGCCGATCTTGCCTTCGCGCGGGACGCCGCGCAGGTGAGCATCCTGGACCGCGAACAGCAGGAACTTGGGTTCGTGACGCGGGTGTTCGCCTCGACGTCACTGCCCTACAAGGAACCGCCGCCGACCACCGAGGTGTGGTGGCGCCGCAACGGCAAGCTGCTGCTGACGGTCACTCCCGGCAAGACTCTCGATGAAGACGGCACCGTCCAGAATCTGGGGTTCCCTTTCGGGGCGATCCCGCGACTGCTGCTCGCCTGGTTGTCCACGGCGGCCGTGCAGACGCGAGATCCGCTGTTGCAGCTGCCCGATTCGATGGGCGAGTTCATGCGGGACCTTGGCATTGGCGCGGCGACCGGCGGTAAGAAGGGCAGCATCAGCCGGTTCCGCAACCAGACTAACCGGCTGCTCGAGTGCAACCTCACCGTGAAGCAGGAGGGCGACCCGCGCCTCGACAAGGGCGGAAAGCTCAACATCGCCAGCTCCTGGCAGCTGTGGTGGAGCGAGAACAAGACGCCTGGACCGTCGTGGATCCGGCTCTCCGAAGAGTTCTTCCAGCTGATCCTCCGAGCACCGGTGCCCATCAGCCTGCACGCCCTGCGGGTTTGCCAGAAGTACCCGGTGCAGATGGATCTGTACTGGTGGCTGACCTACCGGCTGTGCTTCCTGCAGAAGCCAGTGCTCGTGACCTGGGAACAGCTCTCCGAACAGTTTGGCTTCCAGCTGGCCCCAACACCGCGCGGCCTGTTCACTTTCAAAAAGGCGATCGTCGACAACTTGAAGAAGGTGCTGGCCGTCTACCAGCAGGCCAATGTGGAGGTCACCAAGCACGGACTGCTGCTCAAGCCGAGCCAACCGCACGTGCCGTTCAAGGGGCTGCGCGCGCTCGAAGTCGGATGATCCGGCGGCGGAGGGGCGCCTGGCGCCCCGCTGTAGCACTCGCGGCTGTTCCAGTCGTGTTGAGCACCGCCTATCAGCGGCTCGCCGAGCGGCGGGACGCACGCCGCTTCCCGTCACCCGGCGCTCTGGTCGACATCGGTGGCCGGCGGGCTGCACGTCTTCCGGTCCGGCAGCAGGGCACTAGCGGTGATTGTGTTGCCAGCGCCGACGAGGCCCACACCCTGCTCACCGCGCTCGAGCTCCACGACCCGGTGATTCTGGTTGGCCACTCCGTCGGCGGGCTGATCGCGAGGTTGTTCGCTGCACGCCATCCGCAGCGTGTGGCATTGTGCTGATGCTGCGCGGGCCGTGGTCTGCTTCGCTCCAGCCGATGCCCGCCCGATCGACCAGCACAACCTGCGCATCCGTGCGCTCGGCGACGGCACGGTGCACCCGGATCTATTCGATGGCCGGGGTCCCCATCGGCACGTGTCATCCTTGTCGACTCCAGCCACGAGGACATGTACGAGCGGCTGCACCGAGTCGATCGCACAGTTCGCGCGAGCGAGCGGTGGAAGGATGTCATCCGTTGGCAGCTGCGGGTGCTGGGCTGGCGGAGGCTGCGGTTTGCGCTCGGGGGACTTCGCGAGCTGCGGAAGTCAGCGGCGCGCGAAGCGCCGCTGATCTCGTCCATGCCCACCTCGCCCGCCAGCTGACGAGCAACTACCGCCGCGCTACCGTCCAAGAGTTCCTAGGTCTCCTCTGCGGCCGGCAAGTCCTGCGTCGCGAGGCGCGAGAACTCGGAGACGTGCCGATCACGGTGGTGACCGCCGGTCCGGCCGGGCGCGAAACCTGGTATCAAGCCTGGCTTGACCTCCGTCCCGGCCGCTGAGACCCGGCGATCCATCCGCCCGTGATTTCCGCGCGTCTGCGAGCCTGCGCGCGGCCAGCGCGATGTCAGCCTTAAGCCCCTACGATGCGCCAGGTTGGCGCACGCCTCATGTCCCCAGCCTGCGCCAATCCGACCCAGCGAAGCGCCCTTCGGTTAGGGCTTGCCCCGCCCCTCACAGGGGCCCGGACGACCGGGCCAGCAGCTTCCCGAGTGCGGCCGAGGCCTTCCCGCCTTGCCTCAACGTACTACGTACCGGAATTCTGGGCCGACTTTCGATGAGGTGAGGCGGCGGGCAGCGAGATGCGCGCGGGCTACGACCGCGTCGACCGGTGGCGGCAAGACTGCGCCCGGCTCGCCGCAGAGCACCGCGGCATCCTCGACGCCCTCGAAGCCGGGGCCCGGCTCGCCGCCGAGTACGTCACCGCCCATATCAGCCGGTTCTAGGGCCTCCTGCACACGAGCTGGCGTGCCCCGCCCCGGATGTTCAGGATTCCGGGGTTCGCCGGTAGTGGTCGGCGTAGCGCTGGCGCACCACGTTCTTCTGGATCTTGCCCGTGGAGGTGCGGGGCAGTTCGTCAGTCACGATCACCGACTTCGGTGCCTTGTAGGGATCGATGCGCTGCTTGACGCCGGTGATGATTGCCTGCGGATCCAGCCGAGTGCCAGGACGTGGCACGACCACCGCCGTGATCGCCTCGCTCCAGTGGTCGTGCGGCAGGCCGACCACCACCGCCTCCGCGATGTCCGGCTCGACTTCGTAGACCGCCTTCTCGACCTCGATCGAGGCCACGTTCTCGCCACCGGTCTTGATCACGTCCTTGCGCCGGTCGGCGAACCACAGCACCCCGTCGTCGTCGAACAGGCCCACGTCGCCGGAGTGGAACCAGCCGTGGGCGAACGCCTCGGCGGTGGCTTCGGGGTTCCGCAGGTATTCCGACAACGTGTGGGGGCCGCGGTAGACGATCTCCCCCTTCTGTCCCGCGGGCAGCAGCCTGCCGTCCCCGGCCATGATGCCCACCTGGACGTTCGTCACCGGGGTGCCGACCGCGCCTGGGTGCGACAACTGGTGCTCCGGCCGGAAGAAGGTCGCCACCGGGCTCATCTCGGTCTGACCGAACAGCAGGTAGAAGTCGCAGGCGAACACTTCCAGGCACCGGCGTAGCTGGTCGTGGGGCATCGGCGCCATGGCGTAGCAGGCGCGGCGGAGGCTGCTCAGATCGCGTTCACCGACTCCGGGCTCGTCGAGCATCGCCCGGTACATCATAGGCAGGCCGAACAGCTGGGTGACCCGCTCGCGCTCGATCAGGTCAAGCAGTGGCCCGGGCTCGAATCCCCGACGCAGGTACTGCGCGGCGCCCACCGCGACCGCGGGCGTGCAGAACGCGTTGAGCTGTGCGGTGTGGAACATCGGCATCATCGCCACGATCCGGTCGTCCTCGGCGAAGCGGGCCTCTAGCGCCACCGATAGCGACTCGAGATAGATCGCGGTGTGGTTGCCGACCACGCCTTTGGGAAACGACGTGGTCCCGCTCGTGTACAGGTAGCTCAGCGGATCACGGTCGGCGACGTAACACTCCGGATCCGTGCCGGGCCGGTCCGCGCCGAGTTCGGCGAACGTCAGCCATCGCCGGTCTACGGGGCGCGGCAGTCCCGCCGTGACCGTGCCCGGCGCGACGATCACCTCCCGCACCCCGCCCGCTCCGGCGATCGCGGGCACCATCGCGGCGGCGAGCTGGCTCTCCACGACGATGCCGCGGGCCCGGGAGTGCTCCAGGACGTAGGTCACCTCGTTCGGGCGCCAGCCTAGGTTCACCGGTACACACACGATCCCGGTCTTGGCGCAGGCGAAGTACGTCGCCAGGAATTCCAGGCTGTTGCCCGAGGCCACTGCGAGCGCGTCCCCGCGGGTGTAGCCGAGCGCGAGCAGTCCGTGTGCGGTCCGGTTGACGAGGGCATTGAAGTCCGCATAAGACAGCCGCCGCTCACCGTCGGCGACCGCGAGCCGCGCGGGAAAGCGCGCGGCCGAACGTGTCAGCAGGTCCCCCACGTTGACCCGCTGGATGAGATTGACACCCAGCTCTCCGGCTCCGGTCATCGTTTACGGCTCTCCTCGGTCCGGAATGAACGGTTTCGGCTGGATCGTGAGGTTTGGACGCGGAGCTCGTGCCGCTCGGCGCCCGGGGCGTGCGTGCGGCACGCACCCTCCCGTCAGGTCCGGCCAGCAACGACGTTACTCACTATTCACTAGTTGGGAAAGTCGAGGTTTCTCCGAGTGCCGTCCCGCTCGCGGGGGATACGATCCGCGATCGGTGCGCCTCGCGCGAGCCCCGGGCGAGACTGGACTGCCTAGTCAGGCGCGATTCACATCACAGGCGCGCTCGCGCGGGGGCAGGCGGCGCAACGGAACAAGAGGATAACCCTGCTGAAGCTGCCGATTGAGGGTCGAGCCGCCCACGCGGCCGACCGGCGGGGTGTCCTTGTCAAACCGCCCGTAGTGAACCATCATGCACTAAGGTGGCTTCGCTGCCTGCGGCGCACGATGACAAAGGAGTTGGCGTGGACTTTCGGGAGACCTCGGAACACAGGGATCTCCGCGACACGGTGGCGGCGATCGCGGCGAAGTTCGGCCCGGCCTACTACGTACCGCGGGCCGAGGCGGGGGAGCCGACCTCCGAGCTGTGGGCGGAGCTGGGGCGCAGCGGCTTCCTCGGTATCAACCTGCCCGAGGAGTACGGCGGCGGCGGGGCAGGCCTGGCCGAGCTCGCGATGGTGTGCGAGGAGACCGCGGCGGCGGGCTGTCCGCTGCTCCTGCTGCTGGTCTCGGCCGCGATCTCGGGGGAGATGATCGCCGACTTCGGCACAGAGGAACAGAAGCGGTACTGGTTGCCGCGCATGGCCTTGGGCGAGTCCAAGGTGGTATTCGGCATCACCGAGCCGGAGGCGGGCTCGAACACCCACCGGCTGTCCACAGTGGCCCGGCGGGACGGCGGGGATTTCGTCATCACCGGCACCAAGCACTACATCTCCGGCGTGGACGAGGCCGAGGCGATCCTCCTCGTGACCAGGACCGGGTGGGACGAGGCCGCGGGCCGGGGAAGGCTCTCGCTGTTCGTCGTGCCCACCGACACCCCGGGTCTGGTCGCGACCCCGCTGCCGGTCTCGGCGAAGGTGCCGGAGAAGCAGTTCGTCCTGCACTTCGACGAGCTCCGTGCGCCAGCCGAGTGGCTCGTGGGGGAGGAGGGCAACGGCTTCCGGCAGGTCTTCCACGGGCTCAACCCCGAACGCATCACCGGCGCGGCCGTGTGCGTCGGCGTCGCGCGGCACGTGCTGCGGCAGGCCGCGGACTACGCCTCGACGAGATCGGTGTGGGGCACGCCCATCGGCACCCACCAGGGCGTCTCCCATCCGCTCGCCAAGGCCCAAATCGAAACCGACCTCGCCGCCTTGATGACGGCGAAGGCGGCATGGCTGCACGACAACGACCTGCCGGCGGGCGAGGCATCCAACGAGGCCAAGTACGCCGCCGCGGAAGCCGCCGGGGCGGCCACCGACGCGGCGATCCAGGCGCACGGCGGCAACGGGCTGGCCACCGAGTACGGCCTGCTGCCCTACTGGGGCCTGGCGCGGCTGCTGCGGATCGCTCCGGTCAGCCGCGAGATGATCCTCAACTTCGTCGCCCAGCACGGCCTCGGGCTGCCCCGCTCCTACTGATCTGAGAAGAACGGACCACAGCCAGATGACGACGGTACTGCGCTCCGCGCTCAACACCGCGGACGAGACTTACCAGGCCAACTACCGCCACCAGAAACGGGTACTGGCCGAACTCGACGAGCAGACCCAGGCGGCCATCGCCGGTGGTGGGCCGCGCTACCAGCAACGCCATCGAGACCGCGGGCGGATGCTGGTCCGCGAGCGCATCGAGCTGCTGCTCGATCGCGACGCCTCGTTCCTCGAACTGTCCACGCTCGCGGCGTGGGGCACGCAGTTTCCCGTCGGCGCGTCGGTGGTGACCGGCATCGGCGTCGTCTCGGGCGTCGAATGCATGCTCATCGCCCACGATCCCACGGTACGCGGCGGCGCGATGAACCCGTACTCGCTGAAGAAGACATTGCGGGCGCTGGAAATCGCCCGGGTCAACCGGTTGCCGGTGATCAACCTGGTGGAGTCCGGCGGCGCGGACCTGCCGACGCAGTCGGAGTTGTTCGTGCACGCCGGGAAGATCTTCCACGACCTCACCGAGCTCTCGTCCATGGCGATCCCCACGATCGCGCTCGTGTTCGGCAACTCCACCGCGGGCGGCGCCTACGTGCCCGGCATGTGTGACTACGCGGTGATGGTCGACCAGCAGGCGAAGGTGTTCCTCGGCGGCCCACCGCTGGTGAAGATGGCCACCGGGGAGGACGCCGACGACGAGGAGCTCGGCGGTGCGGCGATGCACGCGAAGGTGTCCGGGTTGTGTGACCACTTCGCCGTCGACGAGCGGGACTGCATCCGCATCGGGCGGCAGATCGTGTCCGAGCTGAACTGGCGCAAGCTCGGCCCGGGACCGACGATGCCTGCCGACGAGCCCCTTTACGACCCGGACGAGTTGCTGGGCATTGCCCCGGCGGACATCAAGGTGCCCTTCGACCCGCGCGAGGTGATCGCCCGGGTGGTCGACGGTTCCCGGTTCGGTGAGTACAAACCGTTGTGGGGCACGAGCCTGGTTACCGGCTGGGCCTCGGTGCACGGTTACCCGGTGGGCATCCTCGCCAACGCCCGCGGCGTGTTGTTCAGCGAGGAGGCCAAGAAGGCGAGCGAGTTCATCCAGCTGGCGAACCAGACCGACACGCCGCTGCTGTTCCTGCAGAACACCACGGGCTACATGGTGGGCAAGAACTACGAGCAGGGCGGGATCATCAAGGACGGCTCCAAGATGATCAACTCGGTCGCCAACAGCAAGGTCCCGCACATCACCGTCAACCTGGCGGCCTCTTTCGGCGCGGGCAACTACGGGATGTCGGGCCGCGCGTACGACCCGCGGCTGATGTTCGCGTGGGCGGGCTCGCGGCTGGCGGTGATGGGCGCCGCGCAGCTGGCCGGGGTCCTGTCCATCGTGGCGAAGCAGTCGGCGTCCGCCGCTGGGCGCGAGTTCGACGTCGAAGCCGATGAGCGCAACCGCGCGGCGATCGAGGCACAGATCGACAAGGAGTCGCACTCGTTCTTCGTCACCGCGCGCCTGTACGACGACGGGCTCATCGACCCGCGTGACACCCGCACCGTGCTCGGCATCGCTCTGTCCGCCGCGCACTCCAACATCGTCGCCGGCCAGCGTGGCTACGGCGTCTTCCGGATGTGAGGACCACCTGAGATGACCACCCAGACCAGCCCGGCCCGGCACCCGATCCGGAAGCTGCTCGTGGCCAACCGGGGTGAGATCGCCGAACGGGTCATCCGCTCGGCGCGCGCACTGGACATCGCCACCGTCGCGGTGCACTCCGACCCCGACGCCGACGCCCTGTTCGTCGAGGCCGCCGATGAGGCAATCCTGCTCCCCGGTGCCGCCTCGGCCGACACCTACCTGCGCGGCGACCTGATCATCGAGGCCGCATTGGCCACCGGCGCTGACGCCATCCATCCCGGCTACGGATTCCTGTCGGAGAACGCCGGCTTCGCCCGCCAGTGCGCCGAAGCGGGATTGATCTTCGTCGGGCCGCCGGTCGAGGCGATCGAGGCAATGGGGTCGAAGATCGCTGCCAAAGAGCTGATGGCCAAGGCGGGCGTGCCCGTGCTGCCCGGCGCCACGATCGACGACACTGATGAGGTCGACGCCGTGGCCGTGGCCGCGATGGCCGACGGCGTCGGGTATCCGCTGCTGGTCAAGGCCGCCTTTGGGGGTGGCGGGCGCGGAATGCGCATCGTCCGTGATGCGGACGAGGTCGTCGACGCCGTAACCGGGGCTCGGCGGGAAGCGGCGTCGGCGTTCGGCAACGCAACGGTGTTCCTCGAACGGTTCGTCGAGAACCCGCGGCACGTCGAGGTACAGATCTTCGGCGACACCCACGGCACCGTGGTGCACCTGTTCGAACGCGAGTGCTCCATCCAACGCCGCTATCAGAAGATCATCGAGGAGGCCCCGTCGCCCGCCGTGGACGAGGTGCTGCGCGCGCGGCTCGGCGAGGCCGCCGTCGCCGCGGGCGCCGCGATCGGCTACACCGGTGCCGGCACGGTCGAGTTCGTCATGGCGCCCAACGGCGAGTTCTTCTTCCTTGAGGTCAACACCCGGCTCCAGGTCGAGCACCCGGTCACGGAGGAAGTCACCGGCCTGGACCTCGTGGCGCTGCAGATCCAGGTCGCCGAGGGCGAGCCGCTCCCGGCCGAGGTCCTTGAGGCGAGGATCGCCGGGCACGCCGTGGAAGCACGCCTGTACGCGGAGGACCCCGCAGCCGACTACCTGCCGGGCAGCGGCACCCTGCACCGCTTCCGGATCCCGGACCTGCCCAGCGTGCGCGTCGACACCGGGGTCCGGGACGGTTCGGTGGTCGGGACGAATTACGACCCGATGCTCGCCAAGGTGATCGCGCATGGGCGGACCCGCGACGAAGCCGTGCGCAGGCTGGCCCGGGCACTGGCCGAGGCACAGATTCACGGGCTGGTGACCAACCGCGATCTGCTGGTCGCGATCCTGAGGGACCCCGAGTTCGTGGCCGGCGCCACCGACACCGGCTACCTCACCCGGCACCCGCCCGCCACCCTCGTCGGCACGCCGGGCAAGGACGTCATCGCCGTGCACACGCTCGCCGCGGCACTCGCGGGTCAGGCCGCGCGCCGGGCCGGGGCGCCGGTACAGCGCGCGGTGCCCACCGGCTGGCGCAACGTCGTGAGCGGCCCGCAGCGCGCCGAGTACCGCATCGGCGACACCGATGTGGACATCGCCTACCGCATCACAAGGGAGGGCCTGACCGCCGAGGTGGACGGGACGCCGCTGACCGGGCTGGCGCTGCTTGCCGCCCGGCCGGACCTGGTAGACCTGCGCGTGGACGGCGTGCGGCGCCGGGTGCACGTTCACACCGTCGGAGACGCGGTGTATTGCGACTCCGTGCTCGGCGGGACCACGCTGACCGAACGCCCCCGGCTGCCCGAGCCGGGCAGTGGCGCGGCGCCCGGCTCGCTGCTCGCGCCGATGCCTGGCACCGTGGTCCGGGTCGTCGCCGAACAGGGGCAGCAGGTCGAGGCCGGCGCGGTGATCGTCGTGTTCGAGGCGATGAAGATGGAACATTCCGTGCGCGCACCCATAGCCGGGACAGTCGCCGAACTGTCCGTCCGCACCGGGCAGACGGTCGAAGCCGGCGAGACCGTCGCCGTGATCGCCGAGGAGGAGGCCTGATGACCCCCGTGCGCTACGAAGTGACCAACGGTGTCGCCTGGCTGACCATCGACCGCCCGGAGGCGCGCAACGCACTCAGCGAAGACGTCCGGAAAGGACTGTTCGACGGGGTGCACCGGTTCAACGCCGACGACGAGGCCAAGGTGCTGGTGCTCACCGGCGCCGGGGAGAAGGCGTTCTGCGCGGGCGGCGATCTCAAGGAGATGAACGCCACCGCACTGACCGTCCCGCCGCCGGACTTCGTGCCCCAGATGGGCCGCAACGTCGACGTGCCCAAGCCGACGATCGCCGCGGTCAACGGGATCGCCTACGGCGGCGGGTTCCTGCTCGCCCAGCAGTGCGACCTGGTCATCGCCGCCGACCACGCCCGTTTTGCCGTCTCGGAGGTCAAGGTGGGCCGCGGTTGCCCGTGGGCCGCGCCGCTGTCGTGGCTGGTGCCGCCACGGGTGGCACTGGAGATCCTGCTCACCGGTGATCCGATCAGCGCCGCCCGCGCCCAGCAGCACGGGCTGGTCAACGACGTGGTGCCGCTGGCCCGGCTGCGGGAGCGCACCCAGCAGCTCGCCGAGCGGATTGCCGCCAACGCGCCGCTGTCGGTGTTGGCGTCAAAACGCACCGCCTATCTGTCCGCCAGCCACCCCCGTGGGCAGGCATATGACCGGGCCGAGGAGATCTGGGAGCCGGTGTACCTCTCGCAGGACGCGCAGGAGGGGCCGCGGGCCTTCCGGGAGAAGCGTGCGGCGGTCTGGCGGGGGCGCTGACATGAGCGTGTCGATGGATCAGGTACTCGACGATCTCACCGCCGAGACGGGGGTGCTGGCCGAGCTGGTCGCCGGGCTGGACGACACCGCGATCTCCGCTCCCACACCCGCGGTGGGCTGGAGCATCCGCGACCAGCTCACCCATCTCGCGTTCTTCGACGAGACCGCGACGCAGGCCGCCGTCGATCCGGCGGCGTTCCGGCGCCACGCCGACGCGCTGATCGCCGGCGGTATGGACTTTCCCGACCGGATCGCCGCCGAGCACGCACACCTGTCCGCTGACGAGGTCCGCGCCTGGCTGACCAGGGCGCGGGCCGGGCTCGTCACGGTGTTCCGCGACCTGGCACCGAAGACGCGGCTTCCCTGGTACGGGCCGGACATGAGCGCGATGTCCTCGGTCACGGCGAGGCTGATGGAGACCTGGGCGCACGGTCAGGATGTCGCCGACGCGCTGGGCAAGCAGCGCGAGCCCACCGACCGGTTGCGCCACATCGCGCACTTGGGAGTGCGCACCACCGGGTTCTCCTTCGCCCTGCACGGCAGGCCCGCGCCGACCGAGCCGATCCGGGTCGAGATCGACGCGCCCTCTTGCGCCCGCTGGACGTGGGGCCCTGCCGACGCGCGGGACCGGGTGAGTGGGTCCGCCCTGGACTTCTGCCTCGTCGTCACCCAGCGGAGGCACTTGGACGACACCCAGCTCACCGTCACCGGCCCGGTCGCGGCCGAGTGGTTGTCGATCGCCCAGACCTTCGCGGGCGCGCCCGGCACCGGGCGCGCTCCTGGTCTGGTGACCAGTCGAGGAGGAACATCATGACCAGCGCCGGCCGGGCCGTGCGGATCGGCAACTGCTCGGGCTTCTACGGTGACCGGCTGGCCGCCGCGCGCGAGATGGTCGAGGGCGGACCGATCGACGTGCTTACCGGCGACTACCTCGCCGAGCTGACCATGCTGATCCTGTGGAAGGCCAAGCGGAAGGACCCCGCCGCCGGGTACGCCAAGACGTTCCTCACCCAGGTCGAACAGGTGTTGGGCACGTGCCTGGACCGCGGCATCCGCATCGTGTCGAACGCCGGCGGGCTCAACTCCGCCGGGCTCGCTGCCGAGCTGGCGGCGCTGGCCGGGCGGCTCGGGCTGCACCCCCGGATCGCCCACGTCGACGGGGACGACCTGATCCACCGTCTCGACGAGCTGCAGGCGGCGGGCCACGCGCTCGCGCATCTGGACACCGGGCGCGAACTCGCCGAGGCACACGTACGGCCGGTGTCGGCCAACGCCTACCTGGGGGGGTGGGGGATCACCGAGGCGCTGCGGGCCGACGCCGACATCGTGGTCACCGGGCGGGTCACCGACGCCTCGCTGGCCGTGGGACCCGCGGCCTGGTGGCACGGCTGGAGACCCAGCGACGCCGACATCTTCGACAAGATCGCGGGCGCGATGGCCGCCGGGCACGTCATCGAGTGCGGTCCCCAAGCCACCGGCGGGAACTACGCGTTCTTCGAGGAGGTCACCGACCGCCGCTACCCGGGCTTCCCGATCGCCGAGATCGCCGCGGACGGTTCCAGCATCATCACCAAGCACGAGGACACCGGAGGCCTGGTCTCGCCAGGAACCGTCACCGCCCAGCTGCTGTACGAGATCGCCGAGCCCGCCTATGCCGGACCCGACGCGGTCGCTCACTTCGACACGCTCAGCCTGGAACAGGAAGGAGTGCACCGGGTCCGGATCCGGGGCACCCGCGGCAGCCCGCCGGGTGACCAGCTCAAGGTCGCCCTCAACTACGAGGGTGGGTACCGCAACACCATGACACTCGTCCTCACCGGCACCCGGATCGAGGAGAAGGCGGCCTGGGCGGTCGAGCAGCTGACCGAGCTGCTGGGCGGGCCGGACGCCTTCGCCGAGTTCGACACGCGGCTGTTGCGGTTCGACAAGCCCGACGCGCCGAACAATGCCGAGGCCACCGCGCACCTGCGGGTCTCGGTCAAGGACCCGGACCGGCGCAAGGTCGGGCGGGCCTTCTCCAACACCGTTATGGAGCTGGCTCTGGGTGGTTACCCCGGGTTCCACACCACGACCCCGCCATCGGCGGAAAGCGCGTTCGGCGTCTACTGGCCCACCCTCGTCCCCGCCGGGGAGGTCGAGCACCGGGTGACCCTGCCCGACGGCGGTGTCCGGGTCATCCCGCACAGTCCGGTCACCGCCCCGTCGCCGGCTCCCGGGGTGCCCGAACCCGCCGCACCGCCGCCGCCCGGGGCGACACGCCGGGTGCCGCTGGGCACCATCGCCGGGGCACGATCCGGCGACAAGGGCGGCAACGCCAACGTCGGCGTGTGGACCCGTACCGACGACGAATACGCCTGGTTGCGTGGTTACCTGACCACCGCTCGCCTGCGGGAGCTGATCCCGGAGGCGGCGCCGCTGGAGATCCGCCGCTACGAGCTGCCCAACCTGCGCGCGGTCAACTTCGTGATCGTCGGCATCCTCGGCGAGGGCGTGGCCTCGGCGACCCGGCCTGATCCGCAGGCCAAGGGACTTGGCGAATATTTGCGCAGCAGGTTGGCCGACGTCCCGGAAAGCCTGCTGGGAAGCTGAGCGCCGCCGTGCCCGCGCCTAAGCCGGCCAGAAGTCTCGACCGCGTCCCGCGGCGGGACCCCGGCCGTAAGGCACGCATCCTGGCCTGCTCGGCAGAGCTGATCTCCCGGCACGGCTACCACGCGGTCGGGCTGGCGGACATCGGTACCGCGGCAGGAATCGTGAGCACGGGGATCTACCGGCACTTCCCGAGCAAGTCGGCGATCCTGACCGCGCTGCTGCACCAGGTGATGGACCTGCTCGCGCGCACGTCCGCGGAGATCACCAGCACGGCGCAGAATGACCGCGCGGCGCTGACCGCCCTGGTGGAAAACCACGTGCGCATCGCGATCGGTGACCGGCGGATCCTGCGGGTCTACCACCTGGAAGCGCACAATCTCGCACCCGAGGACCTGCGCGGGCTGCGCCGTGCGCAGCGCCGCTACCTTGAGCACTGGGTTTCGGTCGTGGTTCTGTTGCGCTCGGGTGTCACCGGAGACGAGGCGAGGGTGCTGGTCCACGCCGCGATCGGCAGCGTCCAGTCGATCCTGTTCCACGACTCCGGGTTGCCGCTGGATCGGCTCACGGCGCTGCTGTGCCAGACCGCGCACGCCTGCCTGGGGATCGCTCCGGGCGGGGCCTGAGGTCGTGGTCAGCTGCCGAATACGGCTTGGGCCACGGCGTCCAGATCGCCGGGCAGCCCCTGCACCGCGATGGAGTCGACCACCGTGGGCTCCCCGCTGGCGAGTGCGTCGCGGATCGCGGCCGCGCCGTCGTAGGACAGTGGTGTACTCGCGTGCGAGCACCGACCACTTCGACGTACTCACGGGTCCGCGCGAGCCGGCGGGATAGGCTACGCCGTGCCAGCCCTCGGACACCTGGGGCCCGGACACTCCGAGGTCGAGGACCACCCGGCCACCGGAGAGGTGATCCAGCGTCGCCGCGCTCATGGCGGTGGCCGCCGGTGTGCGGGCCGAGATCTGGGCGACCGCGGTGCCCAGCCGCAGGCGCTCGCTCGGTCCGTGGTGCCGTGCACCAGGCCAGCGGGGTGAACACGTCCGATCCGTATGCCTCGGCGAACCAGACGTCGAAACCGAGGTCCTCGATCTGGCGGACCTGCTCGTCCCCCCACCGGGGCGGCAAGCCCCGCGGTGAAAGTGCCCGACGTTGAAGGCGGACCCAGGCGCCGCGTGCCGGGGCGCGGCGTCGGCGTTCGCCTATAGTAGTGCATGGTCATTCACTTCGACGTCAGCCATCCTGCTTCCCCGACGGCCGTCGTTGGCGCTACTCACGTGCTGTTGAGTGGACATGTCATCGCGTCGTCGCTGTCCGGCCAGGTGGGACTGATTTCATGTTGATGTGAATGATCAGTGACTTTGGTCTTGTCGCCGGGGCGCCCAAGGGGCATGCTGTCGATCGTCAGGCAGGCAGCAAGGAGGCTGATGTGGACCTGCGCGGGACGATCGATGTCGAGACGTTGCGAGGCCGCCGGGCGGTGAACCGCTGGGAGCGGACTTCCGTCGGGGACGTGTTCGAGAGACTGACCTGGAGCTACCCGGACAAGGTCGCCATCACGGGACGTCCCGGTGCCTACGGCGAAGAACGTTTCTCCTCGCTGACGTACCGGCAGGCGGACGAGTTGGCGAACCAGATCGCGCACGCACTGGCCGGCCGGGGCCTAGAACCCGGTGCCCGGGTGGTGCTGTTCTGCGAGAACTCCGTCGAGGCGTATCTGACCAAGATCGGGGTCGCCAAGGCGGGCATGGTCGCGATGCCGGTCAACCCGGCTCTGGCCACCGACGTGCTGGAGTACCTGATCGGGCAGGCCCGCCCCGAGGCGGCCATTGTGGACGCCGAGCTGTGGCCGCGGGCGGAGGCGGCCTTCGCCGCCACCGGCCTGCCGGTGGCGGCGACCATCACCATCGGCGGCGGCCCGGTCGCCGGCAGCCCCCCCTTCGGAGATTTCATCGCCGGCCACGCCACCACCGAGCCCGAGGTCGAGATCCACGGCGACGACATCTGGCAGCTGCTGTATACCTCGGGCACGACCGCGATGCCTAAGGGCGCCATGACCTCTCACCACGCGAGCTATTTCGCGGGCCTGAACTTCAGCGTCACGCTGACCCGAGGGCTGAGCCTGGAGACCGACCTGAAGCTGATCACCTACCTGCCGATGATTTACCATGTCGGCGACCAGGTCTTCACACTGTCGGTGTTCCTCGCGGGTGGATCGCTGGTGCTCGGCCGCCGTCCCGTCCCGGACCAGGTCGCGGTGGCGATCGACCAGGAGCGGCCCACCGCCATCTGGGCGGGTTCCCCGCAGTTCGTCGCCGCGCTGGCCACGGAGGCGGAGGACGCCGACCGCGACCTGTCCAGCCTGACGGTGCTGGTCTATGGCTGGGGGGCACTGGAACCGTCAGTTTATGAGCTGCTGCAGCAGAAGGCGCCCGGGCTGGTCATGGTGGGCATCTTCGGGCAGACCGAGGCAATCGCCTGCCACCGCTTCTGGCCCGCCAAGTGGCCCGAGGTCTACCAGCGCACCGCGCCCGCCGTGAACTACGTGGGGGTTCCCAGCCCGTTGTTGGCCTCGGACGTGGTGGACGAGACGGGAGCGTCCCTGCGGGACAAGCCGCACACGCCGGGCGAGGTGGTCTACCGCACTCCCACCGTCACCGCCGGGTACTACCTCAACGAGGAGGCGACGCGGGCGGCTTTCCGCGACGGCTGGTTCCACTCCGGCGACTCCGCGGTGGTCGACGCCGACGGTCTGCGGATCATGGTCGACCGGTTCAAGGACATCGTGAAGTCCGGCGGGGAGAACGTGTCCAGCCTGCGGGTGGAATCTGTGCTGCATGGCCATCCCGCGGTGGAGAAGGCGGCCGTGATCGGGCTGCCGCACGAACACTGGGGCGAGGCCGTCACCGCGGTGGTGGTGCTGCGGCCGGGTGCGGAGGCGGACGAGGCGGAGCTGATCGCGCACTGCCGCGCCAGGCTCGGTGGCTACGAGACTCCCAAGGCGATCGTGTTCGCCGACACCCTGCCCGAGACGGTGGGAGGCAAGGTGCTCAAGTACAAGCTCCGCGACCGGCACTCGGATCTTTTCCGTGGCCGGATCTGATCGTTCGCCGGTGACGAGGAAAGGAGGCTGACGTGGGTGCCTTCGAGGACGTCCGTTCGGCGAGCATGACCGACCGGGAGGAATTCTGGCTGGCCGCGGCGAAGGCCCTGGACTGGTACCGCCCTCCCGAGCGGGCTCTCGACGAGGACGACCCGCCCTTCTACCGGTGGTTCCCCGGCGGGGAGCTCAACGTCGCCTACAACGCGCTGGACCGCCATGTGGCGGGGGGCCGGGGCGGGCAGGCGGCGCTGATCCACGACTCGCCAGTCACCGGGACACGTCGCACCTACACCTACGCCGAGCTCACCGATGAGGTGGCCAGGTTTGCCGGGGTCCTGCGCGGCCTCGGCGTGGGCAAGGGGGACCGGGTGGTGGTGTATCTGCCGATGGTGCCCGAGGCCGTCGTCGCGATGCTCGCGTGCGCGCGGCTGGGCGCGGTGCATTCGGTGGTGTTCGGGGGGTTCGCCGCCCACGAGCTCGCCGTGCGGATCGATGACGCCACGCCGAAGGTGGTCGTCTCCGCGTCGTGCGGGATCGAGGGCGGACGGATTCTGGAGTATAAGCCCCTGCTCGACCGTGCGCTCGGGTTGTCGGCCCATCGTCCGGCCGCGTGCGTGATACTGCAGCGCCCGCAGGTCAGGGCGGCGATGGGGCCGGCCGACGTGGACTGGGCGGAGGCGATGGCGGCGGCGGTGCCGACCCTGCCTGTGCCGGTGCGCAGCAGCGACCCGCTGTATGTGCTCTACACCTCCGGGACGACCGGCAAGCCCAAGGGCGTCGTCCGCGACAGCGGCGGGTACGCGACGGCACTCGCCTGGTCGATGACCGGTGTTTACGACGTGGGGCCCGGGCAGGCCATCTTCACCGCTTCCGACGTGGGCTGGGTGGTCGGCCACTCATACATCGTCTATGGGCCGCTGCTGACGGGTGCCACGACGGTGCTGTACGAGGGAAAGCCGGTGGGTACGCCGGATGCGGGGCAGTTCTGGCGCGTCTGCGCCGAGCACGGGGTGCGGTCGTTGTTCACCGCGCCGACGGCGTTCCGCGCGCTGCGTAAGGAGGACCCGCACGGTGAGTACGCGCGACGGTACGCCCTGTCGGGACTGAAGTACCTGTTCCTCGCGGGCGAGCGGCTCGATCCGGAGACTTACCATTGGGCGGCGGACCTGCTCGGGATACCGGTCATCGACCACTGGTGGCAGACCGAGACCGGCTGGCCGATCGTGGGCAATCCGGTGGGTGTCGAGCTGTTGCCCGTGAAGCCCGGGTCACCAGCCAAACCCATGCCGGGCTGGGATATTCAGGTGATCGACGCCGACGGCGCGCCGGTCCGCCCGGGGGAGGACGGGGCGATCGTGGCGCGGCTTCCGCTGCCGCCCGGCGCCCTGCTGACCCTGTGGAACGACGACGACCGGTTCGTGCGGTCCTACCTGTCGGCCTTCGACGGCTGTTACCTGACCGGTGATGCCGGGCACATTGACTCCGACGGCTACGTGTTCGTCATGGGCCGTACCGACGACGTGATCAACGTGGCCGGGCATCGGCTGTCCACGGGCGCGATGGAGGAGGTGCTGGCCACGCATCCTGACGTCGCCGAGTGCGCCGTCATCGGGGTGGCCGATCCGCTCAAGGGGCAGGTGCCGCGTGGTTTCGTCGTGCTCAAGGCCGGGGTGGACGGCGACGATGAGGGTTATCGGCGGCAGCTGCGCGATGAGCTGGTGGGGCTGGTGCGGGACCGGATCGGCGCGGTGGCCTCGCTCAAACAGGTCACGGTCGTCGCCGCGCTGCCCAAGACGCGCTCGGGCAAGATCCTGCGCAAGACGATGCGCGGGATCGCCGATGGTCTCGACGAGCCGGTGCCCGCCACGATCGAGGATGCCGGAGTGCTTGAGTCGTTGCGGGCCGTGCTGCGCGGACAGGCACGATGACCGGCGCCACCGGTCTGGTCAGCCTGACCGTGCGGGAGCCGGTCGCGATCGTGCGGCTGGAGCGTTCGTCGCGGCTCAACACCCCGACCGGGGAAATGCTGGCGGATCTGCGGGCCGCGCTCGACGAGGCGGAGTCGCGGCCGGACTGCCGCGCGATCGTGGTCACCGGCAGCGGCCGGGCGTTCTGCGCGGATGCGGACCTGCGGCAGCTGCTGGCCTTGCTGGACAACGGGTCGGGAGGCGGTGTTGTCGTTCGTCCGGCAAGGCCGGGGAGGTCATCAGCAGGCTGGAGACCTCCCCTCTGCCGGTGGTCGCCGCGGTCAATGGCCACGGTCGCGGGTAGTTTCGAACTGGTGCTGGCGACGGACGTGGTGGTGGCGGCCGAGGGCGCGCTGCTCGGTGACGAGCATTTGCGTTCGGCGTGCTGCCCGATGGTGGCGGCGCGGTCCGGCTGGGCCGCAAGGTCCCAGCCAACGTCGCCAGCCGTCTGCTGCTGACCGGTGATCTCGAACCCGCCGAGCGGTTTCAGGGGTGGGGTCTGGTCGAGGCGGTGGTGCCCGCCGGGCAGCCTGCTCGAGCACGCGCTGGCGCTCGCGGGGCGCATCGCCACCCGGAGCCCCCGTGGGCTGGCCGAGATCAAGCGTGTGGCCGGGGCCGTGCAGGATCTTGCCCACCTCCGAGGGGCTCTCGCGGCCGAACTGGACGCCCTCGCCGGTTACGTGGAATCGGCCGACCTGCGTGAGGGCCCGACCGCGTTCGGGAAAGGCTGGGCGTCCCGGTTCGACGACTGGTAGGGGCGGCGCGGGGAACTGGCATGCCGCCTCCGCCGCGGTGCGCCTGCGGTCGGGGGTGGTGTGCGACCGTGCGTCCCGGCCGTGATCCGCGGCGTCGCTCCGCGTGCGCCGGGGTGCGCTGTCAGGCGACTCTGGAAAGGTGTGGCGGCTGGGGTGCCCGGGCGGTCAGGCGCCTTCCTTGTCCTGCCAGTCGGCGAGGGGTTCGACTCGTATTCCCGACGGGACACCGCGAACGCCGAGGCACGCGTGCGCGGCTTCGGTCAGCAACGTTGTCAGCCGCGGCACTGGCAGGCCGGAGTTGTAGAACAGGATCGACTGGATGCTGCCGATCGCCGCGTGCACCAGGACCCTGATCTCCCCGTCGGCCAGATCGGGCCGCAGCGGGGCGACCGCGGCCACCCACTCCTCGATGTAGTGCCGCTGCGCCCGGCGGAGGCGGCGCAGATCGTGGTCGGGCAGGTTGCGGGCTTCCCGGTGGTAGACCTGGAGAATCCGGCGGTCGTGAATGGCGATACGCACGTGGTGCCGAATCAGCCCGCTCACCGCGCTGCCGTCGTCGCGGGCCTCGTCCACGATCGCCGAGGCCCCGTTGGTGAGCTGGTCCATGACTTGTTCGAGCAGCTCGACGAGGATGGCGGACTTGCTCTCGAAGTGCCGGTAGATGCCGGAGCCCACGATGCCGGCGGCCTGACCGATGTCGGCCATGCCGACGGTGTGGTAGCCGTTACGGGAGATCAGTTCCGCGGCCGCGGTCAGGATGCGCGCCTTTCGTGCCGGGTCGCGTCGAGGTCTTCGCGCGTCCTTCACCGGTACCTCCTCGACATTCGCGAGATCTCATCGTACCGGTGCGCGCCTCGCGGGTCGCTGGGGTTTGCCCTCGCGCGGTGGGCGCGGCCACCTGGTGCTCTCCGGCTCGGTACATCTCCTTGCCGTGCCGGAGAGCACACCGCGTCCACTGTGCTCGTCCGGCACGGGTGCCCAAAAATAACCCGTTCAAGTGAAGGACCGTCGGGGCTTGCCGTGCTATGGTCCCCTAGCTAGTGAATAGCGGATCACTAAAGGTCCCGCTCGCGTCTCGGGAAACATCCTTACCGCGCGCCTTTCCCTTGCTTCTGCCCGTGTTGCTTCTAGTATCTGGATTGACAACGAGGTCAGTATGTCCATACTGAAGAATGGCCGTTCACTCAGTCGTCGGCGCCGTCGTAGCGCGTTCGTGTTGCTATCGGCGCTGCTAATCGCATCCGGTATCGCCACGACACCAGCCGAGGCAGCTCGAGTTCCCGCCACCTCTTGCAAGAATGTCGCCGTCCCGGTCACCGCGGCAGGACAGGCTGCCACGATCACGGGCACCCTGTGTGTCCCTCCGGGGGCCACCACCGTGCAGATCCTCGTTCACGGATGGTCCTACGCGCGCTACTACTGGGACATGCCGGAGCAGCCCGACACCTACTCCTACGTGCGCGCGGCGAACAGGCGCGGATACGCGACGCTGAACATCGACCGCCTCGGTGACGGCCAGTCCACCCACCCGCTGAGCGCCTTCGACACCTTCTACGCCGACGTCAGCACCGTGCACCAGGTCATCACCGCGCTGCGGGACGGCAGGCTGGGTACCGCCTTCACAAAGGTGATCGAGGTTGGCCATAGCCTGGGCGGCATCGTCACGATGACCGAGGCGGGCATGTACAAGGATGTCGATGCCATCATTCCCACCGGCATCGCCCACTCGCTCAACTACGTCAACGTCGTCACCAAGATCATCGCAGATGACTATCCGGCGGCGCTGGATCCCAAGTTCGCCGGCTCGGGGCTGGATCCGGCCTACCTCACCAGCTATCCCGGCACCCGAGGCGGATTCTACCTGGGCAGCGCCTCCTCGACCGACCCCGCGGTCGTGGCGGCGGATGAGCGGCTAAAGGAGACCGGCAACCTCGTGGAACTGGCCACGCTGGCCGGGTACAACGTGCTCAATGTCGACCGCACTCTCAACATCCCGGTCTACACGGTCGTGGGTCAGCAGGACCCGTTCATCTGCGGCCTGCTCGGCCCAAGCTGCGGTGATTCCCAGGCGCTGGCGGACTTCGAGCGGCCCTTCTACGGTCCGAATGCGACGGTCGTGGCCGACGTGGTTCCGAACACCGGGCACGACCTGCAGCTGGAACGAAGCGCGCCGCAGAGCAACGCGCGGATGCTCGACTTCGCCGACAAGTACGTCGGCGCAGGCAGGGCGCTGCGGAACACGGCTCCCGGTGTGGCCGCTCCCGTCCCGGCTCCCCGGAACCCGGCCCCCAGCCTCGCCGCGACCACCATCAACGCTGCGGTGATGCATGCCGTGGTGCCTGCCGTGGCGCTCCTGCAGCAGGCCAGCAACGTGGTGCCGGGCCTGGGGGACAACCAGGATCCGATCCCCGGTATGGCGCACGCGCTGTCCACCATCGGCAACCTGACCGACTCCCTGGTCGGCACGTTCCCCGAGGACGTGATCGGCGGCATCTGAGCACGGCATGAGGTTGGCCGGGTGCGGGGCGCTGCCCGCGCCCGGCCAATCCTTGTCTCCCTGTTGCCGGTCTCGGCAGCAGGGCGGAAGGGGCATCCGCTCGTGTCGAGCAGTGCTTCGTCCGGACCAGTGAAGTCAAGGTCGTCTCCGGGGCCCGCCCAGCCCTCGGATCCCGAGTTCGTCCTCACTAAGATCGCCAAAGAGCGGTCCCAGTACGGCGGGCGGCCCGATGATGGTCGCGACCTTTCGCGTCCAGACCCAAGCCGTCGCGATGACGTGATGTGGCTGGCCAATACCTACGACGCGCTGCTCGAAGTGCCGAGCTCTGAGGAACGCGACGCGGATCTCGCGCGCGTGCAGAAGTGGATGTGCCGCGTGACTGGGATGTCGACGGTCAGCGGCGCCGTGTCTGCCATTCGGCGCCTGACACGGCATCAGGTCGTCTTTCATTGCTCCGGTCCGGCTGCCACGCCCGACAGCGTCGCGCCGTGGCTCGGGGTGGAGACGGTGTGGCCGGCCCCCGAACCCGCTGACCGGCCGCGCCCGCTGCGTGAGGTGTTCGGTGAAGCGGTCGCCGACCTGTGTGAGGGCGTGGACACGGTGGCGGTCACCGTGTCGGGCGGCCTGGACTCGCTTGCCGTGCTGCTGCAGGTCGTGGCGTTGCGGCCCCGCCGCCGGGTGCTCGTTTACTGCACTGACCTCGTCGACGACCACGGCCTGGCCGCCGCCGACGTGGTCAGGCGCCTGATCAAGGACCTGGCGCTCGAGGTCGAGCTTATGGTGCTCGACCCCGCCGACTGCCTCGCCGAGCCGGCCTGGTCGCCGCACGGGCCGCGGCTGGACGCCCTGCCGGGCGCCAACGCCACCATTGCCCACCTCGCTGCCGATCGCGGCGCGGGTGTCGTGCTGTCGGGCAACGGGGCCGATGAACTGCTCGCCGTGCCGCGCTACCTCACCCCGCTACTGCTGCGTGCCGGGCGGCTGCCCGGCACGGTGCGCTATCTGGGCGACTCCCGGCGGTCCGGTCCGGGCTGGACCGGTGAACTCCTCGCCACGGCCGCGGGCCTGCTGCCCGCCGAGCAGCGGGCCCGCTGGTACTGGGCGGCGAACTGGCCCGAATGGTGCCAGCCGGCCATCTCCCCGGTGGTCGCGCAACCGTGGCGAGCGCCGGCGCTGACCCGCGCTCAGGAATGGATCACCAGCACGCTCGCCGAGCACACCCGCTCGCGGCGCAGCTGGGCGGCGGCCGACGCGCACGACGCGTTCTGGCCGCGCAGCTACCTCCCACCCGCCGGCCCGGTGCCCGAGGCCTCGCCGTTCCTGCACCCGGACCTCGTGGCCGCGGCGCTGGCGATCCCGTTGACCGACCGCTACGACCCGCGTCTGCCCACGGCCTACCAGCGTTGCAAAGCCGCGGTTGTCGGCTTGCTCCCGTCGGCGGCGCGGGCGGTGCTCCCGCCGCGCAAGCAGTACTACCGGCACGCGCTCACCGCGGCGGTGTCCGGACCGGTGCAGGCGCCGCTCGCGGTCGCCGCCGGCCTGCTGGATCCCGCAGCACTCGCCGGCCAGCTGGACACCGCAGTGCGGATGAACGTGCTCGCGGTCGAGTCCTGGCTGGCCGGTGCGCTCCAGGCCGGGGCCGAGATTCCGGGTGCTGAAGCTCAGCGCTCCAGCCGGTAGGAGTGCAGCCGGTCGTACTCGATGAACCCGCTGGCGTCGTAGAGCCGGTTGGCCGCCGTCCGATCCCGCTCACCACCAGGCTCGTCATCGTCGACGAACAAGATCACGTCGGAGGCGCCGAGCTCGGTCAGCAGCTGCAGCGCCGAGCCGAGCAGCGCCCGCCCGACCCCACGCCCGCGGGCCTCGGGCTCGCTGCTGATCCACCACAGCACGCCGATCCCGAACACCGGCACCCCAACGGTGGCCTGCGCGAGCGCCCGGTCTCCGTCGACCCACGGTCAGCTCACGGACGTCCGGCTCTGGGGCCTCGATCCGGACCTCCGGAACCCGGGGCAGGTCGTCGGCGGGCAGCCGGCGGCCCATGTACCGCCACAGGTCGGTGCCGACGAATCCGGCCTCGACCAGCGCCGCCGCGGTCACCGGCCGGTGCCGCACGGGCAGCGCCTCCAAACCGAGCCCGAGGGCGGTGGCGAAGCTGAACGCTTCCACCACCCGGTGCTCACGCAGCTCATCCAGGACGTGCTGCAGCAGAACGTCGATCGTGGTGCGGTCTTCCCGCGCGTGCAGCCACAGCAGCACCCCTGCGTCATCCCGGGACCGCGTGGAGAACGACACCACCCCCACGACCTCGCCGTCGCTGGTCGCGGCCACGGCCGTGCGCGGCGCGGCCAGCTCCTCCCACCACGACGAGTCGACCGGCGAGCGGCCGGCCAGAGCCTCGCCGAGCATCTCGGCCGTGGCGACCGGCTGGCCGGGAAGCCTGTCCGCGTTGACCAGCTCGAGCACAGCGTCGTGGTCAGAGGCGGGCCGCAGGAGCTGGCTCGAATTCCGGGGGCGCTACACGGAGACCGGGAGGCGGCCGGGAGACCCGCCGCCGCGGCCTCCGTTGTCGCCGAGCGTGCCGTTCTAGCTGCTCAGCGGGCGCGAACGCGCTGCACGGGGACACGATGCCGGAAGCCCCCTGCGCAACGTGCGGCGTCCACGCGGCACTCCACCACGACGTCCGGCCGGACCGGCAGGTAGCTGATCTGCTCGCCCAGCCCGGCACGCGCCGTCACCGCGGCGCGGACGGCTGGGCGCAGCCGCCCCTGCAACGCGGCCAGCACCCAGCTGGACAGTGTCGCCGACAGGCCGGTCCGCACCTGGCCGTCGTCGTCGACCACGGCGAGCACGAGTGCGGTGGGGGAGTCGAGCGCGCCGAGTACGCCGATGACCACCGCGTCCCGATCATCCCAAACTTGATCTTGAGCCAGCGGGCGCGGCCCCCCTGTATCCGCCGCCGCTCCCATCCCGCGTGTGTGCCCCGAACAGGCCGAGGAGTGGTTCACGCGCGGAGCGCAACGGAGGGCGACCGACCGGCCCTCGGTGTTGATGTCGCAGCCCCGCGATCGTTTAGCTGCTCTGGGAGGGGTGTCCCGCAGCTTGCGGACAACCTCCTTCTGCCTGTGGTGGAGTTGCCAGCTTCTTCCCCGGGTGCTGGCTCCTGGGTTGTCCCGCCGGAGGCGGGGGGTGTGTGGGTGGGGTTTGGGAGTTTGGGTGTTGGTGGGGTTGGTTGTTTGTGTGTCTGGTGGTTCGGTAGTTGGGGTGTTGGGAGCGGAGCGGCCTGGTGACCCGGGTGTGGGTACGTTTCTGGTGTATGGTACAAGCGTAGAGCGCTTACCCTGTTTCCCTTGCGTTAGCAAGGGTTCCTTTGTAGACAGACGTAGCTATGAAGAAACTCGTTGCGTAGCAACGGCTTTCGGTGGCCTGAACCACCGAAAGCGTCCGCCGGAGGCGGGGCGCCGGGCAACCGGAGGGCGGCAGTCGTTGGCGCCGTAACGCATGCGGAGGTCGCGGACGTCGAGCGTCGGCTGGTCGCGCGGCGGCTCCGGTGCTCTCATCGCGACCTGGCTCGTCGCTGTCGTAGGTGTTCTCCCCAGCGCTACGCCTGCGCGATGGAATGTAGCAGGCCTACTACATATGATCCAGGTAATACTTCGCGCCGATCCCGCCGTTTACAGTGAGCGCATGGCCCATCCCGGACGTGTCCGCCCCGACGCCTGTCCGGGTGTCTTCGCCACGCACGACGCCGCGGACGGCGCGCTCGCCCGGATCCGGCTGCCCGGCGGACGGGTGAGCGCCGATCAGGCCGACGTGCTGGCCTCGTGCGCGGAGGAGCTCGGCGACGGTTCGGTGCACCTGACCTCGCGCGGCAACATCCAGCTGCGCGGCCTGTCGCGGGACACCGGCGAGCTGGCCGCCCGGCTGACGTCGGCCGGTCTGCTGCCCGCGCCCGCGCACGAGCGGGTGCGCAACTACCTGGCCTCGCCGCTGAGCGGGCTCACCGGCGGGCTGGTCGACGTGCGGGACACGGTGTTCGAGTTGGACCGGGCGGTGTGCGCGCGGCCCGAGCTGGCCGCCCTGCCGGGCCGGTTCCTGTTCGCGCTCGACGACGGCCGGGGCGACGTGTCGGGCGAGGACGCGGACGTGTGCTGGCGGGCGCTGGACTCCGCGACCGGCGCGGTGTTGCTCGCCGGGCGGGACACCGGCGAGCGGGTGCCGTTCGCCGGGGCGGTCGACGCGCTCGTGCGGAAGGCGTTGTGGTTCCTGGAGGTCCGGGGCAGCGCGTGGCGGATGCGGGAGCTGGACCTGCCCGCCGGCGAGCGGCTGCCGTCCTCGCCGGGGGTGCCGATCGGGCCGTTCACCCGTGACGACGGGCGCACCGGTGTCGTCGGCGCGCCGGTGCTGGGGCAGCTCGCGGCCGCGGATCTGCGGGCGCTGGGCGAGGTCGTGGTGACGCCGTGGCGGTCGGTCGTCGTGCCGCTCGGCCTGGACGCGCCGGGACTGGTGACCGATCCGGACGCGCCCGGCCTGGGGATCAGCGCGTGCATCGGGCGGCCGGGCTGCGCGAAGTCGCGCGCCGACGTGCGGGCGGACGCGCTGGCCATGATGTGCCGCGTCCCCGCCGGGGTGCGGATGCACTTCTCCGGATGCGAACGACGGTGCGGGCGACCGCACGAGCCGCACGTCGACGTGCTCGCGGGCACCGAGGGATACCAGAAGGGAACAGCGTGATCGACTACATCCGCGACGGGGCGGAGATCTACCGCCACTCGTTCGCCACGATCCGCGAGGAGGCCGACCTCGCGATCCTGCCGGAGGACCTGGAGCCGGTCGCGGTCCGCATGATCCACTCGTGCGGGATGGTCGACCTCGTCGACGATCTGGCCTACTCGCTCGACCTCGTCGCGTCGGCCCGCGCCGCGCTGCGCGACGGCGCGCCGGTGCTGTGCGACGCGCAGATGATCGCCAGCGGCGTGACCCGCAAGCGCTTGCCCGCCGCGAATGAGATCCTGTGCACGCTGTCCGACGAGCGCGTTCCCGCGCTGGCCGAGCGGATGGGCACCACCCGTTCCGCGGCCGCGCTGGAGCTGTGGCGGGACAAGCTCGCGGGCTCGGTGGTGGCGATCGGCAACGCGCCGACCGCGTTGTTCCGCCTGCTGGAGATGATCGAGGAGGGCGCCGGGGTGCCCGCCGCGATCATCGGGGTGCCGGTCGGGTTCGTCGGCGCCGCCGAGTCGAAGGAAGAGCTGGTCAAGCGCGCGCCCGCGCCCTACCTGGTGGTGCACGGGCGGCGCGGCGGCAGCGCCATGGCGGTGTCGGCGGTCAACGCGCTCGCGAGCGAGGTCGAATGAAGACGGGCAAGCTGTGGGGTGTCGGACTAGGCCCCGGTGACCCGGAGCTGATGACCGTCAAGGCCGCGCGCCTGATCAGCGAGGCCGACGTGATCGCCTACCACTGTGCGCGGCACGGCCGCAGCATCGCGCGATCGGTGGCCGAGCCGTACCTGCGCGAGGGCCAGGTCGAGGAACGGCTGATGTACCCGGTGACGACCGAGGGCACCGACCACCCGGGCGGCTACGAGGGCGCGATCGCCGAGTTCTACGAGCTGAGCGCGAAGCGGCTGGCCGAACACCTGGACGCCGGGCGCGACGTGGTGGTGTTGTGCGAGGGCGACCCGTTCTTCTTCGGCTCCTACATGTACATGCACGAGCGGTTGTGTGACCGGTACGAGGCCGAGGCGGTGCCTGGGGTGACGTCGGTTTCGGCGGCGTCGGCGGTGCTCGGCAAGCCACTGGTGCAGCGCGACGAGGTGCTGACGATCCTGCCGGGGACGTTGCCCGCGCCGGAACTCGCGCGGCGGCTGGCGGACACGCAGGCCGCGGCGGTGATGAAGCTGGGCCGCACGTTCAACTCGGTGCGGGAGGCGCTGGCGGAGGCCGGACGGCTGGACGAGGCCTACTACGTCGAGCGGGCCACGTGGTCCAACCAGAGGGTCGAGCCGTTCGCTGACGTGGACCCCGCGACGGTGCCGTACTTCTCGCTGGCGCTGGTGCCGAGTCCGGCTTACGCATCGCGGAAGGAGCCGGCTGCCGAGCCGGCGGCGGTTGCCGCTGAGGGCGGCGAGGTCGTGGTGGTCGGGCTGGGGCCGGCCGGGCCGGAGTGGCTGACACCGGAAGCGTCCGCGGCGTTGGCCGAGGCTGAGCACATCGTCGGGTACGGGCCGTACGTGGCGAAGGTGCCGCAGCGGGCCGGGCAGGTGCGGCACGCGTCCGGCAACCGGGTCGAGGCCGATCGGGCCCGGCATGCGCTGTCGCTGGCCGCGTCCGGTGCTCGGGTTGCCGTGGTGTCCTCGGGTGATCCCGGGGTGTTCGCGATGGCTTCGGCGGTGCTGGAACAGGCGGCCGAGCTGGAGTCGCCGGTGCCGGTGCGGGTGATCCCGGGGGTGACGGCTGCTTCCGCGGCGGCGGCCCGGGTCGGGGCGCCGTTGGGGCATGACTACTGCGTTTTGTCGTTGTCGGATCGGTTGAAGCCTTGGGACGTCATCGAGCGGCGGCTTGATGCGGCTGGGGTGGCTGATCTTGTGGTGGCGATGTACAACCCGGCTTCGCGGACGCGGACTGAGCAGCTGGTTCGGGCTCGGGACGTGTTGTTGCGGCATCGGTCGCGGGAGACGCCTGTTGTGGTGGCGCGGGATGTTGGGGGTCCTGAGGAGTCGGTGATGGTGACTTCGCTGGGGGAGTTTGATCCTTCGGTGGTTGATATGCGGTGCTTGGTGATTGTCGGGTCGTCGCGGACTCGCGTTGATCACGGGTTTGTCTGGACTCCGCGGTCTTACTGATTGCGTAGCCGCTACACGGGTGTCTGCGCTGCGCGGCTGAAAGCGCAGGCTTCGCTTCGCTACGCCCGGATTTGACCCGCCGCCCCGAATTTCATCGTTTCTACGCCCGACCAGGGGTTGTCAAGGCTGGAAAGAGCCCCTGGTCGCGCGCAGAACTGGGCTGGGGATCGGGTGCGGGGGAGGGGTGGGCGGTCTGTGTGGTCGGGTTTGTTGCCGGGTGGCGGTTTTGTTGGTGGTGAAAAGAGAAGGCCCCCGCTGTTTGGCGGGGGCCTTCTCTTAGCGGGTTGGGGTTGAGCCGTTTGGTTGTTGGGGGCCGGGGCCGGGGCTTTGCCAGCCCCACATGGTTTCGGTTCCGTGTTCCACCTGGGGTGCCACGCCGTCGGTGTACGGCTCGATCTGAAGCAGGCGTCCCCACGAGCGGCCGGACTGGTCGCCCTCCAGGTAGCTCGGCACCTCGGGCTGGTCGGCCAGCTCCTCGATCCACCCGTTCGGCCCGCCGCCGATGTTGTCCGCCACACCGGCCTCCGCGGCCAGATCGCCCGCGGTGATGCGGTACGCCGGGATCTGCGAGATGCCGTCGTGCGAGGCGACCGGGTTCATGCACGGGTACACGAACGCCGCTGGCCAGTCCATGTAGACCGGCGCGCTGCCCACCCGCTGCGTCAGCGTGGTGAACGTCGGCACGCGCGGGGCGCTCACCGCGACCCAGCCGTCGCCCGTGATGTCGTCGTCCTTGGCCACCACACGCACCCGATTCACGTCCGCGGGCAGATCACCGATGTCGAGCCGCTCGTCGGCCCACTTCGTCTCGTCCGCCGACGCCCCGGTGCCGACGTTCTCCGCCAGCACGGTCGTCGACCGCACCACCTCGACACCCGCCGGCGTCTCCCGGCCGAACTCCAGCGCCACGCTCGTCGCCTTGCCGGGGGGCGCCGCGGCGGCGATCGTCACCTGCGCGCCTGCGTGCTGGTCCGGCAACGCGTACCAGTCGGTGCGCAGCCGGCCAGTCGCGGAGCCCTCGTGATAGCTGCTCCACATCGGCACGGTCGCCGTGGTGAAACCGTGCGGCGGCGAGGTCAGCGGGTCGTCGTCGCCGTTGCCGTCGGTGTGGAAACCCGCCGACGACTTCTCGTTGCCCTCGTCCTCGGGCCGGGGCAGCGTCGAGTTCTCCTGCGCCGTGGTCTCCGGCACGGTCACCGCCGACACCGGTTTGAGCATGCTCGACACCGGGTCCTGCTCGACCATCACGTGATCGGAGAGGTTGCAGCTCTTGCCGAACAAGTGGTCCACGTTCGCCGCGGCCAGGCTGTAACTGCCCGTCGACATCTGCTTCTGGATGCCCTTCGCCATGCTGGCGACCTCGAACACCACGACCGCCCCGCACACCACGACCAGCGACGTCGCGCCCAGCCGCAGCGCCCGGCCACCCCGCTCCTGCACCGGCGGCGGCGCACCCGGCCGCTGCATGCGCACGTTCTCCACGAACGCGAACACCGCCGCCACCGCCGCGGCCAGCAGCAGCGCGGTGGACAGGTGGTAGCCCTTGATCGACGGCGCCTTGTCCCACCACGGCACGCCGAGGCTGGACACGAACCAGTACGCGTTCGGGCCCGTCGCGGCCAGCGCGGACACCACCAGCAACCCGGCGGTGAACGCCGCCCGGTTGCGCCGCGACCGCAGCACCGTCGAACTCGTCGCCAGCGCGGTCAGCGCCGCCATCGCCGCCCCCACACCGGCGAACGCGCCGAAGTGGTGCGTCCACTTGGTCGGGGTCAGCGCCAGCAGCAGGAAGAACAGCGCCACGGTGCCGATCAGGCGGCGGGCCGGGCCCAGCGCCGCGCCCTGGATGCGGCCGCGGCGCAGCAGCACCACCAGGCAGGTGCCGGTGCACAGGATCAGCAGCAGCACCGGGAACCGGCGGGTCAGCGCGCCGTCCGCGCTGCTCTCGAACAGCAGCTCGTACCGCGACAGCTCCTCGTACCACGACTTGTTCGGGCCGACCGAGCCACGCAGGCGGGTCGCCTCCATCACCGTCGAGAACGTCTGGTCGGCGAAGACCACGATCAACACGATGAACCCGGCCGCCGCGATCGGCGCCAGCACCGCGGCCCAACCGGAATCGCGGGCCCGGCCGCGCAGCAGGTGGAACAAGGGCTTCGCGGCCACCAGGAACGGCGCCACCGCGATCAACGCGGTCGGCGTCGCGGCCAGCGCGAACGCGGCCCCGATCAGACCGAGGCACAGCGGCAGCAAACGCCGCGTGACCAGTGCGCGCTCCACGGCGCACAGCGCGATCAGCGAGCCCAGCGCGGCCCACGGCTCCGGACGGACACCGTTGTTGAACGGCAGCCACCACACCAGGAACACCACGGCCGCGGCCCAGCCCGCCGCCGGGCTGATCCGGACCTCCTTGCCCAGCCGCGGGAGCACCTCACGGCTGATCAGCAGCCAGCTCAGCACGCCGAGCAGGAACGACGGCAACCGGATCCACGTCGGCACCGTGGACACCGTCGCCATCAGCTCGTAGATGTGGTCGTTCCACCCGAACGGCGCCTCCGCGACGCCGAACCACCGGTGGTAGTTGGTCAGGTAGCCGACCTGGTCGGCGACTCTGGCCATGGTCAGGATGTAGCCGTCGTCCGAGGTCACGGGCCCGATGAACACCCACGCGCCGAGCACGCCGAAGACGGTCACGTCCCGTTTGGTGAGCTTCCACCAGCCGATCGGCGCCCACCGAGGCGCGCGCCGCGCGGTGCCCGAGTCCAGCCGGTTCACCGCGATCAGGCAGCCGATCAGCGACAGCACGCCGAACACGCCGATGCCGACCTTCAGCCCGGTGGGGGACGACTGGTAGCGGGTGTCCGGGGTGATGCCGACCGACAGGCCGGCGATCGGGTCCCGCGCCGACGAGATGTCGGTGTAGATGCCCAGCACGCGTGGCCGGACGTCGCCCGCCGAGTCGTAGACCGGGGTGCCCGCCACCGAAAGGGTGGTGTGCGTCGCGGTCGAGCTGACCCGCACGTCACACCCTGTCGCGGGCAACGGCTGGCGCGCGACCTGCTGGCCGCGGCTGGTCGCGGTGAGCACGCCGTCCTGGACGTTGAGCTGCAGGCCGGCGCCGTTGCCCGCACGGGCGGGCGGCACGGTCGAGAACAGCAGCCCCGCGCCCGCGGTGCGCGCGTCGAGCGATTGGATCGTCGCGCACGGCACACCGACCTGCAGGTCCTGCGCCCAGTAGCCGACGAGCGGGGCGTTCACCGGGCGCGTGTCGCTGCCGGCCGGCCACACGATCTTCGCCGTGTCCTGGACGACCGGCAGCAACGGGAAGGCGACCGCGCAACCCGCGGCGAACAGGCCCAGTACGACGGCGAGCAGCCGCCACAAGAACGTGTGAGGTCGCTCCGGGGAGGTGCGTGCCGAAGTGCCCGGCTGGTCCGGGTCCGTCACCTCATCCGGTGCGACAGTAGGTGTCCTGCTGGCCATCCACATTGGCAGAACGCTATCGCGATGCTTCCTCGCGCTCGCTACGGGATGGGGGTGTGCGGAACCGCTCACGGTGCGTCGCCGCCGACAACGGCCGCCGCCTGCGCCACCCGTGGCGCTCCAGGTCCGGAATGTCCTGCAGCCGGCTCACCGGGCCGAGGCAGAGCCACGCCACCGGCCGCACCCCGGCCGGGATCCCGAGCAGGTCGCGCAGGAATTCCTCGCGGTAGAAGCTCACCCAGCCGACGCCGAGGCCTTCCGCGGTGGCCGCCAGCCAGAGGTTCTGGATGGCCAGGCACACCGAATACAGGCCGGCGTCGGCGATCGCGTGGCGGCCGAGCACGTCCGGCGCGCCGCGGCTCTCGTCGTAGGTCACGACGACACCGAGCGAGGACGACAGGATGCCCTCGATCTTGATCGGCGCGAAGGTCTCCCGGCGCTCCGGCGGCAGCGACGCGGCGAACACCTCGCGCTCGGTGAGCACGTGGTCGCGGAACGCGGTGCGCGTCCGGGTGCTCTCGACGAGCACGAAATCCCACGGCTGGGTGAGTCCGACGCTGGGCGCGGAGTGCGCGGCCTCGAGCACACGGGTCAGCACCTCGTCGTCGATGGGCTCGCCGGTGAACTCCGCGCGCACGTCCCGCCGTCGTCGCAGGACCTCGTAGAACTCCTCGATCATGCGTCCAGGATCGCCGACACCCACCGCAGCGCGGCGCCCACGTCCGCGACGGTGTGCGCGGGCGGACGCGCCGGGCGCCGCACGACGACCACCGGCACGCCCTCCTGCCGGGCCGCGACGAGCTTCGCGGTGGTCATCTCGCCGCCGCTGTCCTTGGTGACCAGCACGTCGATGCGGTGCTCACGCAGCAGCGCGGTCTCGCCTTCGACGGTGTACGGGCCGCGGTCGAGGAGGACCTCCAGGCGCGGCGGCAGCGGCGGCTCCGGCGGGTCGACGCAGCGGGCCAGGAAGTGCGGCCGCGTGCAGCGCGCGAAGGCGGACAGGCCCTGGCGGCCGCTGGTGAGGAAGATCCGTTCGCCGAGGCGTTCCACCAGGTCCGCGGCCTCGTCGAGGGTGTCCACCCAGTGCCAGTCGTCGCCGGGGCCCTGCTGCCAGCCGGGGCGCTGCAGGCGCAGCAGGGGGACGTTCGCCCGGTGCGCGGCCTCGACGGCGGAGGCGCCGATGCGTTCGGCGAACGGATGTGTGGCGTCCACCACGGCGGCGGTGCCGTGCTCGGACAACCAGCGCGCGAGGCCGTCCGGCCCGCCGAAGCCGCCGACGCGCACCTCGCCGACCGGCAGACGCGGGTTGGCGACCCGTCCGGCCAGCGACGACGTGACCGCGACGCCGCGTTGCACGAGCCCGGCGGCCAGCGCGCGGGCCTCACCGGTGCCTCCGAGCACGAGTACTTCCGTCACGCCAGCCATACTGCCTGGTGATGAGGTACGGGTGGACCACCGGAGCGTGTGCGACCGCGGCCACCACGGCCGCGTACACCGCGCTGCTCACCGGCGAGTTCCCCGACCCGGTCGAGGTGGAGCTGCCGCAGGGGCGGCGCCCGGCGTTCGCGCTGGCCACCGAGCGGCTGGACGTGGATTCGGCGACCGCCGGGGTGATCAAGGACGCCGGTGACGACCCGGACGTGACGCACGGCGCGCTGATCCTGTCCACGGTCCGGCGCGGCGAGCCGGGCAGCGGCGTGACGTTCCGCGCGGGCGTCGGGGTGGGGACGGTGACCCTGCCCGGGCTGCCGCTGCCGGTCGGTGAGCCGGCGATCAACCCGGTGCCGCGGCGGCTGATGACCGAGGCGGTGCGGCGGGTCGCGGCCGAGTTCGGCGATGCCGGGGATGTCGTGGTCGAGATCTCCGTGCCCGAGGGCGAGGAGCTGGCGCGGCAGACGTGGAACCCGCGGCTCGGCATCCTCGGCGGGCTGTCGATCCTCGGCACGACCGGCGTGGTGGTGCCGTACTCGTGCTCGGCGTGGATCGACAGCATCCGGCGCGGGGTCGACGTCGCGCGGGCGCTGGGGCACCAGCACGTGGCCGGTGCGACGGGCAGCACGTCGGAGCGGGCGGTGGCCGCGCGGTACGGGCTGCCGGAGACGGCGTTGCTCGACATGGGCGACTTCGCGGGCGCGGTGCTCAAGTACGTGAAGCGCCATCCCGTGCCGCGGCTGACGATCGCCGGCGGGTTCGCGAAGATGTCCAAACTCGCGGCCGGGCACCTGGACCTGCACTCGAAGCGGTCGCAAGTGGACCTCGCGCTGCTGGCCTCGCAGGCGCCGGAGCCGCTGGCCGCGCGGATTCTCGAGGCGAACACTGCGCTGCACGCGCTGCAGCTGTCGCAGGAGGCGGGCTTCCCGATCGGCGAGGCGGTCGCGGACCGGGCGCGGGCCTTCGCGGCGTCGGTGCTGGCCCCGGCGCCGGTCGCGGTGGACGTGCTGGTGATCGACCGGGCGGGGAACGTGGTCGGGGTCAGCGGGGCCTGAGCTTTTCCGACCGGTCCCGCGCCGCCGAGTACAAGTAGCTGTCCGGGAACTTCCCCGCCGCCAGCACGCGGCCCACGAAGATCACCGCCGCGCGGTCGATTCCCGCGGCGCGCACCTCCTGCGCGATGCCGGACAGGACCCCGCGCAGGATCCGCTGCCCCGGCTGGCTCGCGCAGTGCACCACGGCCACTGGGCAGTCCGCGCCGTAGTGCGGCAGCAGCTCCTCGACCACCTGCTCGATCCGGTTGATCGCCAGGTGCACGGCCAGCGTCGTGCCGGTCGCGGCGAAGTTCGCCAGCGTCTCGCCGTCCGGCATGGCCGTCGAGCGGGCCTGGACGCGCGTGATGACCAGGCTCTGCCCGATCGTCGGCACCGTCAGTTCGCGCCCCAGTTCCGCGGCGGCCGCGGCGAAGGCCGGCACGCCGGGCACCACCTGGTACGGCACACCGGCGGCGTCGAGGCGGCGCATCTGCTCGGCCACCGCGCTGTAGATCGACGGGTCGCCCGAGCACAGCCGCGCCACGTCGTGGCCCGCGCGGTCCGCCGCGACCAGCTCGCCGACGATCTGGTCCAGCGACAGGTCCGCTGTGTCGATCCGGCGCGCGTCCGCGGGGCAGTGGGCGAGCAGGTCGGGCGGCGTGAGGCTGCCGGGGTACAGGCAGACCCCGCAGCGCGCCAGCAGGTCCCGCCCGCGCACGGTGATCAGGTCCGCCGCGCCGGGCCCGGCGCCGATGAAGAACACGGTCATTTCACGAAACTCCATTGCGTCACGGTCCGGGCCGGGGTCCAGCCGGTGAATCCGCCGAGCGGCGCGGCGTGCTCGACGGCGATCCGGGTCAGCTCGCCGCCGTGCCGCTGGTACGCCGTCGCCAGCGCCTGTTCCGAGTCGAGCGTCACCGCGTGGGCGACGAGCCGTCCGCCGGGCCGCAGCGCGTCCAGGCAGACGTCCAGCGACGCCAGCCCGCCGCCGACGAACACCGCGTCGGGCGTGGGCAGGTCCGCCAGCACCTCCGGCGCCGCACCCGTCACGACCCGCAGCTCGGGCACCCCCAGCCGGTCCGCGTTGCGCTGGATCCGCGCGACCCGTTCCGCACTGCGCTCGACGGCGATCGCGCGGTTGGCCGGATGCGCCCGCGACCACTCGATCCCGACGCTGCCGGCGCCCGCGCCGACGTCCCACAGCAGCTCACCGGCCACCGGCGCGAGCCGGGCCAGCGCGCTCGCCCGCAGGTCCCGCTTGGTGATCTGCCCGTCGTGTTCGAAGGCGTCGTCCGGCAGCCCGGGCAGGGTCGGCAACGCGGGGCCGGCGCACTCGACCGCGACGACGTTCAACGGATCGCCCACCGGGTGTGACCAGTCTCGCGCGAAACCTTCGACGCGGCGCTCGGCCGGCCCGCCGAGCTGCTCCAGCACCGTGAGTTTGCTCTCGCCGAAACCCCTTGCCACCAGCACGCCGGCGAGCTCCGCCGGCGTGCCGCCGTCGGAGCTGAGCACCACCAGCCGCGCCCCCGGCGCCAGCGCCCGGCTCACCCGGTGCACGCTGCGCCCGACGACGCTGACCACCTCGATCTCCTCCGCGGACCAGCCCATCCTGGCCCGCGCGAGTGCGACCGACGAAACGGCGGGCACGATCCGTACGTGCTCCGCGCCGAACCGCCTGACCAGCGTCGTCCCGATGCCGGACAGCAGCGGATCGCCGCTGGCCAGCACCACGGTCCGGCGTCCGGCGTGCTCGGCGAACAGGCCGTCCAGCGCGGGCAGCAGCGGGCTCGGCCACGCCACCTTCGGCACGTCCAGCGGCACCAGGTCGAGCTGGCGGCGGCCGCCGAACAGCACGTCGGCAGCCGCGATCTCGGCGCGCGCGGGCTCGGTCAGCCCGGCCCACCCGTCGGCCGGGACACCCACAACGACGATCCTCACGGGGGGAGACCGTATGCGATGATCCTGGGGACGGTCGCCGCAGGAACCCGGTGCGATTCCGGGGCGGTCCCGCCACTGTGACCGGCCAGCGGGCCGGGAGCCAGAGCTTCGACGGCCGTTACGTGCCCGGCACGTGCCCTGTTCAGGCGGGCGAGGACACCCGCGCGTGGCGAAGGAGTTCGCTTGAGGCCGTATCCGTTCACCGCCGTCGTCGGGATGCCGGACCTCCGGCTCGGGCTGGTGCTCTCGGCGATCTCCCCGGCCATCGGCGGCGTGCTGGTGCGCGGCGAGAAGGGCACCGCGAAGTCGACGATGGTGCGCGCGCTGGCCGGGCTGCTGCCCGAGGTCGACGTCGTCGAGGGCTGCCGGTTCTCCTGCGACCCCGCCGCGCCCGACCCGAACTGCCCCGACGCGCCACACGACACCCGTGCGCTGCGCCGTCCCGCGCGACTGGTCGAACTGCCGGTCGGCGCGGCCGAGGACCGCGTGATCGGCTCGCTCAACCTGGAACGCGCGCTGACCGAGGGCGTCACCGACTTCCAGCCCGGCCTGCTCGCCGCCGCGCACCGCGGCCTGCTCTACGTCGACGAGGTCAACCTGCTGCACGACCACCTGGTCGACACGCTGCTCGACGCGGCGGCGATGGGTCGCGCGACCGTCGAGCGCGAGGGCGTGTCGGTGTCGCACGCGGCGCGGTTCGTGTTGATCGGCACCATGAACCCGGAGGAGGGCGAGCTGCGGCCGCAGCTGCTCGACCGGTTCGGGCTGACCGTCGAGGTCGCCGCGAGCCGCGATCCGGAGCAGCGCGCCGAGGTGATCCGCCGTCGGCTGGCTTACGAGGCGGATCCGGATGCGTTCGCCGCCCGGTTCGAGGACACCGACGCCCAGCTCGCGGCCGAGATCGCCGCGGCGCAGAAGCTCCTGCCGTCGGTCGAGCTGAGCGACGAGGCGTTGCGGCAGATCGCCGAGGTGTGCGCGGCGTTCGAGGTGGACGGGATGCGCGCGGACATCGTCACGGCCCGCACCGCGGTCGCCCACGCGGCGTGGAGCGGGCGCACCGAGGTGTCCACAGAGGACATCCGCGTCGCGGCGCGGCTCGCGTTGCCGCACCGGCGCCGCCGCAACCCGTTCGACGCGCCCGGGATCGACGAGGAACAGCTCGAACAGGCGCTGCGCGATGCCGAGCCGCCGGAGGACCCGGGTCCGCCGGACGACGACGGCCCCGGCTCCGGATCGGACACCCTCGACGGGAGCGGCCAACTCGGTGACCGGAACGGCGAACACGGTGACCGGAACGGCGAACACGGCGGTGAGCAGCGGGCCGTCGGCGCCGGAAAGCCGTACCGGGCCAGGATGTTCAGCGTCGCCGGTATCGGTGAGGGCGCGCACGGCAAGCGGTCCCGCGCGGTGACCGACGCGGGCCGGACCATCGGCGTCCGGCCGCCCGGCGCCCGCGAGGGACGGCCGCACCTGGTCGCGACCGTGCGGGCGGCCGCGCCGCACCAGCGCTCCCGCGGCCGCGACGGCGCCGGCCTCGTGCTCCGGCCCAGCGACCTGCGGTTCGCGCTGCGCGAGGGCCGCGAGGGCAACCTCGTGTTGTTCTGCGTCGACGCGTCCGGCTCGATGGGCGCGAAGTCGCGGATGCGGGAGGTCAAGGCCGCTGTCCTGTCCCTGCTGCTGGACGCCTACCAGCGGCGGGACAAGGTCGGACTGGTGACGTTCCGGGCGGGCGGCGCCGAGCTGGCGCTGCCGCCGACGATCAGCGTCGAGGCCGCCGCCACGCGGCTGGAGGGGTTGCCGACCGGCGGGCGGACCCCGCTCGCGGAAGGACTGCTGGAGGCCGCGCGCGTGCTGCGCGTCGAGGCGGTGCGGGACCCGCGCCGTCGCCCGCTGCTGGTCGTGGTCACCGACGGCCGCGCCACCAGCGGCGCGGACGCGGTCGCGCGCTCGCAGCAGGCCGCGGACATGCTGGCCGGGGCGGGCGTCGCGTCGGTGGTGATGGACTGCGAGACCGGGCGGATGCGGCTGGGGCTCGCAGCGGAACTGGCCGCGCGGCTGGGCGGCGAGCACGTGCCGCTGGGCGAGGTCGCCGCCGACACGCTGGCCACCGAGGTGCGCAGGAGGGCTGCCTGATGCCGCAGGGGAAACCGCTGGTCGTGCCGGACGACGGCCTCACCACGCGCCAGCGCCGCAACCGGCCGCTGCTCGCCGTGCACACCGGCGAGATGAAGGGCAAGTCCACCGCGGCGTTCGGGATGGCGCTGCGGGCGTGGAACCAGGGCTGGTCGGTCGGCGTGTTCCAGTTCGTCAAGTCGGCGAAGTGGAAGGTGGGCGAGGAGAACGCCTTCCGCGCGCTGGGCGCCCTGCACGAGAGCAGCGGTCAGGGCGGGCCGGTCGAGTGGCACAAGATGGGCGAAGGCTGGAGCTGGTCGCGTAAGCCGGGGTCGGACGAGGACCACGCCGCCAACGCGCGGGAGGGCTGGGCGGAGATCAAGCGCCGCCTCGCCGAGGAGCGCCACGACTTCTATGTGCTCGACGAGTTCACCTACCCGCTGCACTGGGGCTGGATCGACACCGCCGAGGTGGTCGCCGCGCTGCGCGACCGGCCGGGCCGCCAGCACGTGGTGATCACCGGCCGCAACGCGCCCGATGAGCTGATCGAAGCCGCCGACCTGGTGACGCACATGACGAAGGTCAAGCACCCGATGGACGCTGGGCAAAAGGGCCAGCGGGGCATCGAATGGTGAACCGCGTCGTCATCGCCGCGCCCGCGTCCGGGCACGGCAAGACGACGATCGCGACCGGGCTGATGGCCGCGTTGCGGGCGCGCGGGCTGGCGGTGTCCGGGCACAAGGTCGGGCCGGACTTCATCGACCCCGGCTACCACTCGCTCGCCACCGGGCGGCCGCCACGCAACCTCGATCCGTTCCTGCAGGGTGAAGATCTGCTCGCGCCGTTGCTGCGGCACGGGTCTGCGGGCGCGGACATCGCGGTGATCGAAGGCGTGATGGGCCTGTTCGACGGGCAGCTCGGCACCGAGGGCTACGCGTCGACGGCGCACGTCGCGCGGCTGCTGGGCGCGCCGGTGGTGCTCGTGGTGGACGCGTCGGCGGCGAGCCGCAGCGTCGCGGCGATGGTGCTCGGGTTCGCGCGGTACGAGCCGGGCGTCGAGATCGCGGGCGTCATCCTCAACAAGCTGGGGTCGCCGCGGCACGAGGAGGAGATCCGCGCGGCGCTGGTGCGCACCGGGATCCCCGTGCTGGGGGCGTTGCGGCGCAGCGACGACATCCACGCGCCGAGCAGGCACCTCGGGCTGGTGCCTGCCGCCGAACGGGACGCCGAGTCGCGGGAGCTGCTGCCGAAGCTGGCCGCGTGGGTGGCCGACGGCGTCGACCTGGAAGCGATCGTGCGGGTGGCGCGGTCGGCCGGTCCGCTGAGCGCGCCGGCGTGGGAGCCGACCGGGTCGTATTCGGGGCCGCGCCGGGTGGTCGCGGCGGCCGCGGGGCCGGCGTTCACGTTCCGGTACACCGAGACCGTCGAGTTGCTCGCGGCGTCCGGTGTGGACGTCGTCGACCTGGATCCGTTGCACGACAAGGCGCTTCCCGAGGGGTGCGCCGGGCTGTACTTCGGGGGCGGGTTCCCGGAGGTGCACGTCGAGGACCTGTCGGCGAACGAGCCGTTGCGCGAGGAGCTGGCCGCGGCGATCCGGAGCGGGATGCCGGTGGTGGCCGAGTGCGCCGGGTTGCTGTACCTGTGCCGGGAGCTGGACGGGCTGCCGATGGTGGGAGCGCTGGACGCGTCGGCGGAGATGACCAAGCGGGGCGCGCTCGGGTACCGGACCGCTTCCGCCGCGCGGGACCACCTGCTGGCCCGCGCCGGGGAGCGGGTGACCGGGCACGAGTTCCACCGGACCGTGGTGACGCCGCGGGCGGGCGCGGTGGCGGCGTGGGAATGGGACGGCGTCGCGGAAGGCTTCGCCTCGTACACGTTGCACGCGTCCTACCTGCACGTCCACTGGGCCGGGCACCCCGTGCTGGCCCACCGGTTCGCGGCGGCGGTGCACGCGCGTGGCTGACTACGACCTGCACCACCACGGGGATCGCGAGGTCGGGGACGGCCTGGTGGACCTGGCGGTGAACGTCCGGCTGCCGTCGCCGCCGCCGTGGCTGCGCGCGGAGCTGGCCGCGGCGCTGGAAGACCTGGCCGCTTATCCCGATCCGGGCGCGGCTGCCGAGGCGGTCGCCGAGAGGCACGGCCGGGACGTTTCGGACGTGCTGGTGACGGCGGGCGCGGCGGAGGCGTTCACGTTGCTGGCCAACGCCTTGCGGCCGCGGCACGCGGTGGTGGTGCACCCGCAGTTCACCGAGCCGGAGGCCGCCCTGCGCGCGGCCGGCCACGAGGTGGACCGCGTCGTGTTGTCCGCTTCGGACGGTTTCGTGCTGGGACCGGTGCCCGTGGACGCGGATCTGGTGTTCGTCGGCAACCCCACGAACCCGACTTCCGTGCTGCACCCGGCGTCCGCGTTGCGTGCGCTCGTGCGCCCTGGCCGGTTGCTCGTGGTGGACGAGGCGTTCCTGGACGCGGTGCCCGGTGAGCCGGAAAGCCTGGCGGGGGAACGGCTTCCGGGTGTGGTGGTGATCCGCAGCCTGACGAAGACGTGGGGCATCGCGGGCCTGCGCGCAGGCTACGTGCTGGCCGAACCGTCGCTTGTGGACACCCTGCGGGCCGTGCAGCCGCCGTGGTCGGTGTCGACGCTCGCCGCGCGGGCAGTGGTCGCCTGCATGCGGCCGTCGGCGCTGGACGAGGCGGACAAGCTCGCCGTGCGGGCGGAGCAGGACCGGGAACACCTGGTCGCCGGGCTGCGCTCGCTGGGCGTCGAGGTGGCAGGCGATCCGCGCGGACCGTTCGTGCTGGTGCGGATCCCGGGCGCGGCGGACCTGCGGCTGCGCCTGCGGACGGCGGGGTTCGCCGTCCGCCGCGGCGACACGTTCCCCGGCCTGGACGGCGACTGGCTGCGGATCGCGGTCCGGGAGCCCGCGGTGACCGACTCCTTCCTGGACGCGCTACGAGGCCTGCGCTGACCCCGGGATTCCCAGCAGCGCGAGGAAAGCGGCCGCCGCGGGCGTCGGGCCGGAGCGGCTCCACGCGACGTACTCGACGCGGGCCGGCGCGTCCGTGACCTCGATGGTGACCACCCCCGTCAGCTGGGGCACGTAGGCGGACGGGAGCATCGCCACGCCGAGGCCCTGCCGGACCATCCGCGCCAGCAGCGCCGCGTTGGTCACCTCGAAGGCGACGTCCCGGTCCAGGCCTGCTGCCGCGAACGCCTGGTCGCTCTGCATTCGGCCGGCTGTCGCCGCGGGCAGGTCCACGAACGTCTCGCCGGCGAGCCGCCTCAGGTCGACCGCCGGTTCGCCGGCGAGGGGGTGGTCCGGCGCGACGATCGCGACGTGGGTGTCCCTGGCGAGTTCGCGCGCGTGCACGCCCTCGGGCCGCGTGGTGGTGGGCAGCCCCAGGAACGCCACGTCGACCGCGCCATGCACCACCCGCTCGGTGAGTTCCTCGCTCGGGCTCACCCGGAGGCTGACCCGCACGTCCGGGTGGCGCTGGTGGAACTCCCGCAGTGCGGCCGGGATGTCCACCGCAGCGACGGTGGAGATCGACCCGACCGCGAGGCGCCCGCGGACCTCGCCGACCGCCGCGGCGACCTCGGCGGCCGCGCGCTCGGCCGCGTGCAGGCACTCCCGGGCGGCGGGCAGGAACGCGGCGCCCGCCGGGGTCAGCCGCACGCGCCGGCTGGTGCGCTCGAAGAGCCGGGCGCCCAGTTCCCGTTCCAGGCGCGCGATCTGCTGGCTCAGCGCGGACTGGACGACCAGGCAGCGCTGCGCGGCCCGGGTGAAGCTGTTCGTCTCCGCCACGGCGACGACGTAACGCATCTGCTGGAGCTCCATGGATCAATCATGGCGAGTGATCGATGGAATGACAAAGATGCGTTGGACTCATCGATCGAGGCGCGGAAGGCTTTGGGGCATGGTCATCCAAGAAGTGCGCCCGCTCTCGCCCGTGAGAGCGTGGTCGGGGGTCGCGGCGATCACCGCGAGCCTGTTCGTCTTCCTCACCACCGAGTTGATGCCGGTCGGCCTGCTCACGCCGCTCAGCACGAGCCTCGGCGTCACGGTGGGCGTCGCCGGGCTGATGGTCACCCTGCAGGGCGTTTCCGCCGGTCTCGGTGTGCCGTTCATCGTCGCGTGGACCCGGTGGGTCGACCGGCGCGTCCTGCTGTCCGCGCTGCTGGCTGTGCTGGCGCTGGGGAACCTGGTCACGTCCGTGTCGCCGAGCTACCCGCTGATCCTGGCGACGCGCCTGGTGATGGGGTTCGCCAGCGGCGTGTTCTGGGCCATCGGGGTGAGCATGGCGATGCGCATCGTGCCGGAACGCCACGCGAGCCGGGCGGCCGCGGTCGTGATGTCCGGCATCTCGATCGCCACGGTCGCCGGGATCCCGCTGGGGACCGTCGTGGAGAGCCTCACCGACTGGCGCACGACGTTCCTCATCTGGGCCGGGCTGAGCGTCCTGGTGTTCCTCGCGGTCGCCATCGTCGTGCCGTCACTGCCGTCGGCCAACGCGGTGCCCGTCCGGGAGGTGTTCGCGCTCCCGGTCCGGAACCTCCCGCTGCGCCGGGTGTTGTGCACCGTCGTGCTGTTCGTGCTCGGCCACTTCGGGGCGTACACGTTCGTCCGGCCCTACCTGGAGGAGAACGCCTCCGCTCCGCCGGTGTTCATCACCGTCGTGCTGATGGTCTTCGGCGCGGCGGGGGCGGTCGGGAACTTCGTCGCCGGGTACACCGTGAACCGGAGCCTGCGGGGCAGCTTCCTCGTCGGCTGCGCCGGACTCGTGGTGTCCATGTTGCTGCTGCTCACGATCGGCAGCGGGCCGGCGGGCGTGGTGGTCGCGATGGTCCTCTGGGGACTGTCGTTCGGCGCCGTGCAGCTGTGCCAGGTGAACATGACGCTCGCGGCCGCGCCGGAGACGTTCGAGGCCGCGATGTCGCTGAACACCATGGCCTACAACACGTTCATCGCGCTCGGCGCGCTGTTCGGCGGGCTGTTCGCCGACCACCTGGGCGTCACCAGCGTCGTCTGGTTCGGCGTGGCGCTGACGGCGGCCTCGCTGCTCCTCACGCTACGGCGCCAGCGCTAGCCAGGCCGCGGCGGCCGCGATCTCCACGCACGCGCCGAGCACGTCCCCGGTGATGCCGCCCAGCCGGGCGGTGCAGCGCCACAACACGAGCCCGGCCGCGGCGACGGCGGCCGCCACCGCGACGGGGCCACGCCACCACTCCAGCCCGGGCGCCAGGATGGCGAAACCGGCGGCGGCGCACAGGGTCGCCACTGTCCACGGCAGACGGATGCTGCCCGCGACGGCGGCGCCGAGGCCGTCGGGCCGGGCGGAGGGCACCCCGCGGGTGCAGCACAGCGCCAGCACCCAGCGGCTCACCAGCGTGCCGGCGGTGGCGGCCGTGACCCCATGCCCGGCGAAGATCGCGCCGCTGAGCGCTCCACACTGGACGATCAGCACGAGGATCAGCGTGGCGACGCCGGTGGGACCCGAGTCGCCGCGGCGCATGATCTCCAGGGCGCGCTCGCGGTCAAAGGACGCGCCGAGGCCGTCCGCGGTGTCGGCGAGGCCGTCGAGGTGCAGCCCCCGGCTGGCCAGGCCCACCGCGCCGACCGCGAGCCCCGCCACGGCGATCGCGGGCAGCCCGAGCGCGTCCCCCGCGAGGACGACGAGCCCGGCCAGCACGGCGAGCGGCACCGCGGCGAGCGGCGCCAGCAGCATCGCCCTGCCCGCGACGCGCCGGTCGATGGTGCGCGGCGCGGGGACGGGGAGGGCGGTCAGGGTGCCGAGCGCCATCCGCAGCGCATCGCCGATCACGGCCGGCCTCCCGCGAGCCGCCGGCGCGTGATCCGGCGGAGCCGGGCGAGCCTGCATCCGGCGAGGTCGCGAAGCTCAGGCAAGGTCGACCAGCAGACCCATGTCCGCGATGATCGCCCGGGCGGCGCGCAGGGTGGGGATCGCCTGGACCGCTCCGCTGCCCTCGCCCAGCCGCAGGCCCAGGTCGACGATCGGCGTCAGCCCGAGCGCCTTCAACGCGACCGCCTGCGAGGGCTCTGTCGACCGGTGCCCGGCCAGCCACCACCGCACCGCCTCCGGCGCGATCTCCGCGGCCACCACCGCCGCCGCGGCGGAGAACACCCCGTCCAGCAGCACCGGCACCCCGCGGACGGCGCCCTGCACCAGGAAACCGGCCGTCGCGGCGGCACACGCGCTGCCCAGCGCCGTGAGCAGCTCGAACGGGTCCGACACCCGCTCCCCGGCCCGCTCCACGGCGGCCCGGACCACCGCGACCTTCCGCGCGCGCCCAGCCTCGTCGACACCCGTCCCGGTGCCGACGACCTCTTCGGCGGGCACCCCGAGCGCCGCGGCGACCAGGGCCGCCGCCACCGCGGTGTTGCCGATCCCCATGTCACCGGGGATGAGCAGGTCCGCGCCGTCGTCCACCTCGGCGTCGGCGACCCGGCGGCCGACCTCGAAGGCACGCGCCGCCTCGCCTGGTTCCAGCGCGTCCTCGGCCTCGATCGACCCGGAACCGCGCCGGACCTTCCACGCCCGCACCTCGGCCGGCACGTCGGACAGGTCGTCGTCGACCGCGATGTCCAGCACCCGGACCCCCGCGCCGACCTCGCGGGCCAGCACGTTGACCCCGCTCTTGCCTGCCAGGAACACCCGCACCATCGCCGCGGTCACCTCACGCGGGTACGCCGACAGCCGGCTCACGCCGTGGTCCCCGGCGAACACGACCACCCGCGGCCGCTCGATCGGCGGCGGCGGGACCTGCCCGGACGCGGCGCACAGCCACGCGGCGAGCTCTTCCAGCCGCCCCAGCGCGCCGACGGGTTTGACCAGCGCGTCCAGCCGTTCCAGTGCGGCGGCGTGCGCGGCCGCGTCCGGTGCGGGGATGTCGAAGCTGGTCACAGCCGAGCCCTTTCGTCGAGGTGCAGGACGCGCCCCGCCACCACCAGCTGGACGCTGTCCGCCTGGGCCGCGACGCGGTCGTTGAGCGCCCCCAGCACATCACGGAACAGCCGTCCGGAGGCTGTCGCGGGCACCACACCCATGCCGACCTCGTTGGTCACCGCCACGATCGGCACGTGCGCGATCCGCCACGCCTCGAGGAACTCCTCCATCCGCTCGTCCAGCCGCAGTTCCCAGCCGTTCTTCGCGTCCCACGCGCCGACGTCGCCGAGCACCCGCGTGACCCAGGTGCCGAGGCAGTCGATCAGCAGCGGCCGCGACGCCTTCCGGACCGTCGTGGCGAGGTCACCGGTTTCGACCGTGCGCCAGTTCGCCGGTCTGCGGGCCTGGTGCAGCGCGATCCGCGCCGCCCATTCGGGATCGTCGCCGGTGGGCACCGGGCCTGGCGCGACGTAGACGACTTCGGGATGGCGGGCCATCAGACGCTCCGCGTGGCGCGACTTGCCCGAGCGGACCCCGCCCAGGACCAGCACCTTCGCCTCGTCGTCCCCGTACCGGCGGAGCAGCCGGGCGGCGGCCTCCAATGAGGCGGCCAGCCGCTGGGTCAGCTTGGTCATACCCGGCATTGTCGTGCACGGGCTACCGTCCCGTGTGTGGTGTATGCAAGATCGTTGACCGCGGTCGGCCTCGTGGCCGGATACGCGCTGGACGCGGCCTTCGGTGATCCGCGCCGCGGGCATCCGGTCGCCCTGTTCGGGCGCGCGGCGAAGGCGCTGGAGCAACGCGTCTGGGCCGATTCGCGGGCCCGCGGCGCCGCATACGCTGTGACCTGCGTCGGTGCTGCGGCTGGGCTCGGCGTTCTCGCCCAGGCCGCCGCCCGGCGGCCGTTCGCCCGCGTCGCGGTGACGGCGCTCGCCACGTGGACCGTGCTCGGCGGCCGGGGCCTGGCGGCGGAAGGGGAGGCGATGGCCGTCCGGCTCGAATCGGGCGACGTGCCCGCGGCCCGGCAGCGGCTGGGGCACCTGTGCGGCCGCGATGCCTCCGAACTGGACGAACCGGGCCTGGCCAGGGCCGCGGCCGAGTCGATCGCCGAGAACACCAGCGACGCCGTCGTCGCGCCGCTGGTGTGGGGCGCGGTGGCCGGGGTGCCGGGGCTGCTCGGGTACCGGGCGCTCAACACCCTCGACGCGATGGTCGGGCACCGCACGCCGCGCTTCGAGCGGTTCGGCTGGGCCGCCGCGCGCGGTGACGACCTCGCCAACCTGCTGCCCGCCCGCCTCGGCGCGCTCGCCACCGCCGCGTGCGCGCGCGTGGTGGGCGGCCGCCCTGGCCGGTCGCTCGCGGTGTGGCGGCGCGATGCCGCGCGGCACCCGAGCCCGAACGCCGGGCAGATCGAGGCCGCCTTCGCGGGCGCGCTCGGCGTGCGGCTGGGCGGCGTCAACACCTACGCCGGCCGGGTCGAGGACCGGGGCGCGCTCGGCGACGGCCCGGCACCGGGCGCGGGCGACCTGCGGCGCGCCGTCCGGTTGTCCCGCGCGGTCGGGCTGGCGGCGCTAGCGCTGGCCGCGGCGGTGGCGCGATGAGGGGCCTGCTGGTCGCCGGGACCACTTCGGACGCCGGGAAGAGCCTGGTCACCGCGGGCATCTGCCGGTGGCTCGCGCGCCGCGGGCTGCGGGTAGCGCCGTTCAAGGCGCAGAACATGTCGAACAACTCGATGGTCTGCGCCGACGGCGCGGAGATCGGGCGCGCGCAGTGGTTGCAGGCGGTCGCGGCCGGGGTGGAGCCGGAGGCCGCGATGAACCCGGTGCTGCTGAAACCGGGCAGTGACCGGCGCAGCCACGTCATCGCGCTCGGCAAGCCGTTCGGGACGCTGGAAGCCGGCGAGTTCGCCACCGGCCGCCGCGAGCTGGCGCGCATCGCCTTCGAGGCTTTCGACGAGCTGCGCACGCGGTTCGACGTCGTGGTGTGCGAGGGCGCGGGCAGCCCGGCCGAGATCAACCTGCGCCAGGGCGACTACGTGAACATGGGGCTGGCGCGGCGGTTCGGGCTGCCGGTCGTGGTGGTCGGCGACATCGACCGCGGCGGCGTGCTGGCCGCGATGTACGGCACGGTCGCGTTGCTGGAGCCCGCGGACCAGGCGCTGCTCGCCGGCTGGGTGGTGAACAAGTTCCGCGGTGACGAGGCGTTGCTGCGGCCGGGCCTGGACCGGATCGCGGAGCTGACGCACCGGCCGGTGCTGGGGGTGCTGCCCTGGTTGGACGGGGTGTGGATCGACTCGGAGGACGCGCTCGCCGCGGCGGGCTGGCGGCACGAGCAGCAGGCCACCGGCGGTCTGCGGGTTGCCGTGGTGCGGTTCCCGCGCGCGTCGAACGCGACCGACGTGGACGCACTCGCCGCCGAGCCGGGCGTAACGGTCACGCTGACCGCGGACCCCGACACCGTGCGGGCCGCGGACCTGGTGGTGCTGCCGGGAACGCGCGCCACGGTGGGGGATCTGCGGTGGCTGCGGGAGCGCGGCTTGGAGCCGGCGCTGACCGCGCGCGCCGCCGCGGGGCGGCCGGTGCTGGGGATCTGCGGTGGCTACCAGATGCTGGCGGAGACCATTGTGGACGATGTCGAGTCGGGCGCGGGCACGGTGCCGGGGCTGGGTCTGCTGCCGACGCGCGTGTCGTTCAGCGTGGAGAAGGTGCTCGGCAGGCCGGTCGCGCGGTGGCGCGGGCACGCGGTCGCCGCGTACGAGATCCACCACGGCAGCGCGACGCCGACCGGGGAGGCCGAACCGTTCCTGGACGGCTGGCGCCGCGGCGCGGTGTGGGGCACGACCTGGCACGGCACCCTGGACAACGACGGTTTCCGCCGGGCGTGGCTGACGGAGGCGGCGGCGCAGGCCGGGGTGAGTTGGTCGCCGACCGCGGACGCGCCCGGTTTCGCCACCCTGCGCGAGTCGATGCTGGACCGGCTCGCGGACGCCGTCGAGGAGCGCCTGGACACGGATGCCTTGCTGCGGTTGATCGAGCGTGGGGCGCCGGAGGGGCTGCCCGGCGTGGGGTGAGTGGTGCTCGCCCGCGGGGCTGGCGCCGCGGCGCCTGGTGTGAGCGTGGCTTGCCCGCGGTGCTGGCACCGGGGTTCGGCTGGGCGGGTGTGGTCGAGCGACGGCTGCGGCGGTTCGGGCGCGGCCTGCCGGGCGGTGCCAGCGCGGGCTGGACGCGGCCAGCGGGTTTCAGCTCAGACGAGCGTCACCCGCACGCCCTCGAGTTCGAAGGCCGACACCAGGCTCGGCTCGGCGGCCGTGTCGGTGATCAGCAGGTCGATGTCGAGCGTCGGGCAGATGCGGGCGAACGCGTAGGCGCCCAGTTTCGAGCTGTCGGTCACCACCACGACCTTCTTCGCGCGGTGCGCCAGCAGCTTGTTGATCGCCGCCTCGGATTCGTGGTGCGCGTAGGCGCCCCGCAGCGGGTCGACCGCGTCCACGCCGATGAACGTCAGGTCGAGGCTGACCTCCTCCAGCACCATGCCGGCCAGGTGCCCGGTCAGCTCGAACGACTGCGGCCGCGCCACCCCGCCGGTGCTGACCAGCCGGATGCTCTGCCGCACGGTCAGCTCGTGCGCGATGTTCACCGCGTTCGTCACCACCGTCAGCACCGGCGAACTGCCGCGGTCGTTGAAATCCGGACGGCTGGCGATCGCCCTGCTGACCTCGGTCGTGGTGGTGCCGCCGTTGAACCCGATCACCATTCCCCGATCAACCAGCCGGGCCGCGGCCTCGGCGATGCGGCGCTTTTCCACCGAGTGCCGGTCGGCGTGGTTGCGGCCGGGGAGGTTGTAGGCGACGTTGGCGGCCACGGCGCCGCCCCGGGCTCTGGTGAGCAATTGGCGGCCTGCCAAATGATCGAGGTCGCGCCGGATCGTGGCGGGGGAAACGCTCAGTTTCGCCGCCGCCTGGTCCACCTCGATCCGCCCCTGCTGCCCGATCATTTCGAGCAGCGTGTTCAGCCGCTCATGCCTGTCCACGCATCAGTAATACCGCCTCGCGCGCGACTTGGAAACCCGATCACGACGACAGCCCCGCCGGGCGGAATCCGGTGGGCTGTCGGAATTTCACTCACAGACTCCGCAGAAAGGCGAGTGATGGCATGAAGAAATACTCGCCGCCCTTCATGGTGACCGCCTGTGGAATGGGAATCGGTCGCCTCGACGACGTTGTTGTGACCCCATTCCGGCGCGTATTTCTGCGGCGCCCGCGCGCCCTGCCCGATGACCGGATCGAGACCCGGCCGCGAACCGTCCGGCGGGAACGGGAACGCGGGGTTGTCCGCCCAGATCTGCTGCGTGAACTCGAACTGGTTGCCCAGGTTCGAGTTGAAGGCCATGAACAGCAGGCCGACGTCCTTCGCCGGGCGCAGTCGCGGCGGCAGGTCCGCGTTCGGGTCGTCGCGGCGGCGGCCGTAGGTCTGGCCGCGCCGGGCCATCAGGTGCTTGCGCTCGCCCTCCGGCGCCTCCGCGCCACCCGAACCACGCGGGTTGGTCTTGCGGATGTGGGCGTGGAACGGGCACTTCTGGCCCAGTTTGTCGCTGTCGTAGCTGAAGTCGTTGCCGACCGGGTGGTGTGAGCCAGGCGCGCTCTGCACGGTCAGCGGGGTGCCGTCCTCGAACCGGCCGATCAGCATCGCGCCTGCCCGTTCCCGGTCCTCGCCGTGCAGCCCGAGGTCGCGCTCGGCCTCCTTGAACAGCCGGACGTTCTGCTCCAGCTTGCGGAACACGAAGTAGCTTCCGAAGTGGACGGTCGGGTCCGGCGCGGCCGGGTCGGGCACGAGGACCTGCTCCAGCGGCGCCGAGGGGGCCCAGTCGTTGACGCCGTCGGTGGTGTCCCGCTCGGTGTCGACGTCCTCGGTGAGGAACAGCGGCTGGCTGCGCCCGTCGACGTAGCCGAAGTGCTCGATGCCGTCGCCGTTGGCGTTGGCGAGCCCGAGGCCGGACTCCTCGCCCAGCACGCTCACCGACGCCGGGCGCAGCGCCTCGATCTGGCGGCGGAGGGTGCGGACCGGTCCGGCGGTCGCGTCGCCGAGGAGGAGCACGGCGTCGATCGTCTGCTGGTAGTTGCCCTCCCACTCGGTGACGGCCGGGTCGGCCGGCGCCGTGACGCCGAGCGTGGCGTAGCCGTGCGCGGTCAGGCCGACGCCGAGGTAGGGCGTGCCGCCTGTCTTCGTGAGCTTGTGCGCCTCGACTTCCTGCAGGTGGGTCTGGGCGGACTTCATCCGCCCGGACAGGCCGTTCAGAAAGGCGCGGGCTTCGGCGGGGTCGCCGAAGCCGAGGAACAGCACGGTGAGGCGATCCCGGACGTGCGCCTTCAGGATGTCTGGCTTTACCCCAGTCACGGTGGCGGCGCCGCGAGGCCCCTGTCGTGTGCGGCGCCGTCACCTGCCCCTAAGTCGCGCTGAGTGGCGGCCAAGTACGGATCGGGCGGGTTTTCACCCGATCGGCTCAGGGGCCGAACGGGTCCGTGTCACTCTCCAGGCGCGCGCAGCCGGTCCAGGTCGGCGCTCGTCCACGTGTCCGGCCCGGGTTCGAGGTAGGTCTGCGTGATCGCGACCAGGCCGAGCGCGGGCAGCGACCAGTCGCCCGCGGCCCCGGCGATCGTGGCCGCGGTGCGCTGCTCCGCCAGTTCCGGCGTGGTGGTCGCCTTCGTGATCAGGCCACGCACCAGCGCGTTGCCGAGGTGGGCGATGGTCTCGAACGACACGCCTGCCGGGCGCAGCCCGAGCAGGTCCGCCACCCCGCGGTGGCTGCGCGCGATCCGGGTGGTGAACGTGCGCTCCGAAGTCGGCCAGCGCCGCGACGACCTGGTCGCGGAGGTCCCCGTCGGGAAGGCCGGCCGCGGTCGCGGTCAGGGCCAGGTAGGTCTGCCACACCGGCGAGCCGAGCAGGTGCCGGAAGTCCTGGAAGGCGGTCTCGCGAACCAGTTCGGCCGTGGCGGCACGGCGGCCGTCCGGAGTGGTGAGCGCGTCCAGCCGAGCCAGGAGGATCCGCCGGACCAGGACGCCTGCCGCCTCCCCGCCCGTCGCGCCGAGCGGCGCCTGGCCGCGGGCGAGTTCGAGGAGGAGGTCGCCGAGGAAGGCCTCCCTGTTCGGCCACTTCCGGTACACCGCGCTGCGGGCGACGCCGGCCTGGCGGATCAGCTCCGCGAACGGGAGGTGGTCCAGGCCGACCGTCAGGCCGGTGCGGCCCACGGCCTCGGCCGCGGTGGTCAGCATGCGTCGCTGCGTCTCCTGGTCGGACAGGCGTGGCCGGCGCCGCCCGCCGAAGGCGGCTGTCGATTCGGGTTGCACTGAACACCTCCTTTGAGACGCGATATCCCAAGTCTCAAACTTTCGGCGAAGGGGGATGGCGTGACGGTGGAGCTGACGCGGACCGGGAAGGCGAACCGGGCAGCCGCGGCGCTGTGGGCGGGGCTGGTCCTGCAGCTGGGCACGATCGCGGCGGCAGTCGCCTGGGCGGATTCGCTGGCGGAGCACCTGCGCGGGGTGTACGCGGCTTACCGGCCGGACGGGGCCGGCCAGGCCGCGACGCTGGTCACCGCGTACCTGGTGACGGTAGGGGTGCTGGGCGCGCTCGGCTGGCTCGGGACGGTGTGGGCGCACCGCCGCGGCCGCCGCTGGACGTGGCCGCTGGCCGTGACGCTGCTGATGCTCGGCACGGCTGGCGGTGACGAACCTGACGATCACCGAGTACCGCGGGCAGTCGGTGCCGCCGTGGCTCGGCCTCGTGGGGCTGGCGCCGTCGATCCCGGGGCTGGTGGCGGTGGTGCTGCTCCGCCGTGAGCGCGACGCTTGACGGTGGTGGAATTCGCGCCGTCGAATGCAGAACTCGCCACGCTGAACGTAGAACTCGCGTGCGTGAGCGTGGGGCTCGCGAAGGGCTGGGCTCGGAGCGGGCCGTCGTGGCTTCGTTGCCGCGGCGGCCCGCCCCGGGGCACTAGGCGATCGGCCGGTCCGTCGGCGCGATCGGCGCTGGCAGGACGTTCCGGCCGGTCAGGTAGGCGTCCACACCGGCCGCGGCGGAGCGGCCCTCGGCGATCGCCCACACGATCAGCGACTGCCCGCGGCCCATGTCACCGGCCACGAACACGTTCTCCACACTGGTGCGGAAATCCGCGTCCCGCGCGACGTTGCCGCGCGCGTCCAGCTCCACACCGAGCTGCTCGAGCAGGCCTTCGCGTTGCGGGCCGACGAAGCCCATCGCCAGCAGCACCAGCTGCGCGGGCAGCTCCCGCTCGGTGCCCTCGACCTCGACGAACTTCCCGCCCTCGTTGCGGACCTCGACCAGCCGCAGCGCACGCAGGTTCCCGCCCTCGTCGGCGAGGAACTCCTGCGTGCTCACCGAGTACAGCCGCTCGCCGCCCTCCTCGTGCGCCGAGGACACCCGGAAGATCATCGGGTACGTCGGCCACGGGTGGGCCTCCGACCGGGTCTCCGGCGGGCGGGGCATGATCTCCAGCTGCGTCACCGAAAGCGCGCCCTGCCGGTGCGAAGTGCCGACGCAGTCCGCGCCGGTGTCACCGCCGCCGATCACCACGACGTGCTTGCCCTCGGCCGAGATCGGCGACGACTCCAGCTCGCCCGACGCCACCCGGTTCGCCAGCGGCAGGAACTCCATCGCCTGGTAGATGCCCGGGATGTCGCGGCCCTTGACCGGCAGGTCGCGCCACGCGGTCGCGCCACCGGCCAGCACCACCGCGTCATACTCAGTCCGCAGCTCCTCCGCCGTGACGTCGACGCCGACGTTCACGCCGGTGCGGAACTCCGTACCCTCGGCCCGCATCTGGTCCAGCCGCCGGTCCAGCCTGCGCTTCTCCATCTTGAACTCGGGGATGCCGTACCGCAGCAGCCCGCCGATCGCGTCGGCCCGCTCGAACACGACCACGTCGTGCCCGGCGCGGGTCAGCTGCTGCGCCGCCGCCAGACCGGACGGACCGGACCCGACCACGGCGACCTTCTTGCCGGTGCGCGTCTTCGGGGGCTGCGGCGTGATCCAGCCCTCCTCCCACGCACGGTCCACGATGGAGATCTCGACCCGCTTGATCGTCACCGGGTCGTCGTTGATCCCCAGCACGCACGCGGTCTCGCACGGCGCAGGGCACAGCGTCCCGGTGAACTCCGGGAAGTTGTTCGTGGCGTGCAGCCGCTCGATCGCGTCGCGCCAGTCGTCGCTCCAGACCAGCGTGTTCCACTCCGGGATCAGGTTGCCCAGCGGGCAGCCCTGGTGGCAGAACGGGATGCCGCAGTCCATGCAGCGGCCGGCCTGCTTCTCCAGCTTGCTGGACGCGAAGTCCTCGTACACCTCGCGCCAGTCGAGCAGCCGCAACGGCACCGGCCGGGTCTTCGGCGTCTCGCGCGGCGTCGTCAGAAAACCCTTGGGGTCAGCCATGTGCGGCCTCCATGATGGCTTCGTTCACGTCCCGGCCCTCGCGCTCGGCTTCCGCCTGCGCGGCCAGGACCCGCTTGTAGTCCTTGGGCATGACCTTGGCGAACCGGGCGACCGTGGTCTCCCAGCCGGCCAGCAGCTCCCGCGCTACCGGCGACTCGGTCTCCACGAAGTGCGCCTCGACCGCGTCCCGCAGGAACTCGACGTCCTCGTCGTCCAGCGGGTCCACGTCGACCATCTCCGGGTTCACCCGCAACGGCGACAGGTCCAGCACGTAGGCGATCCCGCCCGACATGCCCGCGGCGAAGTTGCGCCCGGTCGGCCCGAGCACGACCACGCGACCGCCGGTCATGTACTCGCAGCCGTGGTCACCGACGCCCTCCACGACGGCCAGCGCGCCCGAGTTGCGCACGCAGAACCGCTCGCCGACCTTGCCGCGCAGGAAGATCTGCCCGCCGGTCGCGCCGTAGCCGATCACGTTGCCCGCGATGATGTTCGCGGACGTGTCGAACTTCGCCTCCTTGGGCGGCCGCACGATGATGCGGCCACCGGAGAGGCCCTTGCCCACGTAGTCGTTGCCGTCGCCGAACAGCCGCAGCGTGATGCCCTTCGGGATGAACGCGCCGAACGACTGGCCGGCGGTGCCGGTGAAGGTCACGTCGATCGTGTCGTCCGGCAGGCCCTCGCCGCCCCACCGCTTGGTCAGCTCCGACCCGAGCATGGTGCCGACGGTCCGGTTCACGTTGCGCACCGGCAGTTCCAGCCGCACCTTGTCCCCGGAGTTCAGCGCGCCCTCGGCGAGCTGGATCAGCGTGTTGTCCAGCGCCTTCTCCAGGCCGTGGTCCTGCTTGACCACCTGGTGCCGCGCGGCCCGCGGCTCCAGCTCGGGCACATGGAAGATCGGCGACAGGTCCAGCCCACGCGCCTTCCAGTGGTCGACCGCGGGACGGGTGTCGAGCACCTCGGCGTGCCCGACGGCCTCCTCGATCGACCGGAAGCCCAGCCGCGCCAGGTACTCGCGCACCTCCTGCGCGATGAACTCGAAGAAGTTCACCACGTACTCGGCCTTGCCGCTGAACTTCTCCCGCAGCTTCGGGTTCTGCGTCGCGACGCCGACCGGGCAGGTGTCCAGGTGGCAGACGCGCATCATGATGCAGCCGGACACCACCAGCGGCGCGGTCGCGAACCCGAACTCCTCGGCGCCGAGCAGCGCGGCGATCACCACGTCGCGGCCGGTCTTGAGCTGGCCGTCGGTCTGCACCACGATCCGGTCACGCAACCGGTTGGCCAGCAGCGTCTGCTGCGTCTCGGCCAGGCCCAGCTCCCACGGGCCGCCCGCGTGCTTGATCGAGGACAGCGGCGAGGCGCCGGTGCCGCCGTCGTGACCGGAGATCAGCACGACGTCCGCGTGCGCCTTCGACACACCCGCCGCCACCGTGCCGACGCCGACCTCGGACACCAGCTTCACGTGGATGCGGGCCGCCGGGTTGGCGTTCTTCAGGTCGTGGATCAGCTGCGCCAGGTCCTCGATCGAATAGATGTCGTGGTGCGGCGGTGGGGAAATCAGGCCCACACCCGGCGTGGAGTGCCGCGTCTTGGCGATCCACGGGTACACCTTCGCGCCGGGCAGCTGGCCGCCCTCGCCGGGCTTGGCGCCCTGCGCCATCTTGATCTGGATGTCGTCGGCGTTGACCAGGTACTCGCTGGTGACGCCGAACCGGCCGCTGGCGACCTGCTTCACGGCGCTGCGCCGCTCGGGGTCGTACAGCCGCTCGGGGTCCTCGCCGCCCTCACCGGTGTTGGACTTGCCGCCCAGCCGGTTCATCGCGATCGCCAGCGTCTCGTGCATCTCCTGCGAGATCGAGCCGTAGGAGATGGCGCCGGTGGCGAACCGCTTGACGATCTCGGAGACCGGCTCGACCTCCTCGATCGGCACCGGCGGGCGCACGCCCTCCTTCAGCTCGAACAGGCCGCGCAGCGTGAACAGCTTCTTCGACTGCTCGTCGACGGCGTTCGTGTACTCCTTGAACACCTCGTAGCGGCCGGTGCGCGTGGAATGCTGCAGCTTGAAGACCGTGTGCGGGTTGAACAGGTGCGGCTCGCCCTCGCGCCGCCACTGGTAGTCCGAGCCGATCTCCAGCTCGCGGTGGTTCGGGCGGAAGCCGTCGCGCGGGAACGCGCGGGCGTGCCGCTGCCGGACCTCCTCGTGCAGCACGTCGAAGCCGACGCCGCCCAGCCGCGAGGTGGTGCCGGTGAAGCAGGTGTCGATGACCTCCTGCGACAGGCCGAGCGCCTCGAAGATCTGCGCGCCGGTGTAGGAGGCCACAGTGGACACTCCCATCTTCGACATGGTCTTGCGGACGCCCTTGCCCAGCGCCTTGATCAGGTTGCGGGTCGCCTGCTGCGCGGTGACGCCCGGGATCTTGCCGTCGCGGGCCAGCTCCTCGACCGTGGCCATCGCCAGGTACGGGTTGACCGCGGCGGCGCCGTAACCCAGCAGCAGCGCGATGTGGTGCACCTCGCGGGCGTCGGCGGTCTCGGCGATGATGCCGACCTGCGTGCGGGTCTTCTGCCGCACCAGGTGGTGGTGCACCGCGCCGGTGAGCAGCAGCGACGGGATGGCCGCGTGGTCGGCGTCGACCCCGCGGTCGGACAGCACGATCAGCCGCGCGCCCTCGGAGATCGCGTTGGACACCTCGGTGCGGATCTCCTCCAGGCGCGCCAGCAGCGCGTCCCCGCCGCCGTGCACGTCGTAGAGACCGTGGATGGTGACCGCGGTGAACTCGGGCAGGTCGCCGTCGTCGTTGATGTGCACCAGCTTGGCCAGCTCGTCGTTGTCCAGCACCGGGAACGGCAGGACGACGCGGCGGCACGACTCGCCGGTGGCCTCCAGCAGGTTCGGCTGTGCGCCGAGCTGGGTGCCCAGCGACGTCACCAGCTCCTCGCGGATGGCGTCCAGCGGCGGGTTGGTGACCTGGGCGAACAGCTGGATGAAGTAGTCGAAGATCGGGCGCGGGCCGGACGACAGCGGCGCGAGCGGCGAGTCGTTGCCCATCGAGCCGATCGGCTCGGCGCCACTGCGCGCCATCGGCGACAGCAGCGTGTCGAGTTCTTCCTCGGTGTAGCCGAAGGCCTGCTGGCGGCGCACCAGCGAGGCGTGTGTCGGCACCTCGCGCTCGCGCTCGGGCAGCTCTTCCAGGCGCACCAGGCCCTGGTCGACCCAGTCGCCGTACGGGTGCTCGGCGGCCAGCTGGCCCTTGATCTCCTCGTCGTCGATGATGCGGCCCTCGGCCGTGTCGACGAGGAACATGCGGCCCGGCTCCAGCCGGCCCTTCTTCACGATCGTCGACTGGTCCAGTTCCAGCACGCCGACCTCGCTGGCGAGCACGACCAGGCCGTCCTCAGTGACCCAGTACCGCGCCGGGCGCAGGCCGTTGCGGTCCAGCACGGCGCCGATCTGGGTGCCGTCGGTGAATGACACCAGCGCCGGGCCGTCCCACGGCTCCATGAGCGTGGAGTGGAACTCGTAGAAGGCGCGGCGCGCCTCGTCCATCTCCTCGTGGTTCTCCCACGCCTCGGGGATCATCATGAGGACCGCGTGCGGCAGGCTGCGGCCGCCCAGGTGCAGCAGTTCGAGGACCTCGTCGAAGCTCGCCGAGTCGCTCGCGCCGCGGGTGATAATCGGGTAGATCCGCTTGAGGTCACCCGGGATCAGGTCGGTGGACAGCATCGACTCGCGCGCGTCCATCCAGTTCCGGTTGCCGCGCAGGGTGTTGATCTCGCCGTTGTGCGCCACGTACCGGTACGGGTGGGCGAGCGGCCACGACGGGAACGTGTTGGTGGAGAAGCGGGAGTGCACCAGCCCGATCGCGCTCGTCACGCGCTCGTCGGTCAGGTCCGGGAAGAACCGCGGCACCTGCGGCTCGGTGAGCATTCCCTTGTAGACGATCGTGCGGGCGGACAGGCTCGGGAAGTAGACGTCCTCGTCGGCCAGCAGGTGCTCGGCGCGTTTGCGCACGCAGAACGCGGCGCGCTCCAGGTCCAGCCCGGTGCGCAGGCCTTCGCGCGAGGCCAGGAACAGCTGCGCGAAGTGCGGCATGGTCGAGGCCGCCGTCGGCCCGACGTGCTCGGTGTCCACCGGGACCTCGCGCCAGCCGAGAACACGCAGGCCCTCCTCGGCGACGAGGCCCTCGATCGCGCTCATCGCGCGGCCGCGGGCGGTCTCGTCGATCGGCAGGAACGCGGTGCCCACGGCGTAGTGGCCCGCTTCGGGCAGCTCGAAGTCGACGACCTCGCGGAAGAACGCGTCCGGAACCTGGATCAGGATGCCCGCGCCGTCGCCGGTCTCCGGTTCCGCTCCTCTGGCGCCACGGTGTTCGAGGTTGCGCAGGGCCGTCAGGGCCTTGGTGACGATGTCGTGGCTGCGTCGGCCGGACATATCGGCGACGAACGCGACACCGCAGGCATCGTGCTCGTATTGCGCGTCGTACAAGCCTTCCGGCTTGCGAACACTGTGGCGGGTCACGGCTGGCCGTCTCCTCACACGTGGGCGCGGCACGGGCTGTTGTTAACGCAACAGCCCTCCTGCGCGATGGTCAGTCGAGAGCAGAAGTCCGAGTCGCCTGAACGAGGGCAGGACTCGGCACACCGGCCACACGTCGTTGGGTGGCCGCCGGTCGGCACGTCTTCGGGCCGCTGGCGCGCATCAGCGAGTTCCCGGGTTGTGGTGGGTGGGTTCCCGCGGCGCGCCAGTTACCCCCGGGTTCGCCGGGTCTTATGACAGTAGTGTGAACTCGCCGTTATCGACATACGTCGACCGGACCTCGTGGCATATGCCATACGGACGTTGACGCGACAGCCTCCGATGTGGAAGTACCGCTGCAACAGCGTTGACCTGTGCAAAGGTCGATTGGGGCGTGCCGTGATCGATTCACCGGTTCGAGTGAGTGTCCGATTAAGTAATCAAGGTGTTACGGACGCGGAGCGCCTTCCGGCCGGGATACTCGGGGCATGGACGGCCTGGCGATGCGTTTCCTCGGCCACTCGACGGTCCGACTGGAGGTCGCCGGCCGGGTCGTGCTGACCGATCCGGTGCTGACGCGCACGGTGGGCGGGCTGGTGCGGGTCGTGCCGCCGCTGGATCCGGCGGCCTACGCCGACGTCGACCTGGTGCTGATCTCCCACCTGCACGGCGACCACTTGCACGCGCCGTCGCTGCGGCTGCTGGGGCGGGACGTGCCGATCGTGGTGCCGCGCGGGGCCGGCGCGTGGATGCGGCGGCGGGGGTTTCCGGCGGTGGCGGAACTGGACATCGGGGAGCAGTTGCCGGTCGGCGACCTGCGGGTGACCGCGGTGCCGGCGGACCACTCCGGGCACCGCTGGGGGCCGCGCTTCACGCACGGCCCGCAGGCGCGCGCGAGCGGTCACGTCGTGGAGGCGCCGGGGGTGCGGGTGTACGTCGCCGGGGACACGGACCTGTACCCGGGGATGGCCGAGCTCGGCCCGGTGGACGTGGCGTTGCTGCCGGTGTGGGGGTGGGGGCCGAACCTCGGGCCCGGGCACCTGGACCCCGCGCGGGCCGCGGAGGCGGTCGCACTGGTGCAACCGCGCGTGGCGGTGCCCGTGCACTGGGGCACGCTGGCCGTCCCCGGCCTGGCGCGAACCCCCCGCATGCGGCGGTTGCTGGTCTCACCGCCACGAACGTTCGCGGCGGAGGTCGCGGACCGCCGCCTGCCGACCACGGTGGCCCTCACGAAGCCCGGCGAGCCCGTGCGCCTGTACGAGGCCCCCCGATGACCGCCCGCTGTCGGAGCGCAGACCTCAAGCGCCCCACCGCAGATCTCGGGCGCCCGGCGGGAGAACTCGGGCGCACGACCGCAGACCTCATGCGGCTGAGTGTGGGTCTCATGCGGCGGAGGGTGGGACTCGCGGGGCTGAGGGTGGAACTCGCGCGGTGGGACGCGAGTCCCACGCTTGTGGGTGCGAGTTCTGCGCTCGTCGGGGTGAGATCCGCGCTCGGCGGCGCAGTGGTCACCGGGCCGGGTGAAGACCGGGTGAGCTGTGAGGTTTTCCGGTGGCCTTGATCGGCGTGGCCCAGCCGTGCGCCGCCGCGGGGCGTGGTGGGGTGGGCGGGTGAACTGGACCGACCTCTCCAGCGTCGGCTACCCGACCCTCTTCCTGGGCGTCCTCGTCGGCTCGATCGTGCCCATCGTCCCGACCGGCGCCGTCGTCGGTGCGGCGGCCGCGATCGCCATGACGACCGGGCACCTGTCGTTGCCCTTGGTGCTGCTGCTGGCCGCCGCGGGGGCGATGGTGGGTGACGTCGTGACCTTCGCGGTCGCGCGGCTGGGCAGCGACGCGGCGGTCCGCTGGCTGGCGCGCGGCCAGAAACCGGAACGTCTCGTCGCGGCTCGGCGGCGGTTCGCGCGGCAGGGGTGGCAGCTCGTGGTCGTCGGGCGGTTGCTGCCGGCCGGGCGCATCCCGGTGCTGCTGGCCGCGGGCGCGATCGCCTACCCGTGGCGGCGGCTGTTGCCCGCCACGGCCGTCGCGTGCGTGCTGTGGGCGGTCGCGTACGCGTTGCTGGGCGTGCTCAGCGGCGGTCTGTTCGACTCGCCGCTCGTCGCGACGTTCCTGGCCGCCGTGCTGGTCTTGCTGGTCACCGGGGTGATCAACCTGGTCGCGAGGCGCCGCAGGGAAAGGGTGGGGAACCGGGGATGACAACGGCGGAGAGGGGCCGGCTGTTCCGGCGTGGACGGTCGCTCGCGCGGTTCGCCCTGGTGTGGCTGACCACGTCGCTCGCGCTCGTCGGCATGGACGACCTGCTCGACGGCTTCGCGATGCCGGACTGGTGGCAACCACTGGTGTGCGGCCTGCTTCTGAGCCTGCTGACCGCCGTGGTGTGGCCGCAAGTCCTGCGGGTCGCGTTGCCGCTGGCGTTGTTCACGCTCGGCATCGGCAGCTTCCTGGTGCTCGGCGCGGGCGCGGTGGCGGCGTTCGCGGTGGTGCCGGGGGTGGAGGTCAACGGGCTGCGCACCGGGTTCCTCGTCGTGGTCGGGGTGTCCGCGGTCAGCGGTGTGGTGTCGAGTGTGCTGGCCATCGACGAGGACGAGGTGTTCTTCCGCCGCGCCCGCCGCCGGTCGCGCCGCTGCCCGGCAGCCGAACCGGACCTGCCGCCCGGGCTGATCTTCCTGCAGGTCGACGGCCTCGGGTACGACGTCGTGCGCCGCGCGGTGCGGGACGGCGACATGCCGACCCTGGCGCGCTGGCTCGCCGAGGACAGCCACGCCCTGGTGCGCTGGCAGACCGACTGGAGCTCGCAGACCGGCGCGAGCGTGTGCGGCATCCTGCACGGCTCCAACCACGACATCCTAGGGTTCCGCTGGTACGAAAAGGACCGCGACCACGTGATGGCGTGCGCCCACCCGCGCGACGCGGCCGAGATCGAGCGGCGGCACTCGAACGGCCGCGGCCTGCTCGCCGTCGACGGCGCCAGCCACGGCAACCTCTTCACCGGCGACGCGCCGCACGTCAGCCTCACCATGAGCGCCGTGTCCGTGCTGCTGCCCAAGGGCCTGCGCCGACGCCGTGCGGACCGCGTCGGCGCGGGCTACTACGCCTACTTCGCCAACCCGGTGAACGCGTTGCGCACCTTGGGAGCGGCGCTGGTCGACATCGTCCGCGAGGTCTCGGCGTCGGCGCGGCAGCGGCGGGCGGGCGTGGTGCCGCGGGTGCCGCGCGGCGGGATCTACCCGATCGCCCGGACCGGCACCACGGTCATCTCCCGCGACGTCGTGGTGTCCGCGGTACTGGAGGACATGCTCAACGGCCGCCCCGTGGTCTACGCGGACTTCCTCGGCTACGACGAGGTCGCCCACCACTCCGGCATCGAACGGTTCGACACGCTCGCCGTGCTGCGGGGGATCGACCAGCAGATCGGCCGGCTGCACCGGGCTTCCCGGCTCGGGCCGCGGCCCTACCACCTGGTGGTGCTGTCCGACCACGGGCAGACGCAGGGGTGGGCGTTCGCACACCGGTTCGGCGAGTCGCTGGAGGAGCTGGTCGGGCGGCTGTGCGGCGGGCCGACCCCGGAAGCGGTGTCCGGCGGCCCGGTCGCCACCCGCCTGCGGGAGCGGGTGACCGGGGCGCGGCGCATCGAGCACCGGCCACGGGAGGACGAGCGGCACGAAGTGACGCGCGTGGCGCCCGGCGTGGTCGTCGTGGTGTCCGGGCACGTCGGGATGGTCTCGTTCACCGAGCACGAAGGCCGGGTCTCGCTGGAGACGATCGAGCGCGAGTACCCGGAGCTGCTCCCCGCGCTCGTCGACCACCCGGGCGTCGGGTTCATGCTGGTGCGCAGCGACGTCCACGGCCCGGTCGTGCTCGGCCGCGACGGCGTCCACCGGCTGGCTTCCGGCGAGGTGCTCGGGGAGGATCCGCTGGCGCTGTACGGGGAGCACGCCCCGGACCTCATCCGGCGCGTGGACGCCTTCCCGCACTGCGCCGACATCATGATCAACAGCCGGTGGGACCCGGAGACCGGGGAGGCCTCACCGTTCGAGATCCACGTCGGCTCGCACGGCGGGCTCGGCGGGGAGCAGGAGCGCGGGTTCCTCATCTACCCCAAGGAGTTCGAGCCGCCCGGGGAGCTGGTGGGGGCCGAGTCGCTGCACCGGTTGTTCCGGGTGTGGCTGACCAAGTTGGGGCACCCGGAGCCTGGGTCGTAGGCGCTACGCGGGTTGTTAGGGCGCCGGCTTCGCTTCGCTACGCCCGGATAGCCCCTTCCGAACCCGATCTTTCAGTGTTCGGTTGCCGAGACACCGGCTCGGCAACCGATTTGGCTGGGGATCGGGTTGCGGGAGGGGAGTGGTTCGGGGGTTTGGGCTGTTGTTGCCGGGTGGCGGGTTTTGGGTCAGCCGGCGAGTGTTATTGAGCCCAGGCTTGTGAAGTGCGCGGCGATGCGGGCCCCGGGTGAGACGGGTACGGCGTCGGTGAGACCGCCGGTCAGCACGATCCACCCCTCCTCCAATGCCAGGCCCCGTTCCGCCAGTGCGTTGGCTGCCAGTGCGAGCGCCTCGCCTGGGTGACCGAGCACCGCGGCGCCGGTCGCGCTGTCCACGATCGCTCCGTCGGCCTCCAGCAGGCACGCCTCCAGCGTCAGGTCCATTCCGGTGGGCGCGACCCCCACCGAGCCGACCCGGAAGACGCTCGACGAGGCGTTGTCGGCGATGGTGTCCGGTGCGGCGAACCGGAAGTCGGCGTACCGCGAGTCGATCACCTCGATCCCGCCGTACACCCGGTCCACCGCCGCCATCGCGGTGGCCGCCGTGACGCCGGGGCCCGCCAGGCGCGAGCCCAGCACGAACACGATCTCCGGCTCGGCCCGCGGGTGGATCAGCTTCGGCAGCGGGTCCGCGGCAGGCAGCACCATGGCGTCGGTCAGCCAGGCCATCACCGGGCGGTCCACGCCCATGCGCTCCTGCTTCGCCTTCGACGTCAGGCCCAGTTTGAGCCCGATGAGCTTTTCGCCGCGCGCGAGCCGCAACCGCAACGCCTCGTCCTGCACCGCATACGCGGTGCGCACGTCCAGGCCGGGCCACTCCTCGGTGATCGGCCCGCGCGCCGTTCCCGAGTCCTCCGCCGCCAGCAGCACCCGCGCCGCCTCGGCGATGCTCCACCCGGTCACGCGTCCTCCTTCGACCCGAACACAGCCGTCACACTGCCCAGCCCCGCCACCGTCGACACCACCGTGTCGCCCGGGCGCAACGGGATCGCTTTCGTCATCGACCCGGGCAGCACCACGTGCCCCGGCTCCAGGTCGATGCCCAGCGGGCCGACGGTGTTCGCCAGCCACACCAGCGCGTTGAGCGGCGACCCGAGCACGGCGCCGCCCGCCCCGGTCGCCACCAGCTCACCGCCCGAGTGCAGGGTGCAGCCCGCCAGGCGAAGGTCCACCGTGGACAGCGCGGTCGGCCTGCTGCCCAGCACCACCCCGCCCGAGGACGCGTTGTCGGCGATGGTGTCGACGATCGAGATGCGCCAGTCTTCGATGCGGGAGTCCACGATCTCCAGCGCGGGCACCACGAAGTCCACGGCGCGCACCGCGTCGGCCACCGTCACCCCGGGCCCGGACAGCTTCCGCCCCAGCACGAACGCGATCTCCGGCTCGATCCGCGGCTGCAGGAAGCTGTCCACCGGGATCGGCTGGTGCTCCAGGTGGAACATGGTGCCGGTGAGGTGCCCGTAGTCGGGCTGGTCGACGCCCATCTGACGCTGCATCGCGGCCGAGGCGAGGCCCACCTTGTGGCCCTTGATCTCGTCGCCGCCCTCGGTCCACACGCGCACCTGGTCGAGCTGGATCCGGTAGGCGTCCTCGATGGTCGCGCCCGGGTAGGTCTCGATCAGGGGCGCGATGGGCTTGCCCGCCGCGTAGGCCTGCAGCAGGAGGTCGGCCGCCTCCCGCACCGCTGTCGCATCCATGGCCTGAACTCTCGTGGCCGCCCCCGCGGATCGCAACCACCGCGTCCCGCTGGGCGGCACGCGTCAGACCCGCGCGCCCTGGTCCGCCGCGACGATCTCCGCCGCGGTCGGCGCGTTGTCCGGATCGGTGAGCCATTGCAGCGCGACCCCGACCAGCAGCGAGTAGTAGTGCGAGCCGACGATCCGCACCCGGTCTGGGTCCGCGTCCGGCCCGAGCCTGGCGAACGCCTGCGCGAGCGCCGTGCGCGCGGCCTGCTGGCCCCGCGCGTTCATCCCGCGGATCTTCTCGTCGTGCTGCGGGTAGGCGACACCCTCGAAGTTCACGAACCACAGCTGCCGGTTGGCCTGGATCGACTCGATGATCCGGCCCCAGCGTGCTTCGTTCGTGTCGCCCTCGCCGAGCGCCTGGAACAGCAGCTCGCCCCACTCGGCGTTCAGGTCGTTCAGCGCCCGCGTGAGCAGGCCCTCCTTCGAGCCGAAGTGGTAGTTGATCGACGCCAGGTTCGCGCCGGAAGCGGCGGCCCCTGCTGTGCGGATCCGGGCTTGCGCTGCAGATTCGAGGGGGAAGCGGGGCCGGTCGACGCGCTGCGCGGCATCGACCTGGACGTGCCGAGGCGGGCAAGACCACGTTGCTGCGCGGCCGGGCTGCGGACCCCGACCGCGGGCACGGCCGAGCTCGACGGGTGAGTCCCGCCGGGCTCGACGAGACGAAGCTGGCCGAGCTGCGCCGCCGTCGTGCCGACTTCGTGTTCCAGGCGTTCAACCTGCTGCCGGCGCTGACCGCCGAGGAGAACGTCGAAATGCCGCTGCGGCTGGACGGCCGCAAGCCCGACCCGCGCCGGACCGCCGCGCTGCTCGAGCGCGTCGGGCTGGGCAACCGCGGCGCCCATCGGCCGGACCAGCTCTCCGGCGGTCAGAAGCAGCGCGTCGCGGTGGCGCGGGCCCTGATCACGGACCCGGAGGTCGTCTTCGCCGACGAGCCGACGGGCGCGCTGGACATCCGCTGCGCCCGCGAGGTCCTGAGCCTGCTGCGCGGGCTCGCCGACCAGGGTCAGACGATCATCATGGTGACGCACGACCCGGTCGCGGCGTCCTTTTCGGACCGGGTGCTGTTCCTGGCCGACGGCCTGATCGTCGACCAGATGGCCCGCCCGGCGGCGGTCGCGGTCGCCAACCGCATGGCGACCCTGGTCGAGTCGGCCGAGCGGGCCGCCGCGATGGGGGTGAACTGACGTGGTGAGCCTCGCCCTGCGGCTGTTCCGCCACCACCGCGGCGCGGCGATCGCCACCGGCCTGATCGCGCTGATCGGGATGGCGCTGGTGTCGACGATGACCACGCTGCTCGCCACCGGGCTCGCGGACAGCACCGCCGAGGAGGACCGGTCCTTCCTGACCCAGTTCCCGGCGCGACCCTCGGCGGCCGCGCCGGGGAGATCGGCGGGCCGCGCCTGATCGGGGCGACGCCACGGCAGATCCAGGTCATGGTCTCGGCGGAGACGCTCGCCGTCTCGGCGGTCGCCGCGCTGCCCGGTCTGCTGCTGGGTTACCTCCTCGGCTGGATCGTGCTGGCCGCGGTCCGGTCGTCGGGGCTGATCGCCGGCTCTCGGCCTACTCGCCGGGCCCGGCGCTACCGGTGGCCGGTGTCGTCGTCGTCCTGCTCGCGAGCATCGCGGCCACCGCGATGACCGGTCGTCCCGCAACCGTGCTCGTCGCGATCGGGCTCGTGGTGCTGGCGCCGGAACTGGTCGTCCTGGTGAACCGGGTCCTGAAGGTCCTCTCGCCGCGCGGCGCGGCCGGGCACCTGGCGGCCGTGAACCTGTCCGCGGCGCCGGTACGGGTGCGGCCCGCGGTCACCTTGAGAACCGGCACTCGGCCGAGGGCAGCACCGCGCAGGTCCTGGCGTCGAGCAACTACCTGGTGGTGGTCCTGATCTCGGTGTTCATGGCGATCGCGCTGACCAACAACCTGGTGGCGGCGCTGGGCAGGCGGCCGGAGGAGTTCACGACCATGTCGCTGATCGGGTCGACCTCCTGGCAGAGCCGCGGGATGCTGCTGCGCGAGATCGTCGCCGCGACGCTCGTCAGCGTGATCGCGGCCGGGATCGGCGCGCTGGTGTGCGTCATCCCGTTCGCCATCGTCAAGACGGGCAGCCCCGCGGCGGCGTTCGCCGCCGGGCCGTACCTGCTGAGCATCGTGCTCGGCGCGGTGATCGCGCTCGGGGTCACCACGGTCGCGGGCAACCGCGTGGTCCGCACGGCCGCGGTGCACTGACCTGGTGGCCCGCCAACGGGGGCGGGCCACCAGGCGCGGTCACTTCTGGTGCGGCGCCACGTAGTCCTTGGCGTCCGGGGCCTCGAACAGCGGCTTCACGTACTTGATGCCGCCCTCGACGCTCGCGTCGGGCTGCGCCACGTAGACCTCGCGGGTCGGCGGCGCACCGGGCTTCGAGAAGTCCAGCGCCGCGACCAGATCACCGGTGTCGGCCGAGGTCGTCTGCTGCAGCGCGGTGAGGATGCCGTCGCGGGTCAGGTCCTTGTTGTCGCAGGCCTTCTTCAGCACCGAACCCCACACCTCGGCCACCGCGTAGCCGTACGGGACACCGGCGTTCGGCGGCTCCGGGAACTTCGCGGCCTTGTACTTCGACAGCACTTCCTTCGCCTTGGGCACGTCCGCGGCCACCGGCACGCTGCTCGCGACGACGTACAGCCGGTCCAGCGCGTTCGCGGCGGGGCTGTTCAGCAGCACCGGGTCGAACGTCGGGTTGTTGCCCAGCAGCGGCACGTTCAGCCCGAGCGCCTTGTTCGCCGCGGCCACCGAACCGGTCTGCGCGGGCGTGGTGGTCAGCATGATCGCCTTGACGCCCTCGCCACGCAGGCCGGTGACGATGTTGGTCAGGTCGTTGTCCGACGAGGTGATCTTGACCTCGCGCAGGTTCAAGCCGTGCTTCTGCGCGTAGTAGCGGGAGCCGCGCAGGCCGTTCGCGCCGTACTCGCCGTCGATGTAGATGTGCCCGACCGTGTCGCCGTCCTTGATCATGCCCTGTTCCTGCAGGTAGGACATGCCGTCGATCATCTCGACGTCGTAGGTGGTGCCGACGATCATCACGTACGGGTTGTCCAGCAGCTCCGACGACCAGGACGCCGGGGTCGTGGTCACCTTGTCGGACTTGATGTTCTGCTTCAGCGCCGCCATGATCGGCGACCCGACGACCTGCACGAAGCCGAGCACCTTCGGCTCCAGCTGCGGGTACAGGGTCTTCGCGGTGTCGGCCTTGTAGGCGTGGTCGACGACCTCCAGTTTGACCTGCCGCCCGCACACGCCGCCCGCCGCGTTGAAGTCGTTGACCCACAACTGGTTGCCGTGCGTGATGCCGATCGAGAGGTTCTTGAACGGGCCCGTCATGTCGGTCATGACGCCGAGGGTGAGCTCGTTGGCGGTGACGCCGAGATCGGTCTTGACGCCGGAGGCGTCCGAACCGGACGATCCCTGATCGCCCGCCTTGGTGCCGCACGCGGCGATGACCAGCATCGCCGCGAGGACCAGGGAAAGCCGTCGCTTCATCGGGACGTTCCTTCCTTCTTCCGTTCCCTGTGCAGGCCGCCGGTGATCCGGCGTCCGATCGCCGCGAGCCCGCCCGGCTCGAAGAGCACGACGAGGATGATCGCGGCGCCGTAGACGAAGGTGCTGACGAGGATCGGGGTGAACGCGCCCTCGCCGCTCCCGGTGAAGATCCCCAGCTGCGTCGAGTAGAGCGACAACACCTGCGGCAGGCCGAACACGATGAGCGCGCCGACCAGCGCGCCTCCGATCGAGCCGAGGCCGCCGATGATGACCATCGCCAGGTAGGCGATGGAGACGTTGATGCCGTAGGTGCCGAACTCGTTCTCGTCCGGCTTCAGGATGTCGAACCACAGCACGGTCATCACACCGGCCAGCCCGGCGTAGGCGGAGGACACGGCGAACGCCCCGGCCTTCGCGCGGGCGACGCTGACACCCATCGCGGCGGCGGAGGCCTCGTGGTCGCGCACCGCGCGCCAGGACCGGCCGACCCGGCTGTTCACCGCGCCGCGCGCCAGCACGAACGCGATCACCGTCAGGGCCAGGTAGAGGTACCACATCTTCTCGGCCTGCCGGAACGGAACGCCGAGCACCACGAGCCCGCCGGAGTTGTCGAAGGTGATCCCGAACAGCTCGAACGGCGCCGGGGTGCGGCCGGTGGACGTGCCGCCGGTCAGCCGGTCCGCCGACTGCCCGAAGTAGAGCCCGATGAACACCAGCGACAGCGACGCCACCCCGAGGTAGATGCCGCGCAGCCGTCCGGACACCGGCGCGAACGCCAAGCCGAGCAGGGCGGTCACGACGATCGCCGAGACCATCGAGAACAGCGGGTTCAGCTCGAAGCCGATGACCCGGCCGTCCTCGGTGCCGCTGGCCAGCACGGTGTAGGTGGTGCCGCCCATGAGCAGGAAGAACGCGTGCGCCAGCGACAACTGGCCGGCCTGGCCCACCAGCATGGTCAGCCCGATCGAGCCGACCGCGCCGGTCATCATCCACTGGCCCGCCTTGAGCCACTCCGCGCCGAGGTACAGCGGCAGCACCAGCAGCAGGGCGAGCAACGCCAGCCACGCCGCCAGCCGCAGCCAGCGCACGGGCTTCGCCGGGGCCTTCGCGGACGCCGAGGTGACCGTCGCCCGCGTCGCGAGTTCAGACACGGGTGATCTCCCTCGTTCCGAACAGCCCGGACGGCCGGATCACCAGGACCAGCAGCATCACCAGGAACACCGCGCTCTTGGAGAAGTCGAACGAGATGTACTGCGCGGACAGCGCCTCGACCAGGCCGACCACCAGCCCGCCCACGACGGCGCCCACGGTCGAGTCCAGCCCGCCGAGGATGGCGGCGGGGAACGCGGCCAGCGCGATCGCGTGCGTGCCGCGGGACAGGCCCGCGCCGGAGAAGTCCTGCGTGGCGAGGAACAGCACGGCGACCCCGGCGAGCATGCCGGCGACCAGCCAAGCGGTCATGGTGACCCCGCGGCTGCGGATGCCCATCAGTGCGGCCGCCTCCCGGTTCTCCGCCTGGGCCCGCATCGCGACGCCCCAGTTGGAGAACTTGAACGCGAGGTAGAACGCGGTGATCAGGACCGCGGCGACGAGCATCGCGACGAGGTGCGTGCGGAACAACGTGATGCCACCGACCTGGATCGGTTTCGCGTCCCATGCCTCGCCGAGGAACGGGATGCCGACGCCGAGGCGCCGCACGAGCTCCTCGACGACGATCACGTCCACGCCGATCGTGAGCAGCGCCAGGCTGTGCGGATCGGCCAGCTTCGAGCGGGACAGCAGGAGCCGCTCGATGACCACCGCGAGCAGGCCGGCGCCGGCGATGCCGACCAGCGAGGCGCCGACCCAGCCCAGCGACTCCCTGGTCACCACGACCAGGTAGCCGCCGAACAGCACCAGCGAGCCGTGCGCGAAGTTGATCACCTCGGTGGCCTTGAAGATGATCACGAACCCCAGCGCCAGGAGCGCGTACACCGCGCCCTTGCCGAGGCCGTTCACCACCAGTTGCAGGAACGTCTCCATCTACGCGGCCTCCGTTCCCAGGTACGCCTTGATCACTTCCGGGTTCCGCTGCACCTCGGCAGGCGGGCCGTCGGCGATGCAGCGGCCGAAGTCGAGCACCGTGACCCGGTCGGCGATGCCCATCACCAAGCCCATGTCGTGCTCGACCAGCAGGATCGAGATGCCCAGCTCGTCGCGCACGTCGTGGATCGTGGCCGCCAGGTCGGCGGTCTCCGCCGCGTTCATGCCCGCAGCGGGCTCGTCCAGCAGGAGCAGCACCGGTTCCACGGCCAGCGCGCGGGCGATGTCCACGCGCTTGACCTCGCCGTAGGGCAGCGCGGCGACCGGCGTGTGCAGCAGCCTGCCGATGCCGAGGAAGTCGCAGATCTCCTTGGCCCGTTCGGTGTGCTTGCGCGCGGCCCGCACCGTCCACGGCGCGCGCAGGGCGCACTCCAGGAACCCGCCGCGGGTGAGGGCGTGCCTGCCGAGCATCACGTTGTCCAGCACGGTCGACCCCGGCGAGAGCGCCGCGTTCTGGAAGGCCCGGCCGATGCCGAGCTTCGCCATCTTGTGCGGCCGCATGCCGGTCAGCTCCTTGTCGCCGAGCAGCACGCGGCCCTCGCTGGCGCGGTAGAGGCCGCTGATCACGTTGAAGCAGCTGGACTTCCCGGCGCCGTTGGGCCCGATGAGGGCGTGCAGCGAACCGGGCGCCACGGTGAAGGAGACGTCGTCCAGCGCGGTCAGCCCGCCGAAGCGGAGCGTGAGGTGCTCGACGCGCAGTTCCGGGATCATCCGCCCCACCTCGACAGGAAATGCTTGCGCGGACCGGCCGCAGCCTCCGCGACCTGGGTTTCCGCGTGCCCGCCCAGGTACAGGCGCTGGACGTCCTCGCTGCGGGACAGCTCGTCGGAGGGGCCGGCGAGCGCGACGGTGCCGACCTCCAGCACGACGGCGTGGTCGGCGACGTTCAGCGCCATCACCGCGTTCTGCTCGACCAGCACCACCGAGGTGCCCTGTGCGTGGATCTCGCGGATGATGCCGCTGATCTGCTCGACCACCTTCGGTGCCAGGCCGAGCGACGGCTCGTCGAGCAGCAGCACCTGCGGTGTGGACATCAGCGCCCGTCCGATCGCGAGCATCTGCTGCTCGCCGCCGGAGAGCAGCCCGGCGCGCTGCCGGGCGCGCTCGCCCAGCACGGGAAACAGCTCGTGCACGCGTTTGCGGGCCTTGGCCCGCCGCTCCGGCGACACGGCGATGCCACCGGCGCGCAGGTTCTCGTCGACGGACATGCGGGTGAAGATCTGACGGCCTTCCGGCACGCCGACCACACCAAGCCGCACGATGGCCGCCGGGTCGAGCCGGTCGATCCGCGTTTCGCCGAGCCGGACCTCACCGCGCGTGACGACGCCGCGGTGCAGCTTGAGCGTGCCGGAGATCGTCCGGAGCAGCGTGGACTTGCCCGCGCCGTTGCTGCCCAGTACGGCGAGGACCCCGTCGTCGGGTACCGCCAGGTCGACGCCGTGGAGTGCGGCGACCGAGCGGCCGTAGCGGACGTGCAGGTCTCGGACGTTCAACACCGGGGGCGCACACCTCCTCCGATCGCGTGACGGGCGTCACTCTCGGTGGCGGCAATCCTTGATCGGCCCTCGCCGGTCCGACACCCCCACTTGGAGAGGTATGCCGGACTTTTGCCCAACCGTGCCCTCTCCAGGAGGGGATGTCCGGATCGGATCCGATGTGCGATCGTGGGCGCGTGACCGCAGAGCAGCGCGTCGCCGCGGATCGTGCCGTCGAGCACAGCAACGTGCTCGACGAACTGCTGCGCGAGCGCGAAGGTCTGCTCGGGACCCTCGACCGGGTGATAGCCCTGCAGGGCACGGCGCACCTCATCCGGGAGTCACTGGGCGTGCACGCCGCGTTCGTGGGTGAGCTGGAGCGACCCGGCACGGCCGTCATCCGGTGGATGGCCGGGAACCGCACCGACGCGATCCAGAACCTCGTGGTGCCCACCGGCCAGGGCGTCGGCGGCCGGGTACTAGCGTCCGGCAAACCGGTGAAGGTGTCGGACTACCTGCGGGCGCCGACCATCACGCACCAGTTCGACGCGCAGGTCGCGGGCGAGGGGCTCGCCGCGTTGCTGACCGTTCCGATCATCAGCCGGGTGCGTGGCAAACCGGAGACGCTGGCCATCGCCTACGCCGCGATGCGCGAGCCCGCCGACTTCGGCGACGACGCGGTGCGGCGGCTGGAGGGCATCGCCGACCAGGCCGCGTTCGCGCTCAAACTGGCCGGCGTCGCCGAGTCCGACCGTGCCGACGCGATCTCCGCCGAGCGGCGCCGGATGCAGAGCGCGCTGCACGATTCGGTCGGGGCCCTGCTGTTCTCGATCGGCGTGCAGGTGCGGAACCTGCACCAGGACGTGGCAGGCGACCCGGTGCTGGAGGGCCGGCTGTGCCGCCTGGAAGGCGACGTGTCGGCGGCGTCGCGGGCGCTGCGGGAGTCGTTGCTGTCGCTGTCGGAGTCCACGCCGGAACGGGCGCTGCCGGTCGAGCTGGCCGAGCACTGCCGCTCGTTCGAGGCGCGCTGCGGGCTGCCGGCCCGGTTCGTGCAGCTCGCGCCCGTGCGGCCACTGGACGCCGAGCGCACGTCGTTGCTGGTGTGCGCGGTGCGGGAGGGGCTGCTCAACGTCGAGAAGCACGCGCGTGCCTGCTCGGTCGTGGTGAGCCTCGGGCCGAGCGGGGGAGGCGTGCAGGTCGTGGTCGCCGACGACGGCAGCGGCGAGGACGCCGAGGACTCGCCCGGCACCGGGATGGGCCTGCGCTCGCTGGCGGAGCGGGCCGCGCGGCTGGGCGGGCGGGTGAGCCTGGTCCGCGACGAGGACGGCGGCTGCACACTGCGGGCCTGGGTGCCCGAAGTGCCATGACGGCGACGGTGCTGGTGGTCGACGACCATCCCGTGGTCCGCGACGGGGTCACCCTGCTGCTGCGGGCCGAGCCGTCGCTGAAGCTGATCGGCAGCGCGGAGTCCGGGCGGGTGGCGTTGCTGCGGGTCGGCGAGCTGCGGCCCGACCTGATCCTGCTCGACCTGCGGCTGCCGGACATGCTGGCGCCGGAGGTGATCGCCGGGCTCCGCCAGGTGCACCCCGCGGGGCGCATCGTGGTGTTCACCGCGCACGGCGACCACCAGGGGCTGCTGGCCGCGCTCGACGCGGGCGCCAACGGGTGCCTGTTGAAGGACGTGGCGGGCACCGACCTGGTGTCCGCGCTGCGGCGGGTGCTGCGCGGGGAGCGCGTGGTCGACCCGCGGATCCTGCCGGACCACTCGTCGCGCTCGGACGCGCTGGCGCGCAGCGGCCTGACCCGGCGGGAGTACGAGGTCCTGCGGCTGGCCGCGCAGGGCCAGACGAACCCGGAGATCGCGGAGACGACCGGGCTGACGCGGAACACGGTGAAGACGTACCTGCAGTCCGCGCTGCACAAGCTCGGGGCGCGCAACCGCGTGGAGGCGATCGGGAAGGCGTCCGAGGCCGGGCTGCTGTGAGCAGGCGCCGCGCGGGGTGGCGGCGGTCAGGCGGCGGTAGAACTTGACGAAGTTCGTCGCCTCGGTGAACCCGGCCCGCCGCGTGTTTGCCCCTGCGCGCGCCGTGTTTGCCATCCCGGGCGCCGAGTTGGCTGTGGGGGGCGCCGAGTTGCCCTTCCGGGACAGCTCACGGGCTGGACAGGCGGACGCAGCTTGAGGACCACCAGGTCATCGCGGCACGCGTAGACCGGCAGCGACCCGCCCGCGAACCGGCTCACCTCGCCGGGCACCCCCGAGCTGCCGGGCCACCGCCTCGACCCCGGCGGCGGGTTCCTGGGGCTCAGCCTCGAACTGCTCCCCGGTAGTCCCACCCAGCGGAGATGACCGTGGCGGCCACCGCCTTCCGGTGGCCGCCACGGGCACCGCTAGGGCAGGAGCAGGAACGCCAGGCCGTTCGGCGCGCCCAGCCCGGTCACGTTGTCGTACCCGGGCGTCGTGTGGATGGTCAGGCCCGGCCAGTCCAGCTCACGCGCCGAGGTGATCAGGCCGCCGCTCGCGTCCACCGAGTTGGCGTAGTCGACCCGCATCACCGCGCCGTCCACGTGGCGCACGTCCTTGATCGCCGGCGTGCCGCCCGCCCGGTAGATGACCGGGTTGACGAACCCGTGGTGGAACCCGGACAGGCTGTCCGACACCGCCATGATCCCGGCCAGCAGCGGCGACGACAGGCTGGTGCCGCCGATCCGGTACTGGTCGTAGTACACGCCGTCGGGGAAGGTCTGCGTCTGCCCGACCAGGAAACCGGTGTTCGGGTCGCCCACCGCGGAGATGTCGGGCACCACGCGGCCCTTCGCCTTGCCGTGCTGGTTCTGCGCCGCGAGCGCGTCCGGCACGACACCCCGCTGGTAGAACGGCTCGTCGAACAGCACGCTGGTGCCGCCGCCGGAACCGGACGTGTACGCGGCGGGGCCGTACGTCCCGCCGGTCAGCGTGCTCTTGCCGGTCTCCCAGCCGGTTTCGAACAGCGTCCGGCCGTCGTTGCCGACCGCGAGGCTCGTCCCGCCGACCGCGGTCACCCACGCGTCCGACGCCGGGAAGTCCGCCGACGGGCCGCCCAGCCGGGCGGCCTCGTCACCGTTGTCGCCGGAGGAGAAGTAGACGCCGATGCCCTCCATCGCCGCCTGCTGCGCGATCTGCGTCCACACCCGCACCTCGGCGGCCGGAATGTCCTCGCCCGCGTCGCCGTAGGAGTTGGAGATGATGTCCGCCTCGTGCCCGGCGACGATCCAGTTCAGGGCCTCGTCGAGCGAGGCGTCCTGGCAGTCGGACCCGCCGACGTACAGGACCTTCGCGCCGGGCGCCATCGCGTGCACGGCCTCGACGTCCAGCGTCTGCTCGCCGTACCAGCCTGCCGCGTCGCACTGGTCCGGCGGCTCCTGGTCGACGTTGGCGGGGAACACCTTCTCCGCGAACTGGGACCGCCGCAGCGGGTGCGCCGGATCGTTCCGCCTGGCGTACTCGGCGGCGTCGGTGTACAGCGTGGGGGAGGCGAAGGCGTCCACAATGGCCACCGTGGTGCCGCTGCCGTCGGAGCGGACCTTGTCCAGCCCGTAGGCCGACCGCAGCTGCGCGGGCGTGTAGCCACACGGCGCGTACGGCCGCTGCTGCCCGCGGTACGCCGGGTCGGTGGTGTCGATCTTCTCGCGGTAGTACGCGCTGCACGGCGGGGCGTTGCGGAAACCGTCCGACGGCGGCACGTCCGCGGGCGATCCGTCCGTGGTGTCCGGCTTCATCAGCGCGCCGGCTTGGTCGACGCCGATCACGCCGAGCACGTCCCCGGCCAGCGCGGCCGGCACCGACAGTTCGCGATCCGCGGCCCGCAGCACCTGCCCGTCGACGCGGTAGCGCGCCAGGTCCACGCCGAACGCCTGCTCGACCTGGCCGGTGGTGCCGGTCGCCTCGACGTAGGCCCGGTTGGCGGGGACCTCGCCGATGCTGAACCCGCTGCCGGACAACCAGTTCCGCACCGCGCCGAGCGTCGCGTCGGTCGCGGCGAACCGGTCGCGCACCTGGTCCGGCGTCAGGTACCGGCGGAACGACGAACTGGACGGGTCGGACACGGCGCGGGCGGTGGCGTCCGCGCCGGCCTGGTCGCGCATGGTCAGGTACACCCGGAAGCTGAGCTTCGCGGACGGGGCGGAATCGGCGACCTTGGCCTGCGGGGTCGCCCACAGCGGGTGGGACAGCGGGATCACCGCGCGCCCCTGCGCGGCGGCGCCCGGAACGAGCACACCACCGGCCAGCGCCAGCGCCGCGACAACAGTCAATGCTCTTCGCATTGCGCAGACACTAGAACCGCGCCCGGGAAAAGCCAGCGCGTCCGCGAATTCGTTACCAGGTTACCGAAGGAAGTAGGGAATCCGGCAAACGGAATTCAGGGTGCCATCGGGCCCTTTTCGGTTACCACGGCGGTGATCAGCTCCGCCGGAGTCACGTCGAACGCCGGGTTGAAAACGTTCGTCCCGGGCGGTGCGACCGGAATGCCGGAAATGGTGGCGATTTCCTCCGGCGCCCGTTCTTCGATGACGATGGATTCACCCGATGTCAAGTCCGGGTCCACTGTGGACGACGGCGCCACGACGACGAACGGCAGCTCGTGCCGCGCGGCGGCGATCGCCAGGCCGTAGGTGCCGATCTTGTTCGCCACATCGCCGTTGACCGCGATCCGGTCCGCGCCCACCACGACGCAGTCGACCATCCCGCGCGCCATCGCGGCGGCCGCCGCGGCGTCCGGCAGGACCTGGTAGGGCACGCCCGCCTCGGCGAGTTCCCACGCCGTCAGCCGTGCGCCCTGCAGCAGCGGGCGGGTTTCGTCGGCGAGCACGTACTCCAGGTGCCCGGCGGCCTGCAGGTGCCACACCACGCCGAGTGCGGTGCCCCAGCCGACCGTCGCCAGCCGTCCGGCGTTGCAGTGCGTGAGCAGGCGCAACGGGCGGCGCGGGCACTTCTCCAGGATGAGCTCGGCGGCGCGGGCGGAGGCCTCGTGGTTGAGCCGCTCGTCCTCGTCGAGCAGGGCGAGCGCCTCGGCGAGGACGGCGTCGGCACCGTCGCCGAGCCGGGCCAGCGCGCGGGACACGCCCCAGCTCAGGTTGACCGCGGTGGGCCGGGCAGCGGCCAGCCGCTCCGCGTCCCCGCGCACGGCCGCCGGGTCGTCGTGGGCGAAGGCCGCCAGCGCCGTGCCCAGCGCCCCGGCTCCGCCGAGGGCGGGCGCGCCGCGCACGGCCAGCCTCCGGATGGCGTCGATCAGCTCATCTACCGTGGTCAGCCGCAGCGTCCGGTACTCGCCCGGCAGGGCTACCTGGTCGATGATCTCGACCGCACCGTTCACCCAGTCGATGGTCCTGCGCACGTCTTCCATTGAACGCCATCGGGAGCCAAGCTGGGGGAGCCGCCACGAGGGAGGTGCATCCGATGACCGGTCGCACGAAGTACCTGCTCGACGAATCGGATCTGCCCACGACCTGGTACAACGTGATCCCCGACCTGCCGGAGCCGCCGCCACCGCCGCTGCACCCCGGCACGCGGGAGCCGGTCGGGCCGGACGACCTCGCGCCGCTGTTCCCGCAGGCGATCATCGCCCAGGAGGTCACTCAAGATCGCTTTGTCGACATCCCCGGCGAGGTGCTGGACGTCTACCGGCTGTGGCGGCCCTCGCCGTTGTACCGGGCGCGGCGCCTGGAGAAGGCGCTCGGCACGCCGGCCCGCATCTACTACAAGTACGAAGGCGTCAGCCCGGTCGGCTCGCACAAACCGAACACCGCCGTGCCGCAGGCGTTCTACAACGCGGCGGAGGACATCCGGCGGCTGACCACCGAGACCGGCGCCGGGCAGTGGGGCAGCGCGCTGGCGTTCGCGTCCGCGACCTTCGGGCTGGAGTGCGAGGTCTGGCAGGTGCGGGCCTCCTACGACCAGAAGCCCTACCGCAAGATCATGATGGAGACCTTCGGCGCCACGGTGCACCCGAGCCCGTCGAAGGAGACCGCGGCCGGGCGCGCCGTGCTGGAGTCCGACCCGGACTCGACCGGCAGCCTGGGCATCGCGATCAGCGAGGCCGTCGAGCAGGCGGCCGCCGACCCGGACACCCGGTACGCGCTGGGCAGCGTGCTCAACCACGTCCTGCTGCACCAGACCGTGATCGGCGAGGAGGCGCTGCTGCAGTTCGCGCAGGCCGGGGACACGCCGGACGTGATCGTCGGCTGCACCGGCGGCGGGTCCAACTTCGGCGGGCTGGCGTTCCCGTTCCTGCGGGAGAAGCTGGCCGGGCGGATTGACCCGGTGATCCGCGCGGTCGAGCCGGCCGCGTGCCCGTCGCTGACCCGCGGCCGCTACGCCTACGACTTCGGCGACACCGCCGGGCTGACGCCGCTGCTGAAGATGCACACGCTGGGCCACGACTTCATCCCGGATCCGATCCACGCCGGCGGCCTGCGCTACCACGGGATGTCGCCGCTGCTGTCGCACATCTACGAGCTGGGCCTGATCGAGGCGCTCGCGGTCGGGCAGCAGGAGTGCTTCGCCGCCGGGGTGCGGTTCGCCCGCGCCGAGGGCATCATCCCGGCGCCGGAGCCGACGCACGCGCTCGCGGCGTGCATCCAGGAAGCGTTGCGCTGCAAGGAGACCGGGGAGGAGAAGGTGATCCTGACCGCGTTGTGCGGGCACGCGCACCTCGACCTGCCCGCCTACGCCGCGTTCCTGTCCGGGCGGATGACCGACAACGAGCTGCCCGAGTCCGCGCTCGCCGACTCGCTGGCAGGGCTGCCGTGACCTCCGCCGAGCACGCGTCGCTGACCTACACGTCGTACCTGGCGCTAGACGACCTGCTGGCCGCGCAGCACCCGCGATCGGAGGAACACGACGAGCTGCTGTTCATCGTCATCCACCAGGTGTACGAGCTGTGGTTCAAGCAGATGCTGCACGAGCTGGCGCACCTGCAGGCCAGGCTCGAAGCCGGCGACACCGCGCACGCGATCCGCACCCTGCGGCGGGTGCTGACGATCCTCAAGGTCGTGGTCGCGCAGATCGACGTGCTGGAGACGATGACGCCGAGCCAGTTCACCAGCTTCCGCACCCGGCTGGACGCGGCGAGCGGGTTCCAGTCGGCGCAGTTCCGGGAGCTGGAGGCGGTGCTGGGCCGTCGCGACCAGGGGATGGTCGCGCACTACCCCGAGGACAGCCCGGCGCGGGAGCGGATCGCGGCGGCGATGGCGCGCCCGTCGCTGTACGACTCGTTCCTGACGTTCCTGTCGGTGCACGGCTACGACGTCAACGGCGACCGCCGGAAGCTGCTGCTGGGGGTCTACACGGACGACGGCGGCCCGGCGACGGTGGCCGAGCACCTGGTCGACCTGGACGAGGGCGTGCAGGAGTGGCGGTACCGGCACGTGAAGATGGTGGAACGCACGATCGGCGACAAGGCGGGCACGGGCGGCTCGTCGGGCGCGAAGTACCTGCGGGGGACGCTCTTCCAGCCGCTGTTCCCGGACCTGTGGGCGGTGCGCGCCGACCTTTAGCGGTCAGGCGTCGCGCAGGCGGGCCAGCAGCGGGTCCAGTGCCGCGGGGTCCTCGACGTGCGCGTTGTGCCCCAGCCCGGGCAGGATCACCGCGCCGTCCGGCAGGTGCTCGGGACGGCACATCGGATCGTGCTCACCCGCCGCGAGAACCACCGGCGCCCGCGCGGCGGCCAGCAGCCCGTCCATGCGTGGCCTGGTCGGCGGCCCGCGCCAGCTCCTCGTCGCTCCAGCGCACCTTCATGCCGAGTCCGCAAGCCCCGCTCACCCGCACCCCGAACCAACCGCTCGCCAGGGTGAGGGCCACCACCCCGCCGAGGGAGTGCCCGAGCACCGCGACCGTGGTCCCGGCGGGCACGACCTCGGCCACCGCGGCGGCCAGCGCCCCGAACGAATACCGGGGGAGCGGTTCCGACCGGCCGTGGCCGGGCAGGTCGGCACGATCCAGCGGCCCGGCCACCGCTCGACCAGCCCGTTCCACACCGCCCCCGTCGCGCCGCGGCCGTGCAGGGCGAGCAGGGTTGGTCCGTCCCGACCACCGGTGCGCACGTGCATCGTCTGATCGTCCCATGGCTTTTCGCCCGAAGAACGCTAAGTTTCTCCTCAGGAGCCGACGGGAACGACCTTCCCGGGAGCTCCACCCACAACCGGTACCCCTCCGCGGCGCCACGAACGTCGCCGGACGGGTCGCAGATGAGGAGTCACCACCGTGACGGATGGAGTGTTCGGCCGCGAAAGCGGTCACGAACAGGTCGTGTTCTGCCAGGACCAGGCGACCGGCCTGAAGGCGATCATCGCCGTCTACTCGACCGCGCTCGGCCCCGCCCTCGGCGGCACGCGCTTCTACCCCTACAGCCGCGACAGCGACGCGCTCGACGATGTCCTCGCGCTGTCCAAGGGCATGGCCTACAAGAACGCCCTCGCCGGGCTCGACCTCGGCGGTGGCAAGGCCGTCATCATCGGCGACCCGGCGACCACCAAGACCGAGGCGCTGCTGCGGGCCTACGGCCGGTTCGTCCAGTCGCTCGGCGGGCGGTACTACACCGCCTGCGACGTGGGCACCTACGTCGCCGACATGGACGTCATCGCCCGCGAGACCCGCTTCGTGACCGGCCGCTCCCGCGACGACGGCGGCGCGGGCGATTCCTCGGTGCTGACCGCGTTCGGCGTGTTCCAAGGCATGTGCGCCGCCGCCGAGTTCCGGTGGGGCAGCCCCGACCTGGCCGGGCGGCACGTCGGCGTCTCCGGCGTCGGCAAGGTGGGGCACCTCCTCGTCGGGCACCTCGTCGAGGCCGGCGCCCGGGTGTCGGTCACCGACGTGTCGCAGGCGGCGGTCGAGCGCGTGAAGGCCGCCCACCCGGCGGTCGAGATCGTCGAGGACAACGCCACGCTGCTGCGGATGCCGCTGGACGTGTTCGCGCCGTGCGCGCTCGGTGGCGCGCTCAACGACACGACAGTGCCCGAGCTTGGCGCCGAGATCGTGTGCGGCGCCGCGAACAACCAGCTCGCCCACCCCGGCATCGAGAAGTCGCTGGAGGACCGGGGCGTGCTGTACGCGCCGGACTACCTCGTCAACGCGGGCGGGGTGATCCAGGTGAGCGACGAGCTGCACGGCTTCGACTTCGAGCGGGCCAAGCGCAAGGCGGCAGGCATCTTCGAGACGACGAAGGCGGTGTTCGAGCTGGCCAAGGCCGAGGGCGTGCCGCCTGCCACGGCCGCCGACCGGCTCGCGGAGCGCCGCATGTCGGAGGTCGGCAGGCTGCGGTCCATCCTTACCGTGTGACACCAGGGAAGAGCTTCGAAGCGGCGGGCGTGCGGGGTTGGCTGCACGCCCGCTGCCTCGACTGCGGCGGCGAGACCGGTCACCACCCGGACGAGCCGGTCGTGCTCGCCTCCGTCGTCAAGGTCCCGCTCGTCCTCGAACTGGCCCGCCAGGTCGCCGCGGGGCAGCTGGACCCGGCCGACCGCCTGCGGGTCACCGCGGCTGATCGGCTCAGCGGCACTGGCACCGCGGGCTGCGCCGACGACGTCGAGATGAGCCTGCGCGACGCGGCGTTCTCCGCGCTCTCGGTCAGCGACAACACCGCCGCCGACCTCCTCTTCGACCGCGTCGGCCTGGACAACGTGCGCTCGCTGCTGCGCGAGCTGGGCTGACGAACACCCGCGTCATCGGTTCACCGCGCGACGTCGTAGCCACGATGGCCGAGGACATCGGCGCCCGCGACGCCGCCGACTTCGCCCGCCGCTTCCCGGCCCTGCCCGCCGAGGAGGTCTTCGCCACCCGCGCGCTCGACCCGCTCCCGACCTCGGCGACCACCCCGCGCGACATGACCACTCTGCTCGCCGCGATCGCCGGCGACACCGCGGGCACCGCCGGAGGCGTGCCACTGGGTCCGGCAGCTCATGGGCCAGCAGGTCAACTGGCACCGCCTCACCGCCGCCTTCCCGCCCCAGGTGCGGGTGTGGGGCAAGACCGGCTCCCTGCTCGCGGTGCGCGACGAGCTCGGCGTCGCCGGGGGCGCCCGCTACGCCGTCGCGGTGTTCACGAAGGCCCGACGCTGGAATCGCGCCTGCCGGACGTCGACCACGCCATCGGCGAGGCCGCGAAGGCCGCGATCGAGGCGATCGTTCACGACCGCCCGAACACCACGCTCCACGGCCTCTGCACCGGTCCTGAACCGGCGCGAGCGTGGTCACCCCGTCGCGCGCCAGCACGTCCGCGACGACCTCCGCCAGCCGCGCGGCCTCCGGATGCGGGTTCACCGCGGGCCACGCGACCGACATCCGCCACGACAGCGACCCCGCCGCCAGCGGCCGCCACACCACGAGCGGCTCCTTGCGCGCCACCAGACCCTGGTCGAACGCCACGCCCTGCCCGGGCAACACGAGCCGCAGCACGAACTCCGGGTTCCGCGCGTGCCGCACGTGCGACGGGCGGAACCCCTGCTCCCAGCACGTGCGCAGCGTGGCGTCGTACAGGCCGGGCGCGGCGGCCCGCGGGAACAGCACCAGCCCGTGCCCGGCCAGGTCGCCCAGGGCCGGCTCGGACCGCGCCGCCAGCGGCGAGTCCCGCGGCAGGACGACCCCGAGCGGCGTCTGCACCGCCGGACCCAGCTCCAGCCCCGAGACGTCCACCGGTGCTGCAGCAGGCCGGCGTCCAGCTCGCGGTCGGCCAGCAGCCGCACCTGCTCGGTCGTCGTCAGCTCCTGCAGGTCCAGCCGCACGTCCGGGCTGGCGCGACCGAACTCGGCCAGCACCCGCCCGGCCAGTTCCGGCGGCACGCCGACCCGCAGCGCGTCGATCTCACCGCGGTGCGCCTTCCCGACCAGCGTGCGCATCCGCTCCCACCGGGCCAGCAGGTCACGCGATTCGGCGAGCAGGATCTGGCCGGCCTCGGTCAGTTCGACGCGACGGCTGTCGCGTTCGAACAGCCGCGCGCCGAGGTCGGTTTCGAGCCTGCGGATGCGCTGGCCCAGTGGCGGCTGGGCGATGCCGAGCCGGTCCGCGGCGCGTCCGAAGTGGAGTTCTTCGGCGACCACGACGAAGTAGCGCAACGCGCGCAGGCACGCTGTGACGATATCCGGGGGCGTATCACGGCAGGCCAGGACTGGTCTTGGACAGTCGTACCAGTTCCGTGCTGGGCTGGCGGAATGACTGATCGACTGAGCAGGCGCGGGGTGTTCGGGGCGGGCCTGGGGGCGGACCCGAAGACCCGGCTGTCGGTGGACACCGTACTCATCGACCACATTCTGGTGACCCACGGCCACTACGACCACCTGACCGATGTCCCTTACCTGGCGCGGAAAACCGGGGCGACCGTGTACGGGACGGAAACGCACCTGAACCTGATGGCCGCGCTCGGCGCCCCGGAGGACCAGCTGGCGGTCGCGAGCGGCGACGAGTTCCTCACCTTCGACGGCTCACTGCATTCGGCGGCCGGGGCGCGGGCCGCGGTGCCGTTCCCGGGACACGGCCGGGTCCCGGGCTCGGCAACCTACCAAAACCGAAATACATTCAGGACCTTGTGGGGGGTGGAACCCTCGCGTACCACGTGACCTCCGCCCCGGGGCCGCAGCGTGATCGACTTCGGCGGATCGAACTACGTCGAATCGGAACTGGCGGGGCTGCGCCCGGATGTGGTGCTGCTGCCCGCCGGTGGCGGCAAGATCGCCGACTACGTGGGCCGCCTGCTGCGCGTGCTCGGGCAACCGCCCTACGTGATCCCCACGCACTGGGACGACATCGACCACCCGCTGACCGAACCGGCCCGCGACTGGGGCGGCCTGGACGCGCTGCGGTCCGCGGTCGCGGCGACGTCCCCGGCCGCGCGGTTCGTCGTGCTCGGCCACCTGCGGACCTTCACGCTCTGACCCGGGTCGGCGTGGGTGCCCGGACGAGCACCCACGCCGACCGGTCAGCCGCTCTTGCGGCGGAAGGTGCGCTTGCTGGCCGCGGGGCCGTGTCCGTGGACGTGGCCGCCCTTGCCGCCCCCGTTGTCGTGCTTGCCGGACGACTGGGCGTTCGCCTGCTTGCGTTCGAGGGCTTCGCGGAACCTGCGCTTGACGTCGTCTTCCGATTCGCCTGGTGAACTGTTCTCGGACATACGACCTCCTGGGTGTCACGCGCTTGCCCGTCCAGCCTTCCAGGCCCGGTCCACCTTGGCGAGCCGTTTCCGTCACGATTCACGGCGGTGTTGACTGGCGCGCCAACACGAGGGAGCTACTGTTACGCCATGGCGAAGTCTGCTCCCGTGCCCGGTCGTCCGCGCTCCCGTGACGCGGCGGGGTTGCCCGCGGTCACCCCGGATCGCATCATCGACGCGGCGCTCGAGCTGACCGCCAGGCATGGGGTGGAGTCGTGGACGCTGCGCCAGCTCGCCGGCGCGGTCGACGCCTACCCGGCGGTGATCTACCACCACGTCGGCGACCGGGACACGGTCGTGACCGCGGTCGTCGACCGCGTCATAGCCATGTACGAGCTGCCGCCAGCCGAGATGGAGTGGCGGTCCTGGTGGCGCCAGTTCCTCACCAACCTGCGGCTGGTGTTCATGCGCTACCCCGGGGTGGCGCGCCGGGTCGCGCTCAACGGCCCCTCGGTCGAGGCCGGCGGGCCCACTGTGGACCGTGCGATGAGGACGCTCCTGCGCGCCGGGTTCGAGCAGGACGAGGCCGCCATGGTGTGCCGTCTGCTGGTCAGCCAGGCCTGCCTGTTCATCTCGCTGGAGGACGACCAGCGCAAGGCCAGCGAGGTGAAGGCCCAGATCTCCGGCGGGTGGGGCGAGCCGCCGGTGGACCCGGACCTCTCCGGCCTGGCCACCCTCAGCGAATCGGTCCACGAGCGCCTCGCCGACCCGGAGAAGAACCGCGACTACTTCGCCGAGCTGTTCGACTACGCGGTGGACCGTGTGCTGGACGGCGTTCAGGTGCGGCTCGACGAGATCAACCGCGGCTCCTGACCGACGCGAAACGGGGCCGCACCGGATCGGTGCGGCCCCGTTTTCCCGCCCTCGTCAGGGGCAGACGATCTTCGGCTGCGGGTTGTAGTGGACGGTGCGGGTCTCGCGCTTGACCTCGCGGCCGGTCTTCGCGTCCCGCAGCACCCGGGTGTCGCTGGTGGTGAAGCCCTGCGCCCCGTTGGAGGCGTGGCAGTTCTCCGCCGGGCCCGGCTTCTCCTGCGGCGGGACGAAGTTCGACTTCGGCCCCGGGATCGACTCGACGGTGTACCGCTTGGTGCCCCACAGCTTCACCGTGATCGACGACGGCGTCCAGATCGTCTGGATCGCCACGCCGGTGTCGGAGTCGTTGGTGAACTTCAGGTCGATCACGCTGCTGCCGCTGGCGCTCTGGAACACCGTCGCCTCCCGCGCGGCGGGGTAGCGGCTGATGTAGTAGCTGTGCTCCTTGTGCCCGGCGTCCTTCAGCCCGGCGAAGTAGGCCGCGTTGTACAGCGTGGTGGCGAACTGCGAGATGCCGCCGCCGACCTCGCGGGCCGGGGCGCCGTTCTCGATCACGCCGGCCTCGACGTAGCCCTGTGCCTTGCCGCGCGGCCCGGTGAACCCGTTGAGGCTGAAGGTCTCGCCCGGCTTGACGATCGCGCCGTTCACCTTCTGCGCGACGGTCCGGATGTTCACTCCGGAGTCGGGGGCGAACCCGCCGGTGGTGAACTCGCCGATGACCTCGGTGATGCCGAGCTGGTTGGCCTGCTCGGTGGTCACCTTCGCCGGGGTGGTGTGGTACTTCGCGACCAGCTCGTGCGCGCCCGGCGCCTTGAGCACGTCGAACAGCGGCTGCAGGGTCGGGTTCCAGTCGACGCCCTTGCCGTCCACCGACGGCTGCACGGTGGGACGGCCGCCCTCGAACACGATCTGGGCGTCCTTGCCCTCCTTCTCGGAGGACTTGAGCTGCGGGCCGGCCGCCTCGACGATCTTGTTGTGGTCGACCTTCGGGACCAGGATGCCGCCGTCGCCCGGCTCGAACGACAACGCGGCGGCCACGGCCGCAGGGGCGAGCGTCGCGGTGGCGCCCTCGCCACGGATGACCAGCGGCGCGGACACGGCGGGCTTGGCGAACCCGTCCAGCGTGGCCTGCACGGCCTCGGCAGAGACCTGGACCGGCGTGGTCGTCACCGGCAGGGACAGCGTCTGGCCGGTCGCCCAGTGGCGCAGCACCTCGTTCTTGGCGGCCTCGGCGTCGAGCTGCTGGCCGGGCTGCGGCGGCACCGCGACCGGCTGGGCCTCCTCGAACCGGATCGTGCCCTCGACGGGGAGGCGGTCCGTGCGGGCGCGCAGTTCCTCGATGGCCGCGGCGAGCTTGCCCTCGTCCGCGTGGGTGACCACGCCGACCTCGCGGTCGCTGAAGAACGACGCGATGCGGGTGAACGGGTTGAGCGGCTGGTCGCCGGCCTGGTCCAAAGTGGACGGCCAGTCGAGCGTGAGGCCCGCGGTGGACGGGTCGATCGCCGCGGTGGCGTCACCGGCGCGCACCGGGATCGTCTGCGTCAGCCGCGGCTCGATCTCCTCCCGCAGCTTGTCCTCGGCCGCGGTGCGCTTGAGACCGCCGACCTCGACCCCAGCGACAGTGACGCCGCGGGGCACGTTGCCCTGGCTCACCAGCAGGTCGACGGCGTAGAGCGCGGCCAGCACGCCGAGCACCGACCCGGCGATGATCGCGGCGCGCTTGGCGGACCTCTTCTGCCGCGGCGGCTCCTGCGTCACCTTCGGCAGCACGTCGGTGACCGGGGCCATGACCTCGGTCCGCTCGTCGTCGGACGTGGGCCACGCGGGTTCCTGCGTCAAGGCTCACCCCTCCTGATCCGGACAACCCGGATGAAGGTTACGGGCGGGGGGATCGGCGCCCTGCTCCGGGTGGCCCAGCGTGATACACCGGTGACCATGCAGCTCCTCGTCATGTCCGACACCCACGTGCCGAAACGGGCGCATGATCTGCCGGAACAGCTGTGGCGCGAGGCCGGGCGTGCCGACGTGGTGGTGCACGCGGGCGACTGGGTGGAGGTCGCGCTGCTGGACGAGCTGGAGGAGCGCAGCAGGCGGCTGATCGGCGTGTACGGCAACAACGACGGCCCGGAGCTGCGCGCGAGGCTGCCCGAGGTGGCCAGGGTGGACTTGGACGGTCTGCGGCTGGCGGTGGTGCACGAAACGGGCCCGGCGAAGGGCCGGGAGGCGCGGTGCGCGCGGGACTACCCGGATGCGGACGTGCTGGTGTTCGGGCACAGCCACATCCCGTGGGACACGGTGGCGCCCAACGGCCTGCGCCTGCTCAACCCCGGTTCGCCGACGGACCGGCGCCGCCAGCCGGACCACACGTACCTGACGGCGCGGGTGCGCGCGGGGCGGTTGGAGCAGGTGAAGCTGCACGCGCTGCCGCCTCGCTGATCCGGGCACTGCTGCTGGCCCCGGCCCTGCTGGCAGTCGCGTCGCCGGCCGTCGGCGGGCGGGCAGTGTCCGCGCCCGCTTCGCGGGGGCGCCGCGGGCCGTGCGGCCGCATCCGGCATGCCGCGGTGCTGGACCTTGCGGTCGCGCCGAAGCGGCTGGGCGGGTCGTCGTCAGTCGCGGTTCGTGGCCGAGTCTGCCCCGCCTGCAGGTTCGTGGCTGGCCGAGCGCGCCTCCGGCACCTTCACTTCCGCCGGCTGCGCCAGCAGCCGCACGATCGAGGTGAACGATTCCACCCCGATGGCCGGATCCACGGAGCGCAGCAGGCCCAGCCCCAGGGTGATGCTGAACAACCCGTACGCCGCCTGCCGGGCGTCCATCGGCAGCCGCACGCCCAGGCGCCGCGCGTTGGTGTTCAGCAGGCCGGTCACCAGGTCGGCAATCTCGGCGTTGCTCTTGGCCAGCCGCCCGAGGAGTTCCGGGTCGCGGCGGCAGTTGAGCAGGTACTCCGCTTCCAGCCGGATCCACTCCTGGTCGCCGCCGGTGCCCGCGGCCCACACCGCGAAGGCCGCCAGGAGCTCGTCGAGGCTGTCGGTGCCTGCCAGTGTCGCGTCCACCGATGCCGCCTTCTCCGCGCGCACCCCTTCCAGGACGGCCAGGCACAGCTCGTCCTTGTTGCGGAAGTTGGAGTAGACGGCGCCCTTCGAGAAGCCCGCCTCCTCGGCCACCCGCTCCAGCGAGGTCCCGGTGTAGCCCTCGCGCAGGAACAGCTCCGTTGCCGTGTCCAGCAGGCGGCGGCGCGTGTGCGCCTGACTTTCAGCGCGCGTCAGTCGAGCCATGCGATCACTGTAAGGCTCGACTTGAACTGTGTTTAAGCCAGGTCGGGGTTTCGGTTTTGGCTATCCCCCGTCCGGGTGGTTCAGGACGGCAACGTGCGGAACGCCAGCCCCGCGTTCTTCAGCCGGGTCAGCAGCGCGTCGCCCATCGCGGCGGCCGGGGAGAGCTGCCCGGCGCGGGACGGCAGGTCGTCGTGCGCCAGGCAGAGCGCGGACTCGGCGAGCATCTTTGCCGTCTCGTCGTAGCCGGGGTCGCCGCCGGAGACCTCGGTGACCACCCGCTTGCCGCCGCCGTCGGCGACGAACCGGACCTTGAACCAGGACTTCGCGCGGCGCTGCTCGCTCGGGCCCTCGCCGGGCTTGCGCAGGTTGCCCAGCGCCTTGCGCACCGGCGGCAGCTGCACGAGCGCGACCGCCGCGCCCAGCCCGGCGAGCCCGCCCGCCAGCACCGGCAGGTGCTTGACCGCGGCGTAGTGGCTGTAGGTGAAGTCGGGCCCGTACTCGGGCAGCTCCCGCGCCGAGCCGACGACGATCTGCGGGTCGATGGTCGGCAGCGGCACCAGCCAGTGGCCGGTCTCGCCATCGCGCCGCGGGGTGCCGGTCACCGCGCGCACGCGGCGGCCCTCGGGCCGGTGCTGCACCTTCCGGCGTTCCCGTGCGGCCTGGGCCATCGGCAGCAGCCGGGACGCCGCGCCGAGCGCGGAGGCGTAGGTGCCGCCGGAGAACGTCGCGCCGACGCGCACCTGGCCGCGCACCCGGATGGGCACGTCGTCCGGCAGCTGCTTGACCGTGTAGTAGACGCCGAGGTCGTGCGGGATCGAGTCGAAGCCGCACGCATGGACGATGCGCGCCCCCGTTTCGGCGGCGCGGGCGTGGTGGCGGACGTACATCAGGTCGGTGAACTCGGGCTCCCCGCACAGGTCCACGTAGTCGGTGCCGGCCTCGGCGCAAGCCGCCACCAGCGGCTCGCCGTACTGCACGTACGGGCCGACCGTGGTGATCACGACCTTCGCGGACCCGGCAACCGCTTTCAGCGACGCCGGGTCGGTGACGTCGGCGTAGAGGAGCGGCAGCTGGGCGAACTTCGGCCCGAGGCCGTCGCGTACGCCTTCGAGCTTGGCGCGGCTGCGGCCGGCGAGCGCCCACCGGCAGTCGTCGGGGGCGTGCCGGGCCAGGTACTCCGCGGTGAGCCGGCCGGTGAAGCCGGTCGCGCCGAACAGGACCACGTCGTAAGCCATGCGCGCCACCCTAACGGCTGCCTAGGCTCGATGGATGATCAATGGCGCTCACGTGATCCTGTACAGCCACGACGCGGAGGCCGACCGCGCCTTCCTGCGTGACGTACTCGGGCAGCCGCACGTCGACGCGGGCGGCGGCTGGCTCATCGTCAAACTGCCCCCCGCCGAGATCGCGGTCCACCCGACGGACGCCGCGCAGGCGCACGAGCTGTACTTCCTGTGCGACGACGTGGAAGGGACGGTTCGGGAGCTGACCGCGCGGGGCGTCGAGTTCACCGCGCCGGTCAGCGACGCGGGCTGGGGCCTGCTCACCCGGCTGCGCCTGCCCGGCGGCGGGGAGGTCGGCCTGTACGAGGCCCGGCACCAGCGCGCCGCCGATCTCTGAAATCCGCTGGACGGTCCCGTCACGATGAACCCGTGTGGACGATCAACCCGGTCCCGGTGACGGACCCCGCCGCGCAAGCGATCCTGCGCGCCTACCTCGACGACGTCGCCAGCCGCTACTACGGCCGCCCGGCTACGGTGGCCGAACTGGACACCGCGATGGCCGACGACCCGAGCGACGACCTCGTGCCGCCGACGGGCCTGTTCCTGCTCGCGCGGTCGCACGATGGGGTGACCGGCTGCGTGGGCATCCGCGTGCTCGACGTCACGACCGCCGAGCTGACCCGGATGTTCGTCCTTCCCGGAGCACGCGGCCGGGGAGGTGGTGACCAACTGCTCCGCGCGGCCGAAACCGCAGCTCAGGCACTGGGTCGCGAGCGGATGAGGCTGGACACGCGGCACGATCTGGTGGAGGCTCGTGGGCTCTACGCCAAACACGGCTACCGCGAGATCGAAGCCCCTGAACAACGCTTGTACGCCGATCACTGGTTCGAGAAGCGGCTGGCGCTCGGCCGGCAGGTGTAGTGGCCGAAAAACCGGGGTAGTCCTGCGCGCAACTGAGATGGTCGCGGAGGTGAGGTCGAGATGGCGGACACGTCACGGCTGCCGGTGCCTGTTGCCGAAACGTGGGAGTGGCAGAGGCACGGCAACTGCCGGAACTTGGACAGCTCGGTGTTCTTCCACCCGGACGGCGAACGGGGTTTCGCGCGGGCGGACCGCGTGGCTCGGGCGAAGCAGATCTGCATGTCCTGCCCGGTGATCGTCGAATGTCGGCACCACGCGCTCACCGCCGAAGAGCCCTTCGGCGTCTGGGGTGGGCTCGACGAGACCGAGCGGCGCGCGATGATCTCGCGGCGCAAGCAGCTGCTGGCCGTCGCTGAGAAGGAGCAGGAGTGCGTTTCGGTTACACCCTGATGACCGAACAGGCTGGGCCGAGGGAGCTGGTCCGGCACGCGGCGGCCGCCGAGCAGGCGGGGTTCGCGTTCGAGGTGTGCAGTGACCACTATTCGCCCTGGCTCGACGAACAAGCGCATGCCCCGTACGCGTGGAGCGTGCTGGGTGCGATCACCCAGGTGACCGAACGCGTCGAGCTGCTGAGCTTCGTGACCTGTCCGCTCATGCGGTACCACCCGGCGGTGGTGGCGCAGAAGGCGGCGACCATCTCCCTGCTGTCGGGCGACCGGTTCACGCTCGGGCTCGGGGCTGGGGAAAACCTGAACGAGCACGTCGTCGGCCGCGGGTGGCCGCCGGTGAACGTGCGGCACGAGATGCTGAGCGAGGCTCTCGCGATCATCGGCGACCTGTTCGACGGCGGGTACGTCAACTATTCGGGTCAGCACTACCGCGTCGACTCGGCGAAGCTGTGGGACCTGCCGGAGCGGCGCACGCCGATGGGTGTGGCCGTATCCGGCAAGCAGTCGGTGCGGCGCTTCGCCCCGGTGGCCGACGCGCTGATCGCCACCGAGCCGAAGCCGGAGCTGCTGCACACCTGGGACGAGGAGCGCGCCCAGCTGGGGCAGGACTCCTCCCGCAAGTACGCGCAGCTGCCGGTGTGCTGGGACGCCGACCCGGAGGCGGCCAAGCAGCGGGCGCACGAGCAGTTCCGCTGGTTCGGCGGCGGATGGAAGGTCAACGCCGAGCTGCCCGGCACGTCCGGGTTCGCCGGCGCGACCCAGTTCATCACGCCCGGCGAGGTCGCACAGGCCATCCCGTGCGGCCCGGACGCCGAGCCGATCGTGAAGAGCGCCCAGGCCTTCGCCGACGCGGGTTTCACGGATCTGGCGCTTCTCCAGATCGGCGGCGACCACCAGGACGGGTTCTTCGAGTTCGCCTCGCGCGAACTCCTGCCCGCCCTGAACGAGGCCTACGGCTAGTCGAGCAGGTCGCCGTCGCGAGTGATCATGGCGCGCAGCTTGCCGAGGGCGCGGTGCTGCGTGACGCGGACGTTGCCTGCCGAGATGCCCAGCGCCTCGGCCGTCTCGTTCGCCGACAGGCCGACGGCGATCCGCAGCGTCAGGATCTCCTGCTGCAGTTGCGGGAGGGTGGCCAGCAGCTTGGTCATCCGGTCGCCGAGGTCGACGTCGAGCGCGTGTTTCTCCGGCTCGTTGTCGGCCAGCGGGCGTTCCGGCAGCTCGGCGACCGGGTCCGACCGGTCCCGCGAGACCAGGCGGTAGGCGTCGGCGACCTTGTTGGACGCGATGGCGTGCACCAGGTAGAGAAACGATCCGCCCCGGTCCTGGTACTGCGGCAGCGCGTGCAGGACGGCCAGGCAGACCTCCTGCGCGACGTCGTCCGCCGACAGGTAGGACAGATCGCGTCCGCCCAGCCGCGCCCGGCAGTACCGGACGGCGACCGGGGTGATCATCTGGATCAAGCGGTCCACGGCTCCGCGTTCGCCGGTGGCGGCTTCGCGGACGACCGGGTCGAGTTCTTCCTTCGTGAGCCGCTGTGATGCCCGAGGAAAGGCCTGGGGTGTCAGCCCCGGCGCCTCGGGCTCGGCTCTTCCGGCAGTGACAGGCGGGACACTCGTTCGCATGGTCGGCTCCCCAACGACAACAACGATGACCCGTCGACCGGTCGCCGTCGGGGGCCCGCGTTTCTTGTTACTGTCGGTGAACGGGTACTCCCTCTAGGTCCCTGCCGACCCGTTCCCGATGAACTGTGCGTAATCGTATGTGGTGGTCGCCCGGCAGTCCAGATTTCAACTAGACATACCCCATTCGCAGCAAGAGCCCGCTCGATCGAGTTCTCCAGGTGTGTGAACCGAGCACCCGCGAACAATCCAGCGCAAAGTGACACACTTCTTGGCTGTGTGACAACACGCAGGTCATGGGCGTGCGAAGACCCACCAACGCAGTACCGCGAACCGGACGATGCCGCCAAGGCCGCTCGCCGCCGCGAGTGCGATCGCCTGGAGGGCGGCCGACGGGTTCGCGGTGAACAGGTGTAGCGAAAGCAGTACGAGCGAGCCGTAGCCCGCGTAGAAGGCGAATGTCCCCGCGGACTGCAGGTGCAATCGAACGGGTGACGCGGAATGGTCGGCGAACGTCACGCGGCGCTGGAACTCGGTGTTGGCGAGCGTGGTGAGCGCGATGGCGAGCACGTTCGCGGTCAGCGCGCCCAGCAGCGGGCGGGCGCCGAGGAAGAGGAGTTCCTGCAGACCGGTCGTCAGCACTCCGGCGACGACGTACCAGGCGACCGGGTGGTGTTCGGCCGGACGGTGTGCGGCGGGAGCCCGCCGCGTCACCGGCCCGCTGATCCACGTTGCGGTCATACCCAAAAACTTACCTACGCTCAGCAATTGTTTGTACTGTACAACCACGTGAGCTTGATCTCGGGTTTGCCCGTTCCGCCACTCGGGTATCGCCACCGCTAGGACAGCAGGTGAGGAGGATCGATGAGTGAGGCTCATGGCCATCCCGCGCCGGACGCGGTGGAGAGCGATCCGGCCGCGTTGAACAGCGCGGAGGACCTCGACGAGGACCGGTTGCGCGTCGACCCGCTCGAGGAGGGCGTCGAGCCGCCGGAGCGGTACATGGCCTCCGACCGGTTCGGCACGACCCCGAACGAGGAGCGCGAGGGTGAGAGCCTCGACGGGCGGCTGGCGCAGGAGCGCCCGGACGTCCAGTCGGAGGGTGTGCCCGCCGACGAGACCGAAACCCGCGACGGCCTCGACGTCGCCGACGTGGGGCAGAACCTCGGCGACGCGGTCGACCAGAAGGCGGACAACCCGCCCGGCTCGGTGCCGGACGCCATCCGCACGCCGCCGGACGAAGACCTGGTGTGAAATCGGTCACACCGACGCTGACCTGGTGAAACCGAGGGTGAGCGGCGATGACGGCCGGTGCAGGACAGCGCTCACGCTGGGGTGGCCCTACGGTCGGAGGTACGAGTGCACGTGACGCGAAGGGACTGACACGATGCTCGCTTTGACCGATGCCGCCGCCGAGGCCATCAGCGCCCTGACGGCACAGGAGGGCCAGACCGACAGTGGTGGCCTGCGCTTCGCCGTGCAGGCCCAGCAGGACAGCGGTGCGCAGCTGGCGCTGTCCGTGGCGCCGGCTCCGGAGGACGGGGACCAGGTCGTGGGCGCGGACGGGGGCGCGAAGGTGTTCCTGGAGCCGCAGGCCGCGATCTTCCTCGACGACAAGGTGCTGGACGTCCAGCAGGACGAGCAGGGGCAGCTGAACTTCGCCGTCCTGCCGCAGCCGGACGCGCAGCAGCCGGGCCTGTAGGACAAGGGACTTCCGCTGAGGGAGGGCGCCCCGTGCGGCGCCCTCCCTCAGCGCGTTCCCGGGCCGAACCACCTCGTGCAGGCCGTCGCCGTCCGTGAACAACTGGGCCCGCCTGCCGGGCCGGCGTAGGCAGGCCTCGTGCGAACCGTCCGGCGGGTTCACCGGGGCTGCCCACGAGCGCGCGGGCTGCGCCGGCGCGCAGTTCCGCCAAGCACGCTTCGCCGCCCCGGGGCAGACCCCATTCCACGGTGCTGACCATCGGGTTCGCGCGCCCGGTCCGGAAGTCGTGGCCGATCGCGAGGTGCACGGCGGCCACGACCGTGGCCGCCGTCCAGGTGTGCGTCCCGCTCGAGCGAGGCGCCGGTGCGCTCGGCGACGGCCGCGGCGATCTCGGCTCCGCGACCGCGCCCGCCGGGCCCCCGCTCAGCTGATCGCCGAGCCTTCTTCCGTGTCGCGCGAGTGTCAGAAGTGGTGCGGCAGCTCCCGGAACGAGCGCAGCGTCAGCACCCGCTCGTCGGCCTCGTCCAGCTCGTCGTGTTCCAGCACCCAGGTGTGCGCGTTCGGGATGAACACCGCGTTCATCCCGGCCGCGCGCGCGGGGCGGATATCCGACTTCGGCGAGTTGCCGATCATCCAGGTCGACTCCGGCGCGAGCATCCGCGCCGACGCCAGGCCGCGGTACACCTCGACGTGCTTCTCCGGCACGATGTGCACCTCGCGGAAGTGGTGGGCCACCCCGGAGGCGTCGATCTTGCGCTGCTGCTCCTCGCGGTCGCCCTTGGTCAGCAGCATCAGCTCGTGCCGCGAGCCCAGCTCGCCGAGCGTCTCGGCGACACCGGGGATCAGCTCGACCTCGTGGTTGATCAGCGCCGACGCCAGCTCCTCGATGCGGGCGCGCTCTGCCCCGGTCGCGGGACGTTCGCGCAGCTTCTCGAAGCACTCGCCCAGGCTGTGCAGGAACGCCTTGGTCCCATAGCCGTGCGACACCGCGTTCGCCCGCTCGATGTCGTCCAGGATCTCCCGCACCGCGGCGCGCTCCAGCGTGGGATGCGCGATCCAGTCGAGGTAGTCGTCGATGACCCGCTCGAAGATCACGTTGTTCTCCCACAACGTGTCGTCGGCGTCGAGGATCAGGACCTGTCCACTCAGTCGCACGCTGCGCACACTAGGAGCGGTCGCCGTCCGGGCGCACCTCATTAACGGCGCCCTCGCCCGCGAGGACCGCGGCGACGTTGCGCGCCGCGAGCAGGGCCATCTCGGTCCGGGTCTCGACCGTGGCGGAGCCGAGGTGCGGTGTCACCACCACGTTGTCCATCTCCAGCAGCCGCGGCTCGACCTCCGGCTCCTTTTCGAACACGTCCAGCCCGGCGCCGGCGATCTCCCGGCGCAGCAGCCCGTCGGCCAGCGCGGCCTCGTCCACGACCGGTCCGCGCGTGGTGTTGATCAGGAACGCGCTGTGCTTCATCACGCCCAGCGCCTCGGCGTCGATCAGGTGCCGCGTCTCCGGCGTCAACGGGCAGTGCAGCGACACCACGTCGGCGGTCCGGAGCAGCTCCAGGAAGGACAGGTGCTCCGCGTGCAGCGCCGACTCCACCTCCGGCTTCGCGCGGGACCGTCCGCTGTAGACGATCCGCATGCCGAACGCGCGGGCCCGGTGGGCCATCGCCTGCCCGATCTGGCCGAGCCCGACGATGCCGAGCGTCTTGCCCTGCAGACCGGAGCCGAGCATGAACCCGAGGTGGAACGACCAGGGCGTGCGGGACCGCAGCAGCCGCTCGCCCTCGCCGATGCGCCGCGTCACCGCGAGCAACAGCCCGAACGCGAGGTCCGCGGTGGCGTCGGTGAGCACCCCCGGTGTGTTGGTGACGGTCACGCCCCGCTCGGCCAGCGCGGGCACGTCGATGTTGTCGTAGCCGACCGCGACGTTCGCCACGACCTTCAGCTGCGGCCCGGCCGCGTCGGCCACCGCGCCGTCGACGCGGTCGTGCAGCATGCACACCACCGCGTCCGCGCCGCGCACCGCTTCGCGCAGCTCGTCGGGGCTGAGCGGCCGGTCCTCGCCGGACACCCAGACCTCGCCCGCCTCGCGGAGCACCACCATCGCTGCTTCCGGAACCCGCCGCGTCACCACGATTCGCATGGGCTCAGCTTTCCAGGACCGGCGGCCGCGCGCGCTATTCGGGGTCCATGCCGCCGGGGCCGCCCTCGCCCTCCGGTTCGGCCTCGTCGGTGCCGACCTCGGGGTCCTGGTCGCGGTAGGTGGGCTCGGTGTGCTCGCCGCCGATGTCGGTGTCCTGCTGCTCGCTCTCGGCCGTCACCGGATCGATTTCGGGTCCGCTCATGCGTCCACCCTTCCTTGCGTGGCTCCGGTCGGCCAGCTATGTTCATATGTAGAACTTGTGTGCGGAATGCGAACGGAAGCAGCTCAATGGCCGAGATATCGTCGCTCCGTGACGCCGTCGCCCAGCTGGTGCACGACGGGGACACGGTCGCCCTCGAAGGATTCACCCACCTGATCCCGCACGCGGCGGGGCAGGAGATCATCCGCCAGCGGCGCAGGGACCTCACGCTGGTCCGGATGACGCCGGACATCGTCTACGACCAGCTCATCGGCGCCGGGTGCGCGAAGAAGCTGATCTTCTCCTGGGGTGGCAACCCGGGCGTCGGGTCGCTGCACCGGTTCCGCGACGCCGTGCAGAACTCCTGGCCGGCGCCGCTGGAGATCGAGGAACACAGCCACGCCGGCATGGCGAACCGGTACGTCGCCGGCGCCTCCGGGCTGCCGTTCGCGGTGCTGCGCGGCTACCGGGGCACGGACCTGCCGAAGCACACGGACACGATCAAGACGATCACCTGCCCGTTCACCGGCGAGGAACTGGCCGCGGTGCCCGCGATCAACCCGGACGTGTCGATCATCCACGCGCAGCGCGCCGACCGGGCGGGCAACGTGCAGATGTGGGGCCTGGTCGGCGTGCAGAAGGAGGCCGTGCTGGCCGCCAAGCGCAGCCTGGTCACGGTCGAGGAGATCGTCGACGAGCTGACCCCGGTGCCCGGCCAGGTCATCCTGCCGACCTGGGCCGTCACGGCGGTCGCCGAGGTCCCGAACGGTGCGCATCCGTCCTACGCGGCCGGGTACTCGGAACGCGACAACGAGTATTACGCGTATTGGGATTCCATTGGGCGGGAGAGGGACTCGTTCCAGCGCTGGCTGGACGAGAAGGTGTTCGGCGTGGAGGTGGCCCAGTGACGACGGTCGAACGGACGTACACGTCCGACGAGATGATGTCGGTCGCCGCGGCCCGCGCCCTGACCGGCGGCCAGCGGGTGTTCGTCGGCATCGGCCTGCCCTCCACCGCTGCCAACCTGGCCCGCCGCACCCACGCCGAGGACCTGGTGCTCATCTACGAGTCCGGCACGCTCGGCTCGAAGCCCACCCGGCTGCCCGCGTCGATCGGTGACGGCATCCTCGCCGACACCGCCGACGCCGTCATCAGCGTGCCGGAGGTGTTCAACTACTGGCTGCAGCCCGGGCGGATCGACGTCGGTTTCCTCGGCGCGGCCCAGCTGGACAAGTTCGGCAACATCAACACCACGGTCATCGGCGCCGACTACGCCGACCCGAAGGTCCGCCTGCCGGGCGCCGGTGGTGCGCCGGAGATCGCCGCGAACTGCCACGAGGTCTACGTCGTGGTGCGGCAGAGCAAGCGCAGCTTCGTCGAGCAGGTCGACTTCATCACGTCCTTCGGCCACGGCCGCGGCAAGGGTGAGCGGGAGAAGCTGGGCCTGCCCGGCGCCGGCCCGACCCTGGTGATCACCGACCTCGGCGTGATGCGCCCCGATCCGGAGACCGCCGAGCTGGTGCTGACCCAGATCCACGACGGCGTCACGGTGGAGCAGGTCAAGGAGGCGACCGGCTGGGACTTGAAGGTCGCGCCGGAGCTGGAGACCACGCCGCCGCCGACCGAGGCCGAACTGACGGCCCTGCGGGAGTTGAAGGCGGCCAAATGACTGACGCATACGTTCTCGACGCCATCCGGACCCCGTTCGGCCGCTACGGCGGCGCCCTCGCGAAGGTCCGTCCCGACGACCTCGCCGCGCATGTGCTGCGTGAACTGGCGTCCCGCAACGACCTCGATCCAGCCACGGTGGACGAGGTCGTGCTCGGGGACGCCAACCAGGCCGGGGAGGACAACCGCAACGTGGCGCGCATGGCCGCGCTGCTCGCGGGTTGGCCGACCTCGGTGCCCGGCACCACCGTGAACCGGCTCTGCGGCTCCGGTCTGGACGCGGTCATGCAGGCCAGCCGCACCATCGCGACCGGCGACGCGTCGCTGGTCGTCGCGGGCGGCGTGGAGTCGATGACCCGCGCGCCGATGATCCTGCTCAAGCCGGAGAAGGCGTACTCCCCGGCGGCGCAGACCTTGCATTCGAGCACGCTCGGCTGGCGCATGGTCAACCCGGAGATGCCCGAGCAGTGGACGATCTCGCTGGGCGAGAGCACCGAGCGGCTGGCCGAGAAGTACGGCATCACCCGCGAGGCGCAGGACGAGTTCGCCCTGCGCAGCCACCAGAACGCGGCGAAGGCGTGGGACGCCGGCTTCTACGACGACCACGTCGTCCCCGTTCCCGGCACCGACCTGACCCGCGACGAGGGCATCCGCGCCGACTCGACGCTGGAGAAGCTGGGCAAGCTCAAGCCCGCGTTCCGCAAGAACGGCACCATCACCGCCGGCAATGCCTCGCCGCTCAACGACGGCGCGTCCGCCGTCCTGCTGGGCGACCAGGCCGCGGCCGACCGGCTCGGCAAGACGCCGCTGGCGCGCATCGCCGGGCGCGGCGCGGCGGGTGTCGACCCGGACGTGTTCGGCATCGGCCCGGTGCGGGCCGCGGAGATCGCGCTGGAGCGCGCCGGGATCGGCTGGGAGCAGCTGGCCGCGGTCGAGCTGAACGAGGCGTTCGCCGCGCAGTGCCTGTCCTGCTTCGCCGACTGGCCGAAGCTCGACCCGTCGATCGTGAACGTCAACGGCGGCGCGATCGCGATCGGGCACCCGCTGGGCGCCTCCGGCGGCCGCATTCTCGCGTCGCTGGCTTACGAGCTGCGCCGCCGCGGCGGTGGCTACGGGCTGGCCGCGATCTGCATCGGCGTGGGCCAGGGGCTCGCGGTCGTGCTGGAAGCGTGAGGAGAAAGGAAACCGTGCTATGGCAGCACCGACGAGTAACAAGCTGATCCTGCCGCGCTACCGGCGGGACCCGGAGGGCACGCACCCGCCGCTGGACTCACCGGGCTACCGGTCGACGGCCTTGCGGCACCCGAAGCAGCCCCTCGTTCTGCTGCCGCAGATGCTCACCGAGGTGACCGGCCCGCTGCTCGGTCCCGGCCGCCTCGGTGAGTTCGACAACGACCTGACCCGCCAGCACGCGGAAGAGCCGCAGGGGCAGCGCATCCTGGTGCACGGCCGCCTGCTCGACGGCGACGGCCGGGGCATCCCGAACTCGCTGATCGAGATCTGGCAGGCCAACGCGGGCGGCCGCTACCGGCACATTGGCGACAACTGGCCCGCGCCGCTGGACCCGAACTTCGACGGGGTCGGCCGTACCATCACCGACTCCGAGGGCCGGTACGAGTTCATCACCATCAAGCCGGGCGCGTACCCGTGGAAGAACCACGACAACGCCTGGCGGCCCGCGCACATCCACTTCTCGGTGTTCGGGCAGGCGTTCACGCAGCGCCTGGTGACGCAGATGTACTTCCCGGACGACCCGCTGTTCTTCCAGGACCCGATCTTCAACTCGATCCCGGACGAGAAGGCGCGGCAGCGGATGATCTCGCGGTTCGACTACAGTCGCACGATCGACCACTGGGCGCTGGCCTTCGAGTTCGACATCGTGGTGCGCGGCCGCGAGCAGTCGGTGTTCGAGAACGAGGAAGAGGAAGACGAATGACGACCCCTTCGCAGACCGTCGGCCCCTACCTCGCGATCGGCCTGCCCTGGGAGGACGGCCCGACCGTGGTGCCCGAGGGCACCGAGGGCGCGGTGCGGATCCGCGGCACCGTCACCGACGGCGAGGGCAACCCGGTCCCGGACGCGATGATCGAGACCTGGCAGGCCGACCCGCAGGGCCGGTTCGACCACCCGGACGACCCGCGCGGCCGCGTTCCGGGCTTCCGCGGGTTCGGCCGCTGCCCGACCAAGCCGGACGGGAGCTACGAGATCCTGACCCTGCTGCCGGGCGCGATCCCGGGCGAGAACGGCGAGATGCAGGCCCCGCACATCGACGTGTCGGTGTTCGCGCGCGGGCTGCTGAACCGGGTCGTCACGCGCATCTACTTCCCGGAGAACACCGAGGCCAACGCCGCCGACGCGGTGCTGAACTCGGTGCCGGAAGACCGGCGCGGCACGCTGATCGCAGCCAAGACCGACGACGGGTACCGCTTCGACGTGCGTCTCCAGGGTGGGGCTGAGACAGTGTTTTTCGATGTCTGACCTGTTCGACCCGATGCTCGCCGCCGGGCCGGTCCGCGACGAGGTCTCCGACGCCGCCTGGCTGCGGGGCCTGCTCGACGCGGAAGCGGCGCTGGCGGAGGCGGAGGCGGACGCGGGCGTGATCCCGCGCGAGCACGCCGACCGGATCGCCGCTGTGGCTCGTGACGGGCACTTCGACCCCGCCGCGATCGGCGCGAAGTCGGTCGGCGTCGGCAACCCCGCCGCGCCGCTCGTGCGGGAGCTGACCGCGCGGGTCGGTGGCGAGGCGGGCCGGGTGGTGCACCTCGGCGCGACCAGCCAGGACATCGTGGACACCGCGGCGATGCTGGTGTCCGCACGTGCGGTGGACGTGCTGCTCGGTGAGGTCGAGGCGTGCGCGGACCGGCTCGCCGAGCTGGCGCGGGAGCACGCTCGCACTGTCCAAGCGGGACGGACGTTGCTCCAGCAGGCGCTACCGGTGACGTTCGGGTTCCAGGTCGCCGGCTGGCTCTCCGGGCTGGATTCGGCCGCGGACCGGTTGCGGGCGCAGCGGTTCGCGGTGCAGCTCGGCGGGGCGACCGGCACGTTGGCGTCGCTGGGTGAGCAGGGGCCTGCCGTGCTGGCGGCCTTCGCGCGCAGGCTCGGGCTGGCGGAGCCCGCGTTGCCGTGGCACACCGAGCGGACGCGCATCGCGGAACTCGCCGGTGCGCTCGGCTCGTTGTCGGGTGTGGTCGCCGGTGCGTCGCGGTCGCTGGTGCTGCTGGCGCAGACCGAAGTCGGTGAGATCGCCGAGGTCGCCGAGGGCAGCGGCGGCTCGTCCACCATGCCGCACAAGCGGAACCCGGTCGCCACGGTGGCGGCCGCGGCAGCCGCGCAGCAGGCGCCCGGACTCGTCGCGACCCTGCTCGGCGCGATGGCGCAGGAGCACCAGCGCGCCGCCGGTTCGTGGCACGCCGAGTGGCGGCCGCTGACGGAACTGTTTCGCAGCACCGGATCCGCCGTGCACTGGCTGCGCACGAGCCTCGACCGGCTCCAGGTGGACGCGGACCGGATGCGCGCGAACCTCGACCTCACCCGTGGCGCGCTGCTGTCCGAGCGGGTCACGACCGCGCTCGCGGCGGAGACCGGGCGGCTCGAAGCACACGACGCGGTGAGCGCGTGCGCTCGCCGCGCACTGGCCGGTGAGGGTGAGCTGGCCGATCTGCTGGCCGAGGACGACTTGGTGGGCAAGCACCTGTCGCGTGAGCGCATCGGCGAGCTGCTGGACCCGGCCGGTTACCTGGGGAGCGCGCGTGTCTTCGTCGAACGGGTGCTGGAGAAGCGAAAGGGGACTTCGTGAAGGTCCACTACGAGACCGCGGGCGATGGTGACGTCGTCGTCCTGAGCAATTCCATCGGCAGCAACCTGCGCATGTGGGAGCCGCAGGTGAAGCCGTTGACGGACAACGGTTTCCGCGTCGTCCGGTACGACACGCGCGGGCACGGGAGCTCCCCGGTGCCGCCGGGGCCGTACTCGATCTCCGATCTCGGCCGTGACGTCGTCGAGCTGCTGGACACGCTCGGCGTCGAGTCCGCGCACTTCGTCGGCCTGTCGCTGGGCGGCATGACCGGCGCCTGGCTCGGGCAGCATGCCCCGACGCGGATCCGGTCTTTGGCACTGACGTTCACCTCGGTCAAGCCCGGCAACGTCGACATGTGGACCGGGCGTGCGAAGCAGGTGCGCGCCGAGGGCATGGCGACGATCGCCGAGGGCAGCATCGGCCGCTGGTTCACACCGGACTGGATCTCGGCGAATCCCGAGCTGGCCGAGGAGCTGCGGCAGATGACCGCGACGACCCCGGCCGAGGGCTACGCGTCGTGCTGCGAGGCCATCGCCGGGCTCGACCTGACCGCCGGGCTGGGCACGATCACCGCACCGACCCTGGTGATCTCGGGAGCCGACGACGCCGCACTGCCGCCCTCGCACGGGCAGGTCATCGCCGACGGCATCCCCGGTGCGAAGTTCGAGGTGATCGATCACGCCGCCCACCTGGGCAGCTACCAGCAGGCAGGCAAGTTCACCGAACTGCTCCTGGAGCACCTGAAGGGGGCGCGATGAGCGACGAGCTGTACGACGCGGGCATGAAGGTCCGGCGCGAGGTGCTGGGCGACGCGCACGTCGACCGCGCCACCGCCAACGCGACCGAGTTCACGCAGAAGTTCCAGGACTACATCACTCGCGCCGCGTGGGGCTCGATCTGGACGCGTGAGGGCCTGGACCGCAAGACCCGCAGCTGCATCACGCTGGCCGTGCTCACCGCGCTGCACTGCCACGGCGAGATCGCGATGCACGTCCGCGCCGCCGTCGGCAACGGGCTGACCGCCGACGAGATCGGCGAGGTGCTGCTGCACGCCGGCGTGTACGCGGGAGTGCCTGCGGCCAACGAGGCGTTCGCCATCGCGCAGAAGACACTGGCCGAGATGGGAGAGTCCGCCGCCCAGCCACGCGCCCACTAATCCCGCCCGTCGCCCGCCACCACCCTCAACGGAGGCGCTTCGCGCCGCAGTTAGATTGGGAATATGGAACCGACCGAGCGCGGAGCGCACCACGTCCAGTCGCTGGAACGCGGCCTGGCTGTGATCCGCGCGTTCGGCGCCGGGTCGCCCGAGCTGACGCTGTCCGACGTGGCGCGCTCGACCGGCCTGACCCGCGCCGCGGCCCGGCGGTTCCTGCTCACGCTCGTGGACCTCGGGTACGTGCGCACGGACGGGAAGTACTTTTCACTGACCGCGCGCGTGCTGGAACTCGGCTACGCGTTCCTATCCAGCATGACCCTGCCCGAGGTCGCGCAGCCGCACCTGGAGCGGCTGTCGGCGGAGGTGCGTGAGTCGAGTTCGGTGTCCGTGCTGGAGGGCGCCGACATCGTCTACGTCGCGCGGGTCGCGGTGTCCCGGATCATGACGGTGAGCATCAACGTGGGCACCCGGTTCCCGGCCTACGCCACGTCGATGGGGCACGTGCTGCTCGCCGGGCTCGACGACGAGGGGTTCGCCCGGTACCTGGAGCAGGCCGAGTTGCAGCGTCTGACCTCGCACACGCTCACTTCGCCCGCCGCGTTGCGGGCCGAGCTGGCGGCGGTCCGGCAGCAGGGCTGGGCGCTGGTGGACCAGGAGCTGGAGGAGGGGCTGCGGTCGGTCGCGGCGCCGATCCGGGACCGGCAGGGCCGCGTCGTGGCGGCGGTGAACGTGTCCACCCACGCGAGCCGCACTCCGCGGGAGACGGTGATCGAGGAGATGGTGCCGCCGCTGCTGGCCGCCGCGAAGCGCATCGAGGACGACCTGGCCGTCGCACCCGCGCAGGCGCGCCGTGGCTGAGTGCGCCGGGTTGCTGCTGGCGGCCGGCGCCGGGCGGCGGATGGGGCGTCCGAAGGCGCTGGTCGACCTGGACGGGGAACCGTTGCTGCGCCGGGCTTTGCGCGTGCTGACCGACGGTGGCTGTGCGCCGGTGCGGGTGGTGGTGGGCGCGCAGGCCGACGAGGTGCGAGCGTTGCTGCCGGATCCGTCGTGGGCGGTCGAGTCGCCGGACTGGGCCAGCGGGATGGGCGCGTCGCTGCGGGCCGGGCTGCGCGCGTTGCCGGAAGCGTCGGCCGTGCTGGTGCACCTGGTCGACCTGCCCGGGGTGGACGCCCGCATCGTGGCGCGGCTGCGGGCGCTGGCGTCGGAGGAGGTGGTCGCACGCGCCGCCTACGACGGGGTGCCGGGGCATCCGGTGCTGTTCGGCCGCCGCTGGTGGGACGAGGTCGCCGAGAGCGCCTCGGGCGACCGCGGAGCGCGGGACTGGCTCCGCGGCCGCACCGACCTGCGGCTGGTGGAGTGCGCCGACCTGGGCGGTGGCCAGGACGTGGACACCCCGGCGGACCTGCAGCGCTAAGCGGCGATCACCCCGCCGACGCCGGTCCGCCCGGCGGGTGTGCCGACGAGTTCCACCGTCACCCCGGCCCGCACCCGTTCCCCGAACACCGCCACGATCGCGTCGGTCACCCCGGCCGCCAGCCGGGCCACGAGGTCGTCCGCGTCCGGGCGCTCGAACGCCGCTTCCCGGATGCCGAAGATCACCGACGGCGCGGGCGCGGGCGCCGGCTTGCCCCCGATGCCCCACCGGTTCGACGGCACCCCGACCAGCCGCACGACCGCGATCTCCCGCGCCCACTCGCCATACACGGCGACGATCGCCTCGGTCAGGCCTTCGATCAGCTCGGCCTCGCGCCCGGCCAGGTCGCTCTCCAGGACGTGCGCGGTCAGATGAGGCATCTCAACTCCCAAAGTAGATTTGCAAGCAAAGGTAATCACGAGCGGAGTGGCTGTCAACGACGGGCGAACCCCTTAGGGTGGAGGGGTGAAGGTCAACTCACCCGAAGAGCTGGCGACGGAGCTGGACCGGGTCGGCTACCTCGCCGACGAGGGCGTCGCCACCGCCGCGTTCCTGGCGTTGCGCATGCAGCGCCCGCTGTTCTGCGAAGGCGAACCTGGCACGGGGAAGACCTCGCTGGCCGTGTCGCTGTCGGAAGCGCTCGGCCTGCCGCTGGTGCGGTTGCAGTGCCACGAGGGCATCGACGCGGCGCAGGCGCTGTACGAATGGGACTTCCCGCGCCAGCTGCTGCACCTGCGCGCGCTGGAAGCCGGCAGCGAGCACCTGGACGTCGAAGCCGCGGAGCAGTCGCTGTTCACCGAGCGGTTCCTGCTGGCCCGGCCGTTGCTGCGGGCCCTGAAGGAGTCGCCGTGCGTGTTGCTGGTCGACGAAATCGACCGCGCCGACGACGAGTTCGAGGCGTTCCTGCTGCAACTGCTCGACGAGAACGCCGTGACGATCCCGGAGTTCGGCGAGATCCGCGCCGTGCGGCCGCCGCTGGTGCTGCTGACCTCCAACCGCACCCGCGAGGTGCATGACGCGCTGAAGCGACGCTGCCTTTACCACTGGCTGGAGCACCCCGACCTGGCCCGCGAGGTCGCCATCCTGCGCCGCAGGCTGCCCGGAGTCGGCGAACGGCTCGCGACGCAGGTGGCCGCGGCCGTCCGCCGGCTGCGTGAGCTGGAGCTGCTGAAACCGCCGGGCATCGCCGAGTCGCTCGACTGGGCGCAGGCGCTGCTGGCGCTCAACCGCACCGAACTCGACGCGGAGATCGCCGCCCGGACCCTCGGCGCGGTGCTCAAGTACTCCGAGGACCTCGACCGCGTCCGCGCCAAACTCGACACGGTGCTGGCTTAGCCGACGCGGGCGAGGGCGTTCCGCGGTCGCCTCCCTGCGCCCGCGCCCGTCCGGCGCCGCGTACTCCACGAACGCGAGCACCTCCCCGGACACCGCACCTCCTGCAGCAGCTCCCGCAGCTCCTTCGCCGTCACCTCCGCGCCGGTCGGGTCGGTGTGCCGCTGCACGTGCCGGGCGAAGTCGATCTGCAACCGCCGCGGGAGTTCGACGCCGCAACCGGTGCTCAGCAGACGCGCGATGCCGCCCTTGCCGGACTGCGAGTTCAATGCTCGACCTGTGCGGACCTGATCGAGTACGTCGTAGTCGGGCTCGGTCGGGTTGAACACCTCAGCCGGGCGTACCCGTCGCGGTACCGGTGGGAGGGCATCGGGGGAGGGGCGCTGGGTGTTCAAGCGGTACATGTTCGCGTTTCCTCTGGTCCGGTCGACGGGGAGGCGATCCGCGAGCTGGCGGCCACGGGGGCTGGAGACACGTCAGGGGGCGGGATGGTCGACATGCTGCGCCCCGGCGGCCCTGACCACGAGGCGCGCGCCGGATTGGTGGACGCCATCGCGGCCAGGGCTGGTGGTGAGCCGGGCTCACCTGGTGTCGATGAAGGAGGCTCTCAGCGCGGGCAGTGCGCGAGCAGGTACGCCTGCGGAGTCGTCTCGTATTCGAACGCGGGCTCGCGGATCAGCCGCGCGGTCACCGGGAGCCCGGCGTCCGCCAGCAGTTCCGTGATGCGGTCCGGCGGCAGGCGGTACGCGTCGTAGGTAACCGTGTGCCCGTAAGCCTGTTCGAGGCGCTTGCGCTCGTCGCCGACCTGGAACGCCACCATCAGGTGCCCGCCCGGCGCGAGGACGCGCGCGAACTCCGCGAACACCTCCGGCAGCAGCTCCGGTGGTGTGTGGATGATCGAGTAGAACGCGAGGATCCCGCCCAGGCTGGCGTCCTCCAGTGCCAGGTCGGACATGGTGCCGACCTCGAACCGCAGGTGCGGGTAGCGCCGCCGCGCCTCCGCCAGCATGCCGGGCGACAGGTCGATGCCGAACACCGGAACCCCCAGCGAATCCAGGTACGTCGTCACCCGCCCCGTGCCGCAGCCGATGTCCGCCACCAGCCCGCCGTCCCTGCGCACGTAGTCGGCGAAGAGCCGCAACATCGCCAGGTCCTCCGGAGTCTGCTCCAGGAGGCCTTCGAGGAGTTTCGCGTAGTCGACCGCCACGGTGTCGTAGGCGGCGCGGGTCATGTCGAGATGGGTCACGCGGCGACCGTATCGAGGGCGGGTGGCCGGTGTGGCCTGACTCGCCGGTGCGGGTGAATTTCTTGTCCCGCAACGGTTTTCGCGGCGCGGGCGGGCGAATCACCCGGCTGATCCCGCTGCGCTCCCGCGAGTTGATCGCGGCGGCTTCGCTCCGCTGAGGCCGTACTGCAGCAGGTCGAAGGCCCGGTCGATCACCGCGGGCTGGTCCCGGTGCACGTCGTCGGGGTCGTCGCCGTCCAGCATGCGGCCGGTCGCCCGCTCGTAGATCGAGTCGATCGCGGCGGTCAGCAGGTTCGCGGTCAGGCGCGCTTCCACCGGGTCGCCGGTCTCCTCCGTCAGGACGTCCGCCAGCATCGCGGCGATCTCGCGGGACTGCTCGTAGGTGCGCGTGACCAGCGCCGGGCTGGCGCGCAGGATCGACAGGAACCCCACCGTTCCCGGCCGCGTCCCGGACAGCGGATGGCGTTGCCGCACCAGTTCGTGGTGGTACCGCCGCAGCGCCGTCACCACGTCCTGCCCGGCCGGCCGCTCCCGGACGACCCGCTCCAGTTCGCGGAGCCGGTCGTCGTGCCGGTCGAGGAACAGGTCCTCCTTGTGCGGGAAGTAGTTGAACACGGTCATCTTCGAGACGCCGGCGGCCTCCGCGACCTCGGCGACCGTGACGTTGTCGAAGCCCTTGACGGCGAACAGGCCGGTCGCGACGTCGGAGATGTGCCGCCGCGTGGCCCGCTTCTTCTCTTCGCGCAGTCCCACGCCGAAATCCTATACCGAACCAAAACATTGACCGAGTCTAAGTTTGTGGCACGATGGTGGCATGGAACTTCCACATGGTGATCTCCGGGGGCGCCGACCGGCCTGATGCTGGCGGGCGAGTTGCGGCTCGGCGGCGTGGACGTGCTGGTCGTGGAGCGGCGGACCGAGATCGATCTGACCCTCAAGGCGGGCTCGATCAACCTCGCGACGGGTGAGGCGCTCTACCGGCGCGGCCTGCTGGAGCGGCTCGAGCACGAAACGCGGCAGGGCATGGCGCAGGTGAAAGCGATGCTGTCGCGGGCGACTCGGCGCCACCGCCGATCGCCGGGCACTTCGCCGGGATCATGGTCGGCCTCGACCTGGTCGATTTCGCCGATCCCGCGTTCCGGGACGCGGGCCCGGCCGCCAACCTGCAGCTGGTGGGCCAGCGGACCGTGGAGAAGGTGCTGGAGGAGCACGCGACCGGCCTGGGGGCGGTCGTGCGCCGGGGCGCCGAGGTGACCGGGTTCGAGGCGGATGACGAGGGCGTGACGGTCTTCGTCGGCGGCGAGCGGGTCCGCGCGGGCTGGCTCATCGGCTGCGACGGTGGCCGCAGTCTGGTGCGCAAGCTGGCCGGGTTCGACTTCCCCGGCACCGATCCGGAGATCACCGGACGTCAGGCGTCCGGAGTGGACGTCACAGTCAGGTCGATCCACAGCGCCACGCGATTCACCGACAACGCCCGCCAGGCCACCACCTACCGCAGGGGCCGGGTGCTGCTCGCCGGCGACGCGGCGCACGTTCATTCGCCGTTCGGCGGGCAGGGGCTCAACCTCGGCATCGGCGACGCGGTCAACCTCGGCTGGAAACGCGCCGCGACCGTCCGCGGCGACGCGCCGGACGGGCTGCTCGACACCTACCCGGTCGAACGGCACCCGATCGGCGAGTGGGTGCTGGAGTGGACCCGCGCGCAGATCGCGGCGATGCGGCCCGATCCGCACGCCAAGGCCCTGCGCTCGGTGCTCACCGACCTGCTCACCACCGGCGACGGGGCGACGTACCTGGCGAAGAAGCTGTCCGGGGTGCCGCACCGCTACCCGGTCGACAGCGACCACGACCTGGCGGGCAAGAGCGCACCGGACTTCGAGTTCACCGACGGCAGCCGTCTCGCCGACCACTGCGGCGACGGCCGGGCCGTGCTGATCGGCGCGCGGATCGACGACGAGCGCGTCCGCGTGGCGCCGGGGGAGTCGTCAGGCGGCCCGTTCTCAAGGCCCTGATCAGGCCCGACGGTCACGTCGCGTGGGCGGCCGAGGACGGCGGCACAGCCGGCCTGGAGAAGGCGTTCGCGATCTCGTTCGGCACGCGGAACCCCTCACATCGGATTTTCGCGTAACAATGAACAGGTGAACACCCAGAACCCGCTGGCCGGATTCGTCGGCTTCGCCACCGCGCTGCGCGAAGCCGGCGTCGCCTGCGGGCCGCAGCGGGTGCAGGCCTACCTCGACGCAGTCGAGCGGCTCGACGTCGGCGAGGCGGACCAGCTGTACTGGGCGGGCAGGCTGACGCTGTGCTCGGACCCGGACGACCTGATCCGCTACGACGACGCGTTCGCGCAGTGGTTCGCCGCGGCGCCACCGGAACCGCGGCCGGCCACCGTCCGCCGCGAGCAGCGGTCCCGCATCGCCGCACTGGTGTCGCAGCCGGCGGGCGAGGGCGAGGCCGGGTCGGACGACGAGCAGCTGCGGGTCGCGGCGACCGACGCCGAAGTGCTGCGCGAACGGGATCTCGCGGAGCTGACCAAGGCCGAACGCGAGCACCTGCGGGAGCTGATGGCGGTGCTGCGGCCGCAACCGCCGATGCGGAAGTCCCTGCGCAGCAGGCCGGCGCGCCGCGGCTCGCTCGACCCGGGCCGGACGCTGCGCGCGATGCTGGCCGGCGGCGGCGAACCGGTCCGGCTCGCGCACCGGAACCGGTCCACCCGCCCGCGCCGCGTGGTGCTGCTGCTCGACGTGTCCGGGTCGATGAGCCCGTACGCCGACTCGCTGCTGCGGTTCGCGCACGTCGTGGTGCGCCGGGCGCCTGCCGCCGTCGAGGTGTTCACCCTCGGCACCCGGCTGACCAGGGTGTCCCGGCAGCTGCGGCAGCGCGACCCGGAACGCGCGATGCTCGCCGCGGGCACCGCGGTGCCCGACTTCGCCGGCGGCACCCGGCTCGGCGAGACGCTGCGGATCTTCCTGGACCGGTGGGGGCAGCGCGGGCTCGCGCGCCGCGCCGTCGTCACGGTGTTCTCCGACGGCTGGGAGCGCGGCGACCCCAGCCTCCTCGGCGAGCAGATGGCCCGGATGCGCCGCCTGGCGCACGCGGTGTTCTGGGTGAACCCGCACGCGGGACGCGAAGGCTACGCTCCGGTGCAGTCCGGCATCGCGGCCGCGCTCCCGCACGTCGACCGCTTGCTGGCCGGCCACAGCCTGGCCACCCTGGAACGACTGCTGCTGGAGATCCGCGATGCATGATGTACTCGACGAGTTGTACAAGCGCTGGCGCGAGGGCGAAGCCGTCGGCGTCGGCACGGTCGTGGCGACCTTCTCCTCGGCGCCCCGTGCGCCGGGCGCCGCGATGCTGGTCACCGAGGACGGGACGGCGGTCGGCAGCGTGTCCGGCGGCTGCGTCGAGGGCGCGGTGTACGAGCTGGCGCAACAGGTGGTCGCCGACCGCGAGCCGGTGCTGCAGCGCTACGGCGTCAGCGACGACGACGCGTTTGCGGTGGGCCTGACCTGCGGCGGGATCATCGACATCTACGTCGAGCGGATCGACAGGGAGACTCTGCCCGAGCTGGGCGACGTCGTCGACTCCGTGCACCGCGGGGAGCCCGTCGCCGTGGTCACCGTGATCGAGCACGAGGACCCGGAGCGGCGCGGTCGGCACATGGTCGTGTGGCCGGACCGGACAGCGGGGACGCTCGGCACCGACCGGATCGACGACGCGGTCGCCGACGACGCGCGCGGCCTGCTCGCCAACGGGCGCACCGGAACGCTGCACTACGGCCTCGAGGGCGAGCGGCGCGGCGAGGGCATGGCGGTGTTCGTCAACTCCTTCGAACCGCAGCCGCGGATGCTGGTGTTTGGCGCGATCGACTTCGCGGCCGCGATGGCGCGCATGGGCTCCTACCTCGGTTACCAGGTCACGGTGTGCGACGCGCGTCCGGTTTTCGCCACCGCGTCGCGGTTCCCGGACGCCGACGACGTCGTCGTGGACTGGCCGCACCGCTACCTCAAGGCCGAGGCGGAGGCGGGCCGTATCGACCGGCGCACCGTGATCGCGGTGCTCACCCACGACCCGAAGTTCGACGTGCCGCTGCTGGAGGTCGCGTTGCGGCTGGACGTCGGCTACATCGGGGCGATGGGGTCGCGGCGCACGCACGACGACCGCCTCGCCCGCTTGCGGGAGGCGGGATTGACAGAGGCGGAACTGTCGCGATTGGCCTCTCCGATCGGGCTCGATCTCGGCGCCCGCACACCGGAGGAGACCGCGGTGTCGATCGCCGCGGAGATCATCGCGTTGCGGTGGGGCGGTGGCGGGAAGCGGCTCACGGAGTTGTCCGGACGCATCCACGGCTGACCCTGTCGTGCACCCACGACTGGCCCTTTCGCAGGCCTGCGACTGGTCACTTCGTACGAGCCGGTTCCGCGGCTGCAGCGTAGAGCCGGATTTTTCCGTGCAGTTGCGGGAGTCGGGGTGAAGTGTCACCCAACCAGGACTTGTCCGAACGGCACGGAAGTAGCACGCTCGCTTGTGAAGCCGATCACCCAGCTCCCACCACTGGAGGCCTCATGCGCATCACCGTCAACGTGGACGGAACCAGTTACACCGACGAGGTCGAACCCCGCACGTTGCTTGTTCACTACCTGAGGGAGACGCTCGGGAAAGTCGGCACCGTCATCGGGTGCGACACCAGCAACTGCGGTGCCTGCACCGTGCACCTCAACGGCCAGAGCGTGAAGTCCTGCTCGGTCCTCGCCGTGCAGGCCGACGGTGCCGAGGTGACGACCATCGAGGGCCTGGCTCGCGACGGCAAGCTCCACCCCGTGCAGGAAGCGTTCCACGACAACCACGCCCTGCAGTGCGGGTTCTGCACGCCGGGCATGATCATGCAGTCGATCGACCTGCTCGCCGACAACCCGAACCCGGACGAGCACGCCGTCCGCGAGGGGCTCGAGGGCAACCTGTGCCGCTGCACCGGTTACCAGAACATCGTTCGCGCCGTGCGGGACGCGGCGCAGCGGATGAGCCCGGGCGCGGGGCCGGAGGCCGAGCGCGTCTCCGGTGACGACGTCTCCCGCGCGCCCAGCGCGTTCGCGGGCGGGGGCGAGTGACATGACGTCGACGATCGAACCCGAGGTCGGCAAGGCGCGCACCCGCAAGGAGGACGCGCGGCTCATCACCGGCCGCACCCGCTGGACCGACAACATCACGCTGCCCGGGATGCTGCACGTGGCGATCCTGCGCAGCCCGTTCGCCCACGCCCGGATAAGGTCCATCGACACGGCCGCGGCGCGGGACATGCCGGGCGTCGTCGCCGTCTACACGGCCCGCGACCTCGACCCGGACAACGCGATCGGCATGCCGTGCGCGTGGCCGATCACGCCGGACATGAAGCAACCGCGGCGGCCCGTGCTGGCCGCCGACCAGGTCAACTTCGCCGGTGAGGGCGTCGCGGTGGTCGTAGCCCGCAGCAAGGCCGAGGCCGCCGACGCGCTCGAGGCCATCGACGTGGACTACGAGGAACTGCCCGTGGTCCTCGGCCTGGAGAACGCGATCGCCGACGACGCGCCGCTGGTGCACGACGAGCTGGGCACCAACAAGCAGGCGACGTGGGTCTTCGACTCGGCCGAGGCGGGCACCGGCGGTAACGTCGAGGAAGCGCTGGCCGGCGGCGAGGTCGTGCTCAAGCGGCGTTTCCGCCAGCAGCGCCTGGTGCCCGCGTTCATGGAGCCGCGCTCGGTCGTGGTCGACCCGACCGGCACCCAGATCACCATGTGGTCGGCCACCCAGGTGCCGCACATCCTCAAGACGATGACGGCGCTGACGCTCGGCATCCCCGAGCACAAACTGCGCGTCATCGCGCCGGACGTCGGCGGCGGGTTCGGCGGCAAGATCGCCGTGCTGCCCGAGGAGACCATGGCGGTCCTCATCGCGCAGAAGCTCGGCAAGCCGGTCAAGTGGACCGAGACCCGCTCGGAGTGTATGCAGACCGCGCACCACGGCCGCGACCAGATCCAGGACATCTCGATCAGCGCGAACCGCGACGGCACGATCACCGGCCTCAAGGTCGAGTTGCTCGCCGACATGGGCGCCTACAACGGGCTGGTCGGGCCCGGCGTGCCGATCCTGGGCGCGTTCATGTTCAACGCGATCTACAAGATCCCGGCCTACCACTTCGCCTGCACGAACGTGTTCACCAACACCACGCTCACCGACGCCTACCGCGGCGCCGGGCGGCCGGAGGCCACGTTCGCGATCGAGCGGATGATGGACGAGCTGGCCGCCGAGCTGGGCATGGACCCGCTGGAGCTGCGCGAGAAGAACTGGATCAAGCACGAGGAGTTCCCGTTCACCACGGTCTGCGGGCTGACCTACGACTCGGGCAACTACGAGGCCGCCACCGAGCGCGCCAAGGAGCTGTTCGACTACGAGGGCCTGCGCCGGGAGCAGCAGGAACGCCGCGAGCGCAAGGATCCGGTGCAGCTGGGCATCGGCATCTCGACGTTCACCGAGATGTGCGGGCTGGCGCCGTCGCGGGTGCTCGGGTCGCTGGACTACGGGGCGGGCGGCTGGGAGCACGCGGCGATCCGCGTGCTGCCGACAGGCAAGGTCGAGGTGGTCACCGGCGCCTCCGCCCACGGGCAGGGGCACGAGACGGCGTGGAGCCAGATCGTGGCCGACCGGCTCGGCGTCGCGTTCGAGGACATCGAGGTCATCCACGGCGACACGCAGTCCTCGCACAAGGGCATGGACACCTACGGGTCGCGGTCGCTGGCCGTCGGCGGCATCGCGGTGGTAAAGGCCGCCGAGAAGGTCGTCGACAAGGCCCGCACGATCGCCGCACACCTGCTGGAGTGCTCGCCGGACGACCTGGAGTTCGAGGGCGGCAAGTTCACTGTCCGCGGCACCGACACGTCGACGACGATCCAGGACGTCGCGTTCGCGACGTTCGCCGCGCACAACCTGCCCGAGGGCATGGAGCCCACGCTGGACTCCGAGGCCGTGTTCGACCCGGAGAACTTCTCGTTCCCGCACGGCACGCACCTGTGCGCCGCCGAGGTGGACACCGAGACCGGGCGGGTGCGGTTGCGCTCGTACGTGTGCGTGGACGATGTGGGCAAGGTGGTCAACCCGCTGATCGTGGAGGGGCAGGTGCACGGCGGTCTCGCCCAGGGCATCGCGCAGGCCCTCTACGAGGAGGCGGTGTTCGACGAGAGCGGCACGCTGACCACCGGCACGTTCGCCGACTACCTGCTGCCCTCGGCGGCCGACCTGCCGTCGTTCGTCACCGACCGCACCGAGACGGCGGCGACGTCGAACCCGCTGGGCGTCAAGGGTGTCGGCGAGGCGGGCACGATCGCCTCCACCCCGGCGGTGGTCAACGCGGTCGTGGACGCCGTGCGGCAGTTCGGGGTCAACGACATCGAGATGCCGTGCTCGCCCATGCGGGTGTGGTCGGCGATCCACCGCGGCCGCACCGACGCCGGCGGCGTCGGTGCGGAGGCCGGCGGCGGACTGGGTTCCATCGACGCTTCGGGAGGTGCGCAGTGATCCCCGCTGCCTTCGACTACGTCGCGCCGTCCACTGTGGACGAGGCGGTGCAGGCACTGGCCGCGGCCGGTGAGGACGCCAAGGTGCTGGCCGGCGGACAAAGCCTGCTGCCGGTGCTGCGGATGCGGCTGGCCGCGCCCACGACGCTCATCGACCTCGGCAAGATCACCGAGCTGCGGGGTGTCCGCGACGACGGCGACGCGATCGTCATCGGCGCCATGACCACGCACTACGACGTGCAGCGCGACCAGCTGGTCGCCGAGCACGCCGCACTGCTGGCCAAGGCGACCGACACGGTGGCCGACCCGCAGGTGCGGCACCGCGGCACGTTCGGCGGTTCGATCGCGCACGCGGACCCGGCAGGCGACCTGCTGGCCCCCGCACTGGCGTTGGACGCCGAGATGGTGATCGCGAGCAGCAGTGGCAGGCGGACGGTGCCTGTGGCGGAGTTCTTCCAGGACTTCTTCACCACGGCGCTCGAGCCGGGCGAGATCCTGGTCGAGATCCGCGTGCCGAAGCACACCGGGTGGAAGGCGCACTACGAGAAGTTCAACCGGGTCGCCCAGGCGTGGTCGATGGTCGCGGTGGCGGCCACGGTCCGCACGGACGGCGACACGATCGCCGAGGCCCGGGTCGCGCTGACGAACATGGCGTCGGTACCGGTGCGGGCCACCGCGGTCGAGCAGGCCCTGGTGGGCCAGTCCGCGTCCGACGACACGATCCGCGCCGCGGCCGCCCACGCCGCCGAGGGCACCAGCCCCACGGCGGACGGCAACGCGGACGTGGAGTACCGGCAGGAGCTGGCCAAGGTGCTGACGGGCCGCGCGGTCTCGGCAGCCCTGTCCGCGGTGTAGGCCCAGGCGCCCGCGGCCGCCCTGCAGTGGGCGGCCGCGGGTACCAGCCGCGGGAGCGCAAAGCTCTCGTCGGTCAGCGCTGGCCGTGCGGGCGTGGTGCTCCCGCCGGTGGGCCCCGGGCTCCGACCGCAGCAATGTGATCATCCGACCACCGTTCCCCCGTGCGGGGCGCGCCGATCCGGGCCCCGCGAAGTCACGCACATGCCGGTTCCGGCACTAAGGTGGCTGCGAGGGACTTGAAGCTTTCTGGAGAAGGGAGGTCGGCCCGTGCGGCTCGACCATGAATTCACCGTTCCGGCCCCGCCCGCCGAGGTGTGGAAGGCGGTCACCGACCCGGAACGCGTTGCCCCCTGCATGCCGGGTGCGACCCTGACGAAGGTCGAGGGCGAGACGTTCACCGGCACGGTCAAGGTGAAGCTGGGGCCGATCTCCCTGCTGTACAAGGGCTCCGGCGAGTTCCTGGAGACCGATGAGCAGGCCCGCAAGATCGTGATCAAGGCCTCCGGCAAGGACTCGCGAGGAGCGGGCACCGCGGCGGCGACCGTCACGGTGACGCTGTCCGAGGAGAACGGCGGGACGAAGGGTTCCGTGGCGACGGACCTGAACGTGACCGGCCGCCCGGCGCAGTTCGGCCGCGGCATGATCTCGGAGGTCGGCGGCAAGATCCTCGACCAGTTCGCGACGAACCTGGCCGACCGCCTCGGCGCGGCGGAGACCTCATCCGCCCCCGCCGAGGAGAAGCCGGCCGAGTCCGGGGTGACCACCGAACCGGCCCCGGAGAAGCCCAAGCTGGAGACAGTGAAGCCGCAGCCCCAGGAAGCCGAGGCGATCGACCTCTTCGAGTACGCGGGCGGCTCCATCGGCAAGCGCCTGGCCCCGGTACTCGCCGGAGTCGCCGCGGTACTCGGCATCGTGGCGATCGTGCGCCTGATCCGCCGCCGCTGAGGCCCAGCGCCGAGCGGGCGCCCACCTGCTCGGCGCACCTCCTCACGACAACCGGGTACCGCGGCGGCCCCGTGGGTTCGCCGCGGCCTCCCACCGCGCTGGCACCCGGCCTGCTCGCGCGCACCCCCAACGTGCGGCCACGCGGCCGCTCGCGCGCACTGCCGCCGCGCGGCACGCGGCTCGCTCGCGCGCACTGCCGCCGCGCTGGCACGCGGCCTGCTCGCGCGCACCCCCGGCGTGCGGCCACGCGGCCGCTTTCGCACAGCCACGCCCATGCGTGGCATCACCCGGTCTCGCGCCCGCTGCATCGCGACCAGCGTGCCGCCCCGCGCCGGGCGCTGCCCATCGCTCAGGGCCGGGCGTTGCCTGTCGCGCCGCCCCGCGCCGGGCGCTGGCCATCGCGCCGCTCCGCGCCGGGGTGTTGTCCATCGCGCCGCTCCGCGGAGTTCTGCCCACTCCGCATGGTGCGGTCGTGCGCGCCGCGCCCTCCACCCCGCGCCGGTCCTCCCGCCCACCGCCGCGCCCGCACTTTCAGCCAGCGCCCGGCCGTCCCTCCCAGCGCCGCGGCGCGCTGCCATCTCCGCCACCGCGCCGCACCGACCCTGCCTCGCCCCGACGTGCCGCGCGCCACGGCGGGGAAGTGGGTCGCCGCGGGCGATGTTGTACCTCTTGTGCGTACCGAAACCGACGTCGTGGTGATCGGAGCGGGGCAGGCCGGCCTGTCGGCGGCCTACTTCCTCCGGCGGTCCGGCCTGGAGTTCGTCGTCCTCGATCGGGATTCCTCGCCGGGCGGGGCGTGGCAGCACCGGTGGCCTTCGCTGCGGCTGGACAAGGTCCACAAGTTCCACGACCTGCCCGGCATGGCCTTCGACGAGCAGGACGAGCACCGGAAGGCGTCGGAAGTCGTCGCGGAGTACTTCGCCCGCTACGAGCGCGCCTTCGAGCTGCCGGTGCGGCGCCCGGTCGAGGTGGTCGCCGTTCGGGACGCCGGTGAGCGGCTCCTCGTCGAGAGCGCCGGCGGCGACAGCTGGGCCGCCCGCGCCGTGATCAACGCGACCGGCACCTGGACGCGCCCGTTCTGGCCGCACTACCCCGGCCAGGAGACGTTCACCGGCCGCCAGCTGCACACCGCCGACTACCGCAGCGCGGAGGAGTTCCGCGGGCACCACGTCCTGGTCGTCGGCGGCGGGACGTCGGGCGTGCAGCTGCTCATCGAGATCGCCGAGTTCGCGAGCGGCACCACCTGGGTCACCCGGCGCCCGCCGGTGTTCAAGGACGTCGAGTTCAGCCCCGAGCTGGGCCGCGAAGCCGTGGCGCAGGTCGAGCGCCGCGTGCGGGCCGGGTTGCCCCCGGGGAGCGTGGTGAGCGTGACCGGCCTGATGCGCACGCCCCAGGTGCGCGAGGCCGAGGCCCGCGGGATCCTCGACCGGAAGCCGATGTTCGACCACCTGACGCCGACGGGCGTGGTGTGGCCGGACGGCACCGAGCAGCACGTCGACGCGATCCTCTGGGCGACCGGTTTCCGCGCCGCGCTGGACCACCTCGCGCCACTGCACCTGCGCGAATCCGGCGGCGGCATCCGCATGGAAGGCACCCGCGCGGCCGCGGAACCCCGCCTGCACCTGGTCGGCTACGGCCCGTCCGCGAGCACGATCGGCGCGAACCGAGCGGGCCGCGCAGCAGTCCACGAGATCCGGCGGCTGCTGGCCGCACCCGAGGTGGCCGCGGCGAGCTGAGCGGCTCGCCTGGAGTGGCTACCGGGGAGCCGCGGCGGCAGGGCGCGGGCCTGTGGGAATGGCGCGGGCGCACCGGGGGTGGCTGCGATGTGGCAATTCCATGTGGGCACCGGGGTGGGGCTGGAGATGGGGTGGCTGGCTGCGCCGGGGTGGTGGCGGTGTGGCTGGTTGGGGGCGCGAGGGGAGTCGTGGGGGCGAGGGGGTGGCGTCGGGATGTGGGGAGCTGCGGCGGCACAGGGCGGGCCCGTGGGCGCGCCGGGGTGGCGGCGGTGCGGACTGGAGCTGCGGGGTGCGTCGGGGGCGGCGCCGATGGTTCGGCACGGAAGCCAAGGCCGCGCAGCGCGTCGGCCCAACGGCCGACAGCCGCGGCGCCCAGGAGTCGGCCACCATCAGTTCGGCAGCGCGAACACCCTCCGCGCATTGCCACCCAGAAACGCCTCCCTCGCGGAAACCCCCAGCTCCAACGCGGCCAGTTGCTTCAGGGCCTGGGCCGGGGTGAGCATCGGGTAGTTGCTGCCGAACATGACGCGCGTCCGGCCGCGGTCGCGCATGAACTCGACCAGCTCGGCGGGCAGCCGGTGCACCGCGTAGGCCGACGTGTCCACGTGGAAGTTCGGGTACTTCGTCGCCAGGGACAGGACCTCCGCCATCCACGGGTAGCCCACGTGCCCGCCCACCACGACCAGCTCCGGGAAGTCCAGCAGCACCTCGTCGAGGTACGGGATCGGCCGCCCCGGCTCGGACGGGCACCGCGGGCCGGTGTGGCCGATCTGCGTGCAGAACGGCACGTCCTCCTCCACGCAGGCCACGTAAACCGGGTAGTAGCGGCGGTCGTTCGGCGGTAGGTTCCACAGCCACGGCACCACCCGCACGCCGACGAAACCGTTCCGCACGCACCGCCGGACCTCCCGCACCGCCCGCACCGGGTCCGTCAGGTCCACCGAGCACACGCCGGCGAACCGGTCCGGGTGCGCCGCCGCCAGCTCCGCCACCTCGTCGTTCGTGATCAGCGCGCCACCCGGCCCGTGCCAGGCCGACAGCAGCCCGACCCGCACCCCGGCCTCGTCCATCGCGTCGAGCGTCGCCCTCAGCTGGGGCGCCCTGCGGGACATGCTCGTCCACCGCACCAGCGGCTCCAGCCACGGCTGGTCCATGAAGCGCTGGTTCGGCTGCTGCATCCACACGTCCACCACGTCAGCCATCGCTCACCCTCCCAGCGGCCCACCGAAGATCCGCTTGACAGCATCCCACGCCCACCCCAAGGGTTGTCACATGAACAAGGGCATGCTCACCCTCGACCAGCTCCGCGAACTGGCCGAGGAGGGCGCCGTGGACACCGTGCTCGTCGCGATGACCGACATGCAGGGCCGCCTCCAGGGCAAGCGCTGCTCGGCCGCGTACTTCCTCAACGAGGTCGTCACCCACGCCACCGAAGCCTGCAACTACCTCCTCGCCGTCGACGTCGACATGAACACCGTCGACGGCTACGCGATCTCGAGCTGGGAAAACGGTTACGCCGACTTCGTGCTCCGCCCGGACCTGTCCACGCTGCGCCGCGTGCCCTGGCACGACGGGACCGCGCTCGTGCTGTGCGACGTCGAGCACGTCGAAGGCGGCGAGGTCGCCGCATCGCCCCGGCAGGTCCTCCGCCGCCAGCTCGACCGGCTCGCCCAGCGCAACCTCGCCGCGTTCGTCGGCGCCGAGCTGGAGTTCATCGTCTTCGACGACACCTACGAGCAGGCCTGGCGTGGCGGCTACCGCGACCTGACACCAGCCAATCAGTACAATGTGGACTATTCGATGCTCGGCACCGCCAGGCTGGAGCCGTTGCTGCGCCGCATCCGCAACGACATGGCCGGCGCGGGCATGTACGTCGAGTCCGCCAAGGGCGAGTGCAACCCCGGCCAGCACGAGATCGCCTTCCGCTTCGACGAGGCCCTGCGCACCTGCGACAACCACAGCATCTACAAGACCGGCGCGAAGGAGATCGCCGCGCAGGAGAACCGCAGCCTCACCTTCATGGCCAAGTACAACGAGCGCGAGGGCAACTCCTGCCACATCCACCTCAGCCTGCGCGGCACGGACGGCGCCCCGGTGTTCGCGCAGGACCCCGCGCTGATGCGGCACTTCATCGCCGGGCAGCTGGCCTGCCTGCGCGAACTGACCTACTTCCTCGCGCCGAACATCAACTCCTACAAGCGTTTCGTGCCCGGTAGTTTCGCGCCGACCGCCGTCGCCTGGGGCACTGACAACCGCACGTGCGCGCTGCGCGTCGTCGGGCACGGCGAGTCGCTGCGGGTGGAGAACCGGGTGCCGGGCGGCGACGTCAACCCCTACCTCGCCGTCGCCGCGCTCATCGCCGCCGGCCTGCACGGCATCGAGAACGAGCTGCCGCTGGAGGACGAGTTCACCGGCAACGCCTACCACTCGGACAAGCCGACCGTGCCGACTACGCTGAGGGAGGCGGCGGAGCGGCTGGCCGACAGCAAGGTCGCGCGCGAGGCGTTCGGCGAGGACGTCGTCGAGCACTACCTCAACGCGGCCCGGGTCGAGCTCACCGCCTTCGATGCCGCCGTCACCGACTGGGAGCGCCAGCGTGGGTTCGAACGCCTCTAAGCCCATCATCGGTCTCACCACCTACACCGAGAATGCGAGCTGGGGCGTGTGGCACACCGACGCCGCACTCCTCCCACGCTCCTATGTGGACTCCATCAGCAACGCCGGCGGCATCCCCGTCCTGCTCCCGTCGGGGGACACACGAGCACTGTCCGCTGTGGACGCCCTTGTCCTCACTGGGGGCGCCGACGTCGAACCCCACCGCTATGGCCAAGCCCAGCAGGACAAGACCGTCACCTGCCCCGAACGTGACGCCGCCGAGTTCGCCCTCGCGCGAGCCGCCCTCGACCGCGGCCTGCCGGTGCTCGGCGTGTGCCGCGGCATGCAGGTCCTCAACGTCGCCCTCGGCGGCGGCCTGATCCAGCACCTGCCGGACCGCGTCGGCCACACCGGGCACCAGCCGTCGCCGGGCGGCTACGGCCCGACGCACGTCACCCTCGCCGAAGGCAGCCGGATCGCGGGCATCCTCGGCGCCGACGCGAAGTGCCAGTGCTACCACCACCAGGCCGTCGACCGGCTCGGTGACCGCCTGCGGGCCGTGGGTCACGCCGCGGACGGCACGATCGAAGCCGTCGAGCTGCCGGGCGCGGGGTTCGTGGTCGGCGTGCAGTGGCACCCGGAAGAGGACACGCAGGAGACCCGGCTGTTCGCGGCGTTGGTGGAGGCCGCGTGCAGGTGATCGATCCGGCGACCGAGGACGTCACCACCGACGTCCCGCTGGCCACCGAAGAGGAAGCCGACGCGGCGATCGCGAAGGCTCGCAAGGCGTTCCCCGCGTGGCGGGACACCGCCCCCGGCGACCGTGCCCGCCTGCTGCGCCGGTTCGCCGAAGCCGTCGACGGGGACCTGGAGAACCTCGCGCGCCTGGAGGTGCGCAACTCCGGCGACACCATCGGCAACGCCCGCTGGGAGGCCGGCAACGTCCGCGACGTGCTGCACTACTACGCCGCCGCGCCGGAACGCCTGCTCGGGCAGCAGATCCCCGTCGCGGGCGGGCTGGATGTGACCTTCCACGAGCCGCTGGGCGTGGTCGGCCTGATCGTGCCGTGGAACTTCCCGATGCCGATCGCTGGCTGGGGCCTCGCCCCCGCTCTCGCCGCCGGCAACACCGTCGTGCTCAAACCGGCCGAGCTGACCCCGCTCACCGCGCTCCGCCTGGCCGAGCTGGCCCGCGACGCCGGGATCCCGGAGGGCGTCTTCCAGGTCGTGCCCGGCGCGGGCCCCGTCGTCGGGCAGCGGTTCGTCACCCACCCGGACGTGCGCAAGGTCGTCTTCACCGGGTCGACCGCGGTCGGCAAGCAGGTCATGGCCGGCTGCGCCGAGCAGGTCAAGCGCCTGACGCTGGAGCTGGGCGGCAAGAGCGCGAACATCGTCTTCGCCGACGCCGACCTGGAGAAAGCCGCCGCCACCGCGCCCTACGGCGTGTTCGACAACGCGGGCCAGGACTGCTGTGCCCGCTCCCGCATCCTCGTCGAACGCAGCGTCGACGACCGGTTCCTGGAGCTGCTGGAGCCCGCCGTGCGGAACTTCGTCGTCGGCGATCCCGGCGACGAGAAGTCCGAGATGGGCCCGCTGATCTCCGCAATCTGTCGGTCAACTCGCACTCGTCGGTGCGGTACTGGACGCCCTTCGGCGGTTTCAAGCAGTCCGGTCTCGGCCGCGAGCTCGGGCCCGACGCCCTGCACGCGTTCACCGACGTCAAGAACGTCTTCATCAGCACGGAGGAATAGATGCAGCGGTTCGACGGCCGGGTCGTCGTGATCACCGGCGGCGGCAGCGGGATCGGCCTGGCGACCGCCCGCCGCCTGGCGAGCGAGGGTGCGAAGGTGGTGGTCGCCGACATCGACGCCGACGCGGGCAGGAAAGCGGCCGCCGAGGTCGGCGGCGAGTTCATCCCCACCGACGTGACCAGCGAGGAGCAGGTCGAGGCCCTCTTCCAGGCCGCGGTCGACCGCTTCGGCTCCCTCGACGTGGCGTTCAACAACGCCGGCATCTCCCCGCCCGAGGACGACTCGATCCTCACCACCGGCATCGACGCCTGGCAGAAGGTCCAGCAGGTCAACCTGACCTCGATCTACCTGTGCTGCAAATACGCCATCCCGCACATGCAGCGCCAGGGCAAGGGCTCGATCGTGAACACCGCGTCCTTCGTGGCGGTGATGGGCGCCGCGACCTCGCAGATCTCCTACACCGCGTCCAAGGGCGGCGTGCTGGCGATGACCCGCGAGCTGGGCGTCCAGTTCGCCCGCGAGGGCATCCGGGTCAACGCGCTGTGCCCCGGACCGGTGAACACGCCGCTGCTGCGCGAGCTGTTCGCCAAGGACCCGGAGCGGGCCGCGCGCCGCCTGGTGCACGTGCCGCTGGGCCGCTTCGCCGAGCCGGAGGAGATCGCCGCCGCCGTGGCGTTCCTGGCCAGCGACGATGCGTCGTTCATCACGGCGTCGCAGTTCCTGGTGGACGGCGGTATCTCGGGCGCGTACGTTACCCCGCTGTAGACTGAAGCCGGACAACTGAACAGCAGGCCGTCACGAGCCGGAGCGGGAGAGTCCTCAGGTCAGCACTGGGGCGCCGAAGGAGCAACTTCCCCGCCAATCTCTCAGGTACCAGTTACCGCTCCGCGCCAGGCCACTCTGGAAAGCAGGCGCGCGCCGTCGCGTCTCACCCAAGGTGAAAGCCGCGAGCGCGGTGAAACTCTCAGGTGCCGATGACAGAGGGGGAGTTCCCGCACCCGTAGATGAGGAGCTCCCGATGTCCTTCGCCGATCGCCACATCGGACCTTCCGAGCACGAACAGGCCAAGATGCTCGCCGAGTGCGGGTTCGGGAGCCTGGACGCGCTGGTCGAGGCCGCCGTCCCGGCGTCGATCCGCACCGCGGGCGCGCTGGACCTGCCCCCGGCCGCCGAGCAGGAGGCGACCGCCGAGCTGCGGGCGCTGGCGGCGAAGAACCGCCCGATGACCCAGATGATCGGCCTCGGCTTCAGCGACACCGTCACCCCGCCGGTCATCCGCCGCAACGTGCTGGAGAACCCGGCCTGGTACACCGCCTACACGCCGTACCAGCCGGAGATCTCGCAGGGGCGGCTGGAGGCGCTGCTCAACTTCCAGACGATGGTGTCGAACCTGGCCGGCCTGGACATCGCCAACGCCTCCCTGCTCGACGAGTCCACCGCGGTCGCCGAGGCCGTCCTGCTCATGCGCCGCGCGTCGAAGGCGAAGTCGTCGCGCGTCGTCCTGGACGCCGAGTGCCTGCCGCAGACCATCGCGGTGGTGCGGACGCGGGCCGAGGCGGTCGGCATCGAGGTCGACGTGCGGGACCTGGGCACCGGGCTGCCGGAGGACTTCTTCGGCGTCGTCGTGCAGTACCCGGGCGCGTCCGGCGTGCTGCGCGGCAAGGGCTTCTACGACGCGATCGGCAAGGTCGCCAAGGACGCCGGCGCGCTCTACACCGTGGCCGCGGACCTGCTGGCGCTGACGCTGGTCACCGCGCCGGGCGAGTTCGGCGCCGACATCGCGGCGGGCACCACCCAGCGCTTCGGCGTGCCGCTCGGCTACGGCGGCCCGCACGCCGGGTACCTCGCCGTGCGCAAGGGCCTGGAGCGGTCGCTGCCCGGCCGCCTGGTCGGCGTGTCGGTCGACGCGGACGGCAACACCGCCTACCGGCTCGCGCTGCAGACCCGCGAGCAGCACATCCGCCGCGAGAAGGCGACCTCGAACATCTGCACCGCGCAGGTGCTGCCCGCCGTGCTGGCCGCGATGTACGCCGTCTACCACGGTCCGGAGGGCCTCAAGGAGATCGCGCAGCGCGTTCACAGCCTGGCCGCCGGGCTGGCCGGGGCGCTGCGGTCCGCCGGCGTGGAGGTCGTGCACGAGAGCTTCTTCGACACGGTGCTCGCGCGGGTGCCGGGCCGGGCCGCCGCCGTGGTCGCCGCGGCGCGTGAGTCGGGGGTGAACCTCGGCCACGTGGACGACGACCACGTGCGGGTCGCCTGCGACGAAGTGACCACTGTGGACATCGTGGACCGCGTGCTGCGGGCGTTCGGGGCGGAGCCGGGCATCGCCGACGGGGCCACCGCGCTGCCCGCCGGTCTGGCGCGCACCAGCGAGTTCCTGACGCACGAGGTGTTCCACACCCACCGTTCGGAGACCGCGATGTTGCGGTACCTGCGCCGTCTGTCCGATCAGGACTACGCGCTGGACCGCGGCATGATCCCGCTCGGTTCGTGCACCATGAAGCTCAACGCGACCGCCGAGATGGAGCCGATCAGCTGGCCGGAGTTCGCGGGCCTGCACCCGTTCGCGCCGGCCGAGGACGCGGCGGGCTACCGCGAGCTGATCGACCAGCTGTGCGGCTGGCTCGCCGAGGTCACCGGCTACGACGAGGTGTCGTTGCAGCCCAACGCGGGCAGCCAGGGTGAGCTGGCCGGGCTGCTCGCCATCCGCGCCTACCACCGCGCCAACGGGCAGCCGGAGCGCGACGTGTGCCTGATCCCGTCGTCGGCGCACGGCACCAACGCCGCCTCCGCCGTGCTCGCCGGGATGCGCGTGGTCGTGGTGGCCTGCAACGACAACGGCGACGTCGACCTGGACGACCTGCGCGCCAAGGCGGAGCAGCACCGTGACGCGCTGTCCGCGATCATGGTCACCTACCCGTCCACGCACGGCGTGTACGAGGAGGGCATCGGCGAGATCGCCCGCATCGTGCACGAGGCTGGCGGGCAGGTCTACGTCGACGGCGCGAACCTCAACGCGCTGCTGGGCCTGGCCAAGCCGGGCGAGTTCGGCGGCGACGTTTCGCACCTGAACCTGCACAAGACTTTCTGCATCCCGCACGGCGGCGGCGGCCCTGGCGTCGGCCCGGTCGCGGTGCGCGCGCACCTCGCCCCATACCTGCCCAACCACCCGCTGTCCGACGGCGCGGGCCCGGAGACGGGCGTCGGCCCGATCTCGGCGGCGCCGTTCGGCTCGGCGTCGATCCTGCCCATCTCGTGGGCCTACATCCGCATGATGGGCGGGGCCGGGCTCACCAGCGCCACCAAGGTCGCCGTGCTCGCCGCGAACTACGTTGCCGCGCGGCTGTCCCCGCACTACCCCGTGCTCTACACCGGGCGCAATGGGCGGGTGGCGCACGAGTGCATCCTCGACCTGCGCGCGCTGACCAAGCGCACCGGCGTGACGGTCGACGACGTCGCCAAGCGCCTGGTGGACTACGGCTTCCACGCGCCGACGATGTCGTTCCCGGTCGCCGGGACGCTGATGGTCGAGCCGACCGAGAGCGAGGACGTCGCCGAGCTGGACCGGTTCTGCGACGCGATGATCGCCATCCGGCGGGAGATCGAGGAGGTCGCCGAGGGCCGGTGGGCCATCGAGCAGAGCCCGCTGCGCAATGCGCCGCACACCGCGGAGATGCTGACCGGCGACTGGGACCTGCCGTACGACCGCAAGACCGCGGTCTACCCGGGCGGGGTGTCGCCGAAGAACAAGTACTGGTCCCCAGTCCGCCGCATCGACGGCGCCCACGGCGACCGCAACCTCGTCTGCTCGTGCCCGTCCATCGAAGCCTACGGGAGCTGACCATGCGCACCGCACTGTATTCCGTCCACAAGGGACTGGGCGCGCTGTTCACCGACTTCGCGGGCTGGGAGATGCCGGTGCGGTACGGCAGCGAGCTGGCCGAGCACCGCGCGGTGCGTGAGGCGGCCGGGCTGTTCGACCTCTCCCACATGGGCGAGATCGAGGTGACCGGTCCGCAGGCCGCCGACGCGCTGGACCACGCGTTCGTCGGCAAGCTGTCCGCGGTCAAGCCGGGCCGCGCCCGCTACACGATGATCTGCGACGCCGATGGCGGGGTGATCGACGACCTCGTGGTGTACCGGATCGAGGACGAGAAGTACCTCGTGGTCGCCAACGCGGGCAACGCGCCGGCGGTCGCCGCCGAGCTGGCCGAGCGCGCGTCCCGGTTCGACGCGCGGGTCACCGACCGGTCGGCGGAGTTCGCGTTGATCGCGGTGCAGGGCCCGAAGGCGGTGGACGTGGTCGGCGCGGTCACCGACGCCGACTTGGCCGGCCTGAAGTACTACGCGAGCGTGCCCGCCACGGTGAAGGGCCACGAGGTGCTGCTGGCGCGCACCGGCTACACCGGCGAGGACGGCTTCGAGCTGTACGTCCCCGCGGACGAAGCGGCCTCGGTGTGGCACATCCTCACCGAGGCCGGTCAGCCGCACGGGCTGGTGCCCGCCGGGCTAGCCTGCCGCGACACGCTGCGCCTGGAGGCCGGCATGCCGTTGTACGGCAACGAGTTGTCCCGGCAGCGGTCGCCGTTCGAGGCGAACCTGGGCCGCGTGGTCAAGCTGGACAAGCCGGACTTCGTCGGCAAGGCGGCGCTGGAAGGGCGGCAGGAGCCGTCCGAGGTGCTGGTCGGGCTGCGTGGCACCGGGCGGCGCGCGCCGCGGCACGGGTACCGCGTGCTCTCCGGCGAGGAGCCGGTGGGCGAGGTGACCAGCGGCGCGCTGTCGCCGACGCTGGGCCACCCCGTCGCGATGGCCTACGTGCCGGTCGCGCTGGGCGAGCCGGGCACGCAGCTGTCGGTCGACATCCGCGGCCGGATCGAGCCGGTCGAGGTCGTCGCGTTGCCGTTCTACCAGCGGGACGCGACGAAGTAACTTCCTGACCGCGTTTGTGGTGTGTGGAGAACAAACGCGGTCGGGAGTGGCGACGGGTCCGGCGGGTCGCGTGTGCGCCGGCCGGGCTCGTCATCGGGGTGCCGGCGGCGCGTGGATGGCAGGCGCGAGCACGTCGCGGGATGTGCCCGTCACCGGCGCCACGCTGCCATCGGAGCTGTCTACGCGGGGAGGTCCCCGCGGCGGCGCAGCTCCTCGAACACCTGCTGGAACGCGCGGGATCCGCGGTGGCGGTCGGCGTAACCGAGCCAGGCCACCTCCGCGATCTCGGCGGACGGCGTGATCGTGCCGTGGTAGTCCGCGGTGTAGCAGGTCATCCGCAGCAGCTGCGCCTGCCCGTCGGCGGGCGCCTCGATCGTCGCGGTGTGCACCGCGGTCGCCGGGTCGATCGACACCGACAGCTCCTCGGCGACCTCGCGCACCAGCGTCGCCACGTCGCTCTCACCGGGCTCGCGCTTGCCGCCGGGCAGGTACCACGCCGACCTGCCGTGCGAGCGCGCCGCCAGCACGCGGCCGGACTCCACCCGCAGCCAGGCGACCTTGTGGATCACTCCGTCACCAGCGCGAGCGTGAACCCGTCGTAGCCCTTCTGGCCGACGGTCTGCACCACGGTGGCCTCGACGCGCGGCTCGGCGGCGATCAGCTCGTGCATCTCGCGGGTCGCGACGATCGTGGGGTCCGTGCTGTCCGCGTCGGCGAGCGCGCCGTTGCGCACCACGTTGTCGACGATGATCACCGAGCCCGGCCGGGACAGCCGCAGCGCCCACCGGAAGTACTCCGGGTTGTTCGGCTTGTCCGCGTCGATGAAGATCAGGTCGAACGGGCCCTCGACGGACGGCAGGGTGTCCAGCGCCTTGCCGACCTTGACCTCGACGACCTCGCCGAACCCGGCCGCGTCCAGGTTGTTCTCCGCCACTTGCGCGTGCTTGCGGTCGGCCTCCAGCGTGACCAGCCTGCCGTCCGGCGGCAGCGCCCGCGCCAGCCAGATCGTGCTGTACGCGCCGAGGGTCCCGATCTCCAGGATCGAACGGGCGCCGTGCATCCGCGCCAGCAGGTGCAGCAGCTTGCCCTGGGCGGGGGACACCGCGATCGGGGGCAGCCCGGCGTCGGCCGCGGCCGCACGCGCGTCGTCGAGCACCGGGTCGGCTGGGATGAGCGTCCGGTCCACATAGTCGTCGACCGCGCTCCACACGTCCTGGCTCACAAGAGCCGAAACTACCGGCGCGCCTTCGGGATGACCAACGGGGTTCCGGTCTCCGGGTCGGGGATGACCGAGCACGGCAGGTCGAAGATCTCCTCGACGCGTTCGGCGGTGACGACTTCCTCCGGCGTGCCGGTCGCGAGCACCTCGCCGCCGCGCATGGCGATCAGGTGCGTGGCGTAGCGGGCCGCGTGGTTGAGGTCGTGCAGCACCGCGACCAGCGTGCGGCCCTGCTCGGCGTGCAGCTTCGCGCACAGGTCGAGGATGTCCATCTGGTGCGCGATGTCCAGGAACGTGGTCGGCTCGTCCAGCAGGAGCAGCTCGGTCTCCTGCGCGAGCGCCATCGCCAGCCACACGCGCTGCCGCTGCCCGCCGGACAGCTCGTCGACCATGCGGTCGGCCAGTTCGGACACGCCGGTCGCGGCCATCGAGCGCTCGACCACCTCGGCGTCCTCGCGCGACCACTGGCGCAGCAGCCGCTGGTGCGGGTACCGGCCGCGGGACACCAGGTCGGCGACCGTGATGCCGTCCGGCGCGATCGAGCTCTGCGGGAGCAGCCCCAGCTTGCGCGCGACCTGCTTGGCCGGCAGCGACGTGATGACCTCCCCGTCCAGGTAGACCATGCCCTGCCGCGGCCTGAGCAGCCTGCTCAGCGCACGCAGCAGCGTGGACTTGCCGCACGCGTTCGGCCCGACGATCACGGTGAACGACCGGTCCGGGATGGTGACCGAAAGCCCCTCGGCGACGACCCGGCCGTCGTACCCCAACGTCAGGCCGTCACCGTGCAGCCGGGTGCTGGTGGTCGGCTCGGCGACAAGATCCACGGTCTGGGCCATAGAGGTTAGGCTAACCTACAAGTCTGGCGAACGGTACGGATCATGCCTACGTTGACAGGGTGTTCGACGTCACGGATCTGACTCGCGTCACGCCCGTGCTCGACTCGCGGGCGGTCACGTTCGAGAACCCCACCGGGGAGCGCGGCGCCGGCGGCCGCGCCGGAGACGGCCGCAAGGGCGCTCCCAGCCGGGTGATCGAAGGCGGCGAGCGCGTCACCCTCGCCGACCTCGCCGGGCCGGGGACCATCCGGCACATCTGGATGACGTTCCCGCCCGACCGGCCGGCCCGCATGCGTGCCGTCCACCTCGAAGTCCGCTACGGGGGCCTGTCCTACCCCAGCGTGTCGGTGCCGTGCCTGGACTTCTTCGGCTCCCCGCACGGCCGCCCCGTCGCCTACTCCAGCGCGCTGACCAGCATGCCGGAGGCCCGCGGTTTCAACAGCTATGTGCCGATGGCGTTCGGCGAACGCATCCACATCGACCTGGTCAACGGCAACCCCGACCCGATCGTCCTGTACTTCCAGATCGACTACACGCTCGGCGAATCCGCGTCCGGGCGGCTGCACGTGGGTTTCCGCCGGGAGAACCCGACGGTGTCGAAGCGGGACTTCGTGGTGACCGAGGGGCTGCGCGGACCGGGCCGGTTCCTCGGCTGGGTCGGCGGGGTGCGGCCGATCGACGGTGGCCAGTGGTACGGCGAGGGGGAGGTGAAGGTCTACCGCGACGGCGACCGCGAGTTCCCCACGATCTGCGGGACCGGGCTGGAGGACTACGTCGGCTCGGCGTGGGGGATGGGCCCGCACGCCGGGCTGTACGCGGGCGCGCCGCTGGAGGTGCCCGGCCGCGGGCCGATCCCGAAGTACGTCGGGTTCTACCGCTGGCACGTGCTCGACCCGATCATGTTCAGCACCGACCTGCAGGTCACGCTGCAGCAGATCGGGGCCGACCGGGGCGGTCTGGTCGAACGCGTCGACGACTACTGCGCCGCCGCGTTCACGGTGTGCGAGCGGGCGCAGCCGGTGCCGCCGGTGGACGTCGCCGCGGCCGTCGCGGACCTGGAGTGACTACTGGGACCGTTCGCCGACCACGACGACGGCGTCGCGCAGCGCGGCGCGCAGCCTGCCGACGTCGAGCGGTTCGAGCACCGCGGCTTCGCCCGGCGGCGCCACCAGGACCACGCGCCCGCTGCTCACGAACACAGTCAGGTCGCGTCGCCTGCCGGCCAGATCCCGGCAGCTGATCGACCATTCGTCTCGAGCCGCCACGTCCGTCGCCTTCCTTCGGTGGTCTTGCAGGTGACGGAGGGACGGCCGAGCGGGCAGGGCGTGACGCGGTGGCGCGGAAAAAATGTCCGCAGTAGCGTCAGGTGGCACGGATCACACGGATGAGGAGTGGCCCATGTCCGAGCCCAGGCGGATCGTGATCGTCGGCGCCGGCCTCGCGGGCGCGTCAGCCGCGGCGGCCCTGCGGGAGAACGGCTACGACGGCGAGGTGGTGGTCCTCGGCGCGGAGGCGCACCCGCCCTACGAGCTGCCGCCGCTGTCGAAGAAGGTCCTGCTCGGCCAGGGCGACGAGCCCGACTGGGTGCGGGACGCGGACTTCTACGCGCAGCACCGCATCGACCTGCGCTCCGGCACCAGCGCGACCAGGGTCGAACTGGGCGCGCGGGTGGTGCTGGACGCCCGTGGCGGGCGGCACCCCTACGACCGGCTGCTGCTGGCGACCGGGTCGCAGCCGCGGACGCTGCCGGTGCGCGGGGTGGACCTGCCGGGCGTGTACACGCTGCGCACCCTCGACGACGCGCTCGCCCTGCGGTCGGCGTTCACGGGCTCGCCGCGGGTGGTGGTGATCGGCACGGGCTGGATCGGGACGGAGGCCGCGGCGGCGGCGCGCCACCACGGCGCGGACGTGACGATGGTCGACGTGCTGCCGGGGCCGCTGTGGGTGCTGGGGCCGGAGATCAGCAAGGTGTTCGCCGACCTGCACACCGAGCACGGCGTGCGGTGGCGGCTGGGCAGCGGCATCACCGAGGTGACCGGCGGGCCGGGCGGCGTGGCCGGGGTGCGGCTGGCCGACGGCAGCGAGCTGCCCGCGGACGTGGTGCTGGTCGCCGTCGGCGCGAAGCCGCGGGTGGACCTCGCGCACGCGGCCGGACTGGACCTGGCCGACGAGGGCGGGGTGGCTGTCGACGCGTCCCTGCGCACGGCGGCGCCGGACGTGTACGCGGCGGGGGACATCGCGGCGCAGTGGCACCCGCGGTACGGGCGCCGGATCCGCGTCGAGCACTGGGCGAACGCGAAGAACCAGGGCACGCACGTGGCGGCGAACCTGGCCGGCGGGCAGGAGCAGTACACCCGCACCCCGTACTTCTTCACGGACCAGTACGACCTCGGCTGCGAGTACCGCGGCATCGCCGACCCGGAGCGGGACGAACTGGTGGTCCGCGGCGACCTGGGCAAACGCGAGTTTACCGCCTTCTGGCTGCGTGACGGCCGCGTGACGGCCGCGATGAACGTGAACATGTGGGACGACGGCGACGCGCTGAAAGCACTGGTGGACGGCGACGCGACGGTGACGGCGGAGCAGCTGCGCGAGGGGGATCTGGCCGCGCTCGGGTGAGGCCGCCCGGTGCGGGCGGCCTCCGCACGTCAGGGGCTGACGCAGGTGCGCGCGACGTAGGCGTTGCGCCCGCTGTAGTGGACGATCACCCACGTGGACGAGGAGCTACCGCACGCGCTGTAGCTCCCGCCCGAGGTGGTGCCCCAGGTGCAGATCTCCGCCCCCTTGCTCACCTGCCCCAGCGCGGTGTAGTTCGTGCCGGCGCCGGAGCGGATCTTCACCGTCTCCTTGACCACGCCCACCCGGCAGGACGGGGTGGCGTTCGCGGCGGGTGCGGTGACCAGCACCGAACCCGCGGCGATCGCCAGGCCCGCCAGTGCGGCCGCGCTTCTCTTCAGCATTCGTTGCGTCCCACGTCGGTTGTGCGCGGGTCGGACGCGGCGGACGCGATCTTGGTTCCGCGCGCCGCCCGGGTGAGGAACGCGTTGTCGGCGGCACCGCGGAGAACTAGCGTCGGACGATGCGGTTCGTCGTGGCGGGCGGCGGCGTGGCCGGACTCGCGTCAGCGCTGGCGGTGGCCAGGGCGGGGCACGACGCGGTCGTCCTGGAGCGCGACGCGCCGGATCCCGCCGGGCCGCCGGAGAGCGCCTTCGCGCTGGAGCGCCGCGGCATCCCGCACTACTTCCAGCCCCACGCCTTCCTGCCCCGCGGCCGGAAGCTGCTGACCGAGCACTCGCCGGATGTCCTCACTTCGCTCGCGGAGGCCGGCGCGAGCGAACAGGACCTCACGGAGAAGCTGCACGGGCCCCGGGAACCGGGCGACGAGGAGCTGGTCTACCTGTGGGCGCGCCGCCCACTCATCGAGTGGGCTCTGCGTCGTGCGGTTGCCGCGGAACCGTCCGTCGACCTGCGGGGCGGCGTGCACGTCGACGGGCTGTCCGAGGACGGCTCGGTGGTGGCCGACGGGCAGCCGGTGCCCGGCGACGTGGTCGTGGACGCGCTCGGCCGCTACCGGCGGCCGCCGGGCTGGCCGGCGGCCGCGGGGGAGCCGACCGACTGCGGCGCCGTCTACTACTGCCGGTACTTCCGGCTGCGGCCCGGCGCCGGATACCTGGACGCGCCGCTGCTGAACCCGCGTGGCGACCTGGGCTACCTCGGGTTCAACACCTTCCGCGGCGACAACCGCACGCTCGCGGTGATCATCCTGGTCCCGAGCGAGGACCGCGACCTGCGCGTGCTCCGCTTCGAACAGGTCTGGCAGGCAGTTTGCGCCCGGATCACGCCGCTGGACGTGATGACCTCGCCGGACTTCGCCGAGCCGATCACCGGGGTCATGCCGATGGGCGGCCTGCGCAACGTGGACCACACCCGGTCGGCGGTGCTCCTCGCGGTCGGGGACGCCTTCTGCCACACCGATCCGGCCTTCGCGTACGGGTTGTCGTTCGCCCTCGCGCACGCCCGCGCCCTGGCTGACGCGGCCGCGGAGGCGCCCGGCGACGTCGCGGAGTGCTTCCGCGCGAAGGCCGGCCCGGAGTCCCGTGAGCGGCACGCGCTCGCGTGCGGCATCGACGGGGGCCGGGCCGCGCGGTGGCGGGGCGAGCCGGTGGACCCCGCCCGTCCCGACAGCGACTACCCGCTGTTCTCCTTCGTGGGCGCGCTGGCCGCCGCGCCGCACGACGACGGGGTGCTGCGCCGGACCATCCGGCGGATCGGGCTGCTGGACCGCGTCGCGGTGTTCGACGAGGACACCGCCCTGCACGACCGAATCGCGGCGATCCTGGCCGCGCTCGGACCGCCGAAGTCGCCCGGCCCGCCCCGCGCCGAGCTGCTGGCGCACCTGCGCGGAAGCCACCTGCTCGGCTGAACCTGCGCCTCGCGTGCACCCGGCGCGCGTGCCCGCCACATACCCTCGGTCCTCGTGATCGACGAAGCAGCCAGGCGGGGCCGCGTCGCCAGTTGTCCGGACCCCGCGGGCGGTCCGGTGGCCGCGTTCGCGCACCGGTTATGGTCCCTCAAGCGGTCGGCGGGCGATCCCTCGTACGACCGCATGCGCACCGAACTCGGCGCGCTCGCTTCGAAGTCCGCCCTCTCGGCGGCTGCGCGGGGGCAGCGGTTGCCGTCGTGGGACACCACCTGGGAGTTCGTGCGCGTGCTGGCCGTCGGGGTGCTCGGCGAGCACGAGGAGGAGGTCCGGGCCCGCTGGCGCGCCGATTGGGAACGGGTCCGCGACGGCGTGGCGAACCCGGCACCCGCTCGGCGCCGCCGGAGGCGTCCGGTGGTCGTCGCGGCAGTGGTGGCCGTCGTGCTGGCGATCGGCGTGGTCGCCGGGGCCGCCGCCCTGCTGCACAGCCCGGAGCCCGCGGTGCCCGCTCCGGCCGCCCTCCCGCCGCTGGTCCCCGGCGACGAGTCCGAGTTCGCCGGCGACGTCACCGTCCCGGACGGGACCGTCGTGCCGACCGGGGCGCGGTTTGTCAAGACGTGGGAGTTCCGCAACACCGGCACCGTGCCGTGGGTGGACCGCTCGCTGCGCCGCGAGGGCGGCTTCGGCCCCGGCGACGGCTGCCAGACGCCCGCGGTGGTCCCCGTTCCGGACACGCCGCCCGGCCGCTCCGCGCGCGTCTCGGTCGAGGTGCGCGCGCCGGACGAGCCCGGCTACTGCCAGGTGTACTTCAAGATGACCGACAGCGCGGGCCGGCTGCTCCTGCCGGGCACCCGCGCGGCGTACTTCTTCGTCCGGGTGGCGGGCTGATTCGGCCACCCGCGCCGGTGGTCAAAGCCCTGACCTGCGTGGACATCCGGATTTGGCCACCGGACGCGGTGTGGCCGTCGCAAGCCTTCCACTGGTGGTCCAGACCTCTCTAGCGTCGGCGCCAGTCCACCGACGAAGGAGATCCCGGATGCGGAAATCGATCAGGACACTCGCCGCCGCGCTGCCCCTCGCCGCGGCACTCCCGCTGCTCGTCGCGCCGCAGGCGTCGGCGGCGGAGAAGGTGTGCGCGGGCGGCTCGCTGATGGGCGGCCGCACCACCACCGCCGGGGTGGCCGCCGACCAGGTCATCCACATCAAGGTCCACAACCACGACTACCGCGGCCTCGCGCTGGTGATCCGCGACGTGACGCGCGGGAAGCAGCTGTGGAAGGGCGTCATCGCGCCGGGCAAGGAGCACACCGTCAGGACCGACGTGTTCGGCGAGCCGCCCATCGGTTACGAGATCGCCTTCGACGTGACCTCGAACCTGTCGAACAACTACACCTACGCGATCTCCTCCGCCCGCTGCTACTGAAAGGCCACCACATGCGCACCCTCCTGATCGCGGCCGTCGCCGCGACCGCGGCCGCCCTGCCCGTGCCGGCGTCGGCCACGCCGGCCCCCGTGACGGGCTCGGACATCATCACCACCTGCGGCCAGGGCTACTCCGGTTACATCCGCCGCTTCGGCAAGGACGCGCTGTGCCTGCGGCCCGGCACCCGCACCTGGGTCGCGTTCAAGGCGTTCGAGTGCAAGGGCGCCATCACCGTCCATTTCAAGAACGGCACGAAGCTCGAGTGCGGTGGCGGGGTCGACTTCCCGGACAACGGCGGGATCGTCAAGACCGTCGCCCGCTGACGCCGACCACCACGCGCGCGACCAGCGCGGCGACGGCGAGGACGCCGACGCCGATCGAGGGCGCGAGTTCGGCGAAGGTGGGCCGGTGCGCACCGGTGCCGAGGAACAGCACGGCCGCGGTGACCACCAGCGCCGCGGCCACCAGGCTCAGCGAGCATGCCCACCGTTGCCGGCGCCGCGCCCGCGCGGTGGGCTGCTCCGGCTGCAGGAACCACCACGTCACCAGGAACAGCAGGCCCATCACCGCGAACACGAACCCGAAGCCGTGCCCGTCGAACACGAGGCTCCCGCCGAGGGGGACGAACAGCACGCCGACGAGGAACAGCGCTGGGCGCGCCGCCCAGGCCGGGGTGCGGGGCGAGACGTGGGGCATCGCCGGACCCTAGCGGGTCCGCTGCCTGGTCAGCGTCCCGAACACCACCAGCGCCACCACGGCGGACGCGGCCATCACGACGCCCATCGGCACCGCGCTGGCCTCGCCGCCGATGCTCACCAGCGGCGTCGCCAGCCCGCCGACCGCGAACTGCATCACCCCGAGCAGCGCGGACGCCGCACCGGCGTTGTGCGGGTGCTCGGCCAGCGCCAGCGACGACGCGTTCGGCATGACCAGCCCGATGCTCGACACCATCACCAGCAGCGGGGCCAGCAGCACGCCCAGCGGCAGCCCGGCCAGCGCCGCCGCAAGGACGCCGGCACCGCCGGCCGCCGAGGCGGACAGGCCGACCGTCAGCAGCGTCCGCTCCCGCACGCGGCCCACGATCCGCCCGTTGACCTGCCCGGCGATCACGATCCCCAGCCCGTTCGCGCCGAACACCAGGCTGTACTCCTGCGGGCTCAGCCCGTACACGTCCTGCAGTACGAACGACGACGCGGAGATGTAGGCGAACAGCCCGGCGAACATCAGCCCGGCCGACAGCGCGTACCCGACGAACGAGCGGTCCCGCAGCAGCACGCCGTACCCGCGCAGCGTCGAGCCGATCCGGGCCGGTCGGCGGCGGTCGGCGGGCAACGTCTCGGGCATCACCAGCGCCGCGGCCACCAGCAGCACCGCGCCGAACACGGCCAGCACGACGAACACCCCGCGCCACGACGTCAGCCGCAGCACCTGCCCGCCGATCACCGGCGCCAGGATCGGCGCCAGCCCGCTGACCAGCATCAACATCGAGAAGAACTTCGTCATCGCGGTGCCGGCGAACAGGTCTCGCACGCACGCCCGCGCGATCACCATCCCGGCCGCCGCGCCGAGCGCCTGCACCGACCGGCCCGCGATCAGCAGTTCCGCCGTCGGGCTCACCGCGCACAGGACCGACGCGACGGCGTACAGGACGAGCCCGGCCAGCAGCGGACGGCGGCGGCCGAGCGAGTCCGACAGCGGCCCGGCGATCAGCTGCCCCAACGCCAGTCCGATGATGAACGCGGTCAGCGTCAGCTGCAGCGTCGGCGCCGAGCTGTGCAGGTCGTCGGCCATGCGGGGGAGCGCGGGCAGGTACATGTCGATCGAGAGCGGCGCGAACGCCGACAGCCCGCCGAGGATCAGCGCGTACCGCAGGGTTCCGGGTGTCCGTCTGGTCTTCGCCGGTGCCGTGACCGCTGCCGTGCTCACTCCGCCTCCAGTCGACCAGATCCGCCCGGTAACAACGAACACCGGAGATCACGTCCGCATTCCCCGCTGTGGTGCGGAACACCCGGCCCCGATCAGTCCATAGTGGACTCAACTGTCTGGTATACTGGACAAACCGGACCGTTGTCGAGAGGAGTGCCGTGGGGCGGAAGCTGGGAACGAAATCCCGGCACCGGTCCGTCCGCGGCCTGTTCGTCCTGGCCCTGCTGCTGCTCAGCCTCGTCACGCCGACGACGCCGGAGAGCCACCCGCACCCGCCCGCGCCGGACGGCATCGCGGCCCTCGCTGCGGAGCCGTTGCCGCACGTCACGGCCACCCCGCTGCCGGTCGCGGATCTGCCGCCGGTCGTCGGCGCCGAACCACCGCGCGGGCACGCGGAAGTCCGGCCGTGGCCCGGCGGCCCCGCGCCCGCCCGTGCTCAGGCCACCGCTCTGGGTGCCCGCGCGCCGCCCTCCAGGTAGTGCCCCGGACCCCATCCGCACACCGTGTCGATCCGCGGTGCGCTTCGCCATGCCCTGGAGGGACTTCACCACATGCAAACCGGACACGCCCTGCTCGCCGTCGGCGGCGCCTTCCTCGCCGCCGGCGTCCTGGCCAGAGCCGGCGCCCGCATCGGGCTGCCCACGATCCCCCTGTTCATGCTGGCCGGGTTCATCTTCGGCCCCAACACCCCCGGCCTGTCGCTGGTGCACGACCCGGGTGAGCTGAGCGTGCTCGCCGGGCTCGGCCTGGTGTTCCTGCTCTTCTACCTGGGCCTGGAGTTCTCGCTCGACGACCTCGCCAAGGGCGGCCGCAAGCTCGCCGTGTCCGGCCTGGTCTACCTCGCGCTCAACATCGGCGGCGGGCTCGCGTTCGGGTTCCTGCTCGGCTGGGGCTCCAGCGAGGCCCTGGTGATCGCGGGCGCGATCGGGATCTCGTCCTCGGCGATCGTGACCAAACTGCTCGTCGAAACCGGCCGCACGCGGCACCCGGAATCACGCCTGATCATGGGCATCATCGTGATCGAGGACCTGTTCCTCGCGCTGTACCTGGCGCTGCTGCAGCCGGTGCTCTCCGGCGCCGACTCGTTCTGGCCCGCGCTCGCCGACTTCGGCAAGGCGCTCGGCTTCCTGCTGGCGCTCGCCGCGCTGGCCCGCTGGGGCGGGCGGCTGGTGTCGAAGCTGTTCGGCTCGGCCGACGACGAACTGCTGACCGTGTGTTTCGTCGGTGTCGCGGTGCTGGGCGCCGCGGTCGCCGAGGAGCTGGGCGTCTCCGACGCGATCGGCGCGTTCATGGTCGGCATGATGCTGGGCGGCTCGAAGGTGGCGCCCCGCATCCACAAGCTGGTCCTGCCGCTGCGGGACGCGTTCGGCGCGTTGTTCTTCTTCATCTTCGGGCTGAGCATCGACCCGGGCGCGGTCGGGACGGTCGTGGTGCCGGTGCTGATCGCCGTGGCGCTGACGCTCGCGTTGAACCTCGCGGCAGGCGCGATCGCGGCGAAGCTGCACTCGTTCGACGGCCAGGCCGGGCTGAACATCGGGCTCACCGTGCTCACCCGCGGCGAGTTCTCGCTGGTGCTGGCCACGCTCGCGGCGGCGGCCGGGCTGGACTCCCGCGTCGCGCCGTTCGTGGCGGGTTACGTGCTGCTGCTCGCGATCATCGGCCCCCTGGCGGTGCTGAGGTCGGAGCACCTGGGGCGGCTGTTCCGAGCGCGACGGGCATCACCAGCGTCGTGAACGAGCCCTGGTCGGCTGAGCGGACGCGGGCGACCTGCTGCGGCCCGGCGAACTCCAGCAGCACGTCGGGCCCGACGCCCGCCTCCAGTGCGGCGCCCAGCACCGCGGGGTCGAGGCCGATGCGCAGCTCGCCACCGCAGACGGCGGGCAGCGCGTCCCGGAGCGCGACGCGGTCCACGACGACCCGCTGCGCCGGGACGGGCAGCGCGTCGAGCACCGCTCGGTAGTCCGGGAAGTCCTGGTTCAGCAGCGGCAGCGTCGTCCCGTCGAGGGGCACTTCGTCCTGCCGCGCCAGCCGCGGGCCGAGCGCGGCCAGCTCCCCGGCGGACACGACGAACCGGTCGGTGCCGCCGTGCACGGGCTGCGGACGCGCAGCGCGAGCCGGTAGCGGTCGGTGGCGACGACGCGGACCTCGTCGCCGTCGGCCTCGATCAGCACGAAGTCCAGCGGCGCGCCCGCGGCGGGGGCGACCTGCCGGATCGCGCTCGCCAGGTCGAGACTGGCGACCCGCACCGGGCCCGGCAGCAGACGCCCGACCGCCGTCGACGCGGCGCGGAAGTCCTCCCGCAGCCGCCGCCGGTGCGCCTCCAGCACCGCCGCGCCTCGGTCGACGGTCCGTCGAGCACCGTCGTGACCTGCGCCAGTGGCAGGCCCTCCGCCCGTAGTTCACGCAGCCGGACGGCCCGCTCGACCTGGTCCTCGCGGTAGTAGCGGTAGCCGGTGGCACCGTCCACGCGCGCGGGCGTGAGCACGCCGCAGTCGTCGTAGAAGCGCAGCGTGCTCGGGGTGAGCCCGGCCAGCCGCGCGAAGGCGCTGATGGTCAGCATGCCGCCGATTCTGCGGCTTCCAGCAGGTCGAAGGTCAACAGCGGTTCAGCATGTCGGTCAGCGCCGCCTGCTCCGCGGTGGTGACGCTCAGCTGGTAGTAGTGCTTGACCTCGATCCAGTCGGTGGCGTAGGTGCACCAGAACGACTCCAGCGGCGGCCGCCACTCGTCCGGCGCCTTGTCGCTCTTCGACTGGTTGACGTTGTCGGTGACCGCCCACAACTGCGGGCGCACCAGGTCGTTCGCGAAGGCCTCGCGCTGGGCCTGCGTCCACGCCGACGCGCCGCTGACCCAGCTCTGCGCGAGCGGCACCATGTGGTCGATGTCCACATCGGACGCCTTGGTCCAGGTCGCGCCGTCGTAGGGGCTGACCCAGGTGCCCGAGGTGGGCGAGCAGTCCTTGCCGACGACGACGTTCGTGCCGGAGCGCTTGAGCACCTCCTCGCGGGTGTTGCAGGCGCCCTCGACGGTGTCCCAGTGCGGGTACTTCTCCCGCGAATAGCCGTTCAGCGTGCCCCGCGGCTTGACCTGCAGCTCGGCGAGCTGCTGCCGCGCCACGCCCGGATCCGTCCCCGGATTCGCCTTCGACGGCGGCACCGGACCCGGCCGCCACACCACCACCAGAACCGCGATCGCCACGACGACGATCAGCGGAACCCACACCCGCGCCTTCACGTCGGTGAGGTTAAGTGATCAAGTACCGGCGGTACGCTGCGGTCTCCGGCGTGTCGACGAGGAGGTGCGCGTGGCCGAGCGGTTCGGTGGCTACCAGAACGAGATCTACCTGCACGGACTCGGCGGGACGAAGCCGCCGTTCACCACGGATCCGGTGCGGCTGGGGGAGTCGGCCCGCGAGGTGATGACCCCGGAGGCCTACGGCTACGTGGCGGGCGGCGCGGGCTCGGGCGCGACGATGGACGCCAACCGCGCGGCGTTCGACCGCTGGAAGCTCGTGCCGCGCATGCTCACCGACGCCACCGCGCGCACCACGTCGGCCACCGTGCTCGGGTCCGAGCTGCCGGCGCCGGTGCTGCTCGCGCCGGTCGGGGTGCAGTCGATCGTGCACCCGGACGCCGAGCCGGCGACGGCGCGGGCCGCGGCGGCGCTGGGCCTGCCGATGATCCTGTCCACCGCGGCGTCGCACACGATCGAGGAGGTGGCCGAAGCCTCCGGCGACGGCCCGCGCTGGTTCCAGCTGTACTGGCCGTCCGACTCGGACGTCACCGCGAGCATCCTGACCCGCGCGAAGAAGGCCGGCTACACCACGCTCGTCGTCACGCTGGACACGTGGACCCTGGCCTGGCGCCCGCGGGACCTCGACTCCGCCTACCTGCCCTTTCTCAAGGGCGAGGGCCTGGCCACGCCGCTGTCCGACCCGGCGTTCCGCGCGCTGCTGGAGAAGGCGCCGGAGGACGACATGCCGTCGGCGATCCTGCGGTGGGTGTCGTTGTTCACCGGCACCGACCACAGCTGGAACCAGCTGCCGTTCCTGCGCGAGCACTGGGACGGCCCGATCGTGCTCAAGGGCATCCAGCACCCCGACGACGCGCGGCGCGCGGTGGACGCCGGGATGGACGGCATCGTGGTGTCCAACCACGGCGGACGGCAGGTCGACGGCGCGATCGGCTCCCTGGAGGCGCTGCCGCCGATCGTGAGCGCGGTCGGGGACCGCATCGAGGTGCTGTTCGACTCCGGCGTGCGGACCGGCGCGGACGTCCTGAAGGCGCTGGCGCTGGGCGCGAAGGCAGTTCTCGTCGGGCGGCCCTGGGTGTACGGGCTGGGCCACGCGGGCGAGGACGGCGTGCGGCACGTGCTGCGCAGCCTCCTCGCGGACCTCGACCTCACCCTGGGGCTGACCGGGCACCGCTCGATCGGGGAGCTGGGGCCGGAGTCGCTGCAGCGGTCCTGACGACACCGAGCGGCCGCGATACGCGGCTCCCGGGCACCGGCACCGCCGCGCTCCCGGTGACGGCGATCACTCCGGCCACCTCACGTGCGGTGCGGGCATATTCGCAGGCCAGTCGGATCGCGCGGAGCTATCCTGGAAGCCGTATGTCTACGCGATCTCCCCTCGAAGACCTCCGGGCCCGGCTGTCCGGCTTGATGCTGCGCGACGAGCACCGGTTGCGCCGCCGGCTCGACGGCGCCCGCCGGGCGCGCGACAAGGACCGCGTCGCGCGGGAGATCGCCGCCGACATCGAAGCCGCCGAAGCCCGCGTGCAGCGCCGCCGCGCGCCGGAGATCCGCTATCCGGACGAGCTGCCGGTCTCCCAGCGCAAGGACGACATCGCCGCCGCGATCCGCGACCACCAAGTGGTGATCGTCGCGGGCGAGACCGGGTCGGGCAAGACCACGCAGCTGCCGAAGATCTGCCTCGAACTCGGCTTGGGCGTGCGCGGCCAGATCGGGCACACCCAGCCCCGCCGCCTGGCCGCGCGCACGGTCGCCGAGCGCATCGCCGAGGAGCTGAAGACCGAGCTGGGCAGCACCGTCGGCTACAAGGTGCGCTTCACCGACTCCTCCGGCGACGACACCATGGTCAAGCTGATGACCGACGGCATCCTGCTCGCCGAGATCCAGAGCGACCGGATGCTGCGCCGCTACGACACGCTCATCATCGACGAGGCCCACGAACGCAGCCTCAACATCGACTTCATCCTCGGCTACCTCAAGCAGCTCCTGCCGAAGCGCCCCGACCTCAAGGTGATCATCACCTCGGCGACCATCGACCCGGAGCGGTTCTCCAAGCATTTCGGCGACGCGCCGATCGTGGAGGTCTCCGGCCGCACCTACCCGGTCGAGGTCCGCTACCGCCCGATCGTCGACCCGGACGACCCGGCGTCCGAGGACCGCGACCAGGTCACCGCCATCGCCGACGCGGTCGAGGAGCTGTGCGCCGAGGGCCCCGGCGACATCCTCGTGTTCCTCTCCGGCGAGCGGGAGATCCGCGACACCGCGGACGCGCTGAACAAGATGGATCTGCGCAACACCGAGGTGCTGCCGCTGTATGCGCGCCTGTCCGCGGCGGACCAGCACCGCGTGTTCAGCCGCCACACCAGCCGCCGGATCGTGCTCGCCACCAACGTCGCCGAGACATCGCTGACCGTGCCTGGCATCAAGTACGTCATCGACCCGGGCACCGCGCGCATCTCCCGCTACAGCCACCGCACCAAGGTGCAGCGGCTGCCGATCGAGCCGGTCTCGCAGGCCTCCGCGAACCAGCGCAAGGGCCGCTGCGGCCGCACCTCCGACGGTATCTGCATCCGGCTCTACAGCGAAGAGGATTTCCTGTCCCGGCCGGAGTTCACCGACCCGGAGATCCTGCGTACCAACCTCGCGTCGGTCATCCTGCAGATGACCTCGCTCGGCCTCGGCGACCTGGCCGCGTTCCCGTTCGTCGACCCGCCGGACCGCCGCCAGATCACCGCCGGTGTCCAGCTGCTGCAGGAACTCGGCGCGCTGGAGGAGTCCACGAAGGAGCGCCGGCTCACCGAGGTCGGCCGTCAGCTCGCGCAGCTGCCCGTCGACCCGCGGCTGGGCCGGATGGTGCTGGAGGGCGCGCGCACCGGTTGTGTCCGCGAGGTCATGATCATCACCGCCGCGCTGTCCATCCAGGACCCGCGCGAGCGGCCCGCGGACAAGCAGGACGCCGCGGCCCAGCAGCACGCCCGGTTCGCCGACAAGTCCTCGGACTTCGTGGCCTACCTGAACCTGTGGGAGTACCTGCGGGAGCTGCAGAAGACGCTGTCCAACAGCCAGTTCCGCAAGCGCTGCAAGGCGGAGTACCTGAACTACCTGCGCGTGCGGGAGTGGCAGGACATCTACAGCCAGCTGCGGCAGCTCGCCAAACCGTTGGGCGTCACGCTGAACTCCGAGCCCGCCGACCCGCAGCGCGTGCACACCGCGCTGATCGCCGGGCTGCTGTCGCACATCGGCCTCAAGGACCCGGAGAAGGGCGACTACCTCGGCGCGCGCGGCACCCGGTTCGCGATCTTCCCCGGCTCGGCGCTGTTCAAGAAGCAGCCGCGCTGGGTGATGTCGGCGGAGCTGGTCGAGACGTCGAAGCTGTGGGGCCGGGTCAACGCGCGCATCGAGCCGGAGTGGATCGAGCCGCTGGCGCAGCACGTCGTCAAGCGCACCTACTCGGAGCCGCACTGGGAACGCAAGCGCGGCGCGGTGGTGGCCTCTGAGCGGGTGACGCTGTACGGGGTGCCGCTGGTCGTCGGCCGGAAGGTGGACTACGGGCGCATCGACCCGGAAACCTCGCGTGAGCTGTTCATCCGCCACGCGCTCGTGGAGGGCGACTGGGACACCCGCCACAAGTTCTTCAAGGAGAACCGGGCGCTGCTTGACGAGGTCGAGGACCTGGAGAACCGGGCCCGGCGCCGCGACCTGCTGGTGGACGACGAAACCCTGTTCGAGTTCTACGACCGGCGGGTTCCGGCGGAGGTCGTGTCCGCGCGGCACTTTGACAGCTGGTGGAAGAAGGTCCGCGGCGCCCAGCCGGACCTGCTGAACTTCGAAAAGGCCATGCTGCTCAACGAGGCCGCGGAGCAGGTGTCCGAATCGGACTACCCGGACACCTGGACGCAGGGCTCGCTGCGGTTCCCGCTGACCTACCAGTTCGAGCCGGGCGCGGACGCCGACGGCGTCACCGTGCACATCCCGGTCGCGGTGCTCAACCAGGTCACGCCCGACGGGTTCGACTGGCAGGTGCCCGGGTTGCGCGAGGAGCTGGTCACGGCGCTGATCAAGTCGCTGCCGAAGCAGCTGCGGCGCAACTTCGTGCCCGCCCCGGACACCGCTGCCGCGGTCCTCGCCCGGGTCGGTCCCGAGGACGGCCCGCTGCTCGACGTGCTGGCCCGCGAGCTGGAGGCCCTGCGCGGGGTCGCGGTGCCGCCGGACGCGTGGCAGCTCGACGCGGTGCCGCACCACCTGCGGATGACGTTCCGGGTGGTCAACGACAAGCGCCGCAAGCTCGCCGAGGGCAAGGACCTGGCCGTCCTCAAGGAGGAGCTGAGCGGCGAGGTGCGGGCGACGATCTCGGCGGCCGCGGACAGCATCGAGCGGTCCGGCCTGACCACGCCCGCGTTCGGCGAGCTGCCGCGGGTGTTCGCCGGGAAGCGGCGCGGGCACCAGGTGAAGGCGTACCCGGCGCTGGTCGACGAGGGCGACACGGTGGCCGTGCGCATGCTCGACACGCCGGTGCAGCAGCGGCAGCGGATGTGGCAGGGCACGCGGAAGTTGTTGCGGCTCAACATGCCCTCGCCGATGAAGTTCATCAACAGGGCGTTGACCAACCAGGCGAAGCTGACGCTGAGCCGCAACCCGCACGGCGGTGTCGCGGCACTGCTGGAGGACTGCGTCGACTGCGCGGTGGACAAGCTGATGGCCGACAACGGCGGCCCGGTGTGGGACGAGGCCGGGTTCGCGGTGCTGCTGGAGAAGGTGCGCGGCGCGCTGAACCCGACGGTGCTGGACGTGCTCACCGAGGTCGAGAAGATCCTGAAGGCCGCCAACGAGGCCGAGGTGGCGCTGGAGGGCGCGCGTGGGCCGGCGGAGTCGCTGGCGGACATGCGGCAGCAGTTGTCGCGGCTGGTGTACCCCGGTTTCGTCACCGCGACCGGGTTCGACCGGCTGCCGCACCTGGTCCGGTACCTGCGCGGGATCGGGCGGCGGGTGGAGAAGCTGCCGTCGACGGGCGCGAAGGACGTCGAGCTGCTGCGTGATGTCGAGTGGGTGACGGGCGAGTACGAAGCGGCGGTCGCCGCGCTCCCGCCGGGTGTTACGCCGGGGCCGGAGCTGCTCGAGGTGCGGTGGATGATCGAGGAGCTGCGGGTGAGTTTCTTCGCGCAGACCCTCGGCACGGCGCACCCGGTGTCGTTGAAGCGGGTGATCCGGGCGCTGGACAAGGCGGCCGCTTAGCGGCCTGGCTATTTGGCGTCGGCGTAGGTGTCCACGGTGACCGGTTGCATGGGGAAGTGCACAGGGCAGGCGGCGCCGAACGTGAGCGCGGCGGCCTCGGGCACGGACTCGCCGATGGCGGCTTCGACGGCGGGCGCCAGCTCCGCGGGCGAGTGCACGATGACCTCGTCGTGCTGGAAGAACACCAGGTGGGCGGGCTCGGGCAGCTTGCGGCGCAGGGTGGCGAGCAGCACCGCGGTGAAGTCGGCCGCGCTGGCCTGCACGACGAAGTTGCGGGTGAAGCGGCCCCAGTTGCGGGCCGCCTGGCGGGCGCGGGTCTCGTCCTCGTTCGCGCCGCCGGTGAGGGCGCGCCACGCTTCGCTCGGCGCGGGGGAGACGCGCCCGAGCCGGGAACGGACGCGCTCGCCGCGTTCCCCGGCGTGCGCGGCACGCTCCACATAGGACACGGCGTCCGGGAAGCGTTGCCGCAGCAGGGCGAGCAGCGACGCGGCTTCACCGGCCGTGCCGCCGTACATCGCGGACAGCATGGCGATCTTCGCGCGGGGCCGTCCGGCTTCGGGGGTCATCGTGCCCGCGAACATGGCTTCGGACAGGCGGGCGTACAGGTCGGTGGAGGCGGAGGCTTCGGCCAGGCGGCGGTCGCCGGACAGGGCGGCCAGCACGCGGGGTTCGAGCTGGGCGGCGTCGGCCACGACGAGTTTCCAGCCGGGGTCGGCTTGCACGCACACGCGCAGGGTCTTGGGGATCTGGAGGGCGCCGCCGCCGCTGCTGGCCCACCGGCCGGACACCACGCCGCCGACGACCCACTCGGGCCGGAACCGCCCGTCGGCGACCCATTCGTCCAGCCACACCCAGCCGTTCGCGGAATGCAGCCGGGAGAGTTCGCGGTACTCGACGAGCAGGGGGACGGCCGGGTGGTCGATGTCGCGCAGGACGTGCGCCCTGGCGGACGGGATGGAGATGCCCTCGCGGCCGAACGCGCGCACGATGGTCTGCGGGCTGTCCGGGTTCACCGGTTTGCCGCCGAAGGCTTCGCTGATGCGCGCCGCGAGCTCGACGAGCTTCTTGGGCCGTTGGCCGGCAGGCACGCGCGGCCCGAGCAGCTCGGTCAGGAGGGCGTCGTGCACGTCGGCCCGCCACGGCAACCCGTCCGCCCGCATCTCCTCGGCGACGAGCGCGCTGGCCGATTCGGCGGCGACGAGCAACCGGAAGCGCTCCGGGTGCTCGACGTGCCTCATGCGGCGCTCCTGGTTCTCGAGCACGGCGGCGGCCGCCTCGGCGACGCTGGTGCCGGGCGGGAGGCCGGAGCCGCGGGTCTCGAAGAGAGCGGGCTGGGAGTCGGCGTGGCTGGGCGCGTCCGGTGGTGGTTCCTGACCGTTGAGCCGGGCCCACGCGGCCGGCAGCGCCTTGGGCTGACCGGCTTTCCCCTCCGCGGCGAGCAGGAGACCTTCGGTGAGCGCGAGGTCGTGGCAGCGCCGCAGGCGGAGGTTCGCGCGCAGCAGGAGGGGGTAGAGCTGTGGGACGGAGGGGAAGACCCAGCGCGGGGCTTCGGTGCGCTCCAGTGTTTCGAGGTGTGCCGCCAGGTGGTGCTCGGGCAGGCGCAGTTGCTGGTGCGGGGTGGATACGAGGAAGTCGCCGTCCTCCTCCCGCGTGACGATGACCTGCACCTGTCCATTGTGCGCTGGGGGTACGACAGTTACGGCGCGCGTCGCCGTGCCGGGCGGCGGTTCAGAGATCAAGAGATGTCCTCGCCGGGCGGACAGGCTCCGGGATGACCACCCAGCATGGTTGGGTTCAGGGCATGCGCTGCGCGCTCCGCCGCGCTCGCCGCGCTCCCTGGGCGCGCCGCGGCGCGCGCTTCACCTCCCGGGGCCCGCGCTTCACCTCCCGAGACGGCTGGCACTGATGCGCGCCGCGCGCTGACTGTGCGCGCTGCCCCATCCCAACGCCGCCGCACCCCAGCGCCGCCGCCCCCACCGCTACCGCGCCCTGGTCGCGGCTCTCGCGCTGCCGCGCCTCGGGCGATCTTCGGCCCCTCGCGATCTGCTCCGCGGCCTGCGCACCCCGCGCCCGCTCCGCTTCGCTCCACCACCCCCACCCCAGCACCACCCCACCCCAATCCCGCCCGATTTATCCGTTTCGCCCCACCCCCGCCGAACCGCTGGCGCGCCTCCTCGCCTTTCGGCTACTGTCCAGTAACCACACATACTCCCAGTACGGTCGGCCCAATGGAGGTGCTGTCCATGCGTATTCCGCCCCGCTTGTCCGTGCTCCCCGGCAAGGTGGCGGAGACCGCCCGCGGCCTGGAGGTCATGTGGCGCGCCGGGCTCGTCCCGTTTCCCCGGCTGGACGAGGGCCTGCGCAGCGTGATCGCGACCCGCAAGGTGGGTCCGTTCGCCGCCGCGGCGCAGACGTCCGCCCGGCGCGATCCGAACGCCATCGGGCTGGTCGACGAGCTGGGGCCGCTCACCTTCCGCGAGCTCGACCTGCGCTCCAACGCCCTCGCCCGGGCCTGGGAAGAACGCGGCGTCCGCCCGGGCTCCGTCATCGCGGCGCTGTGCCGGGACCACCGCGGACTGGTCACGGTCATGATCGCGGCGGGCAAGGTCGGCGCGCGCCTGCTGTTGATGAACACCGGCTTCGCGAAACCGCAGCTCACCGACGTCGCCGCACGGGAGAAGGTGCAGGCGCTCGTCTACGACCAGGAGTTCACCGACCTCCTCTCCGGCATCCCGGACACCGTCGACCGCTACCTGGCCTGGGTGGACGAGCCCGACCCGGCGGACCGCATCCCCGTCCTCGACGAGCTGATCGCCAGCACCGACGACCGCCCCCTGCCGGCGCCGCCCCAGCGCGGCGGGTTCGTCCTGCTCACCAGCGGCACCACCGGCACCCCGAAGGGCGCGCCGCGCGAACGGACCTCCGTGCTGGCCACCGTCCAGTTCCTCGACCGCATCCCGCTGCGCGCCGGCGAGGCCACGTTCCTCGGCGCGCCCATCTTCCACGGCACCGGCATCTCGCAGTTCATCCTGTCGTTCGCGCTCGGCTGCAAGGTCGTGCTGCGCCGCCGGTTCGACCCCGAAGCCACCCTGAAGGGCGTCGCCGACCACGGGTGCACCGCGCTGGTCCTCGTCCCGACCATGCTGCAGCGCATCGTCGACCTCGGGCCGGAGGTCCTGGGCAAGTACGACACGTCGTCGCTGCGGATCATCTTCGTCGCGGGCTCCGCGTTGTCCCCCGACCTCGGCAACCGCGCCACCGAGGCGTTCGGCGACGTGATCTACAACCTGTACGGCTCCACCGAGGTCGCGGTCGCCACCGTCGCCACCCCCGAGGACTGGCGCAAGGCCCCCGGCACCGTCGGCCGCCCGCCGGTGACCTGCAAGGTCCAGCTGTACGACGAGCAGGGCAACCGCATCACCGAGCCGCACGTCACCGGACGCGTCTTCGTCGGCAGCGGCCTGTCGTTCGAGGGCTACACCGACGGCCGCCACAAGGAGATCATCGACGGCCTGCTCTCCACCGGCGACGTCGGCCACTTCGACGAGAACGGCCTGCTGTTCATCGACGGCCGTGACGACGAGATGATCGTCTCCGGCGGCGAGAACGTGTTCCCGGTCGAGGTGGAGAACCTGCTCGTCGAGCACCCGGACGTGCTCGAAGCCGCCGTGATCGGCGTGGCGGACGCCGACTTCGGCCAGCGCCTCAAGGCGATCGTGGTGACGAAGAAGGACTCCAAGCTCGACGCCGACGCCGTCCGCGACTACGTCAAGGGCAACCTCGCCCGCTACAAGGTGCCGCGCGACGTCGAGTTCGTGCCGGAGCTGCCACGCAACGCCACCGGGAAGGTCCTCCGCAACAAACTGAGCTGACGCGCCGTGGAGGAGATCCGCCTCCGCCGCGCCCTGATCGGGATGTGCGGGACCCAGGTGGTCAGCTGGGGCGCGCTGTACTACGCACTCCCGGTCGCCACCGCGCAGATCGCGGGCACCACCGGGTGGACACCGGGCACGATCACGCTCGCCTGCTCGGCCGGCCTGCTGGTCGCGGCGGTCGCGGGAATCCCGGTCGGCCGCCTGCTCGACCGGTACGGCCCACGGCCGGTGATGACCGCGGGGTCGGCGCTCGCGGCCGAGCTGTACCCGCCGGTGTTCGCGGCCATCACCTGCTGGTACGGCGAGCGCCGGGCGCGTCCGCTGACCGTCGTGACGCTCGTCGGCGGCCTGGCGAGCACCGTGTTCGCCCCGCTCACCGCGCTGCTGGTAGACCACGTCGGCCGGCGCGCGAGCTACCTCGTCTACGCCGCGGTTTTCCTGCTCGTCAACCTGCCCGTGCACTGGCTGCTGCTCACGCCGGCCTGGCCGGACCACCGCACGTGACCGGCCGCCACGCCGGTGCGGCAGGTGACCCGCTCCGCCCGGTTCCGGTCGCTGCAGACGGCGATGACCCTGGCCGCTCTCGGGTTGTACGCCTCCGCGGTCGTGGTCGTGCCGCTGTTCGTCGAACGGGGTCTGAGCCACACGATCGCGTCGGTCGCGCTGGGACTCGTCGGCGCCGGGCAGGTCCTCGGGCGGCTCGTCTTCGCCGCCGTCCCGCGCACCAGCGCGCCCGCGTCCCGCACGGTCGGCGTCCTCGCCGCGAGCTGCGCCGCGCTGGTCCTGCTGGCTCTGCTGCCCGGGCCCGCGGGTGCGTTGCTTGCGGTCGCGGTGGTGCTCGGGAGGGCCCGCGGGGCCTACACGCTTGTCCAGGCCACCGCCGTCGCCGACCGGTGGACGACGGCCCGCTTCGGGGCGCTCAACGGGATTTTCAACGCCCCGATCACCGCGGCGACGGCCATCGCGCCGGGGGGATCGTGCTCGCCGAGCGCGTCGGCGGGTACAGCACGGCCCTGATCCTGCTCGCCGTGCTCGCGGCGGTCGCCGCCGTCCTCGCGGTCTTCACCTGAACGAGTGGCGTCGGGCTACCGAGACGGGCCGTTCGGCGACGGTGACCGGCCGGTGGGCGCTCAAACCCGACGATCTCGTGACGGTGGCAACTCGTTTCTGCACGATGAGTGAGGTCGCGCCCTGCCGCGACATGGAGCGCGGCCCCCTGCTGCCACAGGGAGCCGCGCGGCGTCGACCGTCCCTCTCGGAGAGGAAGGCATCAACATGCCCACCGTACAACCGCGCCGCGAAGATCCGCGGCAGGTGCAGTCGCCGGAACGGCGGAAGGTCGTGCTCGATGAGTCGTTCCTGGCGGCGGTCGAACCCCAGGACCGCCCGCCACCCGCTCGTCCCGGGGGCAGGCGGTTCCTCCGGCGGACCGCGCGGGGCGGGGCACGGGTGTGGCGAGTCGCGCTGGTGGTCCTGACCGCGGCGTCGTCGCTGGCGATGATCGTGTTCGCGCTGCTGAAGGCGATCCCGCTGACGGTGCTGTCGATGCTGGCGCTGGTCGTGGTCAAGATCGCCGACCACTGGCACAGCAGGCGCCTCGGCAGCGTCTGATCAGCCGAGCAGGCGGGCCTTCTGCGCCTGGAACTCCGCCTCGGTGAGCACCCCCTGGTCCCGCAGCTGTCCTAGCTCGCGCAACTGGGACAGCACGTCGGCCTGGCTGGGCGCGGGTGGTGCCGTCTCCGCGGCGCGCTCCGCGTCCTGCCGAGCCCACCGGCCTTCCTGCCTGCGGGTGACGCGGTTCGCGACACCCTTGGCAGTGCCGGCGACGATGGCGGTGCGGGCGATCCCCCGCAGCAGACCGGGCATGGTGGACCTCCTGTCGTCCTCGGTGGTGGATCAGGCTTCGGCGGCGTCGAGGGCGGCGAGTAGCGCCTGCACCGGGATGCGCCCGCCTGCGACCAGTTGCGCGCCGTTGCGCCGCAGCTCCCGCGCGAGCGGCGCGGCCCACAGGTTCTCGTACAGCAGGACCACCCCCACGGTGCCCGGTTCGAGGACCCCGCCGGCGGCCGCGACGTCCTCGTCGTCCAGCAGGCCGGACCGCGCACCGGCGAACACCGACAGCTCCACCGACGGCTCGCCGTCGAGGTCGTCGAGCTCGAGCCGAGTGATGCTCCCGTCCGTCCCCGTGCTGACGATCTCCAGGTCGATCACCCGGATGATCCCGCGGTCGACCAGGTCGAGGAGCAGGTCGAGCCCGCGCCCGGTCATCCGGTCCGCGGGCATCTCGATCACCAGGTAGTCGACGGGACCCATCTCGTCGAGTCCGGTCGCGGTGGTGGTGGCTTCCGGCGCGCTCATGGCAGACCTCCCGGCTCGTGGGGTCCCACCGTCGCGCGCCCACCCGTGCGGCTCCTCGTCCGCGTCGGGTGAGATCCAGCCGAGGCCGGCCCGGTCACTCCCAGGAGATACCGAACACCCCGGGCCCGTAGTCGAGCGCCACAGCGTGCACCCCGCCGGCCGTGTCCAGGTGCAGCTCCCGCCGCTCCTCGGTCTCCGCGGAGCCCCGGCGCGCGTACTGCCAACACTTGCGCAGGGCCTCGGCCTCGTCGAAGCGGATCTCCAGCAGGTACTCGCGGATGGGGCGGCGGAACTCGCGGTAGTAGGTGTTCTCGCAGTCCGGGTATGGCGGCCCGCTGTTGGTGAGCGTGTACTCGATCAGGCAGGTCTCGCCGCGGTGGATCGGGCGGTCGAACAGCAGTTCCGCGACGGTCAGGCCGTGCTCCGGGGCGATCTCGACCCGCCCGCTGCGGCAGTTGCGCAGCTGGTGCAGCGTCGGCGCGGGCGCGCCGCCGTGGTCGTACACCAGGATCCAGCGGTCCTGCCGGTCGGCGGTGGCCTGGAACACCGAGCGCGTGGTCAGCGACCGCTGGCGGCCACCGGCCGCGATCTCGCACCGGTCGTGCAGGTTGACCAGGTTCAGCCGGTGCTGCTGCTCCAGCGCGTGCGGCGCGCCTACCCGCTCCAGCAGGATCCGCAGCGCCTCCATCGGGAACTTGACCACACCGTCCGCCTGCCTGCGGGACGGCAGCCCGCGCGGGCGCGGCGGCGGGAGCAGGGACAGCAGCTCACCGCGCTGCAGGCCGAGGACGTCCTCGAGCACCCGCACCGCCGAGATCGAGCTCTGCCGCTCGGGCTGCCGCTTGCCGGACTGCCAGTAGCTCAGGGCCGTGACGCTGATCGGCACGCCGCTGGCCTGCAAGCGGGCCTGGATGCGATCGAGACTCAGCCCACTGCGGGCGATCGCGGACCGGAGTCTGCTGGCGAACGGGCTCGGCACCGCGCGCTCGGACGTGGACACCTGCTACCACCTGGAAATCGACTTCGCCACCGCTGATGGTAGCAGTGTGTGACCTCTACTCGTCCGAGAATGATGATCAGGACGTCATCCCATTGGGTGGTTAACGAATAGCCCCATCGGGTGAGTACTGGTAACTGTGAAGTCGCGGTCCTCTTCCCGGACTGCGAACCTTGTCCTGACCTGCGACTTTGTCCTGCGCAGGACCACAAGTGGGAGGGCAGGCCGTTAGGCTGTACGGATATCGGCCGCCCCGATCGGGCGAAGCCGAGATCACCCCATCGGCGGAGGACTACGCCATGCTCACCACTGATCAGCTCCGCGACCTTGTGGACTCCTGGATGATCCACATGGAGGCGGAGAACCTGGCCCGCAACACGCGGCACTCCTACCGGGTGAGTGTTGATCAGTACTTGGACCGCTCATGTTCCCGGAGATGAGCAACGAAAACGCGAGCCTGCTCACGAAACCTCTGCATACACATTCTTACATGAGTGATTTCGTGAACAACACCACGCATCAAACGTCCTCGTGATCGGTGACTTCACGAATTACACGGTGAATCGCCGAACGGGACTTACGGTTGAACTCGTGCCCCATCTGCTGCATACCGCCAACAACCGGCCCTATGCCGCGCGCGGGTTTATCGCCTACTCGCGGTTAGGTGCAGGAGTCTCGATACCGGAAGCGTTCCGGCTACTGAATCAACCCTGATGACGAATCGTGACACGGCGTCAAACCTAACCGAAACTCTTAGGCAAGGGCGGCCATGATGTGTTTCTTTCCACTAGCCGTACCTGCGCCGTGAGCACGATTCTGACGCCGGTCTATCCGGTGGCGGGTTCTGTGTCCCCATCCTTACCGCCGCGCGGCGTTGACCGGCGTCACCCGGGTCGCGGGGTTGAGCGCATTGGTTCCGGGGGTGCGCTCCCCCGTGCCCTCTTGTTGAAACGACCGGTGAGACCGGCTGTACAGGCACAGAAAGGCCGCCCCGACAAAACTGAGGACCAGGGCGGCGGTTGATGTTGTTGTGGGGACGCGCACCCTGCCCGGCAGCCGACCGGGTTGGTGTTGGCGTTGTCCTGGGCGGTGAGCCCGGCCGTGCCGTCCGCCGGGTAGCTTCCGGCCGCATAGAACCCCTGCGCTGCCCCTGCTGCCCTGGAATTTTCGATCTCGTCAGGGAGTGCTGAGTCTACGGGAGGTGGGGCCTTGGTTGCTTTCATACCGACCATACTGTGCGCGGCCTGCTACTCTGTGTCCCGCAGTTTGTGGGCGCACTGGGGGGGCAGTCGAAACCGTGACAGACTGGACCGGCGCGGGCCTGACCGGCGCGTTAGGCGATCAGGAACAACTCAAGGCGATGGGCGACCAAGCGCAACGTCTGCTGGCCGACGCCAAGTCCGGTGGCTGGGCAGTAGATGAGGAGACGGGAACACATCTGCGTAACGCGATCACCCAAGCCGAGGACCGGCTCTCCCGAATTTCCCTTAACATTGAGCGCCTTCGTCGCAAACCCAAATTTGGCAATGACGACTACGCCCAGAAGGCCGCGACGCATTTTCAGGCAGCGATGGACTCCGATCAGCAGTCGTTAATTCCCGTTTATGAGACTGTGTTGAGCAATCTGAAGACCATCAGAGAAGCGCTCGACATCGCTATGAGCAAGTACGACGCCTCTAATGAGGCGACAACGCGGTATCTCGGCACTTTTAAAGAGGACTGACCCGGTGAAAATCAGCACCAGAAGTGGCGTTGCGGCGAGCGCAATCACAATTCTCGGAGCGGTTGTGGTCGGATGCACGTCAGCCGTGCACGGTACGCCTTCACCCGCGACAAGCGGGGTACCAACGTCGGCGTCCAACGACCCATTCGCAGGACTGGTCGCTTGCCAGGTACTTGACCAACTCAACGCCGGGCAAGGTTTCAACCACGGCGACAACATCAGCCATCGCAACGAGTGCACGGCAACGAAGCCTGGTCTTGGTAGTAATGGGCTAGCACTCGACCCGGTGCAGGGGCTAGCCGAATTCCGCGAAACCGATCCGGATGCAACGGAAACAACCGTGAACGGCCGGAAGGCGTTGGAGGTGCAGAACGCCCTCGGATGCACGGTGGCGTTCGAGGTGAGTGAGCACGCCCGTGTCCTCGCTCAGATGGCAATGTCCCAGCCCGAGAACAATCCGCAAGCATGCCCGCTGGCGCGAGACCTGGCGGTTCGGGTGGAGGCGTTGCTGCCGAAGACACGGTGAGCCGATCTCCGGGCAATGGGAGCCCTGGTGCACCTCGTGTTGCTTTGGCGCGGTGGGCGCGCGAGGGCAAGATCACGCCACCGAGGCGACCCTCGGTGGTCCGGTCCCGCACGGTGGAACTTGGATGATCTCCGAGCGCAGATCAGGAAGTTGCGCGAATGATCTGACAGGGGTGATTACGGACGGCTCGCAGGAAGCGCCCGTGTCCCTCGTCGGGGTGAAACGCGCCGTGTCGGATCATGGTCCCGAAGTACGGGATATCTGAGGGTAAGCCGTTGCCCCCAGATATTTCACCTTCCCCTGTTAGTCCTGGTCAGGGGGCTGTGGGGCAAGCCGCTAGCTAGTTGGTAACTGTGAATCATTGCCCCCGCTCAAGCCCCCGGGATTGCATGAGACCGCATCACCCGGTCGGGGAGAGGAGACGGCGGCTCATGCGGAAGCGCGCGATGTGGTCCGTACTCGCGGCGGCAGTCGTCGCCACGACGGTCTGGGCCGGCCCAGCCCAAGCCAGAGAAGGGCGGATCCTCGAAGCGGGCACCCCCGGCTCGGTCGCGGACAGCTACCTGGTGGTCCTCAAACCGGGCGCCACCTCCCGGGCCGACGACCTGACCAGCCGCTACGGCGGCTCGGCCACCCGGACCTTCAGCGCCGCGCTGAAGGGTTTCGCCGTCAGCGCAGGCGAAACCGAGGCCAAGCGCCTCGCCGCGAACCCCGACGTCGCCTACGTCGTGCAGAACCACGTCCTGCGCATCGCCGACGTGCAGCAGAACCCGCCGTCCTGGGGGCTGGACCGCATCGACCAGGCGAACCTCCCGCTGGACTCGGCCTACCGCTACGACACCCCGGCGGACAACGTCACCGCCTACGTGATCGACACCGGCGTGCGGGCGAGCCACGAGACCTTCGGCGGCCGCGTCACCGGCGGCAAGGACTTCATCGACAACGACGACGACCCCACCGACGAGCACGGTCACGGCACCCACGTCGCGGGCACCATCGGCGGCGCCGAGTACGGCGTCGCCAAGGGCGTGCGGATCGTCCCGGTGCGCGTGCTCGACGCGCAGGGCAGCGGCACCACCGACCAGGTCGTCGCCGGGATCGACTGGGTCGTGCAGAACGCGAGCGGCCCGTCCGTGGCGAACATGAGCCTGGGCGGCAGCGCCGACACCGTCCTCGACGACGCCGTCCGCGGCGCGATCGCCAAGGGCGTCACCTTCGCGATCGCCGCGGGCAACGAGGGCGCCGACGCCGGCAACGATTCCCCGGCGCGCGTCACCGAGGCGATCACGGTCGCGGCCAGCGACCGGACCGACCGGCAGGCGAGCTTCTCCAACTACGGCAGCGTCGTCGACCTCTACGCGCCGGGCGTGAGCATCACGTCGTCGTGGGGCACCGGCGACACCGTGACCAACACGATCAGCGGCACCTCGATGGCCACCCCGCACGTGGCCGGCGCTGCGGCCCTCTACCTGGCCGGACACCCGGACGCCACACCCGCGCAGGTCGCCGACGCCCTGATCGCCTCAGCCACCCCGGGCAAGATCAACGGTGCCACCTCGGGCACGCCCAACCGCCTCCTGAACACCGCTGGATAGGCTGCGGGCGGGCGACGGCGAGCGAAAGGACGGCCGATGGGCGCCATCCACCTGATCCGGCACGGTCAGGCCTCCTTCGGCGCGGCCGACTACGACCAGCTGTCCAGCACCGGGATCGAGCAGGGCGCCGTGGTCGGCGCCGAGCTGCTGCGGCGCAAGATCCGCTTCACCGAGGGCCGGACCGGGTCGATGGCCCGTCAGCGCGCCACCGCGGAGATCGTCCTGGACTGGCTCGGGGCGGGCGCCACGGCCAAGGAGGATCCGCGCTGGAACGAGTACGACCACGTCGACATCGTCGCCCGGCACGGCGGCGGCGCGCTGCAGGACGCTAACGACCCGCGCGGGTACCAGGAGGTGCTGGACGCGTCGCTGGCCGCGTGGGTGCGCGCCGGTGACGACGGGCCGTGCGCGGAGACCTGGCCGCAGTTCGCCGAGCGGGTGCGCGTCGCATTGGCCGACCTGGTCGCGGTGCTGCGCAAGGGCGAGAGCGCGGTGGTCTTCACCAGCGGCGGGGTGATCGGCACGCTCGCCGGGCACCTGCTCGGCGACCCCGCGATGGGGTTGCTGCAGCTCAACCGGGTCACCGTGAACTGCGGGATCACGAAGCTGGTGACCGGGCGCGGCGGGGTGACGCTCGTGTCGTTCAACGAGCACGCGCACTTCGAGGGCCGCGCCGCCCGCCTGCTCACCTATCGGTGACGGCGGGGAACACGTCCTCGATCAGGGTCACCAGCGAGCGGGACAGCAGGGTGTGGACCTGGTCGCGGTCGAGTTCGCCGCGCAGCAGCCACTCGCGGCCGGCGGCCTTGACCATGCCGCCGTAGGCGCGGATGAGGGCGTTGCAAGCCTCGGCGTGTGCGGCGTCGACCTTCACGCCCAGCGCGTCCAGCACGCGCGCGGCGGAGCGGCGTTCGGCCTCGACGAGGATCGCCTCGACCTCCGGATCGCTGCCGAGGCCTTCGGGCGCGGTGGCGACGAGCCAGGTCTTGCCCTGCTTGGTGACGAGGGTGAGGAACAAGTCGACCGCGACGCGTGCTTTTTCTTCGAGCGGCCCGTCGGTGACGATGTCCAGCGCCGTGGTCGGGATCGTCATCGCGCGGCGCAGCACCGCCAGGTAGAGCTCACGCTTGGTGCCGAAGTAGTGGTTGATCAGCCCGCGGGCGACGCCCGCTGCCGCTGCGATGTCCGATGTGGATACCTCGGCGTATGGGCGCTCACCGAACAGCCGGGCGGCGCAGGTGAAGATCTGCTCCCTGCGCGCGTCCGGTTCGAGTCTCCGCCACCGGGGCTGGGAGTCCGTCATGGGCGACATGCTGGCACGGGTCACTCAGGGGAGTTGTTCTTTTCCGACATGTCGGCGAATACGTCATTCGATCGGAGGCACGTGTTAATAGCGTAACCCGGCGGAAGGGGCCGGAAATGCGTGATCGGGATCCTGCCGGTATCGGAATTGCCGGTCTCGTGGTGCTGGTGCTGGGGTTCGTCGCGGCGGTGCACGCGGATTCGCTGCCGTTGATCGGCGCGGGGGTGTCGTACGAGGCGGAGTTCAGCGAGGCGGGCGGCCTCGCCGTGGACGACGAGGTGCGGGTGGCCGGCGTGAAGGTCGGCGAGGTGGTGGACGTCGGCCTGGACGGGGCGTCGGTGCGGGTCCGGTTCAAGGTGTCGGACACCTGGCTGGGCGACCGCACGACGGCGGCGATCAAGATCAAGACCTTGCTGGGGCAGAAGTACCTGGCGCTGGATCCGCTGGGTTCGCGGCCACTCGACGAGGTGATCCCGCGCTCGCGGACGATCGCGCCGTACGACGTGCTGGACGCGTTCCGGGACCTGTCGAAGACCGTCGGCGGGCTGGACACAGACCGGCTCGCCCGGTCATTCGACGCGCTGTCGGCGGCGCTGCCAGGCGGCTCCTCGGTGCGCGGCGCACTGGACGGCCTGTCCCAGCTGTCGACGACGATCGCTTCGCGGGATGCGGAGTTGTCGCGGCTGCTGGGGAACACGGCGGCGTTGTCACGAACCTTGGCAGATCGAGATGCCCAGGTGGTGCGGTTGATGGCGGACGGGAACCTGGTGCTGGCCGAAGTGGCGGCCAGGGCGTCGACGATCTCGGCGCTGCTGACGGGGGCGCAGTCGCTGTCCCGGCAGGTGCAGGGACTGGTGGCGGACAACGATGCCGCGCTGCGCCCGGTGCTGGCGTCGCTCGACCAGCTGACCGGGATGCTGCAGCGGAACCAAGAGGCACTGGCAGCGGGCCTCGCCCGGCTCGCGCCGCTGGTCCGCTACGCGACGAACATCACGGGACAGGGGCACTGGGGCGACACGTACGTGTGCCTGCCCGTGGTGTCGGGCTGCTATTGAGGGGCTTGGTCGGCTGTCCGGGTTGGACGTCGGCGGAGCCTTCGCGGGTCGCCGCCGGCTCTCTTGCCGCCACCGTGACCACCCGGAGAGCCGACCACGCAGAGGTCAACCCCGTCGCCGGCGGCGGGGCTTCGCCGTGCTCCCGCGCAGCAGCACCTCGCCCGAAACCCGCCGAACGCGCCCCCGCGCCCCGCCACCGCCGGCGTCGTCGAGGGCCAGCTCCAGCGCCTCCGCCCCGATGCGCTCCAGCGGCAACCCCACCGTGGTCAAACCGAAATCCCGCACCAGCGGCACGTCGTCGAACCCCGTGACCGACACGTCCTCCGGCACCGACAGCCCCGCGGCACCCAGCGCGCTCACCGCCCCCACGGCCATCACGTCCGACGCCGTCAGCACGCACGTCGCCTTGTGCTTGGCCGCCAGCAGGGCCTTCGTCGCCTCGTAACCGCCGTCCCGGTCGAACGAGCCGGCGAACACGTCCCGTTCGGACAGTTCGATCCCCAGCCCGGCCAGCCCCTCCCGGAACCCGGCCACCCGATCGGCCACTGTGGTCAGGCGCGTCGGCCCGGTCACCACCGCGAACCGCCGGTGGCCCAGCCCGTGCATCGCCTCCACCAGGGCCCGCGCGCCGCCCCGGTTGTCGGGCGCGACGGTGTCCGCCTTGAGCGACCGGTGCCGCGTCACGACGGCCACCCGCCCGCCACCGCGCCGGTACGGCTCCAGCTCGGCCGCCATCCGCCGCTCCCACGCCCGGTCCTCGAACGCCGAACCGGTCAGCAGGATCGCCGACGCTCGCTGCGCCCGCAGCGTCGACACGCACGCCAGCTCCCGGTCCGGGTCGGCGAACGTGCCGGCGAGCATCACGAGCAGGCCGTGGCTGTCGGCCACCCGCATGACCCCACGGGTGATCGCCGCGAAGTACGGGTCGCTGATGTCGTGGCAGATCACCCCCACCGTCCGGCGCGACCCGCCGGCGAGGGCCTGCGCGTGCGCGTTCGGCGTGTACGCCAGCTCCGCGGCGGCCGACAGCACCCGCTCCCGCAGGTCGTCGCGCACTCTGGTCGTGCCGTTGAGCGCACGGGACGCCGTCGCGAGCGAGACCTCGGCGCTCCTCGCCACGTCCTCGAGCGTCACGTGTGGCCGGTCGCTCATCGTTCCTCCCGCGGTCGGCGTTGCGCCGAATTCTAGGTCGGTTTCCGGCTTTCGCCTGGTCAGGACCACCCGAGCGAGTGGGGATGACCGAGTGTGATCGTGGAAATACGTGCGCGCCCCGCCGCGTTGCGGTTGTCGAGAGACATCTGCCCCGACGAAAGGACCCCGCATGCTCTTCGGTGACGAACACGTCCGCCGGTACGAGGAGACCGATGGTGAAGTCGGTCACGACTGGGAGAAGGGCGCCCCGATCCTGATCCTCACGACCACCGGTCGCAAGTCCGGCCAGGAGCGCAAGTTCGCCCTGATCTACCAGGAGCACGAAGGCGCCTACGTGATCGTCGCTTCCAAGGGCGGCGCGCCCCAGCACCCCGGCTGGTACCTCAACCTCCAGGCCAACCCCGAGGTCAAGGTGCAGGTCAAGGCCGACAAGTTCACCGCGAAGGCCCGCACCGCCACCGGCGCGGAGCGCGAGACGCTCTGGGCGAAGATGGCGAAGGTGTGGCCGGACTACGACGAGTACCAGAAGAAGACGGACCGCGAGATCCCTGTCGTGGTCCTCGAGCGCGCCTGATCAGGGGCCGGTCGTGGGTCCGAGCACCCACGACCGGCTCGCCCGCGAGGGCATAGGGTGACGGGTATGAGTGCGCATTTCGACGTTGTGGTGCTGGGTGCCGGGCCCGGCGGGTATGTCGCGGCGATCCGGGCTTCGCAGCTCGGCCTGAAGACGGCGATCGTCGAGGAGAAGTACTGGGGCGGCGTGTGCCTGAACGTCGGGTGCATTCCGTCGAAGGCGCTGCTGCGCAACGCGGAGCTCGCCCACCTGGTCACCAAGGAGGCCAAGACCTTCGGGATCAGCTCGGACGGGCCGATCACCTTCGACTACGGCGCCGCGTTCGACCGCAGCCGCTCGGTCGCCGACGGCCGCGTCAAGGGCGTGCACTTCCTGATGAAGAAGAACAACATCCAGGAGTTCACCGGCCGCGGCAAGTTCACCGACGCGCACACCATCGAGGTCACCGGCGAGAACGGCGTCGAGACCGTCACCTTCGACCACTGCATCATCGCCGCGGGCGCCACCACCAAGCTGCTGCCGGGCACGCAGCTGTCCGAGCGCGTGGTCACCTACGAGGAGCAGATCCTCTCCCGCGACCTGCCGGGCAGCATCATCATCGCCGGCGCCGGCGCGATCGGCGTCGAGTTCGCCTACGTCATGCACAACTACGGCGTCGACGTGACGATCGTGGAGTTCCTGGACCGCATGGTGCCGCTCGAGGACGCCGACGTGTCCAAGGAGCTGGCCAAGCGCTACAAGAAGCTCGGCATCAAGGTCCTGACCGGCACGAAGGTCGAGAGCATCGACGACAGCGGCGCCAAGGTCAAGGTCACCGTGTCCAGCGGCGGCAACCAGCAGACGCTGGAGGCCGACAAGGTGCTGCAGGCGATCGGCTTCCAGCCGCGCGTCGAGGGCTACGGGCTGGAGAACACCGGCGTCGAGCTGACCGAGCGCGGCGCCATCGCGGTCGACGGCCGCTGCCGCACGAACGTGCCGCACATCTTCGCGATCGGCGACGTCACCGCGAAGCTGATGCTGGCCCACGCGGCCGAGTCGATGGGCATCGTGGCGGCCGAGACGATCGGCGGCGCGGAGACCATGGAGCTCGACTACACGATGATCCCGCGCGCGACGTACTGCCAGCCGCAGGTCGCGAGCTTCGGCCTGACCGAGGCGCAGGCGCGCGAGCAGGGCTACGACGTGCAGGTCGCCAAGTTCCCGTTCACCGCGAACGGCAAGGCCCACGGCCTCGCCGACGCGGGTGGCTTCGTGAAGATCCTGTCCGACGCCAAGTACGGCGAGCTGCTCGGCGCGCACCTGATCGGCCCGGACGTGACCGAGCTGCTGCCCGAGCTGACGCTGGCGCAGCAGTGGGACCTGACGGTGCACGAGGTGGCCCGCAACGTGCACGCGCACCCGACCCTCGGCGAGGCGGTCAAGGAGGCCATCCACGGTCTCGCCGGGCACATGATCAACTTCTGAGGTTGACCTCCAGTTAACTGGAGGTGCCACCGTTGATCTCGCAGGTCGAGATCGAGGAGGCACCTCATGAAGGCAGCGGCATTCACCGAGCCAGGTGGCCCGGAGGTTCTGCGCGCCATCGACGTCCCGGACCCGCAGGCGGGTCCGGGACAGGTCCGGGTCCGCGTGCGGGCGGCGGGTGTGCAGCCGTTCGACGCGGCGGTGCGGGCCGGCTGGGAACCGCCGTACGCGACGGGGCTGACGTGGCCGCGGATACCCGGCAACGAGTTCGCCGGCGTGGTGGACCAGGTCGGGGACGGGGCCGCGTGGTCGGTCGGCGACGAGGTGCTCGGCTTCAACGTGCTGGGCTGCTACGCCGAGTCCGTGGTGGTGGGGCAGGACCAGATCACCGCCAAGCCGGCACGCATGCCGTGGACCGTCGCGGGCGGGTTCACCGCCGGGGCGCAGACGGCGTACCTGGCCTTGCGGCAGCTCGGGGTCGGGCCGGGGGACACGGTCCTGGTGCACGCCGCGGCGGGTTCGGTCGGCACCGCGGCGGTCCAGCTGGCACGGCTGTGGGGCGCGTCCGTGATCGGCACCGCGAGCGAGGCGAACCAGGACTACGTGCGTTCGCTCGGCGCGACGCCGGTCGTCTACGGCGACGGCTTGGAGGACCGGTTGCGAGCGCTTTCACCCGGCGGGGTGCATGCGGTCCTGGACGGCGCGGGTGGTGTCGCGCTTGATCTTTCACTCGCACTGGTGAAGGAGCGGCGTCGCGTGGTGACGTTGGTGGACCACGATCGGGCGGAGTCGCTCGGGGTGCAGCTGGTGCGCGGGCAGCGGTCGGCGGACCGGCTGGCCGAGCTGGCCCGCCTGTACGACCGGGGCGAGCTGAGCTTCCTGGTGCGGCGCACGTACCGTTTGGGCGAGGCGGCCGATGCGCACCGGGAGATCGAGACCGGGCACGGACGTGGCAAGGTCGTGTTGACTGTCTAGCGGGCCGGCCGCGGGGCCGGGGTCGAGCGGGAGGTGCGCATGGGTGGGGTCGCCATCGTGACGGGCGCCGGTTCGGGCATCGGACGGCACGTGGCGCAGGCGCTGCTGGGTGCCGGCTACCGCGTCGCACTGGCCGGCCGCAGAGCCGCCGCGCTGTCGGAGACGGCCGCGGGTGCGCCGGACGCCCTCGTGCACCCGGCCGACGTCGCCGACCCCGCCCAGGTCAGCGCGCTGTTCGAGGCGGTCGCGGACCGCTGGGGCCGGGTGGACGTGTTGTTCAACAACGCGGGCACCTTCGGCCCGGCGGGCGACCCGGACGAGATCCCGGTCGAGGCGTGGCAGCAGACGGTGGCGGTGAACCTGACCGGCGCGTTCCTGTGCGCGCGGGAGGCCTTCCGGATCATGAAGCGCCAGGACCCGCGCGGTGGCCGCATCATCAACAACGGATCCATCTCCGCGCACGCCCCGCGACCCGGCAGCGCCGCCTACACCGCGACGAAGCACGCCATCACCGGGCTGACGAAGTCGCTGTCGCTGGACGGCCGTCCGTACGACATCGCGTGTGGCCAAATCGACATCGGCAACGCGGCGACCGAGATGACGGCGGGAATCGCCAGGGGCGCACGCCAGGCGGACGGTCGTGAGCTGCCCGAACCCACCTTCGACGTGAGACACGTCGCGGAAGCCGTGCGGTACATGGCAGGGCTCCCGCTCACCGCGAACGTGCAGTTCATGACCGTCACGGCGACGAAGATGCCGTTCATCGGCAGAGGCTGAAACGTTCCCCCGCCATCCGGCGATAGGGGAAGTGACGGTGACTAAACTGCAGGTCAGGACGGCCTGTGGTCGTCGGCGCCAGGCCCTCGTAGCTCAGCCGGATAGAGCAAGAGCCTTCTAATCTCTAGGTCGCAGGTTCGAGTCCTGCCGGGGGCGCATCTTGGCTGGTCAGGACCCCCATCTCCGATCAAGGCCCTGACCAGCCCATGCTTAGTACCGCCGCTTGAGCATGTCCATGACCCACGTCGGCGGCCGGATGGCGCGCATCCCGGCGTGGTCTCGGTGTGCTCCTGGACCAGCAGCCCGCGGCCGGTGACCCGGATGCAACGCATGAAAGATGCCCTCGCTGGGCAGGCAGACGCCATCAGGTGACGGGACGACCACCAAGCAGATCCTCGCCCTCGCCACGCAACACACCGGCGAACGACGCAAAGGTCTCCGCGAACAACTCGGTGTCGACGGAGCCGTCGAAGGCCCAGACGCCGTCGGGCACGCTCAGCCGTGGCATCTTCTCGCCGAATGACTCGAAACGGCGCAGCACGCGCTCGTGGATCTCCTGCACCAGCCCGATCCGCGCCTCGTCCTCACCGAGATGTGTGTGGTAGCTCGGGTCCATGACACCGTTGATCCGAACCGTGGCGAGGACGAACCACCACTCCCGAGCCTCCAGCAGCCAGCCCGGCGGTTCGGCCATACGGTCGATTTCGGCGCACACCAAGTACATCCACGTCTCGGTGTGGGCGTCAGGCGCCCAGAACCCGGCGCCCCGGAACCCGATGAATGTCCTCGGCACGTCCCTGATCCTGCTCTGAGCGACGACTCCCCGGCAAACCAATTGCTCCGCTGCAGGTGGCCGCGTGAGTGAAGTGATCGTCTACATCTGGCGGGATCCCATCGCCGACGACGAGATGGTCGACCGTGCTCCCGGTCGGCTTCGTGAACGACCGATGCGGGACTGATCCACCTGGCGCCCGGGCGGTGATCAGCTTCCTGACGGCCTCAGCTCAGGGGCGCTTCTTCTGCCGCGCGTCGTACTCGGCGCGGGCCCGCTCGACCTTCGCCAGGTTCGGCGACCACTCCGCGAGGGTGGCGAACAGCGGCGCCAGGCTGCGGCCGAGGTCGCTGATCTCGTACTCCACCCGCGGCGGCACCTCGGCGTGGTAGGAGCGCACCACGAGCCCGTCGCGCTCCAGTTGGCGCAGCCGCTGCGTCAGGACCTTCGGCGTGATCGTCGTGATGCGGCGGGACAGCTCCACGAAACGTTGCCTGCCGTACTCGTTCAGCGTCCACAGGATCGGCGTGGTCCACCGGCTGAACACGAGGTCGACCACGGGCGCGATCGGGCAGGCCAGCTCGGGACTGACTGTGGTTTCGGTCACCGGAGCCACTACTTTCCTCTAGGTACCTACTAGCCCCACGACAGTAGCGTCGCTCCCACACGAAGAGAACGGGAGCGGAAATGTTTGTGGTGACCGGAGCTATCGGTAACGTCGGGCGGCCGCTGGTGCAGGCGCTCGCCAGGACCGGCGAGCCCGTGACGGCGGTGTCGCGCAAGGAAGCGGACCTGCCTGCCGGTGTGCGGCACGTGCGGGCGGACCTCGTCGAGCCGGAGACGCTCAAGCCCGCGCTCGACGGGGCGCGGACACTGTTCCTGCTCACCTCGCCGGACTTCCTGGCGGCCGGCGGGGGCCTCACCGGCGTCCTGCACACAGCGAAGGCGAGCGGCGTGCGACGGGTTGTGTTGTTGTCGTCGCAGGGGGTGGCGACCGGGCGGCACGCGCCGGGACTGGAGGAAACGGTCGTCACCTCCGGCCTGGAGTGGACCCTCCTGCGGCCGGGCGGCTTCCACTCCAACGCGTTCGGCTGGGCCGACATGGTGCGCACCCGGCGGACGGTCGAGGCGCCGTTCGGGGACGTCGCGCTGCCCACCGTGGACCCGCTGGACATCGCCGAAGTGGCCGCCGCGGCGGTGCGTGAGGACGGGCACGCCGGCCATGCGTACACGCTTACCGAGCCGGAGCCGATCACGCCGCGGCAGCGGGCGGCGGCGATGGCCGACGCGCTGGGGGAGCCGGTGCGCTTCGCGGAGCTCAGCCGGGCGGAGGCGCGGACGCGGATGCTGCAGGTCATGCCCGAGCCGGTCGTGGAGTCCACACTGGACATCCTCGCCACGCCGACGCCGGCGGAGCAGCGGGTCAGCGAGGACGTCGAGCGCGTCCTACGGCGCCCGGCGCGCAGCTTCCCCGAGTGGGCGGGCGCGAACGCGGCGGTGTTCAAGTGATCCTGCACCACCGCGAGACCGGGGACGGCCAGCCGATCGTCTTCCCGCACGGCAACCCCGCGTCGTCCCACCTGTGACGGCACATCGTGCCCGCGGCAGGCCCGGGCCGGAAGCTGGCGCCCGACCTGATCGGCATGGGCGAGTCGGCGAAGCCGGACATCGGCTACACCTTCGACGACCACGCCCGCTACCTCGACGCCTGGTTCCAGCACCTCGGGCTGGACGACGTGGTGCTGGTCGGCCACGACTGGGGCGTCGCCGTCACCGAGACGATCGTCAAACCCATGTCCTGGGAGGAGTTCCCGCCCGCAGGCGCCGAGATCTTCCAGGCGCTCAAGACCCCGGGCGTCGGCGAGAAGATGATGCTGGACGACAACATCTTCCTGGAATCGATGGCGCTCGCCGACGAGGACCGCGCCGCCTACCTGCGGCCCTACCCGGCGCGCGAGAGCCGCGTGCCGCTGCTGACGTGGGCGCGCTCGATGCCGCTGGGCGGGGAGCCGGCCGACGTCGTCGAACGCGTCGAGCACTACGACATGTGGCTCGCGGCCAGCGTGGACGTGCCGAAGCTGCTCATGACGTTCGGCCCCGGCTTCGACACGATGATGGACGACCGGATGATCGCGTGGTGCGCGGAGCACATCGCTGCTCTCGACATCGTCCACCACGATCTCCCCGCCGGGCACCACACCCCGGAGGACCAGCCGGCGGCGATCGCCGCCACGCTGGCCGCCTGGCTGGACGCGCACTGAAGTCCCGGCCCCGTCGCACGGGGCCGGGACTCCGTGACTCAGAACGGCAGCCGCAGCGCGAGGGCGTCCCGCACGGGGGCGTTCGCCCGCACAGCGTCCAGTTCGGACGGTGACAGCGCCTTGCGGTAGAGCCGGACGTCGTCCAGCGCGCCGTCCAGTCCCATGCCTCCATCGAGGCGGCGGCCCAGCCAGAACTGGAACGACACCCGCTCCGTCACCGAACCGGCCGCTGCCGGGCCGGCCGCCACCTGCACGCCGTCGACGAACAGCAGCAACTGGCCGCCGGTGCGCTGCAGCGCCACGTGATGCCACTGCTGGTCGTTGAACGCGCCCGCCGACGTGACCTGCTTCGTGCCCGCCGTGGTGGTCATCGACGCGATCAGGCGGTTCGCCGCCGGTTCACCGCGCAGCCAGATCTGCGGCGCGGTCGAGCCCATGCCGCCCATCCAGAAGAACACCTGGTTGCCCGTCGACGCGCCGTACCGGATCCAGCCGGTCCACGTGAAGTCGCCGTCGCCGACCACCTGCGCGCTGTCGTAGGGCACGCGCACGAAATCGTCCACGCCGTCCAGTTCCAGCGCGTCACCGTAGCGGCCGGGCACCGGAACCGGGCCGCCGACCAGGTAGGCGTCCGACCGTTCACCGGACACGTCCCGCGTCGTCGGGCCGGCCGAATTGTGCCAGCCCAGCACGTCCTCGGTGAAGCGGGCGAACCGGATCTCGTCGCGCGCGTCGACCGGGCCGCCCTCGTACATCAGGCCGATCTCGGTCGTGCGGGCGGACCGGTCGCTGATCTGCACCATGTCCGAGTAGCCGGACCACTCGTCGGTCACCCGTGTGCCCTGCTCGGCGTTCTCCCAGCTGCGCCCGCCGTCGTAGGACGAGCGGATCATCATCCACCGGCGCCGGTCGGTGTCCGACGGCGACGCGAACAGGATCCGGTCCGGCCCCGGCCGGTCCAAGCGCAGCAGCGAGCCCTGCACCATCGGCGTGACCAGGTCGGGGATCGTCCGGAACGGCTGGCTGAAGGTCTCGCCGCCGTCGCGGCTGATCGCGTAGTCGCGGTTGCCGATGTCGGTGCCACCCTGCTCTCGGCCGCCGGCGTAGATCGACCCGTCGGCGAGCTCCACGACGGTGATCTCCTGCGGCTTCTGCGTGAACGGGCCCTTCGCCTGGAACGGGTAGCTGTCCACCGCGCCGATGTGCCAGGTCGCGCCGTGGTCGTCGCTGTAGACGAGCGCGGCGTGGTTGGCCACCGGGTCGGTGCCCTGCGCGGTCTCCGCGTTCACCCCGAACACCAGGCGGCCGCGGTGCTCGCCCTGGGTGAGCTGGATCCCGTGCACCGGACCGGAGGCGTACCAGGCGTCCCACTCGGGCCTGCTGGCCTGCGCGCTGATGTCGACCGGCGCGGACCACGTGAGCCCGTCGTCGTCGCTGTACTGCACGTGCGGCGGGCGGGCGCACGGCACGTCGCAGCCCTTGCCGTCGGTGCGGCCGGCGTTGTAGGTGGTGATCAGGACGATCCGGCCGGTCGTCCGGTCCACGATCGGGACCGGGTTGCCGTGCGTGTCGCCGTCTCCGGAGTTGATGACCTCCAGCGGTGACCAGGTCCGGCCGCCGTCGGTGGAGCGCTTGAGGACGAGGTCGATGTCACCGGCGTCGCCGCAGTCGTTGACCCGGCCCTCGGCGAACGCGAGCAGGGTGCCCGCGGTGCTCTTGACGATCGCCGGGATGCGGAAGCAGAAGTAACCCTGCTCCTGCTTGGGGTTGAACAGCGACTGCTGGTCGAAGCCCGGTCTGGCGGTGTCGGCGGAGGCGGTGACCCCGCCGCCGAGCAGACTGGCGAACAGCACCGCCACGAGCGGGACCGCGCGCCACGCTGCGAACGATCTCATGTGCCTTCCCTTCGGTTTAGTGGAGCCGGAGGACTGCGACGCCGCGCGGTGGCAACGTGTGCCGGGCCGACGGCGCGGAACCGGTGAGCAGGTCGGGGGCCGGTTCTCCCAGGTCCACCGCGACCGCATCCGTGTTGTGGTTGAGCAGGAACAGGAACTGCCGGTCCGCGGCTTCCCGGCGCACCGCCTGGACACCGGCGGGCAGGCCGGGCAGGACCGGCCGCACACCCGCTTCCGCGGCCACCCGGTCGACCAGCTCGCGCATCCCGGCCGGGTCGAGCCGCGTGCCGAGGTACCAGGCGACACCCGCGCCGTAGGCGTGTCGGGTCACGGCGGGAGAGCCGGCCAGGTCGCCGCCGTCGAATGACGCGACAGCCTCCGCGCCCCGCAGCTCCACGGCTTCCGACCACAGAGTGCCGGTCCACTCCGGACTCAACGGCACCGACGTGCCCGGCGCCAGCGGCCAGAACTCCTCCACCGACACCCCGAGCGCTTCCCGCAGCGGGGCCACCGGGTAGCCACCGAGGTGGGCCCGGTCGCACGAGTCGACGATGCCGGAGAAGAACGACACCACCAGGTGCCCGCCGCCCTCGACGTACCGCCGCAGCCCCTCGGCGGTGTCCGGATCGAGGAGGTACAGGTTCGGCACCACGACGAGCCGGTACCCCGCCGGCCGGTCGGGGCGCACCACGTCGCAGGAGATGCCGGCGTCGAAGAAGGGCGCGTAGTGCGCCAGGTGCGCGTCGAGCTGCGTGACGTCGGCCGACGGGTGCGCGTCCAGCTCCAGCGCCCACCAGCTGTTCCAGTCGTGCAGGAACGCCACGTCCGACCGCACCCGCGTGCCCGCCACGTCGGCCAGCGCCGCGAGGTCCTGCCCGAGCGCCCGCGCCTCGGCGAACACCCGGGTGTCCGCGCCGGCGTGCGGCACCATCGCCGAGTGGAACTTCTCCGCGCCACCGCGGCTCTGCCGCCACTGGAAGAACATCGCGGCGTCCGCGCCCCGCGCCACCGCCTGCAGCACACCCTGCCGCATCACGCCGGGGGCCTTGGCGCCGTTGTGCTTGCGCCAGTTCACCGCGCTCGGCGCGTGCTCCAGCAGCATCCACGGCTGCCCGTTCTTCAGCGACCGCACCACGTCGTACCCGAACGCCGCCTCGACGTGCCCGCGCGGGTCGTAGGGCTCGGGGTAGGAGTCCAGCGACACCACGTCCTCGTGCGGCTCCCACACGTGCCAGTCCAGCGCCTTCTGCACCAGCCCGACGAAGTTGGTGGTGAGCGGGACGTCCGGCGTGACCCGGCGCAGCACCTCCGCCTCCACCCGGTAGCAGGCCAGCGACGCGTCGGAGGAGAACCGCTGGTAGTCCAGCTGCTGGGCGGGGTTGCGGAAGGACGGCGCCACCCGCGGCGGCTGGATCTCGGCCCAGTCCGAGTAGCCCTGCGACCAGAACGTCGTCGACCACGACGCGTTCAGCGCGTCCAGCGTGCCGTACCGCTCGCGCAGCCAGGACCGGAAGTCCTCGGCAGAGGTGTCGCAGTAGCACGCCCGGATGTGGCAGCCGTACTCGTTGCCGACGTGCCAGATCTTCAGCGCCGGGTGGTCGCCGTACCGGTTCGCGAGCTGCTCCACCAGCCGCGCCGCGTGCTCGCGGAACACCGGGCTGGACGGGCAGAACTGCTGCCGCGAACCCGGCGAGAGCCGCGTCCCGTCCTCGCGCACGGGCAGCACCTCGGGGTGGCGGTGGGGCAGCCACGGCGGCGGTGAGGCGGTCATCGTCGCCAGCGCCACCTGGATACCGGCCGCCGCGAGCTTGTCCATCACGGTGTCGACCCAGCCGAAGTCGTACTCGCCCGGCCGCGGCTCGACCTTCGCCCAGGAGAAGACACCGAGCGTCACCAGCGTGACCCCGGCCTCGGTCATCAGCTTGACGTCCTCGTCCCAGACGTCCTCGGCCCAGTGTTCCGGGTTGTAGTCCGCGCCGTAGTGGATCACAGCAGGCCCGCCTCCGTGAGCGCACCCTTGATGCGCAACAGTTCCTCGTCGTTGAGCGGCAGTTGCGGCGGCGCCATCACCGAGTTGTCGATGAACCCGCGCATCTTCATCGCCGCCTTGAACGCGCCCAGCCCGGCCGAGCCGCGGCCCATCCGCTCCGGCGGGGCGGCGTGCGTGATGTCGTACAGCCGCATGAGCCGGTCCTGTTCCCGCCGTGCCGTGGCGAGGTCGCCCGCCCGCACCCGGTCCCAGATCGTCACGTACCCGGCGGGGTCCACATTGGCCAGTCCGGGCACCGCGCCGTCCGCGCCCATCTGCAGCGCGAGGTCCACCACCAGTTCGGAACCGGTGAACACGGCGAACTCCGACAGCCCGCGCTCCCGTCGGCCCAGCAGCAGCGCGCCGAACCCGGCCTCGTCGCCGCTGGAGTCCTTCAGCCCGGCCAGCACACCGTCCTCGGCCAGCCGCAGGACCATCTCCCGGTCCAGCTTCGAGTGCACCGCGACCGGGATGTCGTAGGCGAAGATCGGCAGCGAGGCCTGCGCGTGCAGCAGGCGGAAGTGCTGCTCGATCTCCGCGGAATGCGTGCGGGTGTAGTAGGGCGCGGTGATGACCAGCGCGTCCGCGCCGGCCTCCTCGGCGACCCGGATGTGCTCGGCGACCCGCAGCGTCGTCATGTCGATACACCCGGCGAGCACCGGGATCCGGCCGCCGACGTGCGCCACCGCCGTCTCGATCACCACCCGGCGCTGCCGGTCCGGCAGGAACGCCACCTCGCTGGACGAGCCCAGCACGAACACCCCGTGCACCCCGGCGTCCAGCTGGACGTCCAGGTGCCGGCGCAGCGAGTCCACGTCGATGGTGAAGTCGTCGCGGAACGGGGTGCACAGCGGGGGGATGATGCCGGTGAATCGAGTCATCGCACGCTCACTTCGAGTTCGGGGTGGATGCAGTGGTAGGTGTGCCCGTCGCCGGCGTCGGCGGACGGGGGCACCGCGCCCGCGCACTCGTCCGTCGCTTTCGGACAGCGGGTGCGGAAGGCGCACCCGCTCGGCGGGCTGACCGCGGACGGCACCGGCCCGGTCAGGACAATGGGTTCGATCGGGTTCAGCAGGCTCGGCGTGGCGGAGAACAACGCCCGCGTGTACGGGTGCCGCGCGGCGCCGGGAATCGCGGCGGCCGGGGCGTCTTCGACGATGCGGCCCAGGTACATCGTGACGATGCGGTCGCTCATCTTGCGCACGGTCTGGATGTCGTGCGACACGAAGATCATCGCCAGCCCCAGCCGGTCCCGCAGGTCGAGCAGCAGGTTGAGGATCTGCGCGCGCACCGACACGTCCAGCGCCGAGGTCGGCTCGTCGGCGACCAGCAGCGACGGCTCCAGCGCCAGCGCACGCGCGATCGCCACGCGTTGCCGCTGGCCGCCGGACAGCTGGCCGGGCACCGCGTCCGCGACGCTGGGCGGCAGGCCGACCAGCTCCATCAGCTCGCGCACCCGCTCGGCCCGCTGCGCCGGGGTGCCGACGCGGTGCACGTCGAGCGGGTCCCGCACGATGCGGGCGATCGACATCCGCCGGTTCAGCGCGGTCGACGGGTCCTGGAAGATCATGCCGATGTCGCGGCCGAACCCACGCTGGTCCGACACCGGTTCGCCGCGGTAGCGCACGACGCCCCTGGTCGGCTTCTGCAGCCCGACGACCACCTTCGCCAGCGTCGTCTTGCCGCACCCGGACTCGCCGACCACGCCGATCGTTTCGCCGGGCCGCACGGTCAGCGTCGCGTCTGTCAGCGCGTGCACGGAGTCGTGCCCGAACAGGCCGGACGAGCGGATCTTGTGCACCACGTGCACCCGGTCCAGTTCCAGCAGGGTCATGCCGGCGCTCCCTTCACCAGGACCTCCGGTTCCGCCATCGGTTCGGCGGGGTGGTGGCACGCGACGAGGTGGTCCATCCCGGATCCCGCCACCACCGGCAGGTCGGTGCGGCAGTGCGCCCGCGCCGCCGGGCAGCGGTCGGCGAACCGGCAGCCGGGCGCGAAGTCCGCCGGGGCCGGGACGACGCCCGTGATCTGGGTGAGCCGGGCGTCGTTCTCCTCCAGCGACAGCACCGCGCTGAGCAGGCCGCGCGTGTAGTGGTGCCGCGGTGCGCCGACGACTTGCGCGGTGGTGCCGGCCTCGGCGACCTGCCCGCCGTACATCACGACCACGCGATCGGCCACATCGGACACCAGCGCCAGGTCGTGCGACACCAGCACCAGCGCGAAGCCCAGTTCCTCCTGCAGGCGCAGCAGCAGCGAGATCACCTGTGCCTGAACGGTCACGTCCAGCGCGGTGGTCGGCTCGTCGGCCACGATCAGCCTGGGGCTGCGGGACAACGCCATCGCGATCAGCACCCGCTGCCGCTGCCCGCCGGACAGCTCGTGCGGGTAGGCCCGCAGCGTGCGGTCCGGGTCGAGGTTGACCAGCTCCACCAGCTCGCGCGGGGTGCGGGTGCCGCCGCGGCGGGTGAACTGCTTGAGCTGCGCCTGGATCGTCATCGCCGGGTTCAGCGAGCTGAGCGCGTCCTGGTAGATCATCGCGATGTCGTGGCCGAGGTGCCGCCGCCGCGCGGACGGTTTCATCGTGAGCAGGTCCTCGCCCGCGAACCGGATCCGGCCGGACAGCCGCGCGGTCCGCGGCTGCAGCCCGACGATCGACAGCGCGGTCAGCGACTTGCCGCAGCCCGATTCGCCGATCAGGCCGAGTACCTCGCCCGAGCGCACGGTGAACGAGACGTCGTCGACGACGTTGACCCCGTTGTGCCGCTCCGGGAACGCGATCGTCAGCCCCTCGACGGAGAGCAGGGTGTCCCGCCCGGTCAGCGCACGGGCGCGGCGGGACAGCCGTTCGCCCACCTCGCGCAGACCGCGGATCGGCAGCACCGGCGCGACGTTCTCGGCCGCCTCCTTGGCGACGACCGCCTTGGCGACCTCCGCCGCCTTCGCCGTGCGGGACGACGGCGCCGCCCACGCGTCGGAAATCCCTTCGGACAGCACGTTCAGCGCCAGCACCGTGAACAGGATCATCAGACCCGGGAACAACGTGGCCCACCAGCCGCCGTTGAGCACCATGTCCTTGCCGTCGGCGAGCACCGAGCCCCACGACGGGTCGGGCGGCTGGATGCCGGCGCCGATGAACGACAGCGACGCCTCGAACACGATCGCGTCGGCCACCATCACCGTGCAGAACACCAGGATCGGCGCGGCGCAGTTCACCGCCACGTGCTTGACCAGGATGAAGAACCGGCGCGCGCCGATGATGTGCTCGGCCGCGACGTAGTCCTCGCTGTACTGCGCCAGCACGTTCGCCCGCACCACGCGCGCGACCGGCGGCACGTTGACGAACGCGATCGCCAGGATCAGCACCCCGATGCCGCGGCCGAACACCGCGACGAGCACGGCCGCGAGCGCGATGCCGGGGAAGGCCATCAGCACGTCGAGCACGCGCATGACCACCGAGTCCACCCCGCGCCGGGAGGTCGCGGCGAGCGCCCCGATCAGCGCGCCGCAGACCAGCGCCAGCGCGGCGGCGCCGAGCCCGATCGCGAGCGACCAGCGGGCGCCGTGCACCACGCGGGAGAGGATGTCGCGGCCGGACTGGTCGGTGCCGAACCAGTGCGCGGCGTTCGGCCCGGTGACCTCGGTGCCCAGCGCGTAGGGGGCCTTGACCAGCAGCGGGCCGATCAGCGCCACCAGCGCGAGCACGGCCAGCACCCCGATCGCGATCCACGACGCCGTGTTGAACCGGCGGAACCGGATGCCGGGCCGGGACAGGCGCTTGGTGAGCCCGGGCCGGTACAGCTGCCGCATCACGACCGGCTCCGCAGGCGCGGGTTCACGATCAGGTACAGCACGTCGACGATCAGGTTGACCAGGACGAACCCGACCGCGATGGTGATCACGAAGCCCTGGACCTTCGCGGTGTCGCCGTCCTTGACGGCCTGGATCATGTTCTGTCCCATCCCGGGCAGCGCGAACATCGTCTCGATCACGACGGCGCCGCCCAGCAGGTAGCCGACCCGCAGGCCGAGCACGGTGAGGGGGTTGATCAGCGCGTTGCGCAGCACGTTGCGGCCGACGACCACCACCGGCGGCAGCCCGCCGCCGCGCGCGGTGCGGACGTAGTCCTTGTCCAGCTCCTCGACCATCGAGGTGCGGATGATGCGCGTCAGCTGCGCGGCGACCGGCAGCGCGAGCGAGATCGCGGGCAGCGCCAGCGAGTTGAGCCAGCCGCCGAACGAGTCGGCCGGGCTGACGTAGCCGCTGGTGGGGAAGAGCCCTTCGCCCACCGCGAGCCACTGGACGAGCAGCACCGCGATCCAGAACGCGGGCGCGGCGACACCGGCCAGCGTGACGATCCGGATCAGCTGGTCCGGCCAGCGGTCGCGGAACAGCGCCGACGTCACGCCGAGCACGAGCCCGGCGACGATCGCGATCAGCAGACCCAGCAGCGTGAGCTGCACGGTCAACGGCAGTGCGGTGGCGATGACCTGCCCGACCGGCTCCCTCGTGATCACGCTGGTGCCGAAGTCGCCCTGCAGCAGGTGCCACACGAAGTGCACGTACTGCAGCGGGAGCGGGTCGAGCAGGCCGTTCTCCTGGCGGAACTGCCGGAGCTGTTCCGGTGTGGGGTTGGCGTCGCCGAGCGCGGCCACGGCCGTGTCCACAGGGGAGAACTGCATGACGATGAAGACGAACAGGACCACCCCGAGCACCAGCGGGATCAGGGCGAGGATGCGGGCGAGCAGCATCCGCACGACGACGGCCACGGCAGCGCTCCTCAGACCGGCTTGGCCTGGTTGAGGTAGATGCCCGGGTAGCCCTGTGCCCGCACGCCGGTGATCTTCTGCGCGTTCCACGCCGTGCCGAGCTGGGTGAACACCACGGGGTAGATGACGGCGTGCTCGGAGATCAGGTCCAGCAGCTGCTTGGTGAGCTGCGCGCGGCGCGCCTCGTCGGTCTCCGCGGCGGCCTGGTTCTGCAGGTCCAGCAGGGCCTGCGACTCCGGGCCGGTCCACCGGGCGTAGGTGGTCATCAGCACCGACGTCTTGTCGTAGTAGTAGCGGGTCAGCAGGTCCGGGTCGTTGCCGAACTGCAGCGGGTTGTTGGTGGTGGCGACGACCTCGAAGTCCTTGCCGCTGTCCAGTTTCGAGAACAGCGCCTTGGTGTCCTGCGAGTCCAGCGTGGTGGTCACGCCGATCGCGTCCCAGCCCTCCTTGATGACCTTCACGCAGTCCGAGACGAGCGAGGTGTTGGTGGTGGACAGGGTGATCGTCAGGTTGGTGACGCCGGCCTGCTGGAGCAGTTGCCTCGCCTTGTCCGGGTTGTAGGCGAAGTCGTTGGCGGCGGGCTGGGACGCGGGCAGCTTCGGGTTGATGAACGAGGTCGCCGCCGTGCCCGCGCCCTGCAGGCCGATCTGGATCATCTTCTGCTTGTCGATGGCGTAGTGCAGGGCCTGCCGCACGAGCTTGTTGTCGAACGGCGCGTGCGCGGTGTTGAACATCAGGAACAGGTTGTTACCGCCGTCGGCGAACTCGACGCTGCGGCCGGACTTGCGCAGCTGCTCGGCGTTGGCCGCCGGGATGTTCTCCACGATCTGCGCCTCCGGGTTGGCCCCGGAGATGGCCGCGACGCGCGGCGCGGCGTCCACGATCGACTTCCACAGCATGGACTGGTAGGCCGCCGGGCGCGGGCCGTTGTACTCGGCGAACTTCTCGAACCGGGTGTAGGACAGCGGGGCCTGCTCGACGACCTTGTACGGGCCGGAGCCGACGACCTTGCCACCCGCGGCGTCCTTCCACTTGCCCTCGAAGACGTGCTTGGGGCAGATCTTGGCGGTCTGGATGCGCTTGAGCGCGTACGGGAAGGGGTGCTTGAGCACGAACTCGACGGAGTTCTCGCCGGTCTTGCGGACTTCGGCGAGCCAGTCCGCGAAGAAGCTGTGAACCAGCACCTTTTCGTTGGGGTCGAGCACGCGGGCGTAGGTGAAGACGACGTCGTCGGCGGTCACCGGGGTGCCGTCGTGCCACTTGGCGCCGTCGCGCAGCTCGAACTTCAGGCTGGTGCCGGTGAGGTCGGCCGGGAGCGCCTTGGCCAGGCCGGGGAACGGGTCGCGGGTGATTGGGTCGCCCTCGACCAGCGATTCGTAGCAGTGCAGGTTGGCGGCCATCGAGAAGGCCGACGCGGTCTGCAGCGGGTCCCAGGTCTGGTTGTTGCCGTAGCCGATGACCGCGGTGAGCGTGCCGGTGGAGCTGCCCGTGGTGTTGGTGGACGCCGGTCCGCCACAGGCCCCCAAGGTGACCGAGAAGGCCGCGGCCGTGCCGGCGAGTCCGGTGTACCGCAGGAAATCGCGGCGGCTGAGGCCGGACAGGCTGTGCGACATGACGTCTCCTGACTTGTGCGTCGTTGATCAGGCCGGAGCAGAGAAGTAGGACGTAGGACGTCCTGCGATCGGGTGACTGTAAACAGTGGCGCGTCCCGTGGTCAAGGGGTCTGACGTAGGATGTCCGGAAATCCGGCGGTCAGCAGGCGGGGAGTTGGATGTGGCACGCCCTCAGCTCGGCGACGAGATCAGCAAACGGATCATCGACCTGATCATCGAGCGGGACCTCCCGCCCGGCTCGCCGATGCCGACGGAGCTCGACCTGATGGCCGACATCGGGGTGAGCCGCAATTCGATCCGCGAGGCGATCCGGGCGCTGCGGGCACTGGGGATCGTCGAGGTGCGGCACGGTTACGGCACGTTCGTCGGCTCGGCCGGTTCGGAGGCGTTGCGGACGTGGCTGCTGTTCCGCACGCGGACGCCCGGGGCCGGGACGACGGGCCGGTTGCGGGACCTGCTCGAGGTACGGGAGATGCTGGAGACCGAGCTGACGCGCCGGGTGGCGCGGCGGCACCGGCCGGAGCTGATCGCGGCGCTGGAGTCGTGCGTGGCGCGGATGCGCAAGGGCCCGGACAGCGCGGCCGCCGATCGTGAATTCCACGACCTGATCTGCGCCGAGGCCGGTTTCGACCTGGCCCGCGAGCTGACGCGCCTGTTCTGGGACGTGTACCGGGCGGCGGAGGCCGAGCTGGGCGGCCCAGCCGGCTCGGCGAGCTCCACGGCGAAGCGTCACCAGGCGATCGTCGATGCGCTGGCGGCCGGGGACGCCGATGCCGCTGAGGAGGCCGTGCACCGGCACTTCGACGAGGTGCGGAAGCGCGCGAAGGCCGGCAAGTACGGGGGTTTCGGGGCCGCGGCGCCGGTTGACTAGGGGGCGCTACGCGGGTTTCTTCTTCTCACAGCCACCACCGCAAACCGGCGCCCGGCAACGCACAAAAACGCGTAGCGCCTATAAAACCCCAGAAAGCCAAGAGGCCTGTTCAGCGACCTGAGCCCCCTGCCCCCCTTCATGTTCATTCCACTCCCACACCCGGATCTCCGAATCCCCACCCCACCGGTTGAACGCCGCGAAAACCGTCGACGGAGGACAAACCGGATCCCGCAACGCCACGCTGAACAAAGCAGGCGCCGAAGCCCGCGAAGCCAACACAGCCCCGTCGAAATACCGCAGCGTGGCAAACGCCTCTCCGGCCCGGTGCCGGTGCGCGGCCAGCCACGTCACCAGCTCCAGGTACGGCCCCTCGGAAGCGATCTCCGCCCCACGGCGGAAATGGCACAGGAACGGCACATCCGGCATCGCGGCCGCGACCCCGGGCGCCAGTGCCGCAGCGGCGATCGTGATCCCACCGCCCTGGCTGCCGCCCGCCACCACGATCCGGTCCGCGTCCACCGACGGGTGCGCCCGCGCCGCAGCCACCGCGCGCACCGCGTCGACGTACACCCGCCGGTAGAAGTATTGCGCCGGGTCCCGGATTCCCAGCGTCATGAACCCCGGCACGTGCGGCCCCGCCGACCACGAATCTCCCGTCGCGCCGGGCACCGACTTCCCGCCCTGGCCGCGCGTGTCCACCACCAGGTGGGCGTACCCGAACGCCGACCAGGTCAGGTAATCGTGCGGCAGGCCGCGCCCCAGGTTGTACCCCAGGTACTGCACGACGCACGGCAGCTTGGCCGGCCGGTCGCGCGGCAGCAGCAGCCACGCGGAGATCCGCTGCCCGGCCGCGCCGGTGAACGACGCGTCGAACACGTCCACCGTCCGCAGCAACGTCTTCTGTGGACGAAAAACCGGGTCCAGCGGTGACCGGTCCGCTTCGGCCAGCGCGGTGGCCCAGAAGGCGTCCAGGTCGGCGGGTTCGTCCAGTGGCGGCCGGTACTCGGCCAGCTCGGACAGCGGCAAGTCGTACAGCGTCGTCACGATCGTGACCCTAGCGCCGGAAACCGCCGCCGACGAGGGGTTCGGCGGATTCTGTCCACACCGGACAAGGGAGGTTCAGTCGCGGTTTTCGCGCAGTGTCGGCAGCCCCGCCGCCAGTGCTCGCAGCATCCGCTTCGCCGTCGGGGCGAACTCGATGCACAACTCGGCGATCACCGGGTCCTCCGCGTACAGCTTCGCCATCACCGGCGGCGGGTAGCGGTGCCGCAACCACCTCGCCGTCCGCTTCGGCGTGCCCCTCGCCGACGTGCGGGTGATCGCGCCGTTCGTCGGCGGCGGTTTCGGCGGCAAGGCCATGGTCTGGCCGGGCACGATCCTCGCCGCGCTGGCCGCCGCGCGACCGGACGGCCGGTCCGGCTCGCGCTGACCCGCGCGGACGTGTACCGCACCGTCGGCGGCCGGACGCCGTCGATCCAGCGCGTCGCGCTCGGCGCGGACCGCGACGGCGCGCTGACCGCGCTGATCCACACGAGCGTCACCCGCGTCGGCCGCGTCGGCGGCGCGCCGGAGCAGGTCACCTCGCAGTCCCGGCACCTCTACGACGCGGACCACATCCTCATCCAGGCGAGCACGGTCGAACTGGACCTGGTGCCGAACACGTCGATGCGCGCGCCCGGCGAGTCCATCGGCACGTTCGCGGTCGAGTCGGCGGTCGACGAACTGGCCGCCGAACTGGGCGTGGACCCGATCGAGCTGCGGATGCGCAACGAACCCGAGCGCAACCCCTTGGACGGCAAGGAGTTCACCCACCGCAGGCTGCGGGAGGTCTACGAAGCCGGCGCGCTGCGGTTCGGCTGGCGGGACCGGGCGCCGGAGCCGGACGCGACGCGGGACGGCCGGTGGCTGGTCGGGATGGGCGTCGCCACCGCCTACCACCCGGCGTGGTTGTTCACCACCAACGTGACGCTGCGGCTGTCGGCCGACGGCACGGTCCTCCTGCGCTGCGGCTTTCAGGAGATGGGCATGGGCGCCGCGACGGCGCAGGCGCAGATCACCGCGGACGCGCTCGGCGTGCCGGTCGACGCGGTGCGCGTCGAATACGGCGACTCGGCGCTGCCGGTGGCGCCCACCGCGGGCGGTTCGACGCAGACCGCGAGCGTGGCGGCCAGCGTGCTCGCAGCGGCGGAGAAGCTGAAGCGGCGGCTGCCGAAGGGGTCCGGGGCCGACCTGGTGGCGGCCGTGCGACAGGCGGGCGTGCCGCACGTGGAGGTGTCGGTCGGCTCCGGCGCCCGGTTCGGCCGCCTCGCCGGGCAGGCCCGGCTCATCGGCCGGTTCGTGCGCGACCGGCGGCGGGTGCGGGCCGCGACCGGGGCGCAGCTCTGCGAGGTGCGCGTCGACCCGGACACCGGGGAGGTGCGGATCTCGCGGTGGCTGGGGGTGTTCGACATCGGCACGGTGGTCAACGCGAAGACCGCGGCGAGCCAGTTGCGGGGCGGGATCGTGATGGGCATCGGCATGGCCCTGTCCGAAGAGACCCTGGTCGACCCGCGCACCGGGCGGATCATGAACCCCAGCCTGGCCGAGTACCACGTGCCCGTGCACGCCGACGTCCCGCGCATCGGGGTGTCCACTCTGGACGATCCGGAGCCGTCGACGCCGCTGGGTGTCGTCGGCGCCGGCGAGGTGGGCATCACCGGGGTGGCGGCGGCCGTGGCGAACGCGGTGTTCCATGCGACCGGCAGGCGGGTGCGCGACCTGCCGATCACGCTGGACAAACTGCTCTGAACCGGACGAACGCCGGGCGCCGGTTTGCCGGCGCCCGGCGTGCATCGGAGCGTCAGTACCACCACTGGTTCTGCGCACCCGCCACGTACTGCCACAGCTGCACGACGGTGCCGTTGCGGTAGCTGGTGTTCAGGTCCGCGTCGAGGTACCGGCCGCTCTGCACGTTCTGCAGCCGCAGGTAGCCCTCGGGGATCTCGCTGGCGGCGAACCACTGGTTCTTCGCGCCTGCCACGTAGTCCCACAGCTGCACGACGGTGCCGTTGCGGTTGATCGTGTTCAGGTCGGCGTCGAGGTAGCGGCCGCTGTACGCGTTCTGGAACCGGTAGTAGCCCTCCGGGATCAGCCGGATGTACCAGGCCTGCTGAGCCGCGTACTGGTCACACGCCCACAGCTGCACCTTGGTGCCGTTGCGGTTGATGGTGTTGAGGTCGGCGTCCAGGCAGCGAGCCGGGTCCGAGGCCGGGCCGAGCAGGTAGGCCTGCTCCTCGGCCATCGTGTTGACGCCGCCCTTGACCTGGTTCGGGTGCGCCGGGCGCAGCACCAGCCCGTCCAGCGACGTGACCGGCTCGCCTGCCTGCTGGGCCGCGCCCGCGTTCGGCGCCACGAACAGCGACAGCAGGCCGGCCAGCAGTGCCGCGGCCGCGAACGGCCGCTTCAGTCTTCTCATGGGTTCCCCATTCCGTGACGGGGCGCGGAATCCTCCGGCCGCACCCCGGGATTGGATCTTCGCCGTGGCGGCGCTCCGGAGTCGACCACATTTCCCGGACGCTCAACAACGCTGTTCAACGGTGTAACGGACCGGTATCGCGAACGATCTCTCCAGTGCTGCCACAGTTTCGCGGAGAGGATCGCCGGTGCGCCTGGAGCTGAAGTCGCGCGACCTCACCCGCGTGGGGCTGTCCAACGCCGCCGATCCGTGCTGGGAGCTGGCGAGCAGCGTGCGGCTGCTGCTGGACGAGGAGGTGGCGTTCGGCTGGTGGCGGCGCCGCGTCCGGGGGCGGCTGCCGGAGTCGTTCCCGGTGCTGCGGTGGCTGTACGGGCCGGGGGAGGTGCCGGAGTTCCTGCTGCCCGCGGGCGGTGACCTGGCGTCCGGGCTCGCGACGGTGCTGGGCACGCCGCCGGACCGGCTGCGTGCCGCGCTGGCGGCGCTGCCGGAGCCGCACGGCCTGCCGCCGTGGGCCGCGGCCCTGCGGTCCGGTTCGGACGCCGCGTTGTCGCGGCTGGTGCAGGCGTTGCGGGAGTACTTCATGGTCGCGCTGGCGCCGCACTGGGACACCGTGCGGGCGCGGGTCGAGGTGGACCGGCAGGCGCGGATCCAGGCGCTGGCCGACGGCGGGGTGGACGGTTTGCTGGCCACGCTGCGCCCGGTGCTGCGGTGGGAGCCGCCGTACCTGGTGACGGGCGTGGCGAGCCCCGGCACGCCGCGGCGGACGGCCGGGGTGCTGCTGGTGCCCACCTACTTCGCGGTGCAGCCGTGGATCGTGCCCGGCTCGGCGGGCCCGGTTCGCCTCGGTTACCCCGCGGCGGCTGAGGACTCGCGCGTCCGCCGTGCCCGGCACGCCACCCCGCGCGCACTGGCCGCGCTGCTGGGACCGACCCGCGCGGCGGCGATGGTCCTGGCGGCGGCCGGGTGCAGCACGTCGGACCTGGCGGCGCGCCTGGGGGTGACCCCGTCCGCGGCGAGCAAGCACATGTCGGTGCTGCGGGCGGCCGGCCTGATCGCGAGCCACCGCAACCGCAACACGGTGCGTCATTCACTGACCCCACTGGGAATGGCGTTGGTGGACGGCGCTTCGACGTGAGCGAGCCCCGGCGCCGGGGCAGCGGCGCCGGGGCTCGGGGTGAAGGGCAGCGGCGCGGCTTCGCCGAATGGCACATGCCGGGGGGCTTCGGAGGGGTGTGGCCTGGCGCCGCGGTGATGGTGCCCGGGGTTTGGGGAACGGCGGGGCGCCGTTGGTTGGGGCGGGGCGTCGGTGCGGCTCCAGGCGTGGTGGGGTCGCGCGTGTCCCCGGCGGCCGTGTGGGACTTGTCGCGCGGGCGGCACTTCCGCGTGAGCGAGTCCGGCACGGTCGGTACGGCACCACCGGCATGAGCGAGCCCCGGCGCCAGGGCAGCGGCGCCGGGGCCCGGGGAGAAGGCGGGGCGGCTAGTGCGCCGTCGCCTTTTCGGCGCCGGCGCCGGTCAGCGAGCGGACCTCCATCTCCGCGTGCTTGCGCTCGTCGTGCTCCTTCGACAGCAACGTGCCGACGATGCCGAGCAGGAACGACGCCGGGATGGACACCAGGCCCGGGTTCTGCAGGGGGAACCAGTCGAAGTCCGCGTTCGGCAGCATCGACTTCGGCGTCCCGGACACGGCGGGCGAGAACACGATCAGCGTGATCGTGATCGCCAGGCCGCCGTAGATGCTCCACAGCGCACCCGAGGTGTTGAACCGCTTCCAGAACAGCGAGTACAGGATCGTCGGGAGGTTCGCCGACGCCGCCACCGCGAACGCCAGCGCCACCAGGAACGCGACGTTCTGGTTCTTCGCCAGGATGCCGCCGACGATCGCGACCGCGCCGATCACCACGGCGGTGATCCGGGCGACCCGCACCTCGCCGTTGGGGTCGTCCACCTTGCCCTTCTTGATCACGTTCGCGTAGATGTCGTGCGCGAACGACGCCGAGGCGGTGATCGTCAGTCCGGCGACCACGGCGAGGATCGTCGCGAAGGCGACCGCGGCGATGAACCCGAGCAGCACCGGCCCGCCGAGTTCCAGCGCCAGCAGCGGCGCCGCCGCGTTCTCCGAACCCGGCGCCTTCCGGATCACGTCCGCGCCGACGAGCGCGTTCGCCCCGTAGCCGAGCACCAGCGTGAACAGGTAGAACAGGCCGATCAGCGCGATGGCCCACACGACCGAACGACGGGCTTCCTTCGCGGTCGGCACGGTGTAGAACCGCATCAGCACGTGCGGCAGGCCCGCGGTGCCCAGCACGAGGGCCAGGCCCAGCGACAGGAAGTCGATCTTCGACGTGCCGGTCGCGCCGTAGCGGGCGCCCGGGTTCAGCACCGCCTCGCTGGAGCGGTCCACCGCGCCCTGCAGCAGCGCGGACAGGTTGAGCCCGTACTTGCCCAGCACCCACACGGTCATCAGCGCGGCGCCCGCGATCAGCAGCACCGCCTTGATGATCTGCACCCAGGTGGTGCCCTTCATGCCGCCGACGAGCACGTAGATGATCATCACGACACCCACTACGGCGATGACCACCGACTGCCCGATCCCGCTGGACACTCCCAGCAGCAACGAAACCAGCACACCGGCGCCGGCCATCTGCGCCAGCAGGTAGAAGAAGCTCACCGCGAGCGTGGACGTCGCCGCCGCCGCGCGCACCGGCCGCTGCCGCATCCGGAACGCCAGCACGTCGCCCATCGTGAACTTGCCGGTGTTGCGCAGCAGCTCCGCGACCAGCAGCAGCGCGACCAGCCACGCCACCAGGAAGCCGATCGAGTACAGGAACCCGTCGTAGCCGTACACCGCGATGGCGCCGGCGATGCCGAGGAACGATGCGGCCGACAGGTAGTCACCGGCGATCGCGATGCCGTTCTGCGGTCCGGTGAACGCGCGCCCGGCCGCGTAGTAGTCCGACGCGGTCTTGGTGTTCCGGCTGGCGCGCAGCACGATCACCAGTGTGACGGCCACGAACAGGCCGAAGATGCTGATGTTGAGCGCGGGGCTGCTGCCCGCGACTCCCGCGGCGAGGTTCATCGCGCGCCTCCCTCGACGTCCTCACGGATGCGGTCGGCGATCGGGTCCAGCTTCCGGTTGGCGAAGCGGACGTACAGGCCGGTGATCAGGAACGTGGACACGAACTGCAGCAGTCCCAGCAGCAGTCCGACGTTGAAGTTGCCGACCAGCTTGGTCGACATGAACCCGTGCGCGTAGTCGGCGAGCAGGACGTACAGCAGGTACCAGCCCAGGAACAACGCGGTCATCGGGAAGACGAAGCCCCGCAGCCTTCGGCGCAGCTGCGCGAATTCGGGGCTGGAGTGGACCCGCGTCCACTCCTCGTGGCCGAGATCGTGCTCGGTGGCCGCCACTGGAGACCTCCTTGTCGTGTGGTGGCGGACACGTTAGGAGGTCACGACGTGCGGCGCCGTGGCGTGGCGACCAACCGTCAGCGGGCGCGACGAACGGTCGACAAGCGGTCGCGGAAACCCGTCGAACGGCGGCGCGGACCGGCCTGCCGCGGCGGGTTCTCGTCCAGGTGCAGCCGCAACATGGCGGTGATCGCCCAGGCCGGCGGCCGCCCGCGCAGGGAAACCACCACCATCGTGCCGAAAGCCAGCGGAACCGACCAGGGCGCGGGCTGGGCGAGCAGGATCGCGAGCACGCCGTGCACGTCCGCCCCGGCCAGTGTCGCGAGGATCGCGCCGGACGACGCGAGCAGTCCGGTGAGGACCCCGGCGATCGCGCCGCGCGCGGTCAGCCGCGACCACCAAATGCCGAGGACGAGCAGCGGGCAGAACGTCGACGCCGCGACCGTGAACCCCCACGTGACGAGCACGCCCGCGTCGAGGTGCACGGCGAACAGCGCGAGCAGCACCACCGCGGCCGCGGCGGCGACCACCGTGCCGCGCAGCCGGGCCAGCCCGCCCGGCGCGAGGTCGTGCGCGATCGCGCCGGACACCGCCAGCAGCAGGCCCAGTGAAGTGGCGAGGAACGCGGCGAACGCGCCCGCGGTGAGCAGTCCGGTGAACAACGTGCCCGCCCAGCCGGTGTCGACCTGCATCGGCAGCGCGACGACCGCGGTGTCGGTGGCGCCGGACAGGTACAGGTGCGGCACCAGGACCCGGCCGAGCACGCCGTAGACGCCGGGGAAGACGTAGAACGCGGACAGCAGCGCCACGGTGAGCGCGGCGGTGCGGCGGGCGGCGCGGCCGTCGGGGCTGGTGTGGAAGCGCATGATCACGTGCGGCAGGCCCATGGTGCCGAGCACGATGGCGACCAGGACGGCGAGGGTGCCGAGCAACGGGTGGCCTTCGTTGTTCAGGTTGAGCAGCGGCCGTTCCCAGCCCGCGGCGCCGGGCGGGGCGCTGCCGGGCAGCCGCGGGACCGGTTGCCCGGCGAGGAAGACGAGTTCCTCGCCCGCGGCGAAGGTGTGCGGGCCGGGGGCGAGCGTGACCGGTGTGCCGTCGGACTCCCTGGCCCGGATGGGCTGGGTGGCCTCCAGGGTCACGTCGACGCGGAAGACCACGCGCGTGTCCTCGCGGAGCTGGGTGAATTCGGCGGGGTGCAGGGCCTCGTCGCGGGCGGCGGCGCCTGCCGTGATCGCCAGCCACAGCGCGGGGACGGCGAACAGGACGACCTTCAGCACGAACTGGAAGGCCTGCACGTAGGTCGCCGCGCGCATCCCGCCGAGCGCGAGCGTGGTGGCGACGGCGGCCCCGGCGAGGACGACGCCGACCCAGTAGGGCGTGCCGCTGACCACGCTCAGCACCAGGCCGGAAGTGCGGAACTGGGGGACGAGGTAGAGCGCGCCGATGACGAGCACCACGACGGCGGCGAGCCTGCGCAGCGCCGGCGAGGCGAGCCGGGCTTCGGCGAAGTCGGGCACGGTGAGCGCCCCGGAGCGGCGCATGGGCGCGGCGACGAGGACGAGCATGGCGATGTACCCGGCCGTGAAGCCGACCGGGTACCAAAGCGCGCCGACCCCGTCCTTGACGACGAGCCCGGCGACGCCCAGGAACGAGGCCGCGGAGAGGTACTCGCCCGACACGGCGGCCGAGTTGAGCAGCGGAGTGACCCGGCGGGAGGCCACGAGGAAGTCGGAGGTGGTGCGCATGGCGGCGACCCCGCGCAGCCCGATGAAGAGCGTGACGAGAACGACCGGGGCGACCGCGAAGAGGCCGACCATCAGGGTTTCTCGGCTCGTTCGGCGCGACGCAGGTGCCAGTGCCCGAGCCCGATCAGCAGCGGGTACGGCACGACCGCCAGCACCAGCCAGGAGACCGGCACCCCGGCGAGGCGCGCGTGGTCGAGCGCGGGCCAGACCGCGAACAGCACGGGCAGCCCGGCGAGCACCGCGAAGAGCAGCAGCAGAGCGGCGACCGCCCGGCGGCGTTGGCGGCGGTAGTTCCGCAGGGCGCGCTCGGCGTCGGCCGCTTCGAGCCGCGGTGGCCGCCAGCGCCCCCGCTGCCTACGACGCGCATGGGCGAGCCGGGTCTGCGGACTCATCACCGCGACACGGCGGTTGGGCATTCAGCACCTCCCCTCGGGGTAGGGGACAGGGGATTCCGCGGTACTTCGGATCCGCAGGTGAGGGCATCCCGGAGCGTGCCGCCGCTGCGCGGCAGCCGCCGCAGCGGCGCGGAAGCGTCCGCCGGGCCGCCTATGATCGCCGCGGCGCTCCGCGGTGGGGAGTGCCATGATCACCGCCCCAGCTCGCTGCGCTGCGCGGCGCGCAACAGGCGTTCCCGCAGCTCGCGGGCGTGCCGCCGGCTCACCGGGACGTCCCCGGCCGCCGTGTGTGCCAGCAGCCCTCCGACGGAATCGCTGCGCAGTTCGCGCACCGCGTCCAGCGCCACCAGGTATCCGCGGTGCACCCGCACGAACCCGCTGCCCTCCCAGTACTCCGCGAGCCGCGAGATCGGCATCCGCACCACGTGCACGCCACCACGCGTGTGCAGCTTGACGTAGTCGCCCTGCGCCTCGACGAACAGCACTTCGCTGCGCCGCACGTACCGCGTCCGCCCCCGCGACTCGACCGGCAGCGCCGCGAGCGCGTCGGCCAGTTCGGGCGACTTCGGCGCGCCCGCGGGCAGCATCCGCAGCACCTTCCCCAGCGCGGCCGACAACCGTTCCGCGCGCACCGGTTTCAGCAGGTAGTCCACCGCGCCGATGCCGTACGCCGTCACCGCGTGCCCGTCGTGCGCCGTCACGAACACGATCACCGGCGGTTCGCTCAGCTTCGCGAGCAGGCCGGCCAGCTCGAGCCCGTCCAGGCCGGGCATCGAGATGTCCAGGAACACCGCGTCGAACCGCTCGCTCTGGATCATCCGCAGCGCGGTCAGCGCGTCACCGGCGCCGGTCACCTCCGCCACCTCGGGCGCCTCCCGCAGCAGCTGGCAGATGTCCTCCAGCGCGGGCGGCACGTCGTCCACGGCGAGCACGCGCAGCCCGGTCACGGCAGGACCACCCCGGGCTGGAACATGGGCACCCGCACCACGACGCGGGTGCCCGCGCCCGGCGCGGTCTCCACGACCAGGCCGTACCAGGGGCCGTACACGCTGCGCAGCCGCCGGTCGACGTTGGCCAGCCCGACGCGCTCACCGTCGCCGGAGAGCACCGCTTCCGCGTCCGCGGGTGGCATGCCGACGCCGTCGTCCTCCACGCTGATCACACAGTCGTTCCCTTCCGCCTCGCCGCGCACCGAGACCGTGCCGGGTCTGCCGAGCGGCTCGATCCCGTGCCGGATGGCATTCTCGACCAGCGGCTGCAGCACCAGGTACGGCACCGGCACGGCGAGCACGTCCGGCGCGACGCGGATCTGCACGCGCAACCGGTCGCCGAGGACGGCTCGCTGCAGCGCGAGGTAGGTCTCGATGGCGTGGAACTCGTCCGCGAGCGCGGTGTACTCGCCGTGCCTGGCGAGACTGTGCCGGATGTAGTCGGCGAAGTCGAGCATCAGTTCGCGGGAGCGGTCGGGGTCGGAGCGCACCAGCGACGCGATGACGGTGAGCGCGTTGTAGACGAAGTGCGGGGAGATCTCCGCGCGCAGCGCCCGCAGTTCCGACTGCGCCGCCAGCTCCGCGGACGCCTCCAGCCTGCCCCGTTCCAGCGCGGCGGCGACCAGCCGGGCCACCTCCTGCACGGCCTTGCGCGGCGTCTCGCCCTCGACGACGAGCACCCCGGCGAGCTCGCCGTCGACGTCGAGCGGCACCGCCCGCAGCGGCGCCTTCCCGGCCGGCGTCTCGCTGTGCAGGACGGCGGAGACGAGTTCGCGGGCCGCGTCCTCGTCGGACGGGTGACCGGCCCAGGTGGTTGCGCCGGAGAGGTCGGTCAAACCGGCCGCGGGCACGCCGAGCAGGGACCGGACGCCCTTCGCCGCCGCCCGCGCGCCCGGCCCGGACAGCCCGTCGGCGAGGTGCCCGGCGACGCGCCGCGCGGTGGCGAGCACGTCGGCGGCGTCCGGGGCGCGCCGGGCACGCCACAGGGCGCGCACGCCCGCAGGCTCCTCCTCGGCGACCACCAGTCCTCCCATCGACCACGATGAGTGCCGGTCGATCGTACGGGGCGGACCTGCCCCGCGCGGGGGTTGGCGGGGGTGGTGCTCCTCATGCCCCGCTGCCGACGACGGGCGGCGGGTGGTCGGCGCAGTCGCCGGAGGCCTCGACGTAGCAGGCGAGCGCGCCGACGACCGCGGCGGAGACGGCGCCCGCACCGGCCGGACGCGGCCTGCCACTCGTGGCCCGCGTCGGCGGGGCGGCCCGGTGGTCGAGCGCGTCGCGCGGCGCGACCCCGCGTTCCCCATCGCGAGCAGGAGACCCACCTTCGGCCCGCGCCGGGCTTCCTCATCGGACTACGTAGAACGTCTTCGTGCAGGTGTTTTCCGGGCAGGTGATCGACACGGTGTGCGCGCCCCGCTTCGCCTTCGGTGGCACCGTCGCCGACCAGTGCGTCGGCTCGCCGGTGGGCGTGAAGTTCAGCAGCACGTCGGACTCGGGGAGCGCCACCGCGTTGCGGCAGTTGGCTTCCACGTCCACCACGTCGCCGCGGTGGACGACGTCCGGCACCACGTTGACCCACCCGCACGAGCCGGTCGAGCCGGGGTTCGGGTCGCGGTCCACCGGGTCCGCCGCGTTCGCGGCAGGCGCCGCGAACACCGCCAGCCCGATCGCCCGGACGCCGCCCCCATGAGAATTCCCTTGATGCGCATGCCCTTTCCTCCCTGTCGGCGGGCCTACGCACCTCCTTACGCGGTGGGCGAATCCGGGTTGCCCGGCCCCGCAGGAAACCAGGACCACCGAGATCACCAGGCCGAGAGCACCGGCGAGCACGAAGGTATTGCCGAGGCCGACGGCGTTCACCACCGGCTGCGCCAGCAGCGGCGAGGCGAACTGGCCGAGGAACAACGCGGACGTCAGCATCCCGAGCGCGCGGGTGCGGGCCGCGGGGTCGACCGAGGCGACCACCCACCCGTTCATCACCGGGTTCTGCAGGCCGATGCCGACGCCCGTGATGAGCATGCCGAGCGCCGCCATCCAGATCCCGCCCGCGAGGCCGAGCACGACCAGCCCGGCCGCGTAGGCGGCGAAGAGCACGGCGGCGAGGACGCGGAAGTCCCACCGGGCGCGCAGCCGCCGGCAGTTCAGGCCGACCAGCGTCATGACGAGGTTCAGCGCGCACATCAGCACGCCGACGACGACCGGGCCGGTGCCGGTGACCGCGCCCAGCCAGAACGGCGCATGCGTCGGCACGGTGTAGAAGACGACCACGCCGAGGAACATCAGCGCGTACAGGCCGAGCAGCCGCGGTGTCTGTTGTGGACCGCCGGGAGCCCGCGGCGACTTCGGCGCCTCGGGTACGAACCGGAGCACGAGCACGACCATCGGCACCGCGAGCAGGTACACCGCGAACGGACCGCGCCAGCTGAGGTCGGCCAGCACCCCGCCGAGCAGGAGGGCGACGCCGCCGCCGAACCCCATCGCGGCGCCCCCGGGATTTCCGCTCCCGTGATGAACGACGCCTTGTCCGGGAGCAGGAACACCACCAGCGGCGCGACCTCGTCGACGGTTCCGGTGCGGCCCAGCGGGGTTTCCGCGATGTTCGCGTCCCGGAAGGCCGTCGCCGCCGAGGCGGTCATCGAATGTCTCGATGTAGCCGGGGTGCACCGCGTTGACCCGGATCCCGTGCGCGCCCAGCTCCAGGCACCCGCCCGCGTCAGCCCGCGCAACGACCACTTGCTCGCCGTGTACGCCACCGGGTACTGGCCGGTCAGCGCCGCCACCGAGCCGACTGTCACGATCGACCCGCCCGCGGGCATCAGCGGCAGCACGGCCTGGATCGCCCGCACCGCCCTGCCGACGTTCACGTCGTGCACTCGCTCCAGGTCGGCCGGGTCGACCTCGTCCAGCCGCGCCCGCCAGGTGACCCCGGCGTTCGCGACCAGCCCGTCCACCCGGTCCAGCCGGGACACCAGCGCCGCCCAGCCCGCCGAGTCGGTGACGTCGAGCTGCACGTACTCGACCCCCGGCAACATTCCACCGGCGAGGCGCCCAGGTCCACGCGGATCACCCGGGCGCCCTCCTCGGCCGGCAGCCGTGCCTCCGCAGCGCCCTGCCCCTGCCCGGCGCCGGTCACGACGACGACCTTGCCGGCCACCCTCATCGCTTGCGCGTCCGAGGCCGGGCGCGGGTGAGCCGCCCGGTCCGCACCAGCAGCAGGTCGCCGCGGCCGTCGCAGGCGGTCGCGCCCTGCGCGGCGATCGTCGCCTCCAGGTGCTCGACCGTGATCGCGAACCCGTCCGGCAGCTCGCCGTCGTCGCCGGTCGCGCGCCCGACGTCGAGCAGAACGCCGCGGTCGGCGATCCGGCCCGCGGTGGTCTCGATGCCGGTCACCCGGTCGCCTTCGCCCTCGGCCTCGAACGGCTGGGCCAGCGAGAAGCTCTTGCCCTGCCGGACGAGCGCGGCGCCTTCGCGGCGCTTGGCCTCGTCCAGGAAGTTCAGCGTGCCGAGGACGTCCTCGGCTCCCCAGCGGCCCCCAGTTGGAGCACCGCTTGGCCGCGGCGGCGAGCAGCGGTATCAGGGAAGACGAAATCGGTTATAGGAGGTATCACGCGCTGCTGCAGGAGCGCAGCGTCACGCGCGCGGCCGAGTGGATGGGCCTGAGCCAGCCGGCGGTGTCCGCGCACCTGGGCAAGCTGCGCCGGCACTTCGGCGACGACCTGCTGATCCGGGTCGGCAACTCCTACCGGCTGACCCCGCTGGCGGTGCAGCTCAAGGAACGGGTGCGCGTCGCGATCTCCGGGGTGGAGCGGGTGTTCGCCGCCGAACCGGACTTCGACCCGGCGTCCTCGGCCCGCGAGTTCTCGCGAACACCCCGCCGCTGGTCGAGCAGGCGGCGCAGGCCCTGGTCAACCACGACCTGCTGCTGACGCCGCACGGGTTCAACCGACCTGCCCTACCGCGAGCTGTACCTGGACGACTGGGTGTGCCTCGTGTCCCGGGACAACCTGGACGTGGGCGAGGAGCTGACCGTCGAGCAGCTGAAGACGATGCCGTGGGTGGTCACCTACCACGGCCCGACGGCGTCCACGCCCGCCGCGCGGCAGATGCGGATGCTCGGCATCGAGCCGAACGTGCAGGTGGTGACGGAAAGCTTCCTGACCGTGCCGAGCCTGGTCCGCGGCACCGGCCGGGTCGCGCTGCTGCAGCGCCGGCTCGCCGCCGGGGTGCCCGCCGAGCTGGGTGTGCGGGCGCTGCCGTGCCCGCTGGAAATCGGCCCGCTGCGCGAGGCGATGTGGTGGCACCCGATGTACGACGACGATCCCGAGCACCGGTACCTCCGGGACGTCGTCCTCCGCGCGACGGCTGTCCTGAATCAGGATCCCTGATAGTTTGCCGGGTCATGGCGACCCCGTATGAGCCACCGCGACCCGGTCTGGAGTTCCTCGCCAGGGCGGAGGTGACGCTGGACGAGGTGCTCGACCTCGGCGGCACCCCGCACGGCCGCCGTCGGGTCGTGCCGATCACGGGCGGCCGCGTCGACGGCCCGCGGCTGTCCGCCGACGTCCTGCCCGGCGGCGCGGACTGGCAGATCCTGCAGACCGGCGGCTGGGTACGGGTCGAGGCGCGCTACACCGCCTGGACCGACGACGGTTCGCTGGTGTCGATCGTCAGCCGGGGCGTGCGGCACGGGCCGCCGGAGGTGATGACCGCGTTGCTCGCCGGACAGTGCCCGGACCCGTCCACGTACCGCTTCCGCACCGCGATCACCTTCGAGACCGCCGAGGACTCGCCGGAGCACGCGTGGCTCAACCACGTCGTCGCGGTGAGCTCGGCACTGCGCCGCCCGGACGCGGTGGTGCTGGACGTGTACGCGGTCTGCTGAACCGTGGGCTGGGCGACCGCCGGGGGTGGAGTTGCGGCGCCGGGTGGCCTGGGACCCCTGTCCGGCGGTCGGCGGGTTTCCGCCGGTCGTCGCGCGGGAACTCCTGGCCATGGGCGCGAAGACGGTCATCGAGCGGGAGCGGAAGTTCGACTTCGACGACGGCCGGCCGGTGCCGCGGCTGGCCGGGGTGGGCCCCGTGGCGGAGCAGGCCCCGCCGAGGGAGTCCTGGCTCGACAACACCTACTACGACACCCGCGACCTCCGGCTGGCGCGCGCCGGCGTGACCCTGCGCCGCCGCACCGGCGGGGACGACGCGGGCTGGCACCTCAAGCGCCCGGCGACAGCCGGGGCCCGCGAGGAGACCCAGCTGCCGCCGGGCGACCACCTGCCACCTGAACTCGCCGACGCCGCGCGCGAGTGGACCGGTGGTGCGGACCTCGTCGAGATCGCGCACCTACGCGTCGACCGCTTCACCCACGACCTCGCCGCCACTGACGGGCGGCGTCTGGCTGTGCTCACCGACGACCACGTCCACGGCGAGCGCGCCGGCGACCACGCGCACCTGGACCACTGGCGTGAACTCGAGGTCGAACTCGACGACGCCGAACCGGAACTCCTCGACACCATCGCCGAGGCCCTCGTCGCGGACGGGGTGCGGCCCGCGCACTGGCCGTCGAAGCTGCGGCGCCTGCTCGCCGCCGACCTGGCCGCCGACGAGGAGCCCGGCAACGCCGGGGACACCGTCATGACCTACATGCGCGCGCAGGTCGAGGCGATCCGCCGATACGACGAGGGCGTCCGGCTCGGCGACGAGGACTCGGTCCACCAGTTGCGCGTCGCGATGCGGCGGCTGCGGAGCGCGTTGCGCGGCTACCGGCGCCTCTTCGTGCGCGACCGGGCGAAGGCGCTGGCGGACGAGCTGAAGCGGGCCGGCCGGGTGCTGTCCCCGGCCCGCGACGGCGAGGTCCGGCGCGAAACGCTGCTCGCCGAGCTCGCGAACCTCCCGCGCGAGCCGGAAACCGAGCACGCCCGCCGCACGCTTGTGTCCCATTTGGACGAAGCAGCCGAGCGGGACCGGCAGTCGCTGGTCGCGGAGCTGACTGGCGAGCGGTATGCCCGGCTGCTGGGCGCGCTCGACGAGTGGGTGGCCGATCCGCCGTTGACGATCGCCGCCGAGTCCGGGCGCCGTGAGCTGCGCAAGGCCCTCCGCCGCGCGAACCAGCGGTTGACGGCCGCGGCCGAGGCGGTACACGACGCGAGGGACCCGGACGCCGCTCTGCACGAGGTGCGCAAGAAGGCGAAGGCGGCGCGGTACGCGGCCGATGTGGCGAAACCGTTGCTGGGCAAGCGGGTGCGCTCGTGGCGGCGGGCGGTCAAGCAGGTGCAGAGCGAGCTGGGCGAGTACCACGACCTGGTGAGCGCGGGTGAGCTCCTCCGGCAGCGAACGGGTGATTCGGTGACCGACGCGTTCGTGTTCGGGCGCCTGTACGAGCGTGGCCACGCCCGCCGCGCCGCCCTGCGGGAGAGCTTCGAGCGGCGGAAGCTGCCGGGCGCGCCCTGACCGCGGTACCGTTCGACGATGGCGACTGTCGGCGACGTGGCGCGGCTGGTTTCCGAGCTGCCCGACGTGACCGAGGGGGAGCGGCACGGTCACCAGACGTGGTCCGTCGCTGGTAAGGCGTTCGCCTGGGTGCGGCCGTTCAGCAAGGCCGACCTCCGGCGGTTCGGCGACGAGTCCCCACCGGACGGGCCGATCCTCGCGATCCGGGTGGACGACCTCGGCGAGAAGGAGGCCGTCCTCGCGACGAACCCGGACGCCTTCTTCACGATCCCGCACTTCGACGGTTACGCCGCGGTGCTCGTCCAGTTGCGGAAGGTGTCCCGCACAGCGCTGCGCGAAGCGCTCACCGACGGGTGGCTCGCCGTCGCGCCCGCGAAGCTGCGGGGCCGCCTGACCGGCGGACCTGGTGACGAGGACATCGCGGGCGTTTAATGACCCGGTGGACACGCGCGTCCTGCTCGAGCGGGCCGGCGCGGCTTACGACCAGCGGGCCTGGGCCGACGCCTGTGACTCCCTGGCCGCCGCCGACCGGGAAACCCCTCTCGCGCTGCCGGACCTGGAGCGGCTCGGCGAGCTGGCCCTGTTGCTGGGCCGTCCGGACGAAGCCGCCGACGCGTTCCGCCGTTGCTACGAGCAGCACGTCCACGCCGGCGCGATCGGCCGGGCCGTGCGGTGCGCCTTCTGGTTGCGCGAGGTGTGCGCGTTCCATGGCGAGTTCTCGCGCGCACAGGGCTGGATGGCGCGGGCGGCGCGGCTGCTGGCGCACGACCCGGACTGCGCGCAACGCGGCTACCTGCTGATCAGCGAGGCCGAGCGGCAGACCGGGGACGCCGCGTTCGCCACCGCCGCGGAGGCCGTCGAGCTGGGGAACCGGTGCGGCGACCGGGATCTCGTGGCCATCGGGGTGCAGGTCCAGGGCCGCGCCCGGCTCGCGCAGGGCCGCGTCGAGGAGGGGCTCGCGCTGCTGGACGAGGCGATGCTCGACATCTCCGCGGGCGCGTGCTCGTCCCAGGTGACCGGTTGGATGTACTGCAGCATGATCGCCGCCTGCCGCGACGTGCACGAGCTGGGCCGCGCCCGCGAGTGGACCGCCGCCGTGAACGCCTGGTGCGACGCGAGCCCGCAGTTCAACGGCGCCTACTCCGGAATCTGCCGGGTGCACCGCTCGGAGCTGCTACAGCTCGTCGGCGACTGGCCGGACGCGGTTCGCGAGGCGCGGACGGCCTGCGCGCGGCTGGACCAGCGGTACGGGCAGGTGGTCGCGGGGATGGCCTACTACCAGCTCGCCGAGATCCACCGGCTGCGCGGCGAGTTCGCCGACGCGGAGAGCTCCTACCGGCGGGCCGGCGAGAGGGGGTGGGACATCCAGCCGGGCCTGGCGCTGCTCCGCCTGGCCCAGGGCCGCGCCGACGCGGCGGACGCGTCCCTGCGCCGCGCGCTGGCCGAGGCCGAGGACGACATCAGCCGGTCCCGCCTGCTGCCCGCGCAGGTGGAAGCCGCGATCGGCAACGGCGACCTGGGGTGCGCCCGCTCGGCGGCGGCCGAGCTGACCGCGATCGCCGGCCGGTTCCACACGCCCGCCCTGCGCGCGCTGGCGTCGGGCGCGACCGGGGCGGCGCTCCTCGCCGCGGGTGACGAGTCCGCGGCGCTGCCGCTGTTGCGGACGGCGCTGCGGCTGTGGTGCGAACTGGACGCGCCCTACGAGGCGGCGCGGACCCGGTACCTGGTCGGGCTGGCCTGCCGCGCTCTTGGCGACGAGGACGCCGCGGAGGTGGAGCTGGACGCCGCCGCGGAGGTGTTCGCGCGGCTCGGCGCCGAACCGGACCTGGCCCGGGTGCGCGGCGCCCGCCGCGGCGCCTCGCTGCTGAGCCCGCGGGAGACCGAGGTGTTGCGGCTGCTGGCCGCCGGCGCCACCAACCGCGGGATCGCGCGGGAACTGGTGCTGAGCGAGAAGACCGTGGCGCGCCACGTCAGCAACATCTTCGCCAAGCTCGGGGTGGGCTCGCGCACCGCGGCGGCGGCGTACGCGTTCCAGCACCGGATCGGCTGACTGGGCAGAACTACCCATGCCGGGCGGCGGGGAATTGGGTCGTTCACCCGAAGTTCCGCGACGGGCCGCGGCCTAGCGTCGGTCTCCTCGGAAAAGCTGGAGGTGCACGATGAGGTTCGACACGGTGGTCATCGGCGGCGGGCAGGCCGGGCTTTCGGCCGGGTACCACCTGGCCCGCGACGGCAGGCGGTTCGTGATTCTCGACGCGCACGAGCGGATCGGCGACTCGTGGCGGCGGCACTGGGATTCGCTGCGGCTGTTCAGCCCGGCGCGCTACGACGGCCTGCCCGGGATGCGGTTCCCCGCGCCACCCGCCAGTTTCCCCACGCGGGACGAGATGGCCGACTACCTGGAGGCCTACGCGAACCGGTTCGAACTGCCGGTGCGCTGCGGCACGCGGGTGGAGCGGCTGTCGCAAGAGGACGGCGAGTTCGTGGTGACCGCGGGGGGCCAGCGGTTCGAGGCCGCCAACGTGGTGGTCGCCTCGGGGGTGTGGGGCGCCCCGTCCATCCCGGCCTTCGCGGGCGAGCTGAGCCCGGAGATCTGTCAGATGCACTCGAGCGAGTACCGCAACCCGGCGCAGCTGCGGCCAGGGCCGGTGCTGGTCGTCGGCGCCAGCCACTCCGGCGCGGACATCGCCTACGAGGTTGCCCGCGAGCACCCGACGATCTTGTCCGGCACGGACACCGGCGAGATCCCGTTCTACTTCGAAAGCCACGTCGCGTCGGTGGCGTTGCGGGTGCTGTGGTTCGCCGCGACGCGGGTCCTCACCGTGAACCGGGCGGTGGGCCGCAAGCTGCGTGCGGAGGTGCGCGGGCACGGCGGGCCGCTGATCCGGGTCAAGAAGGAGGACCTGCGCAAGGCCGGTGTGGAGCGGGTCGTCGACAAGACCACCGGCGTCCGGGACGGCATTCCCGTGCTGGCGGACGGACGCGTGGTGGAGGTCGCGAACGTGGTGTGGTGCACCGGTTTCCGCCCCGACTACGGGTGGATCGACCTGCCCGTCACCGGCGAGGACGGCTACCCCGAGCAGGAGCGCGGCGTGACGTCGGTGCCCGGCCTGTACTTCGTCGGGCTGCCGTTCCTGCACTCGTTCAGCTCGATGCTGGTGGGCGGAGCGGGCCGCGACGCCGAGTACGTGGTCCGCCACCTGGCCCGGCGCGCCCCCGAGGTGTCCGCGGCGGGCCTGACGACGCTCGGGATGGACCATCAGGCGCACGGAAACCTGACCGAGGCGCGACGGCTGTACCAGCGGGCGCTGCGGACGCTCGACCGGTGACGCCGGGGCCGCGCGGGGGCCCTGGCGCGCCGCTCGCCGCACCCCGCTCCCCGCGCGGCGCCCGCCGCGCGGCGAGCGGCCGCTGCCGGGATGGGGGCCGGCGGATTGCGGGCTGCCCTTCTCGGCCGGTCAGCAGTGAGGCGCGCCTTGCCGCCCGGCAACGGCACCCCGGCCCCAGCTTGGCTGGTGCGGGCGATCGGCCCACCGCCGCACCAGCCTGCGGTGCCCGAACCCCCGGCCCCAGCGTCAGAGCCCGCCGTGCTGCCGGTCCGCGCGGAGGGCCGTCGTCAGCGCGTGGGCCTCCTTGAGCAGCAGCGCGCCCAGCTGCGCCCGCCGCGGCTCGCGGAATCGGGACTCCACCCCGGTCAGCGTCAGCGCCCACGCCGGCTCCCCGGACGAGCCGAACACCGCTGCCGCCATGCCCCAGCTGCCCTCGACCACCAGGCCCGGGTTGACCGCGTACCCCCGCTCCCGCGTCTCGGCGATCCGCTCCCGCAGCGGCCCCGGCGCGTGCGCCGCGCCCCACCGCTCCGTCAGGTCGACCCGCGCCAGGTAGTCGTCGATCTCCCGGTCGGACAGCAGCGACAGCACGACCAGCCCGGCTGAGACCACGCCCAGCGGGAACCGCGCGCCCTCGTACAGCACGAACGACCGGATCGGGAAGTCGCCGTCCTCGCGCAGCAGGCACACCGTCTCGTCGCCGCGCCGGGCGGAGAAGAACGCGCTCTCCCCGGTCGCCGCGGCGAGCCGGTGCACGCTCGCCCGCGCGTGCTGCGTCACGTCGTAGCGGGCGGCCGCCGACTCACCCAGCAGGTACAGCTCCGGGCCCAGGTACCAGCGGCCGCTGCGCTGGTCGCGGTCGACGAACCCCTCGTCGGCCAGCGCCGCCAGCAACCGGTGGACCGTCGGCCGGGCCAGCCCGGTCAGCCGCGACACGTCCGAGGTCGACGCGCCGGGCTCGCCGGCCGCGGACAGCGCACGCAGCACCAGCGCGGCCCGGCCGATCAGGTGGGCGGGCGGCATGTCGCCATCGTACGTCCACTCAGTGAACGCCAAACCGCGAGCCGTTCACCTGACGAGAGATCCAGAAGGCGCGCTTGACCGGGTTTCCCCAGGTCGTCTTGACTGCGGGCAGGTGCTCATCCCACGGACGCTCGAAGGAGAGTTCACGTGTCCAAGGTGTTCGGCGCGGCCGCCGACGCGATGGCAGGCGCGCTGCGAGACGGCATGACGATCGCGGTCGGCGGCTTCGGTCTGTCCGGCATCCCCTATGACCTGATCGAGGTCGTCCGCGAAGCCGGGGTCCGCGATCTGACGATCGTGTCGAACAACATGGGTGTGGACGGCAAGGGCCTCGGGCTGCTGCTGGAGAACAAGCAGGTGCGTAAGGTGATCGCGTCCTACGTCGGGGAGAACAAGCTGTTCGCGCAGCAGTACCTGGACGGTTCGGTCGAGGTCGAGTTCGCGCCCCAGGGCACGCTGGCCGAGCGGATGCGCGCGGGCGGCGCCGGTATCCCGGCGTTCTACACGAAGACGGGCGTGGGAACGCCGGTGGCCGAGGGCAAGCCGCACGCCGAGTTCGACGGCGAGACCTACGTGCAGGAGCGCGGCATCGTCGCCGATCTGGCGCTGGTGCACGCCCACACCGCCGACCGGGAGGGCAACCTCGTCTACCGGATGGCGGCCCGCAACTTCAACCCGGTGGTCGCCACCTGCGGCCGGGTGACCGTGGTGGAGACCGAGGTCCTGCTCGACGGCTATGTCGACCCGGACCTGGTCATCACCCCCGGCGTGTTCGTCGACCGCCTGGTGGTCGCCACGCCGCGGGAGAAGGAGATCGAAAAGCGCACGGTGCGCCCGCGGGCGCTCGCCGGGACGGAGGCGTGACCATGGGCTGGAGCCGCGACGAGATGGCCGCGCTGGCGGCGGCGGAACTGCGCGACGGGGACTACGTGAACCTCGGCATCGGCATCCCCACGCTGGTGGCCAACCACATCCCGGACGGCGTCCGGGTGACCCTGCAGAGCGAGAACGGCATCCTCGGCCTCGGCCCGTTCCCGTTCGAGGGCGAGGAGGACGCCGACCTGATCAACGCGGGCAAGCAGACGGTGACCGTCCAGCCCGGCGCGAGCTTCTTCGACTCGGCGACGTCGTTCGCCATGATCCGCGGCGGGCACATCGACCTCGCGATCCTCGGCGCGCTGCAGGTGGCCGCCAACGGCGACCTGGCGAACTGGACCGTGCCCGGCGCGCTGGTGAAGGGCATGGGCGGCGCGATGGACCTGGTCGCGGGCACCAAGCGGATCATCGTGATCACCGACCACGTGGCGAAGGACGGCAGTCCCAAGATCGTCGAGACGTGCACGCTGCCCCTGACCGGCGCGGGCGTGGTGGACCGGATCATCACGGACCTCGCGGTGCTGGACGTGACACCGGAGGGCCTCCGCCTGGTGCGCCTCGCGCCGGGCGTCACGGAGGAAGAGCTGCAGGAGAAGACCGGTGCGAAGGTGCTGGAGCCGGTAGCGGGTTAGGACTGCGACCGGGTGGGACCGTTGGTTGCCAGTCCCACCCGGTCACCACACGGGTTGCCCGGCAAGCCGCTCGGCCACGGCGCGGCTTGCCGGCGGCCCCGCGGGCGCGGTGCGGCTTGTCGGGAAGTCGCGCTCCGTCGCTGCACGGCTTGCCCGGCGCGCAGTGACGGTCTGGCTCGCCGACAGACCCGCTTGGTCACGGCGCGGCTTGCCCGGCGGCCCCGCCGGGGCCCGCACGCCTTCCGCGCCCAGCGTCAGGGCATCCGCCACACCAGCGGGTTGCCGTCGTAGTCGTTGCCGTCGTAGCGGGCCGCCACCACCGGGTCGTCCGGCGACGTCGCGTCCAGGTCCGCGTTCTCGTACCGCGCGCCCGGGTGGTCGAAGTCGCCGGGGGAGAGGCGCGGTGCGCAGCTCGGGATGTCGCCCGTGATGAACGTTCCCGTGGTCTCGCCGTCGCCGGCCAGGGCCTCCAGCGTCGGGCCCACCTTGGTGCCGAAATCGGTCCCGGTCAGGTTCTCCACGGTGTAGCGGATGCAGTACGGCGTCAGCCCCTGCGCCTTGTCGCCGAACGCGGTCCGGAACTCGTTCTGGTCGGCCTGCTCGATCGCGGTGACGGTGATCGCCAGCAGGCCTTCGTCGATCCCGTCGGAGTAGTTGACCACCGCGCGCTGCCCGACGGTCAGCGAAGTACCCGGCGGCGTCGTGGGCTCCACGATGGGCGGCGGGGCGCTGCTGCTCGTCGCCGGCGCGCTCGGGGCGTCCGAAGAGGACGATCCGCACGCCGAGGCGGCCAGCGCCGCCGCCACCACCGCTACTGTCCGGACGATTGAACCACGCTTCACGCCGGTTATGATGCCGTAACCGATCAAGGCGTTCCGCGATACCTCATCGCGATCTTGCGACCACGGCGCACCTCACGGAAGCCCAGCCGCCGGTACGGCTCGTACGCCCGCGTGTTGACGGCCAGCACGTCCAGTTCCACCGCCAGCCCGCGCCGGTCCGCGTCGGCGATCAGGTCCGTGATCAGCCTGCTCCCGACGCCGCGTCCCTGGAACTCCGGCAGCAGTTCGTAGAACTCGCGGTCGCCCTCCGTCGCGGGGCGCAGGGTGACTCGCACGTGACCTCCCTAGAACGGCTCGCCCGTCCGGACGTCCACCGCCGAGCCGCGGTCGTTCGTCTCCGACGGCAGCTCCACCCGGCTCGGCGAAGGTTCGCTGATCAGCTCCACAATGTAGTGCGTCACGGCGTGGTCCTCCAGGTTGCGGATCCGGTGCGGCGTCAGGGGCCCGCCGCTGCCGACGGTCGTGAACGCCACGTACCCCGCCTCGGCGGTCTGCCGCAGCGTCCAGTCCTCGTCGCCGAGGCGCTGCGCCTCCGCGCGGCCCGGGTCCGCGCCGCGAGCCAGCCGTAGGCCGCGGCGACGAGGGTCAGCGGCAGCGCGCTGATGACGGGCGAACCGCTGCCGGTGATCTCCGTGTAGTGCGCGACGATGACCACCCCGCAGCTCATCAGCGCCACGCACGCGATCGACGGCGCCACCCGCACCGCCCAGGTGGACCCGCTGATCCGCCCGCGCGCGGCCGCGGTGACGATGCTCGCCGAGCACGCCGCCATCAGGTAGATGATCGCCAGCGCGGTGATCCCGGAGACCGCGGGGAAGTACGTCGCGATCGGATCGGCGCCGGCCACCGCGAACGGCACCACCACCAGCACGCACACCACCAGCTGCACGGTCCCCGCGGACACCGGCGTCCGCCGCCGGTGGTGCACCCGGCTCAGTGCCCGGGGCAGGAAACCGTCGCGTGCCAGGGAGAACATGTAGCGCGACGCGATCGCGTGGAACGACAGCGCCGCGGCGAAGAAGCTGAACGTGATCATCAGGCTCAGCACCGGCCCGGCCCACCCGCCGAGGTAGGCGGTGATCGCCGAGACGAGCAGCGCGCCGGGATCGGCCTGCGCCGTCGCGGCCGCGTCCGGGAACGCGGCCGCGATCGCCCACATGACGAACACGAACGTCACGGCCAGCACGATCAGCGCGGAATACGTTGCCCGGCCGACGTTCCGCCGCGCCGACCGCGCCTCCTCGCCGTAGATGGCCGCGGCCTCGTACCCGGCGAAGGACAGGATGCGGAACACCACGGCGAGCCCGAAGTTCCCGCCGAACACGCTGCCTGGCGCGAGCACGTCGAACGAGAACCCGCCCGGCCGCCGCACCAGCACGGCGATCGCGAACGCCAGCAGCACCGCGAACTCGGTGACGGCGACGAAGACGTTCACCTTGCCCGCGATCGTCACGCCGAAGTAGCCGACCACCCAGGTGGCCGCCACCGCCACCAGTGCGATCACCCACCACGGGACGTTCACGCCGAGGTAGGCGGACAGCCCGGCGTGCCCGAAGTGCCCGACGGCCACGGACATCCCGGCCGCCGCGACGTTGTAGGCCAGCGTCGCCACGGGCGCCGACGCGCCGCCCATGCGACGGCCGAGGCCGAACCCGATGTAGGCGAAGTAGGCGCCCGCGTTGACCACCTGGCGGCTCAGCGCCACGTAGCCCGCGGAGAACACCAGCAGGATCGCCAGCACGAGGACCAGCACGCCGACAGTGCCGGTGCCTGCGCCGAACGCGAGGCTCAGCGAGAGGTTCGAGGCGACCGCGGTCAGCGGTGCGGTCGCCGCGATCACCATGAGGATCATGTCGAAGATGCCCACCGCGTTGGGGCGCAACCGGTGGTAGTTTCCGTCTGGGGTCATGAGCACTCCTGGACTACTGGGGGGTGAATGGCGGTCCCCCACCACGCCACGGAACAGCGCTCGCGAGTGGTCGATACGGTATCGTGCTACGACGAGGTCGTCGACCGCGCCAGGGCGCTCCGGCCACGCATCGCCGAGCTGGGCGTCGAGGTCGACGCTCGCGGGGTCGATCCCACCGAGGCGATGCGCCTGCTCGGTGAGGCCGGTCTGCAGCGCGCGAACGTCCCCGTCGAGTTCGGCGGACTGTGGACGGGCGGCACCTTCGCCGGCTGGGACCGGGTGGTCGAGGCGGCGCTGGAGGTGACCGCGGGCGACGGGTCGACCGGCCAGTGCTGGTCGACCACCGCGCTGCAGGCCCGCGAGGTGATGTCCGCGCCGCTGCCCGTGTCGACCAAGCAGGCGCTCGCCGACGAGCTGATCTCCCAGGGGCGGCGCATCGTCGCCTCCAACGCCGAAACCGGCGGCACCGGACCGGTCACCGGCCGCCGGGTCGACGGCGGGGTGGTCGTCAACGGCGTGAAGACCTTCAACACCAACAGCGGCGGCGGTGGCCGCGACCTGGCGAACGTCAGCTTCCGCCTCACCGGGCCGGACGGCGCGACGTCCCGACACCACGCACTGATCCGGCTCGACGCGCCCGGCGTCGAGGTGCACGGCGACCGGGACAACATGGGCCAGCGCGGCACGATCAGCCAGACCATCACCTACGCCGAGGTGTTCGTGCCCGACGGCTGGCACTACGCGGCGCCCGAGTCGGAGGTCGTGTTCGTCGACCTCGTGCTGCCCGGCCACGCGTTGCTCCTGCAGGGAATCGGCGAAGGCGCGTACGCGGCGATGCTGGAGTACCTGCGCGGGCTGAACCGCGCGAGCATGCCGATGTTCGCCTCCGCCATGGAGGATCCGCTGATGCACCGGCAGATCGGCGAGATGGCCGCGGAACTCGCCGCGGGCCGCGCCTACCTGCTGGACACCTGCCGGAAGCTGGCGAACTCCGACAACACGACCGACCTGCGCGCGCTGATGACCGAGTTCTTCAAGGTCAAGGTCGTGTGCACCACGGCGGCCCTGGACGTCACCGCGCGCGTGCACGACCTCACCGGCGCGCGCAGCACCGCCAACAAGTACCGGCTGGACCGGTTCTGGCGCAACGCCCGCACGTTCGCCAGCCACGACAGCATCGATGCCAAGAACGCGTTCGTCGGCGCCGCCGAGCTGAACGGCGAGATCCCCGACGCCGGCCGTTACCTGCCGGGGGTGCGCAAGGCATGACGCTGCCGCACCCGTCCGACGTCGCCTTCGTGCGGCCCGCCTCGCACCACCTGGCTGACCCTCGCTTGTGGACGGTCCGCCCGGTGCGGATCCTCGGCGACGCCGAGTCGTACCTCAACGTCAAGTACGCGATCCCGGTCGGCTGGCGGCCGCTGACGCTGGACCTGCACGTCCCGCTCGGCGCGACCGGCCCGGTGCCGGTGGTGGTGTACGCGCACGGCGGGAGTTTCCTCGGCGGGGTCAAGGAAATGGGGCCGTGGGCGAGCCTGCCGCGGCACGGGATCGCGGTGGCGTCGGTGGACTACCGGCTCGCCGGCGAGGCGCGGTACCCGGAGCCGGTCGAGGACGTGCTCGCCGCGATCCGGTGGGTCCGCGTCCACGCCCACCGGTACGGGCTGGACCCGGTGCGCGTCGCCGGGTGGGGCAGTTCCGCCGGCGGGTACCTGATGGCGCTGGCCGCGCTCACCGACCGCATCGGACGGCTCGTCGGCGACTACCCCGCGGCGTCCGCGCGGCTGTCCGCGGTGGTGCTGCACTACCCGGTCACGGACTTCTCGACGATCGTGGAGGACGCGTTCGAGCCGACGGCGGCCGGTCTGCGCAACGCCGTCGACGTCGGCGCGCAGTTCTTCGGGTTCCCGCTGACGGCGCGGCCCGGGGTGGTGGCCGGGGCGGCGGTGTCCCGCGCGGTGGCGGCGGCGCCGCGGGTGCCGCCGTTCCGGATCAGCCACGGCGACGCCGACCGCCGGTCCGGGCTCGGGCAGAGCAGGCGGCTGCACGAGGCGGTGATCGCCGCGGGCGGACAGTCCACTTTGGAGGTGGTGCCGGGTGCGGACCACGCCACCGCGGTGTTCAGCAGCCCGAAGGTGATCGGCCCGGCGGTCGAGTTCATCCGCGGCGCGTTCGAGCTGGAAGGAGTGGCGACATGATCGACGGGACCACGTTGCGGGCGGCGTTCGGCCAGTTCCCGAGCGGGGTGGCGGCGGTGTGCGCGCTGGTCGGCGGCGAACCGGTGGGCATGGCCGCGAGCACGTTCACCGCCGTTTCCCTGGACCCGCCGCTGGTTTCGGTGTGCGTGCGGAAGGCGTCGCGGACCTGGCGGACGTTGCGGGCGGCGCCGGAGCTCGGGGTCAGCGTGCTGTCGGCCGGGCAGGGCGGGATCTGCCGCAGCCTGGCGATGCCGGAGGGGGACCGGTTCGCCGGGGTGCCGTGGGTGGCGCGAGGCGGCGCCGTGCTGGTCGAGGACAGCGCGCTGCAGCTCGAATGCCGGCTGACCGGTGAGGTCGACGCCGGTGACCACGTCATCGCGCTGCTCGGGATCACGGCGTTGCGGGATTTCCCGGGGGCGGAGCCGGTGGTGTTCCACCGCAGCACGTTCCGGGTGCTGCGGTGAATTACCTGCGCCGCTTCTTCGCTGGGCGGGCGCCGAGGAACGCCAGCGTCGAGTCGGTCAGCGTCGCCAGGAACTCGGGCGTGATCTCGGTGCGGCGGACGGTGTAGCGCCAGTAGATCGGGGCGGCGAAGATGTCGAGCGCCAGTTCGCGGTCGACGTCCGGCGGCAGCTCGCCCCGGGCGATCGCGCGGTCCAGCACCGGTTCCGCCTTGGCGCGGCGCGGGTTCTCCAGGTGCTCGGTCAGGGCCTTGGCCAGTGCCGGGTTGCGCTTCGCCTCGGCGGTCAGGTCGGGCAGGATCCGGCCGAGACGCTCGTCGCTGAGCCACTGCGCGACCATCTCGAAGGCGCGCTCGATGTCGCCGCGCAGGGAGCCGCTGTCGGGGATGTCGACCAGCGGGACGCTCAGCTGGGAGACCGCGTCGGCCACCATGTCCTGTTTCGAGGACCACCGGCGGTACAGCGAGCTCTTCCCGACCTCGGCCCGCCTGGCAACGCCGTCCATCGAGGTGCGGGCGTAGCCCTTCTCGGCGAGTTCGTCGATCACGACCTCGACGATGGCGTCCGTGAGCTCGACACGCAGCACGGCGGCGCCACTGGGCGCGCGACGGGTCCGGGTCATGTCCCGGACAGTACCAGGACTGGACGGGACGGACTCGTCGCGATGGAGCCCCGTAAGCGATGCGCGGGCTGAACCAGTGGTGAGGTGCGGGGCCGCACGGGCTCCGGTGGCCGCTACGTGAGCGTGCCCGGTTCCCGCCGCTGGAACGCGGCCCGGTAGGCGTTCGGGCTCGTGCCGACCACCCGCCGGAACCGCTCGCGGAACGCGGTCGGCGACCCGAAACCCACCTGCCCCGCGATGCGGTCCACCGGGTGCCGCGTCGTTTCCAGCAGGTACTGCGCCTGCCGGATCCGCTCGCGGTGCAGCCACTGCAGCGGCGTCGTCCCGGTCTGCTCGCGGAAGCGCCGGTTCACCGACCGCGTGCTCATGCCCGCCCGCGCCGCGATGTCGCTCAGCGTCAGGTCCCGGTCGAGGTGGTCGGTCATCCACCGCAGCACCGGCTCCAGCACCGAACCCCGCGGCGCGGGTGGCTGGTCGTGCACGATGAACTGCGCCTGGCCGCCCTCCCGCTCCAGCGGCATCACCGACAGGCGCGCGGCGTCGGCCGCCACCGCCGAACCGTGGTCGCTCCGGATGAGGTGCAGGCACAGGTCCAGCCCGGCCGCGGCGCCCGCCGAGGTGAGGAACTGGCCGTTGTCCACGTACAGCACGTCCGGGTCGACCTCGATCTCCGGGTGCCGCCGGGCGAGCAGGTCCGCCGCCACCCAGTGCGTCGTCGCGCGCAAGCCGTCGAGCAGCCCGGTCGCGGCGAGGACGAACGCGCCCGCGCAGATCGACGCGATCCGGGTGCCGTCGGCGGCCGCCTTGCGCAGGGCGTCCAGCACGTCTTCCGGCACCGGCACCGTCGGGTCGGCGCAGCCGGGCAGGATGATCGTGTCGGCGTCGGCGAGTGCCTCCAGGCCCCACTCGGCCCGTATCGTGAACGCGCCCGCGCCGACCTCCGGGGTCGGGGCGCAGACGCGCACCCGGTAGGCCGGGCGGCCGCCGGGCAGGCGGGTCCTGGTGAAGATCTCGATCGGGGTGGCCAGGTCGAACGGGACCACCTGGTCCAGCGCCAGCACGGCGACCGTGTGCATGGCGACACCGTAGGTCCTCGCCACGGCGTTCCGCCAGGACCGGCCTGGTCAGCGGGTTGGCGAGAATCCGGTGGAAGTTGGCCATCGAGCCAGTTCCGGTGATCACCGGCGGCCGTTACCGTCCCGGTGCGTGACGAAGGTACTGCTCTCCCTCCACGTGCTCGCGGCGCTGGTCGCGATCGGCCCGGTCACCGTCGCGGCCAGCATGTTCCCCGCCGCGACCCGCCGGGCCACCGGCGGCACCGACCACGATCTCGCGGTGCTGCGCACGCTGCACCGCATCTGCCGGGTCTACGCCGCGGTCGGCATCGCGATCCCGGTGTTCGGGTTCGCGACCGCGGGCAGCCTCGGCGTGACGGGCGACGCGTGGGTGATCGTGTCCATCGTGCTCACCGCGATCGCGGCGGCCGTGCTCGTGCTGGTGGTGCTGCCGCGCCAGCAGGGCATCCTGGACGGGATCGCGGAGCAGGCGGAACCGGAACCACGCGCGCCCGCGCGGCTGGCGATGTACACCGGGATCTTCAACGTGCTCTGGGCCGTCGTCACGGTGCTGATGATCGTCCGCCCCGGCTCCACGACCAGCGCCTAGGCCTTGCCGGAGAGGTACTTCCGGGCCGCCTCGCGGGCCTCCTCCAGTGACGCGGTGATCGTGAGGATGCCGTCGAGCCCGGTCATCTCCAGCGGCCGCGTGACGACCGGCGTCGGGCAGACCAGCGCGAGCGCCTGCTCGGCGGAGTGGCACTCGGCGGCCGTCTCGACCAGCACCGCCAGGCCGAGGGAGTCCAGGTGCTCGACCTCGGACAGGTCGAGGATCACGGTGGTGAGCGCGACCGGGGCGACGCTGTCGCGGGCGTCCTTCACGGCTTCGCGGACGCGGGGCGCCGTGGTGAGGTCGACCTCGCCGGCGATGGTGACGACGACTTCGCTGCCCTCGCGCGTCCAGCGGGTGGCGAAGGCCTGCGGCACGGATTCCCCTCCACGGTCGGTAGTTCAGCCCGGACACTCTAACCGCCGTCGCCGGTGGCCCCGATCCCGGACCACCGGCGACCACCGTCACGCCGGTTCCGTGACGTGCACCGCGTCCAGCGCCGGACCGTCCGGCGTGGCCGGTGCGGCGACCGGGACATCCGCCCACAGCACCGTTTCGCCGCGGCGCGGCGTCATGCCCGACCTGGTGGCGATCTCGTCGAGGACCTGCGCCGACGTACCGAGTTCCCCGCGGGCGGGTGGCTCCGCGGCGATCGTGACGTCGACGCGGATGGTGTCCGCGCCCGCCCAGCCCAGCCGCAACGTGAACGGCTGGCGCGTGGACAGCCAGGCGATTCCGGCGATTTCATCGGTCACCAGCAGCGCGTCGACCACGTGCTCTTCGCCGACGCCCGCGAGCATGACCCGCACCCGCCGCCGGAGGGCCGCCAGTTCGGACGGCCCGTCGACGACGCTGGTGAACCGATCCGGCCGATGCACCATGTCATCCACGATGCACCACCTCCTCCGCTGACTCGTCAACCGGAGGATCCTCGGTTTACCCAGGGGTTACCGACGGTAAACCGGTCCACAGAGGACTGTGCCGGCTCAGTCCAGCGCGTCCGGCAGCCCGAACACCGCGAAGTGCTCCCGCCCCACGAACGACGTGATCTCCGCGATCCGCCTGTCCCGCGGCCGGAGCACGTTGATCGACCAGCTCTCGAACGCGCCGCCCGGCGTCGAGCGCAAGTAGGACGCCGCCGCGGGCAGCCCGTTCGCGCCGACGATCCGGTGCCGCCACGAGCCGCAGGACGCGAGGGGGTACCGGCGCGCGAAGGACATCGCCGCGTCGATCCCGCGGTACCAGTGCGGCATCGGCGGCATCGACCAGGTCACATCCTCCGTCAGCAACGCCACCAGCGCGTCCGCGTCGCCCCGCTCCAGTGCCCGGGCGTCCGACGCCAGCGTCCGCACCCGCGCGTCGGGCGGCGCGGGCTCCCGCGCCGGCACCACACGCCGCGCTCCAGCGCCGAGTTCACCGACGCCGCCGAAGTGCCCAAGATCGACGCGATCTCGGCCGCCGAGAACCCCAGCACCTCGAACAACACCAGCGCCGCCCGCTGGTTCCCCGGCAGGTGCTGCAACGCGGCCACGAACGCCAGCTCGACCGCCTCCCGCTGCTCGGCCCGCGCGTCCGGCCCCGTCGGGTACGGCCCGAGCCACGCGACGTCCGTCCGCGGCGCGTCCCCGGCGACCACGTGCTCGCTGGACGGTCCGAGGTCCATCGGCAGCGCCCGCCTGCCGCGCCGCTCCACAGCTCCCGCCGCAGCGGCTCGACCAGCCGCGTGAACGCCGAGTCGTCCCCGGCGCCGAGCTCTACCACGAGATCCGCGGCCACGGCCCGCTCGTCGTGCTCGTCGGCGCACCGATGGACGCGCGCTCGTTCACCCCGCTCGCCGAGCTGCTCGCCACCGACCACACCGTCCTACCGCAGCCCCGTCGACGACCCGGACCAGGATTCCACGCCGGATATGCGCGCCGACGACCTCGCCCGGCTCATCGAGCACGCCGACGCCGGCCCGGCCGTGGTGCTGGGGGTCCAGCGGCGGCGCGGTCAGCGTCCTCGCGCTCGCCCAGGCGCGCCCCGACCTGGTCACCACCGTCATCGCGCACGAACCGCCGCTGAGCGACCTGCTCCTGGAAGCCGACCGGATCCGTGCGCAGGGTGAGGAGGTCATCGCGACCCACTTCGGCGGCGACCCGGTCGGTGCCATGCGGAAGTTCCTGGTGATGGCGGGCATCCACCTCCCGGAGCCGGTCTTCCAGCAGCTCTTCGCGCAGGAGCCCAGCCAGCAGGACCGGGCCGACGCGGACTTCCAGTACGCGCACATGTACCGCCCGACCACCCGCTGGACCCCGGACTTCGACGTCCTGCGCACCCGTCCCGTGGTGGTCGGCATCGGTGCCGAGTCCGCCGGCCAGCTGTGCGAACGCACGTCCGAGGCGCTGGCGAAGGAGCTGGGGATCGAGCCGGTCCGGTTCCCCGGCGACCACACGGGCTTCGCCGGCGACCCGGTCGCCTTCGCCGCCCGGCTGCGCGACTTCCTGTGACCGGGCCGTCGAAGGTCTCAGGACGGTAAAGGTCTGCACCCGCCACTGGTCTTCCGGCACTGTGGGATCTAGGTTGCCAGGGAACTAATCAAACCGTTGATCTTCTTTCCAATGGCGGGAAGGGATGGCCCATGACGCACACGCCCGAGGCCTCGGCCCGGACGAGCTCGGCGCACGACGGCCGGCAGCTGCGCCGCGTCGTCGGCGCGAGCCTCGTCGGCACGACCATCGAGTGGTACGACTTCTTCATCTACGCCTCGGCCGCGAGCCTGGTGTTCGGCAAGCAGTTCTTCCCCTCCCTGGACGGAACCGCGGCGCTGCTGGCCTCGTTCGCGACGCTCGGGGTGAGCTTCGTGGCGCGGCCGATCGGCGGGATCGTCGCCGGGCACCTCGGTGACCGGGTCGGCCGCAAGGCGGTTCTTGTCGCGACCCTGCTGCTGATGGGAATTTCCACGATCGGTGTCGGTCTGCTGCCCGGCTACGACTCGATCGGTGTTGCGGCCCCGGTCCTGCTCGTCGTGCTGCGGCTGCTGCAGGGCCTGTCCGCGGGCGGCGAGTGGGGCGGCGCGGCGCTGATGTCGGTGGAGCACGCGCCGCCCGGCCGCCGCGGCTACTTCGGCTCGTTCCCGCAGATCGGCGTGCCGATCGGGCTGCTGCTGGCGAACCTGGTGTTCTTCAGCGTGTCGGCGGCGACCACTGACGACCAGTTCGCGCGCTGGGGCTGGCGGATCCCGTTTCTGCTCAGCGTGGTGCTGATCGCGGTCGGCTTCTTCGTGCGGGCCAGGGTGTCGGAGAGCCCGGTGTTCAGCGAGCTGCGCGCCCGCCGCGCCCGCCGGTCGGCGCCGCTGGCCGAGCTGCTGCGCACCAACCGGCGTGAGCTCCTGGTCGCGATCGGGCTGTTCATCGCCAACAACATGGTCGGCTACATCCTGATCGCGTTCATCAACTCCTACGGCACCCGCACGCTCAAGCTGTCCAGCACCACGATGTTGTTCGTGGGCATGGTCGGCGCGGTGTCGTGGGGTGTGTTCACGGTGCTGGCCGGGCACTGGTCGGACGGCTGGGGGCGGCGGCGCACCTACCTCGTCGGCACGCTGGCGATGGGCGCTTGGACGTTCCCGTTCTTCCTGCTGTTCGACACCCGCTCGGTGCCGCTCATGCTGGCCGCGGTGATCGTGCTGGGCTTCGGGCTCGGCCTGACCTACGGCCCGCAGGCGGCCGCGTACAGCGAGTTGTTCCCGGCCGGCATCCGGTACAGCGGGGTGTCCTTCGCCTACGCCTTCGGCGCCATCCTCGGCGGCGGGTTCGCGCCGCTGGTGTCGACCTGGCTGGTCGGCGAGACTGGCACATCGCTGTCGGTGTCGGGGTACATGCTGGTCGCCTGCCTGGTAACGCTCGCCGCGGTCCTCGCCCTGCGGGAGCGGCCCGCCGCCGAGCGGGAGGCCTTCGTCACCGGCGCCGAGTAGTCAACGGCGCTGCTCGGGCGGGAACTCGGTGTCCACCCGTTCCTGCTCGTGGTAGGAGCGTTCCTCCGCGTAGGACTCGTAGGCGCGGTGGTCGGCGTCCGTCTCCGGGGCGCCGACCAGCGCGCGCGGGTGCAGCCGGTCCTTGAGCACGACGTTGAGCTGCGCGCCGAGCAGCGTGATGATGCTCTGCAAGTAGAACCACCAGAGCAGCGTGATGACCGTGGCGAACGTGCCGTAGGTGCTCTGCGCGTTCTGCAGGTAGCGGCTGATGATCAGCGACGAAAGCGTTTGCAGCACCCAGAACAGCACGCCGGACAGCAGCGCGCCGGGCAGCACGTCGCGGGTGGTGATCTCGCGGTCGGTCAGGATCCGGAACGCGGCGACGAACAACCCGACGTCCAGGACGATCGCGATCGCGTAACCCAGGATCCGGCCCAGCCAGCCCAGGTCGAGCAGGTCGCTGCCGCTGGAGACGAAGCCGCTGATGAGCGTGCTCACGACCAGGCCGAGCCCGATCGTCGTCAGCACCAGCAGGCTGCGGCCGATCTGCACGGGCAGGCTGGGGCGTGCGTGGAAGGGCAGTTCCCACACCGAGTTGAACGCGGTCTGCGTCGCGCGCACGACGGCGATCCCGCTCCACAGCGCGGTCACGAGCCCGAGGATCAACGCCCACGCCGAGCCGCCGAAACCCTGCATCGTGGCCGGATCGAGGAGCGGGAACATCGAACCGACGTTGCCCAGCACGTCGTTCTTCAGGTCGTCCGGCACGAAGAACCCGAGCAGGGTGATCAGGACGAGGAACAGCGGGAAGATCGAGAAGAACGCCCAGAACGCGATCATGCTCGCCAGCTGCGTCGACTGGTCCTCGAGGAACTTCTTCACCACGGCGACCGGCACGGACAGCGCGGTGTGCTCCTGCTGCACCGCGTCGACGCGGTCGAGGCCGGCCTTCGCCCTGCTGACAACGCTTTCCCTGTTGTGCTCGCTCACGGTTGCACTCCCACCCTCGGCGTCTGCGCGATGGCGGTGAGCTACCCCGTGGAGCGGCGGGTCAACCGGCCTTCGTGAGACGCGCCTCGCCGAGCGTGGCACGCAGCACCGCGCGGTGGGTCGGCTTCGCCTCCTCGTAACGGCGCCGTCCGGCGTCGGTGAGCGAGACGAAGATGCCGCGCCGGTCCTGCTCGCACATCGCGCGCTCGACCAGGCCCTCCTTCTCCAGGCGGGCGACCAGGCGCGAGGTGGCGCTCTGGCTCAGGTGCACCGCTTCCAGGAGGTCGGCGGAGCGGCACTTGAAGTCGCCGGTCGCGAGCCGTTCGAGGGCCTCGAACTCGCTGACCCCGATGCCGTGCTCGTCCTGCAGGCGGCATTCCAGCTCGCCGAAGACGGTCGCGTGCAGGGCCAGCAACTCGTGCCACTGCTGCACCAGCCGGCCTTCGGCGACGTCACCCATGGCGACACCATAGCATGCACGGGAATTTGATGCAAAGACATTAAATCCTCTTACATTAGATGCGCGCGCATGTAATCTGGCTGCCATGACTTCTCCTGCGCACCTGTCCACCACATCGACGCGGTGGGACGCACGGCTGTGGGCCGTGCTGCTCACGGTGTCCACGGTCGTGGGCCTGGACGCCCTCGACGTTTCGATGGTCGGCGTCGCGCTGCCGTCCATCCAGGCCGACCTCGGCCTGTCCACCAGCGCGTTGCAGTGGGTCGTGAGCGGCTACGTGCTCGGTTACGGCGGGCTGCTCCTGCTCGGCGGCCGCACGGCGGACCTGCTCGGGCGGCGGCGGGTGTTCCTCGTCGCGGTGGCCGTGTTCGCGGTCGCGTCGCTGCTCGGCGGCCTCTTCGACAACGGCGCGCTGCTCATCGCGAGCCGGTTCGTCAAGGGCCTCGCGGCGGCCTTCACCGCGCCGGCCGCGCTGTCGATCATCACCACGACGTTCCAGGAGGGCCCGGCCCGCAACCGCGCCATCAGCATCTTCGCGGTGTTCGGCGCCAGCGGGTACTCGGCGGGCCTGGTGTTCTCCGGGCTGCTGACCGAGGTCGGCTGGCGGTGGACGTTCCTGCTGCCGGTGCCGATCGCGTTGATCGCGCTGGTGTCGGCGATCAAGGTCGTCCCGGCCTACGAGCGGGACCACACGGCGGGCGGCTACGACCTGCCCGGCGCGATCACCGGCGCGGCCGGGTCGCTGCTGCTGGTGTTCGGTGTCGTCGAGGCGCCGGAAACCGGGTGGGCCTCGCCGCAGACGTTGATCACCTTCGTCGTCGCGGCGGCGCTGCTGACCGCGTTCGTGCTGATCGAAAAGCGCAGCAGCCACCCGTTGCTGCGGCTGGGCATCCTGCGCTCCGGGCAGCTGGCGCGGGCGAACCTTGGGGCGGCGCTGTTCTTCGGGGCCTACATCGGGTTCCAGTTCGTGGTGATGCTGTACCTGCAGGACGTGCTGGGGTGGTCGGCGCTGGAGACCGCGCTCGGGTTCCTGCCCGCCGCGCTGATCGTCGCGTTCGGTTCGCCGCGGATCGAGCCGCTGATCGACCGGGTCGGCACGTCGCGCACGATCCTCGGTGGCGTGCTGGCGCACGTGCTCGCGTACGTGCTGTTCCTGCGCGTCGACGAGCACTCGGGGTACGCCGGTTCGTTGCTGCCGAGCATGATCCTGCTCGGCATCGGCTTCACCCTGGCCTTCTCGTCCCTGAACATCCAGGCGACGACCGGCATCAGCGACAACGAGCAGGGACTCGCCGGTGGCCTGCTGAACACGTCACTGCAGGTCGGCGGCGCGATCGGACTGGCGATCGTGACGGCGGTGCTGACGGGCAGCGGTGAGGGCAACCTGCTGACCGGGCTGACCCCGGCGCTGGCGGTGATCAACGGAATCGCGGCGCTCGGACTGCTGATCGCGGTGTCCGGTGTGGTGCGCCCGCGCCGGGCGCCGGAACCGGAACTGGCCCGGGTCTGAGCCATGGGGGTGGTGGGGCCCGTCCTCGGGGGGCCCCAACTCGCGTGACAGCCGGCCGACGCGGCGCAGCCTTGGCTTCGCGCTCGTCGCGCTGGTGACCGTGGTCAACACCCTCGAACCGTTCTTCGCCTGACGCTCGCTGTGGGTTCTCATGGAGGAGACGCAGTACCGTTTCTACCGGCTGCGCGACGACCTCACCTACTACCTGGCCGAGACCCCGCCGGAGCAGGTGGACCGCGAGGTGGTCCGCCGCATGTTCGGCGAATACCAGGGGATCTGGGACTCGCTCGGCGAACGCTGGCTGAGCCACCGCCGTCCGGGGGAAGGCCCCTGAAACCCCGCCCCGCCACCGCTGAAACCGCGTTGAAGCCCTTCTGAAGCCGCCTCCTCCGAAGTTCGTCACCAGCAACGGGACAGCACACGGAGGAGGGGGCTTTGACCACCACCACGACCACCCGGCCATCGAGGTCGCCGGGCTGCGCAAGGCGTTCGGGGACAAGGTCGTGCTCGGCGGGATCGATCTGCGCATCCCGGCCGGCTCGATCTTCGCCCTGCTCGGGCCCAACGGCGCGGGCAAGACGACCATGGTCCAGATCCTGTCGACCTACCTGCGGGCCGACTCCGGCAGCGCCCGCATCGCCGGGCACGACGTCGCCGCGGAAGCCGACCGCGTTCGGGCCGCCATCGGCGTCACCGGGCAGTTCTCCGCCGTCGACAACAAGCTGACCGCCGAGGAGAACTTCTGGCTGATGGCACCTGCACCACCTGCCGAAGGCCGAGGGCCGTCGCAGGGCGGCCGCGCTGCTCGAACGCTTCGACCTGGTCGAGGCACGCAAGAAGCTCGCCGCGGTCTACTCGGGCGGCATGCGGCGCCGCCTGGACCTCGCGATGAGCCTGGGCGGCGAGCCGCGCATCATCTTCCTCGACGAGCCGACCACCGGCCTCGACCCGCGCAGCCGCCACACCATGTGGGAGATCATCCGCGACCTCGTCGCCCGCGGCGTCACTGTCTTCCTCACCACCCAGTACCTGGAGGAGGCCGACGAGCTGGCCGACCGCATCGCGGTGCTCGACCACGGCGTGTTCGTCGCCGAGGGCACCCCGGCCGAGCTCAAGCGCCGCATCCCCGGCGGGCACGTCGAGCTCCGTTTCGCCGACGACCGCGCGCTCGACCTGGCCGCCCGCACGTTCGGCGAGGTCACCCGCGACGACGAGGCCCGCACCCTGCAGATCCCCAGCGACGGCGGCGTCCGCTCGCTGCGCGCGCTGCTCGACGGCATGGATCACGCCGGCATCGAGCCCGAGGGCCTGTCGGTGCACACGTCCGACCTCGACGACGTCTTCTTCGCCCTGACCGGACACCCCACCGAAGAGAAGGTCTCCCGCTGATGTTCACCGACTCCGCCACCATGCTGCGCCGCAACCTCCGCCACGCGCTGCGCTACCCGTCGATGACCGCGAGCGTCGTCGCCGTCCCGATCATGATGCTGCTGCTGTTCAACTACGTGTTCGGCGGCGCGATCGGCAACGGCATCGCGGGCGCCCCGGCCGGCGGCGACTACCTCGGCTACCTCGTGCCCGGCATCCTGCTGCTCACCATCGGCTCGGCCTCGATGCCGGTGGCCGTCGCGATCTGCACCGACCTCACCGAGGGCATCGTGGCCCGTTTCCGCACCATGGCGATCGCCCGCGCGTCCGTCCTCACCGGACACGTCGTCGGCAACGTGATCCAGACCGTGGTGAGCCTCGTGATCGTTCTCGCGGTGGCCGTCGCGATGGGTTTCCGCACCTCGGCCGGCTTCGGCGACTGGCTGCTCGCGGCCGCCGTCCTGCTGCTGCTCACGCTCGGCCTGAGCTGGTTCTCCGCCGCGCTCGGCCAGCTCTCCAAGACGCCGGAGGGCGCCAGCAACGTCGTGTTGCCGATGACCTTCCTGCTGCCGTTCCTGTCCAGCGCCTTCGTGCCGCTGGACTCGATGCCCGCCGGCATCCGCTGGTTCGCCGAGTACCAGCCGTTCACCGCGGTGATCGAGACCCTGCGCGGGTTGCTCGCCGGCACGCCGATCGGCTGGTACGGCTGGGGCGCGGGGATCACCGTCCTCGGCTACTTCTGGTCCAAGCGCCTCTTCAACCGGGAGCCGACCCGCTGAGCAGGTCCAGCGCCGCCAGGCGCAGCTCGTCCGGCCCGTCGGCTTTCTCGGCCGCGGCCCGGAACCCGGCCGGTGTCATGGTGGGCTGGAAGTTGCGCAGGAACCCGAGCCGCTCGGCCAGCGCCACCAGCCGCGCCCCGGTGCGGTCCCCGCGGTCGAGCGCGAGCACCCCGAGCGCGAGCAGAAGAGTGCCGCGCACCGCCATCCCGATCAGGTAGGCGGGCACCTTCGCCGCGCTCTCGCTGAACAACGGCGGGGCCAGCGGCGGGAGCTCGGTGACCAGGTCGGCGACTAGGTCGAGCCTTCCGCGCTGGGCGTGCGCGATCACCGTGACGCAGAGCAGTTCCAGCGTCCACGCGTCCAGGCCGGGCGCATCCGGCAGGGGGAGCACGCCGCTGTCCCGCTGACGGGCCACCGCCTGCCGCCACAGCGCGAGCCCCTCTTGCCCAGCCCGGCCGCGGCAGGCCACCCGCGGCAGCAGGGTCAGTTCGACGGTCACCGGGCCGGCTTGCCGGATCCGCGCGGCGTCTTCTCCTGGCTGAGCGCGACCCACCGCAGCTTCTCCTGCTCGCGGCGCGGCAGCCCGGAAACGACCAGGTCGTAGGAGTCCTCGACCATCTCGCGCACCAGATCCTCGGGCACGCCGCCGTCCAGCACGACGGTGTTCCAGTGCCGCTTGTTCAGGTGGTACCCGGCGGTGATCTCCGGGTGGTCGCGGCGCAGCTGCACCGCCAGGTCCGGATCGCACTTGAGGCTGACCCGCAGCGGCTTCGACTCGAGCGGGCTGAGGGCGAACATCTTGCCCGCGACCTTGAACACGCTGTTGGCCTCGCCGAACGGGAACTCCTCGCGTGCCCCCGGCAGCGACAGGCACAGTCGTTTGAGTTCGCCTAACGTCATGGGTTCAGGCTAGCCACGTGCGGCCGCGTCCAGGATGCGGTCGAGCCCGAACTCGAAGCGGCGGGTGAACTCGTTGTCCACGAGGTGCGGCAGCACGCGGGCCAGCGCAGGGTGGCTGTCCGGGGTGACCGCGGACTCCAGCAGGCCGGCCACCGCGCCCGTCGCGCCCTGCTCCTCCTGCGTGAGGCCGAGCGTGAAGTAGAGGATCGTCCAGCAGGTCCAGCCCGCGTCGCGCGGTTCGAGGCCGCCGTCGAGCAGGGCGGCGACCAGCGCTTCCGCGGCGCGCAGGGTGGCCGGCTCGGCGACGAACGTTCCGGCGACGACGAACGCACCGTCCCGGTGCGCCAGCAGCGCACGGCGGAACCGGTGGGCCAGCTCGGTGGTGCGGTCCCGCCAGTCGTCCGGGAGCCCGTCGAGGGAGATGCCGGCGAAGATCGCGTCGGCCATCAGCTCACGCAGCCGCGCCTTGGTCTTGACGTGCCAGGAGACGGTGTTGAGCCGGACACCGAGCCGCCGCGCGACGGCGCGCAGGCTGACGGCCTCCAGGCCCTCTTCGTCGAGCAGGGCGAGCGCGACCCGGACGATCTCGTCGCGCCGGCTGTCGCCGTTCCGGGTGATCACCGGGCGATGCTAGCCAGGTCGCCGTCAGGGGTGCTGATCAGGCTCGCCGCGGGGGGTCACGTCCGCGCTGTGGCCGTCGGGGCGGATGAGGGCCGTGTCAAGTGCGGCCCAGTCCGGCCGGTCGCCCAGCGGGCGTCCGTGGTGGACGACGGCGCCGGGGGTGGCGGGACCTGGCTCGTCGCGGAAGTCCAGCAGAACCGGGCGTCCCGCGTGCAGGAGCCGGAAGGGGTAGCGGACGGACAGACCGGACAGAGGCTCGGCGAGCGCCCTGGCGAACGTTGGCTGTTCGGCGATGAGGGTGCTGAGCAGCGACCGCAGCCGGCGGCCGTCCGGGGTGAACGCGGTCATCAGCGCGGTCTGCGCCTGGGTGTGTTCCAGGAGTTCGGCGCCGACCGGGTGGCCTTCGTCGTGGTAGGTGTCGAGCAGGTCGTCGGGCGCCTCGCCGCGAACCACGGCCCCCAGCTGCCAGCCGAGGTTCATCGCGTCCTGCAGGCCGACGTTGAGCCCGACGCCGCCGGCCGGCATGTGCGTGTGGGCGGCGTCGCCGGCGAGCAGGACGCGTCCCCGGCGGTAGCGGGTGGCCTGGCGGCGGGCGTTGGAGAACCGGGACAGCCAGGCGGGGGAGTGCATGCCGAAGTCCCGGCCGTCGATGGCGGTGACCTTGGCGCGCAGCTCGCCGAGGGTGAGTTCGCCGGGGTGGTCGGCGCGGACGTCGCCAGGACTGTGGCCGGCCAGCCGGTGCAGGCCGCCGGGCAGCGGGACGGCCAGGAGCAGGCCGTCCGCGGTCGCGCGGCTGTAGGAGCCCGCGGACGGCGGGTCGGTCAGCACGACGTCCCCGATCCAGCCGTAGACGGACGCGGACGTGTCGGGGAAGTCGATCCCCGCTGCGGCGCGGACGGTGCTGCGGGTGCCGTCGCAGCCCACGACGTACGCGGCGGCGACCGCCACGATCACCTCGCCGGGGTGTTCGGTGAGGCCGGTGACGCGGTGGCCGCGCCGGATGTCCGCGTCCGCCTCGCACGCGTGGTCTGCCAGCAGTTCCTCGGTGCGTGCCTGCAGGAGCGCCAGCGTGATCGGGAAATCGGTGTCGAGCAGGGCGAAGTCCAGGCGGTCGTCGAGTACGGCGAAATGCCCCTGCGGGACCGGGATCCCTTCGGCCAGGAACGGCTGCTCGACGCCGCGTGAGGGCAGCACCTCGATGGTGCGCGGGTAGATGGTGAGGGCCTTCGAGTGCGAGTCCCGTTCGGTGCGCTGTTCGAGGACGGTGACTTCGGCGCCCGCGAGGCGGAGTTCCGCGGCCAGCGACAGCCCGGTCGAGCCCGCTCCGACGATGACGATGTTCTTGGTCGCTGACCAAACATAGCCTAGGGTGGGTCGATGACCAAGAGTGAGATGCCGCAGTACGCCAACCCGGCCGGGCTCTTCGCGCTGCCGGAGATGTTCAGCCTGTCCGTCGCCGTGCCCGCGTCGCGGCTGGTGTTCCTGTCCGGGCAGGTCGCCTGGAACGTCGACGGGGAACTCGTCGGCGAGGGTGACTACGGCGCGCAGGTGGAGCAGATCGTGCGGAACATCGACATCGCGCTCGCCGCGGCGGGCACGAGTCGTGAGCACCTGGTGAAGCACACGATCTACGTCGTGGGGTACCGGCCGGAGCTGGCGGAGGCGATCCTCGCGCCGTTGCGTGCCGGGGTGACGACGCGTTCGGCGAGCACGCTCGTCGGCGTCCAGGCCCTGTTCGACCCCCGCTACCTGGTCGAAATCGATGCGGTTGCCTGGATCCCTTGACGCATTCCCATATGGGTATATATTTGGTGCATGGCAAGGGCAGCGACTACGGCGGACGCGTTCAACGCGGTGGCCGAACCGCGGCGGCGGCAGATCCTCGATCTGCTGGCCGGCGGGGAGAAGCCGGTGAACGACCTGGTGTCGGTGCTCGGGCTCGCCCAGCCGCTGGTGTCGAAGCACCTGCGGGTCCTGCGGGAGGTGGGTTTGGTGGAGGTTCGCGACTCGGGACGGCAGCGGGTCTACCGCATCAACGCCCGCCCGCTGAAGGACATCCACGAGTGGGTCAGTGGTTACCAGAGGTTGTGGGACGAGCGGTTCGACCGCATGGACGCGGTGTTGGAAGAACTCAAGGAACTGGAGGACGGAGATGAGCACGATGACGACTAGCGGTACGGCGAAGGTCACGCTCCCGGCGGACAACCAGGTTCAGATCGTGCGTGAGTTCAACGCGCCCGCGCGACTGGTGTGGAAGGCGTGGACCACGCCGGAGCTGGTGAAGCGCTGGTGGTCGGGCGAGCGTGGCGAGGTCACGTCCGTCGAGGTCGACCTGCGGGTCGGCGGGAGATGGCGCAACGCCATGATCGCGGACGGCGGTTTCGAGGTCGCTTTCCACGGCGAGTACCGGGAAATCGTGCCGCACGAGCGGATCGTGTCGACCGAGGTGTTCGAAGGCATGCCCGGTGCGGAGTCGCTGAACACGCTGACGCTGACCGAACACGAGGGGCGCACCACGCTGACCGTGCTGGCCGAGTACCCGAACAAGGAAACCCGCGACGGGCACCTGGAGTCCGGCATGGAGGGCGGCATGCAGGAGGCGCTGGACCGGCTGGAGCAGGTGGCGGTGTCGCTGGCCTGACGGCTGGTGGTGTTCCTGGGGCAGGGGCCTGGGGGTCGCTGTCGGGGTGCTGGCCGGAGGGCAGGTGGTTGCCTCAGGGCTGGTGGTCTCGCCCGGCACTGAGGGGCCGGCCTGGCGCTGCTGCTGGTGCTGGGGGTTGCCGCTGGGGTTGCTGCTGGTGCTGCTGGGCTGACGGCTGGTGGTGGTTGCCCGAGGGGCTGGGGGTCCGGTCTGGGGCTGCTGCTGGTGCCGGCGTTGCTGGTCTGAGGCGGGTGCTGGCGGCGGTGTTGCCAGGGGCGCTGGTGGTGGCGTTGGCGTAGTCCTCGCTGCTTCGGTGGCGGTGCTTCGAGGTTCTGGGTTCGATGGGCCTCGCGTAGCGGGGCCCATCGACATGTGCGCCGCGGATGCCGCGGGCGCCAAGGGTGGGCTCTGCCCGGTGGGGTGGGTCGCGCGGCCGGGTTCAGAGCGTGGGCGCACCTTTCGGTCGGCGCCTGCCCGCTTGAGCAGGTTCCGCCACAGTGAAGGTTCTGCCAGGCCGCGGCGAGGGTTCCGCCCGGCCGTGGCGAAGGTACCCGAGCGCGGCGAAGGTGCCGCCCCGGCAGCGCTCAGCAAGTCTCCGCTCCGCCGGGGCGGGGATTTGCCCGCGCCTGCTGGCCCGCCTGGGGTTCCGCCCGGAGGTGCGTGTCCGGGCGGAACCGGGGCCGGTGCGGGGTTGCCGCGGGGTCAGGCGCGCAGGACTCCTTGTGCCACCAGCGTTTCCCGCAGGCGGGCGATGATCGGCACCTGGCCCTTGACGAGCAGTTCCGCGGCGCGCTCGGGCGTGGTCCACTCGATGCGGTCGACCTCCGGGAACTCCTGCACGCGGCCGGAGCCCTTCGGCCACTCCATCTCGAACGTGTTGCTGGCGAAGCCTGCCAGGTCGAAGTCGCCCTCCGCGGCGAACGTCGTGATGACCTTGCCGCTCGGCTGGCGCACCTCGCCCAGCTCCAGGATCTCGCCCGTGAGGACGGGCTCGCCAACCTCCTCGGCGAACTCGCGCCGTGCCGCGGGCAGCGGATCCTCGTCGGCGTACTCGCCCTTCGGGATGGACCAGGCCCGCTCGTTCTTGCGCGCCCAGAACGGACCGCCCATGTGCGCGATGAGCACCTCCACCCCACCGTTGCCGGTCAGGCGGTACAGCAGGAACGCCGCGCTCTTCCTGGGCACCGGGTCACCACTGGTCGTAGTGCAGGACCTCGGACAGCGGCTGGCGCTTCGCCGGCTTGAACGTCTCGCCGGTGTAGAACGCCGTCGGGATCAGCGCAGCCTGCCGGACGTGGTCCGGTATGCCCAGCAGTTCAGCGGCCTCCTTCTCGTAGACCAGGTGCAGCGATGTCCACGCGGTGCCGAGCCCGAGGGTGCGCGCGGCGAGCATGTAGCTCCAGACCGCGGGGAGGATCGAGCCCCACAAGCCGGCCTGGTTGCCCTCGGGCAGCTTGCCACCCGGCACGTGGATCGCCGGGACCAGCAGCACCGGCACCTCGGCCATGTGCTCGGCCAGGTAGTCGGCGCTGTTCATCACCCGGTGCTGGGTGGCGGCGCGGTCCGTGTCGCCCGGATAGCGCTCCTCCGGCGCGGGGCCCAGGTCGCGGTACGCCTTGTAGGACTTCGCGTACAGCTCCGCCAGCTTGGCGCGCTTGCCGGCGTCGGTGACCACGACCCAGTGCCAGTCCTGCCGGTTCGACCCGGTCGGCGCCTGCAGCGCGAGGGTGATCGCGCGCTCGATGAGCTCGCGCGGCACGGGCCGCGACAGGTCCAGCCGTTTGCGCACGCTGCGGGTGGTGGTCAACAGCTCCTCAGGTGTCATGACCCCGATCCTGGCACGCGCCCCTGGGACCGGCGTCGGTCCCCGAGGCAGGCCCGTCGAGGTGCCCTGCTCGGGGCGGACAAGTGGGTGCGTGGTGGGCGAGGTCGGGAGGGGGCGGCGGTGTGCGTGGTGGTGATGTTGGGGTTGGTGTTCGTCGGAGGTGGGCTGGGTCGAGGGTTGGTCGTGGGGAATGCGGAGAGGTGGGGTGGGTGCGCGTGAGCTGATGTGGAGGTGGCGATGCTGTGGGTGGTGTCCACCGACGGCTGGGGTGGGTGGACGGCACGCAGGTGGGGGTGGGCACGAGATCGTGAGCGGGATGCGGTGGCGGGCGTGGCGGGTGACAATGCCGGGGCCGGGATTCGCCTAGGGCAAGGAGGCCTGAGATGGCCGGGCACACCTATCGCGTCACCGAGATCGTCGGCTCGTCCAGTGAGAGTTTGGACGCCGCCATTCGTGGGGGGATCGAGCGTGCGGCGCAGACGTTGCGGGGGTTGGACTGGTTCGAGGTGACCGAAATACGGGGACACATCGAGAACGGGGCGATCGGTCACTTCCAGGTCGGGCTGAAGGTCGGGTTCCGGCTGGAGGACGCGGACTGAGCTGGCCAGGGCGCGCACGACGCCCAGCAGGGCGGTGCGGATGCGGACCGTCCACTTGGGACTGCGGTGGGTTGTCGGGTTCATGCCGATCACGTTAGGGACGGGGACCGACAAAAACCTGTGCTGGGCGGAAAATCGCCACCCTATCGAGTCGAATCGGTTGAATCACCTGACTGGAGCAACAGGTATACCCGCGTGCGGGGCGCATCGGTAGGAACTCAGGGCAGCGAAACGCTGGGAGTGAGCCTCAACGACGAGGCGCGATGCCAGGCGCGGGCCATCGAGACAGCGCATAGCCGCGCGGGTCTCAGCGGCACAGCGCAGAGCCCGGAGCAGCGCTCAATGAACCAAGCCTTGACGCCCCTCCGGGCCGGGACGAGGTACCTACAACGAGCCGAGCAACCCGCACAGACCCGATCGAACCGGCATCAATCGGTCGACAGCGCCTGCAGCAGGTCACCGATCTTGGGCTCGTCCAGGGACCTTGCCACGTCCGCTTGCGCGACGATCCCCACCAGGTCGTGGCCGTCGATCACCGGGAGCCGCCGGACCTGGTGTTGCGACATCGTGCGCAGGATATCCTCCGCATCGTCGTCGTCGGCGCCGATCGTGACCGCCTCGCCCTGCGCGAGCTCCCCGGCGCTCACGGCACGCGGGTCCTTGCCCTCCGCCAGCACTTTCACCACGATGTCCCGATCGGTCAGCATGCCCTTGAGCTGGTTGTCCTCACCGCAGATGGGCATCGCCCCCACCTGCAGGTCCGTCATCCGCTTCGCGGCGTCGAGCACGGTGTCGCTCGTCCGCACGCACTCGGGTTCCGGCGTCATGATTTCGCGAGCCTTGGTCATCTCTGCCTGCCTTCGGATGCACTCGAACTGGGCACTCGCCGTCATACCCGCACCTGGTTGGTTTACTCGTCCCATGTCCGAGATCGAGGTCCACCACGACGTCACCACCGGCGGCGACCTGGCCCACCACTACGCCCGGGGCGAGTCCCGGCCCATCACCGTCGTCGGCAACCCGGTGCTGCACCAGCCGTGCGCCGACGTCACCGAGTTCGGCGCCGACCTGGCCCAGCTGGTGTCCGACATGTTCGTCAGCATGCGCACCGCCAGCGGCGTCGGCCTCGCGGCCAACCAGATCGGCGTTCCGCTGCGCGTGTTCGTCTACCTGTGCCCGGAGAGCTACGCACGCAGCGACGGCGAGCTGTGGCACGCCGGTCACGTCGTGAACCCCGTCATCGAGGTCGCCGGCGACGAGACCGGCGCCCACCCCGAAGGCTGCCTGTCGGTGCCCGGCGCCAGGGCCGTCGTCGAACGCGCCGCCCAGGTCACCGTCCGCGGCTTCGACCTCACGGGCAACCCCGTCGCCGTGCCTGGCCGCGACCTGCTCGCCCGCTGCTTCCAGCACGAGACCGACCACCTCAACGGCCGCCTCTACATCGACCACCTCACCCCGGAGGGCCGCGAGACGGCGCTGGCAGAGATGAGCGAACCGGCCTACCCCGTCGTCACAACGGACGCCGCCACTCGACCGTGACCCGGCCCGGCTCGCGGCACACGACCGCGTCCCCGGACACCTCAGCCAGTGCCCGCTCCACGCCGGCCACCCGCTCGTCCGGCACCGCGCACCGCACGTGCAGCCGGATCTCCTCGCCGGACAGCGCCAGCTCGACCTCCTCCGCGCCGCCGCCCGGCACCGCGGTGGCGCGCAGGAAGTCGCGCAGCACCTGGGTGACCTCGGCGGTGACCTCCTCCGGCGGCTCGATGTCGAGGTCGCCGGTCAGGACGAGCCCCGGTGCGCGCCCGTGGGTCGTCTCCAGCTCCCCGACCACGTCGCTGACCTGCGCGCGCAGCGCCGGGCGGGTCCGCGTCGCGGCCGTGCCGTAGACGGAGCTCCGCAGCGCCGAGATCGTGCGGTCGATGCCGCTGATCGCGGTGGCCATCACCGGGCCGGACCGGGGGAACCGGGCGGCCGCGGACTGCAGGTCCAGCGTGATGCCGTAGAGTCGGCGGATCGCCGTGTCGCCGAGCGTGCGGGCGATCCGGTCGGTCTCCTCCAGCCGGGCGATCCGGTTCGCCGACGCCGCCACCTGTTCGGCCTCCGACAGGATCCGCACCCGCATCGCCTCGACCGCTTCGCCGAGCCGCACCACCTCTTCCAGCCCGGTGGCCTCGACCTCGCGGTGCAGGTCGCCGGCGGCCACCTCGCGCACCTGCGCCACCAGCCGGTTCAGCGGCGTGATGAGCGATCGGCGCAGGATGACCACGCTCGCGATTCCGAGTACGAGCGCCAGACCCACGCAGAGCCCGGTGGTCAGGTTCGCGGCGGCGTTCGCGCGGCGCGAAGATTCCAGCCGGGCCGCGATGAGCTGGTCGAGGTGGTTGCCCAGGGCAGCCAGCCGGGCGCGCAGGGTATCGGACAAGGCCTTGCCCAGCTGCCCGTCCGCGACGGTGCCGTCCGCGCGGACCTGCGCGATCGACGGCTCGGCCACCCGGGTGCGCCACTCGGCGCCCACTGCGCTGACTTCGCCGAGGAGAGCGATCGTGTCCGCGTCGTCGGCCATCAGCCGTCTGAGGTCGCCCTCCGCTCCGGCGACCGCCGCTTGTCCCGTTTCGTAGGGTTGCAGGAATTGCGGATCACGCGTGAGCAGAAAACCGCGCTCGCCCGTTTCCATGTCCACGTAACCCTTGCCGAGCGCGGCGACCGCGACCTGCGCCGGGCGCAGCGTGTCCCGCACCCGCGAACCGACGTCTGTCACGTGGACGCGGGCCGCGGTGGTGACGATCGCGGTGGTGGTGAGCAGCAGGAGCAACCCGCTCCCGAGCACGATCACCTGCCACCGCAAAGTCCGCGGCCGGAATCGCGGAATGGTCACGAAACACGATAACCCGCATCACCGGAAACCGAGAGCGCCGTTTTCCCCGTCATCACCGCGGCACCGGCCGTAGCCGATCGCCAATGCGATCCCGATCTGGCACGCGGCAGACGCGCTGGTCACCTCGGCGCTGTCTGGTGAACGACCACGCCGTGCGCCCTGGCGGAGATCGGGGCACGAAGACGACGAGCGCGACGGCGCCGGCCGCGGGGAGCCGGTAGTCCGGAGTGGACAGTCGCGTCAGCGGGTGGACGACCGCCAGGTCCAGGCCTCGGTGAGCACGCCGCCGAGCACCGGCCCGCACACCGCCGCCAGTCCCATGCCGGGGCCGGTCGCGCCCAGCGCGCGGGACAGCGCCGGGCCGGTGAACATCGCGCGGGTCAGCCCGATGGTCTGCGGGATGCTCACCGCCGCGACGCGCCCTGAGCGGCCCGGAACACGATCAACGCGGTGGCGCCCGGCGCGGGCGCGCACGCCAGCGAGGTGAGCAGGAACGCCGTCACCCCGAGCCGGAACACCCGGCGGCGCCCGGCGAGGTCGCACACCGGCGCGCTGCACCGGTACCTGACGACCCGGCTCGCGCTGACCGCCATCATGCACCTGGAGACCGCGCCGCTCCTGCGGACGCTGTAAGCGGACGCGCCGTTGGTCTCCCCGGCCGGCGCGGCTTCGGTCCGCGCCGGCCGGGGGCGGCCCGTGCGATAGCGGGCCCGCGCACGCGCGCCTCGGCGACCGGACCGGCGCGCGCGGTGTGGAGCCGGGCGCGGCGGATCGGGCGGGCATCGCGTGGAGTTTCGGTGCACTCCACTGTCGTCCGCGAACGGGCGCCAGTCAAAGTATTTTCCGGTGTGGTGTCGATCCGCGGGCCCGCAGTTCGTGTAGAGGGTGGAAACCGACCCGAGGAGGGACCATGACGCACTACCTGCTCACGATCTACCAGCCCGACGGCGAGCCGCCCGCGCCGGAGATCCTCGAGCCGATCATGAAGAACGTCGCGGCGTTCCAGGAGGAGCTGCGGGCCGCGGGCGCCTGGGTGTTCAACGGTGGTCTGCACCCGCCGGACACCGCGACCGTCGTGCGCGCGCAGGACGACGACGTCCTCGTCACCGACGGGCCCTACCTGGAGGGCAAGGAGCACGTCGGCGGGTTCACCGTGATCCGCGCGGCCGACCTGGACGAGGCGCTGGAGTGGGGCCGCAAGCTGACGCGGGCGACCACACTGCCCATCGAGGTCCGGCCGCTGGTCGACGGGTCCTGCGGTTGACCGAGGAGATCGCCCGCGTCTTCCGGGAGGAGTACGGGCGCGCGGTGGCCGTCCTGGTCCGCGTTTTCGGCGACATCGACGTCGCCGAGGAGGCGGTCCAGGACGCGTTCACCACGGCTGTGCGGCGGTGGCCCGAGGACGGGATCCCGCCGAGCCCGGCGGGCTGGATCATCACGACCGCCCGCAACCGCGCCGTGGACCGGTTGCGGCGCGAGGCGATCCGCGACGATCGGCAGGCCCGCGCGGCACTGCTGCACGCCCGCGACGAGCCGGTGGAGGAGGGTGCCGTGCCTGACGAACGGCTCCGGCTGATCTTCACGTGCTGCCACCCGGCGCTCGCCCCGGCCGCGCGGGTGGCGCTCACCCTGCGGCTGCTCGGCGGACTGGCGACCGCCGAGATCGCGCGGGCGTTCCTGGTGCCGGAGAAGACGATGGCGCGGCGGATCGTGCGCGCGAAGGGCAAGATCCGCGCCGCCCACATCCCGTACCGGGTGCCGGACGAGGCGGACCTGCCGGACCGGCTGCGGGCCGTGCTCGCGGTGCTGTACCTGGTGTTCAACGAGGGCTACACGGCCCGGCGCGCCGGCCTGTGCGCCGAGGCGATCCGGCTGACGCGGGTGCTGGCCGGGCTGATGCCGGACGAGCCGGAGGTGCTGGGGCTGCTCGCGCTGATGCTGCTGACCGAGTCGCGCCGCGCCGCCCGCACCGGCCAGGGCGGGGAGCTGGTGCTGCTGGCCGACCAGGACCGGAGCCGGTGGGACCGGGACCTGATCGCTGAGGGACAGGCGCTGGTGCGCCGGTGTCTGCGGCGTGGACGGCCGGGGCCGTACCAGATCCAGGCCGCGATCAACGCGGTGCACAGCGACGCGCCGACCGCCGCGGAGACCGACTGGTGGCAGGTGGTGGAGCTGTACGACCAGCTCATGGCGGTCGCGCCGTCCCCGGTGACGGCTCTGCACCGGGCGGTCGCGGTGGCGGAGGTCGACGGACCCGCGGCCGGGCTGGCGCTCGTGGAGCGCCTGCGGCTGACCGAGTACTACCTGTTCTACGCGATCCGGGCGGACCTGCTGCGCCGCCTGGACCGGCGGGAGGAGGCGGCGCGGGCCTACGAGGAAGCCCTGCGGCGGACGGAGAACGCGCCCGAGCGGGAGTTCCTCACCCGCCGGCTGCGGGAGACCGGCGGGTGAGGAACCCCGGTCACACCTGCCGCGCCCCCGCGCGGCCGGCTTCGATGACGAAGCTCGCCCGCGTCTGGACGGGCGCGCCGGGGCGCGTCACGTAGTCCACGATGCGGTAGTCGGCGGTCCACGAATCCCGCGTGATGGTATTCCGGACGTAGCCGCGCTTGCGGTTGATGAACTTGATGTGCGGGTTCTCCGCGAGCTGCACGCGGTCACCGGCGTTCTGGTCGGTCCCGTCGCCGCCGGAGGAAATCGACGTGCCCACCAGCTCCGTCGCGACCGTCGCCGACGCCGGGTCCTCGAAGTCGGCCTTCACGTCGGCCACGTAGTTCGCGTGCACGTCGCCCGTGATCACCACCGGGTTGCTCGCCTGCGCCAGCTTCGAGCGCACCAGGTTGCGCTCCACGTAGTAGTTGTCCCAGGCGTCGTCGCTGAACGAGTCGGCGGTACCTGACGTGAAGTCGCGCTGGGAGAAGAACACCTGCTGCGCCAGGACGTTCCACCGCGCGGTCGGTCCGGACAGGTTGCGCAGCAGCCACTCCTTCTGCTGCGCGCCCAGGATCGTGCGGGACGGGTCCAGCCGCGCGTCGCCCGCGACCTGGTCGTCGCGGTACTGGCGGGTGTCCAGCAGGTGCACGTCGACCAGGTCGCCGAAGGTGAGCCTGCGGAAGATGCGGATGTCCGGCCCGGACGGGCGCTGGGCGCGGCGCAGCGGCATGTGCTCCCAGTACGCCTGGAACGCTTGCGCCCGCCGCTGCCGGAACACGGCCGGGTCCTGGTCGGGCTCGGTGTCCGGCTGCGAGATGTCGCCAGCCCAGTTGTTCTCCACCTCGTGGTCGTCGAACACGACCGCCCACGGGAACGCGGCGTGCGCGGCCTGCAGGTCCGCGTCGCCCTTGTACTGGGCCAGCCGGACGCGGTAGTCGGCCAGGTTGAAGGTTTCCGCGGCGGGGGTGTGCCCGCGGCCGATGCTGCCCTGCCCGCTGCCCTCGTAGATGTAGTCGCCGAGGAACGCCACCAGATCCAGGTCCTCCTGCGCGAGGTGGGCGTGCGCGGTGTAGAAGCCGTCCGGGTAGTTCTGGCAGCTGGCGAACGCGAACGAGAACCTGTCCAGCCGCGCGCCCGGCCGCGGCGCCGTCTTCGTGCGGCCCACCGGGCTGATCTCGTTGCCCACGCGGAAGCGGTAGAAGTACTCGGCGCCGGGCCGCAGGCCGGACACCTCGGCGTGCACCGTGTGCGCGGACTCCGGCCGCGCGATCTCGGCGCCCGCGCGCACCACGTGCCCGAACCGCTCGTCCGCGGCGACCTGCCACTCGACGGGCACGGCCTCGACGGCATGCCGCCGAGGCCGTCGGCGGCCAGCGGCTCCGGCGCGAGCCGCGTCCACAGCACGACGCCGTCGGGCAGCGGGTCGCCGGACGCGACGCCGAGGGTGAACGGGTCGCGCACGGGGCTGGCGGAGGCGGTGCCCCAGCCGGCGAAGGCAGCGGCGCCGAGCGCGGCGCCACCGGCTATCAGAACCTGACGGCGGGTGGGGGAGAGGTCGGTCATGCGTCACCTTTTCGGGGATTCGGGAGGAAAGGCGCGCACACGCTAAGCACCCCGGGTGGCCGCTGCCCGAATCCCTGGTGGACGGGACATTGATGATCGTGCTTGTCACATCACGGTTCGATCACCCCGGGTAGCGCGCTGCCCCGAAAGGACGATCAGCTGGTTGTGCGACTGATGATCGAGATGGCCGTGCTGGTACCGGCCGTGGCGACGGCGTTCTGGTTCGGCCGCCGGTCGGCCCTGCCGCGCTGCGGCGGTGAGCCGGCGCCCGCGTTCCGCCTCGAGGCCCAGCCGCAGCAGTGGTACCGCCTCACCAACACCGGCCCGGTCCTCGCCACCGGGGTCCGCGTCGACTTCGGCGACCGCTACGACCGCGTCCTCACCCGCCGCCTGCCCGATGTGCTCGACCTCGGGCCGGGCGAGTCCGTCACCTTCCTGATGCTGGGCACCTGGGCGACCCCGCGGCCTGCCGAACTGCGCGTGAGCTGCGCGGAACTGCCCAAGCCCGCCCTCGTGCCGGTGCCCGAAGGCGCCGAGCCGCTCGCGTCCTGACCCGCCGGTACTAGCTTGGTACCGAGGAGGCCGACGTGGAGCGCCTCCGGTCGCGAGGAGGGACATGGCTTCCGTTTCCCGGATCGGCCTGGTCGTGCACGGCGGCAAGGAGGCCGCGCGGCGCACCGCGGGCGAGGTCCGCGCCTGGGCGGCCGCCCGCGGCATCCCGTGCACCGACATCGACGTCTGGGACGACTTCGACGGCCACCGGCTGCACGCCAGGGAGGAGGCCGAGCGCGCGGGAAACCCGGACCTGATCGTCACCGTCGGCGGTGACGGCACCTTCCTGCGCGGGGTGCGGGTGGCGGCGCCGGTCGGGTCGCTGGTGCTCGGCGTGAACGTGGGCCGCGTCGGGTTCCTCACCGAGGTCGCCACCGAGGACGTGGTCGCCGCGCTGGACGCGGTGAACGACGGCGCCTTCCAGGAGGACTCGCGGATGACGCTCACCATGTGCGCGTCCAGGCCGCTGAGCATCCCGAAGGGCATCGAGCCGATGCTGCGCTACGGCCGCGGCCCGGCGCTGCCGCCGCCCAACACGCGGCGGGCCCCGTCCGACGGCGACGGCATCCAGCTCGACCTGCTGGGCCTCAACGACATCGTGGTGGAGAAGCTGGCCCGCGACCGGCAGGCGAGCCTCGCGGTGTACGTGGACGGGCGGCAGTTCGCCGTCTACTCGACCGACGCGTTCGTCGTGGCGTCCTCGACCGGATCGACCGCCTACAGCTTCTCCGCGGGCGGCCCGATCGTCTCCCCCGGCCTGGACGCGCTGGTGTTCACGCCGGTCGCGCCGCACATGGTCTTCAACCGCAGTGTCGTGCTGGCGCCGCAGCAGCGGGTCGGCATCCGGGTGCTGGAGCAGTCCGGGGAGGCCGCGGTGAGCGTCGACGGGCAGCTGCGGGGCGTGCTGGAGCCGGGCGACTGGATCACCGTGCAGGCGGCGAGCCGGCGTGCGCGGCTGGTCCGCCTCGACGAGCCGGACTTCCTGTGCCGGGTGCGCGACCGCTTCGGGCTGGCCGATTCGGTCGCCGCCCTCGCGGACGAACGGCCCACGCGCTGATCGCAGTCCGTGGGAGCATGGGGTGTGCCTCGCCTCGACACCGCGATCCCGCTGATCGGCCGCGACCCCGAGCTGGACACCCTGCGTGCCGCGCTCGACCGGGCCAGGGCGGGCCACGCGGGGGCGGTGCTGCTGGCCGGTGACGCCGGGGTCGGCAAGTCGCGGCTGCTCGGTGAACTGGCCGGGGACGCCGACGGGGTGACCGTGCTGTCCGGGCGTTGTCTCGACGTCGGCGAGGCGGGGCTGCCGTACCTGCCCTTCGCCGAGGCGCTGGGCGGGCAACGGGAGGCGGCGGAGCGGTGGCCGGTGCTCGGGCGCCTGCTGCCCGGCCTCACCCAGCCCGAGCCCGCCGACCAGACGGTGGAACGGCTGCGGCTGTTCGACGCGGCGCACGCGCTGCTGGTGGAACTCGCCGCGCGCGGCCCAGTGCTGCTCGCGCTGGAGGACCTGCACTGGGCCGACGCCTCGACCCGGGACCTCGTGTTGTTCCTGCTGTCCCGGCTGGACACCCAGCGGCTGCTGGTGGTCGCCACCTACCGCACCGACGACCTGCACCGCCGCCACCCGCTGCGCCCGCTGCTCGCGGAGGTGTCCCGGCTGCCCGCGGTGGCCCGGATCGAGCTGGCCCCGCTCGGCGCGGCCGACACGGTCGCGTTCGTGTCCGCGCTCGCCGAAGGCGCGTTGCCTGACGCCATCGTGCGCACCGTCGCGGAACGCTCCGAGGGCAACCCGTTCTTCTGCGAGGAACTGACCGCTGCGGTGCGCCGGGGCGCGAACCTGCCCGAGGGACTGGCCGAACTGCTGCTGGCGCGCGTGGAACGGCTCAGCCCTGAGGCGCGGCGCGTGGCCCGCGCGGTCTCCGGCGCGACGCAGCTCGTCGCGCACGCCAGCCTGGGCACGGTCTGCGGGCTGGACGAGGACACCTTGGAGACCGCGTTGCGCGAGGCCGTGCTGCACAACGTCCTCGTCGCCGCGCAGGACGGCTACGCGTTCCGGCACGCGCTGCTGCGCGAAGCGGTCTACGACGACCTGCTGCCCGGGGAGCGGGTCCGGCTGCACGCCGCGTTCGCCCGCCTGGCCGCGGCGAACGGCACCGCGGCCGCGCTCGCGCACCACAGCTTCCGCAGCCACGACCTGCCGACCGCGCTCGCCGCGTCGGTGCGGGCCGCGGACCAGGCGGTCGGGATGCAGGCGCCGGGCGACGCGCTGCACCACCTCGAGCAGGCGCTGCAGCTGTGGGAGGCGGTGGACGAGCCGGAGCGGATCAGCGGGCGGGACCAGCTGGCGCTGCTGCGCTCGGCGGCCGCGATGGCGGACACCGCGGGCGAGGCCGACCGCGCCGTGACGTACGCGCGCTCGGCGGTGACCGAGGCGGACCTGCGCGACGACCCCGAGCTGGCCGCCGACACGCGGCACCAGCTGGCGATCGCGTTGATCCCGTTCGACGTGCACCGCGGCGAGGTGTCCAAGGCGGTCGCCGAGGCGTGGGAGCTGGTGCGCGACCGCCCGGCGAGCGTCGTGCGCGCCCGGGTCCTCGCGCTGCGGGCCCGCGCCTGGGTGTGGGGCGTGCCGGACGTCGACGTCGACGAGCTGCGCGGCCACGTCCGGCAGGCGGTCGCCGACGCGCGTGCGGCCGGGGCGCCCGAGGTCGAGGCCGACGGGATGGTCACGCTCGCCGCGTTCGAGGACTGGCAGGGCAACGTCGAGCTGTCCACGCGCCTCGGCCTGGCCGCCGCGGAGCGCGCGGCCGAGATCGGCGCGGTCCGGGTGGAGCTGCGGGCGCTGCACAACGTCACCTGCAACCTGCTGGTGATCGGGGACCTGCCCGGTGCGGCGCGGATGGCCGCGCGGGCGTGGCAGCGCGCGGAACGGGCCGGGCTCGGCTGGAGCAACGTTGGCGTCGAAGCTCGCACAAGCGAGCTGTTCGACCTGTACGTGCTCGGGGACTGGGACACCGCGCTCGCCCGCGCCGAGGTGCCGGGCGCGCCGCGGTTCGCGCGGGCCAGGGTCGGGTCGTACTCCGCGCCGATCCTGGCCGCGCAAGGGCGGTTCGCCGAGGTCGAAGACCTCGCGGCGCGGCTGGCCGACCAGCGCGACGACGCGCGCACGGGCGTGCTGCTGGGGATCGCGCTGGCCGAGGCCGCCCAGTGGCAGGGCGACGCCGAGCGGGCCGTCGCGGAGATCCGGACCGTGATCGAGCGACTGCATGCGCTGACCCGGTCCAGCCTCGCCGACCTGCGGTGGGCGGTCGTCACCGGGGTGTCCGCGCTGGCCGACCTCGCCGAGGAGGCCCGGCGCCGCGGCGGGGACGCCGGTGAGCTGGTCGGCCAGGGCGAGGAGCTGGCCGCCGCCGCGGAGCCGGTGTCGTCGGTGCAGGTCCGGCTCGAGGGACGCAGCCCGGACACGCGCGTGCCGACCGCGCGGCTCGCCGCGGAGCTGAACCGCTTGCGCGGCGCGGACGATCCGGCCGCGTGGGCGGTCGCGGTCGACGAGGCCGCGCCCCTGCCGTACTGGCAGCTGATCGCCCGGTGGCGGTGGGCCGCGGCCCTGCTGGCGCACGGCGAGCGGGACGCGGCCGCCGAGCAGGTCCGGCTGGTGCACGACGCCGCGACCGAGCTGGGCGCGGAACCGTTGCGGTCCGCGGTGGCGGAACTGGCCCGGCGCGGCAGGCTGACCGCCGCGGCCGCGCCCGCCGACGACGTGCTGACCCCGCGTGAACGGTCCGTGCTGGAACTGGTCGCGGGCGGGCTGACCAACCGCCAGGTCGGCGAGCGCCTGTTCATCAGCGAGAAGACCGCGAGCGCGCACCTGTCGCGCGTCATGGCCAAGCTGGGTGCTGGGAGCCGCGCCGAGGCGGTTTCCCTGGCGCACCAGCGTGGTCTGCTCGGTTAGGTGCCGTTGAGCAGCTGCTTGTCACGCGGTTCCGGGGCCGGCGCGGACAGTCCGCACCATTCCCGGAGGCCACGGTGCGCGGCATCCACCGCGATCTTTGTCAGACACGCCCCAAGTCCCCACGAAGAGGTGTGGCCGACTGGCGGAGGCACACGATCCGGCGCAGCATCGGGGGCATGCCGCTGCCCGAGCCCGTCGCCCCGATGCTGGCCGTTCCCGGACCCGTGCGGGACAGCGAGGGCTGGGCGTTCGAGTGGAAGTACGACGGGGTGCGGTGCCAGGCCGCGCTGTCCGGCGGCGAGGTCCGGCTCTACTCGCGGCGGCTGCGTGACGTCACCGCCACCTATCCGGAGCTGGCCGTGCTCGGCGGCGATCCCCGCACACTGCTGATCGACGGCGAGGTCGTCGCGCTCGACGAGGACGGCAGGCCGGATTTCGGGCGCCTGCAACAGCGCATGAACCTGGCCGCGCCCTCCCCGGCGCGGCTGTCCTCGGTGCCCGTCGTGTTCTTCGCGTTCGACCTGCTGCGCGAGGGATCGCGGGACTGCACCGGCCTGCCCTACGAAGAACGCCGGGAACGGTTGCTGGGCCTCGGCATCGACCGGCCGGAGGTGCGGGTGCGGCGGCACTTCCTCGCGTCCGACGTGGAGGGTGCGGAGCTGCTGAGCGCGGCGCGCGAGGTCGGCCTGGAGGGGCTGGTGTCCAAGCGGCTCGGCTCGGTCTACCAACCCGGCGTGCGGTCGCCGGACTGGGTGAAAACACCGCTGACCCGCACCCAGGAGGTGGTGATCGCGGGCTGGACCGCCGGCGAGGGGCGGCGGTCCCGCACGTTCGGCGCCCTGCTGCTCGGCCTGCACGACGAGACCGGGCTGCGCTTCGCCGGGCACGTCGGCACCGGGTTCACCGACCGCATGCTCGACGACCTGCAGGCCCGCCTGCGCCCGCTGGCCCGCCGCACGAGCCCGTTCGACAGCCCGGTGCCCCGCGAGTACGCCCGCAACGCACACTGGGTGGAGCCGGAACTGGTGGGCGAGGTGGAGTTCCGGCAGTGGACGTCGGACGGGCGGTTGCGGGCGCCGTCGTGGCGGGGGCTGCGGCCGGACCGGCGGCCGGAGGAGGTCACGCTCGCCTGACCAGCCTGGTGCGCACGGCGAGCCCGGCGCACGCGATCACCGCGAGGCCGCCGAGCACCGTCGGCCAGGTGATCGCCTCGCCGAGGAACAGCACCGCCCAGCAGATGCTCAGCACCGGCTGGACCAGCTGGATCTGGCTCACCCGCGCCATCGGGCCGATCGCGAGCCCCCGGTACCACGCGAAGAACCCGAGGAACATGCTCACCACGCCGAGGTAGGCGAACGCGGCCCAGTCCACGGCGGTGCCCGCGGGCGGGCGCTGCCACACCGCGACGGCCGCGAGCGCGGTCATCAGCGGCGCGGACAACACGAGCGCCCACGAGATCGTCTGCCACGCGCCGAGTTCGCGGGCCAGCAGCCCACCCTCCGCGTAGCCGATCCCGGCGGCCAGCACGGCCCCCACCAGGAGGAGGTCCGACCACCGCGGCCCGGTGAAACCGCCCTGCAGGGACGCGAACGCGACCGCGGCCACCGCGCCGAGGGGCGCCGCCGCCCAGAAGCGGGCCGCCGGCCGTTCCCGCCCGCGCAGCACGGCGATGACCGCGGTGGCGGCGGGCAGCAGCGCGATCACGACGGCGCTGTGGCTGGCCGATGCGGTGGTCAGCGCGAACGACGTCAGCACGGGGAACCCGGCGACCACGCCCGCGGCGACGATCGCGAGGCGGAACCACTGCACGTCCCGCGGCAGCCGTTGCCGGGCGCACGCCAGCGCCACCGCGGCGAGCAGCGCGGCGACGACCGCCCGGCCGGCGCCGATGAACAGCGGCGACATGGCGCCGACGGCGACCCGGGTGAACGGGACGGTGAACGAGAACGCTGTGACCCCGAGCAGACCCCAGCCCAGACCGGCCCGAGCGGGTGGTAGCACCTGACGGTTGATGAGAGTAGCGCTACTATCTTGTCTCATGTCTGACGATAGCAGCTCCCGCATCGTCGCCGGGCTGCGCGAATGGATCGCGACCGCCGAACCGGGCGCGAAGCTGCCGTCCACCCGCGCGCTCGTCGCCGAGTACGCGGCCAGCCCGGTGACCGTGCAGAAGGCGCTGCGGACCCTCGCCGCCCAGGGGATCGTGGAGAGCCGGCCCGGTGTCGGCACCTTCGTGCGCGCCATCCGCGTGGCGCGCGCCAACGACTACGGCTGGCAGACGGCGGCGCTCGGCTCGCCGCCGCACCGGATGCCGCGGGCGTCGACCGCGCTGCGCACGGTGCCGAACGACGTGATCGCGTTGCACTCCGGGTACCCGGACCGGGAACTGCTGCCCGAGCGGCTGGTGCGGGCTGCGTTCGCCCGCGCCGCGCGGGGCGCTTCCGCGGTCAGCCGCCCGCCGGCGGCCGGGTTGCCGGAGCTGCAGGCGTGGTTCGCTGCGGAGCTGGGGCCGGCGGCGCCGGGCGACGTCGTCGTGTTCCCGGGCAGTCAGAGCGGGCTCAGCGCGGCGTTCCGGGGGCTAGTCGGGGCGGGCGCGCCGCTCGTGCTGGAGTCGCCGACGTACTGGGGCGCCATCCTCGCGGCCGCGCAGGCCGGGGTGCGGGTGGTACCCGTGCCGAGCGGGCCGCACGGTCCGGACCCGGACGAGCTGGACCGCGCGTTCCGGCGGACCGGGGCCAGGGCGTTCTACGCGCAGCCGAACTTCGCCAACCCGACCGGCGCCCGCTGGCCCGCCGAGCTGGGCGACCGGGTCCTCGGCGTCGTGCGCGAGCACGGCGCGTTCCTGATCGAGGACGACTGGGCGCACGATTTCGGGATCGCGGCGGATGTGGTGCCGCTCGCCGCGCGCGACGACCGCGGGCACGTGGTGTACCTGCGGTCGCTGACGAAGAGCGTGTCCCCGGCGGTGCGGGTCGCCGGGATCATCGCCCGCGGCGCGGCCCGCGAGCGGATCCTCGCCAGCGCACAGGGCGAGTCGATGTACGTGAGCGGGTTGCTGCAGGCGGTCGCGCTCGACGTCGTCACGCAGTCCGGGTGGCGCACGCACCTGCGCGGGGTGCGCCGCCAGCTGGCCGCGCGGCGCGACCTGCTCGCCGCCGCGCTGCGGGAGCACGTGCCCTCCGCACGCCTGGAAGGGTTGCCGCAGGGCGGGCTGAACCTGTGGGTGCGGCTGCCGGACGCCACCGATCCGGCCCGCCTGATCCGCGACTGCGAGGCGGCCGGAGTGGTGGTGAACCCGGGCGGCGAATGGTTTCCCGCGGAGCCGCCCGGGGTGTACCTGCGGCTCAACTACTCCGGCCCGAACCCGGGCGTTTTCCCCGACGGCGCACGGATCATCGGCGAGGCACTGGCCGGGCAAGGGCTTTAGACGTCCCGTCGATCCGACCCGCGTCGCGGTCTACTCTGGCGGGATGCTGCGGGTCTCCCTGCTGGGAGAACAAGCAATCCTCGACGAGGCGGACGGTTCGGTGGTGACTCGTTCGCCGCGCACCGTCGCGCTCGTCGCGTACCTCGTCGTGCACCCGGGCGTGCCCCAGCCGCGGCAGCGCATCGCCGAACTGTTCTGGCCCGACTCGTCCGAACCGCAGGCGCTGACTAACCTCCGCCGCGAACTGCACCACCTGCGCCACACACTCGGCGAGGACTGCCTGGTCGTCACGGCGAAGGACCTGTGCTGGCGTGACACCGCGACCGTCCGCGTCGACGTGCGCGACTTCGAACTGGCCCGTGCGGCGGCCCAGTCCGGCGACGGGGTGCTCGAACGCGCGCCGGCCGCGCTCGCGCTCTACCGCGGTGAATTCCTGCCCGGCATCAACGACGAATGGGTGATCGAGCCGCGTGCCGCGCTGGAATCGGCCTCCGTCCGGCTGTGCGATCTGCTGTGCCAGGCCAGGAAGAGCCGCGGCGACCTGCCCGGCGCCGCGGAGGCCGCCCGCAGGCGGATCCAGTTGCGCCCGCTGGAGGAACAGGGCTACCGCACGCTGATGGACCTGCAGGCGGCGATGGGGGACCGGGCCAGCGCGGTCAGCACCTACCACCACTGCGCGTCCACCCTGGAGCGCGAACTGGGCGTCGTACCGGACGAGACCACGCGGCGGGCCCTCCGCCGCCTGCTGGCGGGCGACGCGACGGGCCCCCGCCCCGGCACCACCGGGCTCGTTGGGCGCGGCCGCGAGGTGGTCCTCCTCTCGCGTGTCTGGCAGACCGCGGCGGCCGGCCGACCGGGGCTCGTGCTGGTGTGCGGCGGCGCGGGAGTCGGCAAGAGCAGGCTGGTCGCCGAAGTCGCCTCGGCGGCGCGGGCGCACGGCGCGATCGTGGCCACCTCGCAGTGCTTCGGCACGCCGGGGCGGCTGCCGTTGGCGCCGGTCGCGGACTGGCTGCGCGCCCCCGCGGTGCGCGCCGCGACCGCGAACCTGGAACCGGTGTGGCGCGCCGAGGTGGACCGCCTCGTGCCCGCGGGCCGCTCGCGGAGCGATCCGGACACCGGCCCCCGCGCGATGGTGGACGCCTGGCAGCGGCACCGCTTCTTCGAGGGCCTGGCCAGGGCGCTCACCGGCGCGGGCCGCCCGATGCTGCTGGTGCTGGACAACCTGCAGTGGTGCGACCAGGAAACCCTGGCGTTCCTCACGTTCTGCCTCGGCCTGACCCCGGACGCGCCGGTCCTCGTCGCCGCGACCCTGCGCACCGACGGCGAGTGGCCGGAGCTCGCCGAGTGGACCACCCGCATGCGCGGCACCGGCCTGCTGACCGAGCTGACGCTGAACCCGTTGGAGATCACCGAATCCGCCCGGCTGGCCGAGCTGATCTCCGGGCAGCCGCTCGCCCCCGCGGACCGTGAGCTGTTGCAGGCCACCACCGGCGGTTTCCCGCTCTACGTCGTGGAAGCCGTGCGTGGCAAGGCACTGCCCGGCAGCGACCTCACCGATGTGCTGCGCAACCGGGTGGAGCAGGCGAGCCCGGCCGCGCGCAAGATCGCCGGGCTCGCCGCCGCGGTCGGCCGGGACTTCACGCTCGCCCTGCTCACCGAGGCCAGTGATCTCGAACCGGACACTGTCGTGCAGGCCGTCGACGAGCTGTGGCGGCGCCGCATCATCCAGGAGATCGGCGACGGCTACGACTTCAGCCACGACCTGCTCCGGGACACCGCCTACCACCTGGTCAGCCCGCCCAACCGGTGGCTGCTGCACCGGCGCATCGCGCAGGCGCTGGAGCTGCTGCACGCCGGCGACACCGCTCCGGTGTCCGGCCGCCTCGCCGAGCAGTACGCGCGGGGCGGGCGCCCGGACCGCGCGGTCGGTTTCTACCGGCGCGCCGCGGCCTTCGCGTCCAGCACCTTCGCCCACGCCGAGGCGATCCGGCTGCACCAGGAGGCGCTGGACATTGTGCGGTCCCAGCCGGACAGCGCCGAGTCCGCCCGTCAGGAACTGGCGATCCTGGAGACGATGGCGGCGCCGCTGAACGCCCGCCGCGGGTACGCCTCGCCGCAGCTGCAGCAGGCCCTGGAGCGCACCATCGCGCTCGCCAAACGGCTGGGGCAGCAGGATTCCATGCTCACCGCGATGGTCGGACTGTGGGCTTCCCGCTTCGTGCAGGGACGCACCGCGGACGCCTACGAGGTCGCCACGAGCGTGCTGGACCTCGTCGACCCGGACTCGGAACTGCGCGGCGCGGCGCACTTCGTGTACGGCGGGAGCGCGAGCAGCCTTGGGCGGCCCGCCGAGGCGCTGCAGCACTTCGAACTCGCCGTGAAACTGTCCCACGGCGCCCCGTCGCTGACCGTCGGCACCCGCCCGGACGTGCACGCGACGGGGTGGGCCGCGCACCCGCACTGGCTGCTCGGCCACACCGGGGAGGCGCTGGCCGCCTGCCAGGACGCGATCGACCTCGCCAGGTCGGCCGAGCACCCGTACAGCCTCGCCGTCGGGCTCGCCTACGCCGGGATCACCTACCAGATGTGCGGCGAGGTGGACCGGCTCGGCGACACCGTGCGCGAGCTGGGCGAGCTGTGCGACCGCTACGGCTTCGCCTACTACCGGGAATGGGGCCTGGTGCTGGGCGGCTGGCGGGCCGGGCGGCCCGAGGTCGCCCGGCGCGGCATCGACAACCTGCGCGCGGAGGGCTCGTTCGCGCGGATGCCGTACTGGCTCGCGCTGCTCGCCGACCTGTCCGGCCCGGACGCGGCCCGCGCGACCCTGGACGCGGCGATCGTCGCCGGGCAGGCCCGCGACGACGTGTGGTGGATGCCCGAGGTGATGCGCAAACGCGCTGCTCTCGACGACCCGGACACCGCGGTGTCCCGGTTGCGCTCGGCGGTGCGGCTCGCCAGGGCGCAGGGCAGCCTCGCCCTGGTGCGGCGGTGCGAGCACGACCTCGCCGTTCGGGCCGTCGGCGGCTGACCCCGCGCGGGCGAACGCTGCGCGAACGCCCGGTCCCTAGCGTCGTGGCGACCCACCTGAGGAGGAACCATGACAACCATTGCCACCGCACCGTACGAGGAGCTGGCCGCCACCCTGCGCGGCGACCTCGTGCTGCCGTCGGACCCGGACTACGATGCGGCCCGTGCCGTCTACAACGGGGCGATCGACCGGCGGCCGTCCGCGATCGTCCGGGTGCGCGACACCGCGGACGTGGTCGGGTGCGTGAAGTTCGCGCGGGCACACGACATCACGATCGCCGTGCGCGGCGGCGGGCACAACGCCGGCGGGCTCGGCATCGCCGACGACGCCCTGGTGATCGACTTCGCGTCGCTGCGCAGCACGACCGTCGACCCCGAGCACCACACCGTCCGCGTCGACGCGGGGTGTACGTGGGCCGACGTCGACCACGCCACCGTCCCGTTCGGCATGGCCGTGCCGTGCGGGTTCCTCGGCTCGACCGGGGTCGCGGGGCTGACGCTCGGCGGCGGGGTCGGCTACCTGGCCCGCAGGTTCGGGCTCACCGTCGACAACCTGCTCTCGGCCGACGTCGTGCTGGCCGACGGCACGCTGGTGACCGCGAACGAGACGTCGCACCCGGACCTGTTCTGGGCGTTGCGGGGCGGCGGCGGGAACTTCGGCGTGGTCACGTCGTTCACGTTCCGCGCCCACGACATCGGCGAGCACGGCGTGATCATCGGCGGGCCGGTGCTCTACGACCTGGCCGACACCCCGGACGTGCTGCGCTGGTACCGCGAGCTGCTGCCGTCGCTGCCGGAGGAGCTGTCCGGCTGGTTCGGGTTGCTGACGATCCCGCCCGCGCCGCCGTTCCCCGAGGAGCTGTGGGGACGCAAGGCGTGCGGCATCGTCTGGTGCTACACCGGGCCGCACGACCGCGCGGACGAGGTGCTGGAGCCGGTGAAGAGCTATGGCACGCCGCTGGTGGTGGGGCTGCAGCCGATGCCGCACAACATCCTGCAGACCGCCTTCGACGCGCTCTACCCGGCCGGGATGCAGTGGTACTGGAAGGCCGACTTCTTCTCGGAGATCAGCGACGAAGCGATCGAAGTCCACGTCAGGTACGGGCAGACGCTGCCGACGCCGTTCTCGACGATGCACCTGTACCCGATCGACGGTGCCGCGGCGCGCGTCCCGGCGGAGGCGACCGCGTTCGGCTACCGCGACGGCGGGTGGGCCGGTGTGATCGTCGGAGTGTCGCCGGAGCCGGCCGACCTCGACGGGATGTCCCGCTGGGCCAAGGACTACTGGTCGGATCTGCACCCGACGTCGGCGGGCGGGGCGTACATCAACTTCATGATGGACGACGAGGGCCAGGACCGGGTGCGGGCGTCCTACCGGGACAACTACGACCGGCTGGCGCGGGTCAAGGCCAAGTACGACCCGGAGAACGTGTTCCACGTCAACCAGAACATCCGCCCAGCCCGGTGACGGGCCACCTCGTCCGCGCCGACACTGCTCGGCGCGGACGAGGTTCGCTCAGAACGCGTTGATCCCGATCAGTTCCGCGGACCGCGCCCAGAGCCGTTCCGCCTCCGCGGGGTCCACCGCGTGGTCACGGACGCCGGCGATCATCTCCGTGCTGTCCGTGGGTTCGGCGATGTCGCAGTCCTCGCAGTAGAGGCCGCCGAGGCCGTCGAGCTGCGGTGACGTGTCGGCCCAGACCTGGGTGGCCGCGCCCTGCTCGGGTGTCTTGAAGCTGGGGTCGGCGGGGTCGCGGCCGAGGGCGTCCAGCAGCACGGCGAAGAGCGCGTTCGCGGTTTTGGACTGGGCGTAGGCGAGCGAGCGATCGTAGCCGCGGTCGAAGTGGATGTCGTCCCAGCGTATGGGCGAGAGCTGGTGGCCTGCCGAGGAGACCACCACGACGCGCGCGCCGGGGGCGATGGCCGGCCAAAGGGGGGTGACCAGCGCGAAGGCCCAAGGTGGTTGACGGCGAAGTGCGATTCCCAGCCCGGCCCGACGCGTGTTTCCGGGGCGGCCATGATGCCCGCGCCCGCGATGAGGATGTCGATGCCGCGGCCGGAGGCGAGGAACCGCTCGGCGAACCGGCGCACGCTGTCCGGCTCGGCGAGATCGAGTTCGTCCACTTCGGCCGCTTCACGCGCGGCTTCCGGGCGGCGCGCGGGAACGACGACGTGCGCGCCGGCCTGGGTGAGCGCGCGGGTGGTGGCCAGGCCGATGCCCGAGTAGCCGTCGGTGACGATCGCGAGCCTGCCGGTCAGGTCGACGCCGGCGAGGACCTCGGCGGCGGTGGTGCGGGCGCCGAAGCCGGTGCCCAGTGGTTTCTGGATCATGGCCGCGACGCTAGGAGTTAGAGCGGCGTCTAGGTCAACTTAGGCTGGTCCGGTGGACTTGAGCATCGGCGAGGTCGCGCGGCGCACCGGGCTGAGCGTGCACACGTTGCGGCTCTACGAGCGGGAAGGCCTGGTGGCGAGCCCGGTCGCCCGGAACGCGAGCGGCCGGCGCGTCTACCGCGAGGCGGACGTCGAGTGGCTGCGGTACTGCACGCGGTTCCGCGCGTCGGGGATGCCGCCGGAGGAGATCCGCCGGTTCGCCGCGCTGGTGCGGCAGGGGAGGGGCAACGAACCCGAGCGGCTGGCGCTGCTGCGTGAGCACGAGGAGCGGGTGCGGGCGCGGATCGCGGAGCTGCGGGAGAGCCTCGCCGTGATCCGGCACAAGGTGGGGGTGTACGAGGAGCACGTGGCGGAGGGCCGCGCCGCCGGGTTGTGGGAACCGGCGGGGTCCACTGTGGAGTGATGCTCGGTCGCGCGGAATGGACACGCCGCTGACCTTCACGACCGGAACACGCCCGCCGGTTCCACCGAACACCGGCAACCTCGGCCCCGTGGTCTACACCCTCCTCGACGCCGACGGCCGCCCCTACCGCAGCGCCATCCCGGGCACGCTCGGCGAGCCCCGGCGCTTGCGGACCTCCCCTAACGTCGAGGCATGGCGAACCGGTTCTTCCCCGGTTGTTCAAGCGCATCGGCGCCCGCAACGAGGCCCGGGGCGGCGCCGCGCTCCGGCGGGAGACTCCTCGCGGGCGCGCGGGGACGGGTGCTCGAAGTCGGGGCGGGCACCGGGCTGAACTTCCCCACTACCCGCCCGGGGTGGACCTCACGGCCGTCGAGCCGGAGCCCGCCCTGCGGGCCGAAGCGGCGAAGTCCGGCGTCCCCGTCCTGGACGCGCGCGCCGACCACCTCCCGCTGCCGGACGGGTCCGTCGACGAGGTCGTGGTCAGCGGGGTGTTGTGCTCGGTGCCCCACCAGGCCGCCGCGCCCGCCGAGTTCCGGCGCGTCCTCCGGCCCGGCGGACGTCTGCGATTCTACGAGCACGTCCGCGCCCGCACTCCGCTGCGGGCGCGCTGGCGGGACCTCCCCGCGCTGGTCTGGCCGCGGCTGATGGGCGGGTGCCTGCCCAACCGGGACACCCGCACCGCGATCGAGGCCGCCGGGTTCGTCGTGTCACACTGCCGCGAGTTGATCTTCCCGCCCGGCGCGAAGGTGTCCGTCGTCGCACCTCGCATAGTGGGAGTTGCGCGAAAAGGACCGGACCAGCCGTAACAACAGTCCCTCCAGCAACTGCGGTCGCAGAACGAGGGTGCGCCGCGTGAGTCACACCCGGGGTGTGGTTAGTCTTCGCCAGCGAATGTCGTCGAGACCGTCCCGGGGGGTCAGGTGCGCAGGACCAGTTCCCGGCCGTGGCAGCGCCGGCCGCCGAGCCCGCAGCCGCCGCCGAGCAAGCCGCAGCCGATGCCAGGCCGCATCAGCCGCTGAGGAAGTCCAGGCCGGTCGCGCCGGTCCGGGAGGTGCGGACCGCCACACCTTCCGCGTCCACCTCCACCAGGACCTCGTCCCCGCACGTCAGCCGTCCCCGGTAGACGCCAGGTGCGGGCAGCGCGGTCCCCGGCTCCACCCGCAGCCGCCCGTCGGCGAGCACGCCCTCGACCCGGTGCGGCCGGCCCAGCGCCCGGGCCGCACCGGCCACGTCGCCCGCCCGCAGGCACGACCGGACGTGCGTGGACGAGACCAGCGGCAGCAGGTCCACCGGGTGCGTGGTGAAGCCGTAGTCGCGCCCGAGCCGCCGCAGCGTCTCCGGCGTGCCCTCGCCGCGGTGGCCGAACGTGAAGTTCCCGCCCACCACCACGGCCGCGGCGCGCAGGCGCCCGGCCAGGATCCGGGCGACGAAGTCCAGGGGAGACATCCCGGCCAGCTCCCGTGTGAACGACAGGACGCACACCGCGTCGACACCGAGTTCCCCGGCCAGCTCCGCGCGCCGCTCGACGGAGCTGAGCGCGTCCGTGCACCGCGGCGGCCCGACGACCCGCGCCGGGTGCGGGTCGAAGGTGACGAGCACCGTCGGCAGGCCGCGGGCACGGCCGATGCCGACGGCCTCGCCGATGAGCCGCGCGTGCCCTCGGTGCACCCCGTCGAACACGCCGAGGGTCACCACGCACGGCCCGAGACCGGCGGCCACGGTGTCGCGCCACACCGGGCACAGCATCGCGGTCATCGCAGCTCCTCGCTGGTCGCACCGGGTGCGGCGCCCCGGGGGACGAGGCGCCGCACCCGGCGGTGGTGGCCCGGCGACATCGTCGTCCACCGGGCCCCGCCGTGGGATCACCGGACCGTCAGCGACGGCCTTCCGGGTTGAACAGGTCCGGCACGGTCCAGCCATCCAGGTCGTACTCGGCCATGCACTGCTCGGCGAAGCCCTTCATGCCGTCGGCCTGACCCGACTGCTGCGCGGCGAACAGCAGCTCGGCGCGCACGCCCTCGTGGTTGCCCGAGTAGTTGCGCTCGTACAGCTCGTGCCTGCCGCCGAACTCGCTGCCGATCGAGTCCCAGATCAGCTTCATCAGCTTGACGCGTTCGATCGCGTCGATGCCGTTCGAGCCGCGCACGTACTGGTCGAGGTAGGGGCGGACCTCCGGCGACTTGAAGTCGTCGGCGTGCGAAGGCAGGTAGATCAGCCCGGATCCGAGGTCCTGCATGATGATCTCGCGCACCCGGGGGTAGCCGACGGTCATGAACCACCGGTAGGCAAGGCCGTAGTCCAGGTGCGGCAGGACCGCGCCGTCGATCCACTCGTCGGGCCGCGCGGCCATCGCGTCGGACAGCGCCCAGAACAGGTTGCGCCACCCGATGACCTCGCCGACCCGGGTCTGGATGCCGCGGAAGTCCTTGGTGCCGGTGACCTCCACGCCCTTCATCAGCAGCCCGGCGATGAAGTCGAGCTTGACCGCCAGCCGGGTGACGCCGTGGAAGGTGAAGCGGTGCAGGAAGCCCGAACCGGGGAAGAACGTGCTGGCCTTCTCGGCGTCACCGTAGATGAAGACGTTCTCCCACGGGATCTTCACCTTGTCCAGGATGAAGATCGTGTCGTTCTCGTCGAACCGGGACGACAGCGGGTAGTCGAACGCGCTGGTCGCGCTCTGCGCGTAGGACTGGCGGCAGATCAGCTTCATGCCGGGAGCGCCCATCGGCACCGTGCACACCAGCGCGAACTCGCGCTTCTTGATCGGCAGGCCGTAGTGGGCGATGAAGTTGTAGTTCGTGATCGCCGAACCGGTGGCGACGACCTTGGCGCCGGAGACGATCAGGCCGTCGTCCTTCTCCTCCTCGACGTGGATGAAGATGTCCTTCACGTCGTCGGGGTTGCGGTCGCGGTCGACCGGCGGGTTGATGATCGCGTGGTTCCAGTAGAGGACCTTCTCCTGCGATTCGGTGTACCAGCGGCGGGCGTTGTCGGCGAAGGGCTCGTAGAAGTCCGAGTTCGCGCCCAGCGTGCCGAGGAAGGCGGCCTTGTAGTCGGGGCTGCGGCCCATCCAGCCGTAGGTCATGCGCGCCCACTCGGCGATGGCGTCCCGGTCGGCGAACAGGTCTTCCCGGCTGCGCGGGGTGCGGAAGAACGGGTGCGTGAACCCGCTGCTGCCAGTGTCGGTCGGCGCGGTGAGGACGCCCTGCTTGTCCGGGTCGTGCAGCGCGTCGTAGAGGCGCGCGGTCATCCGGGCGGAGTTGCGGAACGCCGGGTGGGTGGTGACGTCGTCGACCTTCTCGCCGTAGATGAAGATCTCGCGGCCGTCCCGGATGCTGTCGAGGTACTCCTCGCCGGTCATCGGGCGGGTGGTCCGGGTGGGGGTCGTGGCCTCGTCGGGCTGGTGGATCGCCACGGGGTGGTCCCTTCGTCGTTGAACGGGATCTGGTGGGTGGTCAGACGGCCGCCGGAGCGGCCGGGAACCAGCCGATCTCGGGGCAGTCGAGGGAGACGGCCCAGTGCGAGCCGTCGTCGGCGGGGCCGAGGTTGCGGAAGCGGCCCGCGTAGAACAGCAGCGGCTCGGCGTTGGTGAGTTCGAGGTCGACGACCTCGCCGAGCACGATCAGGTGGTCGCCGCCGTCGTAGGTGCGCCACGGCAGGCAGGAGATCGTCGCGGCGTTGCCCAGCAGCACAGGCGCCGTCGGGCCGGTGCCCCAGCGGGGGCCCGGGTCCTGCGGGCGGCCTGCGAAGTGCATCGCCGTGTCGAGCTGGTTCGCGGCGAGGACGTTCACCGCGAACGGGGAGTCCGCCAGGTAGCCGCACGCCTTGGACGAGCGGGTCAGCGTCACCTGGCAGAGCGCGGGCTCCAGCGAGACCGCGGTGAAGGCGTTGACGGTCGCGCCGTGGGGTTCCCCGGCGCTGTTGCGGCAGGTCACCACCGTGACACCGGTGGCGAACCGGCCGAAGCCGGTGCGCAGCTGGCGCTGGTCGAGCGTCATCTTCGACACCTCCTGTACGCTCTGCGTACTAGTTGCACGCTCTGCGTTCACAAGGAGAGTGCCTGCTGGTGGGTGCGCGAGTCAATACCTCAGGTGCGGGAAGATGGCGGCCATGACCACCGAGGGGAATCCGCGCGACCTCATCCAGAGCCTCGAGCGGGGGTTCGCGGTGCTGCTCGCGTTCGACGCGGAGCGGCCCAACCCCACGCTCGCCGAACTCGCGGCCGCGACGCAGCTGTCGCGCCCGGCGGTGCGGCGGATCCTGCTGACCCTCCAGCACCTGGGTTACGTGCACGGCGAGGGCGGGCGCTGGACCCTGACGCCGCGGGTGCTGAGCATCGGGCAGCACTACTCCGCCTCGCACGGGATGATCGAGATCGCGCAGCCGCACCTGCTCCGGCTCGCCGAGCAGACCGGCGAGTCGGCGTCGCTGGCCGCGCTGGACGGCACGGAGGTCGTCTACGTCGCCCGCGTGCCGGTGCGGCGGATCATGAGCATCAACGTGTCGATCGGGACGCGCGTGCCCGCGCACTCCACGTCGATGGGCCGGGTGCTGCTGGGCTGGGCGCCGGACGAGGTGGTCGACCACGTCATCGCCGCGGGGCTGACCGCTCACACCGAGCACACGGTCACTGATCCGGACGAGTTCCGGCGGCGGTTGCGGGACGTCCGCTCGCTGGGTTATTCCGTGGTGGCGGAGGAGCTGGAGAAGGGGCTGCTCTCTGCCGCCGTGCCGGTGCGGGATTCCTCCGGCGCCGTGGTGGCCGCCCTGGCCTCTTCGACGTCCAGCGGACGGTCCACAGTGGAACAGCTGCGCGCCGACGTGGTGCCGCTCCTGATCAAGGCGGCCGACCGGATCAGCACCGACTTCGGCCACCGGCAGAGCGTGACGTCCGGACCAAACGTCCGAAAAGGACATGAAGGCTTCTTCTGACGGGCGCCCGCGCCCCGGCTAGGCTGGACGTATGCGCTTCGGATTGTTCATCCCCCAGGGCTGGCGGCTCGACCTGACCGGTATCGAGCCCGCCGGGCAGTGGCAGACCATGCTCGACGTCGCCCGGTACGCCGAGAACGGGCCGTACGAGTCGGTGTGGGTGTACGACCACTTCCACACCGTCCCGGCTCCGCTGGCGGAGGCCACGCACGAGGCGTGGTCGCTGATGGCGGCGCTTGCCGCGACCACGAGCCGCGTCCGCCTCGGCCAGATGTGCACCTGCATGAGCTACCGCAACCCGGCCTACCTGGCGAAGGTCGCGGCGACCACGGACGTCATCTCGGGCGGCCGCGTCGAGATGGGCATCGGCGCCGGCTGGTACGAGCACGAGTGGCGGGCCTACGGCTACGGCTTCCCGTCCGCGGGCGAGCGGCTCGGCATGCTCGACGAGGGCGTGCAGATCATGCGGCAGCTGTGGAGCGAGGGCAAGGCGACGCTGGACGGCAAGCACTACCAGGTCGACGGCGCGCTGTCGTACCCGCTGCCGCTGCAGGACGGCGGTATCCCGCTGTGGATCGCCGGCGGCGGCGAGAAGAAGACGCTGCGCATCGCCGCCCGGTACGCCCGGTACACGAACTTCGCCGGTGGCGCCGAGGACTTCAAGCACAAGTCCGAGGTCCTCGCCGCGCACTGCAAGGACGTGGGCACCGACTTCGACGCCATCGTCCGCTCGGCCAACTACAACGTCGTCATCGGCGAGACCGAGAAGGACGTGGCCGACCGCCTGGCGTGGATCCGCTCGCACTACGAGCCGCACCTGTCCGCCGACCTGCTCGAGAGCACCGTGAACTCGTTCGCGAACGGGCCGCTGGTGGGCACTCCTGAGCAGATCGCCGAGCGGCTCACCGAGCTGCGCGACCTCGGCATGACGTATGCGATCACCTACTTCGCCGACATCGCCTACGACCGCGCGTCGGTGGAGCTGTTCACGAACAAGGTCATCTCCGAGCTGGCCTGACCGCGAACTCGTCGAGCGCGGCGCGCATCGCCGCCCGCATCGCGTCGCTGCCGGTGTGGCCGGAGTCGTCGATCACGATCAGTTCGGCGTCCGGCCACACCTTGGTCAGCTCCCACGCCGTCTCGACCGGGCCGGACAGGTCGAGACGGCCGTGGATGAGCTTCCCGGGGATCCCCTTCAGCCGGTGGGCTTCCCGGATCAGCGCGCCCTCCTCCAGCCAGGCGGCGTTCGAGAAGTAGTGCGCGCAGATCCGCGTCATCGCGAGCAGGTCGCGGGACGGGCGGTCGCTGTAGGAGTTCGGCACCCCGTTGGGTTCGAGTGAGATCGCCGCGTCCTCCCAGGTGCTCCAGTCCCGCGCGGCCTTGTTCCGCACCTCGGGATCCGGGTCCGCCAGCAGGCGCGCGTAGGCGGCGAGGACGTCGAACGTGTCGCCCTCGACATCGCCCGCGCCTGCCCGGAACCGCTCCAGCTCGGCCGGGAAGAACCGGCCGACCCCGTTGTACAGCCAGTCGATCTCGCGGCGACGGGTGGTGGTCACGCCGACGATCACGATTTCGCTGACCCGCTCCGGGTGCCGCTCGGCATAGGCGAGTTGCAGCGTGGAGCCCCAGGAACCCCCAAAGAGCAGCCACTTTTCGATCCCGAGGTGCTCGCGCAGCCGTTCCATGTCCGCGATGAGATGCTCGGTCGTGTTGTGGCTCAGGTCGGTGGCCGGGTCGCTCGCGTGCGGTGTGCTGCGGCCGCAACTGCGCTGGCTGAACAGGATGATCCGGTAGCGCTCCGGGTCGAAGTAGCCGCGCGGCTTGGTCCAGGCGCCCTGTCCGGGGCCGCCGTGGACTGCCGCCACGGGCTTGCCGTCGGGGTTGCCGAATGTGGCCCAGTGGATTCGATTACCGTCGCCGACGTCCAGCATGCCTTCGGCGTGGAGCTCGGCGACGGGGTGGAGCTGGGTCATGATCCCTCCAGATGCAACAGTGCTGTTATATTAGCGCTGTGATAATCCCCGGCGCCGAACTCCTCGCCACCCGGCTGCGGCACCTGCTGGAACTGCTGGACGGCGACGTCGCCGCCGTTTACGCCGACCTCGGCCTGGCCTGGTTCCGGCCACGCTTCACGCCGGTCGTCCGGACGCTGGCCGCCGACGGTCCGCAGCCGATCCGGGATCTCGCCGCGGCCATCGGGGTCACCCACTCGGCGGCGAGCCAGACGGTCGCGCAGATGGTGAAGGCGGAGCTGGTGACGCTCAGCCCGGGCGCCGACGCCCGCCACCGCATCGTCCGCCTGACACCCAAGGCCGAGGAGTTGCTGCCCGTCCTGGATGCGGAATGGGCGGCGACCGCCGCCGCGGCGAAACGTTTCGAAGCCGAGCTGGCCTACCCGCTGAGCAAGCTGGTCGACGAGGCCATCGAGGCCTTGCGGGAACGTTCGATGCGGCAGCGGATCGCCGACGCGGCACCGGATCTGGGCCGCTGAGGGCGAGCAGGTTTCGCGTTCCCTTGACCGGGGTACAAGGACGCTCCACGCGCGTTGAAGGACCAGCGGAGGACCGTCTTGCCGGACTCAGCCCAGATCTGTGACAGAACCAGCGGCGTGCCCTTGTTGGGTGCGCCTCACCTCGCCGGGCTCCGGCGGCACCTCCGGCGCTGCGGCTCCCGCTGCACATCATCGACCGGCTCGCCCGCACTTGGTGCGTCGACCTGCGCGAGCACCACGGCGTGCTTCCCGCCGAGGTCGACCTGGCCTGCTGAAAACCGGTTGCGCGACCGTGCGGCGGGCCGGAGGCTGCCGCACGTGACCGAAGCGTTCTTCGCGTTGTTCCACGGCCTGCCGCGGCAGGGCCCGGGATCGGACGCCACCACCCTCCGCCTCCTCGACCTCGCCCGTCCGCTGCCCGAGCGGCCCCGCGTCCTGGACCTCGGGTGCGGCCCCGGCCGGTCGGCGCTGCTGCTGGCGAAAGCCGGCGCTCGGGTGACCGGCCTGGACACCCACCAGCCCTTCCTCGACGACCTCGCCGCGGCCGCCGAGGGGCTCGACGTCGACACCGTCAACGCGTCGATGGCCGACCCCCCGTTCCCGGACGGGGAGTTCGACCTGTTGTGGGCCGAAAGCTCGGTCTTCGTGCTCGGCTTCGACACCGCGCTGCGCACGTGGAAGAGGTTGCTCAAGCCCGGTGGGGCGCTCGTGCTCACCGAGTGCGAATGGTCCACCGCCACGCCGTCGGCGGCCGCGCGGGAGTTCTGGGACGAGCAGTATCCACTGAGGACGACCGAGGAGAACTCCGCCGCCGCGGTGGCCGCGGGCTACCGGGTGGATGCGGTGTTCCCGCAGCCGGACCGCGACTGGTTCGACGAGTTCTACGACCACCTGGCCGCGCGGGCCGACGCCGCGGCAGGCGATCCGGCGATGGCCGAGGCGGTCGCCGCGGCACGCCGCGAGATCGCGATGCGCCGCGAGCATGGCTCGGAGTACCAGTACACCGGCTATGTTCTCCGTACATACCAGTAGGTACAGTGCGGGGATGTATGCGAAACAGTACGAGATCGCCCTGCCCGCCGGCTACGACATGGGCATCATCCGCAGGCGGGTCGCCGAGCGCGGGCACGCGCTGGACGACCGCGCGGGCCTCGGCCTGAAGGCGTACCTCGTCCGGGAGGGCCCGAACCAGTACGCGCCGTTCTACCTGTGGCGGGACCCCGGGCGGATGGCCGAGTTCCTGGTGGGCGGCGGCGGTTTCGAGAACATCGTGCGGGACTTCGGCCGCCCGGTGGTGCGGCACTGGACCGGACTGGCGTTCCAGCCCGGTCCAGTGCGCGACCGCACGCCCCGGCACGCGTTCCGCCTCCTCACCCCGGTCGGCGTGGATGCCGCCGCGGCGGTCGAGGAGGCGCTCGCCAGGCTGAGCGCGATCGCCCGGGAGGCCGGGGTGCACAGCGCCGCCCTCGCGCTGGACCCGCACCGCTGGCAGCTGGTGCGGTTCATGCTCGGCGAGCACGACGGCGAGGCGAGCGAGCGGTACGAGGTGCTGCACCTCTCCGCGCCGGAACTGGCGGCGCTGCGCGTGGGACGGCAGTGGTTGGTCAGGCGGCCACTTCGGTGAGGAGGCCGCGGCCGGATGGCCAGTCGCCGAGGCCGCTGGCGGAGTTGAGGTGGCCGCGCCCGGCGAGCAGGCGCCGCGGGACTCGCCACGCGTCGGCGAGCGCGGCCGAGGCCGCCGGTTCGCAGTAGGGGTCATCGTCGCCGGCGACCACCAGGCCGGGACACGGCAGTGGCCGGGCCCGCAGGTTCGCGAACGTCGGCGCGGCCTGGCGGGGGAACGCCGGCCCCCGCGGGTCGGGCGGTGCGACCAGGAACGCGGCCACCCCGCGCAGCTGGGCCGCGGCCAGCCACTCGGCTGCCGCCCAGCAGCCGAGGCTGTGCGCCACCAGCACCACCCGCTCGCCGCGCCGGGCCGCGGTCGTGTGGGCGGCGCCGACCGCCGCCACCCAGTCCGCGAGGTCGGGCTCTGTCCAGGAGGCCGGGGCGATCCGGACGGCCGAAGCGCCCCACCGCTCCTCCCACACGGTCTGCCAGTGCTTCTCGTTCGAACCGTCGATCCCCGGGATGATGACGTACGCGACCAGCGTCCACCGCCGTTTCCACTCGTGGCCCCCGCACGTCCGGGTGCCGCCGGGGACGATGATCGATGGTTCAACGGTCCGCGGTGGGCCGGACAAGTGATCTCAAGGGAAGTGGCGGCGACAACGCTGGAATCACTCGACGAGATCGACCGCGCGACCCTGGAGCTGTTGCAGACCGAGGGGCGGCTCAGCGGCGCCGAGGTGGGCCGCCGGGTGGGGCTGTCCCAGCCGACGGCCGGCGCGCGCATCCAGCGCCTGGAGAAGAGCGGCGTCATCCTCGGGTACCGCGCGCCCGCCGCGGTGGGCCTGAACATCCACGCCGTCGTCCGGCTGCGCACCACGCACGCGCAGCTGCCGAAGGCGCTGGCCCTCGCCGAGCGGATCGCCGAAGTCGTCTCGACGGTCCGGGTGACCGGGGAGGACTGCCTGCTGTTCGACGTGCACTGCACGCACGCCGAACGGCTCGAACAGGTCGTGGACTCGCTGGCCCGCTTCGGGCCGGTCACCACGTCGCTCGTGCTGCGCAGCTACCCGGCGAAGCCACTGCCTACCCCTTGACGCACACCACCTGCTTGAGGTGCGCGACCACTTCGACGAGGTCGGCCTGCGCCTTGATCACCGAGTCGATGTCCTTGTAGGCGGCCGGGATCTCGTCGACGACGCCCTCGTCCTTGCGGCACTCCACGCCGTCGGTCTGGGCGGCGAGGTCCGCGGCGGTGAACGTCTTGCGCGCCTTGGTGCGCGACATGCGCCGCCCGGCTCCATGCGACGCCGAGTGGAACGAGGTCTCGTTGCCGAGGCCGCGGACGATGTAGGAGCCGGTGCCCATGCTGCCCGGGATGATCCCGAGGTCGCCGGAGCCCGCGCGGATCGCGCCCTTGCGGGTGACCAGCACGTCCACGCCGTCGTAGGTCTCTTCGGCGACGTAGTTGTGGTGGCACGAGATCGGCTCGTCGAACCGCACGCCCGGCACCGTGTCGATGACGGCCTGCTGCACGAGCGCGACCATCGTGGCCCGGTTGCGGGCCGCGTAGTCCTGCGCCCAGAACAGGTCGCGCCGGTAGGCCGCCATCTCTGGGGTGCCCGCCACGAACACCGCCAGGTCGCGGTCCGGCAGGTCCGCGTTGTGCGGCAGCTTGCGGGCCACGTCGATGTGTCGCTTGGCGAGTTCGTTGCCGATGCCGCGGGAGCCGGAGTGCAGCATCAGCCACACGCGGCCGGCGTCCGGGCCACCCTGTTCGAGGCACACCTCGATGAAGTGGTTGCCACCGCCGAGGCTGCCGATCTGCGCCCGCGCCCGGTCGCGGAGGTTCTGGACGCCGTCGTGCAGCTGCCCGAACGCGGACCAGAACTCGTTCCACCCGCCGGTGCCGGGCACGCGGGCGGGGTTGACCGGGGTGCGGTGCATGGCGAAGCCGACCGGGACGGCGTCCTCGATGCGCCGGCGCAGCTTGCCGAGGTCGTCGGGCAGGTCGCCGGCGGTCAGCGAGGTGCGGACCGCGCTCATGCCGCAGCCGATGTCCACACCCACCGCGGCGGGGGAGACCGCGTCGCGCATCGCGATCACGCTGCCGACTGTCGCGCCCTTGCCGTAGTGCACGTCCGGCATGACGGCCAGACCGTGCACCCACGGCAGGTTGGCGACGTTGTGCAGCTGACGCATCGCTGCGTCCTCGACGGTCGCCGGGTCGGCCCACATGCGGATCGGCACGCGGGCGCCCTCGACGGCGGTGAACATCCGAAGATCCTTTCGCTCAGGTGGATCCACAGGGTTACCCGCGGATCGGTCCGGAGCAACCGGATTTCAGTAGTCGTCGCGCCCGGTGAGCTGTTCTTCGAGCAGCTCGGCGGAGCTGGTGACCAGGGCGAGCGGGTCGACGAACTCGTTGATGTCGAGGTTGGCCAGCGGGAGGGAGTGCCGGAGCACCAGGTACTCGCCCATGACGACCACCCCGCCGACAACGGTGGTGTGCCCGACCTCGGCCAGCACCCCGACGACGTCCACCTCGTCCACGCGGGCGAACGGGGTCGCGATCTGGATCCACTCGTCCCGCCGGTCGAGAACCTCCCGCGCGATCACGACGATCTGCGTGCGTTCCTCCTCCTCGGGATCGGACTGGAAGCGGATCCGGATGCGCAGTTCGTCCGGTTCATCCCGAACCACCTTGTACTGCTGCCGGATGAACGTCGCGAGATCGCGCCAGCTCGTCACCCCAGAAAGTCCTTCCTCGTGCCCGATCGGTCACGGGAAGTGAAGCACAGATGACCCAGAACCGGGACCGGACCGGGAAAACTCAAGACAAACGCAACCGGCGACCCGGCAACGCAAAAAGCCGACTACCCCAACCAGACCTCCCCCGCCCCCGATCCGCAGCCGATCTTTGATCGGCGACTGAAACACAATCAGGCATCGGGGGCGGGGGGTGGTCGAAGGTGACCTTTCGGCGCCGTGAGTTGCCATCCTGCGCGAAGCGCAGGAAAAAGATCACAAGAGTCCTCGCCGCACGGGCAGGCTCCGGGATGACCACGGGACCGTTGTTATCTCACCTCGAGTGGGTGGCTGGGTGGTCATCCCGTCGCCTTCCGGTGTGTGCATATCACGCCGGTGTCAGGCGACGGGATGACCACCCAGCTTCTCTTTTGTTGCTTGGCGCGTTGTCGCTGTTGCCCAAACGGCCAGTCCGATCAGCGGCAGCGCCGCACCGAACAGGGTTGGCCCGGCCCAGCCGAACACGTCGTAGAAGCTTCCCGCAACCGCCGACGCTACCGCGCCGCCCACGAAGATCGTCGTCATGAACACCGTGTTGATGCGGGCCCGCGCGTCCGCCCGCAGGCCGTAGATCTCCCGCTGCGACAGGACCTGGTGGCCCTGCACCGCGAGGTCGAGCACCACGCCGGCCAGCGCCAGCACCACCACCGATCCCGCGCCCAGCCACGCCACAACCATCGCGACCGCGGCCAGGGCCAGTGCGATTCCGCTGCCGATCCCGCCGTGCCCGCGGTCGCCCAGGCGCCCTGCCAACGGGGCGGCCGCGGCGCCGGCCGCGCCCACCAGCGCGAACACCCCCACCTCGGTCTGCGTGAGCCCGTGCCGCCCGACCAGTTCGAACGCCACCGACGTCCAGAACGCCGAGAACGCCCCGAACATCAACGCCTGGCACACCGCACGCCGCCGCAACGCGGGTTCCTCCCGGGCCAGCGTGAGGATCGACCTCATCAACCGGGCATAACCCTCGTCGTGCGTCGGACGGCGGTGAGGCAGCATCCGGCGCGCCGCGACCGCCACCACCAGCATCAGCACCGCCGACACGAAGTAGATCGTCCGCCACCCGAACGCACCGGCGACCAGGCTGGACAACGTCCGCGCCAGCAGGATCCCCAGCAGCAGACCGGTCATGACCGTGCCGACGAACCGGCCGCGCTGCTCCTCCGGCGCGAGGTGCGCGGCGAACGGGATGAGGATCTGCGCCACCACCGACGTCACCCCGATCAGCACCGACGCCGCCAGGAACACCCCGAACACCGGCGCCACGGCCGCGACCACCAGCGCCAGCGCGGTGAACACCAGCGTGCGCGACGCCAGCGCCCGGTTCTCCACCAGGTCGCCCAGCGGCATCAGCAACGCGAGCCCGGCCGCGTAACCCAGCTGCGTCAACGTCACCACCAGCGCGGCGCTGCCCTGGCTCACGCCGAACGCGGTCGCGATCTCGGCCAGCAGGGGCTGCGCGTAGTACAGGTTGGCCACCGTGGCGCCGCACGAGAACGCGAGCACCACCATGATCAGCCGCAGGTTGCGGATTTCCGGCATGACAGTGCGGACACCACGCACGGCCGGGGCATTCCCGGTGTGAGACCGTTCACCCGGGAAACCCGGCAAACGAGTCCTAAGCGGACCGCACCCGCAGCCCGTCGAAGGCCACCGCGGCCACCGTCTCCGCCAGCTCGTCGCCGCTCTGCCCGCCGCGCGGCCGGTACCACTCGATCAGCGAGTTGACCATGCCGAACAACAGGCGCGCCGCGGTCGGCGGGTCGATGTCCGGCCGCAGGTCGCCCTCGTCGACGGCCTTGGTGACCAGTTCGGACACGATGTGGTCGAACTCACGACGACGGGCCAGCGCGTCCCGCTCCACCTTCGTGTTGCCGCGCACCCGCAGCAGCAGCGTCACGAACGGCAGCCGGTCGACCAGCACCCGGACACTGCCGCGCACCAGGTACTCCAGCCGGTCCACCGCGCGCCCGTCGACCGATTCCAGCTCGGCCACGATCTCGAACAGCCCGTCCAGCGCCCGGTTCACCGCCAGCCGCAACAACTCCTGCTTGCTCGGCACGTGGTGGTAGATGGCGGACTTGGTGATGCCGAGCTTGCGCGACAGGTCCTCCATGCTGGTGCCGTCGTAGCCGCGCTCGTTGAACAGCTTGACCGCGACCGCGAGCAGGGACTCCAGGTCGTAGCCCGGCCTGCCACGCCGGGCGGGCCGGGCCGGAGGTGCGGTCGTCATGACCCCAGTATCCCAAGCGGTCTCAGGCCGGCGGGCGCTGGTCGATCACGCGGCGCAGCTTGCCCATCGACCGTTCCAGCGTGTCCGGATCGAGCACCTCCACACCGACGCTGATCCCGACGCCGTCCTTGATCCGCGCGGCGATCTCCGCGGCGGCGCCGGAACGGCGCTCGGCCGCGGTGTCGTGCCGGACCTCCACCAGCACCGTGAGGTGGTCCATCCGGTCCTTTTTGGTCAGCTTCAGCTGGAAGTGCGGCGCCAGGCCCTCGGTGGCGAGCACGATCTCCTCGATCTGCGTCGGGAACACGTTGACCCCGCGCAGGATGATCATGTCGTCGCTGCGGCCGGTGACCTTGTCCATGCGCCGGAACGCCGGCCGCGCGGTGCCGGGGCGCAGCGCGGTCAGGTCCCGCGTGCGGTAGCGGATGACCGGCATGGCCTGCTTGGTGAGCGAGGTGAACAACAGCTCACCCGTCTCACCCTCGGCCAGCACGTTCCCGTCGACCGGGTCGACCACCTCGGGGTAGAAGTGGTCCTCCCAGATGTGCAGGCCGTCCTTGGTTTCCACGCACTCCTGCGCGACACCCGGCCCCATCACCTCGGACAGGCCGTAGATGTCCACGGCGTGGAGGTCCATCCGCTGCTCGATCTCGCGCCGCATCTGCTCGGTCCACGGTTCCGCGCCGAAGATGCCCACCCGCAGCGAGGACTTCGCCGGGTCGAGGCCCTGGCGCTCGAACTCGTCCAGCAGCGTCAGCATGTACGACGGGGTCACCATGATGACCTCGGGCCGGAAGTCGGTGATGATCTGCACCTGCCGGGCGGTCATGCCGCCGGACGCGGGGATCGCGGTGCAGCCCAGCTTCTCCACGCCGTAGTGCGCGCCGAGCCCGCCGGTGAACAAGCCATAGCCGTAGGCCACGTGCACCTTGTGCCCCGGCCGCCCGCCCGCCGCGTAGATCGAGCGGGCCATCACCGTCGCCCACGTGTCGATGTCCTGTTCGGTGTAGCCGACCACGGTCGGCTTACCGGTGGTGCCACTGGAGGCGTGGATGCGGCGTACCTGCTCCTGTGGCACGGCGAACATGCCGAACGGGTAGTTGTCCCGCAGGTCGTGCTTGGTGGTGCAGGGGAACTTCGCCAGGTCCGACAGCTCGCGGCAGTCGTCCGGGTGCACCCCGGCCTCGTCGAACTTGCGGCGGTAGAATGGCACGTTCTCGTACGCGTGCCGCAGTGTCCACTGCAGACGTTCCAGCTGGGTGGCACGCAGCTCGTCGACGCTCATCCGCTCGGCGGCCGTCAGGTCGTCCGGCGCGGGCGCGGTGCCGAGGCGCTTCGCGTGGGGCACGTCGCTGTGCATGGTCGTCATGGGGACCGGCTCCTCAGTTCTTCCCGATCGTGCGGCTGCGGCCGCGGAATTCGGCGATCACTACGCGCCCGGCGTCGGTCTCGCGGTGCACCGTGACGTCGTAGATGCCGTTGCGCCCGTAGCGCGTGCGTTCCTCGGCCGTGGCGACCAGGTGGTCGCCGAGGCGGGCGCTGGCGACGAACGAGATCTCGGCGCCCGCCGCGACCGTCACCGGGCCGTGGCTGTTGCACGCGCAGGCGAACGTCGTGTCGGCCAGCAGGAAGATGTACCCGCCGTGGGCGATCGCGTGCCCGTTCACCATCTGCTCGGTGACCGTCATGCGGGCGACCGCCCGGCCACCGTCGGCTTCGACGAGTTCGATGCCGAGCGACTTCGACGCGACGTCGTCGGCGAACATCGCCTGCGCGGCTTGGGACACGGCAGCACTGCCTTCCGTCGTTACTGACCGAATGGACGGTTAATAATGTGCGTCCGGCCTCGGCACTGTCAAGACCCCTGGAACCCCGGCTTCGACTTGCTCAGGAAGGCCTCGACGGCGCCGCGGTGGTCGTCGGTGAGCCCGAGCCGCGCCTGCGCTTCGCCTTCCAGGCGCAGGACTTCCGGCAGCGGTGCGCCCCAGGACGCGGTCAGCGCGCGCTTGGCCTCCGCGTAGGCGCGCGTGGGGCCCGCGGCCAGGCGGGCCGCCAGGGCGGCGGCGGTCGCGGCCACCTCGTCGGGCGGCACGACGCGTCCGGCGACGCCCCACTCCGCGGCCTGCGTGGCGGTGAAGGTCTCGCCGAGCAGGACGAGTTCGCTCGCCCTGGCCGCGCCGACGGCGCGCGCGAGGGTGGCGGAGAGCCCGGAGTCGCAGGTCAGGCCAATCCCGGTGAACGCGGTGCCGAACTTCGCGGTGTCCGCGGTGACCCGCAGGTCGCAGGCGAGCGCGAACCCGAGCCCGGCGCCGACGCACGTGCCGTTGACGGCCGCGACCACCGGTTTCGGCATGGTCGCCAGCGCGGTGACGATCGGGTTGTAGTGCTCGTCGATGGTGGCGAACGCCGTGGCCGGGTCGGCGCGCAGCGCGTCGGCGTGCTCGGCCAGGTCCTGGCCCACGCAGAACGCCCGGCCGGTGCCGGTGAGCACGACGGCGCGGACCGAATCGTCGGCCGCCACCCGCTCCAGCGCGTCCCGCAGCTCGGTCTTCAGTTCGCCGGTGAGGGCGGGCCGGAGCATCGTCACGGTGGCCACGGCGCCTTCGCGGGAAACGGAAACAACGTCACTGGTGCTTTCGTCGGCCATGTCGAGACGCTACCATGACTTCCTGAACGTTCGGTTGGTTAATCCGGGGAAGCGAGGAACGATGGCCCAGCAGTCGACGAGGATGCTGCGCAGCTACGTCAGCGGCGGCTGGCGGACCGGGGAGGGCGAGGGGGTGCCTCTGCACGACGCGGTCACCGGCGCCGAGGTCGCACGGATCTCCTCCGCCGGCATCGACATGGCCGCCGCGCTCGACCACGGCCGCCGCGTCGGCGGACCTGCCCTGCGCGAGCTGACCTTCCACCAGCGGGCCGCGCTGCTCAAAGCCGTGGCCTCCCACCTCCGCGAGCACCGCGACGAGCTGTACGAGCTGTCCGCGAAGACCGGCGCCACGCTCGGCGACTCGAAGTTCGACGTCGACGGCGGCATCGGTGTGCTGTTCGCCTACTCCGGCAAGGGCAAGCGCGAGCTGCCCAACGACACCGTCTACGTCGACGGCAACGTGGAGCCCCTGAGCAAGGGCGGCACGTTCCTCGGCCAGCACATCGCCACCCCGCTGCGGGGCGTCGCCGTGCAGATCAACGCCTTCAACTTCCCGGTGTGGGGCCCGCTGGAGAAGTTCGCCCCGGCGTTCCTCGCCGGCGTGCCGAGCCTGGTCAAGCCGGCCAGCCAGACCGCGTACCTGACCGAGCGCGTGGTCGAGCTGATCATCGAATCCGGTCTGATCCCCGAGGGCACGCTGCAGCTGATCTCCGGCAGCGCCGGCGACCTGCTGGACCACCTCACCGAGCAGGACCTGGTGTCGTTCACCGGGTCGGCGTCGACCGCGCAGAAGCTGCGCACGCACCCGGTGATCGTGCGCCAGGCTGTGCGGTTCAACGCCGAGGCCGACTCGCTGAACTGCTCGATCCTCGGCCCGGACGCGGGGCCCGGCACGGCCGAGTTCGACCTCTACGTCAAGCAGCTGGTCACCGAGATGACCGTCAAGGCCGGACAGAAGTGCACCGCGATCCGCCGCGCGTTCGTGCCGGCCGAGCTGCTCGACGACGTGGCCGAGGCCGCCGCCGAGCGCCTGGCGAAGGTCAAGATCGGCAACCCCTCGGCGGAGGGCGTCCGCATGGGCGCGCTGGCCAGCCTGGAGCAGCGCGAGGAGGTCCGCCGCTCGCTCAAGGCGCTGCAGGACGCCTCCAGCATCGTGTTCGGTGACCCGGAGCGGGTCGACGTGGTCGACGCCGACGCCGAGCGCGGCGCGTTCATCTCGCCGGTGCTGCTCAAGGGCGACGCCGACCGCGCCGAGCCGCACGAGGTCGAGGCCTTCGGCCCGGTCTCCACGCTGATGCCCTACACCTCGGTCGAGCAGGTCATCGGCTACGCCGCGCGCGGCCAGGGCAGCCTCGCCGGGTCGGTCGTCACCGGCGACGCCCAGTTCGCCCGCGAGGTCGTGCTCGGCGTGGCCCCGTGGCACGGCCGCCTGCTCGTGCTCGACGCCGACGACGCGAAGGAATCGACCGGCCACGGTTCGCCGATGCCGGGCCTGGTGCACGGAGGCCCTGGCCGCGCCGGTGGCGGCGAGGAGATGGGCGGCATCCGCGGCGTGCTGCACCACATGCAGCGCACGGCCGTGCAGGGCAGCCCGAAGGTGCTGTCGGCGGTCACCGGTCGCTGGGTCGAGGGCGCGCCGCGCAACACCGAGGACGTCCACCCGTTCCGCAAGTCCCTGGCGGAGCTGAAGATCGGCGACTCGGTGGTGGCCGGGCCGCGCACCGTGACCCAGGAGGACGTGGACCACTTCGCCGAGTTCACCGGCGACACCTTCTACGCCCACACCGACCCCGAGGCGGCAGCCGCGAACCCGCTGTTCGGCGGCATCGTGGCGCACGGCTACCTGGTCGTGTCGTTCGCGGCAGGCCTGTTCGTCTCGCCCGAGCCGGGACCGGTCCTGGCCAACTACGGCCTGGAGAACCTGCGGTTCCTCACCCCGGTCAAGCCCGGCGACGAGCTGACCGTGACGCTGACCGCCAAGCAGATCACCCCGCGCGAGAACGCCGACTACGGCGAGGTGCGCTGGGACGCCGACGTGACCAACTCCGCGGGCGAGTCCGTCGCCAAGTACGACGTGCTCACCCTGGTTGCCAAGGAGAAGAACTGATGACCGCCACGCTCGACGAGCAGGACCTCGAACGGCACTTCGAGCACACCATCGAAAAGGACCAGCGGATCGAGCCGCGGGACTGGGTGCCGGAGGGCTACCGCAAGACGATGATCCGGCAGATCGCGCAGCACGCGCACTCCGAGATCATCGGCATGCAGCCGGAGGGCAACTGGATCACCCGCGCGCCGTCGTTGCGGCGCAAGGCGATCCTGCTGGCGAAGGTGCAGGACGAAGCCGGGCACGGGCTGTACCTGTACTCGGCCGCGGAGACGCTGGGAGCGGACCGCGGGGACCTGACCGAGAAGCTGATCAGCGGGCGGCAGAAGTACTCGTCGATCTTCAACTACCCGACGCTGACCTTCGCCGACGTGGGCGCGATCGGCTGGCTCGTCGACGGCGCCGCGATCTGCAACCAGGTGCCGCTGTGCCGGTCCTCGTACGGGCCGTACGCCCGGGCGATGATCCGGATCTGCAAGGAGGAGTCGTTCCACCAGCGGCAGGGCTACGAGCTGCTGATGACGATGATGAAGGGCACGCAGGCGCAGCGGGACATGGTGCAGGACGCGGTGAACCGGTTCTGGTGGCCGTCGCTGATGATGTTCGGCCCGCCGGACGCCGAATCGGCCAACACCGCGCAGTCGATGGCGTGGAAGATCAAGCGGCACACCAACGACGAGCTGCGCCAGCGGTTCGTCGACATGACGGTGCCGCAGGCCGAGGCGCTCGGCGTGACCCTGCCCGACCCGGACCTGAAGTGGAACCCCGACCGCGGGCACTACGACTTCGGCCAGGTCGACTGGGACGAGATGAAGCAGGTCGTCGCGGGCAACGGCCCGTGCAACACCGAGCGGCTGGCGCGGCGGCGGCAGGCGCACGAGGACGGCGCGTGGGTCCGCGAGGCCGCGGCCGCGCACGCGCGCAAGATGGCGGAGGCGAAGTGAGCAAGAGCGAGTGGCCGCTGTACGAGGTGTTCGTGCGCGGCAAGCGAGGCCTCAACCACGTGCACGTCGGGTCGCTGCGCGCGGCCGACGACCAGATGGCCCTGCACAACGCGCGTGACCTGTACACACGGCGCAACGAGGGCGTCAGCATCTGGGTGGTCAAGGCCGCCGACATCACCGCGTCCTCGCCGGACGAGAAGGACCCGTTCTTCGCGCCGTCGGGCGACAAGGTGTACCGGCACCCGACGTTCTACGACATCCCCGACAACGTTCCCCACATGTGAGCTGATGATGTCCTTTGACAACGCCTACGAGGCTTTGATCGACGCTCACGACGACTCGCGGTGGGCGTTCGGCACCGGGTTCGAGGACCCGCTCGCCGGGGTCGACACCTCGGTTCCGTCCGGTGTGGACGGTGACGACCTGGCGCGGTACTGCCTGATGCTGGGCGACGACGCGCTGGTGTTCTCGCACCGGCTGCAGCAGTGGTGCACCCGCGCGCCCGAGCTGGAGGACGAGGTCGCGATCGCCAACATCGGCCTCGACCTGCTCGGCCAGGCGCGGCTGCTGCTGGCCCGCGCGGGCAAGGCCGACGGGACCGACCGCGGCGAGGACGACTACGCGTTCTTCCGCGACGAGCACGAGTTCCGCAACGTCCGGCTCGCCGAGCTGGAGCGCGGCGACTTCGGGCAGCTGATCGCGGTGCTGCTGGTGTTCTCGACCTGGCGGCTGGCGCTGTTCCAGCGGCTGCGGTCGTCGGTGGACCCGGTGCTCGCCGCGATCGCCGACAAGGGCGTCAAGGAGCTGACCTACCACCGCGACTACGCGGCGCAGTGGGCCGTGCGGCTCGGGGACGGCACCGCGTTCTCGCACGAGCGGATGCAGGCCGGACTGGACGGGATCTGGCCGTTCCTCGACGAGCTGTTCGTGCCGCACGAGACCGAGTCGCGGCTGGCCGCGGCGGGTGTCGCGGTGGACCCGGCTTCGGTGCGCGAGGAGTTCGACGACGTGCTGGCGCAGGTGTTCGCGGCTGGTTCCCTGGCCCGCCCGGAGATCGCGGGCAAGGCCGGGGTCAACGGGCAGACCGGGCGGGGCGGCCGGCACACCGAGGCGATGGGCTACCTGCTGGCCGAGCTGCAGAGCGTCGCCCGCGCCCATCCGGAGGCGACATGGTGAGCGCCCGCGCTGTCGCGGAGACCGTCCGCGATCCCGAGCTGCCCATGCTGACGCTGGCCGACCTCGGCGTGCTCCGCGAAGTGTCCGAACAGGACGGCGCGGTGACGGTGTCGATCACGCCCACCTACACCGGATGCCCGGCCATGGACACCATGCGCGACGACCTGGTGCACGCGCTGCAGGGCGCCGGGTACTCGCGCGTGGAGGTCCGCACGGTCCTGCAGCCGGCCTGGAGCACCGACTGGATCAGCGAGCGGGGCCGCCGGGCGCTGGCCGAGGCGGGTATCGCGCCGCCGGGCAGCGCGCCGCGGCGGCCGGCCGGCCCGATCCCGCTGACGCTGAGCCCGCCGGTGCGCCGGGTGTCCTGCCCGCGGTGCGGGTCGGCGGACACCGAGCTGGTGTCGGAGTTCGGGGCCACCGCCTGCAAGTCGTTGCTGCGCTGCCGGTCCTGCGATGAACCCTTCGAGCACGTCAAGGAGATCTGAGGTGACCGCGAGCACCAAATCGAGGCTGCGGGGCGACTTCCACACGCTGACCGTGGCCGAGGTCACGCCACTGTGCGACGACGCCGTCGCGGTCACCTTCGACGTGCCGCCGGAGCTGGCGGCCGCCTACGCGTTCCGTGCCGGGCAGTCACTCACGCTGCGGCGGACGATCGACGGGCGCGAGGAGCGCCGGTCGTACTCGATCTGCTCATCCGAGGGCAGCAAGCCGCGCATCGGGGTGCGCGAGGTGCCGGACGGGTTGTTCTCGACGTGGCTGGTGCGCCAGGTGCGGCCGGGCGACAAGATCGAGGTCGGGACGCCGACCGGGAACTTCACGCCCGATCTTTCGGTGCCGGAGCACCACGTGCTCATCGCGGCCGGCTCGGGCATCACGCCGGTGCTGTCGATCGCGGCGACGGTGCTGCGCGACCCGGCGGCGACGGTCACCGTGCTGTACGGCAACCGCCGCACGGACACGGTGATGTTCGCCGACGAGCTGGCCGACCTGAAGGACCGCTACCCGGACCGGCTCGAGCTGGTGCACGTGCTGTCCCGCGAGCCGCGCGAGGCGGAACTGTTCACCGGACGGCTCGACGGCGAGAAGCTGTCCGCGTTGCTGGCGCTGTTCCCGGACGTGTCGGCGGTCGGGCACTGGTGGCTGTGCGGGCCGTTCGGGATGGTCACGGTGGCGCAGGACCGGCTGCGCGCGGCCGGAGTGCCTGCTTCGCGGATCCACCAGGAACTGTTCTATGTGGACGACGTGCCGCCGGAGCCGGTGCGGCACGAGGAGAAGCCGCTCGACGGAGTCGTCACCAAGGCGACGATCATCCTCGACGGCCGCGCCACGACGCTCGCCGTGCCGCGGGACGTGCCGGTGCTGGACAGCGCTCAGCGCGCGCGGCCGGACCTGCCGTTCGCCTGCAAGGGCGGCGTGTGCGGCACGTGCCGGGCGAAGGTGACCGCCGGGGCCGTGGACATGCGCCGCAACTTCGCGCTCGAGGAGAGCGAGGTCGCCGACGGGTTCGTGCTGACCTGCCAGTCGCTGCCGGTGTCCGACGCGCTCACGGTCGACTTCGACGTGTGATCGGCACCGCCTTCGCCGCGGCGGCCAGTGATCCCGCCGCGGCGAAGGCGAGCACGATCGCCAGAACGCCGGACAACCACACGGACATGGCGAGCGCCAGGTAGACCTGCACCGCCGCGGTCGCCGCGAACACCGCCGTCAGGACAAGCCAGACCGGACGGTCGGTGACCGGAGTCTTGGACTGGCCCAAACTCACTGCGAAACCCCTCCCGCGATCTTTCGGATACCCCTGGTATCGCCAATTGGGCCGTCCGGGTTACCGCTGGGCACCATCCGTGACGTTGTCAACATTTGCCAGTCGGCGCGCTTCCCGCGGCGGACTTGCTGCGTGGAGTGGCCGAACCATTGCGAGAGTGCGCAGCCCCGCCCTTTCACCGCGTGACGCCGTTCACCCGGCCGGGCGGAGCGGTTCATCCGGCTCGTGGACAATCATGCCGTGACCGTCACCGCCAAGGCCTCGCCGGGCGCGCGCAAAGCCGTGCTGAGCTGGGCGTTCTGGGACTGGGGAGCGTCGGCGTTCAGCGCCGTCATCCTCACGTTCGTCTTCTCCGTCTACCTCACCGACGGTGTCGCCGCCGACACGGAAAGCGGCTCGCAAGCGCTTGGCGTCGCGCTGACGATCGCCGGTGTGGCGGTCGCCCTGCTGGCCCCGGTGACCGGGCAGCGCAGCGACGTCGGCGGCCGGCGCAAGCTCTGGCTCGGGATCCACAGCGCCATCGCGATCGCCTGCACGGCCGGGCTGTTCTTCGTCCAGGACGAGCCGTCCTACCTGCTGGCCGGGCTGGTCCTGCTCGCGGTCGGCAGCGTGTTCTTCGAGTTCGCCGAGGTCAACTACAACGCGATGCTCGTGCAGGTGTCCACGCCGAAGACGATGGGCCGCGTGTCCGGGTTCGGCTGGGGCATGGGCTACTTCGGCAGCGTCATCGCCCTCGCGATCGTGTTGTTCGCGTTCGTGCAGCCGGACGTCGGGCTGTTCGGCGTGACCTCCGAGGACGGCCTGAACATCCGCGCGGTGGCCTTGTTCGTCGCGGTGTGGTTCCTGGTGTTCGCCCTGCCGGTGCTGCTGTTCGTGCCGGAGAACCCGCCGTCCCGCGAGCAGGCCAGGGGCAACTTCTTCGCCGGCTACAAGGTGCTCGTCAAGCGGCTGGTGCACCTGTGGCGGACCGACCGGCGGACGCTGTGGTTCCTCGCCGCGAGCGCGATCTACCGTGACGGCCTGACCGCGATCTTCACGTTCGGCGGGGTGGTCGCGGCCGGGACGTTCGGGTTCAGCCAGACCGAGGTCGTGATGTTCGCGATCGTGGCGAATGTGACCGCCGGGATCGGCGCGGTCAGCGGTGGCCGGCTGGACGACCGCCTCGGGCCCAAGACCGTGATCGTGACGTCGCTGATCGCGCTGGTGATCATCGGTGTCGCGCTGACCGTGCTGCCCGGCAAGGTGACGTTCTGGGTGTGCGGGCTGGCGCTGTCGGTGTTCCTGGGCCCGGCGCAGGCCGCGAGCCGGACGTTCCTGGCGCGGATCGTCGAGCCGGAGCGGGAGGGCGAGGCGTTCGGCCTGTACGCGACCACCGGGCGGGCGGTGAGCTTCCTGGGGCCGTTGGCGTTCAGCGGGTTCATCGCGATCTTCGACAGCCAGCGCGCCGGCATGGCGGGGATCGTGCTGATCCTCGCTGCCGGGCTGGCGGCGATCCTGCCGGTCAAGGCGCCGGCGAGGCAAGATGGATGACCATGGAGTCCACGCGCGTGGACCGCTGGCTGTGGGCGGTCCGTCTGACGAAGACCCGATCCGATGCGGCCGCGGCCTGTCGCGGCGGGCACGTGCGGGTCAACGACCGCCCGGCCAAGCCCGCGACGGGCGTCCACCCCGGCGACACGGTGCGGGCGCGTGTCCATGACCGGACGCGGATCGTCGAGGTCGTGCGGGTCATCGAAAAGCGGGTGGGCGCCCCCGACGCGGCCACGTGCTACATCGACCGCACCCCGGCGCCCCCGCCGGAAGCCCTGACGCCGGTCGCCCGCCGTGAGCGCGGAGCGGGCCGCCCGACGAAGCGGGACCGCCGCCTGCTCGACCGGCTGCGCGGCCAGGGCTGGTGAGTTCCCGGGCCGCCGCGTCGCAATGCGGTTGGGCCGGTAAACCGCGCCGCTCACAGCCGATACACGCGCCGAGCGTTCTCGTGCGCGATCATGTTCACCACGCGCCGCGCGTCGGCTTCCGACCAGTCGTCGTCGGCGACCCACCGGCCGAACGTCGTCGTCACCGCGCGGCGCCACAGCAGCGCGCCGAGGTAGTGCAGTTCCGGCGGCCCCCACGCGTCCGACGAGTACAGCTGCTTCGCGAACGGCGCCAGTTCGAACGATTCCGCCACCACCGCCACGCTGCGCACCCCCGTGTGGTTGATGCCGAGCCCCACGTCGAAGTGCACGTTCGGGAACGCCTGCGCCAGGTACCCGGCCTCGCGGTGGTACGGGTAGCAGTGCAGCAGCAGGATCGGCACGTCCGACGTCGCGCGCAGTAAGTCCAGCAGGTGCAACGGGTTGACGCGGTGCAGGTCGAGGTCCCGGTCGCCGATCCCGGTGTGCAGCTGCAGCGGCAGGCCCCGCTCGATCGCCGCGTGCAGGCCGAACCGGATCAGCACCTCGTCGTCCAGCCGCGGCTCGTCGCCCCCCGTGTCCAGCCACCGGTCCGCCGCCGCCGTCACCTCGGCCGGTGACGGCGGGGTCAGGTCGATGTCGAAGCCCGTGCGGTAGGCCAGGATCGACTTGGCCCCCACCGCGTTCTCGGCCCGCGCGGCCAGCCGGGCGGTGAACGCGTCGGCGTAGTCGCGTCCGGACACGTTGTCCAGCGCGAGCTCCTCGGCCAGCGCCTCGAGCCGCACCACCTCGTGCGCCCGCGCGCCGGAGGCCGACTCCATGCCCTCCAGCCCGAGCAGCGAACTGGTGGCGTACCCCGTGTCGACGATCCAGTCGCTCACGCCGGCGCCGCCGAGGAACCGCCGCGTCACCTCGTCCACGCCCAGCTCCGTGCGTCGCTTCCAGTACTCGTCGGCCGGCGCGTGCTCGGGCAGGTCGAGCACCGGCGCGCACCATCGCCGCACCGCGAACCCCAGCTGCGAGTCGAACTGCGTCATCCACGGCGGGATCGGGGCGGGTGAGCCCTCGTTGAGGTGCCCCTCGAACTCGGCCCGTTCCACCTCGACCGTGAAGGCGCCGTGCGCGTGATGGTCCACGAGCGGGGCGGCGGCGACGTGCTCGGCGAGCGCGCTCACCACGTGTACCTGAACTTCCCGGTCAGCACGTCGATCTCCGCCTTGCCGTAGGTGTCCAGTTCGTGGCGGCGCACCGCGGTCAGCGCACTGGCGATTTCCGGGCCGAGCAGCCGCCGCGCGAGCGGGGACGCCACGAACGCGTCCAGTGCGGCGGCCGGGTCGGGCAGCCGGGGAACGTCCGGCAGTTCCGACGGGTTGCGGGTGACCTCCCCGGGCAACGGCAACCGCCGGGTGATGCCGTCCAGGGCGAGCCCGAGCAGCGTCGCCAGCGCGAGGTACGGGTTGGCCGACGGGTCCGCGCACTTCAGCTCGACGCTCGCGCCGTGCGGGTTGCCCGCGGTGGCGGCGCAGAACCGCACGGCCGCCTCCCGGTTCTCCCAGCCCCAGCACGCGTGGGCGCCGGACCAGGTGTCCGGCTGGAGCCGGTGTCCGGACAGGACGGAGCCGGCGAACACCGCGAGGGTTTCCGGCAGGCCGGTCACGATCCCCGTGATGGCTGCGGCACCGTCGGCGGTCAGGCCATGCGGGCCGTCGCCGCCGGAGAGCAGCGGAACGCCGTCGCGCGCGAGGGAAACGTGCAGGTGCGCGCCGTTCCCGCTGCCGCCGGCGAAGGGCAGTGGCGAAAAGGAGACCGAAAACCCGTGCCGCCGCGCGATGCGGCTGGTCAGCAACCGGGCGAGCACGACCTCGTCCGCGGCTTCGACCGGGCTCGCCGGCGCGAGGGAGAACTCGAACTGCCCGGCGCCGTACTCGCTGTGGATCTGCTCGACGGGCAGGCCGGCGTCGACCAGGTCGGCGAGGAACGGCTCGGCGGCGAGGTTGAGGCCGTAGGCGTTCCAGTGCGGGAAGGCGTCGGTGACCACGAACTCCAGCTCGCACCCGGCGCGCGCGACGATGCCGTGGTCGGCCAGCGCGTTCTCCGCCTCGTGCAGGGCTTTCCGGGCGCACAGTCCGCTCGGCTCACCGTCCTGTGTGGACACCCCGACAGGCGCCCAGGCCAACCCGTCGCCGAGGATCCGGAGCGCGTCCAGGTCGGCACGCAGGCGCAGGTCGCCGACCACGCCCAGCTCTGGGGTGAACGCGATCGCGTTGTCGATGCAGAACACGTGCCAGCTGGGGGAGGCGCCCAGGCCCGCGCGGTGGAAGTCCCGCGCCCGGTGCGGCGGCACGAACTTCGCCCGCGTCACCCCCGCGGGATCCACCAGGGTGCCCGCGAGCAGACGGCAACCGGCGTCGGCCAGGCGGCGCTCGACCGCGGCCAGCTGGGCGTCGTCGAGCTGCCGCATGAGGATCAGTGTCCCACCGAGCGCGGTGCCCTGCGCGACTCGGCGCGGTGAGCGAAAATGGAGGGCCATCGCAACGCGGCGACGAGGTTTCGTGATGCGACGCTTCGGGTGGATCGGCGCGGTGCTCCTGCTGGTCCTGTTCTCGGTCACGCCCGCTTCGGCCGGGCAGCACGACTACCTCGCCCTCGGTGACTCGGTCGCGTTCGGTGACCGTCCGCCCGCCGTGACTCCGCCCGCCGACTACTTCGACGCCTCGAACTTCGCGGGCTACCCGGAGCGGTACTCGCCCAACGTGACGAACGCGTCGTGCCCGGGTGAGACGACCGCCAGCATGATCACCCCCGGGGCGCAGAGCAACGGCTGCGAGAACTCGGTCGGGTCCCCGTTCGGCTACCGGACGATCTACCCGTTGCACGTCAGCTACTCCGGCACCCAGCTGGAGTACGCCGTGCGGTTCCTGAGGACGCACCCGCGCACCCGGCTGGTCACGATCGACATCGGCGCGAACGACCTGTTCGTGTGCCAGCAAACCACACCCGACCAGTGCACCGGGGCCGGTTCCAGGTGGCGTTGCAGCGGATCAGCCGCAACCTGACCACCATCTTCGCGGCTCTGCGCGGTGCGGCCCGGTACCGGCACGACCTGGTGCTGGTCTCCTACTACGCGCTCGACTACCGCGATCCGGCCGCGGTCGCACAGGTCCAGGCCCTCAATGCGCACTCGCCGGGCCCACCCAGCGGTTCGGTGGCGTCGTGGCCGACGGCTCCGGCGCGTTCCAGGAGGCGTCCCGGTCCACCGGCGGCGACCCGTGCGCGGCCGGCCTGCTGATCGCACTGCCCACCGGCGGCTGCGACGTCCACCCCACCGCCAAGGGCCACGCCGTGCTGGCCGGCGCCGTCGAGGACGCCGTCGCGAAGGGACAGCGTCACGCCGCCTGACCCAGGTTCAGCGGCGGCCGCGCCGCCCCGAGTTCGGCCGCCGCCTGCGTTGTGATGCCTGTCTAGCGGCCCTGCCCGCGCGTGCCACCTGTATTACCGTGCGGTAATGCACGCCGTCAGTGAGAAAGCGGTGGACGAGCCCACCCTGGCCGACCTGCTCGACCTCGAGGAGATCGACCGCGACCTCTACCGCGCCAACCTCGTGTTCGACGACCCCCTGCCGCTTTACGGGGGCCAGGTCGCCGCGCAGGCGCTCGCCGCGGCCGGGCGCACGGTGCCGGAGGACCGGCTGCCGCACTCGCTGCACGGCTACTTCCTCCGCCCGGGTGACGCGACGCGCCCGACGATCTTCCACGTCGACCGGGACCGCGACGGCGGCTCTTACTCCGCCCGCCGGGTGGTCGCCGTGCAGAACGGCGAGGTCATCTTCAACATGTCGGCGTCCTTCCACCGCCGCGAGGAGGGCGTGGACCGTGAGGCGCACCCAGAGCGTCCCGAGGGCGACCCGGAGCAGCTGCCCGGTGGCGGCATGCCGCGACTCTTCTCGATGCAGGGCGCGTTGCCGCCGCAGCCGTACCCGGACGGCCAGTGGCCGACGCGTTTCTGGGCACGCTGCGAGCTCGATCTGCCCGACAACCCGCTCATCCACGCCTGCGTCCTGACCTACCTGTCGGACATCTCGTCCGGTGTCGCGGCCTTCGGCAACGACGAGGCGTCCGCGTCGTCGAGCCTGGACCACGCGGTGTGGTTCCACCGGCTGGGCCGCCTCGACGAGTGGGTGCACATGGACCTGGTGCCGCAGAGCGTCGCGGGCGGCCGCGGCTGGTACACCGGCACCGTGCGCACGCGGGACGGCGTGCTGCTGGCGAGCCTCGCGCAGGAGTGCCTGTTCCGGAACCGCAGGCGGTAGCGTTCGCCGGGTGAAGGTCGATTTCGCGGTCCCGTTCTCCAGCCCGGCCGACTGCCGGGAGACGATGCGGCGGGCCGAGCGCGACGGTTTCGACGGCGTGTGGACGACCGAGGTCAAGCACGACCCGTTCCTGCCGCTCGCGCTCGGCTCCACGGTCACCGAGCGCGTCACGCTCGGCACGGCGATCGCGGTGGCGTTCGCGCGCAATCCGTTGACCGTCGCGCAGATCGCGAACGACCTGCAGGAACTGTCCGGCGGACGGCTGCTGCTCGGCCTTGGCACGCAGATCAAGACGCACGTCACCCGGCGGTTCTCGATGCCGTGGTCGCAACCGGCCGCCCGGATGCGCGAGTTCGTGCTGGCGCTGCGGGCGATCTGGGACAGCTGGCAGACCGGTGCGTGCCTCAACTTCCGGGGCGAGTTCTACACCCACACGGTGATGACCCCGATGTTCACGCCGCCGCCGCACCCGTACGGCCCGCCGAAGGTGCTGCTCGCGGGCGTGGGGGAGGGCATGACGCGCGTGGCGGGCGAGGTCGCGGACGGCTTCCTGTGTCACGGGTTCACCACCGAGCGGTACCTGCGCGAGGTGACGGTGCCTGCGTTGCGGTCCGGGCGGGACTCGCTGGACGGCTTCGACCTGGTGGGTTCGCCGATGGTGGTGACCGGCCGGACGGACGCCGGGATCGCCGCCGCGCTCGCGGACACGCGGCGGCAGATAGCGTTCTACGGATCGACGCCGGCCTACCGGGGCGTGCTGGAGCTGCACGACCGGGGCGAGCTGGGTGACGAGCTGCACCGGCTGTCCCGCCGCGGCGAGTGGGAGCGGATGGGCACGCTCGTCGACGACGAGTTGCTGGCCGCGATCGCGGTGGTAGGCAAGCCCGACGAGGTCGCGGCCGAGGTCCGGCGCCGCTACGGCGATCTGTTCACCCGCGCGACGCTCTACCTGCCGTACGAGGCGGAGCCGGGCCTGGTGGCCGAGGTCGCCGCGGCGGTGCGTTCGTAGGCCCGAGCCCCTCAGGAGGGGGAGAAGCGGTCGTCGTCCTCCTGGTGGGGCGGGTGTTCGGCCGGGGCGCCCTCCTGCTCGGCCTGTTCGTGGGGTCGCGTGAGCTTCGCGTCCCGCGCCGCTTCCTTCGCCTCGGCCAGCGCCTGCTTCGACTCGGCCAGCTCGTCGTGCTTCTCGTCCGGCACGATCGCCTCCCTTCGTCCGCTCCCGGCTACCACTTCCGGCGGCCCGCAAACCCGCGAGGTCGAGCAGGCCGGTTCGCCCGGCGAGGCGGTCCGCTGGCACGGCGAGGGTGGCGGCGAGGTCCTGTTCGGACGTGCTGCCGGTGATCACCACGCGGTGACCAGCGGCGCGGAGCGCGCGGGCGACGGTGGCGAAGCGTTCGGCGGGCCAGCGTTTGCTGCCGAAGGCGGCGCCGGGGTGGACGACGACCGCCCGGCGCGGTAGCTGGAGGTCGTGGGGGTCGGAGGGGACGCCGTGTTCGGTGAGCAGGCGGCGCCAGCGGTCGCGCTCGTGCAGGCCGTCCATCCCCTCCGGACCGGGCCAGCCGTGTCCACTGTGGCCTACGCGGCGGTGAAACGATGTTCAGCCGCGGGGCGCGTACATGATCACCGCGACGCCCGCGAGGCAGATGAGCGCGCCGATGACGTCGAACCGGTCGGGCCGGTACCCGTCGGCGACCACGCCCCAGGCCAGCGAGCCCGCGACGAACACACCCCCGTAGGCGGCGAGGATGCGGCCGAAGTTGGCGTCCGGCTGCAGGGTGGCGACGAAGCCGTACAACCCGAGCGCGATCGCACCCGCGCCGATCCAGATCCACCCGCGGTGCTCGCGGACGCCTTGCCAGACGAGCCAGGCGCCACCGATCTCGGCGAGCGCCGCCAGCACGAACAGTCCGATCGAACGCAGAACCAGCACGAGCCGACCTTAGCTGCGGGCTGCCAGTCCCACATGCGGCACTTCGGTCAACCGGCGGCCCGCGCTCGCCCACTCCGTGGAGGTTGTTGCGAACGGTCCGACGGGCAGGGTAGCGGCAGCCGTTCTTGGCGGGTGGTTTGTGCGACCCCGCCGCCCCCCCGGGGCGGTTGCGACCAGGGTGGTCCCAGACCCACCCGATCGACTCGGCCCCGTCGGAACCAAGCCGGGCCGACCCGGGCTTGGTGAACCATCCCTCGGCCCGGTGGCCCGGATCCGGCCGCGGACAGGGGCGTCAGGGGCGCGGGATGTTCCGCAGGTTGCTGCGCGCCAGCTCGACCATCTTGCCCACCCCGCCGTTCAGCACCGTTTTGCTCGCGGCCAGCGCGAAGCCCCGCAGCATCTCGCTCGTGATCTTGGGCGGGATGGACATCGCGTTGGGGTCGGTGGTCAGCTCGACCAGCGCGGGCCCCTGGTGTTCGAACGCCTTCGTCAGCGCCGACCGCACCTCGCCCGGGTGGTCGACCCGCGTGGACCAGATCCCGCACGCCGCGGCGATCGCGCTGAAGTCGACCGGCGTGTGGTCCGTGCCGTAGGACGGGAGGCCGTCCACGAGCATCTCCAGCTTCACCATGCCCAGTGAGGCGTTGTTGAACAGCACCACCTTCACCGGCACGTCGTACAACGACAGCGTTAGCAGGTCGCCCATCAGCATCGCCAGCCCGCCGTCGCCCGAGATGGACACCACCTGGCGGCCAGGCGAGGACAGCGCGGCGCCGATGGCGTGCGGCAGCGCGTTCGCCATGCTGCCGTGGCGGAACGAGCCGATCACCCGGCGCCGCCCGTTCGGCGTCAGGTACCGCGCCGCCCACACGTTGCCCATTCCGGTGTCCACAGTGAACACCGCGTCGTCGGCGGCGACCTCGTCCAGCACCGCGGCCGCGTACTCGGGGTGGATCGGCGTGTGGTGCTCGATGGCCTTCGTGTACGCGTCGACCACCTTCTCCAGCCGCCGCGCGTGTTCGTGCAGCATGCGGTCCAGGAAAGACCGGTCGGTGCGCTGCCGCAGGCGGGGGAGCACCGCCGCGAGCGTCTCCTTCACCGAGCCGTGCACGGCCAGGTCCAGCGGCGTGCGGCGGCCGAGGTGCGCCGGGTTCGTGTCGATCTGCACCGTGTGCGCCTGCGGCAGGAACCCGTCGTACGGGAAGTCCGTGCCCAGCAGCACCACGCGGTCCGCCTCGTGCATCGCGTCGTAGCACGCGCCGTACCCGAGCAGCCCGCTCATGCCGACGTCGTACGGGTTGTCGAACTGGATCCACTCCTTGCCGCCGAGCGAGTGGCCCACCGGCGCGAGCAGGCGGCCGGCCAGCGCCATCACCTCGTCGTGCGCGTCCCGGCAGCCGGCGCCGGCGAACAGCATCACCTTCTCGCCGCTGTCGAGCACCTTGACCAGCTCCGCGATGGCCGCCTCCCGCGGCACCACGGGCGACGGCTCGACCACGTGCACCGACTCGGCCCCGGAGCCGGTGGCCCGCCGCTCCGACACGTCACCCGGGATGCTCAGCACCGACACCCCGCCGCGCCCGACCGCGGTCTGCATCGCGATCCGCAAGAGCCGCGGCATCTGGTCCGCCTGGGACACCAGCTCGCTGAAGTGGCTGCACTCGGCGAACAACTGCTCCGGGTGGGTCTCCTGGAAGAACCCGGTGCCGATCTGGTTGGACGGGATGTGCGAGGCGATCGCCAGCACCGGCGCGCCGCTGCGGTGCGCGTCGTAGAGACCGTTGATCAGGTGCAGGTTCCCCGGCCCGCAACTGCCCGCGCACACGGTGAGCTGACCGGTGATCTGCGCTTCCGCGGCCGCCGCGAACGCCGCCGTCTCCTCGTGCCGGACGTGCACCCACTCGATGCCGGGGGTGCGGCGCACCGCGTCCACGACCGGATTCAGACTGTCGCCGACGACCCCGTAGATGCGGCGCACACCGCTGTCCCGCAGGATCCGTACCATCTGCTCGGCCACTGTCGCCATCGCCCCACCCCTTCGTCTCCTGGGGCCCAGGCTCCTCCCGCAGCGGTGCGGACGTCCACCCGACTTCACTCGTTACGGGCGAAAATCGAATACGCCACAATCAGGTGAGCCGGCTCCGGACCTCGTCGAAGTGGTGGCGCACGGCGTCGTCGATCGCCTCCGGATCGCCGCCGGTGATGGCGTCGACGATCCGCTGGTGCTTGGCGACCAGCGCGTCCGACGGCGTGCGCGGCGCTCCGATGAGCGCCTCGGCCTGCCGGTAGACGCTCCAGAACAGGCGGATCAGCTCGGCGGCCAGCTCGTTGCCGACCGCGGTGCAGATCAGCTCGTGGAACTCGCCGTCGGCGGCCGTGGCGGTGGCCGGGTCGGACATCCGCCGCACCCGCTCGGCGAGCTGCTCGAGCAGTTCGCCGTCGCGCTGCCGGGCGAGCTTGCGGGTCAGCTCGGTCTCCAGGATCTGCCGGACCTCCAGCAGATCGCGCAGCCCGCTCAGGTCGTCGCGCGACCGGGCGCGCGTGCGGAACAGCAGCGACGGGCTCAGCGCGGTCATGCTCGCCGCGCCGACGAACGTGCCGTAGCCGTGGCGGATTTCGACGATGCCCAGCGCCTGCAGGGTGCGCAGCGCCTCGCGGACCGAGTTGCGGGCCGCGCCGAACTCCTCCATCAGCCGCGGTTCCGGGGGCAGGGGATCGCCGGGCCCGAGGCGCCGCCGGTCGATCAGCTCGACGATCGAATCGGCCAGTTCCTGGCTGCGCAGTGTCCGCACTCTTGCCACCATCCGGAATCGTCGGCTAACGTCCGCAGCATCATACGACGTCCAACGTCCCACGACTAGCCCTCGATGAAGAGGTAAGGAACATGAACCCGTGGTACCGCCGGCTCGGTCCGGGCCAGTGGAAGGTGTTCGGCGCAGCGTGGCTCGGCTACCTGCTCGACGGCTTCGACTTCGTGATCATCACGCTGGTGCTCACCGAGCTGCGCGACGAGTTCGACCTGTCGCTGGCCACCGCGTCCACGCTGGTGTCGGCCGCGTTCGTGTCCCGCTGGCTGGGCGGGCTCGCGCTGGGCGCGCTCGGCGACCGCTTCGGCCGCCGCCCGGCGATGATCGCGTCCATCGTGCTCTACGCGGTCGGCACGGCGCTGTGCGGGTTCGCCTGGGACTACTGGTCGTTGTTCGTCTTCCGGGTCGTCGTCGGCCTCGGCATGGCGGGCGAGTACGGCTCCAGCAGCACGTATGTGATGGAGAGCTGGCCGAAGGGCCTGCGCAACCGGGCGACGGGGTTCCTGCTGTCGGCGTACCCGATCGGCACCGTGCTCGCCGCGCGTGCCTACGACCTGATCGTGCCGGGCTTCGGCTGGCGGTGGCTGTTCTGGTTCGGGATCCTGCCGGTGTTCGTCGCGCTGTGGCTGCGGCGCACGTTGCCCGAGGCGAAGGACTGGGCCGAGGAGGTCGGTTCTGGTGGAGGCGGCTCGACGAGCGCGACGGCGTTGCTGAACCGGCGGCGGGCGCCGCTCGACGTGGTCGTGGCGGTGGTGCTGGCGACCTGCCTGGTGCTGATCTTCTCGGGGCACGCGGGGAGCCTGTATCCGCTGTACATCGCGCTGTGCGTGGTGGGGTTCGTGGTGTTCGGGGTGCAGATCAGCGGCCGCGCGTGGCCGGTGGCGGTCGGGTTGATGCTCACCGTGTTCTGCGCGTTCCTGTACTCGTGGCCGATCCAGTCGCTGCTGCCCACGTACCTGAAGACGGAGCTGCACTACAACGCCGGGCAGGTGGCCAACGCGCTGACCTGGGCCGGGCTAGGGTACGCCGCCGGTTCGTGCCTGGCTGGGGTGGTCGGCGACCGGTTCGGCACGCGCGCGACGTACGTGGGCGGGCTGCTGCTGTCGCTGGTGTTCGTGTTCCCGGCGTTCGCGCTCGGCTCGGGCAGCATCGTGTTGGTCTGGTTGCTGCTGTTCGTGTTGCAGGGCACCAGTTCCGGGACATCGGGGCTGCTGCCGAAGTACATCGGGGACCACTTCCCGACCCGCATCCGCGCGGCGAGCCTCGGGTTCACCTACAACGTCGGCGCACTCGGCGGCGCGGTCGCCCCGCTGCTCGGCGCGCAGGTGGCCGGGCACATCGGGCTGGGGCCGGCGCTGGGGTGGCTCGCGGCCGGGCTGACGGTGCTGACGGCGCTGCTGGTCGGGCTCGACGTGCCGGCGCGTCTCGGGCGGATCGGCCGCGCGGGGCGGCGGGAGCGGGTGGAGGTGGGGTGAACCCGCGGTGGGGCTCGGGTGGCTCGCGCGAGGGGGTTGGTGGTGTGGGAATGAATGGACCGTTCATGGCTTGGGTGGCGGGTGAGAGGTCCAGTGGTGTGGCGATGAATGGTCCGTTCATGCCTTCGGCGCCTACGAAATCGTCCAGTCACCCGCTGGTGAACGGTCCGTTCATGCCTTCACCCCGCAGCACAGGGAGCCACCCGGCAACTCAAGCCGCCAACAAAAACCCCCGCCACAAAATCACGCCTCATTAGCCGTGACCCAAGCAGCGATCTGGCTGCGCGAAGTGAACCCCAGTTTGGCGAGGATGTGCTCGACGTGCGTTTCGGCCGTCCGCTGGGAGATGACGAGCTGCCCGGCGATCTGCCGGTTGCTCAGTCCCTTCGCGACCAGCGCGGCGATTTCCGACTCGCGGGCGGTCAGCGGGTTGCGCGAAGGGCTGGCCGGCGCCGCCGACATCCGCCGCTCGTCCAGGGCGAACGCCACCGCCCTGTCGAACGTCATCGACGCCCCGCGCGCGTACTCCTGCTCGAACACCCGCCGTCCCAGGGCCTCGCGCGCCGGGAGCGCGGCGTGCGTCTGCGAAACCTGCTGCAGCGCCGGTTCGATCCGCCCGGCGCCGGACAAGCGCCACGCGGTCGCGGCCGCGCCGAGCAGCCGCGCCGCCCGGTTGTACCGCCGGTCGGACGCCGCGCACCAGGCCAGCGACTCCAGGCTCAGCGCGATCCCGGAATGATCACCCGCCGGTTCGCGCAGGCGGATCGCGTCGCGCTGGAGGCGTTCCGCGCGCTGCAGGTCGCCGCGCCGCCAGAGCGCCAGTCCCACCACCCACACCGCCAGCGCGGTGTACCAGGGCGGGTTCCCGTGCGCCGCGCAGAGTTCGACCGCCTGCTCGCCGGCCTCCTCGGCGTTCGGCTCGCTGAGCACGAACCGCGCCAGCGCCAGGTACGGCAGGATCTGCAACGCCAGCCCGTCGTGCCCGGCCGCCCGGCACGCCTCGTGCGCCTCCTCCAGCAACGCGCACGCCCGCCGCGGATCGCCCAGGAAGTAGCGGCTCACCCCCTCGCACACGAGCAACTCCACGCTGATCAGCGGGTCGTCCAGCTCCGCCGCGATCGACCGGTACTCCCGCAGCCGCCCGGCGAACCCCCGCCGCACCCCCAGCCACGTGCAGGTGAGCAGCGACGCGTGCAACGCGCGGGCCCGCTCCCGTGATGGGTCGCCGCCGAGTTCGAGCACGCGGTCCAGCCACCGGCTGCCCTCCAGCAGGTGCCCGCCCGCGATCCAGAACGTCGACAGGTTCCCCGCCATCTCCAGCGCCGGCCGCGGGTCCGGCTCCTCCAGCCACGACTCCAGTGCCGCCCGCAGGTTCGCGTGCTCGCTCTGCATGCGGGAGATCCACTCCTGCTGACGCGAGGTGATCTTCTCCTCGGTGAACCGGCGGGCGAGCTCGCGGTAGAAATCGCGGTGCCGCCGCGTGGAACCGGCCGGATCACCGTTCTCGTCGAGCCGCGCCGCGCCGAACTCGGCGAGCGTCTCCAGCATCCGGTAGCGCGCGTTGTGCCCGTAGGTCTCCCGCACCCGTACCAGAACCGATTTGTCGACCAGCCCGGCGAGAACGCCGAGGAGCGAGTCGCCGCCGATCTCGTCGCCCGCGCACACGAACTCGGCCGCGGGCAGGTCGAACCCGCCGCGGAACACCGACAGCCGTTCCCACGCCCGCTGCTCGGCGGGCAGGCACAGCCGGTAGCTCCAGTCGACGAGCGCCTCCAGGCCCTGCTGGCGCGGCGGCGCCGTGCGGGAGGCTTCGCTCAGCAGCCCGAACCGGTCGGCCAGGCGGTCGTTCAGCTCGGTGAGCGAGAGCGTGCGCAACCAGACCGCGGCCAGCTCGATGGCCAGCGGCAGCCCCTCGACGTGCCGGCAGATCGTCGCGATCAGCGCCTCGTTCTCGGCGGTGAGCGCGAACCCCGGCGACACGGCGGCTGCGCGGTCGGCGAACAACGCCATCGCTTCCCAGCCGCTGGTTCCCTCGGTGGTGCCGCTGCGGTCGGGCAGGCTCAGCGGTTCCACCGGCAGCAGGTGCTCGCCCTCGACCGAGAGCCGCTGACGGCTGGTCGCCAGGATGCGCAGCCCGCTGGTCGCCGCGAGCAGCTTGCCGATCAGCGTCGCGCACGCGTCGGTGAGGTGCTCGCAGTTGTCCAGCACCAGCAGCACCTGGCGGTCGCCGAGGAACTGGGCGAGCCGGTCCGCGGGCTCGACGGCCTCGTCCCGCAGGCCGAGCGCGGTGGCGACGGTCTGCGTCAGCAGCGCCGGGTCGTCCAGGTCCGCGAGTTCGGCGAAGTGCACCCCGTCCGGGAACGCGCGTTTCAACCCGACCGCGGCCCGCACCGCGAGCCTGGTCTTGCCGACCCCGCCGACTCCCGTCAGCGTCACCAGGCGCGCGGCGGACAGCAGCCGCCGGATGTCCGCGAGCTCCTGCCGCCGGCCGACGAAACTGGTGAGCTCGCTCGGAAGTGTGCCCGCCACCGCAACAGCCTAGTTCGTCCGGACGGTGATCGGTGGGGTCGTGTTGCTGAGGAGATGATGAACTAGGTCAGTTTCCGTCACCGATCGGTCGCATTCCGGAGCCATGACGGACACCCCGGCGCGGCTGCTGACACTGCTGTCCCTGCTGCAGACACCGCGCGAATGGCCGGGCACCGTGCTGGCCGCGCGGCTCGCGGTCAGCACGCGGACGATCCGCAGGGACATCGACCGGCTGCGCGGGCTCGGGTACCCGGTGGAGTCCACGATGGGCGCCGAGGGCGGCTGCCGGCTGGTGGCAGGAGCGGCGATGTCGCCGCTGCTGCTCGACGACGAGGAGGCCGTGGCGATCACGGTCGGCCTCCGCGCCGCCGCGCGGCAGGCGGTGGCGGGAATCGACGAGGCCTCGGCCAGGGCGCTGGCGAAACTCGAACAGGTGCTGCCCTCGCGGCTGCGCCGCCGGGTGCGCACGCTCGGCGCGGCGACCGTGCCGATGCCCGATCCCGGCCCGCCGGTCGTTCCCGAGGACCTCGCCGCGCTGGCCGCCGCGATCGCCAACCACGAGCGCGTCCGGTTCGGCTACCGCGACGGCGAGGGCCGCGAATCCCGCCGGCTGGCCGAACCGCACCGCCTGGTCGTCGCGGGCCGCCGCTGGTACCTGGTGGCGTGGGACGTCGACCGCGACGACTGGCGCCTGTTCCGCTCCGCCGTCCCCACGGCACCGGCGCCCGCACCACCCCGCGCGAACTGCCCGCCGACGACGCGGCGGCCTTCGTCACGGCGAAGCTCTACCGCACCGCGCCGACGCACCGGGCGGTGGTGACCCTGCACGCGCCCCTGGAGGAGATGCGCCCGCGGGTGGGCAACGCCGGCGAGCTGACGGCGACCGGCCCGGCCGCCTGCCGCGTGGAGACCCACGCCGACACGCTCGACTGGCTGGCGTTCCGGCTGCTGGCCCTCGGCTGCGAGTTCGAGGTGCACGAACCGCCGGAACTGGCCGCGCACCTGCGTGCGCTCGCCGGCCGCATCACCCGCGCCACCAGCGGCTGAGCCGCCGCTGCGGCCGGCTGCCCGCCTGGTGGCGCGACCGGTTCTCGCGTAACGTCCGACCTGCGGTTATGTCGGCACGGAGCGGAGGGCCCGGCGATGCGATCGATGTGGAAGGGCTCGGTGTCGTTCGGGCTGGTCACGATCCCGATCAACCTCTACGCGGCCACCGAGAACAAGAACGTGTCCCTGCGCCAGGTGCACGTCACCGACGGCGGGCGCATCCAGTACAAGCGCTTCTGCACCATCGACGGCGAAGAGGTGCCCTACGCCGACATCGCCAAGGGCTACGAGACCGACGACGGTGAGATGGTGGTCATCACCGACGAGGACCTCAAGGAGCTGCCGCTGTCCAGCTCCAACGTCATCGACGTGCTGGAGTTCGTGCCGCTCGAGGCCATCGACCCGCTGCACTTCGACCGCCACTACTACCTGGAGCCGCAGAAGGCCGCGGTCAAGCCGTACGTGCTGCTGCGCGACGCGCTGCACAAGTCCGGCAACGTCGCCATCGCCAAGGTCGCCCTGCGCCAGCGGGAGACCCTCGCGCTGCTGCGCGTGCACGCCGACGTGATGGTCATGACCACGATGCTGTGGCCGGACGAGGTGCGCACCCCCGACTTCGGGTTCCTGCGCGACGAGCTGCCCCAGGTGCGGCCGCAGGAGCTGAGCATGGCCGGCTCGCTCATCGAGTCGCTGTCCGAGCCGGTGTTCGACCCGGACAAGTACACCGACCAGTACCGGGAGGCGCTGGAATCGGTGATCGAGGCGAAGATCGCGGGCAAGAAGACCACCCGGCCGAAGGGGCGCTCGCCCAAGACCGACGTGGTCGACCTGATGGCCGCGCTGGAGGCTAGCGTCAGCGAGGCGAAGAAGGCACGCAAACCGGCCAAGCGCACGGCCGCGAAGAAGCCGGCCGCCACCCCGGCGCGCAGCCGCCGCTCGCCGAAGAGCGCCTGACCTTACGCCGACACGCCGGGAGCTCCTCCCACCTTCCGGTGAAGCGCGGTGGTACCAAGGTGCCGCAACACGAACCGGCGGAAGGGTGTCAGACATGGAGTGCCCCAGCTGCGCACGGGACCTCGACCACTGCCACGGCACCCTCGTCCTGCACGTGGACGCCCTGGTGGAGTGCACCGAACCGGACTGCACCGACACCGACCTGGTGCGGCACAGCCTGACGGTCCGGTGCGAGGAGGTCGACGGCGGCTGCGTCTGCACGGCCGACTACGTGGTGGAGTACGCGCAGGCGTCCTGATCACCGCACCACGTTGACCAGCGGTTGGCCCCGTGCGAACCGCTGCAGCTGCTGCTCCACCAGCCGCTTCGCGCGGGGATAGAACGAGTCGGAACCGCCCGCCACGTGCGGGGTGATGATCGCGCCCGGCGCTCGCCACAGCGGGTGGTCCGACGGCAGCGGCTCCGGATCGACCACGTCCAGCGCGGCCCGCAGCCGGCCCGCCACGACCTCCTTCGTCAGCGCCTCGGTGTCGATCGCGGTGCCGCGGCCGACGTTGACCACCAGCGCGCCGTCCGGCAGGGCCGCCAGCTCGGGCGCCCCGATCAGACCACGGGTGGCGGGGGTGTCCGGCAGGATCAGCATGAGCATGTCCGCGGACGGCAGGAGTTCCGGCAGCTCGTCGATGCCGTGCACACCCTCACGCGCGGTGCTCGCGACGCGCACGACGTCGGCTTCCCCGGCGACGAGGTACCGCTCGATCGCCTTGCCGATCGAGCCGTACCCGACGAGCAGGACACGCTCGTCCGCCAGCGACCGGGTGTGCTCGCGGTCCCACGAGCCGGTGCCCTGCTGCCGGAACCAGCGCGGCAGGTTCCGCTGCGCGGCGAGGATCAGGGCGAGCGTGTGCTCGGCGACGCTGAGGTCGTGCAGGCCGCGGCCGTTGGCGAGGGTGACGCCGTCCGGGATCAGCGGCAGGAGGCTGTCAACACCCGCGGACAGCGACTGCACCGCCTTCAGCGACGGCATCTTCGCGATCAGCTTCGGCGGCTCGGGCCCGCTGTCGTAGGGCAGCACGTAGAACTCGACGCCGTCCAGGGCGGGCGGCGTGCCGGTGCCGTCGTAGCAGGCGGTCTCCAGGCCGTCCGGGACGGTGAGATCGGACCAGGGCAGCAGAACTCGGGGCGTCATGCGACCTTCCTCTTCGGGGTGCGGACAGCGAGCAGGACCAGCGCGGACGCGGCCATCGTGCCGGCCAGCATCAGGAACGCGGCGGCGTCGGTGCCGGTGGCGGTGCGCAACCAGCCCACCAGGTACGTGCCGAGAAAGCCACCGAGCGCGCCGGCGGCGTTGACCAGCGCCACGGACACACCGGCGGTGCGGCGCGGCAGCAGCTCCGGGATCATCGCGAAGAACGGGCCGTAGGGCGCGTACATCGCGATCCCAGCGAGGACCAGCAGCGGGAACGACAGCCAGAACGCGTCGTGGCCCGCCAGGTAGGAACCGTAGAAAGTGACCGCTCCACCGAGCAGCCACGGCCACACGTAGCGGATGCGCCGGTGGGTGCGGTCGGAGCGGCGCGAGTTGAGCAGCATCGCGACGACGGCGAAGGCGTAGGGGACCGCGGAGAGGAGGCCGGTGGTGCCGATACCGGCGGACGACCCGGCCTTCACGATCGACGGCAGCCAGAACACGAACCCGTACACGCCGATGCTCCACAGGAGGTACTGCGCGGACAGGATCAGCACGGCCGGGGTGCGCAGGGCTTCCCGGAGCGGGTGCGCTCCCGCTCCCGGGGTGTCGGCGGTGCTCGCGAGTTCGGCTTGCTCGGCGGCGATCGCGGTGTCGACGGCCTCGCGTTCGGCCGGGGCGAGCCACGGCGCGTCGGCGGGCCGGTCGCGGACCTGCGCGCGGAAGTAGAACGCCCAGATCAGGGCGGGCACGCCCTCGATGATGAACATGCCGCGCCAGCTCGTGGCCTCGATGAGGTAGCCGGAGGCGGCGGACAGCCACATCACGGTGACCGGGTTGCCCAGGATGAGGAAGGCGTTGGCGCGGCCGCGTTCGGCCTTGGTGAACCAGCGGGCGAGCAGGACGACCAGCGCGGGCAGCACCGCGGCCTCGACGGCGCCGAGCAGGAAGCGGACGACGATCAGCAGCGGGACCGAGCTGAGCAGGCCCTGGAGCGTGGCGAGCGCGCCCCAGGCCAGGACCGACCAGAAGATCAGGTCACGGACGCTGCGGCGGTCGGCGTAGAGCACGCCCGGGACCTGCAGCAGGAAGTAGCCGGCGAAGAACGACGCGGCGATGAGACCGGACGTCGAACTCGTGATGCCCAGGTCCTCGGACATGCCACCGGCCGCGGCGATCGAGAAGTTCGAGCGGTCCAGGTAGGCGAGGCTGTACGTGACGAACACGATCGGGATCAGGCGCAGCCAGCGCTGCCTGCCCGGTTGGGTGGCCGTGCCGGTCAGTGGCGGGCTCTCCAAGGCGGCCTCCTTGCCGTTCTTTCCGTAATATGGAAAGCTATTCCGTATTGTGGTGCTCGATGAGTGTGGAACTTCGACCGGGAGACGTCAAGGGGTGGTGTGTGGCCGACATGGTGGGCAAGGCCCTGCGGGTGCTGTCGCTGCTCGGCGAGTACCCCGACGGGGTCGGGTTGTCCGAGCTCGCGCGGCGCGCGGGCTACCCGGTGAGCACGACGCACCGGCTGCTGGGTTCGTTGCAGGAACAGGGTTTCGCGCGCAGCGACCCCGCGTCGAAGCGGTACGCGCTCGGGTTGCGGCTGTTCGAGCTGGGGCAGCGGGTGTCGCACGCGCGGGGGTTCGCCGGGGTGGCGCTGCCGGTGCTGCGGGCGCTGACGGAGCAGACCGGCGAGCCGACGCTGATGGCGGTACTGGACGGGCACCAGCAGGTCTACGTGCATTCCGTGCAGGGGCCGCGGCAGATCCAGATCCGGGGCGAGCCGGGACGGCGTGGGCCGCTGCACTGCACGGCGATGGGGAAGTGCCTGGTGGCGTTCGCGCCGGACCGGGAGGCGCTGGTGGAGACGCTGGAGCTGGCGGGACTGGCGCCGCGGACGATCACCTCACGGGCGGAGTTCGCGCGGGAGATCGCCACGGTGCGGTCCCAGGGCTACGCGATCGCCGACGAGGAGCACGAGCCGGGGATAAGGGCCGTCGGGGTGCCGGTTCTGGGTCCCGACGGGCACGCGATCGCCGCGCTCTCCACGGCGGCGCCCGCCTACCGGATGTCGGTGGCCGAGCTGGAGGCCTTCGTGCCCGCCCTCCGCGAAGCGGCGCGGGAGCTGGGTGCGGTGCTGCCGCGCTGATGGTGGCTCGCGAGGCCCGGGAGGCGGCGCGGGTGCTGCCGTGTTGATGGTGGCTCGCGAGGCCGGTGGGGTGGCGCGGATGCTGGGTGCGCTGCTGCCACGCTGAGCGCGCGTTGCGACGCCACCAGCCCGAGGCCAGGCGCCGGCCGCGCCGCGGGGCGGGCGCCCGTGGCGGGGCGCCGCTCGTGCGGCGAGGCGGGTGCCCCGAGGCGAGGCGCCGCGGGGCGCGGGGTGTGGGTGGCACCCGCTTCGCGAAGCGGCTGCCTCGCTGGCCGCGCGGCCGGGCGGGCGCACCCCAGTGGACGGCGCACCGACTACAGCGTTGAATTCCACCCTCATCCCGCGAGTCCACGCTCGCGCGGGTGAGTTTCGCGCTCCTGCTTCGCGAGGTTTCCAGGGACCCCACCGTCCTGCGCACGGACCTTCCTGGCCCAGCCCCGGCCTCCACTGTCCCGAGCCGGGGACCCGCGACGCGTCAGTGGGGTTCGCCCACGCAGAACTGGTTCCCCTCCGGGTCCGTGAGCACCGTCCAGGTCAGGCCGGGCACCTCGTGCTCCGCGAGCTTCGCCGCGCCGAGGCCGACCAGCCGGGCCACCTCGCCGTCCCGGTCGGTGGCCGCCAGGTCCAGGTGCAGCCGGTTCTTCCCGGCCCGCTCCTCGGGCACCTGCTGGAACCCCAGCCGCACGCCGCCCTCGCGCGCGGGCGTCAGCACCAGGTACTCGCCCCAGTCCTGGTCCACCCGCACGCCCAGCGCCGCGCACCAGAACGCCGCCATCTGCCGTGGATCCGCGCAGTCCACGGTCACCATCCCCAGTTCGAGAGTCATCTCAGCACGGTAGCGCGCCCCACCGACAATTCCGGCCCGCCCGATAACCGATGGACGCCCCTGACTACCCTGTTCACACCGTGTTTCGACGCCGAGGAGCAGCCCAGTGATCACCAGGATGTCGTCGTTGTTCCTGCGCACGCTGCGCGAGGATCCGGCCGACGCCGAGGTTCCCAGCCACAAGCTGCTGACGCGGGCCGGCTACGTCCGCCGGGTCGCGCCGGGCGGGTACTCGTGGCTGCCGCTGGGCCTGCGGGTGCTGCGCAAGATCGAGGAGGTCGTCCGCGAGGAGATGGCCGCGATCGGCGCGCAGGAGATCCTGTTCCCCGCCCTGCTGCCGCGCGAGCCCTACGAGGCGACCGGCCGCTGGACCGAGTACGGCGACGCCCTGTTCCGCCTCAAGGACCGCAAGGGCGCCGACTACCTCCTCGGTCCGACGCACGAGGAACTGTTCGCCCTCACCGTGAAGGGCGAGTACAGCTCGTACAAGGACTACCCGGTCATCCTGTACCAAATCCAGACCAAGTACCGCGACGAGGCGCGTCCCCGCGCCGGCATCCTGCGCGGCCGCGAGTTCGTCATGAAGGACTCCTACTCCTTCGACCTCGACGACGACGGCCTGTCCCGCTCCTACCAGCTGCACCGCGACGCCTACATCCGGATCTTCGACCGGCTGGGCCTGGAGTATGTGATCGTCGCGGCGACGTCCGGCGCGATGGGTGGCTCGGCGTCCGAGGAGTTCCTCGCCGTCGCCGAAACGGGTGAGGACACCTACGTCCGCAGCAACGCGTCCGGTTACGCGGCCAACGTCGAGGCCGTCGTCACGCCCCCGCCGCCCGCGCAGTCCATCGAGGACAAGCCGCAGGCGCAGGTCCACCACACGCCGAACACGCCGACCATCCAGACCCTGGTCGACTACCTCAACGACAAGACCGACCTGGGCCGCACCTTCACCGCCGCGGACACGCTGAAGAACGTGATGGTGAAGATCCGCCAGCCGGGCGAGAAGGACTGGCAGATCCTCGGCATCGGCGTCCCCGGTGACCGCGAGGTCGACCAGAAGCGGCTCGAAGCGTCGCTGGAGCCGGCCGAGGTCGCGCTGCTCGACGAAGCCGACTTCGCGGCCAACCCGTTCCTCGTCAAGGGCTACATCGGCCCGAAGGCGTTGCAGGACAACGGGGTCCGGTACCTGGTCGACCCGCGCGTCGTCACCGGCACGGCGTGGGTGACCGGCGCCGACAAGGCCGACCACCACGTCGTCGACCTCGTCGTGGGCCGCGACTTCCACCCGGACGGCACGATCGAGGCCGCCGAGGTCCGCGAGGGCGACGCCTCGCCCGACGGGCAGGGCACGCTGGTCGCGGCGCGGGGCATCGAGATCGGGCACATCTTCCAGCTGGGCCGCAAGTACACCGACGCGTTCCAGGTGGACGCGCTCGGCGCGGACTCGAAGCCGATCCGCATCACGATGGGTTCGTACGGCGTCGGTGTGTCGCGCCTGGTCGCGGTGATCGCCGAGCAGAGCCACGACGAGCTGGGCCTGGTGTGGCCGCGTGAGGTCGCGCCGTACGACGTGCACGTGGTGATCGCGGGCAAGGACGAGTCGATCGCCGCGGGCGCGGAGAAGCTGGCCGCCGACCTCGACGCGGCCGGTGTGGAGGTCCTGCTGGACGACCGGAAGGCCACGCCGGGCGTCAAGTTCGCCGACGCGGAGCTGGTCGGGGTGCCGACGATCCTCGTGGTCGGGCGCGGCCTGGCGAAGGGCGTCGTCGAGGTGAAGGACCGCAAGACGGGCGACCGCGAGGAGATCGCGGTGGACGCGGTGGTCGACCACCTGGTCAAGCTCGTCCGCGGCTGAACCGCGGTTTTCCGGCAACGGGCCCGCCGCGAAAAGCGGCGGGCCCGTTGCCGTCTTCGCCGCTAGCCGAACCCGGCGGTGAAGTGCGGGCCAGGGCGGTCAGCTCTCCCCGAACACCGCGGCCAGCACCAGCTTCGTGTCGCTGAGGTCGCGCAGCACCACCTGCGCCCCCGCCTCGCGGAGCGCGGCCGCGTCGAACCGGCCGGTCGCCACCCCCACGGCCACCGCGCCGTGTTCACGCGCCGCGTCGATGTCGTGTGGCGTGTCGCCCACCACGATGACCGACGCGGGCTCGAACGGCCGCCCGAGTGTCGCATGGGCGCGGTCGACCGCGTACGCCACCAGGTCCGGCCGGTGCGCGGACAGGTTCCCGTAGGCGCCGATCTCGAAGTCCAGGTGGGTGTGCAGCCCGAACGCGGACAGCTTGTGCCACGCGATCTCCCGCAGGTTCCCGGTCACCAGCGACTGCACAGCCCCGCCCGCCGCGGCCACCCCCGCCAGCGCGGTCGACGCGCCGGGCAGTGCGAGGCCGCGCTTCGCCAGCTCCGGCAACGCCAGCTCGGACACCGCGGTCAGCGCCGCCCACATCCGCTGGATCAGCTCTTCTGTCGGCTCGATCCCGTGCAGCCTCAGCACTTCCGCGGTGATCGCGCGCTCCGTCCGCCCGAAGAAGTCCGGCATCGCGGTCATCGGGACCCCGGTCACCTCCTCGAGCACCTGCCGGTACCAGCCGCGGCCCGCCCCGCGCAGGTCGATGAGGGTCTGGTCGATGTCCCACAGCACCAGCCGGTGCGCACTGCTCGTCACGTCCGCCGACGCTACCAAGGCCGTTATTCATCGAGCGTTGACTTCGCTCGAAGCCAAGGCTACCGTTCCCCTTGAATTCAACAGTCGAAGAAATATAGGGGAGGTCCCCATGGCTGGCACATCCCGGAGACCGGTCGCCGGGCTGGCGGCCCTGGCCGGCGCGGTCGTCGCGGTGGTGCTGGGATTCCTGACCGTCGGGGTCCAGGCGTCGGTCGAACCGGACGGGCTGCCGGTGGCGGTCGCGGTGCCCGACAACGCCCCGCCGCAGCTGCGCGCCGCGGCCGGGCAGCTCACGAGCCAAGGCGGCGAGGCCCTCAGCTGGCAGGTCACCACCCCCGCCGAGGCGAGGACGCTGCTCGACGACAAGGACGTCTACGGCGTCCTGGAACTGGCGCCCGGACAGGTGGGCGTGGTCGTGTCCGGCGCAGTCAACCCGAGCGGCACCCAGGTCGTGCAACAGGTGCTCACCGGCGCGGGGCAGGCGCTGTCGTCGGCGATGAGCCAGGCGACCGGCACCCCGACCGCGCCGGTGCGGGTGGAGACGGTGCACCCGGCGAGCCCCGCGGGCCGCACGGCGCCGCTCGCGGTGAGCATCCTCGCGTGGGTCGGCAGCCTGGCCGCCGGCGCCATCCTGGTCGTCGTCGCCGAGCGGACCGGGCGGCGAGTGGGCGTCGCGGCGCGCCTCACCCAGGTCGGGGCCACGGCCGTGCTGATCACCGGCGTCGCTGCCGGGTTCCTCGCGTTGTGGGACTCGTCCCTGCCCCTCGGCTGGGACGTCCTCGGCTACATCCTGCTGGTCGCGGCGGCGTTCGCGGCCGTGCAGGCCGCGTTGCTGCGGCTGCTGGGCATCCGCGCCACGGCGATCCTCGGGCCGCTCTACCTGCTCGCGCCGAACGTCGCCGGGCAGGTGCCGGAGCTGCTCAACCCGGCCTACCGGGCCCTGCTGTGGTCGTGGACGCCGTTCCGCTTCTCCACCGAGGGCACCCGCAGCCTGTTGCAGGGCACCCCGGGCGCGCCGGACGTCACCACCGGCATCTGGGTGCTCGGGGCGATGCTGGTCGCCGGCCTGGTGGTCATCCTCTGGCCAGGCCGGGTGAAGTCGCCGGCGCCGGTGGCGGCGGCGGCGCTTCAGCCGGCGAGGTAGCTGAACCGGACGTGCCGGACCGGGTTGTCGATGTTGGTGTCCACCAGGCAGATCGACTGCCAGGTGCCCAGCGCCGGCGACCCGCCCAGCACGGGAACGCTCGCGTACGGCGGCACCAGCGCGGGCAGCACGTGGTCCCGGCCGTGGCCCTTGCTGCCGTGCTGGTGCCGCCACCGGTTGTCCCTGGGCAGTAGTTCGTCCAGCGCGGCGAGCAGGTCGTCGTCGCTGCCCGCGCCGGTCTCCAGGATCGCCAGGCCCGCGGTGGCGTGCGGCACGAAAACGTGCAGCAGACCGTCCGAGGCGTCCGCTTCGGCCAGGAACGCCTCGGCGTCCCTGGTCAGGTCGTGCACCACGGCGCGGCCGCCGGTCTTCACCTCGATCTCCTTGGAGTACATGTCTCCCACCGTAGGCGTCCCAACGGGTGGTACGCGAAATAGCGCGGGCCGCCCAATCGCTGGACCGGGGGAGGCGAAAGGAGCGAGGCATGGTTCATCTCGCGGTGGCACTGGAGGGCGCGGGCTGGCACCCGGCCGCGTGGCGGGAGCCGGACGCGCGCCCGGACGAGCTGTTCCGCCCGCGGTACTGGGCCGGTCTGGTGCTCGAGGCCGAACACGGCCTGCTGGACTTCGTCACGATCGAGGACTCCCTGGGCGCGCCGCGGGACGGGCGCACCGACCGGGTGGACGGCAGGCTGGACGCCGTGCTGATCGCCGCCCGCGTCGCGCCGCTGACCCGGCACATCGGGTTCCTGCCGACGGCGATCGCCACGCACACCGAACCGTTCCACCTGTCCAAGGCGATCGCGACGCTCGACTACGTCTCCACCGGGCGCGGCGGTGTGCGCGTCCGGATCGCGAGCAGCCCCGACGACGCGGCGCACTTCGGCCGTCGCGAGTTCCCGGTTCCGCTGCCCGACCTGGCCGAGGAGGCCGGTGACTGGGTCGAGGTCGTGCGGGGGCTGTGGGACAGCTGGGAGGACGACGCCGAGATCCGCGACACCGCCACCGGCCGGTTCATCGACCGGGACAAGCTGCACTACATCGACTTCACCGGGCGGTTCTTCAGCGTCAAGGGTCCGTCGATCACGCCCCGCCCGCCGCAGGGCCAGCCGCCCGTCGCGGTGCTCTCGCACGTCACCGAGATCCACCGGCTCGCGGCCCGCTCGGCCGACCTCGTGTTCCTCACCCCGCAGGACACCGACGACGCGCGCGCTCTGGGGCAGGAGGTGCGCGGCCCGCGCGATGACCTGCTGGTGTTCGGCGACATCGTCGTGTTCCTCGACGAGACCGAACAGGCGGCCCGCGACCGCAAGGCCCGCCTGGACGATCGCGCCGAGTTCACCTCCGACGCGCTGGTCTTCACCGGCACACCGGCCCAGCTCGCCGACCAGCTGCTGGCCTGGCGCGACGCCGGCCTGTCCGGTTTCCGGCTGCGCCCGGGCGCCCTGCCGCACGATCTGTCCGCCATCACCCGCGGGCTCGTCCCGGAACTGCAGCAGCGCGGCGTGTTCCGCCGCGAGTACGAGGCCACCACGCTGCGGGGCCTGCTCGGCCTGGAGCGTCCCGCCAACCGCTACGCAGGAGCGACGCGATGAAGCAGATCCACCTCGCCGCGCACTTCCCCGGCGTCAACAACACCACGGTGTGGAGCGACCCGGAGGCGGGCAGCCACATCGAGTTCTCCTCGTTCACGCACCTCGCGCGCACCGCCGAGCGGGCCAAGTTCGATTTCTTCTTCCTCGCCGAAGGACTGCGGCTGCGCGAGCACGCGGGCCAGATCTACGACCTGGACGTGGTCGGCCGGCCGGACACGTTCACCGTGCTGGCCGCGCTCGCCGCCGTCACGGACCGGCTCGGCCTGGCCGGGACGATCAACTCGACGTTCAACGAGCCGTACGAGGTGGCCCGCCAGTTCGCCAGCCTCGACCACCTCTCCGAAGGCCGCGCCGGGTGGAACGTGGTCACCTCGTGGGACGCGTTCACCGGCAAGAACTTCCGCCGTGGCGGCTACCTGCCCGAGGAACAGCGTTACCAGCGCGCGAAGTTGTTCCTGCAGACCGCGTTCGAGCTGTTCGACTCCTGGGGCGCGGACGACATCGCCGCCGACAAGGCGTCCGGGGTGTTCCTGCGCAACGCCCGTGCGGGCGCGTTCGAGCACCACGACGCGCAGTTCGACATCGCGGGCCGGTTCAACGCGCCGCGCGGTCCGCAGGGCAGGCCGGTGATCCTGCAGGCGGGCGACTCGGACGAGGGCCGCGAGTTCGCCGCGGCGACGGCGGACGCGATCTTCACGCGGCACGGGACGCTGGAGGCGGGGCAGAAGTTCTACGCCGACGTGAAGCGCCGGTTGCCCGCCTACGGGCGCGAGCCGCACCAGCTGCTGGTGCTCCCCGCGGCGACATTCGTGCTCGGTGACACCGACGCGGAGGCCGAGGAGCTGGCGAACGTCGTGCGGTACCAGCAGGTAAGCGGCCAGACGGCGATCAAGTTCCTGGAGCAGGTGTGGAACCGCGACCTGTCCGGCTACGACCCGGAGGGGCCGCTGCCCGAGGTCGAGCCGGTGGTCGGCGCGGAGTCGGTCGCCAAGGGACGCGCGCAGACGCGCATGTACCGCGACCCGGTGGCGACGGTGCGGCAGTGGCGGGAGCTGGCGGAGGCGAAGAACCTGTCGATCCGGGACCTGGTGGTCGAGGTCAGCGGGCGGCAGACGTTCGTCGGCTCCCCGGAGACGGTCGCCGAGGCGATCAACACGTACGTGCAGGAGGACGCCAGCGACGGGTTCATCCTGGTGCCGCACGTGACGCCCGGCGGGCTGGACCCGTTCGCGGACAAGGTGGTGCCGTTGTTGCAGGAGCGGGGCGTGTTCCGCGCCGACTACAGCGGCACCACGCTGCGGGAGCACCTCGGCATCGACCGCTGATTCCGATCTTGGGGGGCCGTGGACAGCACGCCGGGGCGCCTCGCTGAAGCGCCCCGGCGTCGCGAAGGCTTGATGCCTACGGGGATCTACGGCACCTGGCCGAGTGCCTCCCGGCGCCGGACGTACCGGTCAATGGTTGATGCCGCTGGGATTTGCGGCATCTCGGCGAGTGCACTGCGGCGGAGATCCCGCTCAGTTCGTGGGCGGGGCACATCTCCGGCGCCGGATGTCCCACTCAGTTCGTGGCCGCGGAGAACACCACGGGCGGCGCCTTGCGCACGGTCTTGCGAGGAGCCTTCTCCGCCGGCGCGACCTTCTTCGTGGACGGCTTCTTGGCGGTCGTGTTCTCCTTCGCGGGCGCGGCCTCGGCGGGCTTGGCCTTCGCCTTGGCGCGCGACGGCTTCGCGGCGGGCTTGGTCTTCTTGCCCTCCGCCGCGGCCTCCGTCGCGGTGGTCTTCGGCGCGGAAACCGTGGTGGCCCTGCGCCGGGTGGCCGGCTTCGGCGTGCTGGCGTCAGCGGTCTTCGCCGCCGCCGTGGTCTTCTTGCCCCTGGTCGTCTTGGTGTCGGTGGTCTTCGGCGCCGCCGGGGTGGCCTTGCGCCGGGTGGCCGGCTTCGGGCTGGTGGCCTTGGCAGCGGCCTCCGCCTTCACCGTCTTGCCCACGGCCGCCGTGCGAGCGGTCGTGCGCTTGCCCGCCGTGGTAGGGGCCTTCGCCGTCCCGGTGGCGGCCGTCTTCTTCGACGGCGAGTCCGCGGCCTTCCGCGCCGTCGCGGCAGTGGAGTTCGCCGTGCGGCGCGTGCGCTTCATCGGGGCGAGGCGGCGCGGCGGACGCTTGCGGCCGCCCGTGCGGCGGCCCGCCTGCACGTAGGTGGCCAGCAGCTCGCGCAGGCTGCCCGCGTTCGAGTCCGAGAGGTCGATGTCGTACTCGACGCCGTCCAGGCCGAACCGCACCGTCTCCGCGGCCGGTTCGCCGTTCAGGTCGTCCAGTAGTTGCACCGCGGTGTTCTTCGCCACCGATAACCTCCAGTACTTACGATTTGCCGCTGAGAATACCCGCCCCACTTGCGCCGGGCGCCGGGCTGGTGTGCGCTGTGACCCATGTCCGAGGAGACTCTTGACGTCATCGTGATCGGTGGCGGACCGGTGGGGGAGAACGCGGCGGACCGGGCGGTCAAGGGCGGCCTGTCCACCGCGCTGGTGGAGTGGGAACGGTTCGGGGGCGAGTGCTCCTACTGGGCGTGCATCCCGAGCAAAGCCTTGCTGCGACCGGGAAACGCGCTCGCCGCGGCCCGCCGGCTGCCCGGCGTTCCGGTGGGCGAAGCGCTTGACCCGGCGGCGGTGTTCGAACGCCGCGACTACTTCACCGGCAAGGGCGACGACACCGGTCAGGTCGAGTGGGCGCGCGGCGCGGGCATCACGACGATCCGCGGGCGCGGCCGCATCACCGGTGAGCGCGAGATCACTGTGGACGGCGGCCGGGTCCTGCGGGCGCGGCACGCCGTGGTGGTCTGTACCGGCAGCGTGCCGAAGACGCCGCCGATCCCGGGCCTGGACGAGGTGCCGGTGTGGGGTTCCCGCGAAGCCACGTCCAGCAGCACGGTGCCGGGCAGGCTGGCCGTCGTCGGCGGCGGGGTGGTCGGCGTCGAGATGGCGCAGGCCTGGGCCCGGCTCGGCGCGCAGGTGGACCTGATCGTCACCGGCCCGCGCCCGCTGCCGCGGTACCCGGACTTCGCCGGCGACGCCGTCGCGGAGGGCCTGCGGGCCGATGGCGTCCGCGTGCACACCGACTCCGGCCTGGAGCGAGCCTCCCGAGTGGACGGTGCCGCCCGGCTGGAGCTCAAGGGTGGCGCGGTCGTCACGGCCGACCAGGTGCTCGTCGCGACCGGGCGGCGTCCCGCGACCGACGACCTCGGCCTGGAGGTCATCGGGCTCGCGCCGGGCAAGCCGCTCACCGTTGACGACAGCGGCCTGGTGTCCGAAGTGGACGGCCAGTGGCTGTACGCGGCCGGCGACGTCACCGGCCGCGCGTTGCTGACGCACCAGGGCAAGTACGCCGCCCGCGTGGTCGGGGACGTGATCTCCGCGCGCGCCACGGGCAAGCCGGTGGACACCCGGCCGTGGGGCAAGCACAGCGCCACCGCCGACCACCACGCGGTGCCGCAGGTCGTGTTCACCGACCCGGAGGTCGCCTCGGTGGGCCTGACCGAGCCCGAATCGGGCGCGCCGCACCGGGTGGTCGACATCGACATCGCCGTCTCGGGGTCGTCGCTGCACGCGGACGGCTACGCGGGCAAGGCCAGGATGATCGTCGACACCGAGCGCGAGGTGCTGGTCGGCGTCACGTTCGTCGGCCAGGACGTCGCGGAGCTGCTGCACTCGGCGACCGTCGCCATCGCGGGCGAGGTCCCGCTGGGAAGGCTGTGGCACGCGGTCCCGTCGTTCCCCACGATCAGCGAGGTGTGGCTGCGGCTGCTGGAGGCGTACGGGCTCTGAAAACCGGTTGTGGGAGAGGCAGCCGGGGCCGACGCTTGGGGTGCAGGTGCGGTTCGGCGATCGGCTAACTGATCCGCACGCCCAGCGCGGCGCCCGCCGCGCGCAGCAGGGCCGGGTCGTCCGGCGAGGACTGGCCGTCCACGTAGGCGGCCAGCACCAGCCGGACAGCGGGGCCCGAGATCGTGCTCTGGTACGCCGCGCCGGCGGTGTCCGGCTCGCGCGGCCACTGGTGTGTCTCGGTGGCCAGATCGGCGATCCCGCCGCTGCCCGGGGTGTCGGCGAGCTGCTTGAAGGCCGCGGCCTGTTCGTCGCTGCCGAAGGTGAGCACCGCGACCGACACGGCGACCGCCCGCCCGTCCACGGTGGCCTCGAAGCTGCCGCGTTCCATGCCCGCGCAACCGCTTGCTTGCAACCGCGCCTGCAGGTCCCCATAGGCGCGGGCGGCGCAGGTGCGTTCCGTGCCGGAGGCCCGCTTGGTGAACTCGATGCCCGCGACGGCCTGCGGCGCGGGGGTGGCCGCGGTGGTCGTCGGGGGCGCGGTGACCGTTTCGCCGTCCCCGCCGGTCGTCACCAGCACGAGCACGACGGCCAGCAGCACCAGCGCCACGGCGATCGCCGCGACCGGCCGCCACGGCACGGGCGCGGAAGCCGGGATCGCGGGCGCGGCCGCGGCGATCCGGGGCACCGGCATCGTCACCTCGGCGGGCGGGACGATCGGCGGCACGGCGGCGGGCGTGGCCGGGCGGTGCCGCCGGGGGCGGGGTTTGACCGGCGCCAGCTTCACCGTCGCCGACTCCTCGGTGACGGTGAAGCCTTCCGCCGCCAGTTCGTCGCCGGTGAGACCGGTGTCCGGAGTGAGCGTGCCGATCAGAGCGCGGGCCTGCGCCGGGGTGCACGGCCACGGCGCGGGGGTCAGCGACGCGATCGCCGCGAGCAGGGTGTTCTGCGTCGGGAACAGGACGCGGACGTTCCCGGCGAGGTCGGTCGGCGGCTGCTCGATCTCCTCCACGAACGGCCCGACGGCGAGGATCGTGGCGATAGGCAGGTGCTCCGGGACGTCCGGGCGCAGCCGCTCGATGACGGCATCGGCGAGAGCGAGCGCGTCCGCCGCGGGGTTGACCACGTCCCCGTCGGCGACGAGCGGCCAGCCGTCGGCCTTCCACTGGCCGGTGAGGGGCGCTTCGAGGCGGATCGCCGGGTCCGGCAGGTCGACGCCGATCACGACCAGGACGACGGTCGGCATGATGACGATCGCCTCGACCGGCCGCCGGTCCGGCAGCGGCCGGGCCCCGGCCAGCGCGATGCCGCCCGCGACGTAGTCCCCGCGGCCGAGCGCGGCGAGCGCGGCCCGGACGTCGTCGGCGACGCGCGAGGGCTGTCGTTCCAGGCGGATCAGCCGCACCTCGCACCTCCCCGGTCCCGTCCACGTGCGCTTACGCTAGCGCGCTGTGCAGTTGCTGACCCTCGATGGTGTGAAAATCACTCGCGGAAGGTGTCTGCTTCCGGGCACACCCGTGCGGATAAGTGATCATTGACAGTGACCGGGGTCACCCTATTGAGTGCTACTCGTTAGTAGATCGTAGGGCCGGCTGGAGAGATAGGGGACCCCGATGCGATGGCGCTCCACGCGCGCGGTGGCGATCGCCGCCGCCGTGCTCGTCCTTCCGTTCACCGGCGCCGTCCCCGCGGCGAACGCCCAGGTCCCGCTCGCGCCCGTGTCGGACACGCTCGGTCGGGTGCTGGCCACCGCGACCGCGCTCACCCCGGTCACGATCCTCGTGCACGCCGCGGACGCGGGCACCGCCGCACAGGCCGTGCGGGCGGCCGGGATGCGGGAGATCATCCGGTTCCCGCGCATCGGCGTGGTCGCCGCGACGGGCACCGCAGCGCAGGTCGCCGCGGTGCGCAAGGCGGCCGGCGTCACCTACGTCGAGAACAACGACCCGCTCGTCGCGTTCGGCTCGTCCGGCACGACCGCGACCCGCAGCGCCGCAGCACGCACCACGCTCTCCGGCGCGGACGGCGCTCCGCTGGACGGGCGCGGGGTGTCCGTGGCGATCATCGACACCGGGATCGACCCGACGCACCCGGCGTTCCGCGGCGCCGACGGTTCGACCCGCGTGGTGCGCAACCTGAAGAACCTGTGCCTCGACGGCACCACCACCTCGTGCATCGTCGACGTGCCCACCTCGGTCGACACCGACGCGACCGCGCTCGGCGGGCACGGCACCCACGTCGCCGGCATCGCGGCGGGTGCGCCGTACACGCTGGCCGACGGTTCGTCCGTCGGTGGTTCGGCGCCGGGCGCGAAGATCGTGTCGATCTCGACCGGCCTGGCGATCCTGGTGCTGGGCACGGACGCCGCGCTGAACTGGGTGCTGGAGAACCACGCCGCGCCGTGCGGGGCCGGGGTGCCGGCAACGGTGTGCCCGCCGATCAAGGTGATCAACAACTCGTACGGCCCGAGCGGCGGTGGCGAGTTCGATCCCGAATCGGCGACGGTCAAGCTGCAGCGCGCGCTCGCGGCCGAAGGGGTCGTGACGGTGTGGGCGAACGGCAACGACGGCGGGGACGGTTCGGCCGATCTGTCGAACCCGCCGGGCAAAGACCCGACGCCCGGGGTCATCTCGGTGGCCTCCTACAACGACCAGGGCACCGGGACCCGCGACGGGACAGTGTCGGACTTCTCCTCGCGCGGTCTCGCGTCGGACCCGTCGACGTGGCCGGACGTGTCCGCGCCGGGCGAGAACATCCTGTCCGCGTGCCGGCCCTACCTGGTGATCTGTGCGACCGGATTGCAGCCGTCTAACGGGCCGGGGATGCTCGACCTCGGCACCTACAACGTGATCAGCGGCACCTCGATGGCGACGCCGCAGATCACCGGCATCGTGGCGCAGCTGTTCCAGTCCCGGCCGGGCGCCACGCCGGGCGAAATCGAGGCCGCGATCAAGTCGACGGCGTACAAGTACAGGGACGGCGCCGCGTACCAGGGCGGTTCGAGCTTCGACAAGGGCGCCGGGCTGGTCGACACCGTCGCCGCCGTGGGGGCGCTCGCCGGGGCCTGACGGCTTCCGCCCGGTGGTGGTCCTGCGACATCTGAGGTTCCTGTGGCGAAATGCCGTCGCCGGGGTGCACAATATGGGCAGTCACGGCAGGGATGCTTGTCAGCAGGCTCCGAGCTCGCGAGGTCGTAGGGGAAGACGCCCCTCGTCGAGTAGCGGAGGTCAGCAGTGAGCACCCGTGGCGTGGTTTACGTCCACTCGTCGCCGTCTGCGGTGTGCCCGCACGTCGAGTGGGCGATTTCGGGCACCCTGGGTACCCGAGTGGATCTGAAGTGGACGGCGCAACCCGCCGCTCCAGGGCAGCTTCGCGCTGAGTGCATGTGGAGCGCGCCCGCCGGAACCGGCGCCAAGCTGGCGGCCGGTCTCAAGGCGTGGCCGATGCTGCGCTTCGAGGTGACCGAGGAGCCGAGCGCCGGCGTCGACGGCGAGCGGTTCTGCTACGTGCCCGGGCTGGGACTGTGGCGCGGCCGGACGAGCGCCAACGGAGACATCGTCGTCGGGGAAGACCAGCTGCGCGCCCTCGTGGCGACCTGCCGCGCGGGGGAGCAGCTGGCGCACAAGCTCGATGAACTGCTCGCTTCGAGCTGGGATGAGGCGCTGGAGCCGTTCCGGCACGCCGGGGACGGGGCTCCGGTCACCTGGCTGCACCGGGTGGGGTGAGTTTCGGGCGGGTCGGTTGCGTGGCCTCGGCTGGCTGCCTCGGTGCCCGGTGCCCGGTGCCTGGTGCTGGTGCTCGGTGAGGTGCCCAGTGCTCGGTGCCCAGTGCTCAATGGTCGGTGCTCGGTGAGGTGCCCACTCATGCGGCGATGAACGGAGCGTTCATGCCTTGCGCCGCGTGAGGTGCCCAGTCGGCCGCCGATGAACGGACCGTCCGTGGCTTCAGTTGGCCCGAGATGCCCAGTCGTGCGGTGATGAGTGGTCCGTTCATGGCTGGCGCCGTGTGAGGTGCTCAGCCGTGCGGCGATGAACGGACCGTTCAGTGCTTCCCCCGGCGAGGTGTCCACTCGTGTGCCGATGAGTGGGTCTGTTCATGGCTTCAGCCTGCGCGAGATGCCCAGTCGTGCGGCGATGAACGGACCGTTCATCGAACCAACCCCCGCGCGAACCAACCCCCGCCGCCGTAACCACCCGCACCCACCCCAGCCACCAGAACCCCGCATCAGCCCAGCCCTTCACCTACCCGGCCCAACCACACCAACCCGCACCGCACAAGACAGCACTCGGTAACGATCACTACTACGCTGCCGATGTGACAGCCATGTCGGCGCCTCCCACAGCACCGCCGCGCTGGTTGGTGCCCGTCGTCATCGTCGTGGTGTCGATCATGGTCGGCGGCGGTCTCCTGGCCCGCGAGCTGTACCGGCTGCCCGAAGCGACCCCGGACGCGATCCTCGCCCAGTCGTCGGCCGCCCGGCCGCTCGCGCAGCAGCCGGGGCCGGGCACCGTCGAGCTCACCCCGGACGCCGCGGCGCACCCGCAGAACACCACGGTCCGCACGCTGCTCCAGACGTACTTCGACTCGATCAACAACCGCGACTACGAGCTGTGGAAATCAGCCGTCACCCGCGAGCGCGTCCAGGCCAAGTCGAAGAGCGCCTGGCTCACCGACTACCGCACGACGCGGGACGGCAGCATCCTCGTCTACCGCATCGACCCGGTCGCCGAAGACGAGCTCCGCGCCCTCGTCGGCTTCACCAGCACTCAGGACGTCAAGGACGCCCCGGCCGAACTACCGGAACCCTGCGTGCACTGGCGCCTCGTGCTCCCGCTCACCCTGGAATCCGGCGCCTGGAAGGTGGACACCGTCACCGGCTCCACCACCCCCGAACTGTCCCGCTGCTGACGCACCCCGCACACGAGAAGACCCCGGCCACCAACGGCCGGGGTCCTCCCACGAGAAGCCGAACTCAGGCGCCGGTGAACAGCAGCGCCGTGTTGTGACCGCCGAAGCCGAACGAGTTGCTCAGCGCCGCGGTCAGCTCGACCTTCCGCGGCTCGCCCGCGACGACGTCGAGCCCGACCTTCGGGTCCAGGTTCTCCAGGTTCAGCGTCGGCGGCACCAGACCGTGGTAGATCGAGAGCAGCGTGAGGATGCCCTCGACCGCCCCGGCGCCACCGACCAGGTGACCCAGCGCGGACTTCGGCGCGGTCACCACCGGGTGCTCACCGACGGCCTTGCGGATCGCCGCGGCCTCGCCGATGTCGCCGACCACCGTGGACGTCGCGTGGGCGTTCACGTGCCCCACGTCCGCCGACGTCAGCCCCGCCATCGTCATCGCGTTCGCCATCGCGGCGATCTGGCCGATGCCCTCCGGGTGGTTGCCGGTGATGTGGTGCGCGTCCGAGGTGATGCCGTACCCCGCCAGCCGCCCGTAGATCCGCGCGCCGCGGGCCTTCGCCCGGTCCGCCCGCTCCAGGACGACCACACCGGCGCCCTCACCGAGCACGAACCCGTCCCGGTCGGTGTCGAACGGGCGCGACGCGCGCTCGGGCTCGTCGTTGCGCGTCGACACCGTCCGGGCCTGCGCGAAACCGGCCACGGTGATCGGGTGGATGCAGGACTCCGCACCACCCGCCACCACGACGTCGGCCCGCCCGTTCTGGATCATCTGGTAGCCGTTGGCGATGCCCTCGGCGCCGGACGCGCACGCCGACGCCGGCGAGTGCACCCCGGCCCTGGCCTTGAGGTCGATGCCGACGTGCGCGGCAGGCCCGTTCGGCATCAGCATCGGCACGGTCAGCGGCGAGACCTTCCGGATGCCCTCCTGCTCGAGCAGGTCGTCCATCGCCAGCAGCGTCAGCGGCCCGCCGATGCCGGTGCCGATGGACACGCCGAGCCGGTCCGGGTCGACGTCCGTGCGCTCGTCGCTGGGTTGCTCGAAACCGGCGTCGGCCCACGCCTGCCGGGCGGCGATGAGCGCGATCTGCTCACACCGGTCCAGCCGGCGCGCCTGCACGCGCGGCAGCTTCTCCGCCGGATCCTCGGCGAGCGTGGCGCCGATCTTGACCGGCAGGTCGAACTTCTCGACCCAGTCGGCCTCGATCCGCCGGATGCCGCTGCGGCCGGCGAGCAAGCCCTCCCACGTGGACGCGACGTCCCCGCCGAGTGGCGTCGTCGCGCCGATCCCGGTGATCACGACGTCGATGTTGCTCATGAGGAGTCTCCCCGAGGTTCAGACGAAGAATTCAGCTCGTGCTTACTTGGCGTTCGCGGCGACGTAGTCCACCGCGTCGCCGACGGTCTTCAGGTTGGCCAGCTCGTCGTCCGGAATCTTGACCCCGAACTTGTCCTCGGCCTGCACCGCGATCTCCACCATCGACAGCGAGTCGATGTCCAGGTCGTCGACGAAGGACTTCTCCAGGCTCACGTCGTCCTGCGCGACACCCGCGACCTCCTCGACGATCTCCGCGAGGCCGCTGAGGATCTCCTGCTTGTCCGCCACGATGGTGTTTCCTTTCTGGGGTTCGACACCGGCAGGCCCGCGCCTGCCGGCGATAGTGGTATCACGGGCAGATGACGACCTGTCCGGCGTAGGACAGGCCCGCGCCGAATCCAACCATCAGCACCACGTCACCCGTTTTGACGGTGCCCGCTTTCCGCATGTGGTCCAGCGCCATGGGAATCGACGCGGACGAGGTGTTGCCGGAGAACTTGATGTCGTCGGCGACGACCAGGTCCTCTCGCGCGCCCTTGGCCCTGAGCCGCTTGGCGATCGCGTCCACGATCCGCAGGTTCGCCTGGTGCGGGATAAGCACGTCGACGTCCGACGGCTCCAGCCCGGCCAGCTCGACCGCCTTCAACGCGATCGGCGCGATCTGCGTGGTCGCCCACCGGAAGACCGACTGGCCCTCCTGGTAGATGTACTTGTGGTCGCGCATGTAGATCGTGTCGACCAGGTCGCCCGCGCTGCCCCAGGACACCGGCCCGATGCCCGGCTCGTCGGACGGCCCGACCACCGCGGCGCCCGCGCCGTCGGCGAAGATGATCGCGTTCGCCCGGTCCACCGGGTCGACCACGTCGGTCAGCTTCTCCGCGCCGATCACCAGCACCTTGCCAGCCGAGCCGGCGCGGATCAGGTCGGAGGCGACGCCGAGGCCGTAGCAGAACCCGGCGCACGCGGCGTTGAGGTCGAACGCGCCGGCCGCCTTCACGCCGATCCGGTCGGCGACCTGGCCGGCCGCGTTCGGGATCGGCGCGGGCATCGTGCAGTTCGGCACGATCACGGTGTCAACATCGGACGGCTGCAGGCCCGCGTCGGTGAGCGCGGCGTTGCCCGCCTTGACCGCCATGTCGACCAGCAGCTCGTCCTTCTCGGCGAAGCGGCGCTCGATGATGCCGACCCGCTCACGGATCCACTGGTCGTTGGTCTCCATGATCTGGGACAGGTCGTCGTTGGTGACGACGCGGTCCGGCTGGTAGCTGCCGACGCCCAGGATCCGGGTGGCGGCGGGCCCCTGCTTCTGGCGCAACACCGGGCTCACAGGATCTCCTTCGCGGCGGGCAGGTCGGTGGGGGTCTTCAGCGCGACGGTCTGCGTGACCGTGCCCTTGAGCTGGCGCTTGACCAGACCGGTCAGGGTGCCGGCCGGCGGCAGCTCGACCGTCGCGGTGACACCCAGCTCGACGAGGCCGTCCATCGTCAGATCCCAGCGGACCGGGCGGGTGACCTGCTTGACCAGCCGCTCCAGGTACTCGGCGCCGCTGGTGACCACGGTGCCGTCGGCGTTGGACAGCAGCGGGCGGACCGGGTCCTTCGGCGTGATCGACGCGGCGTGCGCGCGCAGGGCCTCCTCGGCGGGGGCCATGTAGGAGGTGTGGAAGGCGCCGGCGACCTTCAACGGCCGGACCTTGGTGCCTTCGAGTGGCTCGGCGACGATGCGCTCGATCGCGTCCTTCGCGCCGGAGGCGACGATCTGCCCGGCGCCGTTGCGGTTGGCCGCGGTCAGGCCGTGGCCCTCCAGCCAGGCGACGACCTCGTCCGGGTCGCCCAGCATGACGGCGGCCATGGACGTCGGCTCGATCGCGCACGCCTTCGCCATTTCGGCGCCGCGGACGGCCGCGAGTGCGACCGCGTCCTCGGCGGTGAGCACACCCGCCGCGGCGGCTGCCGCGAGCTCGCCGACGGAGTGCCCGGCGACCGGGGTGTCGTCCGGGACGTCGCCGAGGGCGTCGAAGGCCAGCAGCGAGAGCGCGACGATCAGCGGCTGCGTGATCGCGGTGTCCTGGATGGTCTCGGCGTCGGCCTCGGTCCCGAGGTGGACCAGGTCGAGCCCGGTTCGCTCGGACCAGCGCGCGAGCTTCTCGCGAGTGCCGTCGAGTTCGAGCCAGGGGGAGAACATGCCGGGCGCTTGGGAGCCCTGTCCGGGAGCGAGCACTGCTGTCACGTCTCTAGGGAACATGCTTCCCCGGCGGGCCCGGGATGCCGCTGTTCACCAAGTCGGAGCGGTGATCTTGTAGGGATCCTACAAAAATGGCGCCCACAGGTCCGCATCCAGCGCTGATGTGTTGTCGGTTCCGGGCAGCCCGGAAGTGAGACCGGTCACCAGAGGCCGCGTGCCCTGGCCAGCCGTCCCACGGTCAGGGCCACCCGCAGCACCAGCGCGTCCCGCGGCTCGGTGGCGTTGCGGCCGGTCAGCTCGGCCGCCCGCCGCAGCCGGTAGCGCACGGTGTTGGGGTGCACGAACAGCTTCTTCGCGCACGTCTCCAGCACCCCGCCGGACTCCAGGTACTCGTCCACCGTCTGCAGCATCGTCGGCCCCGCCGCCTCCAGTGGCTGCGCGATCTCCTCGATCAGCAGCCGCTCGGCCTCGGCGTCGCCGGAGAGCGCTCGTTCCGGCAGCAGGTCCGACGACCGCACCGGGCGCGGCGCCCCCGGCCAGCCGACCACCGCGCGCAACCCGGACAGCGCCTCGGCGGCGCTGCGGTGCGCCTCGGCCAGGCTGTCCACCGTCGGCCCGGCCACCACCGGCCCCTCGCCGAACGCGCCTGCCAGCTTGCCGAGCACCTCCTTCTGCTTGGCGTCGCCGTCGGTCGGCCCGCCTGCCACCACGATCAGCCGCGAGCCCTGGACGCTCAGCAGCACCGGGCGTCCCAGCCGGGCGGCGAGGCGGCGCACCTCGAACACCACGCTCGGCGGGTCGTCTGAGGGCGGGCGGCCGGCCAGCACGGTCGCCATCGCCGACGGCTCCCACCCCAGCGCCGCGGCCCGGGACAGCACCGCCTCCTCAGCGTCGCCGCGGACGATGCCGTCCACGACCAGCGCCTCCAGCCGGGCGTCCCACGCGCCGCGGGCTTCCGCGGCCGCGGCGTAGGAGTTGGCCGTCGCGAAGGCGATCTCGCGGCCGTAGCGGAGGATGCCCTCGGTGAGCGCGGCGTCCTCGGCCTTGGTTGCGGCGAACTCCGGCAGCTGCTCCTCGAACACCTCGATCGCCAGCCGCACCAGACCCACTGCCTGCCGCAGGCTGATCCAGCGGGACAGGTCTTCGGGAGCGCCGCGGAAGGCGTCGGTGGTGAGCTTGAGCGCCTCCTGCGAATCACGCAGCCAGTCGACGAACCCGGCCGCGCCGGTCTGGGTGATCAGCAGGATGCTCGCCCGCTGCTCGGCGGGCAGCCGCCCGAACCACGGCAGCCGCTGCTCCATGGCGGCGACGCTGGCCGAGGCGAGGCGCCCGGAGGCGCGCTCCAGCCTGCGCAGCGTCTTCGCCGAGAGGCCGTGGTGCTTGGCCGGCCGCCTGCCGTTGGTCTGGCTGCCGTTGGTCTGGGTCATGGTGAAACCGACTCTAACCGGCCGTCCGGTAAACGCGAGGCCGCCCGGCGCATCGCGGTTCTCGCAGCGCCGGGCGGCCTCATCTCCCCGGTCCCCACCGGTAGGTCCACTATGGACCTTGTGGATATTTTTCCGCCAGTCTTCTCACTCGATCGTGCAAGTAATTTTCGAGATGTGTAGCGGGGCTCACTGGTGGTGAGGGAATCAGTGCCGGATGTGGCAGGTTGATCCGGCAGACGGGAGGCGCCATGCACGTTCTGTTGCAGCACGGTTTGTCCGTTTTCGGGCAGTGGATCTCCATCGCGGAGCTGGTCGGCCAGCTGTGCGCGCTCGCCGTGGTCTTCCTGGCGCAGCGGCGCACGCTCTGGACCTGGCCCGTGCAGGTCGGCGCGACGGTGCTGCTCTTCGCCGTTTACGCCTCCGCGCACCTGGGCGGGCTCGCGGCCCGGCAGGTCGCGATCCTGCTGATCTCGATCTACGGCTGGTGGGCCTGGACCCGCCGCCGCGACCCGGTCTACGGGGTGGTCGTGCGCAGTGGCCGGGCCGTCGAGCGGCTGGTGATGGCGGGTGCGTTCGTGGCCGGCACCGTGGTGATGGCGCTGGTGCTCGACGCGCTGGACGCGTCCTGGGCGCCGTGGCCGGACGCGGCGATCTTCATCGGGACACTGGTCGCCTTCGCCGCCCAGGGCCGCGGCCTGGTCGAGTTCTGGCTGGTGTGGCTGGTCGTCGACGCGATCGGCGTGCCGCTGCAGATCTCCTCGGGCCTGTACTTCTCCGCGGCGGTCTACCTCGTGTTCGCCGCGCTGGTCGTGCACGGCTGGTGGAGCTGGCACCGCGCCGCGGCCACGCGCCCAGAGCTCACGGCAGCATCCCGCTGAGGAAGCTCGCCTGCGCCACAACGATCAGGCACATCACGAGCAGCAGCCCCACGCTCCACGGCAGCACCTTGCGCAACAGCGTGCCCTCCTCGCCCGGCAGCATCGCCGCCGCACACGCGATGCTCAGGTTCTGCGGGGAGATCATCTTGCCGAGCACACCGCCCGAGGAGTTGGCCGCGGCGAGCAGTTCGGGCGGCAGCCCGGCCTGGTGCGCCGCGGTCACCTGAAGCGCGCCGAACAGGGCGTTGGCCGAGGTGTCGGAACCGGAGACCGCGACGCCGAACCACCCGAGCACCGGGGACAGGAACGCCAGGCCGGCGCCCGCGCCCGCGATGAAGTAGCCGATCGTGGTGGCCTGGCCGGACAGGTTCATCACGTAGGCCAGCGCGAGCACGCTCGTCACGGTCAGGATGGCGAACCGCAGCTCGTGCACCGTGCCGCCCCATTCGCGCACCGCGTCGCGGGCGCGGACCCGCAGGAACACCGCGGTCAGGACGCCCGCGATCAACACGAGCGTGCCGCCGGTGCTCAGGAACGGCACCGAGAACGTGTTGCCGGACACCGGTTTGCCCGCCGCGTTCGCCACCGACAGGGCCGGCCAGTCGAACTTCCACGTCGCCGCGTCGAGCAGCCGCTTGACGGGCGGCAGCTGGCCGATCGAGAAGATCACGATGATCAGCGCGTACGGCAGGTAGGCGCGGACGACCTCGCCGCGGTCCTCCGGCCGGTCCAGCGTTTCGGTGGCCACGCCGGTGAGCACAGCGGTCCGGACCTCTTCGCGGGCCGGCTTGCGGGCGGCGGGCAACGCGACCAGTGCGGCCGCGCCGGCGAGCGCGGCGCCGATGTCGGCGAGCTGTGCGGAGACGTAGTTGGCGGCGGCGAACTGCACCACCCCGAAAGCCGCACCGCACACCAGCGCGGGCACCCAGGTTTCCCGCAGCCCCCGACGGCCGTCGACGATGAAGACCAGCAGCAGCGGCACGAACAACGCGAGGATCGGCGTCTGGCGGCCGACGATCGACGACACGATGTCCAGCGGCAGCCCGGTGACCTGCGCGAGGGTGACGACCGGCGTGCCCATGGCGCCGAACGCGACCGGCGCGGTGTTGGCGACCAGCGCGACGACCGCCGCCCGCACCGGGGTGAACCCGAGCGCCACCAGCATCACCGAGCTGATCGCGACCGGCGCGCCGAAACCGGCCAGTGCTTCCATCAGCGCGCCGAAGCAGAACGCGATGATCAGCGCCTGGATGCGGGGATCGTCGGAGATCCGGCCGAACGACCGGCGGAGCACGTCGAAATGGCCGGTGCGCACGGTGATCCGGTAGATCCACAGCGCGTTGACGACGATCCACATGATGGGGAAGAGCCCGAACGCGGCGCCCTGGAACCCGCTCGAGATCGCCTGCCCGATCGGCATGCCGAAGATCGTGACGGCGACGATGAGTGCGACGGCCAGGCCGATCAGGCCCGCTTGGTGGGCCTTCATCCGGACCACGCCCAGCAGGACGAGGACGGTGGCCAGTGGGAGAGCCGCGAGCAGCGCGGACAGGCCGAGTGAACCGGCTAGCGGGGCGAGCTCCTGCACGAACATGCCGACCTCGATTCCACATCGCGGAAGTGGGGTTCCGCTTTTGGTGGGGAGGTATGGTCCAGGGTCCCCGGTGAGGCGTCAAGGGGAGCGTTTCACTGATCGAGATGGTTCAGGAAGTGTGTGGAAGGATCGCCGGTTCGGCGCATCGTCAATCAACCAGAGCCTGAGCTACGGTCGCGTGTCGGGTCCTTTCCTGGGGGTGCGCGGTGGCACGCAAACGTGGTTTCTTCGCCGAACTTCAGCATCAACAGATGGTGCGGGAACGGGAACGGCAGCGGCAGTGGCAGCAAGCACAAAGGGAAGCCGAACGTGCTGTCCGTGCCCGTGAACGAGCCTTGGCGAAGGAAGCTCGCGAACAGCGAGAATTGCATGTCAAGCAGCAACAGAACGAAGCTGTAGCGATGACCACAGCTGCGCAGGAGCGGGTGGATGAACTGGGCAGGGTCCTGGTCGACGGCCTCCGTCATCGAAGTGTCTTTTCCTTCGCTCAGATGCGCAGGTCTTTCAAGGCGCAGCGATTTGAAGCGCCGCCGGCTCTAGCCACTCCAGCGACGCAGCCGCAATGGGAGAGATACGCTCCGCCGCCTCCGTCTGGGGTGAGGCGACTCTTCAAGGGGGCGCAGAACAAGGCCGTCGATCAAGCCAAAGCCAGGTTCGCGCACGCCATGGCGCGGTATGAACAGGTCGAACACGAGCGACTTGCCGCACTGGCGGCTGCGGAAGCGCGACATCGACAGGCTGAGGAATCTCGCCGACAAGAAGTAGAACAACACAACGCTCAGGTGGCAGATCTCGAAAGCCGCGTCCTGGCGAGAGCGCCAGAGGCGGTCGAAGACTATTTCGAGCTACTCATCGAGCAGTCACCTCTGCCGGCCGATCTGCCGGTCGATGTCGAGGTTGCCTACCAGTCCGACTCGAAGAAGTTGCTCATGATCGGGGAGTTGCCCGGGGTTGATGTGATTCCGCCCAACCGCGAGTACACGTATGTCAAGTCACGAGATGAGATCGTAGCCAAGCCCCGACTGGCGAAAGAAGTCAAGCAGGCTTACGCGAATCTGGTGGCGCAGATCGTTCTGAGGATGATGCGTGACGTGTTCGAGGTCCGCCCGAGCGACCTCGTCGACGAAGTGGCTGTGAACGCGCACGTGTCGACGCGCAACAGGGCCACCGGCAAATCGGAACGCCCTTGTCTGGTCAGTGTCTCCGCGACGCGGAAACAGTTCGAGGAACTGGTGCTCACCGAGCTGGATCCTGCTGAATGCCTGAAGTACTTCAACGCGCTCGTGTCGCCCCATCCGTGGGACCTCGAAGCAGTGCGTCCGATCTTCGATCCGGACTTGTCGAAGTACCGCCTCGTGGATGCTCACGACGTGGCGGCGGGTCTGGACGGCCGTGCGGTGCTCCTGGAGATGAAGCCTTTCGAGTTCGAGGTTCTGGTCAAGCAACTCTTCGAAGCCATGGGGATGAAGTCCTGGGTCACACAGGCTTCTCGCGATGACGGCCTTGACGCGCTCGCCGTCAATGAAGACCCAATCATGGGCGGGGTGTGCGTGATTCAGGCAAAGCGGTACAAGGGGACCGTCGAACCGGATGCGGTTCGTGCGCTCGCGGGCGTGATGGATGACAAGCGCGCGAGTCGTGGCGTGTTGGTGACCACCTCGCGCTTCGGCAAGGCCTCATGGGATTTCGTCGCGCGTCACGGGCGAATCCAACTCATCGAAGGTCCGCACCTCAAACACCTGCTGGCGGAATACCTGAACCTCGACGTGCTGCTCGGGCCGCAAACCAGGTGAAGAGAGTTCGTCTCGCTACCGAAAGGCGCCGGCTTCGCTTCGCTACGCCGCGGTTGAGAGGGCCCCTTCCGAACCCGATCTTTCAGTCTTCGTTGCCGAGAAGCGGGGTCAAGGCGGGAAAGCGTGCCTTGACCCCGCCGCTCGGCAACCGATTTGGCTGGGGATCGGGTTGCGGGAGGGGAGTGGTTCGTGGGGTGGGTGCGTTTCGTTGCCGGGCGGCGGTTTGGTGGTCGCCGGGTGCCGGTTTTGTCAGCGCACGGTGGCGTGGGTTGGTTGTAGGGCGTCGATCGTTCGCACGCCCAGTAGCTGCATGGTGCGGATGATTTCCTGTCGCAGGATGTCCACGCAGCGCTGGACTCCCCGTTCGCCGCCGGCCATGAGGCCGTACAGGTACGCCCGGCCGATAAGGCACATCGACGCGCCCCTCGCCATCGCAGCCACGATGTCGCCGCCGGACAGGATTCCGGTGTCCACCCACACTTCCGCGTCGCCGCCCACGGCGTCCAGCGTGGGCGTCAGCAGTTCCAGCGGGGTCGGGGCTCGATCCAGCTGGCGGCCGCCGTGGTTGGACAGCACCACGGCATCGGCGCCGTGCTTCACCACGTCCCGCGCGTCGTCCGGGTTCTGGATCCCCTTGACGACCAGCTTGCCCTTCCAGGTTTCCCGCACCCACGCCAGGTCGTCGAAGCTGAGCGTCGGGTCGAAGAGGGCGTTGATCAGCTCCGCGACGGTCCCGTCCCACGAACCGAACGACGCGAACTCCAGCGGCTCCGTGGTGAGCAGGTTGAACCACCACGCGGGGTGCGTCGCGCCGTCCAGGAACGTGCGCAGCGTCAGCGTCGGCGGGATGGTCAGGCCGTTGCGCACGTCCCGCATCCGCGCGCCGGCCACCGGGGTGTCCACGGTCAGCAACAGCGTGTCGTAACCGCTTTCCTCCGCCCGCCGCATCAGCTCCGCGCCCGCGGCGTGGTCGCGCCACACGTAGAGCTGGAACCATTTCCGCGCGTGCGGGGCGGCCTTCGCGACGTCCTCGATCGACGTCGTCCCCATCGTCGACAACGCGTACGGGATGCGCTCCCGCTGCGCCACCCGGACCACCGCGCGTTCGCCCTCGTGGTGCATCATCCGCGTGAAACCGGTCGGCGCGAACGCGAACGGCAACGCCGACTGCTCGCCGAGCACCTCCACACTGGTGTCCACATCGGACACCCCGCGGAGCACGTTGGGGTGGAACTCCACGCTGCGGAACGCCTGCCGGGCGCGGCGCAGGCTGTCCTCGAGCTCCGCGGCACCGTCGGTGTAGTCGAACACCGCCCGCGGCGTCCGCCTGCGCGCGATGGTGCGCAGGTCGGCGATCGTGTGGGCGTTCGACAGGCGGCGATCGGTCGGGTTGAGCTTCACCGGTTTCGGTCGCAGGATCTGCTGCAGCTCACTGGGCCTCGGCAGGCGGCGTCGCGTCATGGATACATCATCGGTGATGACGACGTGCGAAGGCCACCCGCGCGAAAAACGCGGGTGGCCTTCGAAAAACCGGAGATCAGGCGTTCCCGGCGTCGGTCAGCTGCGGACCGGCGGCGGACACGTCGTGGATCCGGTACTTCCGGGCGGCCTCGACCACCTTCTCCTGCGCGACCTCACCGCGCTTGGCGAGCGCGGCCAGCGTGGCGACCGTGATCGACTCGGCGTCGACCAGGAAGTGCCGCCGCGCCGCCGGACGCGTGTCGGAGAAGCCGAACCCGTCGGTGCCCAGGGTGACCATGTCGGTCGGCACCCACGGGCGGATCAGGTCGGGCACCGCGCGCATCCAGTCCGACACCGCCACGACCGGGCCGGTCGCGCCGGACAGGGCCTCCGTCACGTATGGCACGCGCGGCGAGTCACCTGGGTGCAGCAGGTTGTCCCGGTCGATCTCCACGGCCTCGCGCCGCAGCTCCGACCACGACGTCGCCGACCACACGGCCGCGCGCACGCCCCACTCGTCGGCGAGCATCGTCTGCGCCTTGAGCGCGTCCGGCATCGTCACGCCGGACACCAGGATCTGCGCCTCCGGACCGTCGCCCGACGGCGCCTCCGCGTACCGGTACAGGCCCTTGAGCAGCCCCTCGACGTCGAGGTTCTCCGGCTCGGCCGGCTGCCGGTACGGCTCGTTGTAGACCGTCATGTAGTAGAAGACGTTCTCGCCGTTGCCGTCCGGGCCGCCCTCGCCGTACATGCGGCGCAGGCCGTCCTTGACGATGTGGGCGATCTCGAACGACCACGCCGGGTCGTAGGCCACCACGGCCGGGTTTGTGTGCGCCAGCAGCAGCGAATGCCCGTCGGCGTGCTGCAGACCCTCACCGGTCAGCGTGGTGCGCCCCGCGGTGGCGCCCAGCACGAAACCGCGCGCCATCTGGTCCGCCGCCGCGTACAGGCCATCGCCGGTGCGCTGGAACCCGAACATCGAGTAGAAGATGTAGATCGGGATCATCGGCTCGCCGTGCGTGGCGTAGGACGTGCCGACCGCCGTGAACGACGACGTCGACCCGGCCTCGTTGATGCCCTCGTGCAGCAGCTGGCCGTGCTCGGACTCCTTGTACGCCAGCATCAGGTTGGCGTCCACCGACGTGTAGGTCTGCCCGTGCGGGTTGTAGATCTTCGCCGTCGGGAACATCGAGTCCAGGCCGAACGTGCGGGCCTCGTCCGGGATGATCGGCACGATCCGGTGGCCGATCTCGGCGTCCTTGGCCAGCTCGCGCACCAGCCGCACGAACGCCATCGTGGTGGCGACCTCCTGCTTGCCGGAGCCCTTCCGGATGGCCTCGTACACCTTGTCGCCCGGCAGCACCAGCGGCTTGGCCCGGTTGCGCCGCTCCGGCACGAACCCGCCGAGGGTCTTGCGGCGGCCCACCATGTACTCGATCTCGGGCGAGTTCGCGCCCGGGTGGTAGTACGGCGGCAGCTTCGGGTCGCGCTCCAGCTCCTCGTCGCTGATCGGGATGCGCTGTGCGTCCCGGAACAGCTTCAGGTCGTCCAGCGTGAGCTTCTTCATCTGGTGCGTGGCGTTGCGGCCCTCGAACGCCGGGCCGAGGCCGTAGCCCTTGATGGTGTGGGCCAGGATCACCGTCGGCTGGCCGTGGTGCTCCATCGCCGCCTTGTACGCCGCGTATACCTTGCGGTAGTCGTGGCCGCCGCGCTTGAGGTTCCAGATGTCGGCGTCGCTCATGTCCTTGACCAGGTCCTTCGTCCGCGGGTCGCGGCCGAAGAAGTGCTCCCGGACGTAGGCGCCGTCGTTGGCCTTGTAGGTCTGGTAGTCACCGTCCGGCGTCTGGTTCATCAGGTTGACCAGCGCGCCGTCGCGGTCGGCGTGCAGCAGCGCGTCCCACTCGCGGCCCCAGATGACCTTGATCACGTTCCAGCCCGCGCCGCGGAAATACGCCTCGAGCTCCTGGATGATCTTGCCGTTGCCGCGCACCGGGCCGTCGAGCCGCTGCAGGTTGCAGTTGATGACGAAGGTCAGGTTGTCCAGGCCCTCGCCCGCGGCCACGTGGATGAGGCCCCGCGACTCCGGCTCGTCCATCTCGCCGTCGCCGAGGAACGCCCACACGTGCTGGTCCGAGGTGTCCTTGATGCCGCGGTCACGCAGGTACCGGTTGAACCGGGCCTGGTAGATCGCGTTCATCGGGCCGAGGCCCATGGACACGGTCGGGTACTCCCAGAAGCCCGGCATCAGCCGCGGGTGCGGGTACGACGGCAGGCCGCCGCCCTCGCCGGCGTGCGACAGCTCTTGGCGGAAGCCGTCGAGCTGCTGCTCGCTGAGACGGCCCTCCAGGTAGGCGCGGGCGTAGATGCCCGGGGAGGCGTGCCCCTGGATGAAGACGTGGTCACCGCCGCCGGAGTGGTCCTTGCCCCGGAAGAAGTGGTTGAAGCCGACCTCGTAGAGCGCCGCCGACGACGCGTACGTGGAGATGTGGCCGCCGACACTGACGCCGGGGCGCTGGGCGCGGTGCACCATGATCGCCGCGTTCCAGCGGATGTAGGCCCGGTAGCGGCGCTCGATCTCCTCGTCGCCCGGGAACCACGGCTCGTTCTCCGTGGGGATGGTGTTGACGTAGTCCGTCGCGGTCAGCGGCGGGACACCGACGTTGCGCTCGCGGGCGCGCTCCAGGATCCGCAGCATCAGGTAGCGAGCCCGCTGCTGGCCGCCCCGGGCGAGTGCCTCGTCGAACGAGTCCAGCCACTCGGCTGTCTCCTCGGGGTCGATGTCGGGCAGGTGGGCCGCCAATCCGTCACGGATGACGCGGACCCGGGCCGGGGCCCGATCGGTGCTGGCGCCGGTGCCTGCGGCCTGGTCGTTCTGGGGGGCCAAGGGATCTCCTCGCCGGTTGTCACTTCGCGTGCGGGGCACGGATGCCTCAGTTCGGCCGTGCCCTCTCTGTCATGGTCGTCTAGTCCGGGCTTCCCGTCATCGCTACTGAGCGGTAACGTTCACCTAAGTCCGCGCGCGCGTTATTCCTACCCTAGGCCAGGTGTGCCCGGACGGGTGCCGCCGAGGGTCGTTTTGCGGTCGCGAACACGTCCCCCGGGGTCCTACGCTGCGCTACGAGTTGACAGAGATCCGGTGTGGACGGTTGCGCCGGAGGCTCCAGGCGTGTTCGCTACACCCATCCGTATGTCGAGTGGGCGGCGCCGTGCCGCCCGCGTCGTGAGTTGGAGGAGTGACAGCAGTGGTCGCCGCTGGAGACGCTGAGTACAGCAGCGTCGCCGAGAGGCTTGGCATCAAGCCGGACATGGTTGTTCAGGAGATCGGGTGGGACGAGGATGTCGACGACGACCTGCGTGCCGCGATCGAAGAACATATCGGCGGCGATCTCCTCGACGAGGACGCCGACGAGGTCATCGACGTGGTCCTGCTGTGGTGGCGGGAGGACGACGGGGACCTGGTCGACGCGATCATGGACGCCCGGTCGCCCCTCGACGAGAACGGCATCATCTGGGTCCTGACGCCCAAGACCGGGCAGCCGGGGCACGTGGAGCCGAGTGAGATCGCCGAGGCGGTGCCCACCGTCGGGCTCGCGCAGACCTCCAACATCAGCGTCGGTCCGAACTGGGCCGGGACCAAGCTGGTGCCGCCGAAGTCGAAGTCGAAGCAGCGCTGACCGGCCGCACGCTAAGGTGAGCGTGCGGCAAGTGCAACGTTGGCGATGTGAGAGGTGCTTCGATGGCGGTCGAGGTCGGTTCAGCTGCTCCGGATTTCACCCTGAACGACTACAACAAGCAGCCGGTCACGCTGTCGTCGTTCCAGGGCGACAAGCCGGTCCTGCTGGTCTTCTACCCGTTCGCGTTCAGCGGGATCTGCCAGGGCGAGCTCTGCCAGCTGCGCGACGAGTTCGCGGAGTACGACGGCCAGGGCGTGCAGGTGCTCGGTGTGTCGGTGGACACACCCTTCTCGCTCAAGGCGTGGGCCGAGCAGCAGGGCTACCAGTTCCCGCTGCTGTCGGACTTCTGGCCGCACGGTGAGGTCGCCAAGCTCTACGGCGTGTTCAACGAGGGCGCCGGGCTGGCCAACCGGGGCACCTTCCTGATCGACAAGGGCGGCGTGGTGCGCTACGCCGAGGTCAACCAGCCGGGCGAGCCGCGGGACCAGCTCGCCTGGAAGCGAGCGGTGGCCGAGCTGCCCGAATGATGCTCGCACCGGCGGTGCCCGTGGGTTGGGCGCCGCCGGTCCGGGGCGCATAGCTCAGCGGAAGAGCACCTCCCTTACAAGGAGGGGGTCGCAGGTTCGAACCCTGCTGCGCCCACCCGATTTCGACGGCCGCTGGCCGGGCCTCCGCAGTGTGCGGGCTCGTCGGCGGGCGCTGGGCGGTTGACCCACACGGGTCTTCCTTCTCGGAGCGGCGCCGGACGGGCGCGCCCGTTGCTCCGTCCGGTGGCGACCCGGCCGGGTGTCGTCCGGTCCGGCCACGATCGCCGGAAATTCGCGTGCGCGTCCGCCCGGCACCGGGGAGGCTGCCGTCGTGGAACGTGACTTGATCTCGCGCCTCGCGCATGCCGACCATCCCATTGCCGCGCCCCTCGGGGATGCCGCGGTGACCGCCCTGCTGGAGCGGGCCCTGCCGCGCGGGGACGAGCACCTCCTCGACCTCGGGTGCGGTGGCGGGGAGTGGCTGCTGCGGGCCCTGGCGCTGGTACCCGGGGCCACCGCGGAAGGCGTGGACGTCTCCGAAGCGGCCCTCGACCACGCCCGCCGGGAGGCCGAGCGGCGCGGTCTCGCCGAGCGGCTCACGCTCCACCAGACCGACGCGGCCGGCTTCGTCCCCGGACAGCCGGCCGACGTCGTGTTCTGCGTCGGCGCCACCCACGCCTTCGGCGGGCTCCTGCAGGCCCTCGCGGCGGCCCGGAAGGTCCTCGCGCCCGGTGGGCGGGTCGTCGTCGGCGAGGGGTACTGGGAACGCGAACCGAGCGCGGCGGCCGTCGAGGTCCTCGGCGACCTCGCGGACCTCCCCACCACGGTCGAGACGATCACCGCCGACGGCTGGGTGCCCCTCTACGGTCACCTCAGCACGCGCCACGAGCTGGACGACTACGAGTGGAACTGGACCGGCTCGCTCGCCGCCCGCGGCCTCGACCAGCCCGACGTGCTCGCCATCGCCGCCGCCCACCGGGACGAGTGGCTGCGCGGATACCGGGACTGCTTCGGCTTCGCCACGCTGCTCCTCGCGCCCCTCAGCTGACCGGCCCCTTTCCCGCGATCCGCCACGCTGGTAGTTGTTGTCAGGGCTGGGCATCACACACGCAAACGCAAGCCGGCAACGGAAAGCCACCGACTACCCCAACCAGACCTCCCCCGATCCGCAGCCGATCTTTGGTCGCCGACCAGGCGTGTCAAGGTACTCTTTCCCGCCTTGACACGCCTGCTCGGCGACTGAAACACAATCAGGGAGAGGGGACGGGGGTGGTCGGAAGGTGACCTTTCCAGCGCCGTGAGGCGCTTATCCGCGCGACAGCGCGGGTTTAAAGATCAAGAGATGTCCTCGCCGGACGGGCACGCTCCGGGATGACCACCCAGCTACCTGGGTTCACTGCAGGCGCTGGCGCGCCCTGTTTGGTGGTGGGATTGTGGGGTGGTGAGGGAACGTGCTTTGGCGGCTTTGGCGGGTCTTGCCATCGGGGATGCGCTCGGCGTGCCCACGGAAGGGTTGTCGCCGGCGGAAATCACTCCTGTCACAGGCTTCGCGGCGGCTCGGGGGTTGCCTGCGGGTGGTGTCAGCGATGACACCCAGCAGGCGGTGATCGTCGCGCGGTTGCTGGTTTCCGGGGGTGGGCGGATCGATCCGCGCGGGCTCGCCGATGCGCTTCTGGAGTGGGAGCGGGATCTGCGCAGCCGCGGCATTCGGGGGCTGCTCGGGCCGTCCACGCGCGCCGCTCTCACAGCGGTCGCCGCGGGGGGAGCCCTTGAGGAGGCCGGCAAGTACGGCACCACGAACGGTGCGGCCATGCGCATCGCCCCGGTGGGGATCGCGAATCCGGCCGACCTCGACGTGCTCGTGGAGACCGTGGTCGAGGCCAGTTGGGTTACCCACAACACAGGCGTCGCCTTCGCGGGGGCTGCCGCGGTCGCCGCCGCGGTGAGTGCGGGCGTCGGCGGGGCGAACCTGTCCGAGGCGATCGACTTCGCCGTCGAAGCTGCGGAACGAGCCGCCAAGCGGGGGAACTGGGTCGCGGCCGGGGACGTCGCCGCGCGGATCCGCTGGAGCCGCACCATGGATCCGGCCGACGTGCCTGCGCTGATCGGCACGAGCGTCGCCACCCAGGAGTCGGTGCCCGCCGCGTTCGCGGTGCTCCGCCACGTGGAGGACCCGTGGCAGGCCTGCTGCACGGCGGCGAGCCTCGGCGGGGACACGGACACCATCGCGGCCATCGCCGGCGCCATCGCGGGCGCCTGCACCGGCGCGGGCGCGTTCCCGGACGAAGCCGTTCGCACGGTGACCGAGGTCAACGACCTTCCGCTGCCGGAACTCGCCGACGATCTGCTGAAACTGCGCGCCAGAACCCGATGAGCGCCTCGGCCGTCTCCTGTGGACGGTCCAGCTGCACGCAGTGGCCCGCGCCCTCGACAGCGACCGCGTCCCGGCCGAAGCGGCGGGCCGCCCGCTGGTACTCCTCCGGCGAACCGGTGAACTCGTCGTCCACGCCGTGCACGAATAACAGCGGCACCCCGGAACCGGCCAGCTCGCCGACCCCCGCCCGCGGCCCGCACAGCAGCCGCGCGAACCCGATGAGGTGACCGGTGCGCGTGGTCGACAGCCGGTCCCGCATCAGGTCCGCCCGGTCCGGATCCGTGCGAACCCAGTGGTCGACCAGGTTGCGCAGGCCCGCGGCGCCCTCCGCGGCGACCGCGTCCGCGCACCAGGTGAGGAACGCCGTCTCCTTTTCCGAACCGGTCAGCAGGCTGCCCAGCGGCGCGAAACTGCGCACTGCCCGCGGCAGGGCCACCGCGGCGGCGTGCGCGACCGCGGCGCCCGCGCAATGTGCCACCAGGTGCGCCGGCTCACCCTCGCCGACTTCGCCGATCACCGCCAGCACGTCCTGCGCCATCGCGGACAACGTGTACGCGCTCGGATCGTCCGAGCCCGGGCTTTCGTGCTGGCCGTGGTGGTCGACCGCCCACGCCGCGTACCCGGCGGCGGCCAGCAGCGGCAACAGCGGCGCGAAGTCCTCTTTGGACCCCAGGTACCCGCCCACCAGCACCACCGGTTCACCGGACCCGGCCCGGCAGGCGGCGAACCGGCCGCGGTCGGTCTCCAGCATGACGTTGCGGACCGGGCTCTCCAGGGTCGTCACAGCGCAGCGCCTTCCCGGACCGAGGCCTTCTCGATCACGTCCGCGGCCTCCGCCGCCCCGCCGCAGGCCCGCACGATCTCCCGCATACCCGCCACGTTCGCCGCGATGCCGGCATCCGACGACACCCGCAGCACCGCGTTGTGCAGCGTTTGCGCCGACACCTCAGCGCGGTCGAGCGTCACGCCCAGGCCGAGCTCGGCGAGACGCGCCGCGTTCAGCCGCTGCTCGGCCATCTGCGGGACCGCGACCATCGGCACCCCGTGGTACAGCGCCTCCAGCAGGCTGCCCATCCCGGCGTGCGTGACGAACGCCGACGCGGCGGCCAGCACGTCGAGCTGCGGCACCATCGGGGCGATCTCGACACCGTCCGGAACCCGCCCCAGCGACGCCGGATCGACGTGCCGACCGATCGCCATCACGGTGTGCCAGCCCAAGCCGGCGGCCAGGTCGAGGCAGGCGCGGAAGAAGTCCGGCTGGTCGGTGAAGCACGACCCGAGCGAGACCAGCAGCACCGGTTTCCCCGCCGGCGGCCGCCACGTCCCCTGGAACGACCGGTCGCCGAGCGCGGGACCGGCGAACGTGTGCTCCGGCCCGAGCAGGTCCGGCGAGATCTGGAACGCCCGCGGCACGAACACCACCTTCGGGTCGTCCACCGCCTGGAACTCCTCGACCGAACAACCGAGGCCGTTGGCATCCAGGAACCGCTGGAACCGTTGGTACACCGGCAGGTCCGAGAGGTTCTCGACGCCGAACGCGATCCGCTCCCAGCCGGGGAACAACGCGTGCGTCGGCGACAGCTGCACCATCGGCAAGCCGAGCTTGCGTGCCAGGACCTTGCCCGCGAACGCGACGAAGTCGTAGGCGACCACGTCGGGCACCTCGCCGAGGGCTTCCAGCACGGGAAGCGCGGCCTCGGCGTCCCGGTGGTACATCGCCACGCCCGCCATCAGGTCCTCCGGCGGCGGGCTGCCGTCCCGGACGTTCGGCAGCACCACCGGTTCCGCACCGGCCGCGCGCACCTGCGGGACGAAGTCCGCGCCGACCGCGTAGCTCACCCGCCAGCCGCGCGACACCAGCTCCGACACCACGGCCAGCGTCGGGTTGACGTGCCCGTGGTCGGAGACGTTGACGAACAGCGCGTGCTTCACCGCGCCACCCCGCAGACGACGTGCTCGACCGGGGTGCAGTACGGCAGACCGGACAGCGGTTCGCCGGCGAAGAACCGCAACGCGAGATCCACCACCTCGGCCGGCCGTTCCAGGTGCACGAGGTGGTCGGCGCCGTGGATCGCGGTGAAGCGGGCGTCGGCGCACCGGGCCGCGGCCGCCCGGCTTAGGACCGGTGTGGTCAGCGGATCGTGCTCACCGGTCGTGACCAGCACGGGGACGGGTAGGACCCGGCCGTCGTCGCCCGGGTGGTCGAGCAGCCGCCGCGTGTTGTCCAGGTACTTGGCGATGTCGGCGCCGGTCATCGCGCTCACCAGGCTGTTGAGGCACCGGCGGACCGCGGCTTGCCGCCGCACGTCCGGCGCGCGGCTCAGCATCAGGTCCAGCACCTCGGCGGTGAACTCCGCGTGCCTGCCCTGCTCGGCCAGTTCCACGCTGCGGGCGATGCGGCGGCGCAGGCGCCCGGTCACGTGCGTCATGGTGCCGACGAGAAGCAGGCGGCGCACCCGTTCGGGACGCAGCTGTGCCCACCGGTGGGCGACACCGCTGCCGTAGGAGGCGCCGACGACGTGCACCGGCTCCGGCGCGACTTGGTCGAGGAGGTGGCCGAGCGCGCCGGCGAGGAAGTCCACGCCGTAGCCGGGCGGCAGCCGGTCCGCCGCTCCCCAGCCGGGCAGGTCGACCGTGATCACGTCGGCGTGCCCGAGCAGGTCGCGTTCCACCCGGCCCCACGCGTCCTTGTGCTGGAAGGCGCCGCCCACCAGGACGATCGGCGCGAGTCTGCCGCCCCCGCGGACGATGCGGCCCGCGAACTCGAATCCGCCGAACGTGAGCGGGACGGTTTCCTGCCGGGTGGTCGTTGCCGTCACAAGCGATCTTCCTCGGTGCGGTCGGGGTTTGGGGCCCGCTACGTAACCACGTCGTCCTCCGCGGGCGCGCCGCGGAAACTCGATCGAGCCAACTTGACCACTCGCGCGTGTGACCGCGGCGCAACAGGGCTTCCACCATGCGGAAGGCAGGTTGTATGAGCGGCCGCACTCGATCAAGGATGGACGGGACGGAGTCAGCGCCGACCCCCGGAGGAGCCGCCGTGGACAGGGCTGTGCGGAGACCGATCCCCATGACCGCGGCGGGACGGCTGCTCGCCGTGCTCGACGCGTTCACGCCGGGCCGCAGCCTGCTCACGTTGAGCGAAATCAGCCGCAGGGCCGGGCTTTCGCTGACGACCGCGCACCGGCTCGCCGGCGAGCTGGTGAACTGGGGAGCCCTCGAACGCGACGACGACGGCCGCTACCGGATCGGGCTGCACCTGCTGGAACTGGCCGCGCTCGCGCCGCGCGGGCTGGAACTGCGCGAGCTGGCGCAGCCGTTCCTGGAGGACCTGTTCCACTCCACGCGCGCGCACGTGCACCTGGCGGTGCGGGACGGGCACGAGGTGGTGTACGTCGAGACGCTGCGGGCGCGCGGCACGGTGACGGTGCTGAGCAGGCTCGGGCAGCGGTGGCCGTTGCACGCCACCGGGACCGGGCTCGCGCTGCTCGCCCACGCGGGGCGCGAGGTGCAGGAGCAGGTGCTGGAGGCGCCGCTGAAGCGCTTCACGCACAGGACGATCACCGACGCGCGGGAGCTGCGGCGGGTGCTGGCGGAGGTGCGGCGCACCGGGGTCGCGGTGGCGGAGGAGCAGCTGACGCTGGAGGCCGTCGCGATCGCGGCGCCGATCCGCGGCGCCGGTGACGAGGTGGTCTCCGCACTGGGCCTGGTCGTGCACGTCGACGAGTGCGAGCCGAGGGCGCTGGTCCCGGTGATGACCGCCGCGGCGCGGGGGATCTCGCGTGCGCTGGGCGCGCCGTCGGCGGCGGACGTGCGGGGCGTGGTGCGCGGGCGGTGATGAGTTCGGGCCGCTGCGCGGCCGGCTCGGCGTGGCGAACACGGTGCCCGGCGTGCGGAGGTGCCGAGCCCGCCATCATGAGCCGATGCCCCTGACCTTCCTGCTGATCGCGCGGCTGCCCGAGGGCGGCGCGGAAGCCTTCGACGCCTACGAGGACGCCGTCCTGCCCCTCCTGGCCGAGTACGGCGGCCGCCTCGAACGGCGTGTCCGCTCACTCGACAACCGCACCGAGGCGCACCTCGTCGGGTTCCCGGGCGAGCAGGAGTTCGAGGCCTACCGGAACGACCCGAGGCGCGCCGAGCACGCGCATCTGCTCGACCGGTCCGGCGCGGCGGTCGAACTCCTGCCCGTTCGCGACCTCACTTCCCGAAACCCGCCGTCAGGCCGCTGACCAGCTACCGCCGCCCCAGGACGTACAGCGCCAGCACCGGCAGCGTCGACAGCACGACCGCCGCGAGCACCGCGGGGATGTTGACCCGGAACTGTCCCTGGAACGACCACAACGCGAGCGGCAGCACCCGCTGGTCCGGGCTTTGCGTCAGGATCAGCGGGAACAGGAACCCGTTCCACACGTTCAGCCCGTCGTGCACCGCGACCGTCACCACGGCCGGCCGGATCATCGGCAGCACCAGGCTGAACAGCATCCGCCAGTCACCGGCGCCGTCCACCCGCATCGACTCGAACAGCTCGTTCGGCACGTCCCGCAGGAAGTTCGCCAGGATGATGACCGACAGCGGGATCGCGACCGCCACCGACGGGAGGGTGATCGTCGCCTGGATCGGGATCGCCAGGCCCAGCAGGTAGCCGCGGTAGGTGAACCGCGAGAACCACGTCGTGCCGCGCACCACGTAGTAGGCGGCCATCAACGCCACCGCGACCGCGATCGCCACCGTCGGCGTCACGACCACGCTGTTGGCGAAGTAACGCCAGAAGTCGTTGCGCAGCACCAGTTCGTACGCGCTGAAAGTCGGCGAGGTCGGCACCGACAACGGGTTCGTGTCGTAGAACCCGCGTTGGTTGCGCAGGCTCGTCACCACCACGTAGTACACCGGCACCAGCACGACGGCCAGCCACACGAACCCGGCGAGGCCGCCGAGGTAGTTCGGACGGGTCCGCATCACGCCCCCTCCAGCTGGCTGCCCCGCCGGACAGCGGCAGCATCCGCGTCGCGTCGCCCGGCCCGCCGCCGGTCAGCACGAACACCAACCAGGTCGAAGTAGGTCAGCGAGCTCCTGACGCTGGTGCTGGGCGCCGTCGCCGCCCTCGGGGTGTTCAACACCGTCGTCCTCAACGCCCGCGAACGGCGGCGCGACCTCGGCATGCTCAAGTCGATCGGCATGACACCGCGCCAGGTCACCGTGATGCTGGTGACCTCGATGGGCGCGCTGGGACTGGTCGGCGGGCTGATCGGCGTGGCGCTCGGGATCCTCGCGCACCGGGTGGTCGCCCCCGCGATGATGCGCGCGGCCCAGTCCGACGTCTTCGGCTTCGTCCTGGACGTCTACCGCGCGCCGATGGCGGCCCTGCTGGCGCTGGCCGGCATAGCCATCGCGGTGGCGGGCGCGCTCATCCCGGCGCGCGGCGCCGCGCGGACGCCCATCGCGGCCGTCCTGCGCAGCGAATGACCGGCTACGCGAGCCGCTCCACGGCCTCGGCCAGTGCGCGCAGCTCGTCCTCGGTGTTGTAGTAGTGCACGGAGGCCCGCACCATGTCCGGCAGGCGCCGCACCTCCTGGTCGTACTGGTAGGAGGTGGGGCGCGCCACCGAGGTGTTGATCTTCGCCGCGGCCAGCGCCGTCTGGACCTCCGCCGCGTCGGTCCCGGCCACGCTGAAGGTGACGATGCCGCACTTGCGCTTGCCCTGGTCGTGCACCGAGACACCGGCGATCTGCGACAGGTCCGCCCGAAGCCGCGCGGCCAGCGCGGTCACCCGCTCCTCGATGGCGGCCAGGCCGATCTGCTGGGCGTACTCGACGGCGGCGCCGAGGCCGAGCACGAGACCGTGGTTGCGTTCCCAGGTCTCGAAGCGGCGGCCGTCCGGCGCGATCTCGAACTCCGCGGGCGCGGTCCACGTGGCCGAGTGCAGGTCGAGCATCGCGGGCTCGAGCCGATCGCGCAGCCGCGGGTGCGTGTAGAGGAAGCCGGTGCCGCGCGGGCCGCGGAGGTACTTGCGGCCGGTGCCGGACAACGCGTCGCAGCGCAGGCGGCGCACGTCGAGGTCCAGCTGCCCGGCCGACTGGCACGCGTCGAGCAGGAACGGGATCCCGGCCGACTCGGCGATCGCGCCGACCTCCTCGGCCGGGTTGACCAGGCCGCCCTGGGTCGGCACGTGGGTGATCGCGATGAGCTTGACGTCGTCGTCCAGGCGGCGCTCCAGGTCGGCGACGTCGAGCTGGCCGCTCTCGTCGTCCTCGATGACCTCGACCACCGCGCCGGTGCGGCGCGCGATCTGCAGGTAGGCGATCGCGTTGCTGGCGTACTCCGACCGGCAGGTCAGGATGCGGTCGCCCGGCTCGAAGCGGAACGCGTAGAAGACGGCCTGCCACGAGCGGGTCGCGCTGTCGGTCACCGAGATGTCGGCGGCTTCCGCGCCGAGGAACCGCGCGATCGCGTCGGGCACGGCCTGGATGCGGTCGGCGTGCGCGGCCGCGGTCTCGTAACCGCCGCGCACCGACTCCTCGCGCAGGTAGTCGAGCACCGTGTCGGTGACCTGCCGCGGCGGCAGGGCCGAGCCGGCGTTGTTGAGGTGCACGACCTCTTCCGTGCCCGGGGTGTCGCGGCGGAAGCGGTCGACGTCTTCTTCACGCAGTGTCGTCGTCACAGACCGACCATATTGGGCGCGTGCAGGCTGGGACAGCGGTTTACCACGTCGTCCCAGTCGTACCGGGGCGCGAAGCGGCGCAGCGCCGCCAGGGTCGCCGGCATGCGGGCGCGCGCGGAGCCGTCGGCGATCTTGACGGCGACCGTGACGCCGTCCGGCAGGACCGCGATCTGCACGGCCTCGGCACCGTCCTTGGCGATCAGCCCGGGCACCGCGGTCATGAGCTGGGTGACGTCCCGGTTCGGCCCGGCCAGCATCTCCGGGTGCGTGCGGATCGCCTCGGCCACGCGGTGTTCCGGGGTGCCGGGCGGAGCGGTGGCGACCCGCTGGACGGCGGTCGCGAGGCCGCGCAGGGAGATCGCGAACAGCGGTGCGCCGCACCCGTCGACCGCGGTGTGCGCGATCGGTTCGCCCGCGAGTTCGGCCACCGTCTCGGCGAGCTTCACTTGCAGCGGGTGCGCGGGGTCGAGGTAGTCGTGGGTGGACCAGCTGTTCAGCTTCGCGGTGGCCAGCATCGCGGCGTGCTTGCCGGAGCAGTTGTGCGCGAGCCGCCGCGGCGCGCGTCCCTCGGCGATCCACAGGTCGTGCAGGACCGGGTCGTGGGGGAGGTGGGCGGGGCACTGCAGGTCGTCCTCGGTGAGCTCGCCGAGGATCTTGCGCGCCCCGTCGAGGTGGAACTCCTCCGCGGAGTGGCTCGCGGACGCCAGCGCGAGCAGGTCGGGCGGGAGGTCGAGCCCGAGCCGCACCATGCCGGCGGCCTGCATGAGCTTCGCCGTGGACCGGGGGTAGCCCGGCTGGTCGACGTCACCCCCGGCCTCCAGCACCTCGCCACCTGGGCCGAGGACGACCCGCGATCCGAAGTGGACGCTTTCCACGAGCCCGTCGCGGACTACCTGAACGAGGGGGATCACCACGCTCCGAGGCTCGCCGCGCCCCTTCCCGCTGTCAACCGGATGCTCGTCACTACACGGTCTTGATCACCCCGCCGTCGGCCAGGTAGTCGGCGCCCGTCAGGTTGCCGGAGCGGGGCGAGGCGAGGAACGCCACCAGCGCGGCCGTCTCCTCGGGCTCGGTCAGCCTGCCGGTGGTGATGCCCATCGACGCGGGCACGCCGGCCAGGAACTCCTTCAGCGGCACTCCCGCGGCGGCCGCGAGCTCGCCGGCGTACCCCTCCGGGTCGGCCCAGTTGGCGGTCCGCGTCGGGCCGGGGCTGACGGTCAGCGCGCGCAGGCCCCGCAGCCCGAATTCCTCGGCTAGCGCCTTCGTGAGGTTCGTCAGCGCGGCCTTGGCGGTGCCGTAGTCGACCGGCTGGAAGGCAGCGCGCGCCCCGATCGACGAGATGTTGATCACGATGCCACGGCGCCGGAGCAGGCCCGGCAGTAGCGCCCTGGTCACCCGCACGGTCGAAGACAGGTTCAGCTCTTACGTCCGCAGCCACGCGTCGTCGTCGATGTCCAGGAAACCGCCTGCCCGCATGCTGTCCGCGGTCACTCCGCCCAGGTTGTTGACCAGGATGTCCACGTCCCCGGCCCGCTCCGCGAGCAGCGCCATCCCCTCGCGGGTCGTCAGGTCCGCCCGCACCGGCACGCCTTCGCTCACGGTGCGTGCCGCCACGAACACCGTCACGCCCTCGGCGGCCAGCGCACGGACGATCGCCAGGCCGATCCCCATGCTCGCGCCGGTCACGACCGCCGTCTTGCCATCCAACTGCAGGTCCACGTGCTCTCTCTTTTTTGAACGAGAGTTACAAAATGAAAGCAGCGCAAAACGCCGCAGGCCAGCGGGTTCAGAGCGCGCGCAGAGCCGTGCCTGCCAGGTCCGCGAGGCGGCGCGGGTCCGGGTCGGCCTTGGCCAGCACGCGGATGCCGTTGATGGTGGTGAGCAGGAACGACGCGAGCGCCCGCGCGTCGGCGGCGGGGTCGATTTCGCCTGCCCGCTGCCCCTCCTCGACGGTGCTGCGGAAGGCGGCCTCCTGTCGCTCGAAGGTGCGTCGCACCAGGTGGTTGACCACCTCGTCGGCCGCGCCGAACTCGACCGCGGCGTTGGCCATCATGCAGCCACGCCGGTCTTCGCGGGCCGCGTCGACGACGAGTTCCACCGCCGCGCGCAGTCGCTCGCGGGCCGGGCCTGGGCCGTCCAGCACCTCGATCAGCCGGACCGTCTCGCGCTCGTAGTAGCGCCGCAGCGCCCGCTCGTAGAGGGCGTGCTTGTTGTCGAACGCGTTGTACAGGCTGCCCCGCCCGATGCCCAGCGCGTCGACCAGTTGCTGGGGCGTGGTGCCGCCGAACCCGTTCGCCCAGAAGACCTCCATCGCCTTGTCCACGGCGGCGTCCACGTCGAAGGTCTTCGATCTCGCCATGCCGGAACCGTAGCTCATACTGGAACTGGAGGTCAAATAAAGTTCGCTCGGCACGTCGGCGCGTTTTTCGTCGGTGCCGCGAGCTAGGCTGATCCCTCCAGGCCGGGAGTCAGCGTGAAACAAGGGGAGGTTCCTGCTGGTGTCGAACGATTCCTTCGTCCACCTGCACGTGCACACCGAGTACTCGATGCTCGACGGTGCGGCGAAGATCGCCCCGCTGTTCGCCGAGGCGAGTCGTCTCGGCATGCCCGCGGTCGGGATGACCGACCACGGCAACATGTACGGGGCGGACGAGTTCTACCAGCAGTCGCGCAAGGCCGGGCTGAAGCCGATCATCGGCATCGAGGCCTACATCGCGCCGGAGTCGCGGTTCACCAAGAAGCCGATCTTCTGGGGGCAGGCCTCGCAGCGGGGCTCGGACGAGTTCGGTGAGGGCGGCGACGTCTCCGGTGGTGGTGCGTACACGCACATGACGATGCTGGCGGAGAACGCGACGGGGTTGCGCAACCTGTTCAAGCTGTCGTCGCTGGCCTCGATCCAGGGCTATTACCGCAAGCCGCGGATGGACCGGGAGCTGATCGCGGAGAACGCCGCCGGCATCATCGCCACCACCGGCTGCCCCTCCGGTGAGGTGCAGACCCGGTTGCGGCTGGGCCAGAAGCAGGAGGCCATCCAGGCCGCCTCCGATTACAAGGACATCTTCGGGGCGGACAACTTCTTCCTGGAGCTGATGGACCACGGCCTGCCCATCGAGCGGTCGGTGCGCGAGGGGCTGCTGGAGATCGGCAAGCTGCTCGACCTCAAACCGCTGGCCACCAACGACTCGCACTACGTCACCAAGGACCAGGCCGACTCGCACTCGGCGCTGCTGTGCGTGCAGTCGGGCAAGACCCTCAACGACCCGAACCGGTTCAAGTTCGACGGCGACGGCTACTACCTGAAATCGGCCGCGGAGATGCGCGAGTACTGGGACACCGAGGTCCCCGGCGCCGCCGACTCCACCCTGCTCATCGCCGAACGCGTCCAGTCCTACGAAGACGTCTACACCCACAAAGACCGGATGCCCGTCTTCGAGGTGCCCGAGGGACACGACGAAGCCTCCTGGCTGCGCGCCGAGGTCGACCGCGGCCTGGCGTGGCGGTTCCCGGAGGGCGCGCCCGAGGGCTACCGCGAGCGGCTCGACATGGAGCTCGAGGTCATCATCGGGAAGGGCTTCCCGGCCTACTTCCTCGTCGTCGCCGACCTCATCAACTACGCCCGCAAGGTCGGCATCCGCGTCGGTCCCGGCCGTGGTTCGGCCGCGGGGTCGCTGGTCGCCTACGTCCTGGGCATCACGAACCTGGACCCGATTCCGCAGAAGCTGCTGTTCGAGCGGTTCCTCAACCCCGAGCGCGTGTCGATGCCCGATATCGACATCGACTTCGACGACCGCCGCCGTGGCGAGATGATCCGCTACGCCACCGAGAAGTACGGCGCGGACAAGGTGGCCCAGGTCATCACCTTCGGCACCATCAAGACCAAGGCGGCGATCAAGGACTCGGCGCGCGTGCACTTCGGCCAGCCGGGTTATGCGATCGCGGACAAGATCTCCAAGGCGCTGCCGCCGCCGATCATGGCGAAGGACATCCCGCTGTCCGGCATCGTGGACCCGCAGCACGAGCGCTACGGCGAGGCCGCCGAGGTCCGCACGCTGATCGAGACCGACGACGAGGTCAAGACGATCTTCGAGACCGCGCGGGGCCTGGAAGGCCTGATCCGCAACGCCGGCGTGCACGCCTGCGCGGTCATCATGTCCAGCGAACCGTTGATGGACGCCATCCCGCTCTGGCAGCGGGACGACGGGTCGATCATCACCGGATGGGACTACCCCTCCTGTGAGGCCATCGGCCTGTTGAAGATGGACTTCCTGGGCCTGCGCAACCTCACCGTCATCGGTGACGCCATCGACAACATCAAGGCCAACCGCGGCATCGACATCGACCTGGACACACTGGGCGTCGACGACCCGGAGACCTACAAGCTGCTGTCCCGCGGTGACACGCTTGGTGTGTTCCAGCTGGACGGCGGCCCGATGCGGGACCTGCTGCGCCGCATGCAGCCGACGGTGTTCGACGACATCGTCGCGGTCGGCGCGCTGTACCGGCCCGGCCCGATGGGCATGAACGCCCACAACGACTACGCCGACCGGAAGAACAACCGGCAGCAGGTCAAGCCGATCCACCCCGAGCTGGAAGAGCCCCTGAAGGAGATCCTGGCCGACACGTACGGCCTGATCGTCTATCAGGAGCAGATCATGCACATCGCGCAGAAGGTCGCCGGCTACTCGATGGGCCGAGCGGATGTGCTGCGCCGCGCGATGGGCAAGAAGAAGAAGGAGGTCCTCGACAAGGAGTTCGAGGGCTTCCACGCCGGGATGAAGGAGAACGGCTTCTCCGACGAGGCCATCCAGGCGCTGTGGGACACGATCCTCCCGTTCGCCGGGTACGCGTTCAACAAGAGCCACGCGGCCGCCTACGGCCTGGTGTCGTACTGGACGGCGTACCTGAAGGCGAACTACACCGCGGAGTACATGGCCGCGCTGCTCACCTCGGTGGGCGACAACAAGGACAAGTCCGCCGTCTACCTCTCCGAGTGCCGTCGCCTCGGCATCAAGGTGCTGCCCCCGGACGTCAACGAATCCGGCCAGCGCTTCGCCGCGGTCGGCGACGACATCCGCTTCGGCATGGGCGCCGTCCGCAACGTCGGCGCCAACGTCGTGGAGTCGATCATCAAGACCCGCCAGGAGAAGGGCAAGTACTCCTCCTTCACCGACTTCCTCGACAAGTCCGAACTGGTGGCGTGCAACAAGCGGGTCATCGAATCGCTGATCAAAGCCGGCGCGTTCGACAGTCTCGGCAACACGCGCCTGTCGATGATCCAGGTGCACGAGGACGCGGTCGACGCGGTGGTGCCGCTCAAGCGCCAGGAGGCGATGGGGCAGTTCGACCTGTTCGGGGCGTTCGGCGGGGACGGCGACGCGGCCGAGCCCGCGCCTTCGTCGTCGCCGCTGGCGCACCTGAAGTTCGGCGACGAGGAGTGGCCGCGCAAGCAGCTGCTGGCCTACGAGCGGGAGATGCTGGGCCTGTACGTGTCGGCGCACCCGCTGGACGGCGCCGAACGGATCCTGCGCAAACACGCCCCACGCCCCATCGCCGCCATCCTGGACAACCCACCCAAGGAAGGCGAGCTGGTCATCTCCGGCCTGATCACCTCGCTCGAGCGACGGGTCAACAAAAAGGGCGAACCCTGGGCGATCTGCACGGTCGAGGACATGGACGCCTCACTGGAAGTCCTGTTCTTCCCCAAGTCCTACGCCCTGTTCCAGGCCGACCTCATCGAGGACAATGCCGTCCTGGTCAAGGGCCGCGTCAACTGGCGCGAAGACAAGATGTCCGTCTTCGGTGGCGGCCTGGTGCCGTTGGACCTGTCGGAAATCGGCAACGGCGACGACGAGCCCCCGCTCGTGCTGCGCTGCACCGCGGAACGTCTGGACAAGAGCGTGGTCGGCGAGTTGAAGTCCACGCTGCTCGCCCACCGCGGCGACACCCCCGTCCGCTTGAAGCTGGTGGGCAAACAACGCGAGACGACGTTCGCCTTGTACGACTACCCGGTCAAGGTGAGCTCCATGCTGATGGGTGAACTGAAAGGCATCCCCGGCATCACCGCCGGCACCTAAACAAGGAGAACCAACGGACACCAGGCAACGAACGCCGACCACTCCCCGAGCCCCCCTCTCCGGCAACCGAACACTGAAAGATCGGGTTCGGGAGGGCTCAATCGGGGCGTAGCGACGCGAAGCCGGCGATTGAGAAACCCGCGTAGCGCGCGCGACCCGGACCCAAAGGCCACCATGGATGAGTGACCCTCACCGACCAACCGGACCCACGCCGCTGGAAAGCCCTGGCCGTCACCCTCACGGCGGGGTTCATGGGCCTGCTGGACGTCAACATCGTGAACGTGGCCCTGCCGTCCATCCAGAAGGGGATCGGTGGCGACGCCGGCACCGCGCAGTGGGTGGTCTCGGGCTACGCGCTCACCTTCGGCCTGGTCCTCGTCTCGGGCGGCCGTCTCGGCGACGCCCTGGGCAGGCGCCGGATGTTCCTCATCGCACTGGCGGGTTTCGTGGCGATGAGCGCGTTCGCGGGTGCCGCGCCGACGGGCGAGGTGCTGGTGGTCGCGCGGTTGCTGCAGGGGTGCGCGGCCGGGTTGCTCACGCCGCAGAACACGGGGCTGATCCAGGACCTGTTCCGCGGCGCGGAGCGGGGCAAGGCGTTCGGCGCGTTCGGGTCGGTGGTCGGTATCTCCACGGCGGTCGGGCCGGTGCTGGGCGGTCTCATCCTCGCCGTGTTCGGTGAGGAGCAGGGCTGGCGCTGGGTGTTCTACGTGAACGTGCCGATCGGGGCTTTCGCGTTCGTCCTGGCGCTGCGGTTGTTGCCGCGTGCCGAGGGCCGTCCCGCGCGGCTGCGGTCCGAGATCGACTTCCCCGGTGTGCTGCTGCTCGGGCTCGCCGTGCTGGGGGTGCTGCTGCCGCTGGTGGAGTCCGAAGCGGACGGTGTGCGGCGGTTGTGGTGGTTGTTCCCGGTCGCGGCAGTGTTCGGGTTCGCGTTCGTCCGCTGGGAGCGGCGCGTGGTGCGGCACGAGCGCACGCCGTTGATGGACGTTCGGTTGTTCACCGAAACTCCTGGCTACACCCCGGGTGCGCTGATCGGCGCGGTGTACTTCTGCGGGTTCGCCGGGATCTGGCTGGTGTTCGCGATGTTCTTCCAGCAGGGCCTCGGTTACACGCCGCTGGAGTCCGGGCTGGCGGTGACGCCGTTCGCGGTGGGGGCGGCGGTTTCCGCGGCGGTGGCGGGACGGCTCGTCGCGCGGTGGGGGCGCCGCCTCACGGTCACCGGCCTGTCGCTGGTGGCGTTGGGGCTGGGTGTCGTCGCGCTGCTGGCGTGGCTCGCGCCCGGGCAGGACCTGGGTCTGGTGGTCGCGTTGCCCCTGCTGGTGGCCGGGACCGGCGGTGGCATGGTGATTTCGCCCAACACGACGCTGACGCTGGAGTGCGTGCCGACCCGGATGGCCGGGGTCGCCGGGGGTGCGTTGCAGACGGGGCAGCGGATCGGCACGGCGATCGGCACCGCGGTGCTCGCGTCGGTGTTCCGGGCGGTCCTGCCCGTGTCCGGCAACGACTTCCCGGCCGCGCTCGCGGTCTCGCTGGTGTGTGCCGCCGGTATTGTCCTCTTCGCGCTGGGGCTCGGGATCGCCGAACTTCGCGCCCGGCGAGCACGCGCCTCTAATGATCAACTACTCAGCGCCACACCTGCTGCTCCATATGAGTGAGACTTCCCCGAAGGTGCTAGATCTACAGAGAGCGACCAGGTAAACCTTGACTTGCCTTCACGGTGCGGGGATCAGCTACGGACAGTGGCAATGTGGAGCGGGTTCCGGGGATGGGGACCGCGCTCCGGGCTCTCGAGATCGGACACTCAGGGTCACGCCCGGCCCGGTACCGTCGGCGTCCGCGGGGGATCGTACGGCGGCAGGAAGGCACCCACGTGGGTGGGCCCGGACGAGGGGGAGCCGGGCCCACCTGTCGTGTGTGCTGGGATGAGGCGGACAGCAGCCGACCGGGAGGGGTGAGGCATGTCCGTGGCGCCCGCCAACCGCCGGTACCGCGTCTGGTACCGGCCGATGACCGCGCGGAACCGCGACGAGGAGCACCGCGCGGCGACGCCGCTGGAATTGTTGTTCGACCTGTGTTTCGTCGTCGCGGTCGGCCAGGCCGCGGCGGAACTGCACCACGCGTTGTCGGAGAACCACGTCGGCCACGGTGTGCTGAGCTTCCTGCTCGTGTTCTTCGCGATCTGGTGGGGCTGGGTCAACTTCACCTGGTTCGCCTCGGCGTTCGACACCGACGACGGCCCCTACCGGCTGCTGACGTTCGTGCAGATCGCCGGCGCGCTGGTCGTCGCCGCCGGCGTGGGGAAGGCGTTCTCCGACGACTTCACCGTCATCGTGATCGGGTACGTGCTGATGCGGCTGGCGATGGTCGCGCAGTGGCTGCGGGCCGCCCGCAGCGCGCCCGAATGCCGGCCGACGGCGCTGCGGTACGCGCTGGGCATCACGATCGTGCAGGCAGGCTGGATCGCGCGGCTCGCGGTGCCCGAATCGTGGTTCCTGCCCAGTTTCCTGGTGCTCGCCGCGGCCGAGCTGCTCGTGCCGGTCTGGGCCGAGCGCCGCACGCCGACCAAGTGGCACCACCACCACATCGCCGAACGGTACGGCCTGTTCACGCTGATCGTGCTCGGCGAAACGATCTTCGGCGCGACGAACGCGGTCCGCGAGGCCATCGACACCGGTCACGACGTGCTGAACCTGGTGTTCCTCGCGCTGGCCGGGCTGGTCCTGGTGTTCGGAATGTGGTGGCTGTACTTCGACCAGCCCGGCCACCAGCGGCTCGCCCAGTTCAAGTACGGCTACGCGTGGGGCTACGGCCACTACCTGATCTTCACATCGGCGGCCGCGGTCGGCGTCGGCATCGAGGTCGCGCTGGACCACGAAACCCACACCGGGCACGCGCCCGAGCTGGTCGCCGCGTTCGCCCCGACCGTGCCCGTGGCGGTGTTCCTGGTCAGCGTGTGGCTGCTGCACGTCGGACCGCGCAACGAGTGCCGCCCGATCGCGATCGGCTTCCCGCTCGCCGCGGTGCTGGCGCTGGGCGTGTCGTTCACGCCGGTGCCGGTGTACCTGACCGCGCTGGTCGTCGCGGCGCTGGTGGCCACCACGGTGATCGCCAGTCACGGCGAACCGGTCAGCGACTGACCAGCTTCGGCAGGACCTCGCCCAGCGGCTCACGCAACACGACGGTCGCCACGTCGTCGTACGGCGTTTCGGAGGCGTTCACGATGATCACCGGCGCCCCGGCGGCCGCCGCGATGTCCACCAGGCCCGCGGCCGGGTGCACGGTCAGCGAGGTCCCCAGCGCCAGCATCAGGTCGCACGTCTCGGCGGCCTTGCGGGCGCGGTCCACCACCTCCGGGTCGAGCATCTGACCGAAGGACACCGTCGCGGACTTCAGTATGCCGCCGCAGATCTCGCACTCCGGGTCGGACTCCCCGGCCCGCACGCGGTCCAGCGTCTCGTGCATGTCGCGGCGGTCGTCGCACGCCAGGCAGATCGTGTCGGCCATCGTGCCGTGCAGTTCGACCACCCGGTCCGGCGAGTTCCCGGCCTTCTGGTGCAGCCCGTCGATGTTCTGCGTGAGGATCGCCGACAGCCTGCCCTGCCGTTCCAGGTCGACCAGGGCCAGGTGCGCCGCGTTCGGCCTGGCCCACCACCCGGGGTGGTCGAGCCTGGCCTGCCACGACTGCTCACGCACCTCGCGGCTGGCGACGTAGTCGTCGATGTGCGACAGCTTCTCGGCGTCCGGGTTCTTCGTCCACACCCCCTGCGGGCCCCGGAAGTCCGGGATGCCCGAATCGGTGGAGACACCGGCGCCGGTGAGCGCGACGATCCGCGAAGCGCCGTCCACGAGCCGTCGCGCGTGATCGAGTTCCGGGGCAGTCATGCCCCCATCGTGCCGCCCCGGAACCGCGATCACCACACGTCACTTCAGTGCGCTGCCCTGCTGCCACTGCTCCCACGACAGCGCCCAGTCGCCGTAGAGGTCCCACACCGGCAGCTGCTGCCCGCCGGAGTTGGACACCTCGACCACGTCACCCAGCCCCAGGTTGTGGAAGAACCACTCGGCGTTCTCGGCGTTGAGGTTGATGCAGCCGTGCGACACGTTCGAGTTCCCCTGCGCGCCCACGCTGTTCGGGTTCTCGTGGACGAACTCGCCGTCGTTGGAGATGCGCTCGGTCCATTTCTCCTCGGACCGGTACCACTTCGGATCGCCCTGGCAGACGCCGTAGGTGCAGGAGTCCATCGTGTAGCTCTCGGCCTTGAACGAAATGACGTGCGCGCCGAGGTGCGTCGGGGTGGCGTCCTTGCCCATCGAAATCGGCATGGTCTTCACCACCTGGCCGTTGTGGAAGATCTGCATCTGCTCGGTGTTGCCGTCGGCTTTCGCGATCCAGGAATCGTGCACGTGGTAGGTCTCCGTGCGGTCCTCCGCGCCGTAGACGCCGTTGCCGAAATCGACACCGTAGATCTTCGCCGAAACGGTCAGCGTCGTACCCGGCTGCCAGTACTCCTTCGGCCGGTAATGCACGTTCTTGTCGTCGATCCAGTACCAGCTGCCCTCCTGCGGCGGATTCGACACCACCGACAGCTGCTTTTCCACGTCCGCCTTGTTCTTCACCGGGTAGCTGAACTGGAAGACGACCGGCTGCCCGACGCCGACACCCGTCTGGGCCACCGAAGCCGGCGCGGGGATCATGTTCGGGTTCGCCTGCTTCGACGGCGACACCGTGGTCACCTGGCCCTGCTGCTCGACGGTCTTGCCGCTGCGGTCCGCGCCGTGCGCGTCGATCGTGTAGGTGCTGCCGTACCCGAGCGGTTCCGACGAGGTCCAGGTGGTCTTGTCCGCCGAGAACTCGCCCTTCACGGTGGTGTGCTTCGCGGTGTTCTGGACGGTCACGTCCGTGAGCGTGCCGTTCGCCGCCTTCACCACGATTGGCGTGACCGGGCTGATGTTCTTCCCGTTCGCGGGTTCGATGGAAACGGAGACCGCGGCCGCCTGGCTCGGCGTGCCGGGCGCAGCCGTGCCGCCGTTGTTCGTATTGCCCGAATTGCCGGAACTGCAGGCCGACAAAAAGAGCGCCACCGCGAGCAGTCCAGCCGTGATCGGCGCGCTGCGGGCGAAAAGTAAAGTCTTCTTGACTGTCATGTGGTCTCTTTTTGGGAAATAGTGGGTGAGAAAGCAAAACTACCGCGCCCGGATAGACGTGCCCTCACCCGGTTTGTTGTCCCGGAGTGGTCCGCGTCACCCGATCTTGACCCCGGGGCCGCCGTAGAGACCGGGCCCGTCGATCACCAGGCCGTCCAGGTAGATCCGCGCGGCCTCGAACGCCAGGTCGGTCAGCTCCTCGGTGCGGCTGAAGTCCAGCGGGCTCAGCCGCACCGGACGCGGCCCCGGCAGGTAGACCACCGGCACCTCCGCCGCCGCGATCGGCGCCTCCAGCACGGCCTGGTTCCGCATGCTCACCATCGCTGTGTACATCAGCACCTCGGCGAACGTCTGCGGCGGCGACGGGATCTGGCCGGGGAAGGCGCAGTCCAGCACGACGAGCGACCGCGCGCCGAGCACCAGCGCCTGCCGCATCGGCACGTTCGCCACCAGGCCGCCGTCATAGAGCAGGCGCCCGTCGTGCTCGACCGGCGGGTAGATGCCCGGGATCGCCGCGCTCGCCAGCAGTGGCGGCCGCAGGTCGCCGGAGGTGAACAGGCGCGCCTCCGCGGTGTCCACGTCGGTCGCGACGACGCCCAGCGGCAGCGCGAGGTCCTCGAACGTGGTGCCCGGCCCGAGGTGGTCGTCGACGATCGTGGCCAGCCCGATGTTCGGGAAGAGGTGGGTCTTGCTGTGCCGCAGGGTGCGGACCTGGCTGAGGACCCCGCCCGGGAACGCCTCGTGGCGGGTCATGTGGGTCCACGTCTTGCGCAGCCGTTCGCCGGCGTCGTCCGGGTCCAGCGCGAGCACCGCGCCGTTGAGTGACCCCACCGACGTGCCGACGACCAGGTCGGGCCGGATCCCGGCCTCGGTGAGGGCACGCAGCATCCCGACCTGCATCGCACCCAGGCTGCCGCCCCCGCCGAGCACGAACCCGACCGGGCGGGGCAGGGCGACCTCGGGCATCGGACCACCTCCACTCGCATGGTGCCCCGCGCCCCCGCGCGCCGCCATCGGAGGCGTGGTGGCATTCACCACCCCGGTCGAGGGGCTTCCGTTCGCGCTACCGGTGAGTAACACTGGTCACAATGTCTTGACGGCGCACCGAGGAGGTGTTCGGTGGTTGATCAGCCGAAGGTGACGGAGAAGGAAGCCCGCGCGGTCGCCGAGGAGGCCAGGGAGAGCGGCTGGCGCAAGCCGTCGTTCGCCAAGGAGCTCTACCTCGGGCGGTTCCGGCTCGACCTCGTCCACCCCCACCCGCGTGCCGAACCCGCGGTCGCGAAGAAGGCCGAACAGTTCCTCACCCGCCTGCGGGAGTACGCCGAAACCCTCGACGGCGCCGTCATCGAGCGGGAGGCGCGCATCCCGGACGAGTACGTCAAGGGCCTGGCCGAGCTGGGCTGCTTCGGGATCAAGATCCCGGAGGAGTACGGCGGCCTCGGGCTGTCCCAGGTCGCCTATAACCGCGCGCTGGCGTTGCTCGGCTCGGTGCACCCGACGCTGGGCGTGCTGCTGTCGGCGCACCAGTCGATCGGCGTGCCGGAACCGCTGAAGCTGGCAGGCACGCCCGAGCAGAAGGCGAAGTTCCTGCCGCGCTGCGCGAAGGGCGCGGTCACCGCCTTCCTGCTCACCGAGCCCGACGTCGGCTCCGACCCGGCGCGCCTGGCGACCACCGCGACCCCCACCGAGGGCGGCGGGTACCTCCTGAACGGCGTCAAGTTGTGGACCACCAACGGTGTCGTCGCCGAACTGGTCGTCGTGATGGCGCGGGTGCCGCGCAGCGAGGGGCGCCGCGGCGGGATCACCGCGTTCATCGTCGAGATGGATTCGCCCGGCATCACCGTGGAGCGGCGCAACGCGTTCATGGGCCTGCGTGGCATCGAGAACGGTGTGACCCGCTTCCACCAGGTGCGGGTGCCCGCGGACGCGGTCGTCGGCGGCGAGGGCAAGGGACTGAAGATCGCGCTGGCGACGCTGAACACCGGGCGGCTGTCGATCCCGTCGATGTGCGCCGGCGCCGGCAAGTGGTGCCTCAAGATCGCCCGCGAGTGGTCCGCGGCACGTGTGCAGTGGGGCAAACCGATCGCCGGGCACGCGGCCGTGGCGAACAAGATCTCGTTCATCGCCGCGACCACGTACGCGCTGGAGAGCGTGCAGGAGCTGTCCGGCCACATGAGCGACGAGGGGCGCAACGACATCCGCATCGAGGCGGCGCTGGCCAAGCTGTACGCCAGCGAAATGTCCTGCAGGATCGCCGACGAGCTGATGCAGATCCGCGGCGGCCGCGGCTACGAGACCGCCCAGTCGCTCGCCGCGCGCGGGGAACGGGCGGTCGGCGTCGAACAACTGCTGCGCGACCTGCGGATCAACCGCATCTTCGAGGGCTCGACCGAGATCATGCACCTGCTCATCGCACGCGAGGCGGTGGACGCGCACCTCGCGGCCGCCGGGGCGCTCGCCGACCTGGAGGCCGACCTGCCCGCGAAGGCGAAGGCCGCGGCCAAGGCCAGCGGCTTCTACGCGAAGTGGCTGCCGCAGCTGGTCACCGGCCGCGGCCAGGTGCCGACGTCGTTCGCCGAGTTCGGGCAGCTCGCGCCGCACCTGCGCTACGTCGAGCGCACCGCCCGCAAGCTGGCGCGCTCGACGTTCTACGGCATGGCGCGCTGGCAGGCCGGGCTGGAGAAGCGGCAGGGGTTCCTCGGCCGGATCGTCGACATCGGCGCCGAGCTGTTCGCGATGTCCGCGGCGTGCGTGCGGGCGGAGATGCAGCGCGAGGACGACGTCCGGGAGGGCGAGGCCGCCTACGAGCTGGCCGACGTGTTCTGCCGCCAGGCGCGGGTGCGGATCGAGACGTTGTTCGAGGGCCTGTGGCGCAACACCGATGACGTGGACCGCCGCCTCACCGACCGGGTCATGGACGGCGCCTTCACCTGGCTGGAGGAGGGCGTCCTGGACCCGAGCGAGGGAACCGGGCCGTGGATCGCGGACTGGCGGGCGGGCGCGTCCACCGCGGAGGACGTCGCGCGGCGATACACGACGAGCTGAGCCGTGGTACTACTCGGCGGTGGCTTTCGTCGAGCTGAGCACGGACACTGTGGACGGTGCGATCGCGGCGGACGGGCTCGGCGCGGACCGCGTCGAGCTGTGCGCCGCGGGCGCGCTGGGCGGGCTGACCCCCGGGCCGGGGCTGCTCGCGGCCACCCTGGCGCGCTGCACCCGCGCCGGGGTGCACGTGCTGATCCGGCCGCGGGACGGCGGGTTCCGCTACGCGCCGGCCGAGGTGGACGCGATGCTCGCCGACGTCCGGCACGCGGTCGCGGCCGGAGCGGCGGGCGTCGTGGTCGGGGCGCTGACCGCGGCCGGCGAGGTCGACCGGGTCGTGGTGGCGGAGCTGGTGGCCGCCGCCGCGGGCCGCGAGGTGACGTTCCACCGGGCGATCGACGTGTGCGCGGATCCGCTGGCGGCGTTGGAGGTGCTGGCGGAGCTCGGTGTGCGGCGCGTGCTCAGCTCCGGCCAGGCGGCGACGGCCGTCGAGGGGGCGCCGCTGCTGGCGCGGATGACGGAGCTGGCAGGCGACCGGGTGACGGTGATGGCGTGCGGCGGGATCCGCCCGCACAACGTGCGCCAGGTGCTGGAGACCACCGGCGTGCGGCACGTGCACGCCGCGCCCCGGCGCCCGGCAGAGCAGGCCCCGGCGACGGCCGTGGACTTCGGCGTGCACGAGACCCTGGATGTCGAGGCGGCGAAAGAGCTGATCGCCGCCGCCCGCTGAACACACACGAGCGCAGAACTCGCTGTGGTGAATTCTGCGCTCGTGGATGTTCCCGCGCGGGGAGTCACTCGGCCTTGCTGGGCTCCGTGGTGCGCTCGTCGAGCTTGCCCATCGCCTTCTTCTTCTTCCACCGCAGCAGGAAGAAGAGCCCGACGGCGACCAGCACGCCGACCACGATCAGGCCGCCGGTGTTCAGCACGCCCTCGATGCGCTTGGCCGCCTCGCCCATCGCGGCGCCCAGGCTGATGTGCAGCAACGACCAGCTGATCGCGCCCGCGGCCGCCGCGGGCAGGAACTTCCGGAACTCCAGTCCCGATGTCCCGGCCGCAGCCGGTGTCAGCGTCCGGATCACCGGCAGGAACCGGGCGAAGAACACCGCCCACGCGCCTCGGCGGTGCAGCACGTCCGTCGCCTTGTCCCAGGCGTCCGTGCCGTACTTCTGGATCAGTTTGGTCTCGCGCAGCCGCGGCCCGAACTTCCGCCCGATCGCGTACCCGAGCGAGTCGCCGAGGGTGGCGCACACCGCCACCACCGCCCACAGGATCAGGAACCGCGGCGCGGTGTTGGCGGTGGTCGCGGCGACCAGCAGTCCCGACTCGCCGGGGGCGATGAAGCCGAGCCCGATGGTGCACTCGGCGAACACGAGTGCGCCGGTCGCGCCGACCAACGCAGGCTGCGGCAGTGCCTGCAGCCATTCCAGGATGTCGGTTACCAGCGCCACGTGTGATCCCCTGTCCTTTTTGCCCCTGCTGACCCCTTCAAACTACCGTGCACGGTATCGGGCTCGCGGCGCACTTTCGTCAGGGAATTCCCCCGACTTTCAGCGGGTGAGGAGGCTGCTGGCTTCCTGGGCGGCGGGTCCGGCTTCGGCCAGGTGCGCCAGGTTGGCGGGCAGTTCCTCGCCGCGGTGGCGCTTGGTCTGGGCGTAGAGGCGGCCGGCGCGGTAGGAGGAGCGGACCAGCGGCCCGGCCATCACCCCGGCGAACCCGAGGCGCTCGGCGACCTTGGCGTGCTCGACGAACTCCTCCGGCTTGACCCACCGGTCCACCGGGTGGTGGCGCACCGACGGGCGCAGGTACTGGGTGATCGTGAGGATCTCGCAGCCGGCCTCGACCAGGTCGCGCATCGCGGGCTCGACCTCCTCGGGGGTTTCCCCCATGCCGAGGATCAGATTCGACTTGGTGACCAGCCCGGCCTCACGGGCACGGGTGAGGACCTCCAGCGACCGCGCGTAGCGGAAGCCGGGGCGGATCCGCTTGAAGATCCGCGGCACGGTCTCCACGTTGTGCGCCAGCACCTCCGGCGCGGAGCCGAACACCTCGGCCAGCTGCCCGGGGTCGGCGTTGAAGTCCGGGATCAGCAGCTCCACCCCGGTGCCCGGGTTCAGCGCGTGGATCTGGCGGACGGTCTCGGCATACAGCCACGCCCCGCCGTCGTCCAGGTCGTCGCGGGCGACGCCGGTGACCGTCGAGTAGCGCAGGCCCATCGCCTGCACGCTCTCCGCCACCCGGCGCGGCTCCTCCCGGTCCAGCGCGGCCGGCTTGCCGGTGTCGATCTGGCAGAAGTCGCAGCGGCGGGTGCACTGGTCACCACCGATGAGGAAGGTCGCCTCGCGGTCCTCCCAGCACTCGTAGATGTTGGGACAACCCGCCTCCTCACAGACCGTGTGCAGGCCCTCCCGGCGGACCAGGCCCTTGAGCTCGGTGAACTCCGGCCCCATCTTCGCACGGGTCTTGATCCAGGACGGCTTCTTCTCGATCGGCGTCTCACTGTTGCGGACCTCGAGCCGCAGCAGCTTCCGACCTTCAGGCACAACAGTCACGCGCCCCAGCGTACGCCCCCGGGCGGGGCGGATGACCTACGCTGGGTCGGGGGTCACGCCGGTCAGCTTGGCCGTCAGGTCCCACAGCTTGCGGCCGTTCTCGCGGTCCAGCGCGGCCCGCAGCGGCGGCACCACCGTGGGGTTGCCGCGGATGCCGCGGAACAGACGCGGGCCGATGTAGTCGCCGCCGTTGACGTCCGGCGCGGTGGCCGCGATCAGGGACGGCAGCGCGCCGGTGCGGACACCCTGCGCGATGAGCAGATCGCCCAGGAAGGTCACGCCGCCGACGAGCTTGCGCACGACGGGGTGGCCCTGCGCGTTGGCCATGTTGGAGTTCAGGTTGGTGGCCGTGTAGCCGGGGTGGGCGGCCACGCTGATCACGTCGTCACCGGCGGCGCGCAGGCGGCGGTCCAGTTCCAGCGCGAAGATCTGGTTGGCGATCTTGGACTGGCTGTACGCCGCGGCCGGGTTGTAGCGCCGGTGCTCGAAGCCGGGGTCGTCGAAGTCGACGCGGCCGCCGGTGGCGGCGAGGCTGGACAGCGTCACCACGCGGGCGTTCGTGCCGCGCCGCAGTGCGGGCATGAGCAGCCAGGTCAGCGCCGCGTGGCCCAGGTGGTTGGTGCCGAACTGCAGCTCGAAGCCGTCCTTGGTGCGGTCCTTGGGGGCGGCCATCAGGCCGGCGTTGTTGATCAGGACGTCGAGTTTCCCGCCGGTGATCTCTTCGGCGCGGGCCGCCGCCGCGCGCACCGACGAAAGGTCGGCGAGGTCGAGGGAGATCAGTTCGGGAGCGACCGCCGCGCCTGCCGAGACGGTGCGCAGCGCCTGCTCGCCGCGCTCCGGGTCGCGGCAGGCGATCAGCACGCGCGCGCCCTTGGCGGCGAGCACGAGGGAGGTTCGCAGACCGAGGCCGGAGTTCGCGCCGGTGACGAGCACCGTGCGGCCCGTCTGGTCGGGGATGTCGGCCTCGGTCCAGGTTTTCATGTTCGCGATAGTAGAGCGACGCGGAGCGTCACCGTTGAGGGTGACGGTGGGAGACGGGCGGGGCCTAGGGAAGATCACGCACTCGGGGCCAGCATTCGCAGCAGGCGGCCGAACGGGCGCGCCGGACGCAGTCCGGGGCCTTCGCTCAGCAGGGCCTCGAAGGCGGCGCCGACCTTGGCCACCTCGTCCACCGGCTCGTCCGGCTCGGCCAGCCCGGCCGCGATGGCGAGCATCGCCTGCTCGGCGCGGTGTGCGGCCTTGAGCGCCGGGTATTCGTCGCGGTGGGCGGCGACGACCTCGTAGAGCGCGCGGTTGCGCCGGACCGCGGCGGTCCAGGCGCGCTTGACCGCGTCCACGTGGTCATTGTCGCCCTCGACCTCGGCGCGCAGGTGGCCGCTGAGCAGCTGGGTCCACCGGTAGTGCAGCGCGAGCATGAGGTTTTCGCGCGTGCCGAAGGCCTCTGCGGCACCGGGGATCTCGTCGAAGGGCAGCGGGCTCCGCGGGTCGCGGGCCGCCGCGGTCAGGACGGCGTCCAGGATGTCGCGCCGTCGGTAGAAGTCGTTCCAGCTCACGGGTCCTCCCCAAGTTGCGACCCCGGCCATACTCTGGGTTCGGAGCATACCGTCGGTATGGTGCCGACACTGCGAACATACCACGGGTATGGAAACGGAAGCCGGCGTAAGCTTGTGAGCGTGGTGACAATGCGGTCCAGGCGTCTCGACTATTCGGAGTCCACGCGGTCGGCCCTGGTGAACAGCGCTGTGGAGCTGTTCACCAAACGGGGCTACGCCAGCACTTCGCTCGACGAGGTCGCCAAGCGCGCCCGGGTCACGAAAGGTGCCCTGTATCACCATTTCAGTGGAAAGCAGGCGCTCTTCGAAGCGGCGTTCGAGAAGGTGGAGAGCCGGGTTTTCGGGCGCCTGGAAGAGATCGTGGGCGGCAGCGGCACGCCGTGGGAGCGGGCGCTGGCGGGGCTGCGGGAGTTCATCTCCAGCTGCCTCGACCCGGCCTACCAGCGGATCGCGATCCACGAGGCGCCGGTGGTGATGGGCTGGGAGCGCTGGCGGGAGGCTGAGGACAGGGCGAGCTTCGGGCTGATCCGGTCGAGCCTGGAGGACCTGATCGAGGCGGGCGAGGTCGACGAGGTCCCGGTCGAGATCACCGCGCGGCTGCTGTTCGGGGCCCTGCACAGCGCGGCGACCGAGATCGCCAGCTCACCCGACCCGAAGAAGGTCGGCGCCCAGATCGAAGCGGTGATCGTGCAGCTGCTGCACCGCGTCCGCCGCACCTGAATCGATAGGGTGGAGACCGTGGACTTGAGGATCTTCACCGAACCGCAGCAGGGCGCGAGCTACGACGATCTCCTGCGTGTCGCCAAGGCGACCGAGCACAACGGCTTCGACGCCTTCTTCCGTTCCGACCACTTCCTGAAGATGGGCTCCGCCTCCGGGCTGCCCGGCCCGACCGACGCCTGGGTGACCCTCGGCGCGCTGGCCCGCGAGACCTCCCGCATCCGCCTGGGCACGCTGGTCACCGCCGCGACGTTCCGGCACCCGTCGGTGCTGGCGATCTCCGTGGCGCAGGTCGACCAGATGTCCGGCGGCCGCGTCGACTTCGGCCTCGGTTCCGGCTGGTACGACGCCGAGCACCAGGCCTACGGCATCCCGATGCCGGAGATCAAGGAGCGCTTCGACCTCTACGGCGAGCAGCTGGAGATCATCACCGGCCTGTGGGAGACCCCCGAGGGCGAGACGTTCTCCTTCGACGGCAAGCACTACCAGCTCGCCGACGCGCCCGCGCTGCCCAAGCCGGCCCAGTCGCCGCGCCCGCCGGTGATCATCGGCGGCGGCGGCAAGAAGCGCACCCCGGCGCTGGCGGCCCGCTTCGCCGACGAGTTCAACGCCGCGTTCGTCGACGCCGCCACCGCCGCCACCCAGTTCGAGCGCGTGGACGCCGCGTGCCGCGAGATCGGCCGCGACCCGAAGGCGGTCATTCGCTCCGCGGCCCAGGTGGTGGCGGTCGGCAAGGACGACGCCGAGTTCGCCCGCCGCGCCGCCGCGATCGGCCGCGAGACCGACGAGGTGAAGCAGAACGGCCTGGCGGGCACCGTGGACGAGGTGGTCGACAAGATCGGCCGCTACCGCGAGGCCACCGGCGTCACCCGCCTCTACCTGCAGGTGCTGGACCTGTCCGACCTGGACCACCTCGAGCTGATCGCCTCGAAGGTCGCCCCGCAGCTGTGACCGCGCGTCCTCCGGTCCTGGGCTCGGCTCAGGGCCGGAGGGCGAACGTCACGCCCGGCGCCGAGGGCGCCGAATCCTCGCGGCGCAGCCACCGGTCGTCCGACACCGCCAGCTCGCCGTCCAGCGCGGCCAGCACGGCGTCGCGGGCAAGGGGGAGCGCCTCGGCGACCGGGACGTCCCGCTCCAGCTCGAACGACAGCGACGTCACGCCGGCGTCCCGGATCCCGCACGGCACGATCTTGTCGAACGCCGTCAGGTCCGCGTTGCAGTTCAGCTCGAAGCCGTGCATCGTCACGCCGCGCTGCACGCGGATGCCGATCGCCGCGATCTTGCGCTCCGGACCGCGCTCGTCGGCGGGCACCCACACGCCGCTGCGGCCCTCGACCCGCCCGGTGTAGACGCCGAACTGGTCGCACACCCGGATCAGCGCCTCCTCCAGGCGCCGCACGTAGTGCACGACGTCGATCGGGTCGCCCAGCTTGACGATCGGGTAGCCGACCAGCTGTCCGGGCCCGTGCCAGGTGATCTTCCCGCCGCGGTCGACGTCGATCACCGGGGTGCCGTCGGTCGGCCGGTCGGCGTCCTCGGTGCGCTTGCCCGCGGTGTAGACCGACGGGTGCTCCAGCAGCAGGAGCGTGTCCGGGGCCTCCGAGCAGTCCGCCCGCGCGTTCACCAGCTCCCGCTGCAGCTCCCAGGCTTGCAGGTAGTCGATGGTGCCGATGTTCTTGACGGTGACGGGGGTGCTGGCGGCGCGGCAGGACTTGGGACTCACGACTGGCAGGTTACGCCGACCGCGGCGCCGACGGCACGGGCTGTGGCGGTAACAACCGCACCGCCCACCCCGTGAGAAAACCCACGCCGAGCACGCCAAGCACGGCGCCGACGGTGTCGCTGACCCAGTGCACCCCGAGTATCACCCGGCTCGCCGCGCACAGCACCGTCGCGACCGAGAAGAACACCACGACCCACTTCGTCAGCTTCGGCGCGAGCCACAGGCACAACAGCGCCGCCGCGAGCCCGGTGCTGGAGATCGACACCACGTGGCCGCTGGGGTAGCTGAACTCCGGGTACTCGCGGGGCCGGTCGCGCACGAACAGCGGCTTGAAGACCACGCTCACCAGCCGGGTGGCGGCGAGCACGGCCAGCACCCGTAGCGCCACGCCCGCCTGGTACCGCATGCCGCGCCGCCAGCACACCACGATTCCGACCGCGAGCGCGATCGCGAAGATCGCGGGCACGACCGGTCCGAACACGTCGCTGACCACCTGCGCCACCTGTCCCGGCGTGCCGCGCCACCAGCCCTGCACCAGGCCCGCCACGGCCAGGTCGACGGCGTACGGCGGCCGCGCCACGGCCACGCCCAGCCCGAGGAACAGGACGAGGAACGCGCCGCCGAGCGGGAGCCACCTGGTCAAAGGGCGACCGCCAATGCGCCCTCGAGGTCGGTGTGCACGAACGTGAACCCGGCCTTCTCCAGCATCGCAGGCACCGCCCGCTGCGAGATCAGCGCCATCTCGTCGGCCACCTCGCCGAGCGCCGCCCGCAACGCGAACCCGGGCGCCCACCACGGGGCAGGCCGCCGAAGCGCGTGCCCCATCGCGCGGGTGAACTCGGCGTTGGTCGACGGCTCCGGGTTGCACACGTTCACCGGACCGGACAGCGTCTCGTGCTCGATGAGGAACCGCATCGCGGACACGTGGTCGCGCAGGCTGATCCACGGCATGTACTGCTTGCCGTCACCCAGCTTGCCGCCCAGGCCGAGCCAGAACAGCGGCTTGAGCGGCCCGAGCAGGCCCTCCGTGGACAGCACCAGACCGGTGCGCAGGTTCACCACGCGCGAGCCCGCCTCCGCCGCAGGCGCGGTCGCCGCCTCCCACGCCTCGCACAGCTCGGCCAGGAAACCCTGACCCCGCGGCGCGGTCTCGGTCACCACGGTGTCGCCGGTGTCGCCGTAGTAGCCGACGCCGGAGGCGTTGACGAGGGTCGGGATGCGGTACTCCGCGACGGCCTCGGCCAGCACCTCGGTGGGCTCGATCCGGCTGTCGCGGATCATCTGCTTACGGGCCGCGCTCCACCGCAGCCCCATCGGCGAGCCGCACAGGTTGACGACGGTGGTGACGTCCTCGAACGCGCGGTCGTCGATCCGGCCCGCGGGCGGGTCCCACGAGTGCTCGTCCGCGGCCCTGGCCGGACGCCGTACCAGCCGGCGCACGTCGTGCCCCGAGTCGCGCAGTGTGGCGACGAGCGCCGAGCCGAGGAGCCCGCTGGATCCGGCGATCAGTACTCGCATACCCCGATCGTTGCTCACGCCGCCGTTTCGCGCACGTTCCCTCACCGCAGTTGCCCGGCGACGTCGGCGGCCGCGGTCAGCAGCACGAGCACGGGGATCGTGGCGCGGGCGGGCAACCGGTAGCTGCCGCGCTTGTCCGGCTCGACGATCCCGGCGCCGGTCAACGCTTTGAGGTGCCCGGTCGAGCCGGGCCCCGCGCGCGGCCAGCGCCCGCACGATCGCCAGGCGCGCCGGATTGCCCAGCGCCGCCGGCACTTCCGCGCGGGGACCGTCGTCGAGGGCCAGCGTGCGGGTCGCGGTGCGGGGCGCCGCGGAGCCGGGCAGAGCGAGCCGGGAAAGCGCGAAGACCCCCTCCGCCGGTTTTCCGTAATCACGGAATGCCGGCGGAGGGGGTCTCCGGTCAAGCCGTTACAGACCCAGCTCGTCCTCGAAGTGGCCCTCTTCGAGGCGGTTCTTGATCGTGGTCAGGAACCGGCCCGCGTCCGCGCCGTCGATCAGGCGGTGGTCGTAGGTCAGGGCCAGGTAGGCCATCGACCGGATGGCGATGGTGTCCTGCCCGTCCGCGTCGGTGACCACGACCGGCCGCTTCACCACCGCGCCGACGCCCAGGATCCCGGACTGCGGCTGGTTGATGATCGGCGTGTCGAACAGGGCGCCGTTGCTGCCCAGGTTGGTCACCGTGAAGGTGCCGCCCGACAGCTCGTCCGGCTTGATCTTGTTCGCGCGGGTGCGGGCCGCGACGTCGGCGATCGCCCTGGCCAAGCCGGCCAGGTTCAGCTCGCCCGCCTTGTGGATGACCGGGGAGATCAGGCCCTTCTCGGTGTCCACGGCGACGGCGAGGTGCTCCTCGCCGAAGTAGGTGATCTCCTTCTTCTCCTCGTCCAGGTAGGCGTTGATGTTCGGGTGCTGCTTGAGCGCCTCGACCGTCGCCTTCGCGAAGAACGGCAGGAAGGTGAGCTTCACGCCCTCCCGATCCTGGAAGGAGGCCTTCGCCTGCTGGCGCAACCGGGCGATCTTGGTGACGTCCACCTCGAACACCTGGGTGAGCTGCGCCGAGGTCTGCAGCGACTCGCGGGTGCGCTGCGCGATGACCTGGCGGATCCGGCTCGCCTTCTGCGTGGTGCCACGCAGCGCGGCCAGCTCCGGCGACGGGGCAGCCGGGGCCTTGGCGGCGGGGGCGCTCGGCGCGGCGGCCGGGGCCTGTGCGGCGGGCGCCTGGGTGGCCGGGGCGCTCTGCTTCTGCTTCGCCTCGGCCGCCGCCAGCACGTCCTGCTTGCGGATGCGGCCGCCGACACCGCTTCCGGTCACCGACGCCAGGTCGATGCCGTGCTCGGTGGCGAGCTTGCGCACCAGTGGGGTGACGTACGGGCCGCTGCCGTTGCCGTCGCTCGCGGCCGGGGCGGCCTGCGGCTGCGGAGCCGGCTGTTGCGGCGCGGGCTGCTGCGGGGCCGGCTGTTGCGGCGCGGGCGCCTGCGCGGCCGGGGTGGGCTCGGGCTTCGGTTCCGGCTTCGGCTCGGGCGCCTTCGGCTGCTCCTGCTGCGGGGCGGGCAAGGCGCTCGCGTCGCCGATGATGGCGAGCGTGCCGCCGACCTCGACGGTCTCGTCCTCACCGACGCTGATCTCCAGCAGCGTGCCGGCGATCGGCGACGGGACCTCGGTGTCGACCTTGTCGGTGGAGATCTCCAGCAGCGGCTCGTCCACCTCGACCGTGTCGCCGACCGACTTCAGCCAGCGGGTGACGGTGCCCTCGGTGACGCTCTCGCCCAGCTCGGGCAGCGTGACCGGCGTGCCCTGAGCGGAACCACTCGGCGCGGGCTGTGCCTCCGGGGCCGACTGCAGCTGCGGCTCGGGCTCCGGCTCGGGCTGGGCCTGCTGGGCGGGCGCCTGCTCCTGAGCGGGGGCGGAACCACCGCCGGAACCGTCGTCGATCACGGCGAGCTCGCCGCCGACCTCGACGGTCTCGTCCTCCTGGGCGACGATCTTCTGCAGCGTGCCTGCGACCGGCGACGGGACCTCGGTGTCGACCTTGTCGGTCGAGATCTCCAGCAACGGCTCGTCGACCGCGACCGTGTCACCCTCCTGCTTGAGCCAGCGGGTGACGGTGCCCTCGGTAACGCTCTCCCCGAGCTCCGGCAGTGTGACGGAGAAGGCCATCGTGAATTGACTCCCTTGAATCTTTAGTCGGCTGCGGTCCGGTCAGCTGTGCACGTGCAGTGGCTTGCCGGCCAGGGCAAGGTGTGCTTCGCCGAGGGCCTCGGTCTGGGTCGGGTGGGCGTGGATCAGCGGAGCGACGTCCTCCGGGAAGGCCTCCCAGTTGTAGATCAGCTGGGCTTCGCCGATCAGTTCGCCGACCCGGTCCCCGACCAGGTGCAGGCCGACGACCGGCCCGTCCGGCGCCTTGATCACCTTGATCGCGCCGGAAGTCTTGAGGATCTGGCTCTTCCCGTTGCCTGCCAGGTCGTACGTGAAGGTCTGCACGTCCGAGCCGTAGCGCTCCTTCGCAGCCGCCTCGCTCAGGCCGACGGAGGCGACCTCGGGGTGGCTGTAGGTGACGCGCGGGATGCCGGCTTCGTCGATCGCCTTCGGCTCCAGGCCGGCGATCTCCTCGGCGACGAAGATGCCCTGGGCGAAGCCGCGGTGCGCGAGCTGCAGGCCGGGGACGATGTCGCCGACGGCGTAGACGTTCGGCAGGTTGGTGCGCAGGCGCTCGTCGGTGATGACGAACCCGCGCTCCATCCGGACGCCGGCCTCCTCGTAGCCGTGGCCCGCGGTGTTGGGACCGCGGCCGACGGCGACCAGCAGCAGGTCGGCCTCCAGCGTCTCACCGGACTCCAGGGACACGGTCACGCCGTTCTCGTCCTGCTTGGCGCCGGTGAACTTCACGCCGGTCTTGAAGTTGATCTTGCGACGGCGGAACGCCCGCTCGAGCTGCTTGCTGGCGAACTCGTCCTCGGCCGGGACCAGCCGCGGCAGCGCCTCGACGATCGTCACGTCCACGCCGAAGGAGGCCCACACGCTGGCGAACTCGACGCCGATGACGCCGCCGCCGAGCACGACGACCTTCTCCGGGATCCAGTCCAGGGTCAGCGCCTCGTCGCTGGCGATGATCCGGCCGCCCAGCTCCAGGCCCGGCAGGGTCTTCGAGTACGAGCCGGTGGCCAGGACCAGGTTCTTGCCCGTGTACCGGGTGCCGTCCACCTCGACCGTGGTGCCGCCGACGAACGTGCCGGTGCCCTCGACGACGGTCACCTTGTGGGCCTTGGCCAGGCCCTGCAGCCCCTTGTAGAGGCGGCTGATGACGCCATCCTTGTACTTGTGGACGCCGGCGATGTCGACGCCCTCCAGGGTGGTCTTCACGCCGAACTGCTCACCCTCGCGGGCGGTGTCGGCGACTTCGGCCGCGTGGAGCAGAGCCTTGGTCGGGATGCAGCCGCGATGCAGGCACGTCCCGCCCAGCTTGTCCTTCTCGATCAGGATGACGGACTGGCCCAGCTCCGCGGCGCGGAAGGCCGCGGCGTAGCCGCCGGATCCGCCACCGAGGATCACCAGGTCGGCGCCAGCGTCGCTCACGTCGTTTACTCCTCGTTTTACGTCCAAACCCTCATCATCTTGTCACTACGTAGTCCGGCCCTGCGAGGTAGCCGGGTGTGTTAATCGGCGCACTTCTGATCCCCGGGATAATGGCGGGGGAGGGCAGGCGGAGATGAGGTGGTCGAGGTGGGTTTGTTCGACGGTCTGAAGCGCAGACGCGGTGCCGGGAAACCGGGCACGCTGCGCCGTGCCAGTGACGCTGACCTGCGTCATCTGGAGGGCTGGGCGGCCGCGCGGCGGGGCGTCGAGGCGTTCGTGGAGCCGCGGACGACGGTCACCGAGACCACGGTCGTCCTCGTCGCGCACGACGGTGAATGGACGCGGCGCCGGATCGGCAGCCTGGACGCCGCGCAGCAGTTCGGGCGGAAGCATTCGATCCCGGTCTACGAGGTCGCGAAAGTCGGTTACCCGAAGCGCATGCGCGAATACACAGAGCGGCAGAAGGGCGCGCAGAGCTGATTCGCACGCACGTGGTGGCCCCGTACGTGCGGGGCCACCACGGCGCGGTGATCGTCAGCCCTGGTCGGCGATGTCCGCCAGCACGGCGGCGATGGTGCGGACCGGGACGCCGGTGCCGCCCTTGCCGGTGTAGCCCCACGGCGCGCCGGTGTTGAACGACGGCCCCGCGATGTCGATGTGCGCCCACGGCAGGCCCTCGGCGACGAACTCGCGCAGGAAGATGCCGGCCGCGAGCATCCCGCCCCAGCGGTGCCCGGTCACGTTCGCCAGGTCGGCCAGCCGCGAGTCCAGGTCGCCGCGCAGCTCCTCGGGCAGCGGCATCGGCCACCCGCCCTCGCCGGTGGCCTGTGCGATCGCCGCCACCCGGTCGCGGAACTCGTCCGAGCCCATGATCCCGGCGGTCCGGTTGCCCAGCGCCACCATCTGCGCGCCGGTCAGCGTCGAGGTCTCGATCAGGTAGTCCGGGTCGTCCTCGGCGGCGCGCACGATGGCGTCGGCCAGCACCAGGCGGCCTTCGGCGTCGGTGTTGAGGACCTCGACGGTCTTGCCGCCGTACATGCTCAGCACGTCGCCCGGCCGGTAGGAGGTGCCCGACGGCAGGTTCTCCGCGAGCGGGATGTTGGCGGTGACCTCGAGCGGGTACTTGAGCTTGGCCGCGAGCACGACCGAGGCGAGCACCGCGGCGGCCCCGGACATGTCCGAGGTCATGTGGTCCATGTTCGCCGCGGGCTTGATCGAGATGCCGCCCGAGTCGAACGTGATGCCCTTGCCGACCAGCGCGACCTTCTTCGCCGCCTTCGGACCCTTGTAGGACACCCGCACCAGCCGCGGCGGGCGGGACGAGCCGCCGCCGACGCCGAGGATGCCGCCGAAGCCCTTGCGCTTGAGCTGCTTCTCGTCGAGCACCTCGAAGTCGAGGTCGTTGGCCTCGGCGAGCTTGCGGGCCCGCTCGGCGAAGGAGGCCGGGAACAGGTCGTTCGGCGGGGTGTTGATCAGGTCGCGGGCGATGATCACGGCCTCGGCGATCGCGGTCGCGGCCTTCAGCGTCGCGGTGTGCGCGCGCTTGGTGCCTTCGGCCGGCGTGGCGAAATCGACCGCCGCGACGGGCGCGTCACCCGGCTCGGACTTGTACTCGGTGAACGTGTAGGCGCCCAGCGCGGTGCCTTCCACCGCGGCCTGCAGGTCCACAGCGGACAGTGTGGACACGGCCCGCGCGGTGCCGGCCAGCGCGCGCCCGGCGGCGCCCGCGGCGCGGCGCACCTGCTCGGCGGTCACGGTGCCGTCCCCGTCGGCGCGGCCGAGGCCGACCGCCAGCACGACCGCGGCGGGCAGCTTGCCCAGCGTGGGCAGCTTCACGACCTCCTCGGCCTTGCCGGAGGCGCCCACGGTGGCCAGCAGCTCGGCCAGCGAGCCGTCGAAGGTCTCGTCGACGGCCTCCGCACCCGGCGCCAGCGTCACGGCCTTGTCGCCCTGGAGCGTCCCGACCACGACGACCTCGGCCCGGCTCTTGCCGAGCGCGGCGCCGGTGTTCTCGATCAGGGCAAACTTCGGCACGGTCACTTGTGGCTCCTCGCGCATCCATCGACGGTCGTGCCGGGTGGGGTACCCGGCCAGGTGGTGAGCCATGCTAATGAGGACGGAGCCCGGCAGGAGAGGCAGGTGGTGGGCGTGCGGCTGGCGGCGGGACTGCTGATCGCGCTGGCCGTGGGCGCGCAGGCGGGCGGCTGGTGGCTGCTCGGCGGCGCGGTGGTGGCGGCGCTGCTGGCGTTCTGCGTGCCGGAGCCTCCCGCGCTGGAGCCGAACCCCGCGCGTCTGGTGGCCGCCACGCGCCTGGTGTCCCGCCTCGCGCTGGTGCCGCTGTTCGCGTCGGTGTTCGCCGCCTACCTGTTCCCCGGGCAGTCGTGGGCGGGCGCGGTCGTCGCCCTGGCGGTCACCGCCGCCGACGCGGCCGGGCTGCGGCTGGCGAGGTACGCGCGGGCGTGGCTGCTGGGCATCCTGCTGGTCGCCGGGGCCGGTTTCGTGGCGCTGAGTTTCGCGATCGAGCCCGCGCAACCGGTGACCGCGCCGCATTTCACGATCGGTGGGCTGTTCGCCGCGGGCGCGGTGCTGTTCCCGTTGCTGCCGCGGCACAACCCGTCCTGGCTCGCCGGTTCGGTGATGGTGGTGCTGACCATCGGCGCGGGCGCGCTCTACCAGCTCGGCCCGGTGCGGCTGGCGTTGTCCGGCGTGCCCGTGCGGGACGCGCTGGCCGCCCTGGACGGGCAGGTGCTGAACCCGTTGCTGGCCGGGGTCGTCGTGCTGTCCACTGTGCCCGCCGCGCTGCTCGCGATCCGCGGCGCCCGCGAGGAACTCGCGTGGCCGCGCGCGTCCGTCGCTTGTGGACTGATCGCCGCGGCCGCGGCCGTGCTGCTGGATCCGGACCAGGCGCTGCTGCTGGCCGCGGCGGCCGCGCTGGCCGAGGTGCTGGTGACCGCGGTGCTGTCGATGATCACCGGGATCACCGCGCGCGGCGTGATCGCGGCGGTACTTGCCGTGACGCTGCTGGCCTGGCTGCCGCCGGTCTATCTACTGGGGACGGTGGTCGCCGTCGCGGCCGGCGCCGCCGTCACGCGACGAGCAGGAACGCCAGCAGCGTGATCAGCGCGGTGGCGACCGTGAGGACGATCAGCGACTTCGCCGGCAGGTCGCGCGGGAACACCTGCTTGTCGTGGACGCTGCGCCACCACACGACGCCGAAGATGCCGCCGACCAGGCCGATGATCCCGCCGAACACGCCGAGCAGGGCGTAGCCGAGGAGCGTCAGCTCGCCCACCGCGAAGGTGAGCAGGACGGCGGTGACGAAGGTCTTGACGTCGGAGGCGGGTCCGGCGGACACGGAGTTCGGCGTGGCGGTCTGCGGCACGTTGGCGGTCACGCCGCCATGGTAGGGGAGTAGGCGATTCTCGGAAGTCCAACTAACAGTTATCCTGGTCGAATGACGACCACGTTGCCCTTCACCCGTACCCCGCACCCGTCTCCCGCTTCGGCGGAGCGTGTAGCCGAGGTACTGGCGAAGCCGGGCTTCGGGACGTTCTTCACCGACCACATGGTCACGATCAAGTACAGCAAGGGCCGCGGCTGGTACGACGCGAACGTCGGCCCCTACGAGCCGGTCACGCTCGACCCCGCCACCTCCGTGCTGCACTACGCGCAGGCGATCTTCGAAGGCCTCAAGGCCTACCGCCAGCCGGACGGGTCGGTCGCGGCCTTCCGCCCGGACGCCAACGCGGCCCGGTTCCGCAAGTCGGCGGCCCGCATCGCGATGCCGGAGCTGCCCGAGGAGCTGTTCCTCGGCTCGTTGCGGGAGCTGATCGCGGCGGACGAGCGGTGGGTGCCCAGCAACCCGGGCGACACGCTGTACCTGCGCCCGTTCATGATCTCCACCTCGGTGGGGCTCGGCGTGAACGCGCCGGCGAGCGACTACCTGTACCTGGTGATCGCCTCGCCCGCCGGCTCGTACTTCACCGGCGGGATCAAGCCGGTGAGCGTGTGGCTGTCCACCGAGTACGTGCGGGCCGCTCCGGGCGGCACCGGCGCGGCGAAGTTCGCCGGCAACTACGCGGCGTCCTTCGTGGCGCAGTCGCAGGCCGTGGAGAAGGGCTGCGACCAGGTGGTGTGGCTCGATGCGGTGGAGCGCCGCTTCGTCGAGGAGATGGGCGGCATGAACCTGTTCTTCGTGTTCGGCTCGGGTTCGGATGCCCGGATCGTCACGCCGGAGCTGTCCGGTTCGCTGCTGCCCGGTGTCACGCGTGATTCGCTGCTCAAGCTGGCGGCGGACCACGGCCTCGGCATCGAGGAGCGCCGGATTTCCACCGACGAGTGGGAGAAGGCGGCCGCGTCCGGTGAGCTGACCGAGGTGTTCGCGTGCGGCACCGCGGCGGTCATCACGCCGGTCGGCCGGGTCAAGCACGCGGGCGGCGAGTTCACCATCGCGGGCGGCGAGCCCGGCGAGGTGACGATGAAGCTGCGCGCCGAACTGACCGGCATCCAGGAGGGCACGCGCCCCGACCCGCACGGCTGGATGCACAAGCTGTCCTGATCGCTTCGACATGAAGGGCCACCCCGTTCCGGCGGGGTGGCCCTTCATGGTTCTCAGGAGGCGTTGGCGCCGAATGAACTCCAGCTGCTCCGGCGACGGCCCGCCGTGCTCACGCTGGATCCGCTCGCTGTTGTCCGCCTGCATGCGGTGGAGCGAGTCCCGCAGCCCGGTGTCGCCACCGTGGAAAGCCTCCAGCAGGCGCATCCACTCGGCCGCGACCTCCCGCCCCTCCGCCGAGGCCGGGGGCGAACCCGGTCTCGACGGCCCGCTGCACGCGGGGGATCAGGTCCTGCCACCTCCGCTGGACATCCTCCTGCTCGCCGAGCCGCGATCGGCGCTCGGCCAGCTCCGCCAGCTGGGTTTTGCTGAAGTACTGCTTCACCGTCTCGTCCACGGCGGTCACCTCCCGGATCAGAGCCAGGAAGCCGCGCCGACCTTGTAGAACCTGCCGTTCACCCACTTCCGCCAGCGCCTTTGCGCCGGTGTGAACGACGCTGGGACCTGACGTCGCGTGAGGATCAAGCGTTCGGCGCCGTGACCCCGGCTTCCGCGTGTGTCGGCAGGTCCGTGAGCAGCCGGGCGGCCGTGATCAGCAGCGGGAGGGCCGTCGCGGCGCCGGTGCCGTCGCCGAGCCGGATGCCCAGGTCGACGACCGGCTTGAGGTCCAGGTGGTCCAGCGCCATCTGGTGCGCCGGCTCGGCGTCGCGGTGCGCGGCCTGCCACCACGATCGCGCGCCGGGCGCCAGTTCCTCCGCCACCAGCGCCGCCGCGCCCACCGCGAGCCCGTCCAGCAGCACCGGCGTGCGGCGGACCGCGGCCTGCGCCAGGAACCCGGTCAACGCGGCCAGGTCCGCGCCACCCGCGGTGCGCAGCAGCGCGACCGGGTCGGGCAGCACCGCCCGCGCCCGCCGCAGTGCGTCCCGGATCGCCACGGTCTTGCGCATCCACGCGTTGTCGTCGATGCCCGATCCGCGGCCGACCACGGCCACCGGCTCGGCGCCGGTCAGCGCGGCGACCAGCACCGCGGCCGGCGTGGTCGCCCCGACCCCGACGCTGCCCGCGACGAGCAGATCGGCGCCCTCGTCCACCTCGGCGTCCGCGATCGCCATGCCGGCCCGCAGGGCGGCCCGCACCTCGTCCTCGCTGAGGGCGTCCTCGACGTCGATCGACCCGGAGCCCGCCCGCACCTTGTATTCGGCGACCGGCGTCTCCCCGTCCACCGCGATGTCCACCACGCGCAGCCCGGCGTCGGCCACCGCCGCGGCGACCGCGACCGGCCCGGCGCCCTTGAGCAGGTTGTCCACCAGTTGCCCGGTGACCTCCGGCCGGTAGGCGGACACGCCCTTCGCGGCGATCCCGTGGTCCCCGGCGAACACGATCACCCGTGGCCGCTGGAACCGCCGCGGCGGCGCCGAGCCCTGGCAGGCCGCGACCCACGCGCCGAGCGCCTCCAGCTCGCCCAGCGCGGACACCGGTTTGAGCAGCTCGGCGTGCCGCCGCACCGCCTCGGTGCGGGCGGCTTCGTCGGGTTGGGGGACATCGGCGAACGACACGTCAGTCACGGCGCCAAACCTATCGTCAGCCTGCCCGGGCGGTCAGGCGCGGATCGTCCTCGACCACGCCCAGCAGCACCGAGTCGATCTCGGTCAGCAGGTCGGCGTCGAGCTTCACGCCGGCCGCCTTCACGTTCTCGTGCACCTGCTCCGGCCGCGAAGCGCCGACGATCGCCGAGGAGACGTTCGGGTTCTGCAGCACCCACGCCACCGCCAGCTGCGCCGGCGTCAGCCCGGCCTGCGCGGCCAGCGGCTCCAGCCGGGCGACCCGCTCGAGCACCTCGTCGCGCAGGAAGCGCTGCACGAACCGCGAGCCGTTCTCGTCGGTGGCGCGCGACCCGGCGGGCGGCGGCTGGCCCGGCTTGTACTTGCCGGTCAGCACACCCTGTGCGATCGGCGACCAGACGATCTGGCTCAGCCCCTCGCGCTCGCTCGCGGGCACGACCTGCGCCTCGATGACGCGCCAGAGCATGTTGTACTGCGGCTGGTTCGACACGAACGGGATCCGCAGCTCGCGGGCCAGCGCGGCGCCGCGGGTGATCTCCTCGGCGTTCCACTCGGAGACCCCGACGTAGAGCACCTTGCCCTGACGGACCAGGTCGGCGAAGGCCGACATGGTCTCCTCCAGCGGCACCGTCGCGTCGAACCGGTGCGCCTGGTACAGGTCGATGTGGTCGGTCTGCAGCCGCTTCAGCGAGGCGTGGCAGGACTCGATGATGTGTTTGCGGCCCAGCCCGCGGTCGTTCGGGCCACCGGGGCCGGTCGGCCAGAAGACCTTCGTGCAGATCTCCAGGCTCTCTCGGCGCTGACCGGCGAGCCCGCGGCCGAGCACCGACTCGGCCACCGTGTTCGCGTAGACGTCGGCGGTGTCGAAGGTCGTGATCCCCGCGTCCAGCGCGGCCTTGATGCAGGCCTGGGCCTGCTCCTCCTCGATCTGGGAGCCGTGGGTGAGCCAGTTACCGTAGGCGATCTCACTGACGGACAGGCCACTGCGGCCGAGACGGCGAAACTCCATGTCAGGCAGCCTACCGGAATTGGTTCGTCTTGCTAACGACCTGGAGTGCGCTCCAGCGGTCAGGAGACCGTGTCGCCGACCTTCACGCGCGGCTTGGGCATCCGGAGCTTGCGGATCTGGCTCGCCCGCACGAACGCGTACCAGCCCAGCGACCGGCCGCTGATGTTCTCCTTCGGGAACTTCGCCCTGGCCAGGCGCGCGATGCGGCGGCCGTTGAAGTAGCCCTCGACGGCCATGACCAGCAGCGCGGCCATGCACAGCAGCGTCACGTACTGCTGGATCACCGGGTACGGCACCAGCAGCACGACGAACACGAGGATCGCCAGCGGCATGAACGCGCCGAGGAAGTGGCGGCGCGAGTCGACCAGGTCGCGCACGTACGCCTTGACCGGGCCTTTGTCGCGCGGCAGCAGGTAGCGGTCGTCGCCCGCGGCCATCCGCTCCTGGCGCTCCTTGGCCAGCCTGCGGCGCTCTTCCTTGTCGACCGGGTTCGACTTGCGCAGCTCGCGGTTGCGCTTCATCGCCTCCCGCATGGTCCTCGGCGGGGGCGCGACGGGGCCGCGGCGCTTGCCCTCGGCCTCCTTGCGCTTCGGCGTCGGCCTGCCCTTGCCCGGGGTGTAACCACGGGTGTGAGATTCGACGCTTTCGGCCACCTCGGCCGCCTCGATCTCGGGGCTGTCTGCGGTGGTCGTGCTGTTACGACGGAGAAACCTCACCCAACCAGCTTATTCCAGACAGCGGCGTGCGTGTTCAACCCCCTCGCCGATGTGTAACCATGGGTTCAGCGCCAAGGCGGGAACCAGCCCGGGAACAGAACGGGTGGCACCGGTGTTCCAGTAGGGAGGAGCACCCCCCACCCGGTGCACGGCAAGACCCCGAGGGAGAGCTATGACTGCCGCTGAGCAGACCAGCACGCAGGCCGAGGCCGAGGCCACCCACGGCGTCACGTTGAGCGACGCCGCGGCGAGCAAGGCGAAGGCCCTGCTCGAGCAGGAAGGCCGCGACGACATGCACCTGCGCATCGCGGTCCAGCCCGGTGGTTGCGCGGGCCTGCGTTACCAGCTGTTCTTCGACGAGCGCACGCTCGACGGCGACCTGTTCCGCGACTTCGACGGCCTGCGCGTGGCGGTCGACCGCATGAGCGCGCCGTACGTCGAGGGTGCGGTGATCGACTTCGTCGACTCGATCGAGAAGCAGGGCTTCACCATCGAGAACCCGAACGCCACGGGCTCCTGCGCCTGCGGCGACTCGTTCCACTGAGCCAGCACACGCGAAAGGGCGCCGGTCGAGATTTCGACCGGCGCCCTTTCGCATGTCCGCGTAACTAATAGTCCTCCAGCCCGACTACCTGTGCGTGGCAGGCGTCGTCGACCGCCCAGCCCCGCGGCGCAGGCGGGCGGGGCGCCGAGGCGTGTGCCGCGCGCAGTTCGGCGGGGATGTCGGCGCAGTCGTCGATCAGCTCGGCGATGGTCTCCGGTTCCGTCACGGTGCTCACGCAGGCGACGCTAGGGCGACCGGCGCGAGCCGGACAGGTCTACCAGCTAGTAGTGTCGGTCAGCGGGTCAGATTTAGCTCCGACGGGGTATTTCCCGTCGGTAACTTCAGTTCGAGCCAGCCAGAGGGAGCAGAGCACCGGTGGCCATCAACGCCCGCATCGCCGTTTCCGGCAGCATCGCAACCGACCATCTCATGCACTTCCCCGGCCGGTTCGCCGAGCAGCTGGTCGCCGACCAGCTGCACCGCATCTCGCTGAGTTTCCTGGCCGACGACCTGGTGGTCCGCCGCGGCGGGATCGGCGCCAACATCGCGTTCGGCCTCGGGGTGCTCGGCGTGAAGCCGGTGCTGGTCGGCGCGGCCGGCGCGGACTTCGCCGACTACCGGTCCTGGCTGGAGCGCCACGGCGTGGACGCGTCGGGCGTGCTGATCTCGGAGCTGGCCCACACCGCCCGGTTCGTGTGCACCACGGACGACGACCTCAACCAGATCGCCACGTTCTACGCAGGCGCGATGGCCGAGGCCCGCAACATCGAGCTCGGCCCGATCGCGGACCGCGTTGGCGGGATCGGGCTGATGCTGATCGGCCCGGACGACCCGGACGGCATGCTCCGCCACGCGGAGGAGTGCCGCCAGCGGGGGATCGACTTCGCGGTGGACCCGTCGCAGCAACTGGCCCGCATGAACGGGGAGCAGGCGCGCCGGTTCGTCGCCGGGGCGAGGTACCTGTTCACCAACGACTACGAGTGGGAGCTGCTGCTCCAGAAGACGGCCTGGTCCGAGGCCGACGTGCTGGACCACGTCGGCATCCGCATCACCACCCTCGGCGAGAAGGGTGTGGAGATCGTGGGCAAGGACGGGCTGGCCCTCGAGGTCGGCGCGGTGCCCGAGCTGGCGAAGGCCGACCCGACCGGCGTCGGCGACGGCTTCCGGGCGGGCTTCCTGGCCGGCCTGAACGCGGACCTGAGCCTGGAGCGCTCGGCCCAGCTGGGGTCGATGATCGCGGTGCTGGTGCTGGAGACCGTCGGCACGCAGGAGTGGACCCTCGACCGCGAGTCCGCGCTGACCCGCATCGGCGCCGCGTTCGGCCCCGACGCCGCGGCGGAGATCGCCCCCGCACTGCCTGCCTGACCGGAGCCGCGGGCCTGGTCGGCCGGCACCGCGGCACCGCTCCGACGGTCAGCAGACGAAGAAGGGCCGCAGCCGGGCGGCTGCGGCCCTTCGAACGCTCAGCTCGCGCCTCAGATGCGCACCGGGTAGACCGGCTCCGGGATCTCCGGCTTGATGCGGTGCTCGATGAAGATGCCGTGCCAGATCATGAACACCAGCAGCGCCCAGATCCGCCTGCTGTGGTCCAGCGTGCCCGCCTTGTGCTCGTCCAGCAGGCGCTGCACGGCCAGCTTGTCCAGCAGCTCACCGGTTTGCGAATCGGCGATGATGCCGCGCGCCCAGTCGTACATCTCGTCCCGCAGCCACAGCCGGATCGGCACCGGGAAGCCCAGCTTGCGCCGGTTGAGCACGTGCGCGGGCACGATGCCCTCCAGCGCGCGGCGCAGCGCGTACTTCGTGGTCTCCTTGGTGATCTTCTGGTCCAGCGGGATGCCGGCCGCGACCTTGAACACCTCCGCGTCCAGGAACGGCACCCGCAGCTCCAGCGAGTTCGCCATGGTCATCTTGTCGGCCTTGACCAGGATGTCGCCGCGCAGCCAGGTGAACAGGTCCACGTGCTGCATCCGCGCGACCGGGTCCCAGTTCGCCGACGTGCGGTAGTGCTCGGCGGTGACGTCCTTGTGGCCGACGCCCTCCTGGAACGTCTTCAGCACCCCGCGCAGCTGGTCGTCGCGGAAGATGCGGGCGTTGCCGTAGTAGCGCTCCTCCAGCGGCAGCGCGCCGCGGCGCAGCAGGTCCTTGCCGCGCGTGCCCTCCGGGATCCGCTCCGACACCTTGCCGATCACCTTGCGCAGGCTGCCCGGCACCTTCTCGAACGGCGCGAGCGACAGCGGCTCGTTGTAGATCGTGTAGCCGCCGAACAGCTCGTCCGAGCCCTCGCCGGACAGCACCGCCTTGACGTGCTTGCGCGCCTCCCGCGCGATGAACCACAACGGCACCAGCGCCGGGTCGGCCACCGGGTCGTCGAGGTACCAGACGATGAGCGGCAGGGCCTCCATCATCTCGTCGGCCGACACCGTCCGGATGACGTGCTTCACGCCGATCGCCGCCGCGGACTCGGCCGCCACGTCGACCTCGGAGTAGCCCTCGCGCTCGAACCCGGTGGTGAACGCGATCAGGTTCGGGTTGTGCTCCTTGGCCAGCGCCGCGATCGCGGTCGAGTCGATGCCGCCGGACAGGAACGTGCCGACGGTGATGTCCGGGTCGGCGATCATGTGCCTGCCGACCGAGTCGCGCATCACGTCGCGGATCCGCTCGTGCAGGATCTTCGCCTCGGCCTCGCCGCGAACCGGCTTCGCGGCGAACTCCGGGAAGAAGTAGCGCTCGATCTTCGGGGCGCCGCCGGGGGAGACGGTGAACGAGGTGCCGGACTCGATGCGGCGGATGCGCGTGTGCAGCGTCTCCGGCTCCGGCACGTACTGCAGCGTCAGGTAGTGCTGAAGCGCGGTCCGGTCCAGTTGCTTGGTGATCCCCAGCACGCCGGAGAGCTCCAGCAGCGACTTCTTCTCGCTGGAGAACGCCGTGCCGCCGGGCCCGTGCGTGTAGAACAGCGGCTTGATGCCGAACGGATCACGTGCGCCGAAGATCACCTTCTCCTCGGCGTCCCAGATCAGGAACGCGAACATCCCGCGCAGCTTCGACACCGCGGCGCGGCCCCAGTGGTGGTAGGCCGCGACGATCGCCTCGCCGTCGCCCTCTGTGGCGAACTTCGCACCGTGCTCTGCCGTGAGCTGTTCCCGCAGCTCACGGTAGTTGTAGATCTCGCCGTTGAAGTTGAGCGTGTACCGGTTCGGCGACTCCGGCGGACCCCACGTCAGCGGCTGGTGGGCGTGCTCGACGTCGATGAACGCGAGCCGGTTGAAGCCGTAGACGACCTCGCCGTCGGTCCAGGTGTCGCGCTCGTCGGGACCGCGATGACGCTGGCAGCGCATGGCTTCGCCGACCGCGTCACGCGCGTTGACCGCGTCGTTCTCAGTGGCACACACCAGTCCAAGCAGGCCGCACACGGATATTCACACCTCGAGGTCGTGGCCGGATGTCGAGCGCCCAGTATGCCCGCAGCCTCCGCCGCGAACGGTCACCCCTTGGGCTGCGGATCGCGGTAGCTCGGCTAGGCTCCCGCTGGTAAGCCAGAAATCGTCAAGGAGGCCTGGGTTGAAAGGGCGCTGCGCAGTGGGCAGGGATGAGCGCACTCCGGCATCACGTTCGGCGAAAGTGGGTAAGGTCGCCGCGCTGGCCGGGCTCGTCGCGCTCCTGGCGACCGGGTGCTCCGGTGACGAGGTGCTGCGGTTCGGGTGGCCCGTCGGCGTGACCAAGGAGTCCGAGGACATGCGCGTCCTCTGGACCTGGTCCGTGATCGCCGCGCTCGTCGTCGGTGTGATCGTGTGGGGCCTGATCTTCTGGTCGGTCGCGTTCCACCGGAAGAAGAAGACCGACGGCCCCGGCGACCTGCCGCGGCAGTTCCAGTACAACGTGCCGCTCGAGCTGTTCTGCGTCGTGCTGCCGCTCGTGATGGTCTGCGTGCTGTTCTTCTTCACCGCGACCACCGAGAGCAAGGTGCTGGCCGAGGAGCCGGACCCGGACGTCACGGTCGACGTGATCGCGTTCCAGTGGAACTGGGAGTTCGACTACCCGAGCGCCCCGAAGGACGCCAACGGCCAGGTCGTCAAGACCGTCGGCAGCTCGAGCGAGATCCCGATCCTGGTCCTGCCCGTGGGCAAGCGCATCCAGTACAACCTGCGCTCCGCGGACGTCATCCACTCGTTCTGGGTGCCGGAGTTCCACTTCAAGCGGGACGTGTTCCCGGACCCGGAGAAGAACAACCAGGACCCGTCGTTCCAGAACACGATCGACCGGGCCGGTGCGTTCGTCGGCCGCTGCGCCGAGCTGTGCGGCACCTACCACTCGGGCATGAACTTCGAGGTCCGGGCGCTGCCCGCCGACCAGTTCGACCGGTACATCCAGCTGCGCACCCAGATCAACCCGGCCACCGGGCAGCCGAACACCACCGCCGAGGCGCTGGCCGCGCTGAACTGCGGCGAGCTGTGCGCGCCGCAGGCGACCACGACGAAGCCGTTCAACACCGACCGCACGCTGCGGACGCAGTCCGGCTGAGCCGGTTGGTTCCCGTGGGTGTTGGAAGCATGAGCACAGTGAGGACAGCGTCATGAAGGTCGAAGCCCGGATTTTCGACTTGGTCACCGCTTTCGCGTTCTTCATCGCGATCGTGTACGGCGTGTGGACCGGCCTGGCCAGTGGCTACGGCGTCGAGCCGGTCGGCCTGGTCGCCCTGATCCTGACCGGCGGACTGTCCCTCCTGGCGGGCAGCTACATGCGGTTCGTCGGCCGCCGGATCGAACCGCGTCCCGAGGACCGCGACGACGCCGAGATCAGCGACGGCGCCGGTGAGATGGGCTTCTTCAGCCCGGGCAGCTACTGGCCGATCGGGCTGGCCGCCTCGGCCGCGTTCGTCGGCCTCGGCCTCGCGTTCTTCCACATCTGGATGCTGGTCGTCGGCGGCATCCTGATCCTGCTCACGGTCGGCGGCCTGGTGTTCGAGTACCACACCGGCCCCAACCACGAGTGATCTGATCCGCGAAAAGGGCCCGCCCGGTGGTTTTCCACCGGGCGGGCCCTTTTCGTTGTGGAGTGCGGGAAGTCACCCCGGCTCCTCAGCTCAGCGGAAAGCCGCCCAGCGGGCCAGCAGATCCGCCACAGCGCCGGAATCCACGGCCTCCGCGGCCCGCGTCAGCCCCGCCGCGAGATCGTCCGTCAGCGACGAACTGAACCCGGCGTGCGCGGCCAGCGCCCCGGCCGCGTTCAGCAGCACCGCGTCCCGCACCGGACCCGGCTTGCCGGCCACCAGTTCACGTACCACCTCGGCGTTGGCTGCCGGGTCGCCACCCCGCAGGTCTTCCGCCCTGGCGCGTGCGATGCCCAGCTCGGCCGGATCCAGCGACTCGGCCCGCACCGATCCGCCGGACACGACCCACACCGAACTGGTCGTCGTGGTGGTGAGCTCGTCGAGGCCGTCGTCCCCGCGGACCACCAGCGTCGAGGTGCCCCGGCCTGCGAACACCCGCGCCAGCACCTCCGTCTTGTCCGGGAACGCGCACCCGATCAGCCCGGCCGTCGGCTGCGCCGGGTTCGTCAGCGGCCCCAGCAGGTTGAACGCGGTCGGCACCCCCAGCTCGCGGCGCGGCGCACCGGCGTGGCGGAACCCGGGGTGGAACACCGGCGCGAAGCAGAATCCGATGCCCAGCTCGTCGACGCACCGCTGCACCCCCTCCGGCGGCAGGTCGATCGCCACCCCGAGGGCCTCCAGCACGTCCGCTGTCCCGGCCTTCGACGACGCCGCCCGGTTGCCGTGCTTCACCACCGGCACCCCGGCGGCCGCGGTGACCAGCGAGGCCATCGTCGAGATGTTCACCGACCCGGACCGGTCGCCACCGGTGCCGACGATGTCGACCGCGTCCCGCGCGATCCGCACCCGGCGCGCGTGCGACAGCATCGCGTCCGCGAGGCCGGTGATCTCGTCCGGCGTCTCGCCCTTGGCGCGCAGTGCGACCAGGAAACCGCCGACCTGGGCCGGCGTGGCCTCCCCGGACATCACCTGGTCCATCGCCCACGCGGTGTCCTCCGCGGAGAGGTCGGCGCCGGCGATCAGCTGGTTGAGCAGCGTGGGCCAAGTCTGCGTGCCCATGGTCACCTTTCACGGCCGGCGAACCGGCCTCATTCGGTCGCGGCGCCTCAGCCCCGGACGACCGGGACCCGGCGGGCCCGCAGCACGTCCGCGACCGTCTCCGCCGCGGTCAGCGGGTCGAGCGGATGGACCAGGACGGCGTCGGCCTGCGACCAGGTCGCCAGCCAGCGGTCGTCCTTGCGCCGCACGGCGATCACGATGGGCGGGCAGTCGTCGATCTCGTTCTTCAACTGCCTGCACAGCCCGATGCCGCCGGTCGGCTGGGCCTCGCCGTCCAGGATCGCCAGATCGACCGCGCCCTCGTCCATCTCGGCCAGCACATCGGCCACTCCGGCGGCCTCGACGTAGTCGACCCGGCCCAGGTCGGTGGCGGGCCTGCGGCCGACCGCCGTGATGATCGACTCCCGCACTTCGGGACGATGGCTGAACACCAGGATCCGCGTGGACTGTTCGGACAAGTCGACCCTCCGGCTTCGTCGCTGTACTGGTCGTGTCGATGCTAGCCGTCCCGGCCGGTTCCACCCAGGCCCATCGGCTGTAGCGCGTCCCAGCCGAGCCAGTCGCCGTCCAGCCGCTGCGCCAGCCCCGCCATCCGGGCCCGTTCCTGGGCGCAGTGCAGCGCGTCGAGCTTCTGCACGCGCAGCGCGTGCACCCGGACGGGGCCTTCGCCGCCGGGCCCGGGGCGCAGCTCCCACCCGTCCTGGGCGAGCACCGACGCGGCCTCGGTGACCCGATCCGGTGGCAGCACGAGGTGGTGGCGCAGAATCGCCGGTTCGTCCGCCCGCCAGAGGTGTGATCTGCCCAGCACCGCCGAGTCGGCCTCGGCGACGTCGAAGGCCTCGGCCACGACGACGACACCCTCGGTGTCCACGGTGAGGTCCGGCCCGCCACGCTTTCGCAGCAGGTCACGAACCCGATCGATGAATCCCACGCCCTGATACTCACCCTCCGCGTTCGTCGCTGTGACCAACACCCCCGGCGCGGCGTGCCGGACCCGACCAAGCAGGTCGCTTCGCAGGGAGACATAATGCGACCCGTGACAACGGCAGCTCCCACCATCAGCCAGCGGGTGCACTCGCTGAACCGGCCGAACATGGTCAGCGTCGGCACGATCGTGTGGCTCTCCAGCGAGCTCATGTTCTTCGCCGGGCTGTTCGCGATGTTCTTCACGGTCAAGGCGCAGAACAGCACGGGGGTCTGGCCGCCGATCAACCCGGCGACCGACGAGCCCATCCACCTCGACATCCCGTACGCGCTGCCCTTCACCATCATCCTGGTGGCGTCGTCGTTCACCTGCCAGCTCGGCGTGTTCGCCGCCGAGCGCGGTGACGTCTACGGGCTGCGCCGCTGGTACGTCATCACCCTGATCATGGGCGCGATCTTCGTCGCCGGTCAGGCTGGTGAGTACGTCACGCTCGTCGAGGAGGGCGTGACCATCCCGTCCGGTGCCTTCGGCACGGTGTTCTTCCTGGCGACCGGTTTCCACGGTCTGCACGTGATCGGTGGTCTCGTCGCCTTCGTCTTCTTGCTCATCCGCACCAAGCTGAGCAAGTTCACCCCCGCGCAGGCGACCTCGGCGATCGTCGTGTCCTACTACTGGCACTTCGTCGACATCGTGTGGATCGGCCTGTTCGCGGTCATCTACATCATCCCGTGACCGCGCCAGCCACCCCATGGACCGGCCTGAACTGACAGCAAGGGTTGCCGAAGAATGACCACCAGCAAGAACACCTCCAGGCGCCGCTTCGGCGCCCGCACCAAGCTGCGCCGCCGCATCGCCGGCGCGCTCGCGCTCGGTGTGGCGCTGGTCGGCGCCGGACTGGGCTACGCCCTCCTGGTGCCGCAGCCGCAGACCGCGCAGGCGCAGGACGACCCGGCGCAGCTGCGCCTCGGCCAGCAGGTCTACAACAACAGCTGCATCAGCTGCCACGGAGCGAACCTGCAGGGCGTCGAGGACCGCGGCCCGAGCCTGATCGGCGTCGGTGACGCGGCGGTGTACTTCCAGACCTCGTCCGGCCGCATGCCCGCGGTCCGCCAGGAGGCGCAGGCCGAGCGCAAGCCGGCCAAGCTGACCCCCGAGGAGATCGACGCGGTCGGCGCGTACATCCAGGCCAACGGCGGCGGCCCGGAGCGGCCCGCCGAGTCCGGCGAGGCGCTGCGCGGTGACAACCCGGCGCGCGGTGGCGAGCTGTTCCGCCTCAACTGCGCGTCGTGCCACAACTTCACCGGCCAGGGCGGCGCCCTGTCCGCGGGCAAGTTCGCGCCGGAGCTCGGCCCGGCCAGCGAAGAGCAGATCTACACGGCGATGCTGAGCGGTCCGCAGAACATGCCGAAGTTCTCCGACCGGCAGCTCACCCCCGAGGAGAAGCGGGACATCGTCGCCTACGTCAAGTCCGTGTCCGACGGGAACAACAACCCCGGCGGCAACGGCCTGGGCGGTCTTGGGCCTGCCTCGGAGGCGCTCGTCGCGTGGATCGTCGGCATCGGCGCCATCGTCGGCGTGACTTTGTGGATTGGATCGAGGGCATGACTAGCATGGAAGAGCACCCGGGCGCCGGGCGCGAGCCGGGGGTTCCCCAGCCTTCCGAGGCCGAACTGGCCGAGATGGACCGCGACCAGCTGGTCAAGCTGGGCACCAAGCTCGACGGCGTCGAACTGGTCGACTACCCGGACCCGTGGCCGGTCAAGGGAACCCGCGCGGAGAAGCGCGCGGAGCGGGTCGTGGCGCTGTGGTTCACCATCGCGGCGCTGGCCGGTCTCGGCTTCCTGGTGACCATCTGCTGGCCGGAGTGGTGGGAGTACAAGGCTCCGGACACCGGCCAGTACGAGCGGTACGCGCTGTACACGCCCGTCCTGGGCTTCACGCTCGGCCTGTCGATCCTCGCGCTGGGAATCGGCGTGCTGCTCTACACGAAGCGGTTCATCCCGAGCGAGCTCGCGGTGCAGGAGCGCCACGACGGCGACGGCAAGGGCTCGGCCGAGATCGACCGCAAGACGATCGTCGCGCAGCTGGCCGACGCCGGTAACCGCAGCACGATCGGCCGCCGTTCGCTGGTCAAGCGCACCGCAGGCCTCGGCGTCGGCGTGATGGGCCTCGGCCTGGTCGCGCTGCCGGTCGCGTCGTTCATCAAGAACCCGTGGAAGGACCCCGAGTCCAAGGACAACCTGGCCCACACCGCGTGGAAGCCGGAGTACCCGGGGGAGGTCGTCTACCTGCGCCGCTACACCGGCAAGGCCGACGAGGTCGTCCTGCTGCGCCCCGAGGACCTGGACGCCGGCGCGATGGAGACGGTGTACCCGTTCCGCGAGAGCGAGCGCGGCGACCACGAGAAGCTCGCCGCGGTCTTCATGCGCTCGGACGCCCCGGTCATGCTGATCCGCCTGCGTCCCGAGGACGCCCAGCGGGTCGTCAAGCGCGAGGGCCAAGAGGACTTCAACTTCGGCGACTACTACGCCTACACGAAGATCTGCAGCCACGTCGGCTGCCCGACTTCGCTGTACGAGCAGCGGACCAACCGGATCCTGTGCCCGTGCCACCAGTCGCAGTTCGACGCCCTGCACTACGCCAAGCCCGTCTTCGGCCCGGCGACCCGCGCGCTTGCGCAGTTGCCCATCACGGTCAACGATGAGGGTTACTTCGTGGCGCGGGGAGACTTCATCGAGCCGGTCGGCCCCGCCTATTGGGAGCGCAAGTCATGAGTTCACTCACCACGCCGACACGGGGCTCCAGCATGCTGGAGCGGCACGCCGCCGAGGCCGCGAACAACATGGACCAGCGGTACCGTCTGGCCAAGGGCCTGCGGCACCAGATGAACAAGGTCTTCCCGACCCACTGGTCGTTCCTGCTCGGTGAGATCGCGCTCTACAGCTTCATCGTCGTGATCATCACGGGTGTCTACCTGACCCTGTTCTTCGATCCGTCGATGGCCGAGGTCGTCTACAACGGGCCGTTCAAGAACTTGCAGGGCGTCGAGATGTCCCGCGCGTTCCAGACGACCCTGGAGATCTCGTTCGAGGTCCGCGGCGGTCTGTTCGTCCGGCAGCTGCACCACTGGGCCGCGCTGGTGTTCGTCGCGGCGATGATGGTGCACATGTTCCGGATCTTCTTCACCGGAGCGTTCCGCAGGCCGCGCGAGGCCAACTGGGTCATCGGCGCGCTGCTGCTGATCCTCGGCATGTTCGAGGGCTTCTTCGGCTACTCGCTGCCGGACGACCTGCTGTCGGGCACCGGTATCCGCGCCACCCTGTCGGGCATCGTGCTCTCGGTGCCGATCATGGGCACCTGGCTGCACTGGGCGCTGTTCGGTGGGGAGTTCCCCGGCGACGAGATCGTGCCGCGCATGTACACGCTGCACATCCTGCTGCTGCCGGGCATCATGCTCGCGCTGGTCGGTGTGCACCTGGCGCTGGTCTGGTACCAGAAGCACACCCAGTTCCCGGGCGTGCGGCGCAAGGAGACCAACGTCGTCGGCGTGCGGATCATGCCGGTGTTCGCCGCGAAGGCCGGCGCGTTCTTCGTCATCGTCACCGGCATCCTGTCGATCATGGCGGGCATCTTCCAGATCAACCCGATCTGGAACCTGGGCCCGTACAACCCGGGGCAGGTGTCGGCGGGCTCGCAGCCGGACTGGTACCTCGCCTGGGCCGACGGCATGCTGCGGATCTTCCCCGCGTGGGAGCTGTACCTGGGCAACTACACGGTCCCGGCGGTGTTCTTCGCGGGCGCGGTCTGGATGCCGATCCTGTTCGCGCTGCTGATCGGCTACCCGTTCATCGAACGGAAGCTGTCCGGCGACACCGCGCACCACAACCTGCTGCAGCGCCCGCGTGACGCACCGGTCCGCACCTCGATCGGCATGATGGCGCTGGCGTTCTTCATGGTGATCGAGCTGTCCGGGTTCAACGACATCATCGCGGACAAGTTCAACATCTCCCTGAACGCGACGACGTGGGCCGGTCGCATCGGCATCCTGGTGCTGCCGCCGCTGGCGTACTTCATCACCTACCGGATCTGCCTCGGCCTGCAGCGGTCCGACCGGGAGGTGCTGGAGCACGGCATCGAGACCGGCATCATCAAGCGCCTGCCGCACGGTGAGTTCATCGAGATCCACCAGCCGCTGGGCGGTGTGGACGACCACGGCCACGCCATCCCGCTGGAGTACCAGGGCGCGGCGGTGCCGAAGAAGATGAACAAGCTCGGCGCGGCCGGGCGTGCGGTGCCGGGCACCCTGCTGGCGCCGGACCCGGTGGAGGAGACGTCGGCGCTCGACCGCGCCCGCGGCGACGGGCACGGCGACGGCCACGTCCCCGGCGAGCTGCCCGAGAAGGGTGAGGTCCCCTCGGGCTGGAAGACGCCGGACCACTAGTCATGTTTCGGGAGTGGCTTGCGTGGTGGTGCGGGTAGCGGAACCTGAGGCGGTGCCGGTTGACGGCCCACCGCAAGCGGCTCCGCCGCTCCTGAAACACACCTAGTCCACGAGAAAGGGCCCCGGGTTTCGCCCCGGGGCCCTTTCTCGTGTGGTCGTCAGTCGGCGTCCTCGACGCCGATCGCGAACGCGGACTCGGTGTCGGCGGTGGAGTAGGACCGGAACGCGATGTGCGTGTCGGTGTCGATCACGCCCGGCACCTTGCCGATCTTGGCCGGGATGAGGTCGGCGAGCTCCTCGTGGGCGTGCACCCGCACGATCGCGATCAGGTCGACCTCCCCGGCGCACGAGTACACCTCCGTCACGCCGTCGATGTCGGCGATCGCGTGCGCGGTCTCCGGGATGCTGTCCGCCACGGCATGGATCAGCACGATCGCGGTGATCACTCGCGTCCTCCTCGCGTAATTGGGTAGCGCGGCGATCGTAGCTCCCCGCGTCCTTACCCGGCCTGCTCGAGCGACACGGCGGCGGCGACCTGTTCCAGCCAGCCGCGCCACGGCCCGGCGGCGTGGGCGGGCTCCGACCAGGGCACAGCCGTGCGCACCAGGCGGACGCCGGGCCGGGTGAGCCAGTGCAGCAGGATCGATGTCTCCTCCGGCGGCGCCCCGTACAGCGGCCCCGGGCCGGGTTCGACCGTCTCCGCCGACGCCACGAGCTGCTCGACCACCGGCATCGGCGGCACGCCGCGGCGGGCCACTCCGGCTGAGGCCAGCCTGCCGTGCCGGATCACCGCGAACTCCCACCCGCGGTTGCCGTCCGGGGCCGCGGCGACCAGTTCTGGGATCGCGGCCAGCGCGGACAGCCGGTGTGCCCGGTCGACGGCGCGCACCAGCACGGCGAGCTCGTCCCGCCGCCGCGCGGCCTGCTCGAAATGCTCGGCCCCGGCCAGGTCGTCGAGCTGGCGGCGCGCGGACTCCAGCGGCCGGGTGCCGCGCCCGGCGACCAGGTCGACGATCGCGTGCACGCCGGGGGAGTACTCCTCGACGCTCTGGCGGCCGGCGCACGGCGCCCCGCACCGGCCGAGCTCGGCGAGCGCGCACGGCCGGCCGGACGGCGAGTGCGCGGAGATCCGTTGGGTGCACGTCCGCAGACCGACGGCGCCGGCCAGCGCGTCCGCCGCGATCTTGGCCGTCACCTGCGACGAGAACGGCCCGAGCGCGCCGTCCTTGGGCAGCCGCACCACGGACAGGCGCGGGAAGGCCTCGTCGGTGAGCACGATCCACCACGACTTGCGCGGGTTCTTGGAGCGGCGGTTGTAGGAGGGCCGGTGCGCGGCGATCAGCCGCAACTCGCGGACCTGGGCCTCCAGCGCGTGGCTGCACTCGATGCCGTCCACCCGCTCGGCGAGGGCGACCATCTCGCGGATCCGGCCACGGCTCTCCGAACCGGTGAAGTACTGGCGCACCCGGCGGCGCAGGTTGGTCGCCGTCCCGACGTACAGGACCTCGTCGCCCGGCCCGCGGAACAGGTACACGCCCGGGCGTTCCGGCAGGTGGGCCGCCATTCCGCGCTTGCGCCGCTGGGCCGGCGTCACCTCGGGCAGGTAGTCGAGCAGTTCCTCCAGCGACTGCACCCCGACGTTGCCGACCCGCTCCAGCAGCGCGTGCAGCACGTGCACGGTGGCGCGGGCGTCGTCCAGCGCCCGGTGGTTCGGCGTGACAGGCGAGCCGAACAGGGCGGCCAGCGCGGAGAGCCGGAAGCTGGGGCTGTCCTGCCTGGTCAGCACGCGGCGCGCGAGCCGGACCGTACACACCACCGCGGGCTTCGGCCACGGGTAGCCGTGGTGCAGGCAGGCCGCGCGCATGAACGACGTGTCGAACGGCGCGTTGTGCGCGACCAGCACCGCGCCGCTGGCGAACTCCAGGAACGCGGGCAGCACGCGGTCGATCTTCGGCGCGTCGTGCAGCATCGCCGAGGTGATGCCGGTCAGCGCCACGATCTGCGGCGGGACGGGCATCCCGGGGTCGACGAGGGTGGCGAACTCACCCAGCACCTCCCCGCCGCGGACCTTGACCGCGCCGATCTCGGTAATGCCGTCCGGGCCCGGCTTGGTCCCGGTCGTCTCCAGGTCGAACACGACGAACGTGGTATCCCGAAGCGGCGTGCCGAGTTCGTCGAAGGTCAGTTGCGCGCCGTCCGCGAGTTGCATGATCGGCACCATAAGGAGGGGGACCGACAATCCCGGATCACGGCACGAACGGTGATCGTTACCGAAGCGGACTACCCTGAACGGATGTTTCCCTCAGTGCACGCCGAAGAGCCCGAAGACCCCGGTCTCCGGGCGCCCGCGGCGAGCGCGCGCCCGGAGCCGGACGCCAAGTCCGTGAACTGGCGCGATCTGCCGGAGCCGGTGCGCGGCCGGCTCGCCGAGCTGGCCGCCGAGGCACTGGGGAAGATCCCGCGCATCGACATCCCGCAGCAGCTGCGGCCGGTCGCGAAGTTCGCCCCGGCGAAGCGCGCGAAGCTGGGCGGTGCGGCGCTCCTCACAACCCTGGAGGATTCGACCGCGTTCCGCACCGCCGTCCTGGAGTGGGTGCGCGAGTACCGGCCCGACGCGCTCGACCCGAACGACCCGGACCCGGTGGCCGCCGCGGTGGCGGCCGTCCTGCTCGGCGAGGCCAGCGCGGCCACCCGCGTGCGGCTGCTGGTCAAGAACGCGGCGGAGACGGCGCTGCGGGCCGAGCGCGACGCCGCAGTGGCGCGCAACCAGCGGCTGGAGGCGGAGCTCGCACGGGTGCGCGAGGAGCTGGCGGAGGCGCGGGAGGCGATCGAGGGCGCCCGCCTAGAGCGCGAGGAGGAGCTGGCGAAGCTGCGCAACCGCCTGCGCGAGCAGGGCACGCAGCTGCGGCAGGCCAAGGACGCCGCCGAAGAGGCGCGTGAGCTGCTGGCGCAGGCCGATGTGCGGCGAGAGCAGGAGGTGGCCGAGGTGACCGCTCAGCTGGAGCGTGAGCGGCAGCGCGCGGCTTCCGAGCGGGCGCGGGCCGAACGGGCGGCGGCGGACGCGGAGATCGCGCGCCAGTCCGCGAAGGAGGCCCGCGAGGCCGACGAGGTGCGCCTGTCGCTGCTCGTGGACACGCTGCAGGGCGCGGTGTCGGGGTTGCGGCGGGAGCTGTCGCTGGACACCAGCGCGCGGCGCCCGGCGGACACCGTGCTGGGCGCTTCGCCGGGAACCGGGGCCGGGCGGCAGGTGCGGGACCCGGCGGCGCTGGACCGGCTGCTCGCGTTGCCGAGCGTCCACCTGATCGTCGACGGCTACAACGTCACCAAGACCGGCTACCCGGAGCTGACACTGGCCGACCAGCGGAACCGACTGGTGCAGCAGCTCGGGGCGCTGGCGGCGCGGACGGGCGCGGAGATCACGGTGGTGTTCGACGGCGCCGAGGTGATGTCGGTGCCGACCGTGAGCGCCCGCGGGGTGCGCGTGTTGTTCTCCGACCCCGGCGTGATCGCGGACGACGTGATCCGGTCGCTGGTCGCGGCCGAGCCGCAGGGACGCCCGCTAGTGGTGGCCTCCACCGATCGCGGGGTGGCCGACTCGGTGCGGCGAGCGGGGGCGCACCCGGTGGCTTCGGCGGTGCTTCTGGCGCGTCTCGGACGGGTCTAGAGATCTTTTTGGCCGGTTTTTTCGCAGGTCAGCGGTTTTCTCGTGCACCGTTGGTCCATTCGTTCGATACGCGAGCCCGAAATTGTCGGTGGTCACTCGTACCGTGCATCCCAGTAGCGACGAGGAGGCACGCCATGAACGACAACACCGTGATCATCGAGTGCAACCGGTGCACGCTGAGGGGCCGCGTCTGCGGCGACTGCATGCTGAGCGCTGTGGTCGACGCCCCGCCGGTCGTCGAACTCGACTTCGAGGAACTGGCCGCGGTCGAGTTGCTCGCCGACGCCGGCCTGGTGCCCCCGCCACGGACGATCTCCCGGGGCCGCCGCCCGCACGTGCGGCTGCCCGAGCGCCGCGCCGGCTGACGCACGCCCATCGGGCGCCCCCCGGGTGGATGGGGAACGACCGGACCCGTTCGTGGGCGGTTGCTCTGCTGGCGATTGCCCTCGCCAGGCGGCCAGGGGCCTGGCGCGTGGCAGCAGGCGTCTCGCGTGCATGGGTCGCCTAGAGATGACCGAGTGCGCGGCAGTGCCCTGCGTCTGCGGGGGCAGGCACGAAGCCGTGGCCGGTTTGTTCAGCGGCAGGCATCAGCCGCGGGGGAGTGGGGCGACGCGCCGTGTCGGGCGGCGGAGCCCCACCGCGGCGGCCGGGCGGCGCAAGCCGCGTCTCCGATTCCCCGAAGGAGAAACGGGTCGCTGTCGAGCGCCAACGGGCGCCTGGGGTGGGGCGAGTGCCAGAGACGACCGAGCACGCGGCAGTGCTCTGCGTCTGCCGGGGCGGGCACGAAGCCGTGGCCGGTTTGCTCAGCGGCACGGCATCAGCCGCGGGGAGCAGAACGCCGCGCCGTGCCGGGCGGCCGCTGTGCACCCGAATGACCCCACCCTCGGCGGCAGGGGACCCACCGCGACCCCGACACGCCGAAGGCGATAAACGGTCGCTTCGCGCGGCAAACGGTCAGTAGTCGTGATCCTGCTGACTGTTGTCTTGGTCACACCCACAGGGGAACTGCTGGTCCGAACGGGAAGAGAGGTGATTACGCAAAGTTTTTACCTGGTGCCTGGTGGACGCGGCGGCGGTCGTTTCGTAACCTGGCCGAGATCTCGCGCCCGGCAGCCGTCGCGCCCGCGGCGGCGACGCGAGATTGTCGCCGTAGCAGCTTGTCGGGGAGCTGTGCCGGACCCACGCATGGACCCAAGATGCGCTACCCCCTGCGTCTGGACATGCCGGGTTACCGTCGTAGACCGGTTTCGGGTGCTTGTGTCCGCCCGCGCCGGTGCGCGTGGAGGGTCCCCCGACCTCCTGCGACGGCCGGCGGCGACATGAGTGCAAAGGAGACACGCGCGGCGTGCAGTCGCAACCCATCAAGCGCGTGGTCGCAGGAGCCCTCGCCGCCGCCGCGGTACTCGCGGTCGGTGGTTTCCCCACGGCTCCGGCCGGCGCGGTCCCCCTCCCCGCCCCACAGCAGCCCACCACCTCGTCGGACGCCCTGGCGCAGTACCGGCAGCTCGCCGCACAGGCCGAGCAGCTGAACGAGGAGGCCATGCAGGCGCAGGCCGACCTCGACGCCAAGCAGGCCGACCTGGACCGGGCCAACGCCGACCTGGCGGCCGCCAACGCGGCCGGTCAGCAGGCGCTCACCGCGAAGAACCAGTACCAGGGCGTGGTCGACCAGTTCGCCGACGCCTCGTTCGTCGGTGGCGTGCAGTTCAACAAGTTGTCCGCCTTGCTGAACGGCACCTCGGCGCAGGACTTCCTGGAACGCTCCTCCGCTCTGGAAGTGCTCGCCGACGAGAAGAACAAGGCGCTCGCCGACTACAACGCGGCGATCCAGGCGGCTGCCGACGCCCAGGCCGCGGCAGCCGACGCCCAGACGCGCTCGCAGGTCGCCAAGGACGCGGCCGCGACGCTGCTGAACGACCTGCACGCCCGGCAGGCCGCGCTGCAGACGCAGCTCGACCAGCTGGACCAGGCGCGCCAGCGGCTCACCGCGTCCGAGCGTGCCGCGCAGAAGGACACGGGCGGCCTCGCGCCGAACGTGCCCGCCCCGACGGCCGCCGCCCAGGAGGCGATCGACGTCGCGTTGAGCAAGCTCGGCAGCCCGTACGGCTGGGGCGACACCGGCCCCAGCTCGTTCGACTGCTCGGGCCTGACGCTGTACGCCTACAAGGCGGCCGGCATCACTCTGCCGCGGACGAGCCAGCAGCAGGCCACGGTCGGCGTCGCGGTCTCGCGCGCCCAGCTGCAGCCCGGTGACCTGGTGTTCTTCGGTTCGCCGATCCACCACGTGGGCATCTACCTCGGCGACGGCAAGATGGTGCACGCCCCCGAGACCGGGGACGTCGTCAAGATCTCGCCGCTGCAGAACAACTACGTCTCGGCCCGCCGCGTCGCGGTGAGCTGAGTTCGGCACCCGACAGGGGCGGCACCGGCGACAGCCGGCGCCGCCCCTGACTCGTTCCCGGGGCTGCCGCCCCCGCAACCGCTCCCTAGTAGTCTCCAGCCCGTGCTTCGGACCCTGCTGGTGACCAACGACTTCCCGCCGCGGCCCGGGGGGATCCAGAACTACCTGAACTCCTTCGCGCGCCTGCTGCCGCCGGACCAGCTCGTCGTCTACGCACCGTCCTGGGACAAGCCCTCCGGTTCGCACCCCGAGTTCGACGCCGCCGCGCCGTTCGAGGTGGTCCGGCACCCCACCTCGCTGATGCTGCCCACCCCCGACGTGCTCCGCCGCGCCAAGGAGATCCTGCGCGCGCACGACTGCCAGGCCGTCTGGTTCGGCGCCGCGGCCCCGCTGGCGCTGCTCGCCCAGCCGCTGCGGGCCGCGGGCGCGGACTGGGTCGTCGCGAGCACCCACGGGCACGAGGTCGGCTGGTCGATGCTGCCGCTGGCCCGCCAGGCGCTGCGCCGCATCGGCGACACCACCGACGTGATCACCTACGTCAGCAAGTACACGCGCGGCCGGTTCGCGTCGGCGTTCGGCCCGTCCGCGGGGCTGGAGCTGCTGCCGCCGGGCGTCGACCCGGACGTGTTCAAACCCGACGACGCCGCCCGCGACGAGATCCGCGCCCGGCACGGCCTCGGCGACCGGCCGACCGTCGTCTGCGTGTCCCGGCTCGTCCCGCGCAAGGGCCAGGACATGCTCATCCACGCCCTTCCCGAGCTGCGCCGCCGTGTCCCGGACGTCGCGCTCCTGCTCGTCGGCGGCGGCCCGTACCGGAAGTCCCTGGAACGGCTCGCCGACGCGCAGGGCGTCGCCGGCGACGTCGTCTTCACCGGCTCGGTGCCGTGGACCGAACTGCCCGCGCACTACGCCGCGGGCGACGTCTTCGCCATGCCCGCCCGCACCCGCGGCAAGGGACTGGACGTGGAAGGCCTCGGCATCGTCTACCTGGAGGCCTCCGCGACGGGCCTGCCGGTCGTCGCGGGCAACTCGGGCGGCGCCCCGGAGACCGTCCTCGACGAGGTGACCGGTCACGTCGTCGACGGCCGCGACGTCCACCAGCTGGTCGAGACCCTCACCCCGCTGCTCGACGACCCGTCGCGTGCCCGCAAGATGGGCGCCGCGGGCCGGGCCTGGGTGACCGAGCAGTGGCGGTGGGACCTGCTGGGTGCCCGGTTGCGCGCGTTCCTCAGCGGCGAGCCTGCCGTCGCGCCCTGACCGTCACGCGGCCCGCTCCAGCACCGCCGGGTGCCGCGGGTCGTCGGCGCGCACCACCACGTCGGCGATCTCCGCGGGCCGCACCTCCTCCTCGTACCGCTCGAACGCGGGCAGCGCCCACTGCTCGTCTCCGGGCAGGCGCCGCCGCAACGCTCCCGCGGACAGCTGCAGGTGCACGGTCAGTTCGAACGGCAGGCCACGTCCGAGGAGCATCTCGCCGTCCACGACAAGCACGCCCGGCGCGGGCAGCGGCACCCGCGCCGACCGCGTGGCGCGGTCGCGAGCCGAGTCCCACAGCGCGGGCAGCACCTCGCCGCTTCCATTGCGCCCCAGCGGATCGAGCACTTCGCGGCGCAACGCGCTCTCGTCCAGCCAGGACCAGTAGCGGGAGTCCGGGTTCTCCCTGCCGTACTCGAACCGCAGCGACGCAGGCCGCAGGAAATCCACAGTGGACACCCGCTGCACCGCGCGGCCGCCCACCCGCAGCGGGTCCACCAGCGCGTCGGCGAGTGCCGCGGTGCCCGCCGGGCCGTCCACGGCGATCCGCACCCACGGCGCGTCCAGCACGAGGACCCGCTCGGCCAGTTCCCCGGCGAGGTGTTCGAAGGTGATGGGCCGATACCGCACGATTTCCCATCGTGCCCCATGACGGGGCCGGAATTGTCGGTGCCTCCTGCCATCATGAGCCCATGACCAAGGAAGTGGGCAGGACAGCCGACGCGGGCTGGCAGGTCGGCGTCTCGCGGACGCTGCCGCACCCGGCCGCCACCGTCTGGGAGTTCCTCACCAGCAGGGCCGGCGCCGAGATCTGGCTCGGCCCAGGCGCAGGCGTGCCCGGTGGCAAGGGGGAGCGCTTCGAGACGGCAGGCGGAACGGCGGGCGAGGTCCGCAGTTTCCGCGAGCTGGACCGCATCCGGCTGACTTGGCGGCCCAAGGACTGGGACCACGACTCGACGGTGCAGGTGACGGTTTCGCCGTCGGGCAACAGGACGGTCGTCCGCTTCCACCAGGAGTGGCTCGCCGGCGCCGAGGAGCGCGCCACGCAGCGGGAGTACTGGAAGGGGGTGGTGGACCGGGTCGCCGACGCCCTCGCCGCACGGTGAGCCGGGCACCAATCGCGCCCGTGGCCCGTTGACGAGTTGCCGGAGCACGAACGCCACTGGGAGGACCACGAAATGCGCGTGGTGGACGAACCGATCGAGCTCGACGACGACGTCATCCAGGACCCGCACGCCCTCTACCGCGCGCTGCGCGAGGAGGGCCCGGTCCGGCCCGCGATCATGCCCCGCGGGTTGCGGGTCTGGCTGGTCTCGGGATACGCGGAGGCCAAGGCGCTGCTGGCGGACCCGCGGCTGAGCAAGGACGCCAAGCGGGCGCAGGAGCTGTTCGAGACGCGCCTGACGGCGACCGGGGGGACGGACGGCGACGACCCGTCGGGCAGCCTGCTGCGCCACCACATGCTCAACAACGACCCGCCGGACCACACGCGGCTGCGCAAGCTGGTCAACAAGGCCTTCACCGCGCGCACCGTCGCCCGCCTGCGACCGCGCATCGAGCAGATCACCGACGAGCTGCTGGACTCGGTTGCCGCGCGCGGCCGGGTGGACCTGCTGGACGCGTTCGCCTACCCGCTGCCGATCACGGTGATCTGCGAGCTGCTGGGCATCCCCGAGGAGGAGCGCGGCGACTTCCGCGAGTGGTCGAACACGCTGCTCAACTCCGGGCCCGCGGACGACTTCCACGACGCGGCCCGCTCGATGGCCGGTTACCTCACCGCGCTGGTCGCCGCCAAGCGCGCGGCGCCGACCCAGGACCTGCTGTCCGACCTGGTGCACGTATCGGACGAGGGTGACCAGCTGTCGCCGGAAGAGCTGGTCGCGATGGCGTTCCTGCTGCTCGTCGCCGGGCACGAGACCACGGTCAACCTGATCGGCAACAGCGTGCTGGCGCTGCTGCGGCACCCGGACCAGCTCGCGGCCCTGCGCGCCGACCCTTCGCTGCTGCCCGGCGCGGTCGAGGAGTTCCTGCGGTTCGAGGGGCCGATCAACATCGCGACCCTGCGGTTCTCGGTGGAACCGGTGCCGATCGGCGACGTCGAGATCCCGGCGAACGAGTTCGTGATGGTCTCGCTGGTGGGCGCCAACCGCGACGGCGAGCGGTTCCCGGAGCCGGACCGCCTGGACGTCACCCGTCCGGCGGGTGGTCACCTGGCCTTCGGCCACGGCATCCACTACTGCGTCGGGGCGCCGCTCGCCCGGCTGGAAGCGGAGGTGGCGCTCGGCCGCCTCTTCGACCGCTTCCCGGCGATCGAGCTCGACGGCGACCCGGGCGAGCTCCGCTGGCGGGAGAGCACGCTCGTGCACGGCCTGAACACCTTGCCGGTGGTGGTCCGCTGAGACGTCAGTGGTGGTCGTGGCGCTGGCGGTAGACGACTACCGCCATGGCCACGCCCATCAGGGCGTGCCCGATGCCCATCAGCGCGCCGCCGGAGATGGCGCCGGTCCAGTACGGCACGAGCAGCACCACGAACGGCACGTACATCCACACGGTCATCTCGAACACCGAGCGCCGGCTGTGCCGGCGTACCCGCATCCAGGCGGCCATCGGCAGGGCCATCTCGGTCGCCATGATCATCGCCCGCCAGTCGGTGCGGTCCACGACCGCCGACCAGCCCGCCGCGTCGAAACCCAGCCGGACGAGTGGCCCGAGGACCGCCATGCCAAGGCCCATGGCGATCCACATCTCGGCGTAGTGCAGTACGGCCCGGCGGGTGATGGGCGAGCGCAGGGACAGGGTGGTCATTCTCCTCGCCTCCAGAATGGATAGCTGTACTATCTTAAATGGGAAGCTACTCTACCCATGACGCTGTGTCCAGAGGGAGGAACGCCGGATGCGCATGGCGGAGCTGAGCCGGGAGTCGGGCGTCCCGGTCGCGACGATCAAGTACTACCAGCGCGAAGGCCTGCTCCCGCCCGGCGAGCTGACCAGCCCCAACCAGGCCCGCTACGGGCCCGCCCACGTGCGGCGGCTGAAGCTGGTTCGTGCCCTGCTGGAGATCGGCGGGTTGTCCGTGGCCGCGGTGGGCGAGGTACTGACCGCGATCGACGACCCCGCCACCTCGACGCACGACATCCTCGGGTTGGCCCAGCACGGCCTGCCGATGGCGAAGCTGGAGGTGACGGCCGACGACCGGGCCTGGGCGCTGAGCCGGATCGAGGAGGTGGCCCGGCAGCGGGACTGGGAGGTGCACCCCGGATCGCCGGTGGTCGAGTCGCTGGTCGGTGTGCTGTGCGCGCTCCGGGAGGTCGGGCACGAGTGGGTACTGGAGGAGCTCGACTGCTACGCCGAGGCGGCGGCCTCGGTCGCCGAGCGCGACGTGACGACGGTGGCCCGGCTGGGCGCCACCGAGGCGGTCGTCGAGGGTGCGGTGGTCGGTACCGTCCTCGGCGACGCCTTGTTCGCGGCCCTGCGCCGCATGGCGCACGCGGCGGTCTCGCGGCGGCAGTTGTCCGGGTAGGGCCGGCTCACGGGGACGGGGGACCCCGGACGTGGCTGTACCGGGTGGCGCGCTCACCCCCGGTCATCCCGCGCCGCCTGCGCCGCGGTGCGGCGTCTGCGTGCGGACGGCGTCGGGTGGCGCTGGGGACCAGTCGCGAGGGTGGCCCGAAGCGCTAATACCTACCACCGTGAATAATTCACCCAATCCAGTGTGACCAGTAGCGCTCGGTCCGCTCTCGCGCACTGTCTGTCACGTTTCGTGTCTATCGTCGCGCCGCTTGGTGACCTGTGTCACGCGCACTGATGGCCTCGCGTCAATACGCCGTTACTCATCAGTCATGACACTTTGTGAACAAAACGTGAGAATTTCTTTGCATACCGGACATCCCGGGCGTTTTTCGGTATCTCTGGTGCTACAGGCCGTCACTGGGGCCGGTCTCCCCTTGGTTCATCCCCATGTTCGGGCACTTCCGCACCGGAGGCGTGAATGATTGACAACTCTGCCCAGGAGCGTGAGCACGCTCCGCCCCGCTCGTGGCGGTCCGCGCTGGACAACCTCCGCCACGACGTGCCGGCCTCGCTGGTCGTCTTCCTCGTCGCGATCCCGCTGTCGCTGGGCATCGCGCTGGCCTCCGGCGCGCCGATCGTCGCCGGCCTGATCGCCGCGATCGTCGGCGGCATCGTGGCCGGCGTGCTCGGCGGGGCGCCGCTGCAGGTCAGCGGCCCCGCCGCGGGCCTGACGGTGATCATGGCGGAGACCATCAACGAGTTCGGCTGGGCCGCCACCTGCGCCATCACCGTCCTGGCAGGCGCGCTGCAGATCCTGCTCGGCCTGAGCCGGATCGCGCGGGCCGCGCTGGCCCTGTCCCCGGCCATCGTGCACGGCATGCTGGCCGGCATCGGGGTCACGATCGTCCTGGCCCAGCTGCACATCGTGCTGGGTGGCACCGCGCAGAGCTCGCCGATCGACAACCTGCTCCAGCTGCCGGCGCAGATCCTCGACCCGCACGGGCCCGCCACCCTGATCGGCCTGCTCACCCTCGGCGTCCTGCTCGTGTGGGGCAAGCTCCCCGCCGCGGTGCGGAAGGTGCCCGGCCCGCTCGCCGCCATCGTCGCGGTCACCGTGTTCTCGCTGGTCGCCGGCCTGGAAGTGCCGCGCGTCGACATCCCGGCGAACGTGCTCGACATCAGTTTCGCGCCGGACTTCCCGGACACCGGCTGGTTCGACTTCGGCGTCGCCGTCGTCACCATCGCGCTGGTCGCGAGCGTCGAGAGCCTGCTCTCCGCCGTGGCCGTCGACAAGATGCACACCGGCCCGCGCGCGAACCTCAACCGTGAGCTGCTCGGCCAGGGCGCGGCCAACATGACCTCGGGCGCGCTCGGCGGCCTGCCGGTCACCGGCGTGATCGTGCGGAGCTCGACCAACGTGCAGACCGGCGCCCGCACCCGCGTTTCGGCCGTCCTGCACGGCGTCTGGGTTCTGCTGTTCGTCGCCGTGCTGGCCGGGCTGCTGCGCAACATCCCGCTCGCCGCGCTCGCCGGCCTGCTGGTGCACGTCGGCGCGAAGCTGGTCAACCTCAACCACATCAAGCAGGTGCTGCGGCACGGCGACCTGCCGGTCTACCTGATCACGCTGCTCGGCGTCGTGGCCATCGACCTGCTCACCGGTGTGCTGATCGGTGTCGCCGCGGCCGCGCTGATCATGCTCCGCCGCCTCCTGTGGTCCGGCATCCACGCCGAACGCGACGGCGACAAGTGGCGCGTCGTCGTCGAGGGGGCGTTGTCCGCGCTCTCGATCCCGCGCCTGACCTCGGTACTGGGCACCATCCCGCGCGGCGCGACGGTGACCCTCGAACTCGTCGTGGACTACCTCGACCACGCGGCGTTCGACACGCTCTCGGCCTGGCAACACTCCCACGAGGAGGCGGGCGGCCAGGTGATCGTGGACGAGATCGGGCACCCCTGGTTCGAGCGGGGCAAGGCAGGCGAGCCGACCGTGCACAAGGCCAAGGCCCAGCGGATCGCGCCGCGCTGGTTCGCCCCCTGGTCGGACTGGCAGCGGGCCCGGCAGGAGGAGCCGGTCGAGGTCCCGGAGCAGCGGCAGCCGCGGGAGAGCTCGATGCGGCGCGGCATGGTCGAGTTCGAGCGGCGCACGTCCCAGCTGGTCCGCCCGATCCTGGGCAGGCTGGCCGACACGCAGAACCCGGAGACGCTGTTCATCACCTGCGGCGACGCGCGGATCGTGCCGAACCTGATCACCAGCAGCGGTCCTGGCGACCTGTTCACCGTGCGCAACATCGGCAACCTGGTGCCCGACCACGCGACGTGCGCGGCGGGTTCGGACGCGTCCATCGGCGCCGCGGTCGAGTTCGCGGTCGGGGTGCTCAAGGTGCGCGAGATCGTGGTGTGCGGCCACTCGTCGTGCGGCGCGATGAAGGCGCTGCTTGGCGGCGTGCCGGCAGGCGCGCCCGCGCTGGAGTCCTGGCTCCGGCACGCCGAGCCGAGCCTGGAGCGGGCGAAGACGCAGGCGCCGATCCGGATCGGCGACTCGCTGCCCGGGTCCGAGGCCGACCAGCTGGCGCTGCACAACATCCTGCAGCAGCTGGACCGGCTGCGGGAGTATCCGACGGTCGCGGCCGCCGAGGCCCGCGGCGAGGTCGACCTGGTGGGGATGTACTTCGAGGTCGGCGCCGCCCGCGTCCACCTGTACGACCCGAAGGCGAACGCCTTCGTCTCGGCCGACAGCGTCGTGACCGGGACCGCGGAGAGCAACCCGATGGTCACCGGGTAGCCACACACCGGAAAGCCGGCCGGCCGGCGCCGGTATTAGTGTCGGATCCCGTGAGCGTGCTGGTGGTGACCGGGACCGGAACCGGCGTCGGCAAGACCGCGGTGACCGCGGCCCTCGCCGCGCTCGCGCGCGCCGAGGGCCGCCGGGTGGCCGTGCTGAAACCCGCTCAGACCGGGGTCGCCCCGGACGAGCCCGGCGACATCGACGAGGTCACCCGCCTCGCCGGGGACGTCACCGCCCGCGAGCTGCGCCGTTACCCGGACCCGCTTGCCCCGGACGTCGCGGCGCGGCGCAGCGGCATCGCGCCGGTCGGGCCGGCCGAGGCCGCGGGCGCGGCGAGCGAGCTGGCCGAGACGCACGACCTCGTGCTGGTCGAGGGCGCCGGGGGACTGCTGGTCCGTTTCGACGCCGACGGCGCCACGCTGGCCGACGTCGCGTGGTCGCTGTCCGCACCGCTGCTGGTGGTCGCCGAGGCCGGGCTCGGCACCCTCAACGCCACGGCCCTGACGGCCGAGGTCGCGACAGCGCGCGGCCTCAACGTGCTCGGTGTCGTCATCGGGTCCTGGCCCGCACGGCCGGACCTGGCCGCCCGGTGCAACGTGTCCGACCTGCCGGTGGCCGCCGGATCGCCCCTGCTCGGCGCCCTCGCCGAGGGTGCGGGCGCGCTGGACCCCGACGCCTTCCTGGAGGCGGCGCGCGCCGGGCTGTCGCCGTGGTTCGGCGGCGACTTCGACGCCGAGCGGTTCGAGAAGGGCCTGAACACCCAGTCCTGACCCGCGTTCTCCGGGTGAACCCGGCCGACTGGATCGGCGACGCGGCCGACACGGTGCGTACACGGGTGGGGGGACCGGCTAATCTCGGTGCGGCGGATCAAGCGGCAACGGAAAGAGGTGCGGTGGCCGACTCGTCGCCGGTGCAGGCCAGGCCGGGAGCACCCGGTCCGGAGCTGTCCGCTGTGCTGTTTCACCGGCGGCCACCCCGGCCGCGGGTGGTCGTGAAGGCCGACCTGCTGCCCGCGGTCAGCCTGCTGTCGCTGATCGGTGTGCTCGGCATCCCGCTCGGCTGGCTCTGGTCGCTGCTCGCCCCGCCCGAACGGGTGCGCGTGTTCGACGGCGGCCAGCTGGTCCCGCTGCAGCTGGAGAGCTGGCACCGCTTCGACGACCTCGCGATCTACGCGTTGCTGGGCCTCGGCCTGGGTGTGGTCACCGGGGTCGCGGTGTGGATGCTGCGCGAGCGGCGCGGGCCCGTGGTGCTGATCGCCGCGGTGCTCGGCGGCCTGCTCGCGGCCTGGCTCGGCGTCCAGATGGGCGTGGCCTTCGCCAACAGCGCGTACGCGGTCACGACCACGCCCGCGGTCGGCGACGTGATCGAGCGGGCGCCGCGCATCGAGTCGTTGTGGGTCCTGGTGGCCCAGCCACTCGGCACCGCGCTGGTCTACGGCCTGCTCGCCGGCTGGAACGGCCGCGACGACCTCGGCCGCAGGCTGGGCTAGAAACGCGAAACGGCCGGGACCCCGTCCTCGGGGTCCCGGCCGTTCGGCTTGTCTCAGGCCGCCTCGGCGCGCCGGCGGGAGCGGATCAGGCTCCGCCGCTCCTGCTCGGTGGTCCCGCCGAAGATGCCGTTGTCCAGACCGGAGTCCAGTGCGTAGGCCAGGCATTCGGCGCGCACCGGACAGCTTGCGCACACCGCCTTGGCCCGTGCGACCTGCCGGGCGCCCGGGCCCATTTCGGACACGGGGAAGAACAGCTCAGGGTCCTCGTCCCGGCAGGCGGCACGAGTACGCCAGTCGATCACGTCGCGGCTCATGGCGTGCCGCCTCCTTCCATGCGTTTCGTTTCTCAGCTGGCGCTCCAGGCACCAGCAAGGGTGACAGGCACGCGTCAGGGCCCATCTGGTTTTTCTCGCTGCGGTATCTGGGTTGCCACGCCGGGCTCGGATCAATCACCTTGATCCGGCGGGCTGGTGGCAGGGGCTGTTGCCAGCGCCGAAGGTCCAACGGTACCAGGGAGATCGTTGTTCCCGCTCGCCCGTGAAAACGTTGTGGGCAGCGTCTCAGTTCAGGCTGGCGGGCAGGCCGAGCTGGATCAGCTCGGGCGGAGGAGCGGGCACGGCGCGCAGCTTCGACAGGAAGCCGGCCTCCCGCCGCAGCATCCGGCTGACCATTCGCAGCCGGCGCAGCGGCTGGGTCTCTTCGAGCAGTTGCTGCCGGTCGGCCAGCGGTAGCAGGCAGTCGGCGGCCAGCAGGTACGACAACGCGCCCGGCCCGGTTTCCGATTCCGGCGTCGCCCACGAGTCGCGGTGCCAGGCCGCGTCGCAGTACGCCGCGTGCGCGGACAGGGCCGCGTCGCGCAGGCCGCCGACCGCCCGTCCGGCGGCAGGCGGCAGCGGGGCGTCGTCGACCCATTCGACGGTGCCGACGAGGTAGGGCGCGCGACTGTTGTCGATGTCCAGCACGCGGAAGCGGCGCTCGCCGCGGGTGATGATGTCGAACCGGCCGTCGGGCAGCCGCTCGCTCTCGCCGAGCAGCGCGGTGCAGCCGATGGGGTGCACGTGGTCGAGGTGCTCGACCTCGCGCACGGCGGAGGTCCGGATCGCGACGATCCCGAACCGGCGGTCGGGCACCGTGCCGGTCAGCAGGTCGACCGCGAGCTGCCGGTAGCGCGGCTCGAACAGGTGCAGGGGCAGCGTCGCGTCGGGCAGCAGGACGGTTTGCAGAGGGAACAGGGGAATGGTCTCTGTCGTTCTTTCCTGCCGCTCCGCATCCACGGCTACACGGTACGTCGATCCGGTGGTTCTCGCTCAACGTCGTTTGGGGGGCGGGCGGAACACCGCGAACGGGTCCGTCACCTGGATGCCTTTCCCGGTGAAGGAGAACAACGCGGCCGGCCGTCCCCCGCTGCGCCCCGGCGCGGCCGTGTGCCCGGTGGGCGAGAGCAGGCCGCGCCGGGCCAGCACGCGCTGCAGGTTCGTCGCGTCGACCTTGTAACCCAGGGCGGCCGAGTACAGCTCGCGCAGGGCCGAGATGGTGAACTCGCGTGGCGCGAGCGCGAAGCCGACATTGGTGTAGGACAGCTTGGAGCGCAGGCGGTCGCGGGCGCGCAACACGATGTCGCGGTGGTCGAACGCGGTGCGCGGCAGATCGTCCACCGCGTGCCAGCGCGTGTCCTCCGGGACCTCGGGATCGACGTCGGAGGGGACCAGCCCGAGGAACGCCGTGGCGACCACGCGCGGCCCCGGGACGCGGTCCGGCGCGCTGAACACCGCCAGCTGCTCGACGTGGCTCAGCTGCCGGACGTCGACCTTCTCCGCGAGCTGGCGGCGGATCGAGGTCTCCACGTCCTCGTCCGGCCGTAGCCGTCCGCCGGGCAGCGACCAGCGCCCGACGTGCGGATCCAGCGCGCGGCGCCACAGCAGGACCTGCAGTGTGGCGCAACGCACCTGCAATACCGCTGCCAAAACCTCGTGTGCCAGGGGGGCGCTGCTGTTAATATGACTCCGCACGGTTTTCGATTGTAAGGCGAAAACCAGCGACTGGTCCAGGAGGGCCGATGACTGCAGCGACTGTGGACCTGACCCCGTACGGGGGCGTGGAGCCGGACGAGGCATGGGTGGAAGAGGTGCGCAAGCTGGCGCGCGAGCGGGATGCCGTGCTGCTGGCGCACAACTACCAGGCTCCGGCGATCCAGGACATCGCCGACCACACGGGGGACTCCCTCGCGCTGTCGCGGATCGCCGCCGCCAGCGACGCGTCGACCATCGTGTTCTGCGGCGTGCACTTCATGGCCGAGACCGCGAAGATCCTGTCGCCGGACAAGACGGTGCTGATCCCCGACGCCCGCGCCGGCTGCTCGCTCGCCGACTCCATCACCGGCGCCCAGCTGCGCGAGTGGAAGGCGCAGCACCCCGGCGCGGTCGTGGTGGCCTATGTGAACACCACCGCCGAGGTCAAGGCGGAGACGGACATCTGTTGCACGTCGTCCAACGCGGTCGACGTGGTGACCTCGATCCCGGCCGACCGCGAGGTCCTGTTCGGCCCGGACCAGTTCCTCGGCGCGCATGTCAAGCGCAAGACCGGGCGCGAGAACATGCACATCTGGGCCGGCGAGTGCCACGTCCACGCCGGGATCAACGGCCCGGAGCTGGCGCAGCGCGCGGCCGAACACCCGGACGCGGACCTGTTCATCCACCCCGAGTGCGGTTGCGCCACCTCGGCCCTCTACCTGGCGGGCGAGGGTGCGGTGCCCGCGGACAAGGTGAAGATCCTGTCCACTGGGGACATGGTGCAGGAGGCCCGCGCGACCAAGGCGAAGTCGGTGCTGGTGGCCACCGAGGTGGGCATGCTGCACCAGCTGCGCAAGGCCGCGCCGGGTATCGACTTCCGCGCGGTGAACGACCGGGCGTCGTGCGCATACATGAAGATGATCACCCCGGCCGCCCTGCTGCGCGCGCTGCGCGACGGCGCCGACGAGGTGCGCGTCGACCCGGAGACCGCGGCCAGGGCGCGCGCCTCGGTGCAGCGGATGATCGAGATCGGGCAGCCCGGCGGCGGCGAATGACCGGCCCGGTTATCGACGAGCAGACGAAAACCGCCTGCTGGGAGGCTCGCGCGGATCTGGTCGTGCTCGGCACCGGCGTCGCCGGGCTGACCGCGGCGATCCGCGCGCAAGAGCTCGGTCTGCGAGTGCTGGTCGTGACCAAGGCGGCGGTCGAGGACGGCAACACCCGGTGGGCGCAGGGCGGCGTCGCCGTGGTCATGGAGGACCAGCACGACGAGGGCGACTCGGTCGCACGGCACGTCGACGACACGCTGACCGCCGGGGCCGGGCTGTGCGACCCGGATGCGGTGGGGGCGATCCTCGCCGACGGCCCCCGCGCCGTGTCCTGGCTGCGGTCGGCGGGCGCGCGGTTCGACCCCGGCGCCTCCGGCCTGCTCGCCCGCACCCGTGAAGGCGGGCACAGCGCGTTCCGCGTGATCCACGCCGGCGGTGACGCGACCGGGGCCGAGGTCGAGCGGACGCTCGTCGCCGAGGCCACCGGCCGTCGGCTGCCGGTGCTGGAGCGGCACATCGCGGTCGACGCGCTGCGCACGCCGCGTGGCGACGTCGCCGGGGTGACCGTGCTCGACCCGGAGGGGCGGCCGGGTGTGCTGCGCGCGCCCGCGGTGCTGCTCGCGACCGGTGGCATGGGCCAGCTCTACCAGGCCACGTCGAACCCGGAGATCGCCACCGGTGACGGCGTCGCGCTCGGGTTGCGGGCCGGTGCGGTGGCCGCGGACCTGGAGTTCGTGCAGTTCCACCCCACCGTGCTGTACACGCCGGGAGCCCGCGGCCGGTGCCCGCTCGTGACCGAGGCCGTGCGCGGCGAGGGCGCGGTGCTCGTCGACGGCGCGGGGGCGTCCGTCATGCAGGGCGTGCACCCGCTGGGCGACCTGGCGCCGCGCGACGTCGTGTCCGGCGCGATCACGCGGCGGCTCGCTTCGGCGCCCGGTGGGATCGACGACCACGTGTTCCTCGACGCGACCGGCGTGCCCGGGTTCGCCAAGCGGTTCCCGACGGTCTTCGCGGCCTGCCGGGCGATCGGCGTCGACCCGGCGCGTGATCCGATTCCGGTGACCCCGGCGGCGCACTTCGCCTGCGGCGGGATCGCCGCGGGCACCGACGGCCGCACCGGTGTCGCCGGCCTCTACGCCGCCGGCGAGGTGGCGCGGACCGGGTTGCACGGCGCGAACCGGCTGGCGTCCAACAGCCTGCTGGAAGGGCTGGTCACCGGGCGCGCCGCCGCCGAGGCGGTGGCCGCCGACCTCGCCGCCGGGCTGCTGGCCGACCCGAAGCAGGCGTCGGCACCCGCGTGGGGGCGGCTGCGGATGGCTGAGCGGGACGCGCTGCAGCGCGCGATGAGCCGGTACGCCGCGATCGGGCGGGACGCCGAGGGGCTGGCCGTGGCCGGTGCGGTACTCGACCTGTCGACTTCGGACGGTCCACCGCGGACCCACGCTGACGTCGAGAACGCGTCGCTCACCTTGGTGGCGCAGGCGTTGCTGGCCGCGGCCGCGCGCCGCACGGAATCGCGCGGCTGCCACGTCCGCGCCGACCACCCCGGCCGGGACGACGTGGCGTGGCAGCGCAGTCAGCTGATCCGGCTGAACCCGTCGGGGCAGCCGGTGCTGGCCGACCCCGTGTGCACGGAGGAAGTGGCATGAACCTGGACCGGGAGGACGCCCGCCACGTCGTGGAGACCGCGCTGGCGGAGGACCTGCGGTACGGTCCGGACGCGACCACCGCCGCCACGGTCCCGGAGACGGCGACCGCGGTCGCGGAGATCACCCCACGCGTGGACGGCACGCTCGCCGGGGTGCCGGTGGCGCTGCTGGTGTTCGACGCGGTGCTCGGCTCCGGATACGAGGTGCTAGACCGCGGCGAGGACGGCACCCGGCTCGTCGCGGGCAAGCCCGCGCTCGTCGTCCGCGGACCGGTGCGCGGGCTGCTCACCGCGGAGCGCACGGCGCTGAACCTGCTGTGCCACCTGTCCGGCGTGGCGACCGCGACGGCCGCGTGGGTGTCCGCTGTGGACGGCACGAGCTGCGCGATCCGCGACTCCCGCAAGACGCTGCCCGGCCTGCGGCTGCTGGAGAAGTACGCGGTGCGGTGCGGTGGCGGCGTCAACCACCGGATGGGCCTCGGCGACGCGGTGCTGATCAAGGACAACCACGTGGTGGCCGCCGGTTCGGTCACCGCCGCGCTGGCGGCGGCCAGGGAGCACGCGCCGGCGCTGCCGTGCGAGGTCGAGGTCGACACGCTCGACCAGCTCGACGAGGCACTGGCGGCGGGCGCCGACGAGGTCCTGCTGGACAACTTCACGCCAGGGCAGTGCGCGGAAGCCGTGCGCCGCAAGGACGAGGTGTCGCCGAAGACGCGGCTGGAGGCCTCCGGCGGGCTGAAGCTGGCGAACGCGCGGGCCTACGCCGAGACCGGCGTGGACTACCTGGCGGTCGGCGCGCTGACCCACTCCTCGCCCGCGCTCGACCTCGGGATGGATCTCCGCTGAACCTTGTTCCGGCCTCCCCCGGCTTGCTATGACTGGGGCCGGGGGAGGAAGGAACGGGCATGGCTGCCAACTTCCTGCTCACCTTGCTGCGCAAGGGGGCGGGGGTGCTGGCGTCCACGCCGGGCGAGCTGCCGGCGGAGATCGACGATCCGGAGCCGGTGTCCGCGCTCAGGCGGATGGGCGCCGTCGCGGCGAGCAGCACCGACGGGCCGCGCTCGTCGCTGATGGTGCGCGCGACCCGGTACGCGGTGCTGCTGCCGCTGGTCTACCGGATTGGGGTGCTGCCGATCGCCTGGGTGTGGCTGGTGGCCGCGCACGGTTTCGTGCTCTCGGCGACGGTGGTCGCCTGGGTCGGCGTGCTGGCGAACCTGACCGGGCTGATGTGGGTGCTGCGCGTGCCGGACCGCAGCGGGCGCACGACGGCGTTGCTGCTGGCGGCTGATCTGGTTTTCGCGGTCGCGGCGGGCGTGGCGGTCAGCGCGACGGCTCCGGCGGAGTTGTACTGGGCTGCCGCGTGGGTGCCGTTCCTGAACCTGACCGGGACGGTCGGGTTGTGGACGATGTGCCGCGGCGTGCCTGCCGGGCTCGCGCTGGTGGTGCTCGGGGTGCCGTTCCAGGTGGGGTTGCTGGCGCTCGGCGGGCAGCTGTCGATGTGGGTGCCGCCGCTGGTCAGCGGGACCGGGACGATGCTCGTCGCCGTGGTGACCGCGGCCGGGACACTCGTGCTGCTCGGGGTGGCGACGCGCTTGGCGCTGGCGATCGGGATGCGGCTCGGGGTGGCCGGGGAGCGGGCGCGCACGGAGCGGGCGCTGCACGACACGGTGCTGCAGGCGCTCGAAGCGATGGCGATGCACCGCGCCGGGGATCCGGCCGCCGAGCTGGACCGGGTGCGCGCGCAGGCGCGGGCGCAGGCGGCCGAGCTGCGGCGGGGGCTGGGCACGCCGGGCGGTGGCGGTCAGGGGCTCGCGGGGGAGCTGACCGGGCTGGCGACCGAGATGGCGCGGGAGGGGCTGCGGGCGCAGCTGGCGCTGTCCGACCTGGCCGACGACACCCTGACGGAGGCCCGCCGAGCAGCAGTCCGCGACGCGGCGCGCGAGGCGTTGCGCAACACGCTGAAGCACGCGGGCACCCGGGAGGTCGTGATGCGCCTCGCCGAGCACGACGGCGGGATCGCGGTGGTGATCCGCGACCACGGAGTCGGCTACGACGAGGACGCGCGCCCGGCGGGCTTCGGCGTGAGCTCGTCGATGAAAGCGCGCCTCACCGAGGCCGGCGGCTGGTGCCGAATCGACTCCAAGCCAGGCCACGGCACGCGGGTGACGTTGTGGGTGCCGCGTTAGCGGTTCGGGACCTCGACGCCCACCCGGTGCTAGTCCCCGAGGGGCAGGTGCGCGTTCGTCGCCTTGACGAGGGCTGACAGGTCGGGCAGTTCGCGCACCTCGCGGCCCGCCGCGCGCAGCGTTTCCGCTCCCACGCAGTCCACGAACAGGTTCGGCTCGCGCCAGGCGAACACCACTCGCGGGATGCCGGCGTTCAGGATGTGCTGCGTGCAGGACACCGCCCGCGACGCGCGCGAGCTGCACGGCTCCAGCGATGAGTAGATCGTCGCGCCGGTGAGGTCCGCGTCGCCCAGTTTGGCGATCGCCACCTCTTCCGCGTGGTCGTGCGGGTCGGTCTCGCCCGAGTACCCGGTGGCCAGCACCTCGTCGGCGGCGTTCACCACGATCGCGCCGACCCGGAACGTCGTCGACGGCGGGCACTTCTCCGCCAGCTCGATCGCCTCCCGCAGCCTGCGGTGGTCCCGCGCCGCCTGCCCCAGGTGGTACCGCATGAACACGACGTCCCCGATGCGGCGCGTCTCGGTCAGCTGCAGCCGTCCCGGCGGGAACCGGCCGGGTCCGACGAACCGCGGCGCGGCCGCCTCGCCCACGAACACCGGCGCGACCGCGAGTTGCAGTTCGTCCACCACGCCCGCGGTGAGGAACATCGTGTGGATCGCGCCGCCGCCCTCGACCATCAGCCGCTCGATCCCGCGGCCGGCCAGGTCCGCCAGCACGTGCCACAGGTCGAGCGGGTCCCCGCCGTCGACCACGGTCGCCACCGCGCCCAGCCGCTCCCGCACCTTCGGCACCGCCGCGGCCGGGGTGTAGACCAGCTTCTCGACGTCGCCGGTGGTGAAGAAGTTTGCCGACGGGTCGAGGTCGCCGCTCCCGGTGATCGTGACCTTCGCCGGGTTGCCGCGCCCGGAGCGGACCAGCAGCCGCGGGTTGTCGGTGCGGATCGTGCCCGCCCCGACCAGGATCGCGTCCACCCCGGCGCGCACGTCGTCGACCCGCGCGAAGTCCTCCTCGTTGGACAGCAGGAGCCGCCGGTCGCTGGTGTCGTCGAGGTAGCCGTCCAGGGAAACCGCCGCCGAGGCGAGGACGTACGGGCGCGTGCTCACCCCCCGGAGTCTGCCACCGTCCCGCATCGCGGGCCGTTTTGACGCGGTCGGCTACTTTCGTGCACGGTGGAACGAAGTCCTGGGGGGTGAGCAGTGTCGAACGCCGCCGCGGTGCTCGGCGCGATCAGGCGGGAAGGCCCGCTGTCGCGGGCCGCGATCGCCGAGCTCACATCGCTGAGCATGCCGACGGTCAGCCGTCAGGTCGCCGCGCTCGCCGAGGCCCGGCTGGTGCGGGACGTGCCGGACCTGGCCCGCGCCGGCGCCGTCGGACGGCCCAGGGTGCCGGTCGACATCGACGACACCGTGCTCGCCGCGTGCGGGGTGCACATCGGCGTCCGCACCACCACGTTCGGCATCGTCGACCTGCGGGGTCGGCTCGTCGGCAGCGAGAAGATCCCGACCCCGCGGGGCAGCGCCGAGGACGGGCTGGCGTTCCTCGCCGCGAAGGTCCGCGCGTTCCTGCGGCGCTGGCGGGAGCGGCGGGTCGCCGGGCTCGGCCTCGCCACCGGCGGTCAGGTCGACATCGCCCGCGGCTTGATCACCCACGACCGGCTCGGCTGGCACCGCGCCCCCGCGCAGGCGGTGCTGTCGCGCGGGACGGGGCTGCCGGTGCACGTCGACGGCCACGTGCCCGCGATGGCGCACGCCGAGCTCCTGTTCGGCGAGGGCAAGCAGTACCCGAGCCTGCTCTACTTCTACGCCCGCCAGGTCGTCGGCGCGGCGCTTGTCGTCAACGGCGTGCTGCACCGCGGCCCCGGCCAGGCCGGGTCGGTCGCGCACCTGCCGGTCGGCGGCGACGTGCGGTGCCCGTGCGGCCGGACCGGCTGCCTCGAAGCGACGGTCAACGACCAGACCGACCGGGGCGCGCTGGCCGAACGCGCCGCGACGATGGGCCGGGCGGTCGCCATCCTGCGCGACGTCGTCAACCCGGACCAGGTCGTCCTCGGCGGCCAGAACATCACCGACGCGCCGGAGCACCTGGCGACCCTGCTGCACGCCTTCGCGGCGACGACCGCGCTGCCCGGCACCGACCTGGTGACGGTGACGAGGTTCGGCCCGGACGTCCAGGCCGTCGCGGCGTGCACCGGTGTCCTGGCGGACATCTTCGCCGACCCGACGCCGCTGATGGCGTGACTCAGCCCGGCAACGCGAGCGGCAGCGTGCGCCGCACCGCGGCGGCGTGCCTGCCGTACAGCGGCACGACCGGCACGTCCAGGTCGCGGGTCCGGGGCGGGCGCCGCGTCCCGGCGTAGCGCACCAGCCGCAGCGTGACCTCCTCCGTGAGCCGCCCGAAGCGGTTGCGGCGCAACGTGAATGAGCCGACCGTCAGCGCCGCGCCGCGAGCCGTCGACGTCAGCAGCACGGGAACGTCCTCACGCGTCAACGGGACGAAGCCGGCCTGAGCGGTCCCGCCCGCCGACCACGACCGCCAGCCGTCCGCCACCGGCGCCGGGGCGTCCGCGCCGAGGGTGGCGCGCAGCTCCGTCGCCAGCTCGCCCGCCTCCAGCAGCGTGCTGCCGTACCCGGCCTTCGCGAGCGCGCCCATCAACGCCAGCGCCGCGCGGGTCGTCGCCCGCAGCTCGCCCGCCTCACCATCGCCGCGGGCCAGCGCCGCCAGCGGCGCCTCGCTCGCCCGGTACCGCACCGCGACCAGGTACGTCCGCTCGCCGAAGCTCGTCCGCACGAGCAACTGGGCGCCTGCCAGCGGGATCTCCGGGTTGTCGCACGCGGCGCGCAGCAGGTCCAGCACCTTCGCCACGTCCGGCTCCACGCCCTCGCGCAGCCGGATCACCGTGGTCCAGCCGTCGCCGACCCCGGCGACCCCGAACCGGTTACCCGCGCGGTCGACGTGCTGCCGCAGCCGGAAGTCGTGGGCGAGCACGCGCAGCGGGTCGGCGGCCTGGCGGCGTTCGTCGTGCTGCAGCAGCCGGTAGGACACCCAGGTGAGCGCCCAGCCTGCCAGGTGCCGTCCCGCGAACCGGACGGACGTGGACACGACCACCAGCACCGCCAGCACGGTCACGACGAGCTTCGCGGGCAGCACGCCGTGCACCGCCAGCAGCGTCGCGACCAGTGCGGACTCCCAGACCGCGATCTGGGCGAAACCGATGGGCAGCACGAACGGCGCCACGGTGAACCGGCGGGGCCGGGGTGCTTCGGGTGCGGTCCCGCCACCGGCGGAGACCCCCGCGTCGGCAGCGGTCAACTCGCTTCTCCTTGATCCTGGTACAGAATAGACGGGGAACCGGTCTTCGCTGCCGGGAAAAATGCCCACAGGGAGTGAGGTCCCATGGCCGCGAGGGAGAGCGGGCCCATCCGGGTCGGCGTGATCGAGGACCACCCGCTGTACCGCTACGCGGTCGCGAACGTGCTCTCCGAGGCGAGGGACATCGAGCTGGGTCCGGTAGCGGAGTCGGTCGCCGCGTTCGCGAGCAACCAGGAACCGGCCGGGTGCGTCGTCGTGCTGGACCTCAAGTTGCGTGGCGTGACCGACTCCCAGGCGGTGCAGGAGGTCGTGCGGATGGGGCACAAGGTGCTGGTGGTGTCCGCGCACGCCGGCCAGGACGAGGTGCTCGGCGCGATCTCCGCGGGCGCGCGGGGGTACCTGTCGAAGGACGCTGACGGCGACGACATCCTGCACGCGATCCGCGAGATCGCCGCGGGCAACTCCTACGTGTCGCCGACGCTGGCGTCGTTCCTGCTCGACTCGACGCGCCCGCGCGCCGGGGTGAAGAGCGTGTTGTCCGACCGCGAACGGCAGGTGCTGTCGCTGGTCGCCGCGGGGGAGCGGGACGCCGACATCGCCGAGGCGATGTCGATCAGCGTCCGCACCGTCCGTTCCTACCTGGACCGGATCCGCGACAAGACGGGCCGCCGCCGGCGCCCGGAACTGACCCGGCTGGCCATCGAAGAGGGTATGGCCTGACCCGGCTCAGAGCCGCCGGTTCGCCAGCGCTCCCGTCGCGTTGCGGGCCTTCTCCGCGACCTCCGGGTCGATGTCCACGACGACCGACTCGGGCCCCGCGCCGAGCTGCGCGTGCACGCGCCCGAACCCGTCCGCCACCGTCGAGTACCCGATGCCGGTCGGCGCCTTCGGGTTCACCTCGACGCCCGACGCCACCGGGTCGGCCTGGCCGCAGCCCAGCACCCAGCAGCCGGAGTCGAGCGCCCGCGCCCGCACCAGCACATCCCACTGGTCGCGCTTGCCCTCGCCCGCGCCCCACGACGTCGGCAGCACGACCGCGGACGCGCCCCGGTCGGCCAGCGCCCGGAACAGCTCCGGGAACCGCACGTCGTAGCAGGTCGCGAAGCCCAGCGTGACGCCGTCGACCTCGACGGTCACCGGCGAGGCGCCGGGCGCGACCGTGTCGGACTCGCGGAAGCCGAACGCGTCGTAGAGGTGGATCTTGTCGTAGCCGGTGTGGTGCCCGAGCCCGGTGATGAGCAGGGTGTTGCGCACCCGGCCGTCCTCGTGCGGGGTGAACATCCCGGCCACCACCAGCACGCCGTGCTCGTCGGCGATCGCGGCGACCGACTTGGCCCACGGCCCGTCGAGCGGTTCGGCGACCGGCCCGAGCGGCACCCCGAACCGCGCCATCGCCGCCTCCGGGAACACCACGACCCGCGCTCCCTCACCTGCCGCGCGCGCCACGCCCTCGCGGATCGGGGCGAGGTTCTCCGCGGGCTCGGCACTCGATGTGAGCTGGCACAAGCCGATCCGGAGCACGGGCTACCTCCCTGGTCGTCGTCAACGTTCCAACTCGTACCCTAGACCCATGTTGAACCGCATCGACCTGCGTGGACGCGTGCTGTCCGCCACCGAACTCCGAGCCACGCTCCCGCGTGCCGAGATCGACGTGGACGCGGCGCTGCATCAGGTCCGCCCGGTGGTCGAGGCGGTCCGCGAGCGCGGGGTCGAGGCGGTCCTGGAATACACGGAGCGGTTCGACCGCGTGCGCCCGGCGAGCGTCCGCGTGCCGCGCGCGGAGATCGAGGCCGCGCTGACCACGCTGGACCCGGCGGTGCGCGCCGCGCTGGAGGAGGCCATCGAGCGCGCCCGCAAGGTGCACGCCGACCAGCGGCGGGCCGACGTGACCACGACGGTCGCCGACGGCGGCACGGTCACCGAGCGCTGGGTGCCGGTCGAGCGCGTCGGCCTGTACGCCCCCGGCGGTCTCGCGGTGTACCCGTCGAGCGTGGTGATGAACGTCGTCCCGGCGCAGGTCGCGGGCGTCGGCTCACTGGTGCTGTGCTCGCCGCCGCAGGCCGAGTTCGGCGGCAGGCCGCACCCGACGATCCTGGCCGCCGCGGCGCTGCTGGGCGTGGACGAGGTGTGGGCGGTCGGCGGCGCGCAGGCCGTGGCGCTGATGGCCCACGGCGGCACCGACACCGACGGCGCCGAGCTGGTCCCGGTCGACCTGGTCACCGGCCCCGGCAACATCTACCTGACCGCGGCCAAGCGCCTGCTGCGCGGCCTGATCGGCATCGACTCCGAGGCGGGCCCGACGGAGATCGCGATCCTGGCCGACGAGACGGCCGATCCGGTGCACGTGGCGGCCGACCTGGTGAGCCAGGCCGAGCACGACCCGCTCGCGGCGAGCGTCCTGGTCACCACGTCGGAGGAGCTGGCCGACGCCGTGGACCGGGAGCTGGCCGGCCGCGTCGCCGCGACCAAGCACACCGAGCGCATCGGCGAGGCGTTGCGCGGCAAGCAGTCCGGCACCGTCTTGGTGTCCACTGTGGATGAGGGTCTGCGGGTGGTGGACGCCTACGCGGCCGAGCACCTGGAGATCCAGACGGCCGACGCGCGGGTCGTCGCCGCCCGGGTGCGCAACGCCGGCGCGGTGTTCGTCGGCCCGTACGCGCCGGTCTCGCTCGGAGACTACTGCGCGGGGTCGAACCACGTGCTGCCCACCGGCGGGTACGCGCGTCACTCGTCGGGGTTGTCCGTGCAGAGCTTCCTGCGCGGCATCCACGTCATCGACTACAGCGAGGAGGCGCTGCGCGAGGTGGCCGGCCAGGTCGTCGCGCTCGCCAACGCCGAAGACCTGCCCGCACACGGGGAAGCGGTCACCGCCCGCTTCCCGGGAGGAGCCGAGTGAGTTCCGAAGACGTCCGTCTCGAGGACCTGCCGCTGCGCGAGGACCTGCGGGGCCGCAGCCCCTACGGCGCCCCGCAGCTGGACGTCCCGGTCCGGCTCAACACGAACGAAAACCCGTACCCGCCGCCGCAGGCCCTGGTCGACGACGTCACCGAGGCCGTCCGCGAGGCCGCCGCGGGCCTGCACCGCTACCCGGACCGGGACGCGATCGCGCTGCGCCAGGACCTCGCCGCGTACCTGTCCGGCGCGACGGGCGTGCCGCTGACCGAGCGGAACCTGTGGGCCGCCAACGGGTCCAACGAGGTGCTGCAGCAGATCCTGCAGGCCTTCGGCGGTCCCGGCCGCAGCGCGCTGGGCTTCGAGCCGTCATACTCGATGCACCCGATCATCGCGGCGGGCACCCGCACCGACTGGGTCGCGACGCCGCGGCGGGACGACTTCACGCTCGACACCGAGGCCGCGGCGCGGATCGTCGCCGAGCGCAGGCCCGACGTCGTGTTCGTGACCAGCCCGAACAACCCGACCGGCGGCTCGATCCCGTTCGACGAGCTGGAGCTGGTGCTGCGCGCCGCGCCGGGCATCGTCGTGGTGGACGAGGCTTACGCGGAGTTCTCCTCGCAGCGCAGCGCCGTCGAGTTGATCGAGGCCTACCCGGCGCAGCTGATTGTGTCGCGCACGATGAGCAAGGCGTTCGCGTTCGCCGGCGGGCGGCTCGGCTACCTCGCGGCCGCCCCGGCGGTGATCGACGCGCTGCAGTTGGTGCGCCTGCCCTACCACCTGTCGGTGCTGACGCAGGCGGCCGCGCGGGCTGCGCTGCGACACGCGGACGAGACGCTGGCCTCGGTCGCCAAGCTCGCGGCCGAGCGTGAGCGCGTCGTCGAGGGCCTGCTGGGCCTCGGCTTCACGCCGGTGCCCAGCGACGCCAACTTCATCCTGTTCGGCCGCTTCGCCGACGCGCGCGCGAGCTGGCAGGCCTACGTGGACAACGGGGTGCTGATCCGCGACGTCGGCATCGAGGGCCACCTGCGGGTGACCGTCGGCACCCCGGAGGAGAACGACGCCTTCCTGGCGGCGAGCAAGGAGGTCCCGCGGTGAGCCGCGTCGGCAAGGTTTCCCGGACCACGAAGGAGTCCTCGATCACCGTGGTGGTCGACCTGGACGGCACCGGGCAGGTGGAGGTGTCCACCGGGGTCCCGTTCTACGACCACATGCTCAACTCGTTCGGCGTGCACGGCTCGCTCGACCTCAAGGTCGACGCGACCGGGGACATCGAGATCGACGCGCACCACACGGTCGAGGACACCGCGATCGTGCTGGGCCAGGCGATCCGCCAGGCGCTGGGCGACAAGTCGGGCATCCGCCGCTTCGGCGACGCGTGGATCCCGATGGACGAGACCCTCGCGCACGCCGCGATCGACGTGTCCGGCCGCCCGTACTGCGTGCACGTCGGCGAGCCGGAGCAGTTCAACACGTTCACCATCGGCGGGAACTACCCGTTCGTGCTGACGCGGCACGTGTTCGACTCGCTGTCGTTCCACGCGCAGATCGCGCTGCACGTCCGCGTCATCCACGGCCGCGACCCGCACCACATCGCCGAGGCCCAGTACAAGGCCGTCGCGCGTGCGCTGCGGGCCGCCACCGAGCCGGACCCGCGTGCGGGCGGCATCCCGTCGACGAAGGGTGTCCTGTGAGCAAGGAACTGGTCGCCGTGCTGCTGCTGGCGCTCGGCGGCTTCCTGGTCGGCGGCGTCTACAGCACGTGGAAGACGGCCAAGGTGCTCGCGATGCTGTTGCTGGTCGCGGCACTCTTGGCCGTCGGCGGCGCTATCGCCTGGCTGGTGTCCTAGCTCCGCGCGCCTTCCAGTTCGCGGCGCTGGTTGAGGTGCCGGGCGAGGCTCTCGCCCTCCACGTCGACGTTCGGCAGCGCGCGGTGCAGCCACTTCGGCAGCCACCACGCGTGCTTGCCGAGCAGCGACATCACCGCGGGCACGATCGTCATGCGCACCACGAACGCGTCCACCAGGACGCCGAACGCCAGCGCGAACCCGATCGACTGGATCAGCGACAGCTCGGCCGCGATGAACCCGGCGAACACGCTGATCATGATCAGTGCCGCCGCGACCACGACCCGAGCGCCGTGCTTGAACCCGCTCACCACGGCGTCGCGGGCGTCGGCGCCGTGCACGTAGTCCTCGCGCATCCGGGTCACCAGGAACACCTGGTAGTCCATCGCGAGGCCGAACAGCACGCCGATCAGCAGGATCGGCAGCATGCTCATGATCGGGCCGGTCGAGTCCACGCCGAGCAGGTCGGTGAGCCAGCCCCACTGGAACACCGCGACCACCGCGCCGAAGGTCGCCACAACCGAGCCGAGGAAGCCCAGCGTCGCCTTCAGCGGCACGATGATCGAGCGGAACACCACCATCAGCAACAGGAACGCGAGCCCGACGATGAGGCCGAGGTAGGGCAGCATCGCGCCGGCCAGCTTCTCCGACACGTCGATCTGCAGCGCCGTCTGACCGGTCACCGACAGCTTCGCGCCGGTGGCGCCGGAGAGGCGGTCGGACTGGTCGCGGATGCTCGCGACGAGCTGCTCGGTCGCCTCGCTGCTCGGACCGCTCTTCGGGATCACGGTGACCAGCGCGGTGTCGCCGTCGGTGTTGAACTGCGCCTGGGTCACCGCGGCGACGTCCGGCAGGCGCGAGATCGAGTCGGTCGCCTCCGTGGCGGCCGCGCGCGGGTCGGGAGCGTTCGCGGAATCGATGACGACGATCAGCGGGCCGTTGGTGCCCTCGCCGAAGCCCTTGCTGATCAGGTTGTAGGCCTTGCGCTGGGTCGAGTCGGGCGCGGCGGTGGCGTCGGTGGGCAGGCCGAGCTGCATGCTCAGCGCCGGGATCGCGACGACGAGCAGGCCGACCACCGCGGTCACCAGCACCGGGACGCGATGCCGTCCGACGTACCGGGCCCAGCGCTCGCCCATCGCGGGCTTGCCGTTCTGCTTCGGGCGGGCGTGCTTGCCGACGACCTTGCGGCCGGCGAAGCCGAGCAGCGCGGGCAGCAGGGAGAGGGCGATGAGGACCGCGATGGCGACGGTCGCGGCGGCCGCGACGCCCATCTGGCCGAGGATCGGGATGCCCACGACGGTGAGCCCGACCAGGGCGATGATCACCGTCAGGCCGGCGAACACCACGGCGGAGCCCGCGGTGCCGACCGCGCGCCCGGCGGCCAGTTCCGGATCGTGCCCCTCGGCCAGCTCGTGCCGGTAGCGGGAGACGATGAACAACGCGTAGTCGATGCCAACGGCGAGGCCGAGCATCAGCGCGAGGATCGGGGTGTTGGAGTTCAGGTCGACGTACCCGGACACGGTCATCACGCCCGCCATGCCGACACCGACGCCGATGAGGGCGGTTAGCAGCGGCAGCCCGGCGGCGACGATCGAGCCGAAGGTGATCGCCAGGACGACGGCCGCGACGATCACGCCGATGCCCTCGGTGGCCTCGGTGGCGGGCACGCCCTGGATCGCGTCGCCACCGAATTCGACGGTGAAACCGGCGCTCTTGGCCGCGTCGGCGGCTGATTTGAGCGCTTCGCGGTCATTGTCGGTCACGTCGGTGGCCGGGACTTTGTAGCTTACCTGGGCCATGGCGATGCGGCCGTCCGCGGAGATCGTCTTGGCCTGGTACGGGTCGGCGACCATCGCGACACCGGGCGCGGTCTTGATCCTGCCGACCAGGTCCTCGACGGTCGCGCGGGCGGCGGGGTCGGTGAGCGCCTGTCCGTCCGGCGCCTCGATCGCCACGCGCGCGGTCGCGTTGCCCGCCGCTGCCTGCGGGAACTTCTCCTTGAGGTGGTCGATGGCCTGCTGCGCCTCGGTGCCCGGGATGGTCACCGAGTTCGACATCTGGCCGGACAGCGTCAGCGCGCCGCCGCCCAGGACGAGCAGAACCGCCGTCCAGGCGCTCGCGACGAGCCAGCGTCGGCGGAACGAAAACCGGGCTAGGCGGTAGAGCAGGGTGGCCACGTACTCGGCTCCAATTCAGTCGAGTGGCATCCGATCAGGTGATACTCAAACTAGCCGATCGGCAAGTGGAGCTCCAAGTCGATCGGCTAGTGTGTGACCAGCCGCACGGCTAGCGCCTCAAACGTTTGCCGCAGGATTTCGCGTCGCGTACTCTTCGGCTGCTGACGAGGAGGTTCACCAGTCGATGGCAGCCGTGGCCGGACACGAAGACACCCGTACCCGCCTGCTCGCCACGGCATTGCGGCTGTTCACCGCGCACGGGGTCGAGGGCACGTCGCTGCAGATGATCGCCGACGAGCTCGGCGTCACGAAGGCCGCGGTGTACTACCACTTCAAGACGAAGGACGAGATCACCGAGGCCGTGGTCGAGCCCGGGCTGCGCGAGCTGGAGTCGATCGTCGGCGAGGCGGCGCGGGAACGCAGGGTGGGGGCGCGGATCGACCACATGCTGGCCGGGTTCGTGGACCTCGTGGTGCGGCACCGGGCGCTGGTCGCGTTGTTCTCCAGCGACCCCGGCGTGGCCCGGGCGCTGGAGAAGCACTTCTTCGGCAAGGAGAGCTGCATGGTCGGGATGATGACGATCCTGACCGGGCCCGATCCCGATCCGGCGCGGGTGGTCGCCGCGCATGCCGCCGTCGCCGGGATCGCGCTGGCCGGCGGTTCGCCCGACCTGGCGCACTACGACGACGACACCCTGCGCGAATCGCTGCTCGAGGTGGGGCGCAAGCTGCTCGGCAGGCCCCGCCGGCGCGGTTGACTCAGGAGAGCGGCAGCGTCAGGCAGGTCGCGGTCTCGGCGAAGCCCAGCCGCTCGAAGTAGCCGGGGATGCGCCTGGCGATGACGTGCACTTCGACGGCCCCGGCGCGCCGCGCCCGCCGGACGACCGCGTCGACGAGCATCCCGCCGATCCCCTGCCCGCGGTGCGCCTGCGCGACCACGAGTTCCAGCAGGTGGCTGACCGGGCCGCCGGCGTGCAGCGACAGGACCCGGGCGGCCAGCACGTAACCGACGACGTCGCCGTCGTGGTCGGCCACCAGGAAGTCGGTGTCGTCGTAGGTCATCGCCGCGATGAGCTGCTCGTAGTTGTGGTCGAACGCCGCCCGCCGCGGTTGTCCGCCGGCGGACTGGTCCAGCAGGGTGAAGACGGCTACGGCGTCGGTGACATCGGCTGGCCTGATCCGCACTCGTTCATTGTGATCGGTCAGTGACGGCTCAGGTACTGCGAAGGCACCACACGGGTGAGCCGGACGCCGTTCTCGCTCACCTGGAAACGGTGGCCGTCGCGGGTCATCGCGGCGGCGTCGACGGCCAGCACGACGGGTTTGCCGTGCCGCGAGCCGACGCGGACGGCGGTCTCGGTGTCACGCGAAAGGTGCACGTCGTGGCGGGAGCGCGGGCGCAGGCCCTCGCGGAGGATGGCGGGCAGGAACCGTTCCGCGGTGCCGTGGAAGAGCGTGGCCGGCGGGTCGGCGTCCGGCAGGCCGAGGTCGACGTCCACGCTGTGCCCTTGGCTGGCCCGGATGAGTGTCCCGGTCTCGTCGAAGGCGAAGCGGCGTTTGTCGTTGCCTGCCACGACTTCGTCGAGTCGCGCGCGGGAGAGCGGAAGCCCGTGGCGGGCGAGCGCGGCGAGGAGTTCGGTGACCGGGACCCAGCCGCCGGGGCCGAGGGAGAGCCCGATTTCGCCGGGCTCGTGCCGGAGGTGCCGGGACAGCCATTTGGACACCCGGATGATCGTTCTTTCGTCCATGTTGTTTCCAGTTGCGCACGATCGGGTGAGGCGGCGCAAGGTTTTGTCGGAGGCCGCTGGTAGTCAGGGAGCACGAACCGAAGGAGGGTCCGATGACGAACGCCGGCCTGCTCGACCTGTGGACCGAGCCGCAGGAACGGGAATGCCTCGGCTGCTACGTGAGCCGTTTGCTGGCCGATTTCGGCTGCGACGGCACGCTGCGGTGGACGCGGTGCTGGCGCGCCCTGCGCGCCCCAGGTGTTGCGGCGCTCGACCGGTTGTTCCGAAGACGCGACGTGAAGTGCGACTGCGGCGTGCCGGCCGCGCTCGGCGCCGCGGCATGGACCGGCATGCCCCCGCCATGCGCAGGAGTCCGCCGCGGCTCGACAAGGCCCTGCTCGGTGTGGGGCAGGCCGCCCGATACTCCAGGGGGCGCCCGTGGCTCGCCGGCTTGAGCGCCGGCTCCCGGATCGGGGCCGCCGCCTCAAGCCGGCGCCTGCCGATGATTGAGCACCCGTCGCGGCGGAACGCGCCACCACTCGGAATCGGCTTGGCTCCCGCGCGCCCGGCCGCCGCCGAGACCACCGTCGCCCACCCGTCATCGTCATATTCCGGTCAACCGAAGGAGGCGATGCCCCGGCACTCCCGAAACCAAGCACCCATCGCGCCGGCTGCGCGCCACCCTCGCTGGCCAGCTGCGTTCCACCCTCGGTGGCCACTAAGCGCCGCCCTCGGTGGCCGGTTAAGCGCCGCCCTCGGCGGCGGGCTTGAGTCCTCGCGCGCCAGGGCCGTACTGCGCCATCCGGTCGTCGGTGTTGTAGAGCCCGCACACGCGCAGCGACAGGCACCCGCACCCGACGCAACCCGTCAGCCGGTCGCGCAGCCGCTGCAGGGCGTCGATCCGGGCGTCGAGTTCGTCCTGCCACCCGCGGGACAGCCGGGCCCAGTCGGCCTTCGTCGGCGCGTGGTCGCGTGGCAGGGTGGACAGCGCGTCGTGGATTTCCTCGAGGCTGAGCCCCACCCGCTGTGCCGCCCGGATGAACGCGATCCGGCGCAGCACCGATCGCGGGTACCGGCGCTGGTTCCCGGCCGAGCGCTCGGAGGTGATCAGGCCCCGGTCCTCGTAGAAACGCAACGCCGTGTGCGGCACGCCGCTGCGCTCCGCGACCTGGCCAATGGTCAGGTGGTCGGCAAGCTTGGTCACGACGCCAGCCTAGCCTTGACTTCGACTTAAGTCGAGGTTGCACGGTCGATACATGGAGAACACGACCAGGGGGTTGGGCTACGCCGACCTGCCGGCGCTGATCGACGCCATGCGCGGCGACGAGAAGCATTCCGGCGCGGCGGAGTCCACAGTAGATGTGCTGTGGGTGCTGTACGACCGGGTGCTGAACGTGTCGCCCGAGGCGCCGGACGAGCCGGCCCGCGACCGGTTCCTGTTGTCGAAGGGCCACGGGCCGATGGCCTACTACGCGGTTCTGGCGGCCAAGAGGTTCCTCGACCCCGCGGAGCTGGCCGGGTGGGCGGGCAGCGAGTCACGGCTGGGCTACCACCCGGACCGGACGCTCGTGCCCGGCGTGGAGATCTCCAGCGGGTCGCTGGGGCACGGGCTCGCGATCGGCGTCGGCACGGTGTTCGGGCTGCGCGCGCAGGGACTGACGGAACCGAAGGTGGTGGTGCTGACTGGGGACGCCGAGCTCGACGAGGGCTCCAACCACGAGGCGATCGCGCTCGCCGGACGGGCGTCGATGGCCCAGCTGACCGCGGTGGTGGTCGACAACCAGTCGGCGACGCACGGCTGGCCGGGTGGCATCGCGGAGCGCTTCGCCGTCGAGGGCTGGGCCACGCGCACGGTGGACGGCCGCGACCACGACGCGTTGTACGCCGCGTTCACCACGCCGCACCCGGACCGCCCGCTGTGCGTGGTCGCCGTCGTCGAACCGAAGGGGAGCTGAGCCGTGACCGGAATGCGGGAGGCCTTTCTGTCCACAGTGGAGCAAGTGCTCGACGAGGATCCGCGGGTCGCGGTCGTGCTGGCCGACATCTCCGCGGCGTCGCTGGAAGCCGCCCGGCGCAGGCACCCGGACCGGGTCATCAACGTCGGCATCCGGGAGCAGGCGCTGATCGGCGTCGCGGGCGGGCTGGCGCTGGCCGGGATGCGGCCCGTGGTGCACACGTTCCCGTCGTTCCTCGTGGAGCGGCCCTACGAGCAGGTCAAGCTGGACCTGACCCACCAGGGTGCGGGCGCGGTGCTCGTCTCGTGGGGCGGTTCGTACGACATGCCCGACCGCTGGCCGCACCCACCAGTCGCCTGCGGACGTCGCGCTCATCGACGCCATCCCGGGCTGGACGGTGCACGTGCCGGGGCACCCGGACGAGGCGGTGTCGCTGCTGCGTGAGGCGCTGCCCGGTGACGGCACGGTGTACCTGCGTCTGAGCGGCCAGTCGAACGCGCGCCCGCGCCCGGGGCCGGGCATGCAGGTGGTGCGCCAGGGCGGGCGCGGGGTCGTGCTGGCGGTCGGCCCGATGCTGGACCGCGTGCTGGCCGCGGCCGAGGACATGGACGTGACGGTGCTCTACGCGAAGACCGTCCGTCCCTTCGACGCCGAGACCTTGCGCGCGGCAGTGGCCCGGACCGGGGTGGCGGACGTCGTGCTGGTCGAGCCGTACCTGGCAGGCACGTCGGCCCACCAGGTCAGTGAGGCCCTCGTGGAGTCCCGCACCGTCTCCGGGCACTCGGTACCCGCCGGGACGCCGAGGTGCGCAGGTATGGCGAGGTCACCGACCACGACTTGGCGCACGCCCTCGACGAGGCGAGCATCGCGGCCGCCCTGAAGGCCTCCCCGCGCCCGAACTGAACGGACGAGGTGGAGGCCGAGAACCACCCAGGAATTTCACCCACCCGGGGCGGGCTGGGACGTGCGGCCCGGCGCCGCAGCGCGCACGCCGCACCGCAGGGCATCCGGAGGCCGGCTGCGGCACGAGTTGCCTCCGCGTCCTGCATTGGCTGCCGGACGGGGTCGGCGTCACCAAACACCGCTCTGCGAGAGCGCGTGGCGCCAGCCCGGCGGCCTCTCGTGCCGAACTCGCCCGGCACGGGAGGCGCGGCGGTGGCGAATGCCGGTGCGGTGCCTCCACGAGGACATGCCGGAGAACCTGCGGTTCAATCGCCTCCCGAGGTGTGCTCCGGCAGCAGCCGGCACAGCGCCTCGGCGCTCACCTGCAGGTCTTCGGCTGCCGCGGCGGCCTGTTCCAGCTTGCTGCGGATCGTCTGGAACGCGAGCAGCCCCAGTTCGTGCTCCCGCTCCCGCAGCACCCGGCACCCCCGCAGGTCGTCGAGCACGCGCGTCACCGCCGTGGCGAGAGTGGTCAGTCCTTCGAGCAGCTCGCGCACCTCGTCCGGGCCCAGCAGGCCGCTCTCCAGCTCGTCCAGCGTCTTGGCCAGCTCCCTGGCCCGCTCACCGGAACCGTGGGCTTCGCTCTGCGACGACATCGTCACTCCCTACCGCGGCGCCCTCCCGCAGCCTTCCCCTGCCTGCCGCCATCAAACGCCTCCGAGCCGCCCGGCGGAACCACCCGCACGAAGCCTCTAGACTGGTCAGGTGGCTCGCGTCGTGATTCTGGACTACGGATCGGGGAACCTGCGCTCCGCCGAGCGCGCCGTGCGGCGCGTCGGCGCCGAGGTCGAGGTGACAGCCGACCCGCATGCGGCGCTGGAAGCCGACGGCCTCGTCGTCCCCGGTGTGGGCGCCTACGCGGCCTGCATGGCGGGCCTGCTGTCCGTGGGCGGGGAGAAGATCATCGGCAGCCGTCTCGCCGGCGGGCGTCCCGTCCTGGGCATCTGCGTCGGCATGCAGATCCTGTTCGAGCGGGGCGTCGAGCACGGCCTGGAGACCGAGGGCACCGGCGAGTGGCCCGGCACGGTCGACCGCCTGCACGCCGACGTCGTCCCCCACATGGGTTGGAACACCGTCCGCGCGCCCGAGGACTCGCAGCTGTTCGCCGGCCTCGACCCCGACGCCCGGTTCTACTTCGTGCACTCCTACGCCGCCCGCAGCTGGCAGCTCGACTCCGGCCTGCCCGGCCAACAGCCCAAGGTGACGTGGGCGCACCACGGCGAGGATTTCGTCGCGGCCGCGGAGAACGGCCCGCTGTGGGCGACCCAGTTCCACCCGGAGAAGTCCGGCGACGCGGGCGCCCACCTGCTGGAGAACTGGCTGCGCACCCTCTGACCAGCTCAGCGCCCCTGCTCCTTATAGTGGCCGCGTGACGTTCACCCTCCTTCCCGCCGTCGATGTGGCCGATGGCCAGGCCGTGCGTCTCGTCCAGGGCGAGGCGGGCACGGAAACCTCCTACGGCAGCCCGCTCGACGCGGCGCTCGCCTGGCAGCGGGACGGCGCGGAGTGGATCCACCTCGTCGACCTCGACGCCGCGTTCGGCAAGGGCGACAACAAGGAACTGATCGCCCGCGTGGTCGGTGAGCTGGACGTGCAGGTCGAGCTGTCCGGCGGCATCCGCGACGACGCGTCGCTGGAGGCCGCGCTCGCCACCGGGGCGCGCCGGGTGAACCTGGGCACCGCGGTGCTCGAAGATCCGGAGTGGACCGCGAAGGTCGTCGCCACCTACGGCGACCGCGTCGCGATCGGCCTCGACGTGCGCATCACCGAGGACGGCCACCGGCTCAAGGGCCGCGGCTGGACCAGCGACGGCGGCGACCTGTGGGAGGTCCTGGAGCGCCTGGACCGGGACGGCGCCTCGCGCTACGTGGTCACCGACGTCAGCAAGGACGGCACGCTCAAGGGCCCGAACCTGGACCTGCTCGCGGAGGTCGCCGCTCGCACCGACGCGCCGGTGATCGCCTCCGGTGGGGTGTCCAGTTTGGACGACCTGCGTGCGCTGGCCGGTCTCGCCGCCGACGGCGTCGAGGGCGCCATCATCGGCAAGGCCCTCTACGCGGGCGCGTTCACGCTGCCGCAGGCCCTGGAAGCGGTCAGCCCCCGAGTTTGATCGCCAGGCCGATCGTCTTCTGACGGCCCCGCAGCCTGCTGAAGAACATCGTCACCTGACCGACCACCCCGTACTTGCGCGCGATCGCCGAGCGCACCCGCTCGGTCGCCGCCTCGTCCAGGAGCCGGGCCTTCCCGGTCACCACCGGCCCGTGGGTCTCGCGGCCGCGGAAGTCGCAGCCCTGCAGTGTGACCTCGGGGTTGTTGCGGATCCGCTTGACCTTGCCCGCCGTCCGGTCGCTCCACACGGCGATCTCGCCGTCGTGGCCGGCGGCCCACACCGGCGTCGGCACGGGCGTGCCGTTCTTGCGGAACGTCGTCAGCAGGAGGTACTTCTCGGCGGCGATGCGCTCGAAATCCGACATGCCCCAACGGTAGCGTGATCAGCGCCGCACCGGTGTCCGCTGTGGACTGTCGACCTCGCCGAACCGGGCCAGCGCCAGCGCCGCCGCCACCGCGACCACGAACCCGGCCACGGCCACCGGCGCGAACCCGGCCCGCGTCGAATCGCCCAGCAGGACCACGCCGATCAGCGACGGGACCACGGTCTCGCCGACCACCATCAGCGCGGTGGCTGTCGTGACGCTGCCGCGCTGCAGGGCCGAGGCGTAGAACAGCATCGCGAGCACCCCGGCCGCGGCGAGGGCGTACGCGGCGGGATCGGTCAGCACCGCGGCCATGCCCGTCGCGTCCAGCACCCGCCCGGCCAGCGCGACCACGCCGAAGCACAACCCGGACACCAGCCCAAGTGCCGGCGTGCGGACGTGCCCGGGAGCACGCCCGACGGTCCAGCCCGCGACCGCCAGCAGCGCGACGGACACGAGCAGGGCGACGTGGAACGCCGTGCCCACCGGCTCGGAACCCTCGCTCCGCGCGGACACGCCGAGCAGCGCCAGTCCGGCGCACACCAGCGCGATCGCGCCCCATTCCCGGCCGGACAGCCGCACGCCGAGCGTGAGGGCCGCCACGGCGGTGACGGCGAGGCTCGCCGCGAGCGCGGCCTGCACCACGAACAGCGGCAGCACCCGCAACGCGACCAGCTGCGCGACGAACCCCACGACGTCCAGACCGAGCCCGAGCACGTACCGCCACTGCCGCAGCACGCGCACGAGCAGCCGCGGGTCCACCCCGGACCCGCCGTCGTCCACCGCGCGGGCCGCGACGGCCTGGAATACGGAGGCGACCCCGTAGGCGACCGCGGCGGCCACCGCACACAGCAACCCCCACCACACCCACGCCACTGTAGGGAACATCTACCCTGGTGGCATGGGTGTAGCGGTCAGGGTGATCCCGTGTCTGGACGTCGACGCGGGCCGGGTGGTGAAGGGCGTCAACTTCGCCGACCTCAGGGACGCCGGCGATCCGGTCGAGCTGGCGCGGGCCTACGACGCGGAGGGCGCCGACGAGCTGACCTTCCTCGACGTGACCGCATCCTCGGGCAACCGCGAGACCACCTTCGATGTGGTCCGGCGCACGGCCGAGCAGGTGTTCATACCGCTGACCGTCGGCGGCGGCGTGCGCGCCTGCGACGACGTCGACCGCCTGCTGCGCGCTGGCGCGGACAAGGTGAGCATCAACACGGCGGCGATCGCCCGCCCCGAGCTGCTGCGCGAGGCCTCCCGCCGCTTCGGCGCCCAGTGCATCGTGCTGTCGGTCGACGCGCGGCGCGTGCCGGAGGGGTCGGAGCCGACGTCGTCCGGGTTCGAGGTGACCACCCACGGCGGCCGTCGCGGCACCGGCATCGACGCGGTCGAGTGGGCCCAGCGCGGCGAGGAGCTGGGCGTCGGCGAGATCCTGCTCAACTCGATGGACGCCGACGGCACGAAGGCCGGTTTCGACCTGGAACTGATCGAGAAGACCCGCAAGGTCGTCACCGTGCCGGTGATCGCCAGCGGGGGAGCGGGCGCGGTCGAGCACTTCCTGCCCGCGGTACGGGCCGGGGCGGACGCCGTGCTCGCCGCCAGCGTGTTCCACTTCGGACAGTTGAAGATCGGCGCGGTCAAGGACGCCCTGCGCGAGGGCGGGGTCGAGGTCCGGTGAGCCTGGCACCCGAGCTGGCCCAGCGGCTCAAGCGCACCGCCGACGGCCTGGTGTGCGCCGTCGTGGTCGACCACGCGACCTCCGACGTGCTGATGGTGGCCTGGATGAACGACGAGGCGCTGGAGCGCACGCTGACCACGCGCCGCGGCACGTACTTTTCGCGCAGCCGCCAGGAGCTGTGGGTCAAGGGCGAGACGTCCGGGCACGTGCAGCACGTGCGCGAGGTCCGCCTCGACTGCGACGCGGACACGCTGCTGGTGCGGGTCGACCAGACCGGCCCCGCCTGCCACACCGGCACCCGCACGTGCTTCGACGGTGCGGACCGCCTGCTGCTGGCCGACGACGCCTAGTCGATGTCGCCGGTCAAGTAGCGCTGCAACGTCGGGCCCACGGCCGCCGCCAGGGTTTCGATGTCCGTGGTCGAGAACGGCTCGAACTTCGCCACGTACCGGGCCATCCCCATGCCGACCATCTGCGACGCGCACAGCGTCGCGCGGAGTTCCGGCCGGTCCGGTGACACCCGGCTGACCACGTTCTCCAGCACGTGCCGGATCAGGAAGTCCTTGAGGCTCAACGCGGCCTGGTCGTGGCTGGCGATGCTGCGCACCAGCGCCGGGAACGCGCCGCCCTCGGTCGCGTCCCACACCGTCAGGAACCGCCGCACGATCCGCTTCCCGAGCTCGTCCACCGGTCCGTCCAGGAGCTGCGAGAGCAGCTCGACCGGGTCGAACGGCAGCTGCAGCACGGCCTGCGCGAACAGGCCCTCCTTGCCGCCGAACCAGTGGTTCACCATGGCCGCGTCGACACCGGCGCGGGCGGCGATCGCGCGCACGGTCGCGCCCTCGTAGCCGCTTTCGCTGAAGACCTCGCGCGCGGCGGTCACGAGCGCGGCCCGGGTGTCCTGGCCGCCGGGGCGGCGGCCGCGCCGCTTGCCGGGCGTAGGCTGTTCCGCGGTGCTCACCCCTCCATCATGACTCGGGCGGAACCAGAATTCAACAGAGCCTGAATTAACGCCCGGTGCGAAGAGTGTCGGACCCGGGCGGCACAATGGCTCCATGGTCAGTGCGAATCCCACCGACGGCGGCCTCGGTTCGGTGAGCCCCGCGCGCGACGAGTTCCGTGCCCTCGCCGAGGGCCGTCGCGTGATCCCGGTGGTCCGGCGGTTGCTCGCCGACGGCGAAACGCCCGTCGGGGTCTACCGCAAGCTCGCGGCCGACCGCCCGGGCACGTTCCTGTTCGAGTCGGCCGAGAACGGGCAGTCGTGGTCCCGCTGGTCCTTCATCGGGGTCCGCAGCCCCGCCGCGCTGACCGTGCGGGACGGCGAGGCCGTGTGGGAGGGCACTCCGCCGGTGGGCCTGCCGACCGAGGGCGACCCGCTGACCGTGCTGCGGGAGACGGTCGCCGCGCTGCACACCGAGCCGCTGCCCGGCATGCCGCCGCTGACCGGCGGGATGGTCGGCTACCTCGGGTACGACGCGGTGCGCTGGCTGGAGAAGCTGCCGGAGCTGGCGGAGAAGGACCTCGACATCCCCGAGCTGACCATGCTGCTGGCGACCGACCTGGCCGCCGTGGACCACCACGAGGGCACGGTCACGCTCATCGCGAACGCCGTCAACTGGGACGACAGCCCGGAGCGGGTCGACGCGGCCTACGACGACGCCGTCCGCCGCCTCGAGGAGATGACCGAGCGGCTCGGTGCGGCGGCCCCCGCGACCGCCGCCGTCTTCGACCGCCCCGCGCCGCAGTTCGAGCGCAGGCGCACGCAGGCCGACTACTTCGCCGCGGTGGAAAAGGCCGTCGAGGCGATCAAGGCCGGCGAAGCGTTCCAGGTCGTGCCCTCGCAACGGTTCGAGATCCCCACTCAGGCCGACGCGCTCGACATCTACCGCGTGCTCCGCACCTCCAACCCGAGCCCATACATGTACCTGCTGCGGCTGGACGGGTTCGACATCGTCGGCTCGAGCCCCGAGTCGCTGGTCACCGTGCGGGACGGTCGCGCCACCACGCACCCGATCGCGGGCACCCGCTGGCGCGGCGCGGATCCGGAGGAGGACGCGCAGCTGGCCAAGGACCTCCTGGCCGACGAGAAGGAGCGCGCCGAGCACCTGATGCTGGTCGACCTCGGCCGCAACGACCTGGGAAAGGTCTGCAAGCCCGGTACCGTCCGGGTGGTCGACTTCTTCGCGATCGAGCGCTACAGCCACGTCATGCACATCGTGTCCACCGTCACCGGGGAGCTGGCCGAGGACAAGACCGCGTTCGACGCGGTGGCAGCGTGCTTCCCGGCCGGCACGCTGTCCGGCGCCCCGAAGGTGCGCGCGATGGAGCTGATCGAAGAGCTGGAGCCGACCCGCCGCGGTCTCTACGGCGGCGTAGTCGGCTACCTCGACTTCGCGGGCGACGCCGACACGGCCATCGCGATCCGCACCGCCCTGATCCGGGACGGGATCGCGTACGTGCAGGCGGGCGGCGGCGTGGTGGCCGACTCGGTGCCCGAGTACGAGGACAACGAATGCCTGAACAAGGCCCGCACGGTGCTCTCCGCGGTCGCCGCCGCGCAGACCATGGCGCCGCCGCGGAAGCTGGACCCGGCCGATGACGTCGCCCGCGTCCAGTAAGCGTCCACTGTGGATCGTCGCGGCCGCGCTCCTGCTGGCCGCGGCCGCGCTGTGGGGTTCCTCGCGGCTGGTCTGGGCCGCCGAGCTGCGCGACGCGGGCGTGCGCGGGATGGTGCTGGACAAGCACACCGGCGAGCAGGAGTCCGACGCGCTGGTGCCGCTGGCCGTGCTCGCGCTGGCCGGGGTCGCCGGGCTGATCGCCGCGGGCGGCTGGCTGCGGCGCGTGCTGGGCGTGCTGGTCGCGCTGGCCGGCATCGCCGCGGGCTGGATCGCGATCGACGGCTGGCGCTTCGGCGGCTTCCCGGAGGGTGCGCCCACCGCGCAGATCTTCGCCGGGCGCGGACTGGCCCTGCTGGCGGGAATTCTGATGCTCGCCGCGGGGTTGTTCGCCATCAAGGGCGCCGGTCGCATGGCGAAGCTGGGCGCGCGCTACGAGGCCCCGGCCGGCCGGAAGAAGGCCGCGAAGGATCCGGACGCGGAGTTGTGGGAGGCGCTGTCGGAGGGCGAGGACCCGACTACTGATCGGTAGGCGGCGATTTCCGCTGCCGGACAAGGCAAGTCCGACCCGGAACCGGTCCGCACAGGTGGGCGGGTTAGCATCTTTTCTGCGGGAAGGGGAAGGTGTTTGTGAGCCAGCTTTCGAGTGAATGTGCGACAACCGGTGAGGTTGCGCCGTGACCGTTCTCGAAGACATCGTCGCCGGCGTCCGGGAAGATCTCGCCGAACGGGAGAAGGCGCTCCCGTTCGACGAGCTGAAGCGGCTCGCCGCGCAGGCGCCGCCGCCGCGGGACGCCATGTCCGCGCTGCGTGACTCGTCGATCGGCGTCATCGCCGAGGTCAAGCGCCGGAGTCCGTCCAAGGGCGCGCTGGCCGACATCTCCGACCCCGCCGCGCTGGCCAAGGACTACGAGGCGGCAGGCGCGCGGGTCATCAGCGTCCTCACCGAGGAGCGCCGGTTCGGCGGCTCGCTGGCCGACCTGGACGCCGTCCGCGCCGCGGTCGACATCCCGATCCTCCGCAAGGACTTCATCGTCACCCCCTACCAGGTCCACGAGGCCCGCGCGCACGGCGCCGACCTGGTCCTGCTGATCGTCGCGGCGCTGGAGCAGAACGCCCTCATGGCGCTGCTCGACCGGGTCGAGTCGCTGGGCATGACGGCGCTGGTCGAGGTGCACAACGCCGAGGAGGCCGACCGCGCGCTGGAGGCCGGCGCCAAGGTCATCGGCATCAACGCCCGCAACCTGCACACCCTCGAGGTCGACCGGGACGTCTTCGGCCGTCTCGCGCCGGGCCTGCCGTTCGACACGGTGAAGGTCGCCGAGTCCGGCGTCCGCGGCCCCGGCGACCTGATGGCCTACGCCGGGCACGGTGCCGACGCGGTGTTGGTCGGCGAGGGCCTGGTGGCCTCGGGCGACCCGAAGGGCGCCCTCATGAAGCTGGTCACCGCCGGATCGCACCCCGCATGCCCGAGGCCGAGCCGATGAGCGAGCACGAGCGGCACGACGCGCACGACCCCGACGAACGCGGCTACTGGGGCCCCTACGGCGGCCGGTTCATGCCGGAGGCGCTGATCGGCGTCGTCGACGAGGTGTCCGCCGAGTACGACAAGGCCCGGCTTGACCCGGAGTTCCAGGCCCAGTTCAAGCGCCTCCTGCGCGACTATGCCGGACGGCCGTCGCTGCTCACCGAGGCCGAGCGGTTCGCCGAGCACGCGGGAGGCGCGCGGATCTTCCTCAAGCGCGAGGACCTCAACCACACCGGCTCCCACAAGATCAACAACGTGCTGGGCCAGGCGCTGCTCACCAAGCGGATGGGCAAGAAGCGGGTCATCGCCGAGACCGGCGCGGGCCAGCACGGCGTCGCCACCGCCACCGCGTGCGCCCTGATGGGCCTCGAGTGCGTGGTCTACATGGGCGAGGTCGACACCGAGCGGCAGGCGCTGAACGTGGCGCGGATGCGGCTGCTCGGCGCCGAGGTGATCCCGGTCAAGACCGGTTCGCGCACCCTCAAGGACGCGATCAACGAGGCGCTGCGCGACTGGGTCGCCAACGCCGACACCACCCACTACCTGTTCGGCACCGCCGCCGGGCCGTACCCGTTCCCGATGATGGTGCGCAACTTCCACAAGGTCATCGGCGAGGAGGCCCGCGCGCAGATCCTCGAGCAGACCGGGCGGCTGCCGGACGCGGTCGCGGCCTGCGTCGGCGGCGGGTCCAACGCGATCGGCATCTTCCACGGCTTCATCGACGACCCGGACGTGCGGCTCGTCGGCCTGGAGCCGGGCGGCGAGGGCATCGACGGCAACCGCCACGGCGCCACCCTGACCAAGGGCACGCCGGGCAACCTGCACGGCGCGATGTCGTACCTGCTGCAGGACGAGGACGGCCAGACGGTCGAGTCGCACTCGATCTCGGCCGGCCTGGACTACCCGGGCGTCGGCCCCGAGCACGCCTGGCTCAAGGACAGCGGCCGCGCCGAGTACCGGCCGGTCACCGACGCCGAGGCGATGGACGCGTTCGCGCTGCTGTCCCGCACCGAGGGCATCATCCCGGCGATCGAGTCGGCCCACGCGCTGGCCGGAGCCATCCAGCTCGGCAAGGAGCTGGGCCGGGACGGGCTCATCGTGGTGAACCTGTCGGGCCGCGGCGACAAGGACATGGACACCGCCGCGAAGTACTTCGGATTGGTGGAGAAGTGACCGGGCTGCAGGATCTGTTCGCTCAGACGAAGAGCGAGGGCCGCGCCGCGCTGGTCGGCTACCTGCCCGCCGGGTACCCGACGGTGCCGGGCTCGAAGGACCTGCTGGCGGCGCTGATCGACGGGGGCGCGGACCTCGTCGAGGTCGGCGTGCCTTACTCCGACCCGGTGATGGACGGTCCGACGATCCAGCTCGCCGCGGACGCCGCCCTGAAGAACGGCTTCCGGCTGCGGAACCTGTTCGAGGTCGTCGAGTCGGTGTCGGCCCGCGGTGGCCGGGCGGTCGTGATGACCTACTGGAACCCGGTGCGCCAGTACGGGGTGGCGAAGTTCGCGCGCGACCTCGCCGCCGCCGGTGGCCTCGGCCTCATCACGCCGGACCTGATCCCGGACGAGGCAGGCGAGTGGATGGCCGCGTCCGAGCAGCACGGCCTGGACCGCATCTTCCTGGTCGCGCCGTCCTCGTCGGAGGAGCGGATCGACCTGACCGTCAAGGCGTCCTCCGGGTTCGTGTACGCGGCCGCGGTCATGGGCGTCACCGGCGCGCGGGACCAGGTCAGCAGCGGCGCGGCCGAGCTGGTGTCGCGCACCAGGGCGCACACGGACCTGCCGATCGGCGTCGGGCTGGGTGTCCGGTCGCGTGAGCAGGCGGCCGAGATCGCCGGGTTCGCCGACGCCGTGATCGTGGGGTCGGCGCTGGTGTCGGCCGCCGCGGGCGGCACCGAACCGGTGCACGCGCTGGCCGGTGAGCTCGCCGAGGGTGTGCGTCAGGCCGTCGCCACTGCCTGAGGATTCCACGGCAAAACACGTGGCTTCCGCGCCGATCGATCGGCAGACCGGCGGCATGGCCTATGAACTCGCGCAGGTGAACGTCGGCCGCCTGGTCGCTCCGCTGACGTCGCCCCAGCTCAAGGACTTCGTGGACGCGCTCGACCCGGTCAACGCGCTCGCCGACGCCGCGCCCGGTCTCGTGTGGCGCATGCAGACCGAGGACGGCAACGCGACCGCGATCCGCGCCTTCGAGTGGGACGCGGGCACCAGCGCGGGGGTCATCGTCAACATGTCGACGTGGCGTTCGGTCGAGGACCTGGCCGCGTACGTGTACTCGGGGGAGCACCGGGCGGTGCTCAAGCGCCGCCGCGAGTGGTTCGAGCGGATGCCCGAGGCGTTCACCGCGCTGTGGTGGGTGCCCGAGGGGCACCGGCCGGGTACCGACGAGGCCGAGGACCGGATCCGGCACCTGCGTGCGCACGGGCCGACGCCGTACGCGTTCACCTTCCGCGAGACGTTCCCGCCCGGCGGCGCCGTGCCCGAGCCCGGGCAGGCCGACTGGTTCTGCAAGGCATGAGCATGGCGAAGGTGCTGTCGGTCAACATCGGGACGAAGCGCGAGCTGCGGGAGGCCGATCTCGGGATCACCGGGATCGACAAGCGCCCCGTCGACGGGCCGGTGGCGGTGGCCGCGCCCGGCCCGCGCGGCGTCGGCGCGAGCGGTGTGGCCGGTGACGTGATCTGCGACCTGCGCCACCACGGCGGCGACGACCAGGCGGTGTACGCGTACGCGCGGGAGGACCTGGACGTCTGGGCGGTGGAACTACTGGGCCGCGAGCTGCCACCCGGCGTGTTCGGCGAAAACCTGACCACGACGGGCGTCGACGTGACCGGGGCGCTGATCGGGGAGCGGTGGCGGGTCGGCTCGTCGCTGGTGCTGGAGGTGACCTCGCCGCGCATCCCGTGCCGCACGTTCGCCGGCTGGCTCGGCGAACGCGGCTGGGTGAAGACGTTCACGCAGCGCGCGCTGCCCGGCGCGTACTTCCGGGTGCTGGAGCCGGGGCCGGTGGAGGCCGGCGACGCGGTGACGGTGCTGTCACGGCCCGGCCACGGCGTGACGATCGGGACGGCGTTCCGGGCGTTCACCACGGAGCCCGCGCTGCTACCCGACCTGGCCACCGTGGAGGCCCTGCCGGAGTACGACAAGCGCAAGATACGCCGCGCCCTTGAGCGACGCGCCACCGCCGCGGAGTGATCCCACCCTGGCACTCGCACACCCGACTGGAGAACTCGCGCGCCCGAACGTGGGACTCGCGCACCTGAGCGTGGAACTCGCACGCGCGAGCGTGGGACTCGCGCGAAACGCGAGTTCTGCATCCGTGGCCGCGAGTCCCACGTTCCCGTCGGCGAGTTCTGCGTTTCCGTGGGCGAGTCCCGCGTACTCGGTGGGGGAGGGCGCGTCGCCCTGATCCGGGCGTGGCAGGCTGTCCGCATGGCCCGGCCTTCTCCTCTGCAGGTGCGCAGTCTCGTGATCGCCGTGGTGGCGGCTCTCGTGGCGGTCTGGAACGTCACCCAGGGTGGCCCGTGGTATCTCACGGCGATCTTCGGCGTCGGGTGTGTGCTCGCGATCGGGTCGGCCGTCCTCAACCGCGCGGGCTGACCCACGCACTTCACACCGCGCACGTTACGGTGAGCGCGTGAATTCCGCCTCGGCTGTGTTCCTCGCGACGATCCCGAGCCCGGACCGCGGCGTCTGGCACCTGGGACCGATCCCGATCCGCGCCTACGCGCTGTGCATCATCGCCGGCATCATCCTCGCCATCTGGTGGGGCGACCGCCGCTGGGTGCAGCGCGGCGGCACCAAGGGCACGGTCGTCGACATCGCCGTGTGGGCCGTGCCGTTCGGTCTCGTCGGCGGCCGCCTCTACCACGTCATCACCGACTGGTGGCGCTACTTCGGCGAGGGCAAGGACCCGGTCAAGGCGCTCTACATCTGGGACGGCGGCCTCGGCATCTGGGGCGCGATCGCCCTCGGCGCGGTCGGCGCGTGGATCGGCTGCCGCCGCAAGGGTGTGCCGCTGCCCGCGATGGCCGACGCGATCGCCCCCGGCATCGTCGTCGCGCAGGCCATCGGCCGCCTCGGCAACTACTTCAACCAGGAGCTCTACGGCGCGCACACCACGCTGCCCTGGGGCCTGGAGATCTACCAGCGCTTCGACCCGAACAACCCGACGATCCCGGACCAGGGGCCCAACGGCATCGCGTTCGGGCACATCCCGCTCGCGGACAGCCCGGTGCACCCGACGTTCCTGTACGAGCTGATCTGGAACCTGCTCATCGCGGCGCTGGTCGTCTACGCCGACCGGAAGATGCGCCTCGGCCACGGCCGCGCGTTCGCCCTGTACGTCGCCGGGTACACGCTGGGCCGGTTCTGGATCGAGCTGATGCGCACCGACGACGCCACGCACATCGTCGGCCTGCGGGTCAACACGTGGACGTCGATCCTCGTCTTCGCGGGCGCGATGGTCTACTTCGTCCTCGCCAGGCGGCGAGGGCCGCGCGAGGCACCGGAAACGTTGCGCAGCAAGGACGACGACACCGAGAAAGTCGCCCCGGAACGCGAGTAGTTCTACTCACGCGCGCCGCCGGCCGGGCGCGGCAGACTGGCGATCACGACCGAGGACCGGCGGCCGGGTGCGGCCTCAGGGTTCGCGCTCGCGACCGGATTGCTGATCGCCGTCGTGGCCGCCCTGGCCGGGGATCTCGTCGCGGCTGGCACGCCGGCGAATACGCTTACGCGTTCATCGGGGTCACGTTCGGCGCGATCATCGGCGGGTCCCTGTGCCGGCTCGCGCGGCCGCCGTGGCGTTCCCTGGGCAGCGGCCTGCTCCTCGGCGGCGCGCTCGGTTTCGCGGCCCTCGTCGTGGCGGGCGTGGTCCTCTACATCGGCCTGACGCACTGGTCCAACTGACCAGGCCGCGCCCCGTCACCAGCGGCAGGTCCAGCGCCGTCAGCAGCCCCGGTGGCGCCGCGACCACCGCGGGGATCGCGTTCACCAGGCGCATCGCGGTCGCCTTCAGGCCCGCCGTGTTGTGGTCGCCCTCCGTGCCGACCAGCCGCAGGTCCAGCATGTAGTTCGGCTCGCCGGTCACTTGCACCCGGTAGCAGCCCTGCCCCGACGGCTGCGGCCAGTCCGGCCCCAAGTCCGGCCGCAGCCGCGTCACGTGCTCCAGCACGCACACCGGCCGTCCGCCGCGCATGCCGCGCACCTCGAACCGCGGCGCGGCCGCGGTGCCCTCGGCGATCGTGCCGCACGAGATGTCGAACGCCGACGGTGCCGGCAGCCGCTCGGAGCTCTCCTCGACCGCGTCCAGCTCCACGCCCAGCCCGGCCGCCAGCTGACGCACCACGCTGCCCCACGCCAGCGACAGCACGCCGGGCTGCAGCAGCATGGGAGTCTCCCCGAGCGAGCCGCCGAAGCACATGATGTCGAAGACGACCTTGCGGTTGTCGTAGGTCGAGTAGTCCAAGATCTCGAAGCAGCGCACCTCGTCGATCCGCTCGCACACGCCGGTCAGCACCAGCGGCAGCCAGTCGTTGGCGAACCCCGGGTCGACGCCGTTCACCCACAGCGACGCGCCGCCTTCCGTCGCGGCCGCGCGCACCGGGCCGGACACCTCCTCGGGCACCACGCCGTCCGGGAACTGCAGGAACACCGGGCTGCTCGACACCACGTTCACCCCGGCCCGCAGGATCCGCTGCAGGTCGGCCAGCGCCTCCATCGACCGGTCGTCCGCCATCGCCGTGTAGACCACGTAGTCCGGCTCCAGCGCCAGCAGCGCGTCGGCGTCGGTGGTCGCCTCGACGCCCAGCGACCGGCCCAGGCCGGCCAGCTCACCGGCGTCGTGGCCGGCCTTGTCCGGGTGCGACACCCAGACACCGACCAGTTCCAGCTCCGGATGCGCGTCGATGCCCGCGATCGCGTGCCGCCCCACATTGCCGGTGCTCCACTGCACCACCTGGTGCGTCACAGGTCCGGCAATCCGAGTTCGAGGTTGGGCGCCTGCAACCCACCGTCCACTTCCAGCACCTTCCCCGTGACGAAGGAGCCGGCGGGGGAGGCCAGGTAGACGATGGCGGCCACGACGTGTTCGCCACCACTTCGAGCGCCGAGGTCGCCACCGACCCGACGGCGATCGCGTTGACCCGGATGCGCGGCGCGAGGTCGTAGGCGGCCAGGCGCGTGTAGTGGGCGAGCGCGGCCTTCACGGTGCCGTAGGCGGCGAACCCGCGCCCGGCGACGCGGCCCATGTTGGACGAGATGTTGACGACCGCGCCGCCGTCGGTCATCAACGGAACCGCCGCGGTGGTGAGCGCGTGCGCCGTCGAGACGTTGAAGCGGAACGCCTCTTCGAGGAACTCGGGCGTGGTCTCCAGCAGCGGGCGGGGATAGGTGCCGCCGACGTTGTTGACCACGATGTCCACGCGGCCGAACTCGCCGACCGCGGCCTGCGCCAGTGCGGCGGCCGCGGCGGGATCGCTGAGGTCGGCAGGCACGACGTGCGCGCGCTGCCCGGCGTCGGCCACGCGCGCGGCGACGGCCTCCAGATCGGTCTTCGTGCGGGAGGAGATCACCACGTCCGCACCGGCTTCGGCCAGCGCGACGGCGGCTCACGCGCCGATGCCGCGGGCGGCGCCGGTGACCACGGCGACCCTGCCGGTCACGCGGAAACGCTCGAGGATCATGCACCCGACTGTAACAGGTTCTAGTTCTGTCCGGGGTGGAAGAACCGGTGGATCCAGGGGCCGAACTCCCGCGTGCAGTCCGTGCGCAGCGCGTCCACGAACGCGTCGATCGCCGAGTCGATCTCCAGCTCACCACGATCGCCGGCCCGGATCTCCGCGGCCGCGCCGTAGTGACGTGCGAGCGCTTCCATGGTGAGGACCTCGGCAGGCGGCCCGGCGGTGACCGCTCGGCCGTCGAGCAGGAGGAGTGGTCGCCGTATTGGTCGGGGTCAGGGCCGGCCCGGGCGGATCGGTAGTACGGCCAGTTCACCATGATCGCCGACGCGGACCTCCGCCGCCGCGCCGTAGTGCCGTGCCAGTGCCTTCGCGGTGAGCACCTCCGCTGGCGGCCCGGCCGCGACCGCCCGGCCGCCGTCGAGCAACAGGAGCTGGTCGGCGTACTGCGCGGCGAACGTCAGGTCGTGCAGCGTCGACACCACGGTGATGCCGTCCTCGTGCCGAAGCCGGTCGATCAGCTCCAGCAGCGCCTGCGCGTGCCCGATGTCCAGGCCGGTGGTCGGCTCGTCGAGCAGCAGCAGGCTCGCCCGCTGCGCCAGCACCCGCGCCAGGACCGCCCGCTGGCGTTCGCCGCCGGACAGCATGTCCATCCGCCTGCCCGCCAGCTCACCAAGATCCAGCCGGGCCAGCACGTGCTCCACAATGGACAGATCCGCGCGGCTTTCCCGTGCCAGCAGGCCCAGGTGCGGTGTGCGGCCGAGCAGCACGTAGTCGGTCACCGTCAGGCCCGCGGGCACCGCCGGGTCCTGGGGCGCGTAGCCGACGACGCGCGCGAGTTCCTTGCGTGGCAACCCGGAGCGGCCGCCGATGAGCACTTCCCCTTGCGGCGGCAGGAGTCCCGCCACCGTTTTGAGCAAAGTGGACTTCCCGGCGCCGTTCGGGCCCACGATCGCCAGCCACCCGCCGGGCGGCACCTCGACGGACACCCCGTGCACCACCGGGCAATCGCCGTAGCCGGCCCGCACCGAGCGCAACGACAACGCGGTCACGAGAACCTCCTCCGCGACGAGCGCAGGATCCAGGCGAAGAACGGCGCCCCGGTGAACGCGGTGACCACGCCCAGCGGCAGCTCGCCCGGCATGACCGTGCGCGCCAGCTGGTCGGCCAGCACCAGGAACGCCGCGCCGCCGACCAGCGACAGCGGGATCACCACCCGGTAGCTGGCCCCGGCGAGCATCCGCACCACGTGCGGCACCACGATCCCGACGAACCCGATCAGCCCGCTCACCGACACCGCCGCCGCGGTGGCCAGCGACGCCGCCGCCAGCACCACCAGCCGGATCCGGCCGGGGCGCAGCCCCAGCGACGCCGCCTCCGCGTCGCCGAGCGCGAGCACGTCGAGCAGCCGCGCCGACAGGCACAGCACGACCGCGGCGACCGCCACGTACGGCACCGCGATCAGGACCTCCCGCCACCCGCTCACGTTCAGCCCGCCCAGCATCCACGTGTAGACCTGCCGGATCGTCTCCGTGTTCAGCTGCTGCGCGAACGTCTGGATCGCGGTGAGGAACGACGCCACCGCGACCCCGGCCAGCAGCAGCGTGCTCGTGCTGCCGCCGGCCGAGCGGCCCACCAGCCAGCTCAGCCCGACCCCGCCGAGCGCGCCGGCGAACGCGGCCAGCGGCAGCGGCCCGACGACCCAGCCGCTGACCGCCGGGGCGAACACGACGACGAGCGTGGCCGCCATGCCCGCCCCGGCCGCCGCGCCGAGCAGGTACGGGTCGGCGAGCGGGTTGCGGAACACGCCCTGGAACGTCGCCCCGGACACCGCGAGCGCCGCGCCCACGATTCCCGCCAGCAGGACCCGCGGGACGCGCAGCTGCCACACGATCGCGGCCTCCCGCGCGGACAGCGGCGACTGCCCGCCGGTGAGCTGCGCCCAGATCTCGGCGAGCACCCGCTGCCAGCCGAGGTCGCTGGCGCCGACGAGCGCGGCGAACAGCAGGACGGCCACGAGCACCACGAGCCCGGCGACCAGGACCGGGGCCCGCAGCCGGGTCCGGGTGTCAGGCACCGGTCCTGGCGATCGCGTCGGCGACCGTGCGGACGAGCTCGACGATCCGCGGGCTCCACCGCGAGGCGATGTCGTCGTCGAGCGCGATCACCTGTCCGCGTTGCACGGCGGTCAACGTGTTCCAGCCCGGCCGGGCTGCGACGGTCTGGGCGTTCTGCCCGCAGCACTTGCTGTCCGCGAGGAAGATCAGGTCCGGGTTCGACTGCAGGATGCGTTCGGCCGACAGCTGCGGGTAGCCGCCGGAGGCGGACGGATCGGTGCCGTCGGCGATGTTGGTGAGGCCGAACCGGGTGAGCACCTGCCCGGCGAAGGTTGCCGCGGTCACGCTGTAGAACGTCTGGTCCAGCTCCCAGTAGTAGGTCAGCGACCGCTTCGGCGTGTCCGCGACGATCTTGTCGATCTCGTCGCGGGTCTGCCGGGCCAGGCTCTCGCCCTCGGCCTGGTGCCCGGTCGCCTTGCCCAGCACCTCGAACTGCGCGTAGGCGTCGTCGAGCGTCTTCGCGTCGGGCATCACGAGGGTCTTGGTGCCGGTCTTGGCCAGCGCGTCGGCGAGGCCGGTGGTGTCGGCGTAGACCACGACGAGGTCGGGCCGGTAGGCGGCGATCGTCTCCGGATCCGGGCTCAGGCCGGACAACTGGGTCCGCGGCGCCTGCTCCGGGAAGTTCGACGCCGAGTCGACCGCGACCACCTGCGGTCCCGCGCCGAGCGCGAACAACGTCTCGGTGGCCGACGGCGACAACGACACGATCCGCTGCGGCTGCCGGTCGAGGGTCACCGCGGGTGCGCCGGGCGCGGCGACCGTGACCGGGAAGACGCCGTCGCTTTCGGGTGGGGCGGTGGAATCCTCGGACGGCCGGGTGGCGCACCCGGCGAGTACGAGTAGAACGGCGAACAACGGTGCGATACGACGGAACACGGGAAGACCTCGGTTTCCGGCCGGCGTCATGGGGCCCCGTCCCGCACCCAGGCGTAACGGACGCCGCACCCCTGAGCCGGAGGCGAAAGGCGTCGGCGCGGCGGCAGGCGACCTGGCTCGACCCGGGTGTGCACGGAGCGCACCCGAGTCATCACAGTTGCGGCACAGCACCGGGTTCCCACCGGTTTCGCGGCCGCCGCGTCACTGGTCGGCAAGCCGCTGACCAGCGTGAGGAACGCTACCACCGGCGAATCTGGCCGCCGGGCGGGATCCTCGCGTAATATTGATGGGATCGCGCGACGCGTATGCTCGGTAAGCAGAACCGAAGCAGCCCATCAAGAACGACGTCGTTCCTCGCAGCCAGATCGTTACCGATCGGATGAGAAAATCCACACTCCGAGAGGGTGCCGTCATGTTTCCTGGGTGTTAAGGTCGCGCTAATCCAAGGGCCATCGTCGTCCCTGCAGCAGTACCGGGGGAACTTTCCGAACTGAGCATTGAGACGACGAAGGAGGTCCCCGCATGATCTTCTCCGCCAACCCGGGCAAGCAGGGCCTGTACGACCCTGCCACGGAGCAGGATTCCTGCGGTGTGGCGATGGTGGCCGACATTCAGGGCCGGCGCACGCACGCCATCGTCACGGACGGGCTGACGGCGCTGATCAACCTGGACCACCGGGGCGCCGCGGGCGCCGAACCGACTTCCGGCGACGGCGCCGGGATCCTCGTGCAGCTGCCCGACCAGCTGCTCCGCGAGGAAGCCGGCTTCGAGCTGCCCGAACCCGACGCGCAGGGCCACCACCGCTACGCGGCGGGCATCGCGTTCCTGCCGGCCGAGGAGGAGGCGCGCGGCAAGGCCGTGGCGCTGATCGAGCGCCTCGCCGACGAGGAAAGCCTCGAGGTCCTGGGCTGGCGCGAGGTCCCGGTCGACGCCGACGGGGCGGACATCGGCCCCACCGCGCGTTCGGTGATGCCGCACTTCGCCATGCTGTTCGTGGCGGGCAGGCCGGACGCCGACGGCGTGCGGCCGTCCGGTCTCGCCCTGGACCGGCTCACCTTCTGCCTGCGCAAGCGGGTCGAGAACGAAAGCGTCGTGGCCGAGTGCGGCACGTACTTCCCGTCGCTGTCCTCGCGCACCTTGGTCTACAAGGGAATGCTCACGCCCGAGCAGCTCCCCGCGTTCTTCGGCGACCTGCGCGACCGGCGGCTCACCAGCGCGATCGCACTGGTGCACAGCCGGTTCTCCACCAACACGTTCCCGTCGTGGCCGCTGGCGCACCCGTTCCGGTTCGTCGCGCACAACGGTGAGATCAACACGATCCGCGGCAACCGCAACCGCATGCGGGCCCGCGAGGCGCTGCTCGAATCGGGCCTGATCCCGGGCGACCTGACCCGGCTGTACCCGATCTGCTCGCCGGAGGCGTCCGACTCGGCGTCCTTCGACGAGGTGCTCGAACTGCTGCACCTGGGCGGCCGCAGCCTGCCGCACGCCGTGCTGATGATGATCCCGGAGGCGTGGGAGAACCACGCCACCATGGACCCGCAGCGCCGCGCGTTCTACCAGTTCCACGCCAGCCTGATGGAGCCGTGGGACGGCCCCGCGTGCGTCACGTTCACCGACGGCACGCTCGTCGGCGCGGTGCTCGACCGCAACGGCCTGCGCCCGTGCCGCTGGTGGCGCACGGCCGACGACCGCGTCGTGCTGGCCAGCGAGGCCGGCGTCCTGGACGTGCCGCCGGACCAGGTGGTCGCCAAGGGGCGCCTCAAGCCGGGCCGCATGTTCCTGGTGGACACCGAGGCCGGCCGCATCGTCGCCGACGACGAGGTCAAGTCGGAGCTGGCGAAGCAGCACCCGTACGAGGAGTGGCTGCACGCCGGCCTGCTGCAGCTGGCCGACCTGCAGGACCGCGACCACGTCACGCAGAGCCACGACTCGGTGCTGCGCCGTCAGCTCGCGTTCGGCTACACCGAGGAGGAGCTGAAGATCCTGCTCGCGCCGATGGCCGAGAAGGGCGCCGAGCCGCTGGGCTCGATGGGCACCGACACCCCGCCCGCCGTGCTGTCGAAGCGTTCCCGGCAGCTCTACGACTACTTCAAACAGGGCTTCGCCCAGGTGACCAACCCGCCGCTGGACGCGATCCGCGAGGAGCTGGTCACCTCGATGAGCCGGATCATGGGTCCCGAGCGCAACCTGCTCGACCCGGGCCCGGCGTCGTGCCGGCACATCCAGCTGCCGTACCCGGTTATCGACAACGACGAGCTGGCCAAGCTCATCCACATCAACGACGACGGCGACCTGCCCGGCTTCGCCTGCACCGTCCTGTCCGGACTGTTCGAAGTGGACGGCGGCGGCAAGGCGCTGGCGGAGGCGATCGAGCGGGTGCGCCGCGAGGCGTCCGAGGCGATCGCGGCCGGCGCGCGCACGCTCGTGCTGTCCGACCGGGACTCCGACCACAAGATGGCGCCGATCCCGTCGCTGCTGCTGGTCTCCGCGGTGCACCACCACCTGGTGCGCACCAAGGAGCGGCTGCGCGTCGCGCTCGTCGTCGAGAGCGGTGACGCCCGCGAGGTGCACCACATCGCGCTGCTGCTCGGTTATGGCGCGGCCGCGGTGAACCCGTACCTGGCCTTCGAGACGATCGAGGACATGATCGCGCAGGGCGCGATCACCGGCATCGAGCCGCGCAAGGCGGTGCGCAACTACGTCAACGCGCTCGTCAAGGGCGTCTTGAAGATCATGTCCAAGATGGGCATCTCGACTGTCGGCGCCTACACCGCGGCGCAGGTGTTCGAGTCCTTCGGGCTGTCGCAGGAACTGCTCGACGAGTACTTCACCGGCACGGTGTCCAAGCTGGGCGGCGTCGGTCTCGACGTGCTCGCCGAGGAGGTCGCCGTCCGGCACCGCCGGGCGTACCCGGACAACCCCACCGACCGGGTGCACCGCCGTCTGGACAGCGGCGGCGAGTACGCCTACCGCCGCGAGGGCGAGCTGCACCTGTTCACCCCGGAGACGGTGTTCCTGCTGCAGCACGCCAGCAAGACGCGCCGCGACGAGGTGTACCGCAAGTACACCGAGGAGGTGCACCGCCTCTCCCGCGAGGGCGGCGCGCTGCGCGGGTTGTTCAAGTTCCGCAAGGACGGCCGCGCCCCAGTGCCCATCGACGAGGTCGAGTCGGTCGAGTCGATCTGCAAGCGGTTCAACACCGGCGCGATGTCCTACGGTTCGATCTCGGCCGAGGCGCACCAGACGCTCGCGATCGCGATGAACCGCATCGGCGGCCGCTCCAACACCGGTGAGGGCGGCGAGGACCCGGAGCGGCTCTACGACCCCGAGCGGCGCAGCGCGATCAAGCAGGTCGCCAGCGGCCGGTTCGGTGTGACGAGCGAGTACCTGGTCAACGCCGACGACATCCAGATCAAGATGGCGCAGGGCGCCAAGCCCGGCGAGGGCGGCCAGCTGCCGCCGAACAAGGTGTACCCGTGGATCGCGCGCACCCGGCACTCGACGCCGGGCGTCGGCCTCATCTCGCCGCCGCCGCACCACGACATCTACTCGATCGAGGACCTGGCGCAGCTGATCCACGACCTGAAGAACGCCAACGAGCAGGCCCGCATCCACGTGAAGCTGGTCAGCTCGCTCGGCGTCGGCACGGTCGCGGCCGGTGTGTCGAAGGCGCACGCGGACGTCGTACTGATCTCCGGTCACGACGGTGGCACCGGCGCCTCGCCGCTGAACTCGCTCAAGCACGCGGGCACGCCGTGGGAGATCGGCCTGGCCGAGACCCAGCAGACCCTGATGCTGAACGGGCTGCGCGACCGCATCACCGTGCAGGTCGACGGCGCGATGAAGACCGGCCGCGACGTCGTGGTCGCCGCGCTGCTCGGCGCCGAGGAGTACGGTTTCGCGACCGCGCCGCTGATCGTGGCCGGCTGCATCATGATGCGCGTCTGCCACCTCGACACCTGCCCCGTCGGTGTCGCCACGCAGAGCCCGGAGCTGCGCAAGCGCTACACCGGCCAGGCCGAGCACGTGGTGAACTACTTCCGGTTCGTCGCGCAGGAGGTCCGGGAACTGCTGGCGGAGCTGGGTTTCCGCACCCTGGACGAGGCGATCGGCCGCGCCGACGTGCTGGACACCGACGACGCCGTCGACCACTGGAAGGCCAGCGGCCTGGACCTGTCGCCGATCTTCGAGATGCCGACCGACACCCCGTACGGCGGCGCCCGGCGCAAGATCCGCGAGCAGGACCACGGCCTCGAGCACGCACTGGACCGCACGCTCATCCAGCTGTCCGAGGCGGCGCTGGAGGACGCGCACCCGGTCCGGCTGGAACTGCCGGTGCGCAACGTCAACCGCACCGTCGGCACGCTGCTCGGCTCGGAGATCACCCGCCGCTACGGCGGGGAGGGCCTGCCCGACGGCACGATCCACATCCGCCTCGTCGGCTCGGCGGGGCAGTCGCTGGGCGCGTTCCTGCCGCGCGGCGTCACGCTGGAGATGGTGGGCGACGCCAACGACTACGTCGGCAAGGGCCTGTCCGGCGGCCGCATCATCGTGCGGCCGCACCCGGACGCGACGTTCGCCGCCGAACGTCAGGTCATCGCCGGCAACACGCTGGCCTACGGCGCCACCGCGGGGGAGATGTTCCTGCGCGGGCACGTGGGCGAGCGGTTCTGCGTACGCAACTCGGGCGCCACCGTCGTCGCCGAGGGCGTGGGCGACCACGCCTTCGAATACATGACCGGTGGCCGTGCCGTGGTGCTCGGTCCGACCGGCCGCAACCTCGCCGCGGGCATGTCCGGCGGTATCGGCTACGTCCTCGACCTCGACGAGGGCAGCGTCAACCGCGAGATGGTCGAGCTGCTCCCGCTCGAGCCCGAGGATCTGAACTGGTTGAAGGACATCGTGACCCGTCACCACGAACTCACCCGCTCGGCGGTCGCCGCGTCGCTGCTCGGCGACTGGCCGCGCCGGTCGGCGAGCTTCACGAAGGTCATGCCGCGCGACTACAGGCGCGTGCTGGAGGCGACCAAGGCCGCGAAGGCCGCAGGCCGCGACGTCGACGAGGCGATCATGGAGGTGGCGTCTCGTGGCTGACCCCAAGGGCTTCCTGAAGTACGAGCGGGTCGAGCCGCCCAAGCGCCCCAAGGAGCACCGCGCCGAGGACTGGCGCGAGGTCTACGTCGACCTCGAACCGGCCGAGCGCGACCAGCAGGTGCGCACCCAGGCCACCCGCTGCATGGACTGCGGCATCCCGTTCTGCCACTCGGCCGGTTCCGGCTGCCCGCTGGGCAACCTGATCCCGGAGTGGAACGACCTGGTGCGCCGCGGCGACTGGACCGCGGCCAGCGACCGGCTGCACGCCACCAACAACTTCCCGGAGTTCACCGGGAAGCTGTGCCCGGCGCCGTGCGAGGCGGGCTGCACGCTGTCCATCTCGCCGTTGTCCGGCGGGCCGGTCGCGATCAAGCGCGTGGAGGCGACGATCGCGGAGAAGTCGTGGGAGCTGGGCCTGGCCCAGCCGCAGGTCGCCGAGGTGGCCAGCGGTCAGCGCGTCGCCGTGGTCGGGTCCGGCCCGGCCGGGCTCGCCGCCGCCCAGCAGCTCACCCGCGCCGGGCACGACGTGACCGTCTTCGAGCGGGACGACCGGCTCGGCGGGCTGCTCCGCTACGGCATCCCCGAGTTCAAGATGGAGAAGAAGCACCTCGACAAGCGCCTGGCCCAGCTCAAGAAGGAGGGCACGCAGTTCGTCACGGGCTGCGAGGTCGGCGTCGACGTCACCGTCGAGGAGCTTTGGGCGCGCTACGACGCGGTCGTGCTGGCCGTCGGCGCGCTGCGTGGCCGCGACGACACCACCACGCCGGGCCGGGAGCTCAAGGGCATCCACCTGGCGATGGAGCACCTGGTGCCCGCCAACAAGCAGTGCGAGGGCGACGGCCCGTCGCCGATCCACGCGCGCGGCAAGCACGTGGTGATCATCGGCGGCGGTGACACCGGCGCCGACTCCTACGGCACCGCGATCCGCCAGGGCGCGGCCTCGGTGGTCCAGCTGGACCAGTACCCGATGCCGCCGACGACCCGCGACGACGAGCGCTCGCCGTGGCCCACCTGGCCGTACGTGCTGCGCACCTACCCGGCGCACGAGGAGGGCGGCGAGCGGAAGTTCGGCGTCGCCGTGCGGCGGTTCGTGGGTGACGAGAACGGGCACGTCCGCGCGATCGAGCTGCAGCGGGTCAAGGTCGTGAAGGACCCGGAGACCGGGCGCCGCGAGGTGCTGCCGGTGTCGGACGAGATCGAGGAGATCCCGGCCGACCTGGTGTTGTTGGCCATCGGTTTCGAGGGCGTGGAGCACATGCGGCTGCTCGACGACCTGGGCATCCAGCTGACCCGGCGCGGCACCATCTCGTGCGGCCCCGACTGGCAGACCGAGGCGCCCGGCGTGTTCGTCTGCGGTGACGCGCACCGCGGCGCCTCGCTGGTGGTGTGGGCTATCGCGGAGGGCCGCTCGGTGGCCAACGCCGTCGACGCCTACCTGACCGGCGCGTCGGACCTGCCCGCCCCGGTGCACCCGACGGCTCTGCCGCTCGCTGTGGTGTAACGCAACCAAATATCGCGCATCGGCCGTTCGGGCTCACCCTGGGCCCGAACGGCCGATTGTTCACCCCGTCGCGTCCGCCTAACTTTCGGTGACAACGGGTCGACCGGCAGACGGGTGGCGTCATGAAGCGAACAGGTATCCGGGCACTGGTCCTCGCGGCGGTCGCCGCGGTCACCACGGCGGTGTTCAACGCGCCCGCCACGGCGGCGCCCGGCCCGGCGGTCCACGTCCACGGCGCCGGTGCCGCGGAGTACTGGACGCCGGAGAAGATGCGCTCGGCCAAACCGCTCGACGGCCTAATGACCGCCGCGCGGGACCTCAGCGCCGACGTCCGCACCGCGGTGCCGCGCCTGCTCCCGTCGCGGACCTCGAAGGTCGGCACCGGCGACCCGTGGACCGGCGGCGGCGCGGTCACCCACACCTCGGGACGGGTGTTCTTCACCTTCAACGGTTCCCCGGCCTCCTGCAGCGGGGACGCTGTCACCAGCGCCAACAGCAGCGTCGTCATCACCGCTGGACACTGCGTGAAGTACCAGGGCAGCTGGCACACCAACTGGGTCTTCGTGCCGGGCTACGACAACGGCAACGCCCCGTACGGCGAGTGGGCGGCCACCACGACCCTCACCACGCCGCAGTGGCAGGCGAGCGAGGACCTCAACTACGACGTCGGCGCCGCCGTCGTCGCCCCGCTCAACGGCCAGTACCTCACCGATGTCGTCGGCTCGCAGGGCATCGCGTTCAACCAGCCGCGCGGGCAGGTGATGTACAGCTTCGGCTACCCGGCCGAGCCGCCGTACGACGGCAGCGAGCTGACCTACTGCGCCGGCCGCACCTTCAACGACACGTTCGGCAGCAACGACCTCGGAATGCGCTGCAACATGACCGGCGGCTCCAGCGGCGGCCCGTGGTTGCTCAACTTCAACGAGGCGACCGGGACCGGCATCCAGAACTCGGTGAACAGCTTCGGCTACACGTTCCTGCCCGGCGTGATGTTCGGCCCGTACTTCGGCGCGGACGCGGAGGCGCTCTACAACGCGGCGGCTGCCCGGTAGTTCATATTCGGTTGCTGCGGCCGGTCCGGTCGGATAGGAAGCCCGCATGCTGAAGGGCGAGAAGGTCGGGCTGCGGGCCCGGTACGACGAGGACATCCCGATCCTGCGGACCGAGCTCTACGACGACGTCGTCAACGGTTCCCGGGCCGAAAGCCGGCCGTGGCGGCCGATCTCGCCGAGCTCGAAGGACCGGCGGCTGCACGTCGACGACAGCGGGGAGGAACACGTCCCGTTCTCGGTCGTCGAGCTGGCGGGCGACACGCTGGTCGGCACCGCGACGCTGTGGGGGATCGACACCCACAACCGGTCCGCGCACATCGGGCTGGGACTGCTGCCGTCCGCGCGCGGCAAGGGTTACGGCAGCGACGTGGTCGCGGTGCTGTGCCACTACGGCTTCGTGGTGCGCGGCCTGCAGCGGCTGCAGATCGAGACGCTGGCGGACAACTTCGCGATGCTGCGGGCGGCGGAGCGCAACGGCTTCGTCCGGGAGGGCGTGCTGCGCAAGTCAGCGTGGGTGATGGGCGAGTTCCTGGACGAGGTGCTCCTCGGGCTCCTCGCGCACGAGTGGAAGGCGCGCTAGGGCTCTTCCGGGAGCAGCTGACAGGCAATGGTGACCGCGGTGAGCCGCGTCGGCGAGGCGATCACGTCGGTGGCGGCGGTCGTGATCATCGTGTTCCTGTCGTTGTTCGGGTTCTTCCGTTCGATGGGCCCGTCACTGGCGATCGCGGTCACCCTGACCGACGACCCGAGTCCGGACGCGGCGATCGACACCGTGGCGGGCCAGCTGCGGACGGCCGCGCACGACGGCGCCCCACCCGGGACTCGCGCCGGGGAGCGTGGGACTCGCGGGCGGGGCGGCGAGTTCGACACTCGGACGCGCGAGTTCCACGTTCGGGGTGGCCCCCGCCACCTCGGGGCGGATCGTCCCAGCGCACCCCATATCCTGGGGTGGTGAACTGGACCGTGGACGTGCCCGTCGACACCCTTCCCGAGCTGCCGCCCCTGCCGCCGGAACTGCGTGCCCGGCTGGACGACGCCCTGTCCCGCCCCGCCGCCCAGCAGCCGGAGTGGCCCGACGCCGACGCGGTCGGCCGGGTCCGCCACCTGCTCGAGGCCGTGCCGCCCATCACCGTGCCCGCCGAGATCGACCGGCTCCAGGACCGCCTCGCCATGGTCGCCCGCGGCGAGGCCTTCCTGCTCCAGGGCGGCGACTGCGCCGAGACGTTCGAGTCCAACACCGAGCCGCACATCCGCGCCAACCTGCGCACGCTCCTGCAGATGGCCGTCGTCCTCACCTACGGCGCCAGCCTGCCCGTCGTGAAGGTGGGGCGCATCGCGGGCCAGTACGCCAAGCCGCGCTCCAACAGCACCGACGCGCTCGGCCTGCCCGTCTACCGCGGTGACATCGTCAACTCGCTCGTCGCCAAGCCCGAGCTGCGCGTCCCCGACCCGGGCCGCATGATCCGCGCCTACGCCAATTCCGGCGCGGCGATGAACCTGGTCCGCGCTCTCACCGGCGCCGGCATGGCCGACCTCGCCCAGGTGCACGACTGGAACAAGGACTTCGTCCGCACCTCGCCCGCGGGCGAGCGCTACGAGGCGCTGGCCGGTGAGATCGACCGCGGCCTGCGGTTCATGTCCGCGTGTGGCGTCAGCGACACCTCGCTGCACTCCACCGAGATCTTCGCCAGCCACGAGGCCCTGCTGCTCGACTACGAGCGCGCCATGCTGCGGATGGACAACGCCAACGCGGCCAACCCGAAGCTGTACAACCTGTCGTCGCACTTCCTGTGGATCGGCGAGCGCACCCGGCAGCTCGACGGCGCCCACATCGCCCTCGCCGAACTGCTGGCCAACCCCATCGGCGTCAAGATCGGCCCGACCACCACGCCCGAGCAGGCCGTGGAGTACGTGGAACGGCTCGACCCGCGCAACCAGCCCGGCCGCGTCACCCTCATCTCCCGCATGGGCAACGGCAAGGTCCGCGACGTCCTGCCCGCCATCGTGGAAAAGGTCGAGGCCACCGGCCACAAGGTCATCTGGCAGTGCGACCCGATGCACGGCAACACGCACGAGTCGTCCAGCGGCTACAAGACCCGCCACTTCGACCGCATCATCGACGAGGTCCAGGGCTTCTTCGAGGTGCACCACAAGCTCGGCAGCTACCCCGGCGGCATCCACATCGAGCTCACCGGCGAAGACGTCACCGAGTGCCTCGGCGGGGCGCAGGAGATCTCCGATTCCGATCTGGCCGGCCGGTACGAGACGGCTTGTGATCCGCGGCTGAACACGCAGCAGTCACTGGAGCTGGCGTTTCTGGTGGCTGAGATGTTGCGGGGTTGATTGCTGCGGCGCTACGCGAGTTTCTCGGGCGCCGGGCTTCGCTTCGCTACGCCCGGATCTTGGTGCCCTCCCGAACCCGATCCCCAGCCAAATCGGTTGCGGGAGAGGGGTGGTTCGGGGGTTGGCGCGTTTCGTTGCCGGGTGTCCGTTGCGTAGCCGCGTTCTCAGCTCGCGAAGTAGTCTTTGGCGGCTTCCCTGGGGCGCTGTAGCGGCGCGGGCAGCTCGAAGGCCGTCACCGTGCGCCACGGGCCGTGTTCGTCCTCGCCCGCTACCAGGTGCACGCGGTCGATCCAGGCCCGCACCGGGAGCGCCGCGGCCAGTTCCGCCGCCGCGCGCCGCCGGGTGTGGGCGTCGCCCGTGCGGTGGTCCACCACGGTCAGGTGGGGGACCGTGTCGGGGTGCTCGCCGCCGTAGGGCGGGTGCGCCGGGAAACGTTCGCACACCGCCTGCGTCAGCGCCCGGAAGTGCTCGTCCGGCTCCGGCGCCAGCCACACCACCTCCGAGCCGAACCACCCGACCTGCGAAAACTCGCACTCGAACGCCTCGATGCCGACCAGCGCGGCCTCCAGATCAGCCACCGTCGCGGCGTCGATGTCCCGCGGCGCCACGAACGGGTACAGCACGGTCACGTGCGCCGGCACGGTCCGCCGATGCCGGGTGACCAGGTGGTCCGTCTCGGGGACGGGGACGACGATGGCACTCTTCGTGGCACGGCGAAGCCACTGCGCGTCGGGGACCGGCATGGCTTCATCATGACTGAAACCGCGCCGGATGTTTAGATCGACCGCTCGTACAGAGCAGCGGCGGACTTCAGCACGGCGTCCCGCAGCGAACCGGTGTCGGACACCGCGTCGCCGTTCATTTGCAGTCCGATGTGGACGTGGTCGGCGTACGTGGCAGTCGCGACGCCCACCGCGTGGCGCGGCGCCAGCGGCACGGACGGGTAGATCTCGCACAACCGCGCGCCGCCCAGGGCCAGGTCCAGCTTCGGCAACGGCACGTTCGTGATCACCGTGTCGAACAGCACCCCCGCGGCCTTCCCGGCCACCTTCGTCGCCAGCCGGTGCAGCCCCGGCGGCAACCGGTCGGCCAGCACCGGCAGCGCACCCGCCCCGCGCTGCGGCCCCGCCGCCTTGTTCCGGTTCATCGACCAGCGGATCTCCCGCAACCGCCGCACCGGATCGTCCAGGTGCACCGGCAGATCGCACAGGTAACCGGACAGCTGGTTGGCGCCCAAGCCGCCCTCACGCGCCCGCATGCTCACCGGGATCAGAGCCCGCAACGTACGCGCGTCCGGGCGCTGCCCGCGGTTGATCATCCACTCCCGCAGCGCGCCGGCCAGGACGGCGAGCACGACGTCGTTGGGCGTGCCGCCGTGCGTGCCGCGGATGGTGCGGATGTCGGCGAGCGGCAACCGGACGAACCCGAGCCGCCGGCTGGCCGAATCCGGCGCCCCCAACGGGGAGAACGGGTACGGCCGTGCGGCACGCAGGACCGCCGACGCGATCGCCGCGTTCTCCCCGGCCTGTCTGACTGCCTCCACGACCCCGTCCCGCAGCGCCGCCAGCGGCGAACGGGGATCGGCCGTCCGGTCGGCCGCCTCGATGAGCATCCGCGTGATCGGCAGCTCGTCCAGCAGTCCGGCGGCCACCGCGAACGCGCCAGCCCCGTCGGTGAACGCGTGGTGCAGCTTGAGCAGCAGCGCGAACCGGCCCTCCGCCAGCCCGGTCACGACGTGCACGTCCCACAGCGGCCGGTCCATCGGCAGCGGCTGCTCTATCCACTCGGCCGCGTGCGTGGCGAGCGGATCGTCGGCGTAGAACCCGGTGAGCCGGTGCACGTGGATGTGCCGGCGCGGATCGAATTCCGGGTCCTCCACCCAGGTCGCTCCCCCCGGTGGGAACAACGACGAGCGGAACCGCTGGCGCAGGCGCGGGATCCGTCTCGCCCGCCGGGCGAGCAAATCGGCGATCCGGTGCGGGTCAGCGGGTTCATCCGGTTGGAAGATCACCGCCGCCCCCATGTGCATGGGGGTCGATTCCCCTTCCAGGCAAAGGAAAGCAACGTCCAGCCCACTGAGCTGACGGCCAGCCATAGACGACCCCTCTACGGTCGGTGACACGGGATTGCCTGCTACTTGAGCAAACGGACGTGACGAAACGGTAGTCCATTTGTTTCGGCAGCGCTAACGGCTCCCAATTCTCACTCGAATGGGGTACTGGTCCTTTGTGGACGTCAAATCACGTCGATCTCCTTGTCGATCAAGGAAATACTTGCAATTTCACCTTTTTGCCGCGTTCGACCCGCTCGCCGGGCTGGGGATCCTGGCCGACGACGATGGAGAAGTTCCGCGTGCGGCCCTTGACCTCGGCCTGCAGGCCCGCGTCGGTGAGCAGCTGGATCGCGTCCTGCACCGGCCGTCCGAGCACGGACGGGACCTCGACCGCGGTGGAGGTGAACACGCCGACCCGCTTGTCGCCATGGCCGTCGATGGTGGTCCCTGCTGCCGGAGTGGTGCGGGTGACGCTGCCGCTCGGTACGTCCGCGGAGAACTCGGTGCCGGCATCGTAGGGCTCGAATCCGGCCTCCCTCAACCGCTGGAAGGCCTCATTCCGGCTCAACCCGACGACGCTGGGCACCGGCGACGGCGGGGCGCCCTGCGACAGGCCGATCCGCACCGGCGAGCCGATGGTGAGCTGGGTGCCGGGCTTCGGATCGACCACGAGCACCTTCCCGGCGGGCACCGTGCTGCTGTAGGTGTCGATGCTCTCGTCCCGCCGCGGCGTGAGCCCGGCCGCCTTGACGGCCGCCTCCGCCTGCGCCAGCTCGATGCCCGGGCTGATGTCGGGCACCGTCGGCCGGCCCGAGGACAACACCAGGGTGACCAAGCTGCTGTTCGGCACCGACGTTCCGGCCTGCGGATCGCTGCCGATCGCCTTGCCCGCCGCGACGGTGTCGCTGAACTGGCGGGTCACGGTGACCGACAGGCCGGCGTCGTGCAGCGTCTTCTCCGCTGTGGCCTGGTCCAGGCCTGCCACCGGTGGGATCGCGATCGAGTCGGCGGCGTCCTCGCCGACGCTGAACCACCACACGCCGGTGCCGACCAGCGCCACCACCAGCGTGGCGATGACGGCCCACAGCACGACCGGGCGGCGCTGGACGAACGTCTTCAGGTCCTCCCGCGGCGGCGCGGGCGGCGGCATGGGCGCGGCCTGCGGGCGGACCATCGCGCGAGTGCCGCGCGGGCCTGCGATCGGGTCCGTCGTCGCGACCGGCGAGAACGCGGGCACGGTCTTTTCCGGGTCCACGGGCGGGGCGGACGGAGCGGGCGCGGCGGGCACCTTCTTCGGCGGCAGCACCGGGATCGGCGCGGGCGCGATGCCCAGCGCCGCCCGCACGCGGCGCAGCTCCTGCAGGAACGCGGCGGCGTCGGCCGGCCGCGCTTCGGGGGCGCGCCGCGTGACGCGCAGCACCAGGTCGTCCAGCAACGCGGGCAGGCCGGGCTCGACCGTGCTGGGCGCCGGGACGTCGTCGTTCACGTGCCGGTACGCGACCGAGATGGCGGTGTCGCCGGTGTAGGGCACCTGGCCGGTGAGCATCTCGTAGAGCACGATGCCCGCCGAGTAGACGTCGCCGCGCTCGCCCGCCATGCCGGTCGTGACCTGCTCGGGCGCCAGGTAGGACACGGTGCCGAGGATGATGCTCGAACTGGTGGTGCCCGCGCTCGCGACGGCCCGCACGAGGCCGAAGTCGGCGACCTTCACCACCCCGGTGGACGGGTGGCCGGTGGCGCCGATCAGCACGTTCTCCGGCTTCACGTCGCGGTGCACCAGGCCGGCCTGGTGCGCGGCCGACAACGCGGCGAGCATCTGCTCGGCCACGCTCAGCGCCAGCGGCACGTCCAGCTTGCCCCGCTGGTCCAGCAGATCGCGCAGCGTGCCCCCGTCGACCAGCTCCATCACGAGGAACACGTGCGAGCGGTCGCCTGCCACGTCGACGCCCTGGTCGTGCACTGTCACCACGTTCGGGTGGTGCAGCTTCGCGGCCAGCCGCGCCTCGCGCTCAAATCGCTCGACGAACGACCGGTCGTCGGCGAAGCGCGGGTCCATGATCTTGATGGCGACCGGACGGTCCAGCCTCGTGTCCGACCCCCGGTAGACGGCCGACATGCCGCCCCGCGCGAGGAGGCCGTCGACCCGGTAACGCCGCTCCAGGAGCGTCCCGGCCAGGCTGGTTTCCGTGCTCGTCACGCGCCCGATCGTACGGACTTTGCCGGAGTCGGTGGAGCCGCCCCGGGACTGCCGTGGTTGAGCTTTCGTTACGCCGTTCGCGCGACATTGCGGACAACCAGGCCTGATGTGGCACCCTGTCTTGCGTGAGTGCGATCCCAGTCGCTGATGACATCCTCGACGCCGACGTGGCCGTGCTGTCGCTGGCGCAAGTGGCGGAGCAGATCGGCCTTTCGGTGAACAAGGTCCGGCAGCTGCTCCGGGACGGTCAGCTGCTCGCCGTCCGGCGCGACGGCGACCTCATGGTCCCGGCCGACTTCTTCGTCGGCGGGCAGCCGGTGAAGGGGCTGACCGGGCTGCTGACGGTGCTCGCCGACGCCGGGTTCAGCCGCACCGAGATGCTGCGCTGGCTCTACGAGGCGGACGAGACGCTGCCCGGCAGCACCCCGATCAACGCCCTGCGCACCAACCACGGCACGGAGGTGAAGCGCCGCGCCCAGGCCATGGCGTTCTAGCGAGGAGGCGGGCGCGTCACCGCACCCGCCTCCGCCGAGCAGGTGTCAGCCGTTCTGGGCGTCGCGCCACGAGATCCACTTCTTCAGCAGGCCCAGGTCGTAGTCCGGGCCGCCGACGCCGACGGTGAACAGGCTCACACCCAGCCCCCGCAGCTTCGGGCCCAGCTCGTCCGGCTCGCCCTGCACGCCGGTGGAGATCTCGATCTCGCCGGCGTCGCGGCCGACGTCCGCGCAGTGCTGCTTCAGGATCCCGACCTTGCGCTCGACGGTCTCCGGGTCGCCGAAGCCGTGCCAGATGTCGGCGTGCTTCGCGACCAGCTTGAGCGTCTTCTTCTCGCCGCCGCCGCCGATCAGCACCGGGATCTTGCGGGTGGGCGCCGGGTTGAGCTTGCCCAGCCGCGACTCGATGCGCGGCAGCGCCTCGGCCAGGTCGTCGAGCCTGCCGCCCGCGGTGCCGAACTCGTAGCCGTACTCGTCGTAGTCCTTCTCGAACCAGCCGGAGCCGATGCCGAGGATCAGGCGGCCGTCGCTGATGTGGTCGACCGTGCGCGCCATGTCGGCGAGCAGCTCGGGGTTGCGGTAGCTGTTGCAGGTGACCAGCGCGCCGATCTCGACCCGCGACGTCGACTCCGCCCAGGCGCCGAGCATGGTCCAGCACTCGAAGTGCTTGCCGTCGGGGTCGCCGTACAAGGGGTAGAAGTGATCCCAGTTGAAGATGATGTCGACGCCGAGGTCTTCGGCGGCGGAGGCGGTTTCGCGGATGGTCCGGTAGTCGGCGTGCTGCGGCTGGAGCTGCAGCCCGATCCGGATCGGCCTGGTGGTGTCGGTCATACCGCCAGCCTAGCCACACCCGGGACACCCGCGCAGTGTGGCGGAAGTGCTTGCCGCGCATGGACTTCCACCTGGATCGCACTCCAGGTGGAAGTCCACTGTGTACCGGTCAGAAGGTGCGCTGGGTGGCGAGTTCGGCCAGCTCGGCGAGCCGGGTCGCCGCGGGTTCGGCCAGGCTGGCGCGCTCCAGCGCGGCCAGCGCGGTCCCGGTCAGCGCGGTGATCCGCTGCTCGACCGCGTCCACGGCGCCGACCTCGGTCAGCGTCCGGCGCACCCGGTCCACCTCGTCGTCGGCGAGGTCGGCGCCGATCGCGTCGGCGATGAGCTTGTGCTGCTCGGTGTCCTCGGCCAGTTGCAGGCCCAGTGCGACCAGCAGCGTGCGCTTGCCCTCGCGCAGGTCGTCGCCCGCCGGCTTGCCGGTGACCGACGGGTCGCCGAACACGCCGAGCAGGTCGTCCCGCAGCTGGAACGCCACGCCGAGGTCGTCGCCGAACTCGCGCAGCGTCGCGATGCGCTGCTCGTCCGCGCCGGCCAGCGCGGCGCCGAGGTGGAGCGGGCGCTGCACGGTGTAGGCGGCGGTCTTGAGGCGCGAGACCCGCAGCGCGGCTTCGGGCGAGGTGTCGCCGGTGGCCTGCGTGCGCACGTCCAGGTACTGGCCGGCGAGCACCTCGGTGCGCATGGCGCGCCACGCCGGGCGCGCGGCGTCGAGGGTCGCGGCGGGCAGCGGGGCGCTGTTGAACATGTCGTCCGCCCAGGCCAGCGCCAGGTCGCCGATCAGCACCGACGCGGCCAGGCCGAACGTTTCGGGTGCGCCGAGCCAGCCGTTCGCCCGGTGCTCCCGGGCGTAGGAGACGTGCACGGTGGGGCGGCCGCGGCGCGAGTCGGAGGAGTCGATGAGGTCGTCGTGGATCAACGCGCACGCCTGCACCAGCTCGAGGCTGGCGACGGCCCGCAGCACGCCCTCGGCGTCGGGGCCATGCGGGTCGCCGCCCGCGCCGCGCCAGGCCCACCACGCGAACGTCGGCCGCAGCCGCTTGCCGCCGCCGAGCACGAACCCGGTCAGTGTGTCGACGCCGGAGCCGAACGCCGGCTGCGCTGCCCGGACGGACGCGCCCGCCTCGGTGAGGAACGCGGCCAGGTGGCGTTCCAGGTGCTGGGGCAGGTCGGCGTCGAAGTCCATGCGCCTATCGTCGACGACATGCGCCGGGCGCGCTTGGCGGGGTGGCCGCGATGTGATCGGCGCCCGTAGGCTCGGCTCGTGGCGACCTTGGTGACGTTTCACGCCCACCCCGACGACGAGTGCATCGCCTGCGGCGGGATCATGCGCAAGGCCTTCGAAGAGGGGCACCGGGTCGTGCTCGTCGTCGCGACCCGTGGCGAGCACGGCGAGGTGCCGCCCGGCTTCCTCGCCGACGACGAGCCGCTGTGGCGGCGCCGGGTCGAGGAGACCAGGGCGGCGGCCGAGATTCTCGGCGCGAAACGGCTGGAGTTCCTCGGCTACACCGATTCCGGGATGATGGGCACGCCCGAGAACGACCTGCCCGGCTCGTTCTGGCGGGCGCCGGTGGAGGAGGCGGCGGCGAAGCTCGCGGCGATCCTGCGCGAGGAGCGGGCGGACGTGCTGACCGTCTACGACGACCACGGCACCTACGGCCACCCGGACCACATCCAGGTGCACCGCGTCGGGATGCGCGCGGCCGAGCTGGCCGGCACGCCGCGGGTGTACCAGAGCACGGTCAACACCGACCACATGCGCGCCGGCCTGGCGGAGTTCGCCGCGCGGGCCGCCGAGTCCGGCATCAAGATCCCCGGTGTCGAAACTCTCAGCGAGCTGGGCAAGCCGGCCGCGGAGATCACCGCCGCGGTCGACGTGCGGCCGTGGCTGGGCGCCAAACGCGCGGCGATGCGCGCGCACGCCAGCCAGATCAGCGAGCAGTCCCTGTTCCTGGCGATGCCCGAGGACGCGTTCACCCACGCCTTCGGCACCGAGTGGTTCATCCGCGCGGGCCAGGGGCCGGGCATCACCGAAACCGACGTGATGGCGGGGCTCTAGGACTCCACCAGGCCGAGCCGCACCCGGCCGTCCGGGTCGACCGACCACGACGGGTTGTGCGCGACCTCCCAGATCAGCCCGTTCGGGTCGCGGAAGTGGCCGTGGTAGCCGCCGAACGCGGCCCGCTCGCCGGGTTTCACGATGTCCGCGCCGACCTCGGCGGCCTTCGCGAGGCAGCGGTCGACCTCGTCCGGGCTGCCGACGTTGTGCGACAACGTCAGCCCGGCCGGCCCAGTGATGTCGGTGCTGTTCATGTCGGCGGCGAACTTCACCGTGTCGAACAGCCCGAGCGTGACACCGGGCGCGATCTGGAAGAACAGGATTTCGTCCGGCACGTCCAGCAACGGCTGCCAGCCCAGGCCGTCCACGTAGAACGCCCTGGCGACGTCGGTGTCCCGGGTCGCCACCGTGATGAAGTGCACGCCTTGTTCCATACTCGGAGCATGGCAGCCGCGCCCGGGGACGGCTTGAACGAAACGGACACCTACCGCGAACAGGTGGGTTCCGGTGTCGTGCGCTGCTGGTGGGCGCAGCGGGCGCCGGGCGAGTTCGTGCAGCGGGTGGTGCCGGACGCGGCGGCGGACGTGATCGTGGCATCGACCGGCGCGGCCTGCCTGGTGGGGCCCACGTTGGCGCCCGCGTTGCACCAGTTGCCGCATGGCGCGGAGCTGCGCGGGCTGCGGCTGCGGACCGAGGCGATCGCCGCGGTGCTGGGCCTGCCGGGCCACGAGGTGCGGGACGCGGTGGTGCCGTTGAGCGCGGTGCTGCCGGACGCGGCTGCCCGCACGGTCGCGGAATCGGTGTGGCGCGGTGCTTTCCCGTCGGCGTTGCGTCCGCGGCCGGGTGATCCGCGGGTGCGGCACGCGGTGAGCCGGATCTGGCGGGGCGCGCCGCTGGACTCGGTGGCGGACGAGGTGTCGCTGACGGGCCGCCAGTTGCGCCGGCTGTTCACCGAGCACGTCGGCCTCGGGCCCAAGGCGCTGCAGCGGATCGTGCGGTTCCAGCGTTTCCTGCGCAGCGCGGACGCCGTGCGCCCGTCGTCGCTGGCGGACTTCGCGGCGGCCGCCGGCTACGCCGACCAGGCCCACTTGACGCGCGAGACGCGTGACCTGGCCGGGGTGACGCCCGCGGTGCTGGTCCGGGAACGCCACGGCCTGGTCACACCGGACGCCGCGGGCGCGGTGGCCGTCTTCTGACGCAGCGGGAGGAGCCGCTCGTCCGTCGTCGAGCTAGCGACGCGCGCGCCTACGTGTGCTCGGAGACCAGCACCGCACGGGTGCCCGGCTCCAGGGCCTGGAAGATGTGCGCCACGTCGCCCGGGTAGGCGATGTAGTCGCCGGGGGCGAGTTCCACCGGCTCGTCCACCAGGCCGACCAGGGCCCGGCCCGAGCTGAGCACCACGTGCTCCACCACGCCGGGCATGTGCGGGTCGGAGCGGCGCGGCGTGCCCGGCTCGGCCGAGATGCGGAAGATGTCGCGGCGCGCGTTCGGCGGGCAGGACGCCACGAGCGTCGCCACGTAGTCGGAGCGCTCGGAGTAGAAGGTGGGCCCCTCGTCGGCGCGGATGACCTGCACCTGCGGCCGCACCGGCTCGACCAGCCGCGCGAACGGCACGTCGAGCACCACGCTGAGCGCCCACAGCGTTTCCACGCTCGGGTTGCCGCTGCCGGCTTCCAGTTGGGACAACGTCGACTTGGCGATGCCCGCCCGCTTGGCGACCTCGCTGAGGGACAGCCCCGTGCGGGCGCGTTCCCGTCGCAGGGAGGCTGCGATGACGTCCAGTGGTGCGCCGCGCTCGGCCATGCGTGTTCGCTCCAGAAGTCCGGTTGTTCGGCTTGACGAACGATCTGTCGGTGTTCAGTATGTAAGGTGATGCGTACGATATACCGAACACTCGACCGTCGCCTGCTGCGTGACGTCGCCCTGGTGGCGCTGGCCGACGGGGTCGTCGGCATCTCCTACGGCGCCATCAGCACCGGGTCCGGCTTCGGCGCCTGGCTGCCGGTGGTGATGTCGCTGGTGGTGTTCGCCGGCGCGGCACAGTTCCTGTTCGTCGGGCTGGTGGCGGCGGGCGGCAGCCCGTTCGCGGCGGCCGTCGCCGGGCTGCTGGTCAACAGCAGGCACCTGCCGTTCGGCATGGCGGTCAGCGACGTCCTCGGCCGCCGCGGGCGCATCCTGGGCAGCCACCTGATGACCGACGAGAACGTGGCGTTCGCGCTGGCGCAGGAGGACGCCGCACGCCGTCGCGCCGCCTACTGGGCTTGCGGGATCGGCATCTTCGTCTGCTGGAACGTGGGCGTGCTCGCGGGCGCCTTCGCGGGCACGGTCATCGGCGACACCGACGCGTTCGGGCTGGACGCCGCCTTCCCCGCTGTGCTGCTCGCGCTGGTGCTGCCGTCGCTGAAGGACCGCGACACCCGCCACGCGGCGGTGGCCGGCGGGGTGGTCGCGCTCGCGGCCACCCCGTTCCTGCCCGCGGGACTGCCGGTGCTGCTCGCGCTGGCCGGGGTGCTGGTGCTGGTGGTGCGGCGATGACCCTGCTGATCGCGATCGCGGTGCTCGCCGCGGGCACCTTCGCGTTCCGGTTCGCCGGGCCGGTGCTGCAGTCGAGGATCCAGCTCCCGGTCAGGGTGCAGAACCTGATGGCGGTCTCGGCGACGGTCCTGCTGGTCGCTGTCGTGGCGACGGGCGCGCTCGCGGAGGGCCACGGCTTCGCCGGGTTCGCCCGCCCGATCGGCGTCGCCGTCGGCGGTGTGCTCGCGTGGCGGAAGGCGCCGTTCCTGGTGGTGGTCGTCGCCGCGGCGGCGGTCACGGCGCTGCTGAGGCTGGCCGGCGTGCCCTAGCCCTGCCAGGGACGCACCGAACCCCAGCCCCAGACCGGCATCGGCTCGTCGACGGCTGGGCGCGCGCCGGGACGGGAGAAGAACACCGCCAGCCGCGTGCCCCACTCCAGGTAGGCGACGAACGCCGACCGGAACTCCGGGTCCGACGGCAGGCCCACCTCGTCCGCGGTCTCCAGCAGGAGGCCGATCCAGCGGCGGCGCTGCTCTTCGGTGATCGCCTTGCCGAGGTGCTTCGACACCATGTGGCGGTGACCGCCGCGGTGCGTGCTGTAGTCCTTCGGGCCGCCGAACACCTCGCCGACCCACTGCGCGACGTGCTTCGCGTGCTCGGCGTCCATGCCGGCGAACAGCGGCGCGAGCAGCTTGTCCGCGGGCACTTTCTGGTAGAAGGCGGTGAACAGCTTCTCGAACGCCCCGGCGCCGCCTGCCCACTCGTACAGGCTCGGCAGGGGACTGCCGATGTCGAGGGGTTCGTAGTGGCGCATTTCTTCGATGGCGTCGACGAAGCCGCGGACCTCGGCGAAGAAGGGCGGGAAGTGCGGGCCCTTCCGGAAATCGGTCAGGTGCGCGTCGGCGGAGGTCCAGGTGAGCCGGACGACGTAGCATTCCGGTTCGTCCACGCAGCGGGTCATCTCGAAGTCGTGGCACTCGGGAGCGGCGGCCAGGTGCACGGAGGCGCGCCGGTAGGCGTCCTCGAATTCCGCGCCCTGCCCGGCGGGAATCCGGTAGCGGATGTATTCGGTGAGCACCGGTCAAGTCGAGCACCTGTGCCGTGGCCCGGCAAGTACGTACTTTGTGGTGCGTGAACACGACCCGCACGCGCTACTACTGCCCGGTCGAACTCGCCGTCGACGTCATCGCCGGCAAGTGGGCCGTGGTGGTGCTGGCGTACTTGAAGGAGCGCGACCACCGGTACGGCGAGCTGCGCAGGCGGATGCCGGGCATCAGCGAGAAGGTGCTGACGACGCGGTTGCGGGAGCTGGAGGCGGCCGGGCTGGTGGAGAGGTCCGTGCAGGACGGCGCGATCCGGTCCGTCGCCTACCGCGTGTCCGCGGAGGGCGCGGAGCTGGCCCCGGCCCTGCAGATCCTGCACGACTGGGGACAGCGCCGGGCGCAGCGGGAGGGGTGCGCATCGAACCGGCCGGGTAGCGGCGGTTCCGGAAGTCCGGGCCTAACCGTGCAGCCGGCTCGCCTCCGCGCGGATCGCTTCCGACAGCGCCGCCGTGGGGCCGCGTGGCGTGGCCGACCGGGTGGTCAGCAGGAACTGCACCTCGCCAGGATCGGGCAGCCCGTGGCCGGCCGGGAGTTCCACCAGCCCGGCCGGGATCAGGCTCCGCGCGAAAACCACGACGCCGAGGCCGGCGAGCGCCGCCGCGCGCAGGCCGTTCAGGCTGCCGCTCGTGCAGACGATCCGCCACGGCTTTCCGTTGTCCTGCAACGACTCCAGTGCCCTGGCGCGGGTGATGCTCGGCGGCGGGTAGGCGATCAGCGGCACCGGTGCGCCCGGCTCCAGCTCGAACCCCTCGCGCCCCACCCACACCAGCGCGTCCGTCCACAACGGACTTCCCGCCTCGTCGCTCGCGCGCCGCTTGCCCAGCACCAGGTCCAGCTCGCCCACGCGCAGCTTTTCATGCAGCACACCGGACAGATCCACGGTCAGCTCGAGGTCGACCAGCGGGTGCAGCCGCCGGAACTCGCGCAGGATCTCCGGCAGCGGCCCGGCCACGAAGTCCTCCGACGCGCCGAACCGCACCCGGCCGCGCAACTCCGGCCCGGCGAAGTAGGCCAGCGCCCGCTCGATGTCCTCCAGGATCGTCCCGGCGAACCCGATCATCGCCTCGCCGTCCGGCGTCAGCGACACCGAGTGCGTGTCACGCAGCAGGAGTTGCTGCGAGGTCGCCTCTTCGAGCTTGCGCACGTGCTGGCTCACCGTCGACTGCCGCAGCCCGAGCCGCTGCCCGGCGCGCGTGAAGCTGCGGGTCTCGGCCACCGTCAGGAACGTCCGCAGCCACACGGGATCGAGCACGCCGGCATCCAGAACGAATCGCGATAGCAGTTATGCCCTTCATCATACTTCACAATCGCCCCAGTACGGCGGACCATCGGGAGCGTGAAAAGTCCCGCCGCGCTCCTCGCCAAGCTCCGCATCGACCCGTTCGTCGTCGGCATCCTCGCCGCGGTCGGGATCGCCTGCCTGGTGCCGGCGCGCGGCCAGGGCGCGGAGATCGCGTCCTGGGTCACCTCGATCGGCGTCGGTGCGCTGTTCTTCCTCTACGGCGCGCGCCTGTCTACCGCCGAGGCCGTGGCCGGCTTCAAGCACTGGCGGCTGCACCTGGTGATCCTGGCCACGACGTTCGTGCTGTTCCCGCTGCTCGGCCTGACCACGAAGCTGCTCGTGCCGTCCGTGCTGACCCCCGCGCTGGCCGCCGGCGTGATCTTCCTGTGCACGCTGCCCTCGACGGTCAACTCCTCGATCGCGTTCACCTCGATCGCCAAGGGCAACGTGGCCGCCGCCATCTGCGCCGCGTCGTTCTCCAGCCTGCTGGGCATCGTCATCACGCCGCTGCTGGTCGGCCTGCTGCTGCACAGCACCGGCAACGGCTTCTCGCTGGACGCGGTCACCTCGATCGTGTTGCAACTGCTCGTGCCGTTCATCGCCGGGCAGGTCGCGCGCCGCTGGATCGGCGGGTTCCTCACGCGTCACAAGAAGGTCCTCGGCCGCGCCGACCGCACCGTGATCCTGATGGTCGTCTACGCGGCGTTCAGCGAGGGCGTCGTGGCCGGCATCTGGCACCAGCTGACCCCGCTCGCGCTCGGCGGGCTGGTGGTCGTCAACCTCGCGTTGTTCTACGTCGTGTTCTGGACCCTCAAACTGGTCACGCCGAAGCTGGGCTTCGGCCGCGCGGACCGCGTGGCGATCATCTTCGCCGGGTCGAAGAAGAGCCTCGCCAGCGGACTGCCGATGGCCGCGGTCCTGTTCCCGGCGCAGACGGTCGCCCTGATCGTGCTGCCGCTGATGCTGTTCCACCAGGCCCAGCTCATGATCTGCGCGGTGCTGGCCAGGCGGTGGGGCGCCAAGGCCGATGCGGACCAACCCGCTGCGGCCGCGGTGCGTTAGCCGTTCTCAGGTGGCGGACCTCATTTCCCACCTTTCGGACACCGGTTACCATTGCCCGCATGACGTCGGTGATCGAGCGCCTGCGAGGGGAGTCCCCGGCGTTCTCCATTGAGTTCTTCCCGCCCCGCGACGCGGCCGACGAGGCCGTGCTGTGGCGGTCGATCCGCGAGCTGGAGCCGCTGGACCCCGCCTATATGTCGATCACCTACGGCGCGGGCGGGTCGAGCCGGGACGGCACCATCCGCAGCATCGCGCGGGTGGCGACCGAGACCACGCTGGTGCCGATGGCGCACCTGACCGCGGTGGACCACTCCGTCGCCGAGTTGCGCAACGTCATCGGCTGGTACGCCGCGGTCGGCGTGCGCAACATCCTCGCGCTGCGCGGCGACCCGCCGGGCGACCCGTACGGCGAGTGGGTGCCGCACCCGCAGGGCCTGAGCTACGCCGAGGAGCTGGTCGCGCTCGTCCGCTCGCTGGGCGACTTCTGCGTCGGCGTCTCCGCGTTCCCCTACGGCCACCCGCGCTCGCTCGACCTGGACACCGACACGAAGTACCTGGTGCGCAAGTTCCGCGCGGGCGCCGACTTCGGCATCGCCCAGCTGTTCTTCGAGGCCGAGGACTTCCTGCGGCTGCGCGACCGGGTCGCCGCCGCGGGCTGCGACGCGCTGGTCATCCCCGGCGTGATGCCGCTGACCACGCCGCGCACCCTGCACACCACGATCCGGCTGTCCGGCGCGCCCGCGCCGCAGCGGCTGCTGGACCGGCTCGAACCGCTGGCCGACGACCCGAAGGCGTTCCGCGCCGAGGGCCTGGACGTGGTCACCGAGCTGTGCGAACGGCTCATCGCCGAAGGCGTGCCGGACCTGCACTTCTACACCTTCAACCGGTCCAAGGCGACCCGCGAGGTCGTCCACCGGCTCGGTCTGGTGCCCGCGCGCGCGTAAATCCGGTTGCCGGATTCGGTAGGTTGCATCCATGGGCGTGCACCAGATCTGTGACCAGTTCGTCGAGGACTTCGCCGCCGCGCACCCCGTCGCGGCGACCGAGATGGGCATCCCGGGCTACGACGACCAGCTCACCGACTACTCGCCGGAGGGCTACGCCGCCCGTGCCGCGCTGGAACGGCGCGCGTTGGAGGCGGTCACCGCCGCCGAGGCGGCCGACGCGGGGGAGCGCGCCGCCAAGGCCGTGTTCACCGAGCGGATCGGGCTGGACCTGGAGATCCACGACGCCGGCCTGGACGTCGCGTCGCTGAACGTCATCGCGAGCCCGGTGCAGGACCTGCGCATGGTGTTCGACCTCATGCCCACCGACACGCCCGAGCAGTGGGCGACCATCGCCAAGCGCCTGGCGAAGGTTCCGGACGCCGTCGACGGCATCCGTGCGTCCCTGCTGGCCGCCGTCGAGGCCGGTAACGCGCCCGCGCTGCGCCAGGTCACCAAGGTCGCCGAGCAGGCCGAGACGTGGGCCGGGCTGTCCGGGGAGACCGGCTTCTTCCAGAACATGATCGCCGGCGCGCCCGAGGGTGCGCCGCGCGCGGACCTCGACCGCGGAGCCCGCGCCGCCCAGGAGGCCTACGCCGAGCTCGCCGGGTTCCTGCGCGCCGAGCTGGCGCCGAAGGCCCGCGCGAAGGACGCCGTCGGAGAGGACGCCTACCGGCTCTGGTCGCGTTACTTCATCGGCGCGAAGCTCGACCCGCGCGAGTCCTACGAGTGGGGCTGGGCCGAGTTCCTGCGGCTGGAAGCCGAGATGAAGGCCGTCGCCGAGCGCATCGCGCCGGGTGGGACCCTCGCCCACGCGGCCGCCGCGCTGGACGCTGACCCGCGCTACCAGGTGCAAGGCCGGGACGCGTTCCAGCGGTGGATGCAGGAACTGTCCGACACCGCGCTCGCCGACCTGCGCGGCAAGCACTTCGACATCCCGGATCCGCTGATGGCCTTGGACTGCCGCATCGCCCCGCCCGGCGGCGGCGCAGGCGCGTACTACACGGGCCCGAACGAGGACTTCACCCGTCCCGGCACCATGTGGTGGTCGCTGCCGCCGGGCCGCGACGAGTTCACCACCTGGCGCGAGGTCAGCACCGTCTATCACGAGGGCGTGCCGGGTCACCACCTGCAGATCGCCACCGCCGTGCACGAGCAGTCGCTCAACCGGTTCCAGCGGCTCCTGGCGTTCACGTCCGGGCACGGCGAGGGCTGGGCGCTCTACGCCGAGCGGCTGATGCAGGACCTCGGCTACCTCGCCGACGACGGCGACCTGCTCGGCATGCTGTCCGAGCAGCTGTTCCGCGCCGCGCGGGTGATCGTCGACTTCGGCATGCACCTGGAGCTGGAGATCCCGTCCGGCACCGGGTTCCACGAAGGCGAGCGGTGGACGCCCGACCTCGGCCTGGAGTTCATGCTGACCCGCACCATCACCGACGAGCCGCTCGTGCGCGACGAGATCAACCGCTACCTCGGCTGGCCCGGCCAGGCCCCGGCGTACAAGCTGGGGGAGCGCTTGTGGATCGAGGCGCGTGAGGACGCGCGCAAGCGCCAGGGCGACGCGTTCGACCTCAAGGACTTCCACACCAAGGCCCTCCGTCTCGGCGGCATGGGCCTCGACACCCTCCGCGAACAGCTCGCCGAACTCGACTGAAGGACATCGTGATGCACCGGGTCTTCCTCGTCACCCCACCGCCCCCGGCCTAGCGGGGCGGTCGCTTCTCGCCGCATTTGTGCGGCGCCACAAGGCATCACGTGTTCGCGTGATGCCGCATCGCCCCGCGTCCACGGCACTGTCCACACAAGACGCTGGAGCGAATTTCCATGTCCGTTTCCGTCGAGGCGCCCGCGCGCGCCCGATCGTCGTTGACCCTGCTCGTCGCCGGGGTGCTGTGGGGCACCGGCGGCCTGTCCGGGTCGCTGCTCGCCACCCGCGGTGGTCTCTCCGCGATTTCCGTTGCCACGTACCGGTTGCTGCTCGGCGGCGGCGCGCTCGTGGTGTTCCTGTGGCTCTCTCGCGGCCTGCGCGGGATGGTCTGGACCAAGCCGGTGGTCCGCCGGATCGCGCTGGCCGGCGGGCTCCTCGGCTCGTTCCAGGCGGCGTACTTCGCCGCGGTCACGCTGACCTCGGTCGGCACCGCGACGATGGTCACGATCGGCAGCGTGCCGGTCTTCGTCACCGCTGCCACGGCGATCCGCGCCCGCCACCTGCCCGGCCCGCTGACCCTCGTTTCGGTCGCACTCGGGCTGGCCGGGCTGGCCCTGCTGTCCGCCACCCCCGGCCACGGCGGCTGGCGGCTGCTCGGCGGCGTGGCGTTCGCACTGACCGCCGGCGCGGGTTTCAGCGTGCTGACGCTGGCGCTGCGCCGTCCCGTCGAAGGCCTGGACTACCAGCGCACCACCGCGTTCGGGCTGCTCACCGGCGGGTTGCTGCTGCTGCCCGCCGGCCTGGTCCTCGGCATGGCGCTCCCGCTGCGGCTGGACGTCCTCGCGGTCGCGCTGTACTTCGGCGTCGTGCCGACCGGGCTGGGGTACGTGCTGTACTTCCGCGTTCTCGGCACCGCGCGGCCCGTCGTCGCGGCGCTCGCGACCCTGCTGGAACCCCTCACCGCGGCGATCCTGTCCGCCGTCGTCCTGCACGAGGACCTCGGCGTCCAGGGCTGGTGCGGCGCCGCGCTGCTGGGCGCCGGACTGCTGGTGGGCTACCTGCGGTCCTGAGGCGCCAGCGGCAGGGTGCGGCCGAGGATGGCGAACGGGCGTGGATCACCGGCGAAGTGGTAGTCGCGCAGCGCGTCGACGAAACCCAGGCGCCGGTACAGCTTCCACGCCCGGCTCGGCCCCTCCGGCGTGGATAGCAGGACGTGCCTGCTGTCCACGCCGTCGAGCAGGCGGCGCAGCAGGTCCTCGCCGATCCCGCGGGCCTGGCTCGCCGGTCGGACGTGGATCTCGGTCAGCTCGAAGTAGTCGGCCAGCCACTGCTGGGCGAGCTGCTCGCCGCCCGCGGAGGTCAGCCCGCGCCGCACCTGCTCGTGCCACCACTGGCCGGGCGCGCCCCGGTAGCCGTAGGCGATGCCTAGCATCGTGCCCTCGGCGTCGAACGCGGCGATGCAGCGCCAGCCCTCGCGTAGCGCGTGCGTGAGCCACATCGGGGCGCGCTGCTCGGCCGTGCCCGGCGGGTAGCGCATCGCCTCGACGTAGATGGCGAGCGCTTCCCGCAGGCGAGTGCGGAAGTCGTCGGCGGACAGCTGCGTGTAGTCCAGGGACGTGGTCATGACGCGACGTCCGCGGGCTGTCCGCCGGTGACGGCGACGAGGTCGGCGAAGGTGGTCGGGAAGACCGACTTGGCGTGCCCGGCCGCCGCCCACACGGTGTCGTACGCCTGCAGCGCGGTGTCGACGAGGGTGAGCACCGGGGCCGGGTGCCCGACCGGGGCGACACCGCCGATGGCCTGCCCGGTGTGCTCCCGCACGAACGCCGGGTCGGCCTTCTCGACCGACTCGGCGCCGACCAGTGCGGCGAGCGTGTCCGTGTTGGCCCGGTGGGCGCCCGAGGTCAGCGACAGCAGCGGGACGGTGCGGTCGGCGAACACCGCGCGGAAGACGAGGCTGTTGGCGATCGCGCCGGTCTCGACCCCGAGGGCCTCGGCGGCCTGCGCGGCCGTACGCACTTCGGCCGGCAGGATGCGGATGCCGGCAGCGGCGTCGTGACGGCCGGCCTCGGCGAGCGCGGCAGCGACCTTCGCCACCGCCGGATGGTCCAGGCTGCTCATACGGATATGAGATCACGGGCCGGGACCGGTGGCGACGCGTATCCCCGCCGAGTCGTCCGGAACGGCCAGGGAGTTCCCGGCCGTGGGACTTTTCACCCCCGCCCGGCGAGCGTGTTTTTCCTTGTCCGCCAACGATATCGTGATCCGATCCGCGCGAAAGGTGGCCCGCATGTTCTCGTCCCCGGCATGGCTCGGCTGGTCGCTGGCCGGCCTGTTCACGGTGCTCGCGATCTTCTCCCTGATCCAGGTCCTCGCCCCCGCGACCCGCTCCTGGGCGGCGTGCTGCGACGGGGTGACCGGCGACCGCGAATCCGCGCTCGCGCACTCGGTGATGGCCGTGGCGATGGCGCTGATGTTCGTGCCGTGGGGCAACTCCGTCCCGGCGATCGCCCGGAACGCAGTGTTCGTGGCGATGGCCGCCTGGTTCGCGGCCACGCTGTTCCGCGCCGCCCCCGGGCTGCCGCGGTGGCGCTCCGCGGCGACGCACCACCTGCTGGGCGCGGTGGCGATGCTGGCGATGGTCAGCGCCATGGGTGGCGCGCCGGCGGCGAGCGGTGACCACGGCGGCCACTCCAGCGCGTCCGCAGGGTTCCTGCTGCCCGCCGTGATGGCCGGTCTGGTCGTGTACTTCGCCGCCGACGTCGCACTGTCCGGCTGGCGTGCGGTGCGGGGCGGGCCGGTCGGCCGCGGCTCCGGCGCCGCGCGGGCCGTCATGGGCGCCGGAATGACTGTGATGCTCGTGCCGATGCTCTAAACGGGTTGAGTCTCCCGTAGCTGGAGACTTTAACGTCGGGCTCATGACGATCACGGTTCTGGACACCTACCCCGCCATGCGGCGGATCCTGCGCGCCCCGCGGGAGGAGCGGGCCACGCTGCTCGAGGAAATGCTGCGGCCCGCCGCCGGCATGTACCGATACTTCCCCGGCGAGGTCGACCTCGTCGCGATGCACCGCATGGGCTCGGGTTTCCCGCTCGACCGCGACGAGGACCGGTGCCTGGAGGCGCTGGAGGCGTTGCACGACGCGGACGCGTGGGGCCGGATCGAGCGCGCGCTGCGGGACGCCCTCGCCGTGCAGCTGGAGGCGACCCCGGAGCTCGCGGTGCCTGACATGACCGTCCTGATCGTCCTCGGCGACCCCGCTGACGAGCACTTCATGGGCACGAGTCTGGGCATGGCGGCCAACGGCAGCGTGTCCGGCTACCTGTTCCTCAACTTCTGGCCGTTCCCGGAGAACCTGGCGCGGCTGGAGGCGACGGCGGTCCACGAGCTGAACCACAACCTCCGCTACTCCAGCGGCGGTGTGGTCTGGGACCCGGCGACGGTCACGGTGGGGGAGCAGGTGGTGTCCGAGGGGCTGGCGGACGCGTTCGCGCGCCAGCTGTACGGCGACGAGCTCGGCTACGCCCGTGTCGGCGTGCCGCACCTGCACGACGACGCGGTGTTCGACAAGGTCGTCTCCGGCCTGGAGGTTTCCGGCATGCAGAACTTCACCGCGTGGGTGCACGGCGACGCGCACGCGATCCGGTACGGCACCACCCCGGTCGGACTGCCCACCGGCGCCGGTTACGCCGTGGGCAACCGGCTGGTCGACGCGTACCTGGCCGCGACGGGACGCACCGCGGCGCAGGCGCTGCTGGTGGACAGCCGGGAGGTCATCGACACCGCCCTCAGCTCGATGAACGCCGCCCCCGGACGATGACCGCGACGACGGCGGCGACCACGACCACGGCGATGACGATCCACGCCCAGGCCGGGAAGCCGCCGTCGTCCGACGTTCCGGCCGCCTGCGGGGCGGCCGGGGTCTCCGTGGCGATGAACGAGTGCGTGACCGCACTCGGCGACGGTGTCGAGGCGGGCGCCGTGAGCGAGAAGTTGATCCGGCCGGTGACCGGGTCACCATCGGCCGCGACGATCGACCAGGTGAGCACGTAGGCCCCGGCTGGGCCGGACGGCTGGACCGGCGCGGTGACGGTCCGCTCGGTCACCGTCGCCGGGCCGACCGACCACTGCGCGCCGTCCGGTCCGGTGATCCGGATCGGGTCGGCGGGCAGCGTGAACGCGCCGCCGAACTTGAGGCTCACCTGCTGCGGCGCGGCCGACAGCGCCGCGCCTTCGGCCGGGTCGCTGCTCTGCAGCGTGGTGTGGGCCGATGCGGCGGGCGCGGAGGCCAGCAGCACCGTGCCGGCCAGAGCGAGCGCGACGGACAGACGCCGGACGAGCATGGGTGCACCTTCCTGGGGAGTCGGGTGTGGGGAGGCCCCTGGTCCAGGTCGTCCGGGGCCGCGGTGAAGTTCCCGCGGCCCGCAGTCTTCCGCATGCCGGTTTTCCGGAGGGTTGTGACACCGGGCAGGTGGGCTGGCCGGCGGACCGGCCCGGCGTGACGTCGTGCAGGTCGCCGGGCCCCCGGCGCGAGTTCCGCGGAATTTCCGTTCTGGCCCGATCGTGTGATCGAACGCGATCGAGTGCGGCACACCACGTCATTCGAGGACTTGAACGAACAGGTGTTCGAAGCTACGCTGGAACTCGCTCGAACAAGAGTTCGACATCCGGTGAGCGCTCGCCGGTCAGGCCACCCGGTGCCGGAGCGGGGGAAGCGTTTCGGCACCGGGGGCCGCCACCAGCACGTTGTTCCGAGGGAGGGGCAATGTCCATTGCCGTCGCATCCCACGCCGAGGAGAGGCAGCCGGCGCTGCCGCTACCGGTCCGTCCTCCGGCGGCACCCGCCGCCACGGCCCTGCTCGCCGACGCCCGGCGGGGCCTCGCCGAGGCCCGGCACGCCGCCCAGCCGGCGCCCAGGTTCATCGCGGCGTACCTGGCCGCGCTCCGCGCGGGCGCCGCGGTGCTCGCCGCGAGCGGCCGCCCGCACCGCGGCCGGTCCCGCCCGGCCAGCGTCTGGGTGTTGCTCGAGGCGGCGGCGCCCGAGCTGACCGACTGGACGGCGTACTTCGCCGCGCATTCGGCGGCCCGCGCCGCCGCCCAGGCGGGCAACACCCGCCGGATCACCCCCGAACGGGCCGACGACCTGCTGCGCCAGTCCGCGCTGTTCGTCGAGCTGGCCCGCGACCTCGTGCACGGGCGTACGCCCGTGACCGCGCCGAGCCGGGTGCGGCAGTGCGACGTGCCGCCGACCCTGGGGAAGGCGTCCCGAAGGCGATGACCGGGCAAGCACTCGTCGGCCACGGCCGCCTGCTGGACGTGCTGGGCGCCGAGGTCGAACGGCTCACCGCGACGGCGCGGGAGGCGGCGCCGGACACGCCGGTGCCCACCACACCCGGTCTCACGATCGGCGAGGTGGTCCGGCACGTCGGCGGTGTCTACCGCGTCGCCACGGGCTGGATGACCGAGGGCAGGCGGCCCGCGGGCTGGCAGCGGGACCCGGCGGAGGGTCAGAGCGGCGAGGAGTACCTGCGGGAGGGGTTCGCGGCCCTGCACCGCGAGCTGGCCTCGCACGACCCCGCCGAGTACGCGGCCGGCTGGTGGCCCGCCGACCGCACCTACGGGTTCTGGTGCCGCCGCATGGCGCACGAGACGACGGTGCACCGGATCGACGTCCAGAACGCCGCGAACCGGATCGTCACCGAGGTCGACGAGGACGTGGCGATCGACGGCATCGACGAGATCCTGGCGCTGTGGTTCGGGCAGCGGCTGCCGATGATCGGGCTGTCCGGCACGTTCACCGGGTCGGTCGGCATCCGCACCGGCGGCCACGACTGGATCGCCCGCGCGGGGCCCGGTGAGACGGTCGCCTGGCGCTGTTCGGCCGCCGACACCGACCGGGCGAACGGACTGGTCAACGGTCCGCCGATGGCGGTCTACCAGTGGCTGTGGGGCAGGCTCGGGCACGGGTCGGTCACCTGGGAGCGAAGCGACGATTCGATCGGGCAGTTCTGGGCGCTGCTGCGCCTGGCGACGAGGTGAAATTCCAGGACGCGGGGAAGCGTTGCTGGATATCGTCCCGGGCATGGCGACACGACTGGACAGCGTCGTGATCGACGCGAACCGGCCCCGGGAGCTGGCGGAGTTCTGGGCACAGCTGCTCGGCTGGACGATCACCTCCGCCGACGACGAGGAGATCGACGTCGAGGCGCCCGGGGACGACGGCCTCCTGCTGGTCTTCGGCACGGTGCCGGAGGTCAAGGATCCGGCCGTGAAGAACCGGGTGCACCTCGACCTCGCCAGCACGTCACCCGCGGACCAGGCGGCGAAGGTGGACCGGGCCCTGGCCCTCGGCGCACGCAAGCGCGACATCGGCCAGGGCGCGGTCCCCTGGGAGGTCCTGGCGGACCCGGAGGGCAACGAGTTCTGCGTGCTCGAACCGCGGCCCGGCTACACCACGACCGAGGCCATCGCGGCGGTCGTCGTGGACGCCCGCGATCCCTTGGCACTGGCCGGTTTCTGGGCCGAGGCCGCGGGGTGGCGGATCGGCAACCAGGAGCCGGTGATCGTCGGGCTGCGCGCGCCGACCGGGCGCGGGCCGTGGCTGGAGTTCCTGCGCAGCGACGAGGTGAAGGCAGGCAAGAACCGGCTGCACCTGGACGCCGCGCCGTTCGCGGACGGCGACACCGCGGCCGAGGCGGACCGGCTGTGCGGGCTCGGCGCGCGGCGCATCGACATCGGTCAGGGCGACGTCACGTGGGAGGTTCTGGCGGACCCGGAGGGCAACGAGTTCTGCGTGCTCTCGCCGCGCTGAGTGTTTCGGCGGCGTTGCGGCGGCGGCCGGAGCCTGACACGGGTGAAACACACGCGTCCACGGTCGGCAACAACCGTCCGCGATCGTTATGGGATGTTGATTAGCACGCGAAGAGCGGTGCCGCAGGTGGTCGTCGAGGACGAGGTCTCGTCGGTCGTCTGGCGGGTCCGCATCCGGATGGACGACCACCCCGGCATGCTGGCGCGCATCGCGATCCGGATGGCCGACCTGGAGTGCAACATCCTGGGGCTGAACGTGCTCCCGGTGCCGGGCGGGGTGCTCGACGAGGTGGTGATCCGGCCCGCGACCGGGCTCACCAAGGAGCAGCTGGTCGCGGCGATCCAGGCTGAGGGGTGCGAATGCTCGTGCATCACCGACGCCGACGTGCGCGAGCTGGTGGACGCCTCCGCCGCGACGCTCACCGCGGCCGCGCGGGCGGTCGACGACCCGTCGCGCCGGGCCGAGGTGCTGCGTGAGGTGCTGACCGCGGACCTCGTCACCGTCGTGCCGCTGGCCGAGGCCAACCCGGCGCGCGTCGAGGGCGGCCACCGGGTGGTGTTCGCCGTGGACGGGGAGACCGCGCTGGTGGCCCGGCGGCGGTGGGCCCCGTTCGTGCAGCTGGAACTGACCCGCGCGGAGGCACTGCTGGCACTGCTGGACGGCGCGCGGCGCAACGTGTCCAGTCCGCTGGCCCTGACCAGCGCCGACGGCGCGGCGGTCGTGCTGCGCGAAGGCAAGCCGGCCGACGCCGAGGCGGTGTCCGCGATGCACGCGCGGTGTTCGATGACCACGCTCTTCGCGCGCTACCACACGGGGATGCGCACCATGCCGCGCCGCTGGCTGCACCGCCTGCTGGTGCCGCCGCGCGGGATGAGCCTGCTCGCGGTGTGCGGGCGTGAGGTGATCGGCGTCGGGCAGCTCATCCCCGGCCCGACGGGCGAGATCGCCGAGGTGTCGCTGCTCGTCGAGGACGGCTGGCAGGGCAACGGCGTGGGCACGGCGCTGATGGGACGCCTGTCGGAGATCGCCGCGGCGCGCGGCTGCCGCAGGCTGGTGGCGGTGTCACTGCCCGGGCGGGACGGCATCTACCGGACGGCGCTGCGGGCAGGGTTGGCGCCGGAGCCGCCGGAGGAGGAGGGGCTGTTGCGGATCGATCTGGAGGCCGCGGGTGCTCGCGTGCTGAGTGAGCTGTAGCCGCCGCGTCGGTGGCGGCCTCCGCGCGGAAGCCGCGGGCGCCCATGGGCTGAGTCAGCTCTAGCTCCGCGGCCATGCGATTGCCTTCCCGCAACGCGCGGGGTCGCCCGAGGTTGCCTTCCAGCGGGGCCCGGTGCCGCGCTTGCCGCGGCCCTCGCGCTCCCTGGGGATGCCCACCACGGATCGCGGCCGCCTCTGCGCGAGGTCGTGTCATCAGCTCCGGGTCACCAGCTCCAGGTCAGCGGTTCCAGAACCAGTCCTTGTCGCGCGCCTGCTTGAGCGCCTGCCGCTTCCGGTCCTTCTCCAGCCGGTCGAGGTAGAGCATGCCGTCGAGGTGGTCGGTCTCGTGCTGGAGGCACTGCGCCAGCACATCCTCGCCCTCCACGGTGACCGGCTCGTTCCGCAGGTCGACGCCGCGCACCACCGCCCGCTTCGCGCGGCGGGTCGGGAACCACAGCTCCGGCACGGACAGGCAGCCCTCGTTGATCTCGTGCGTCTCCTCGGACAGCTCGACGATCTCCGGGTTGATCACGTACCCGAGCAGGTTGTCCACCTCGTAGCTGAACACCCGCAGGCTCACCCCGATCTGCGGCGCCGCCAGCCCCGCGCGCCCGTCCGGCCGCACGCTGTCCAGCAGGTCGGTCACCAGCTGCTCGAGCGTCTTGTCGAACTTGGTCACGGGATCGCAGACCGTCTTGAGCACCGGGTCGCCGAAGTACCGCAGCTCCCGCAACGCCATCAGGGTTGTCCTCTCACTCGTTCGGGTCACGAAAAGTAAATCGTGCTCGCCCGGAGTGAGCCAACGGAGGGTGGCGTGATCTCAGGCTCGCAGCCGGAGTCCCTTCGGTGTGGCACGGAACCCGGCGTCCCGGAGGACGTCGGCCAGCGCGGACGTCAGGGCCTGCTCGCCGTCCGCCCGTTGGACCGCCAGCTGCCCCAGCCAGCCCTCGCGCACGGCGCGGGACAGGGCGTGCGCGGCCGCCTTCAGCGTCGGCTCGTCCTCGGTGAACGACAGCAGCGACCGGCCGCCCCGTTCGACGTACAGCGCGGGCACGCCGTTGACCAGCACCACCAGCGCGCCTGCCTTGCGCGCCGGACGGTGCTTGGTGTCGCCCAGCGCCGCAGGCCACGACAGCGCCGCGCCGTACGGCTGGGCCGGGTCCGTCGCCGCCAGCACGACGGCGTCGGTCATCGCGTCCGGCCGCCGGGTGCCGCTCGGATCGGACAGCGCCCGCAGCCGGTCGACCGCGCCGCGCGCGGCGAACTGCGCCGCGCCCAGGCCCTCCACGACGTAGCCGCGGATCACCTGGCCCGAGTCCTCCATCGCCCGCAGCACCTTGTAGATCCCGGAGAACCCGCCGGTGACCCGCTCGGTCTCCAGCGCGCCCCGCGTCAGCACCCCGTGCCGCTCCAGGAACGCCTCCGTCCGCGCGTGCGTGCGCCGCGTCGGGTCGGACTCGCGGATCGGCGTGAGCGCCCACCGGCCGGCCACCGTCGGCGGCCCGGTGCGCGAGGGCATCGCCGGCCGCCCCGCGCGCATCCGCCCGTACCGGCTGCGTGGCGTCGCCTGACGGGGTTTGTGCGCCGCGCCCTTGCCCGACACCAGCGCCCGCAGCGGGGCCAGCGTGTCGCCGGTGACCCTGCCCGCCCACACCAGGTCCCACAGCGCGCCCACCACGTCGGCGTCGTTGGGCGCGCTGTCCAGCAACGGCGTCACCCGGTCGACGAGCTGGCGGAAGAACAACGCGCCGCCGTCGAGCGCGGCGAGGATCGCCTCGTGCAGCGGGCTGGTGGGCGGCTCCTCGTCGGCCTCGGGCAGCAGCAGGTCGGCCACGTCGGCGGGCGCCAGCGACACCCACCCGTCGCCGCCGGCCAGCGCCCCGGCGCCGCACCACACGACCTCGCCCGCGGTCATCAGCTCGTCCATCAGCGCCGGGTAGTACCCGGGCAGGCGGCTCGGCAGGATCAGCGACTCCAGGGCGCTCGCCGGCAGCGGCGCCCCCGCCAGCTGCTCGACCACAGACAGTACGTCGTCGACGCTCGGCGCGGCGCGCATCCGCGCCCCGATTCCGTGCCACGACGGCAGGAACCGGCCCAGCGCCGCGGGTTCCACGGGCTCGACCTCGGCCCGCAGCCGCGCCAGCGACGCCCGCCGCAACCGCCGCAGCACCGCCGCGTCGCAGTACTCGGTGCCCGCGCCGTGGGTTTCCGGATGCCCGACCGGCCGCAGCTCGCCGCGCACCAGGCGGCCTTCGGCGGTGAGCCGGTCGAGCACACCTGTCACCACTGCGGGCCCGAGCCCGAACCGCTCCGCGGCCTGGTGCGCCGAGAACGGCCCGCGGGACCGCGCGTACCGGGCCAGCAGGTCGCCGAGCGGATCTGCCACCGGTTCGGTGAACGCCTCCGGCACCCCGATCGGCAGCGCCACCCCCAGCGCGTCCCGCACCCGGCCCGCGTCCTCGATCGACAGGTTGCGGTCCGCGCCCGCGATGCGCACCCGGATCACCCGTCGCTGCGCGACCAGCTCGTCCAGCCACTCCCGCCGGACGCCGCGCGCCGCGGCCTCCTCATCGGACAGATCGCCGAGGAACCGCAACAGGTCCGCGGTCTCCTCCGCGTTGCGCGCGTGCCGGTCCGGCTCCAGCCGCTGCAACGACCGCTCGACCTCGTCGACCACCTCGGCGTCGAGCAGCTCCCGGATCGCCTCGGTGCCCAGCAGTTCGGCCAGCAGCGTCGAGTCCAGCGACAGCGCGGCCGCCCGCCGCTCGGCCAGCGGCGCGTCCGTCTCGTACAGGAACATCCCGACGTAGCCGAACATCAGGCTGCGCGCGAACGGCGACGGCGACGGCGTCTCCACCTCGGCGACCTTCACGCGCCGCGCCCGCACGTCCGCCATCAGCTCACGCAGGCCGTCCACGTCGTAGACGTCCTGCAGGCATTCGCGCATCGCCTCCAGCACGACTGGGAACCGCTCGTACTTCGCGGCCACCGACAGCAGTTGCGAAGCCCGCTGGCGCTGCTGCCACAACGGAGTGCGCCGCCGCGGATCCCGGCGGGGCAGCAGCAACGACCGCGCCGCGCACTCCCGGAACCGCGCGGCGAACAGGGCCGAACTGCCGACCTCGGCGACGATGATCTGCTCGACCTCCTCCGGGTCGACCAGCACGTCGTCGGTGCCGATCGTGACCTCGGCGCCGTCGCTGTCCAGCGCTTCCGGCAGGCGCAGCACGATGCCGTCGTCGGAGTGCATCACCTGGGCGTCCACCCCGCGCTGCTCGCGCAGCCGCGCCGCGATCGCCAGCGCCCACGGCGCGTTGACCTGCGCGCCGAACGGCGAATGCACCACCACCCGCCAGTCGCCCAGGTCGTCGCGGAAGCGTTCGAGCAGGATCGTGCGGTCGTTGGGCACGTGCCGCGTCGCCGCTTTCTGCTCGGTCAGGTAGGTCAGCAGGTTGTCGCACGCCAGCTCGTCCAGGCCCGCCTGACGCGCCCGCTCACGTGCCTTCTCGTCGTCCGAACTGGACAGTTCACGGACGAACGCGCCCAGCGCCCTGCCGAGTTCGAGCGGCCGCCCCGGCGCGTCGCCCTTCCAGAACGGCATCCGCGCCGGCTCACCCGGCGCGGGCACCACGATGACCCGGTCGTGCGTGATGTCGGTGATCCGCCACGACGACGTGCCCAGCAGGATCGTGTCGCCCACCCGCGACTCGTAGACCATCTCCTCGTCGAGTTCGCCGACCCGCGAGCCGGGGCTGCCGTCGCTGCCCGGCGTCATCACGGTGAACAGCCCGCGGTCGGGGATCGTGCCGCCGGAGGTGACCGCGAGCCGCTGCGACCCCGGCCGCCCGCGCAGCTCACCAGACACCCTGTCCCACGTGATGCGCGGGCGCAGCTCGCCGAACTCCTCGCTCGGGTAGCGCCCGGCCAGCATGTCCAGCACCGCCAGCAACGCGTCGTCCGGCAGCGCGGTGAACGGCGCGGCCCGTCGCACCGTCGCCGCGAGGTCCTCGACCGACCACGGCTCCAGCGCCACCATCGACACGATGTGCTGCGCCAGCACGTCGAGCGGGTTGCGCGGGTAGCGCACCGCCTCGATCGCGCCTGCCGTCATCCGCTCCGACACCACCGCGCAGGACACCAGGTCGCCCCGGAACTTCGGGAACATCACGCCGGTGGACACCGCGCCGACGTGGTGCCCGGCGCGGCCGACGCGCTGCAGCCCGGACGCGACCGTCGGCGGCGCCTCGATCTGCACCACCAGGTCGACCGCGCCCATGTCGATGCCCAGCTCCAGCGACGACGTGGCGACCACGCACGGCAGCAGCCCGGACTTCAGCTCCTCCTCGACCCGGGTGCGCTGCTCGCGCGACATCGAGCCGTGGTGGGCCTTCGCGACCGTCGCCGCCGCGCCCGTGGTGAGCCCGGACTCGCCGATCGCCTCGGCGGGGAACCGCTGGTCGGCAGCGAGTTCCGTCTGCTCGGCGGCCAGTTCGTTGAGCCGCGCCGTCATCCGCTCGGCCAGCCGCCGCGAGTTCGCGAACACGATGGTCGACCGGTGCTGCCGGATCAGCTCCAGCACCCGCTGCTCCACCGACGGCCAGATCGACGGCCTGCGCACCGCGGCCGGCTCGTCCGGCGGGCCGTCGTCGGGGAGCATCGCGTCCAGCCGCTCCAGCGGGCTCGGCGCGGGCGCGTCCAGGTTCGCCATGTCCTCGACCGGGACCTCGACCCGCACCTCGATGGTCTTCGCCGTCTTCGGCTGCACCACCCGCACCGGGCGGCCGCCGGTGAGGAACGAGCCGACCTCGTCGATCGGGCGCACGGTCGCGGACAGCCCGATGCGCTGCGCCGGCTTCGGCAGCAGCGCGTCCAGCCGCTCCAGCGACAGCGCCAGGTGCGCGCCACGCTTGCCACCGGCCACCGCGTGCACCTCGTCCAGGATCACCGTCTCGACGCCGCGCAACGACTCGCGCGCCGACGAGGTGAGGATGAGGAACAGCGACTCCGGCGTGGTGACCAGGATGTCCGGCGGGGTCTTGAGGAACGTGCGGCGCTCGGCGGCGGACGTGTCGCCGGTGCGCATGCCCACCGTGATCTCCGGCGGCGTCTGCCCGAGCCGGTGGCTGGCCTGCCGGATGCCCGCCAGCGGCGCCCGCAGGTTGCGCTGCACGTCGACCGCCAGCGCCTTCAACGGCGAGACGTAGAGCACCCGGCACCGGCGCTGTGCGTCCGCGGCCGGTGGCCCGGCCGCCAGCCGGTCCAGCGCCCACAGGAACGCCGCCAGCGTCTTGCCCGAGCCGGTCGGAGCCACGACCAGCGCGTGCTCACCCGCTTGCGCGGCGCGCCACGCCCCCGCCTGCGCCTCGGTGGGCGCGGCGAAGGCACCCGCGAACCAGTCGCGGGTGGCGGGCGAGAACAGGTCGAGCACGTCGGTCACGAATCCATGATGACCGGGGGGTACGACAATTTCTCGCGGGTGCCGCACGCGCGGTCCCGGGCAGCGTGGCAGCATCACGTCCTGGCCTGGGTGGATCGTGAGGGGAAGAGCTGTGCGCATCCTGTCGGTGGATCTCGGTACGTCCAACACCGTGGCGGTGCTGTCCGCGCACGGGCGGCCACCGCGCGTGGTCGAGGTGGACGGCTCGGCCACCATGCCCTCGGCGGTGTTCGCCGAGGAGGGCGGCACGCTCGTGGTCGGCCGCGACGCCGAGCGCCGGGCCCGCCTCGACCCGACCCGCTTCGAGCCCAACCCCAAGCGTCGCGTCGACGAGCAGACGCTGCTGCTCGGCCAGGACGTCGTGCCGGTCAACGAGGCGCTGGCCGCGGTGCTGCGCCGCGTGCTCGACGAGACCACCCGCCAGCTCGGCGGCGACCTGCCCGACGAGGTCCGCCTCACCCACCCGGCTCAGTGGGGCCCGACCCGGCGCAACGTGCTGCTGTCCGCGGCCCGGCTGGCCGGCCTGACCGGCCCGCTGCTGCTCGTGCCCGAGCCGGTCGCCGCGGCCGCGCACTTCGCGTCCTTCCCCGGCCGCGCGCCCGCGCCCGGCCAGGCGCTCGCGGTGTACGACCTGGGCGCGGGCACCTTCGACGTCGCGGTCGTCGGCGCCACCCAGAACGGGTTCACCGTGCTGGCCGAGGACGGCCTGCCCGACCTCGGCGGGCTCGACGTCGACCAGGCGCTGATGGTGCACGTCGGCCGCGAGGTCTCGCACTCGGACCCGCAGCGCTGGCAGCGGCTGCTGCGCCCGGAGTCGACCGCGGACCGGCGCACCCGGCGCGCGCTGCAGGAGGACGTCAAGGCCGCCAAGGAGGCGCTGTCCCGGCTGCCGCAGACCGAGGTGCCGATGCCCGAGCCGTTCACCGACGTCCTGGTGACGCGCGGCGAGCTGGAGGCGCTGGTGCGGCCGGCGCTGCTGCGCAGTGTCGAGCTGCTGGGCCGCACGGTCGCCGCGGCCGGGCTGTCCCCGGACCGGCTGGCCGGCATCTACCTGGTCGGCGGGTCGAGCAGGCTGCCGCTGGTCGGGTCGATGATCGCGGAGAAGCTCGGCATCGTGCCCACCAGCCTGGACCAGCCGGAGACCGCGGTCGCACTGGGCGCGCACCACGTGGCCCGCGACGGCATCAGCATGCGCACGCAGAACGTCGAAGGGCAGGTCGCCGCCACCGGGACGCCTCCGGGGTTCCCGCCGCCCCCGGTCGCGACCGTCCCGGGCACCCCGCCGGGCGGCTACCCTGGCGCGTCGCCGTACCCGCGGGCCGGGTACCGGCCCGCGCCGTCGAACTTCCCGAGCCTGCCCCCGGCCGCGCCGCCGAAGAAGGACCGGAAGAAGCTGGTCACCGGCGTCGCCGCGGTCGTCGTGGTGCTGCTGGCCGCGGTCGCCACCTACCTGTTCTGGCCGTCGTCCAGCTCGTCGGCGACGACGTTCAGCGCGGCCGAGTGCCAGCAGCCCGGCGCCGTTGACCCGTCCGGCTTCACCGGCTGCCTGCGCCAGCTGGCCGGCACGATCGCCGACGGCCAGTGCGCGCCGGGCGCCGGCACCGGGGACATCGCCCCGCCGGAGGACGAGAACATCGGCGTGCTGACCACCTGTTCGGCGCCCGCGCTGGCCGGGGCGCAGGTCACCTACCTGCACGGGGTGTCCGCGGCGAAGGTGAAGGAGTACACCGACCGGCTGCTCGGCGCGGTCGGCGGCAACCAGGTGCGGGCCGCGTGGAAGGGCAACGGCCTGGACGGCAGCTACTCGTCGGCGTCCGCGCGGAGTTCGGCGGTGCTGGTGTTCACGGTCGCCGACCGGCCGCTGGCCGGGATCGTCTACCAGAAGGCGGGCACCGGGCAGGCGCCGCTGTCGGCCGGCGACCTGGCCACCTACTTCGAGCAGCACGTGCAGCCCGGGGAGTAGCTACTTCCGGTTGCGCATGTTCCACAGCGCCCGCAGCGCCACGACGATGGCGGCGACCAGGACGGCCACCGAGGCCACGGCCATCGCGGTGGGGCCCCAGGACGGCATCGCCTGCGCGGAGGTCATGCGGACACCGTACCCGGCGCGCCGGTCGCTACCCTGGGTTCGATGCGCATCACCGTGTTCCGCCAGCTGATGGCCGACGAGTTCGGGCCCGGCCGGGCGGAGATCCTGGCGAAGGACCACGTCTTCAGCGGCCTCGGCGGCCGCACCGTCGAGCAGGCGCTGGCCGAGGGGACCCCGGCGAAGGAGATCTGGCGGGCGGTGTGCGCGGAGTTCGACGTGCCGCCGGAGCGCCGGTGACCGTTTCCCGGAAAATCCGCGCCCTCGGGTGTGTCACTCTTGCCTCGAACACGTGTTCGGCTATTGTGTTGTCCACATCGGGGTCAACGATCCACAGCCTCGTCTCGGCGCCCGGAATTGTCGGACCCCGCCCGTAGTCTCGGGCCACAGCGAAAACAAACTCGAACACCAGCCCCACAGGCTCTGACGACGAGGTGGATTTCCATGCCAGCAGCACCCGACAAGGACAAGGCGCTCGAGCTCGCCCTGGCCCAGATCGACAAGCAGTACGGCAAGGGCTCCGTCATGCGGCTGGGCGAGGAGACCCGCCCGCCCATCGGCGTGATCCCGACCGGCGCCATCGCCCTCGACATCGCACTCGGCATCGGCGGCCTGCCGCGCGGCCGCGTCATCGAGATCTACGGCCCGGAGTCCTCCGGTAAGACGACGGTCGCCCTGCACGCGGTCGCCAACGCCCAGAAGGCGGGCGGGATCGCCGCGTTCATCGACGCCGAGCACGCGCTCGACCCGGAGTACGCCAAGGCGCTCGGGGTGGACACCGACGCGCTGCTGGTGTCCCAGCCGGACACCGGTGAGCAGGCGCTGGAGATCGCGGACATGCTGATCCGCTCCGGCGCGCTGGACATCCTGGTCATCGACTCGGTGGCCGCGCTCGTGCCGCGCGCCGAGATCGAGGGCGAGATGGGTGACTCGCACGTCGGTCTGCAGGCCCGGCTGATGAGCCAGGCGCTGCGGAAGATCACCGGTGCGCTGTCCAACTCCGGCACCACCGCGATCTTCATCAACCAGCTGCGCGAGAAGGTCGGCGTCATGTTCGGCTCGCCGGAGACCACCACCGGTGGCAAGGCGCTGAAGTTCTACGCCTCCGTCCGGCTCGACGTGCGCCGCATCGAGACGCTCAAGGACAGCGGCGAGGCGGTCGGCAACCGCACCCGGGTGAAGGTCGTGAAGAACAAGGTCGCGCCGCCGTTCAAGCAGGCCGAGTTCGACATCCTGTACGGCGTCGGCGTGTCCCGCGAGGGCTCGCTGATCGACATGGGTGTCGACCAGGGCATCCTGCGCAAGTCCGGCGCCTGGTACACGTACGAGGGCGACCAGCTCGGCCAGGGCAAGGAGAACGCGCGGAAGTTCCTGCGCGACAACCCGGACATCGCCAACGAGATCGAGAAGCGCATCAAGGAGAAGCTCGGCATCGGGCCGCAGGTCGACGCCGAGGCGGCCGAGCCCGCCCCGGTCGACTTCTGATCGATGCCCAGGTTCGACCCGAAGGAGCTGTCCCGGGACGAGGCGTGGAAGAAGGCCAAGGAGGTCTGTTTCGACCTCCTGGCCATCCGCGCCCGCACCAAGGACGAGCTGCGGCAGGCGTTGCGGCGCAAGGGTTTCGACGACGAGATCCGCGAGCAGCTGCTCGGCAAGCTGGACGACGCCGGCCTGATCGACGACGCCGCGTTCGCCGAGCAGTGGGTGCGGTCGCGCCACGCCTACCAGGGCCTGGCGCGCACCGCGCTGGTCGCCGAGCTGAAGCGCAAGGGCGTCGACGCGGAGGTGGCCGCCCAGGCTGCGGGCGAGATCGACCGCGAGTCGGAGGAGCAGCGGGCGCGTGAGCTGGTGCGCAAGCGGCTCCGCTCGATGACGACGCTGGACGAGCAGACCGCGACCCGCCGGCTGCTCGGCACGCTCGCCCGCAAGGGCTACCCGCAGGGCCTGGCGTACACCGTGGTGCGCGACGAGCTCCGCAACGCAGGCGCCGACGCGACCCCCCTGGACGACGCGACACTGGACTGAGCCCGGCGCCTTCTTCTGGACCCACGACTGAGCCCACCGCAGATCTCTGTGGTGGGCTTCGTTGTGGGTTCACGTTGTCGGGGGTTCGCTCTGCCGTGGGTTCGCTCTGCCGGCTGTCGTGGCCTGTGACGGGGCCTGCGTTGTGGTTGCCGCGGTCGTGGGATCAACCCGGCTAAGCCCTCTGCACGGCCGGCGCACCCAGCGGACGGCGCTCCCACACTCCGCCGCATCGCCCGACTGCTCTCCGCGAGAATGACTTTCGTGTGGCAGCTGTGGACAACTCACACCACGAAATGCGTTCCTGGCAGCCGTACGAAATGACGACTTCGCGCACTCACCGCTGGTCCGCTCACCCACCCGCGACTCGGATCAACGCCTCACCGAGGGGCGTGATCACATACAGGACACTGCGACCGGACCGCTCCCGCGTCACGAGACCGTTCTCGCGCAGGATGCGGAGGTGCTGGGACACCGCACTGGGCGTCACGGCCAGAGCGCGGGCCAGATCGGTGGTCGTCGCGGGGGAGTGGAGTGCCTCCAGCAGCTCGGCAGGGCTCGGCCGAGCAGCCGGACCGCACTGGCGGACGGTGATCGCGCCGCCCAGAGCGCGCCGGCCTCGCGTGCTGAACCACAGACGCCCCCCGCCCCCGGAGCGGCTTGCCTGGCCGCCTGTGGCGTGGACTGGTGCGCCGAACTGCGGACGGCCACCGATGGTGACGCGACGTGGTTGGCCGGCTGCGACGCGGACTGGTGCGCCGAACTGCGGACGGCCACCGATGGTGACGCGACGTGGTTGGCCGGCTGCGACGCGGACTGGTGCGCCGAACTGCGGACGGCCACCGATGGTGACGCGACGTGGTTGGCCGGCTGCGACGCGGACTGGTGCGCCGAACTGCGGACGGCCACCGACGGTGACGCGACTTGGTTGGCCGGGTGGGGTGCGGACCGGTCCACCGGGGCGTGGGTGGTAATCGCCGGTGGGGCGGCGTGGTTGACCGGCTGCGGCGCGGATCGGTCTGCCGAACCGCGCACAGTCTCCGCCGACGGCGTGACGTGGCCGGCCGACCGGGGCGCGGACCGGCCGGCCGAGCCGCGCCCAGCAGCAGCCGGCGGCCCGGCTCTCCGGGGCGCGGACCGGCGAGCCGGGGCACGAACAGGTGCCACTGGCGGCAGGGCGGGCAGCGTCGCCGGCCACAACGAACCCACTCCACGCGCCGGGTAGCGGATCGTCGTCTGCGTTGTCGTGTGGCACTTGATCATCACGTGCGCCGGGCCGAGGGCGACGGGCATCAGCACCAGGCCACCCGGCCCCAGCTCGACCACCCGGTCCGCACCGGCCAGCACCAGCCGGCCCGCGCGCCAGCGCAGGTCCGGGTGCAGGCCGCCGAACAGCCGCGCCGCCCCGCCCGATGCGAGCTGCCGCGCGCGGTACACCACGTCCGCCTCCAGGGCCGCCCGGATCCGCGGCCAATGCGGCTCGATCAACCGGCGATACGCCGCCCGCAGCTCGTCGGTGATCATTTCCAGGCCTTCGCGCGGTTGGGCAGCCAACGGGACCACACTGTCCGGGAGAACGGCACCGAAGACACGGCCGAGGCTCGCGCGCACCTGGCCGGCCGTGGTCCGCCGCACCACCTCCAGATCGTCCACGAGCGAAGGACCCGCGCCCCGTGGCGCCGGGATCAGGAACGACGGCCAGCTCTCCCGGCCCCCGGCGATCAGCGGCCACAACCCGGGCAGGTCCAACGCCTCCCGGGCGAGTTCGGCCTCCGCCCACCGCACCCACGGCAGGTGCACCGCCCGCCGCACGTGCCCCGCCAGCTGTTGCAACCCCGCGACTGTTTCCGACAGCGGCGAGATCGCGAACCGCGTCGCCGCCAGCTCGGACACGTCCAGTTCGACCGTCAGGGGCATGATCCGAGTATGTAGCCCAGCGCTCAACGGTGCCGCACCGCGACCCGGGGCCGACACCCTCACCGCATGACCGGTACCTACTGGCGGCTGTGGTGGGCATCGGCCGTCGACGCCCTCGGCGACGGCGTGTTCACCGCGGCGATCCCGTTGCTGGCCACGACTCTCACACCCGATCCGCGGCTGATCGCGATCCTGTCCGCCGTGACCTACCTGCCGTGGCTGCTGCTGTCCCTCCCGTCCGGCACGCTCGTCGACCGCTGCGACCGGGCCACCCTGATGTGGCGCACCCAGACCGTGCAGGCGCTGCTGACCGGCATCGCAGCCGTCCTCGCCGCGCTGCACGCCCTGACCCTGCCCGCACTGGTGACGATCGCCTTCGGGCTGGTCGCGTGCGAGGTCCTGTTCGGCAACGCGGCACAGGCGATCCTGCCGGACCTCGTCGCGAAACCGTTGCTGCCCAAGGCGAACGGCTACCAGCAAGCGATCACGACCACCGGCCGGCAGTTCGCCGGCCCACCCCTGGGCAGCCTCCTCTTCGCCGTCTCCGCCGCGCTGCCCCTCACCCTCGACGCCGTGACCTTCGCCGTGTCCGCCGCGCTCCTCGCCACGCTGCCCGGCCAACGGCCACCGGAGGGCTGCGCTGGCTGCTCCGGCACAAGCTGCTCCGCACCCTCGCCGCGCTACTGGCCGTCAACCTTCTGCGCGCAACTCGGCAACGCCACCCTGGTCCTGCTCGCCACGCAGACGCCGCACGTGAGCACCAGCGGCTACGGTTTGCTCCTCACCGGCGCCGCCGTCGGCAGCCTCCTCGCCGGGGTGCTCGACATCCCCGCCCGCCTCGGCGCCCGGCGCACCCTGCGCGTCGCGCTGGTGGCCAACGCCGTGATCTTCGTGGCCATCGGCCTGAGCCCGACCGCGGTGGTGCTGGCCCTCCTGCTGGCCGCCAACGGTTTCGTCACCACGCTCTGGAACATCGCGGCCTTGCCGCGCACCTGTTCGGACTCCGCGCGCCCTATCCGATCGCGGGGCTGCTGCGCGGCCTCGCCCTGCTGGCCTTCCGGTCAGGGCTGTAGCGCCTGGCTCATCAGCTCGAGTGCTTCGCGCAGGCGCTCGACCGGTTCGTGGGCGAAGCCGAGCCGGAAGACGGCCGGGTCGTCGCCGAACCAGTCGCCGGGGGAGACTGCCACCCCGGCCGCCGCCAGGCGGTCGTAGAACTCCGGCGCTCCGGAATCCACGCGCAGGCAACAGAAAGCTCCCGCGTCGGGGCGGATCCAGCTCACCCGGCCGTCCTGGCGCGGCACCCAGGCGGCCACCTCGGCGAGCCCGGCGCGCATCCGTGCCCGCTTCCCGGCCAGCACCTCGTCCGCGCGCCGCAACAGTTCCAGCGCCAGGAACTCGTCCAGCGTGCCGCAGGACACCGCGCTCGTGAACTTCGCCTGGCGCAGCTCCTCGTACCACTCGGGGTCCCGCGCGGTGAGCCAGCCGATCCGCAGCCCGGGCGCCCCGTGCGCCTTCGAGAACGACCCGCACGTCAGCACCCGCGGCGACACCGCGGCGAACGACCCGATCTCCGAATACGCCGCCTCCCGGTAGGTCTCGTCGACCAGCACCCTCGCCTCCGGGCACACCTCGGCCGTCGCCGACAACACCGCCTCGATCTCGTCCCGGGTGAACGCCACCCCGGCCGGGTTCTGCGGCGTCGCCAGCATCACCAGCCGCGTCCGTGGGGTCAGCGCCGCCCGCAGCGCCGCCACATCCAGGCGGTACCCGGTCTCGAACCGCAACCGCACCGTCCGCACCCGCACCGCGAGCCCCCGCGCCAGCCCGAGCATCGGCGGGTACCCGGGCTGCACCACCACGACCTCCCCGTCGGCGACCAGCCCGACGAGGAACAACGCGGCTCCGGCGCCCGCGGTGACCAGCACCTCGTCCGCGGCCACCCCGAGCCGCGCGCCCAGCAGCGCCCGCAGCTCCTCGTCACCGGCGGACGTGCCGTACCCGAGCGGGAACTTCGCCAGGCGGCCGACATCGACCAGCTCGGCGACCGTCAGGTCACCGCAGGTGCTCTCGGCCAGGTCGTACCGGGGACTCTCGTCCAGCAGACTCGTCATCGCGCTCGGCGGGAAACGTCGCATGCCGATCACCCTCGCCGGTCCCGGCCCCGCCCGACAGAGCCAATCCCGCCGCATTGGCTCCCGGATAGTCGTCCCACGCCTTCCGCAGCCGCCGCACCGCCTCGGACAACGTCTCCGGCGGCAGCGTGAACGGCACCCGGATGTGCTCGCCGCTGGACTCGTGCGCGGCCAGCGAGGTGCCCTCCAGCAACGCGACGCCGTACCGCAACGCGAACTGCGCGAACCGCCGCGAATCGGCGCCCGGCAACCGGATCCACAGCGTCTGGCCGCCCGGCGGCGTCCGGAACTCCCACGACGGCAACGCCGCGCGCAGGTCCCGCACCACCTGGTCCCGCCGCGCCCGCAGTTCCGCCTGCCGCTCTGCCCGCAGCCGGCCGAGGCGCGTGAACAACGCGACCCCGATCGCCTGCGCGATGACGTCCGTTCCGAGGTCGGCGACCGCCTTGAGCCGCGCCAGATCGGCCGCGGTCCGCGGATCGGCCCGGACCCAGCCGATCCGCACGCCGCCCCAGATCAGCTTGCTCAGCGACCCCACGCTGATCACTCCGCTGCCGTGGCGGGCGAGCGGCGCGGGCTGCGGACCGTCGAGCGTGAGGTCGGCGAGCACGTGGTCGTCGACCAGCGGCACCCCGTGCGACTCGCACAGCGCCACCACCCGCCGCGCCGCGTGCGGCGGCAGCACCGAGCCGGTCGGGTTCTGGAACGCCGGCACCAGGTACACCAGCTTCGCCCCGCCGACGACCTCCGCCAGGTGCGGCACCGACACCCCGTCCGCGGTCAGCGGCACCCCGAGGATGCGCGCCCCACCGTCGCGGAACGCGTCCAGCGCACCCGGGTACGTCAGCTCCTCGACGGCCACCGCGTCGCCGGGCCGCAGGAACAGCCGCGCCAGCAACGAAATCGCCTGCTGCGCGCCTGAGGTGACGATGATCTGCGCGGGATCGGTGGGCACCCCCTGCGTGGCGTAGTGGTCCGCGATCGCTTGCCGCAACGCCGGGATGCCGGACGGGTGGTAGCCGATGCCGAAGTCGCCCACCGCCGCCTCGGCGACGACCTCGGCGAGGTACGCGGGCTGCGGCGGCGCCGCGCAGGTGAGGTCGATCAGGTCCGGCACCGGGTCGAGCAGGTGCAGGAACATCGGGTTGAACTCCGCGACCACCCCGCGACCCGGCCGCGGTGGCCGTCGCACGAACGTGCCGCTGCCGCGGCGGCGCTCGACCAGCCCGCGGTCGCGCAGCACGTCGTAGGCGGCGACCGCGGTGTTTCGGCTGACCGCCAGCTCCGCGGCCAGCGCGCGGTCGGTCGGCAGACGGCCGTCGGCCGGGATCTCACCCCGCTCGATCAGCCCCTCCAGGCGCGCGGCCAGCGTCAGGTAGAGCGGCTCGCTGCCAGTGGACCACCGGCCGAGCAGCTCCGCGAGCCGGCCAGCGTGCATCCCGTCCTCCTCAGTCGACGGCGACCACCGCGCCGTGCGGCCCGAGCTTCGTGGTCGGCAGCACCGGGCCCCGCGGTTCACGCACCCACCACGCCCCAGTCTCCCTGCGCTCACGCGGAGTCGTGAAGCGGTACCGGTAGAGCCGCGCCCGCAGGTAGGCAGGCCGCCTGCCGTCGAACGGGTCGCGCCGCAACAGCTTCAGCGTGCCCGGATCCGCCGCCAGCAGCTTCTCCGCCAGGCCGGGCAGCCACGATTCGGCGTACCGCGTGGACAGCGCGGCGAACCACATCAGCCAGTCCAGCCGAAGGTGGTAGGGCGCGAACTGCGGTGGACGCCGCCGCGGGTCGCCGGGCTTGCCCTTGAACTCGTACTCGCGCCACACCGTGTTCTCGTCGGGCACGGGGTCGTCCGTCGCCTCGATGACGATCTCGTGCCGCACCTTGGTGACGCTGCCGAACGCGCCGTAGGTGTTGACCAGGTGCAGCCGGTCGAAGCTGGTGTTCATCACCTGCTTGCGCGATACGAGGTTGCGTGCCGGACGGTAGCTGAGCACAACGACCAGCACGGTCAGCCCGATCACGAGGGCGTGCTGCCACCCCGGCGGTTCGGCCAGCTCCGGGACCGGCACCGGGATGATGTCCACAACGGACACCCCGATGGCGATCGTGAGGAAGTTCAGCCAGGAGAAGTTCCCGCTGGCGACCAGCCACAGCTGGGTGAGGATCATCAGCAGCGCGGCCGCGGTCGCGACGGGTTGCGGCGCGAACAACGCGAACGGCACCACCAGCTGGGTGAAGTGGCTGGCCGCGGCCTCGACCTTGTGCAGCGGTTTGGGCAGGTGGTGGAAGTACCAGCTCAGCGGACCGGGCATCGGCTGGGTTTCGTGGTGGTGGTAGAGGCAGGTCAGGTCGCGCCAGCACGCGTCGCCACGCATCTTGATCAGTCCGGCGCCGAACTCGAGCCGGAACAGCACCCAGCGCAGCAGCCACAGCACGAGCACGGGCGGCGGGGTGTCGGCCGGGCCGAGGAAGATCGCCAGGAACCCGACCTCGAGCAGCAGGGACTCCCAGCCGAACGAGTACCAGATCTGGCCGACGTTGACGATCGACTGGTACAGCAGCCACGGCACCAGCCACGCCAGCATCGTCGCCCACACGGGGGTGGTGTCGAACAGGCCGAGCACGAGCGCGCCCGAGATGACGACCCCGGTCCAGGCGACGCCCGCGAACAGCCGGTCCGAGTAGCGCCAGTGGAACAGGCTGGGCGCGCGGCGGAACGGCACGCGCCGGACGAACCGGGGCACCGGCAGCAGGCCGCGCTCGCCGATCAGCGGCCGGAACTGCAACGCGGCGCCCAGGAACGCGACGAGGTAGATCGCGGCGAGCGCCCGCTGGAACAGCAGCCGGGGCGCCCAGTAACCCGGGTCGGCGAGCCACTCCCATCCCACGGCGATCTCCTTCGCCAGACGAGGTGCCGTGAGGCTATTACCCGGGCGAGGCGATCCTCAATCAGGAGGCTGGGCGCTGGTGGATCTTCGGGACCGCCGATGCCACCGGTGGCGTGTTCATCAGCAGCGAAGTGTGCCGCGAGGGCGCGGTAACGCCGCTGAGTCCGCAACCGCCGCCCGCGGACTCCACGGGCGGCGGTTGCGAAACCGTTCAGCGCAGCGCCGCCGCCTCGCGCGCCAGCTGCTCGATCCGCCCGAAATCGCCCGCCGCGACAGCGTCCTTCGGGGTCAGCCAGGTGCCGCCGACACAGCCCACTGTGGACAGTGCCAGGTAGGTCGGCGCGTTCTGCACCGTGACACCACCCGTGGGGCAGAACCGCAGCTGCGGCAACGGCCCACCGAGCGCCTTCAGGTACGCCGCCCCGCCGCTGGCCTCGGCCGGGAAGAACTTCAGCGCGGTGATCCCGTGCTCGGCAACGCGCATGGCCTCCGAGACCGTGCTCACGCCGGGCAGGAACGGCAACCCCGTCCCGGACACGGCCTCCAGCAGCCGGTCCGTGCAGCCCGGCGTCACCAGGAACGCCGAACCCGCGTCCGCCGCCTGGCGAGCCTGCTCCGGCGTCACCACGGTGCCCGCGCCGACCACGATTTCCGGCACCTCGGCCGCCACCCGCTCGATCGCGGCCAGCCCGGCCGGTGTGCGCAGCGTCAGCTCGATCGCGCGGATCCCGCCCGCGACCAGCGCCTTCGCCAGCGGCACCGCGTCCGCGGCGTCGTCCACCACGACCACCGGCAGCACCGGCGACAGCTCGAGCACGTCATGCCCTGTCTTCACGTCTCTCCTCACACTCGCGCTGGGGCGCCGAAGTGCCCCGGGGTCATCGGCCCGAACACGCCGGCGCCCTGATCGGCCGGCCCGACCGCGCGGCGCAGCGCGGTGAACAACTCCCGGCCGGTGCCGACCCAGGATGCCTCGTCCGGCGGCGCGTCCCGCGACGGCCGGGCCGCCAGTGTGACCTCGTCGACCAGCAGGTCCAGCCGCCCGGCGACCGCGTCGACCACCACCTCGTCACCGTCGGCGACCCTGGCCAGCGGTCCGCCCGCCGCCGCCTCGGGGGTCACCTGGATCGCGGCCGGGATCTTGCCCGACGCGCCGGACATCCGGCCGTCGGTGACCAGCGCGACCCGGTGCCCGCGGTCCATCAGCACGCCCAGCGCGGGCGTCAGGCCGTGCAGCTCCGGCATGCCGTTCGCCTGCGGCCCCTGGTTGCGGATGACCACGACGACGTCCCGGTCCAGCTCACCGGCGCGGAACGCGTCGGTGAAGCCCTCCTGCGAGGTGAAGACCCGCGCGGGCGCCCGCACCACGCGGTGCTCCGGCGCGACGGCCGACACCTTCGTCACCGCGCGCCCGAGGCTCCCGGACAGCATCCGCAGCCCGCCGTCGGCCGCGAACGGGTTGTCCACCGGTCGCAGCACGTCCTCGTCCAGGCTGCGCGCCGGCACCTCGCGCCAGGTCAGCGAGCCGCCGGCCAGCACCGGCTCCGACCGGTACCGCGACAGCCCGTCCCCGGCGACCGTGCGGACGTCCTCGTGCAGCAGTCCGGCGTCGAGCAGCGAGCCGACCAGGACCTGCACTCCGCCCGCGGCGTGGAAGTGGTTGATGTCCGCGCTGCCGTTCGGGTAGACGCTGGCCAGCAGCGGCACCACCGACGACAGGTCGGCGAAGTCGTCCCAGGTCAGCTCGATCCCGGCCGCCGCGGCGATCGCGACCAGGTGCATCGTGTGGTTGGTCGACCCGCCGGTGGCCAGCAGCGACACCACGCCGTTGACCACCGAGCGTTCGCTGATCACCTCGGCCAGTGGCGTGTACTCGCCGTCCCGCGACAACGCGACCACCCGCCGCGCCGCCTCTTCGGTCAGCGCGCGGCGCAGCGGCGTGCCCGGGTGCACGAAGCTCGCGCCCGGCAGGTGGAGGCCCATGACCTCGACGACCAGCTGGTTGGAGTTCGCGGTGCCGTAGAACGTGCAGGTGCCCGCCGAGTGGTAGGACGCCGACTCGGCCGCCAGCAGCTCCTCCCGGGTGGCGCGGCCCTCGGCGTAGAGCTGCCGCACGCGCGCCTTCTCCTTGTTCGGCAGTCCCGACGTCATCGGCCCGGCAGGCACCAGGATCGCCGGCAGGTGCCCGAAGGCCAGCGCGCCGATCAGCAGGCCGGGCACGATCTTGTCGCACACGCCGAGCAGCAGCGCGCCGTCGAACATCTCGTGCGACAGGGCGATCCCGGTGGCCATCGCGATGACCTCGCGGCTGAACAGGGACAGCTCCATCCCGGCGCGGCCCTGGGTGATGCCGTCGCACATGGCGGGCACGCCGCCGGCGAACTGGGCGACGCCGCCCGCCTCGCGCGCGGCGTCCTTGATCCACGCCGGGAACTCGTCCAGCGGCTGGTGCGCGGAGAGCAGGTCGTTGTAGGCGGACACGATCGCGATGCCGGGCTTGCGCAGCCCGCGCAGGGCGATGCGGTCTTCGCCGCCGCACGCGGCGAAGCCGTGGGCGAGGTTGCTGCACGCGAGGCCGGCCCTGGCGGGCCCCTCGGCGCGGGCGGCGGCCATGCGCGCCAGGTAGGCGCTGCGGGTGGCGGCACTGCGCGCGGCGATGCGCTCGGTGACTTCCTCGACGACGGGGTGGACGGGTGTTCGGGCTTTTCGCACGGGAGAACCACCTGGAACTCGTCGGCTGGTCCGGCTGACGACTTCGCTGGCGTCGCACGGTCGTGACAGTGGACACAGTAGCTGCCGGATCCGCCGGATCAAAATCGATTAAGAAGATCGTTTCAGGTGACCCCGATCACAACATCAACCTAGGGTGTGCTACTTGTCACATTGCACGCCGAGCGGCAGAGTCGGTAGCAGCCCTGGCTCGCCGCCGAACTGACCGGAGGTAGTCATGACCACCACCGAACTCGCCGAACTCCGCCGCACGATCGGGCAGCTCAAGCAGTGCGTCGGCGCCCTGCGATCACGCTACGGTGACGCCTCCGCGGTCCGCCGCCTCGCCAACGACGTCGACCGCCTGGACATCGACGCGAGCGACCTGGAGCAGCCCAGCGTCCCGGTCCAGCCCAAGCCGCTGGACCCCTCGGCCGTCGTGAAGATCCCCGACGGCCCGTACGACCCGGCCCTGTGGCAGGGGGCCGACGACGAAGGGGTCGGCGGATACCACCGTGACCAGCGGTGAGCGCGCCCGCTACCAACGCCGCTAGCGGGCGCGCCCGGATCACCGCACGGACCCTGCGCACCGACCGGTGGTGGGTCCCGCCGCTGTTCACCACGCTCGGCCTGGCCACGTTCGTCATCTACGCGGGCATCCGCTCGTTCGTCCGCACCGCCTACTACGTGCCGGAGTACCACTACCTGACGCCGTTCTACTCGCCGTGCCTGAGCGACTCGTGCGTGCCCGGGTCGGCCCACTTCGGCACGCCGTTCGGGGAGCTGCCGGGCTGGATCCCGCTGGCGTTCCTGTCGCTGCCGTTCCTGCTCGGCTTCCGGCTGACCTGTTACTACTACCGCAAGGCCTACTACCGGTCGGTGTGGTTCTCGCCGCCGGCGTGCGCGGTCGCCGAACCGCACGGCAAGTACACGGGGGAGACCCGGCTGCCGCTGATCCTGCAGAACGCCCACCGCTACTTCTTCTACGTGGCGGTGCTGATCTCGGTGATCAACACCTACGACGCGATCGTCGCGTTCCACGGAAAGACCGGCGGGTTCGGCTTCGGGCTGGGCAACCTGGTGCTGCTCGGCAACGTGGTCATGCTCTGGGCCTACACCCTGTCCTGCCACTCGTGCCGTCACGTGATCGGCGGGCGGCTGAAACACTTCTCGCGCCACCCGGTGCGGTATCGGCTCTGGACCCAGGTCACCAAGCTCAACAACCGGCACATGCTGCTGGCCTGGATCACCCTGGGGACGCTCGTCGTCACGGACCTCTACGTGATGCTCGTGGCGAGCGGCGCCATCCCCGATCTGCGTTTCGTGGACTGACAAAGACCTCAAGGACTAGGTGGCAGGCAATGGCGGAAGTCGAGCGGCACAGCTATGACGTGGTGGTGATCGGCGCGGGCGGCGCCGGTCTGCGAGCGGTGATCGAGGCGCGGCAGCGCGGGCTGTCGGTGGCGGTGGTGTGCAAGTCGCTGTTCGGCAAGGCGCACACGGTCATGGCCGAGGGCGGGTGCGCCGCCGCGATGGGCAACGCGAACGAGCGGGACAGCTGGCAGGTGCACTTCCGGGACACCATGCGCGGCGGCAAGTTCCTGAACAACTGGCGCATGGCGGAGCTGCACGCGAAAGAGGCGCCGGACCGGGTCTGGGAGCTGGAGACCTACGGCGCGTTGTTCGACCGCACCGCGGACGGTCGGATCAGCCAGCGCAACTTCGGCGGGCACACCTACCCGCGGCTGGCGCACGTCGGCGACCGCACCGGGCTGGAACTGATCCGCACCATGCAGCAGAAGATCGTCTCGCTGCAGCAGGAGGACCTGCGTGAGTTCGGCGACTACGAGGCGAAGCTGAAGGTCTTCGCCGAGTGCACGATCACCGAGCTGCTCAAGGACGGCGACCGGATCGCGGGCGCGTTCGGGTACTGGCGCGAGAGCGGCCGGTTCATCCTGTTCGAGACGCCGGCCGTGGTGCTCGCGACCGGCGGCATCGGGAAGTCGTTCAAGGTCACCTCGAACTCGTGGGAGTACACCGGCGACGGGCACGCGCTCGCGCTGCGCGCCGGGGCCGACCTGATCAACATGGAGTTCGTCCAGTTCCACCCGACGGGCATGGTGTGGCCGCCGAGCGTGAAGGGCATCCTGGTCACCGAGGGCGTGCGCGGTGACGGCGGCGTGCTGAAGAACTCCGAGGGCAAGCGGTTCATGTTCGAGTACGTGCCGGACGTGTTCAAGGGCCAGTACGCCGACTCCGAGGAGGAGGCCGACCGCTGGTACACCGACCAGGAGAACAACCGCCGCACGCCGGACCTGCTGCCGCGCGACGAGGTTGCGCGGGCGATCAACTCGGAGGTCAAGGCGGGCCGCGGATCGCCGCACGGCGGGGTGTTCCTGGACATCGCCAGCCGCCTGACGCCGGAGGAGATCCGCAGGCGCCTGCCGTCGATGTACCACCAGTTCAAGGAACTGGCCGATGTGGACATCACGGCCGAGCCGATGGAGGTCGGCCCGACCTGCCACTACGTGATGGGCGGCATCGAGGTCGACCCGGACACCGCGGCGTCGAGCGTGCGCGGTCTGTTCGCCGCCGGCGAGTGTTCCGGCGGGATGCACGGGTCGAACCGCCTTGGCGGCAACTCGCTGTCGGACCTGCTGGTGTTCGGCCGCCGGGCCGGGCTGGGCGCGGCGTCCTATGTGGAGTCGCTGGAGACCCGTCCCGCCGTCGCGCAGTCCGATGTCGACAAGGCGGCCCGGACCGCGCTGGTGCCGTTCGACCCGCCGGCCGAGGGGGTGGAAGAGAACCCGTACACGCTGCACAACGAGCTGCAGCAGTCGATGAACGACCTGGTCGGGATCATCCGCAAGGCCGAGGAGATCGAGCAGGCGCTGGCCAAGCTCGACGAGATCAAGAAGCGGATCCGCAACGTCACCGTCGAGGGGCACCGGCAGTTCAACCCGGGCTGGCACCTGGCCGTCGACCTGCGCAACATGCTGCTGGTCAGCGAGTGCGTCGCGCGGGCCGCGCTGATGCGCACCGAAAGCCGCGGCGGCCACACGCGCGACGACTACCCGCGGATGGATTCCCACTGGCGCAACAAGCTTCTGGTGTGCAGCGCGTCCGGGGACGATCCGCTGGCGCTGGAGGTCACGGTGACGCCGAAGGACCAGGAACCGATGCGGCCCGAGCTGCTGGAGCTGTTCGAGCTCAGCGAGCTGGAGAAGTACTACACCGACGAAGAACTGGCCGGTCATCCCGGGAGGCAGTCGTGAGCTACAAGGCTTCGTTCCGGGTCTGGCGCGGCGACGCGGACGGCGGCGGGCTGCAGGACTTCACCGTCGAGGTCAACGAGGGTGAGGTCGTGCTCGACATCATCCACCGGCTGCAGGCCACGCAGTGCTCGGACCTCGCGGTGCGGTGGAACTGCAAGGCGGGCAAGTGCGGCTCGTGCTCAGCGGAGATCAACGGCCGCCCGCGGCTGCTGTGCATGACGCGGATGTCGGTGTTCGCCGAGGACGAGGTCGTCACCGTGACCCCGATGCGGACGTTCCCGGTGATCCGCGACCTCGTCACCGACGTGTCGTACAACTACACGAAGGCGCGCGAGATCCCCGCGTTCACCCCGCCGGTCGGCCTGAAACCGGGCGACTACCGGATGAAGCAGGTCGATGTGGAGCGCTCGCAGGAGTTCCGCAAGTGCATCGAGTGCTTCCTGTGCCAGAACACCTGCCACGTCATCCGCGACCACGAGGAGAACAAGGAGAACTTCGCCGGGCCGCGGTTCCTGATGCGGATCGCCGAGCTGGAGATGCACCCGCTTGACGTGGCCGACCGCCGGCACGCGGCGCAGGACGAGCACGGGCTCGGGTACTGCAACATCACGAAGTGCTGCACGGAGGTCTGCCCGGAGAACATCCACATCACCGACAACGCGCTGATCCCGATGAAGGAGCGCGTGGTGGACCGCCGCTACGACCCGGTGGTCTGGCTGGGCAGCAAGATCTTCCGGCGGAAGGCGGACTGATCACCCCTCGTCCGCGAGCGCGGACAGCCAGGCGGCCAGCTCGCGTGGCGAGGTGGTGACCCCGCCCGCGCCCACCTCCCTGGCCTTCTCCAGGCGGGACGGCGTCACCTGGCCGCAGTAGAAGAACGCCGGCCCGGCGTAGTTCCCGTGCTCACGCAGGTGGCGCAGGTCGGTGAACCCGGCCTGCGGATCGCCGTCCCGGCTGACGTCGGAGATGATCACCGTCGGGTTCAGCCGGGTCAGTGTCGTCATGGCTTCGTCCCGGTTGGTGGCGGTCTCGACGCGGGCGCCTGCCGCGCGGAACAGGTCCGGGAGCGATCCGGTGTCCGCCGGGTTGTCGTCGATCCACAGCACCCGCATGCCGAGCAGCGACCCCGCCGGGGGTGCGCCGTAGGCTCGCGCGCCGGTGTGCAGGGGACGGCGCAGCCACCGGCCGTCCCGCGGCAGGCTGCGCACCAGTTCGACGAACTCCTTGTCCTTGGCCAGTTCCGGGAAGCCGACGGGTAGTTCCTGGGTCACGCTGTCCAGGTCGGCGGCGGTGCCCGCCGGCGTGACGCCGGTGGCCGCGAACAGCCGGTCGCGGGCGGCCGGGTCCAGCTCCGCGCCGCGCCGGACGTGTTCGCGGAAGTCGTGGTAGTCCAGGAAGCGGGTGATCAGCGCGGGGCCTTCGAGCGCGACCATGGTGTGGAACTCGGGGTAGAAGTGCCGGAGCAGGACGACCTTGACCAGCGTCGCCGCGTCCAGGTCGTCGCTGCCGCGGCCGAGGTGGTGCTCCAGCACGAAGCTGTTGATCAGCCGTTTGATGCGCCGCGGGTTGCGGCCGGTGCGCTCGATCAGGAGCCTCTTCATGGCATCGTCGAAGAGGTGCGCCGTGCCGGAACGGCTGACGTAACCGTCCACCAGCTTCCGCGCCAGCGCGTCGCTCGGCGGCGGCACGGGGTAGCTGACCTGAATGATCTTCTCCAGGTACCGCACGCCGGCCCCGGGGTCGTCGTGGCCGACGGCGCGCCAGAGCACGGCCTGATCGCAGGCCAGCACGAACACGATCCCCGGCGAGTCCAGGTAGAGCTTGATCGCCTCGCAGACTTCGAAGATCCGCTCGTCCGAGCAGCGGTCGAGGTCGTCGACGAAGACCACGAGCAGGCGCTGCCCCGCGCCGCCGCCCCGCGCCAGCCAGTCGGCCGCCATCTCCCGGACGACCGTGTTGATCTCGTTGCGCGCCTTGGCATCCACGCTGAGCGCGCGCCACACCGCGTCCACCACCTGGCCGAGCCCGAAGACGCTGGACACGACGAGCGAGGCGGCGCGCAGCCCGCCGACGACGTGCGTGCGCCGCAACGCGCCGCGGATGACGCGCCGCACCACGTTGCGGTCGAAGCTCAGCAGCACGGACTTGATCAGGCCCTCGACGGCGCCCGCGCGCTCGGCCGTCCAGGCGTTGAACCACACCGTGCTGACCGCCGGGTCCGCGCTCAGCGCGGTGTCGAGGCCCCGCAGCAGGCTGCTCTTGCCCATACCCCACCCGGCGTCGACGGCGACGGTGAACGGCGCCGCGTCCCGGGAGGCGAGGATCAGCTCCGCGAGGTTGCCCGCGATGACCGTCGACTCCAAGAGGTCGGTGTTGCCACCCTCGCCGACGGGGGAGTCGTTGAGGACCGAGTAGCCCCCGGGCAGCTCGGTGACGGTGAACCCGTCGTCGTCGAAAGCGGTCACCCCTGGTTTATACCGGTCAGCGCAACGTCATCGCGTCGACCGCGGCCGGGTCCAGCACCTCGTCCGCGACGAGCCCGGCCACGCCGGTCAGCGTGGTGTTGACCCCGATCGTGCAGGGCCCGATGTCGAGGCTGTCCAGCGAGCTCGTGTGCGCGTTGGACAGCACCACCTCGCTCAGGCCCTCCAGGAACGGCGGCAGCACCCCGACCGCCCCGCCCACCCGCAGGTAGCGCGGGTTCACGATGGTCACCACGGTCGCCAGCACCGTGCCCACCAGGCGGCCGGCCTCGCGCGTCACCCGGACCGCCTCGGGGTGGCCGGCGCGCACCCGCCGCAGCACGTCCTCCGCGCTGCGCACGCCCGTCGGCCGCAGCGTCCGGATCACCGCCTGCCCGCTCGCGATAGCCGAAACACAGCCCCGCCGCCCGCAGTCGCAGCGCAGGTCGGAACCCTCGATGCGGATGTGGCCCACCTCCCCGGCGCACCCGGTCTCGCCGCGGTGCACCCGCCCGGAGATCACCATGCCCGCGCCGATCCCGGTGCCGACCTTCACCCCGACCAGCGCCGCTCGCGGCCGGTCCATGTCGCAGTACGCGCCGAACGCCAGCGCGTTCGCGTCGTTCTCGAGGAACACCGGCACCGACAGCGCGTCGGCGAAGGTGTCGCGCAACCGCACCCCGAGCCACTCCGACATCGACGGCGGCGCGATCGTCGTGCCGGTGTCGTGGTCGATCTGCCCCGGCACGCTCAGCCCGAACGCGCACAGGCTGTCCGCGCGCCCGGTCTCGGCCAGCAGCTTGCGCCCCGTCGCCAGCAGGAAGGACAGCGTTTCGGCGGGCCGGTGGCCTGCCGGCAACAGGCGGTGGACCTGACCGAACACGGTCCCGCGGAGGTCGACCACGGCGATCGTGGCGTGCCGCTGGCCGATGTCGCCCACGAGCGCGGTGCGGCCGACGTCGTCGGCGGTGAGCATCTCGGCGGGCCGTCCGCCGCTGGAGGCCCGGTGCCCGACCTGGCGCAGCAGCTTCAACCGCTGCAGCACGTCGAGCCGTTCGACCAGCGTCGGGCGGGACAGACCGGTCCGATCCTGCAGTTGCTGCCGCGTCAGCGGCCCCTCGCTGCGCAGGATCGCGAGGATGTGGCCCGGCGAGGTGGGCGAGCCGGTGCGTGCCGGGGGCATGTTGACAGGGTCTCCCTCGAGGACTTATGTTCAATAACCTGACAGAAGTGTAGGCGGCGAAATCTGGGGTGGAACTGAATGCGCGCGGCCCGCATTACCGGCAGCGGCCCCACCCGTCGTACCGTCCTCCGGGGCCTGTTCCTGGCCGGCGCCGCGTCCATGGCAGCCGGGTGCGTCGGTTTCGCGACCACGGGCGGCGACGGCATGGTCTTCCTGTCCACGCAGTTCCGGCCGGTCGCCGAGGCCGAGCGCTTCCGCTCGTTCCTGGCCGGCGCGGTCCCGGGCTCGGTGAGTTACGTCACGATCGAAGAAGGCCCGTTCGCCAGCCAGGTGCAGAGCCAGGTCGGCGCCGGGCGCACCCAGGTCGGCCTGCTCGGCGGCTCGCACAGCGACCTCGCGCCGCTCGCGGGGGAGTACCTCGAAGACGTCTCCGGGGTGCAGGCAGGCCAGGGGATCCCCGAGGAGTTCCGGGCACTGGCCAGGGCGGGCACCCAGCAGAGCTGGTACGTCCCGTGGGCGCAGGCCAGCTTCGTGCTCGCCGCGCACGAGGACGCGCTGGCCCACCTGCCGCCGGGCGCCGACCCGGAGACGCTGACCTACGACCAGCTTCTGGACTGGGCCATCGCCGCCCGCCGCGCCAACGGCAACCAGCCGGTGCTCGGCCTGCCGTGCGGGCCGAAGGGCTTGATCCACCGGTTCCTGCAGGGCTACCTGCTGCCCTCGTTCACCGGCGGGCAGATCACCACGTTCCGCTCGCCGGAGGCCGTCAGCGCGTGGCAGTACTTCAAGGAGCTGTGGGCCAACACCAGCCCGTCCAGCACCACCTACGACTTCATGCAGGAGCCGCTGCAGGCCGGTGCGGTGAAATTCGGCTGGGACCACGTCGCGCGCCTGGTCTCGGCGCCCGGCGACGAGCCGCGGCGGTGGCGCATGCTGCCCGCGCCGCGCGGCCCCCGCGGCCTCGGCTACATGGCCGTGGTGCTCGGCCTCGCGATCCCCAAGGGCAGCACCGACCGCCGCCAGGCCGAGCAGGTGATCCAGGCCCTGTCGACCCCGCAGGCGCAGGTCGGTCTGCTGCGGTCGAACGGGTTCTTCCCGGTCGTCGACGCGCAGATCCCCGCGGACCTGCCGCCCGCGCTGCAGATGGAGGCAGGCGCGGTGCAGCGCCAGCGGGACGCGCCGGGCTCCGTCCTGTCCCTGCTGCCGGTCGGCCTCGGCACCCGTGAGGGCGAGGTCACCAAGGCGTTCAAGGACTCGTTCCAGGCGATCGTCCTCGACGGCGCCGACATCCAGTCGACTTTGGACAGTCAGGCGCGGGTGCTGCAGAAGGTGTTCGACGACCTGAAGGTGCCGTGCTGGGCGCCCGACCCGCCGTCCGAGCGTTGCGAGGTGGGCTGACATGACCGTGACCACCGCACCCGCCCCGGTCGAGATCCCGGTGGCGAAGCGCCGCCGCCTGTCCGGCTCGCCGTGGCTGCTGCTCGCGCCGTCGATCGTCTTCATGCTGGCCCTGTTCGGCTGGCCGGTGATCCAGGCGCTGATCTCCGCGTTCACCGACGACTCCGGCTTCACGCTCGCCGCGTGGGAGCGGCTCTTCGGCGACCCGTACTTCCTGCGGGCGCTGCGCAACACCGTGCTGCTGATCGTCATTGTGGTGCCGGTCCAGCTCGTGCTGGCCGTCGCGATGGCGCTGCTCGTGCAGGCCCGGCCGAAGTTCCTGTCCGGCCATTTCTACCTGTGGACCATCCCGCTCGCGGTGTCCGAGCTGGCGGCCGGCCTGGTGTGGCTGTCGGTGTTCGACAGCCGCGGCTACCTGAACTCGCTGCTGGTGTCGTGGGGCATCTCGGACACCGGCGTGCAGTGGCTGAACTACACCAACACCGGCACGATGCTGCTGGCCGTGGTGATCGCCGAAATCTGGCGCGCCACCTCCCTGGTGTTCGTCATCGTCGTGGCCGGGATCCAGATGGTGCCCAAGGACTTCGACGAGGCCGCGCAGCTGTTCGGCGCGAGCGCCTGGCAGCGGCTGTGGCACGTCACGCTGCCGCAGCTCAAGCCGAGCCTGCAGGTCGCGCTGATCCTGCGCACGATCCTGGCGCTGCAGGCGTTCGCGGTCGCGCAGGCCCTCACCGGCCGGGACTTCCCGCTGCTGGTCGGGGAGACCTACCAGTGGTACGTGAACCTGCAGAACCCGGCGGTCGCCAGCGCCGCGGCGCTCGTCGTGCTGGCGCTGTCCCTGGCGACGGCGTTGTTCTACCTGCGCACCATGCGGCAGCAGGAGGCGGCCAAGTGAGCACGACCCTGCCCCCGATCGACCGGGCGCCACTGCGGCGCCGCCGTCGCCGCGCCGCCGCCGTCCAGGTCGCGTGCATCCTGATCAGCCTGTTCATGCTCGTGCCGATGGTCCTGATCGGCCTGGCCGCGGTGTCCTCGCCGCAGGCGCTGCTGGAGTTCCCGAAACCGCTGATCCCGAGCGGGTTCTCCGGGGACACGCTGCTGGCGTTCATCCAGGCCACGGGCACGATCCCGGCGCTGGGCAACTCGCTGCTCGTCGGCGTCTACACGGTCGTGCTGTCGCTGCTGGTCGGCGCGCCCGCCGGGTACGCGCTGGCGCGGCAGGTGTTCCGCGGCAAGGACGCCTACCAGGTGTTCATGCTGCTGGCCCGTGCGCTGCCGATCGTCGTGCTGTCCGTGCCGCTGGCGACGATGTTCCTGAACACCGGCGTCTACGACACGGTGTTCTCGGTGACGCTGCTGCACACCACGCTCGCGATGCCGACGACCGTGCTGATCAGCGCGAGCATCTTCGTCTCGGTGCCCACTGACGTGGAGGAAGCGGCGCAGGTGTTCGGCTGCAGCCGGTTCGAGGCGGCGCGCCGGGTCGTGTTCCCGATGGCGCTGCCGGGCCTGGCGGCGTCCTCGATCTTCACGTTCGTGTTGTCCTGGAACGAGATCCTCGGCGCCGCCGTGATCACGCTCGGGCACCGGACACTGCCCGCCCAGGTGCTGGCCTCGCTCGGGGAGGCGCCGCAGGCCTACCGGTTCGCCGGCGGCTTCGCGCTCATCCTTCCCGCGCTGGTGTTCATCTTCGTGATGCGCCGGTACCTGGTGAACATGTGGGGGACCACGCTGCGATGAGGGAGCGCAATGGCTGAGGTCGTCTTGCACGAGCTCGTGAAGACCTACCCGGGCGGCAGCGCCCGCGCCACCGACGAGGTGTCGCTGGAGGTGGCCGACGGCGAGTTCATGGTCCTGCTCGGCCCGTCCGGCTGTGGCAAGACCACGCTGCTGCGGATGGTCGCCGGCCTGGAGACTCCGGACGCCGGGCAGATCGTCATCGGCGGCCGCGACGTCACGTACCTGGAACCGCGGCGGCGCAACCTGTCCATGGTGTTCCAGTCCTACGCGGTGTTCCCCAACAAGAAGGTCGCCGACAACATCGGCTTCGGTCTGCGGGTGCACGGCGTGCCCGCGCACGAGGTGCGCAAGAAGGTCGAGTGGGCCGCGGAGCTGCTGCAGCTCACGCCCTACCTGGACCGGTACCCGGCGAAGCTGTCCGGCGGCCAGCGGCAGCGCGTCGCGGTGGCGCGGGCGATCGTGATGGACGCCGACGTGCTGCTCATGGACGAGCCGCTGTCCAACTTGGACGCCCTGCTGCGGCTGTCCTTCCGCGCGGAGCTGAAGAAGCTGGTCAACGAGATCGGCGTGACCACCCTGTACGTGACGCACGACCAGGTCGAGGCGCTGTCGCTGGGCGACCGGGTCGCCGTCATGCGCGACGGCCGCATCGCCCAGTGCGGCGACCCGGTCGCCGTCTACACCGAGCCCGCGGACGAGTTCGTCGGGGGCTTCCTCGGCAGCCCGCCGATGAACTTCCTCACCGGGACCGTCAGCGAGGACGGCACGCGAATCGACTTCGGCGGCCAGACGCTGCCGGTCCCGAGCGCCCTGAAGACGTTCCAGGGCAAGGAGTTGCGGCTCGGCATCCGGCCGGAGTCGATCACGGTGGCGCCCGGCGCGGACGGCCTGCGCTGCGAGGTGCAGGTGTACGAGCCACTGGGCTCCTCGACTCTGCTCACCACGGAGCTGTGCGGGCAGGTGCTGAAAGTGCAGGCCGCGGCGGGGTTCCGGGCCGACCCCGGCCAGACCCTGCGGCTCAGCCTGCCACCGGAGCAGTGCCGGTGGTACGACCCCGAAACCCAGCTCCTGTTGGAGGCGAAGTAGATGACCGTCGACGTCACGAGTCCCTGCGAAGGAGCCGCCGGCGGCAGAAGACCGGTCCGCTACGCCAGGCCGACCCTGGCCGCGCGGGCCGCCCGGGTGCTGCGGGACAACGACACCGGTGCCGTGATCACCGCGGCGCCGCGGCTCTACCCGCACATGTGGAGCTGGGACGCGGCGTTCATCTCGATCGGCCTGGCCCGGCTGGACCTGCCGCGCGCGGTCGCCGAGCTGGAGACCCTGTTCAAGGCGCAGTGGCGCAACGGGATGGTGCCGCACATCGTCTTCACCGACGACGACGCGTACTTTCCTGGCCCGGACCGCTGGGGCACCGACACGGCTGTCGACGGGCCGCGCAATGTGCGCACCTCGGGCATCTGCCAGCCGCCGGTGCACGCGATCGCCGTGCAGCGGATGGTGGAGATCGCCCGCACGTCCTCGCCGGAGGAGCGCGCCGACGCCGAGCGGTTCGCCCGCTCGATCTGGCCCGCGCTGTACTCCTGGCACCGCTGGCTCGTCGAGTACCGCACCCCGGGGTCGAGCGGGCTGATCGCGATCGTGCACGGCTGGGAGTCCGGAATGGACAACTCGCCGCGCTGGGACGTGCCCTACGCGGCGGTCAACCCGGGCGACGAGCTGCCGCCGTACGTGCGCAAGGACGTGCGCGTCATCGGTGACCCGAGCGAGCGGCCGACCGACAAGGAGTACGACCGCTACCTGTGGCTCATCGAGGAGATGCGCCGCGCGGGGTACGACCAGAAGGAGATCGTGCGCCGCTCCAGCTTCCTGGTCGGCGACGTGTTCATCACCGCGTTGTTCGCGGTGTCCTGCGACGTGCTGATCGAGCTGGGCACGGAGTTCGGCCAGGACGAGGACAAGCTCGCGGACCTGGCATTGTGGGCGTCGCGGGCGCGGGACGCGGTCGCGGCCAGCTGCCACTCGGTGTCCGGCATGGCTCGTGACCGGGACCTGCGCGCCAACCGGTGGCTCGACACGCAGACCATCGCCGGGTTCGCGCCGCTGCTGTGTGGCGGCGCGCCGGACGAGGTCCAGCTGCGCCTGCTGTCGCTGCTGGACAGCGATCGCTGGTGCGGCCACCCCGGCCTGCTGGCGCCGGTGCCGCCGTCGGTGTCGCCGATGCGCCCCGGCTTCAACCCGCGCCAGTACTGGCGCGGTCCACAGTGGCCGGTGGTGAACTGGCTGTTCGGGTGGGCCTTCGAGCGCCGCGGCTGGCACGAGCGGGCCCGCAAGCTGCGGGAGGCCGGACTGCGGCTGACCGACGACGGCGCGTTCGGCGAGTACTACGAGCCCTTCAGCGGCGAACCGCTGGGCAGCACCGACCAGAGCTGGACGGCGGCCGTGGTGCTGGACTGGCTCTGCGCCGACGCCGACTGACACCGAACGAAAAGAGGCTCTGTTGGTCTATGTGTGGGTGCGGTCGGGTAGTTCGGGGCGGTAGCCGCCGAGGGCGAGGAGCGCGAGGGAGATCAGGGCGTCGGGGTGTTTGAACCCGAAGGCCAGCCTCGTCAGCAGCCGGATCTTGGTGTTGGTTGATTCGATCAGCGCGTTGGACAGGCCGTGGTCCAGACTCGCGTGGATGGCGGCGAGTTCGGATCTGATGGTGCGCGCGAGCTTGACGAACTCGGGTATCCGGCATCGTGGGGCCCAGGACAGCCAGCGTTGCAACGCTTCTTTGCCGGTTTCGCCGCCGACTGCGAAAACGTGCCGGAGTCCTTCTTTGAGCAGGTAAGCACGGTAGAGGCGAGAGTCCGTTTTCGCGATCCAGGCAAGCTTGTGGCGTTGGTGATCGGTGAGGTTTTCCGGGTTCTTCCACAGTGCCCACCGTGCTCGCTTCATGGTTTGCGCGGCACCTGCCGAGGCGGTGCGGCCGCGTCGGTCCTTCTGGCTGCCGCCGGGCTGGCGGCGCGCGGTATTCCACGCCTGGCGCCGGACCTTGTCCAGGGCGTCGGTGGCCCACACGACCACATGGAACGGGTCAGCGCACCGGATGGCGTCCGGGCAGTACTGGGCCACGGTGTGGGCGATCCACGCGGCCCCGTCCGCTGATACGTGGGTGATCCGGGCGCAGCGGTCCGGTCCGAGTAACTCGAAGAACGCGGCCAGCGTGGCTTTGTCGTTGCCCGGCGCTGCCCAGACCAGTCTGCCGGTGTCGTGATCGACCACCACGGTGAGATACCGGTGATTCTTCTTGTAGCTGATCTCGTCGATCCCGATCCGGCGCAGCCCGGCCAGCCGATCAACCTGGGCGTCGATATCGGCCCGGACCCGGGTGATGATTGCCCCGACGGTCGGCCAGGCGATCCGCATCAGCTGCCGGACCGAGGTTCTCGACGACTGGGTCGCCAGCCACGCCACGGTGTCATCGAAGGCGCGAGTGTGCCCGGCACCATGGCGAGCCCACGGCACCGCGGCCACCACCACACCGTGCTCGCGGCACTGCACCCGCGGCGCGTCCGCCTCGACAAACGCCTGCACGGTGCCCAGATCCAGGGCACGCCACCGCCGCCGGCCCCGCCCAGCGTCATAGCGCGGACACCGCCGAGAGCACGCCCCGCACCGGTGTCGATCCCGCCGCCGCAACCGTACCCGGGCCACCAGTACCTGCTCGGCCTCGTCTAACTCCACTGATTCCACAACCGCGGGATGCACACCCAGCAGCCGACACCATACCCTGGCAGAGGGCACGTCGTTCTCCGTCTGTTCGTTTCTGTTCCTCGACAGCTCAGAAACCTAGACCCAGCAACGACGTGCCCCTTCTACCAGGTCAAACCCGGCCCACACATAGATCAACAGAGCCCGAAAAGAGGGGCGTGACGGCAGCCGTCACGCCCCTCTCTTTCGTGGTCTGGATCAGGCCACGCCCACGACGTCCTCGGTCGTCGGCGGTCGCTCGACCTCCACGTGCTTCTTGCTGCGCCGCTGGCGGCGTTCGATGTAGTTCGCCAGCGCGGTGAGCAGCAGGCACAGCGCGATGTACATCGCCGCGACCACCAGCGTGGACGGCACGATCGGGCGGCCGAACGTGCCCTGCGAGCCGATGTAGCGGGCGTAGTACAGCAGCTCGGGGTAGGTGACCAGGAACCCGAGCGCGGTGTCCTTGAGCAGCACCACGAGCTGGCTGATGATGGTCGGCAGCATCGACCGGACCGCCTGCGGGATCAGGACGAGCGTCATCACCTGCGTCTTGCGCATGCCCAGCGCGTACGCCGCCTCACTCTGGCCCTTCGGCAGCGCCAGGATGCCGGCGCGGAACACCTCCGCCAGAACCGACCCGTTGTACAGGGTCAGGCCCAGCACCACGGCGGCGAACGGCGGCAGGGAGATGCCCAGTGCGGGTGCGCCGTAGTAGAAGAGGAACATCAGGATCAGCAGCGGGATGGCGCGGAAGAACTCCACGATCCCGGTGGAGATGCCGCGGATCCAGGCGTGGTCGGACAGGCGCCCGGCGGCGAAGATCGCGCCGAACACCAGGGCCAGCACGGCGCCGAGGGCGAACGCCTGCAGGGTGGCGAGCAGGGCGTCGAGCAGGTCGCGCTGGACCTGGGCGTACTGCAGCCACTCCCAGCGGCGGGCGGAGAACTGTCCGCTGTCGATGAACCGCCAGATGATGTAGGCGATCACCGCGGCGACGACGAGGGTGCCCAGGACGGCGAACACGCGGTAGCGGGTGCGGGCCTTGGGACCGGGGATGTCGAACAGGACGTTGCTCATCGCGCCACGCTCCAGCGCTTCTCGAGGGTCCGCTGGATGAAGGACAGGACCGCGACCAGGATGATGAACCCGAGGGCGACCCACAGCAGGCCGACCAGCTGGTTGTCACCGCGCTCGGACAGGTACTGGCGGATCGCACCGGCCTCGGCGACGGAGAACCCGGCGGCGATGGTGGTGTTCTTCAGCAGCGCGATGAGCATGCTCATCAGCGGCGGCACCACCGAGCGGATGGCCTGGGGCAGCACGATCTGGCCGAGGATCTGGGTGAAGGTCAGCCCGAGCGCGCGGGCGGCTTCGGCCTGGCCGACGGGGACGGTGTTGATGCCCGAGCGGACGACCTCGCAGATGAACGCCGAGGTGTAGAGCGTCAGCGACACGACCGCGGCGGTGAAGTAGCTCAGGTCGATGATGTCGAGGAGCGGGTAGGCGAACACCAGGAACACGAACACCAGCGTCAGCGGGGTGTTGCGGAGCAGTGTCACGTAGGTGGCGCCGACGGCGCGGAACACCGGGACCGGGCTCACCCGAAGGCCGGCCAGGAACGTGCCGAAGATCAGGCTCGCCACGCCGGATATCAGGAACAGCTTGATCGTGGTCCAGAAGAACGGACCGTAGAGGTCCAAATTGTCGAGCAGGACGTCCATCGGGCCTTCCCCGCCGCGGTTCGATGAGTGGGTGGAAACGGGTGTGGCCGGTGAGCACGCTCGCGCTCACCGGCCACAGAGGTGTGTCAGTAGCGCTGGATCGCCGGAGGCGTCGCGGCCGAGCCGGACTTGCCGAGGGTGGCGTCGTAGATCTTCTGCCAGGTGCCGTCGTCGATGGCGGCCTGCAGCAGGTCGTCCACCTTGCCGCGCAGCGCGGCGTCGTCACGGGGCAGGCCGATGCCGTACGGCTCCTGCGAGAACGTCTTGCCGACGACCTTCAGGTTGTCCGGGTCCTGCGCGGCGAAGCCCTTGAGGATGGCGTCGTCGGTGGTGACGGCGTCCACCTCCTTGGTGATCAGCTTCTCCACGCACTGCGAGTACTTCTGGAACTCGACGATGTTCCCGGCCTCGGTCAGCTGCTGGTCGCGCACGCGCTGGATCGGGGTCGACCCGGTGACCGAGCAGACCTTCTTGCCCTTCAGCGTCTCCGGGCCGGTGATCGAGGTGTCGTCCTTGCGCACCAGCAGGTCCTGCCCGGCCATGAAGTACGGGCCGGCGAAGGACACCTGGGTCTTGCGCTTGTCGGTGATGGTGTAGGTGCCGACGTAGTAGTCGACGTTGCCGTTGGTGATCGCGGCTTCACGCGCGGCCGAGTCGACCGTGGTGAAGGTGATCTTGCTCTCGTCGAAGCCGAGGCCCGCGGCGACCATCTTGGCGATCTCGATGTCGAAACCCTGGAACTTGCCGGTCGTCGGGTCCTTCAGGCCAAGGCCCGGCTGGTCGTCCTTCACGCCGATGGTCAGCTTGCCTGCGCCCTTGATCTTGGCGAAGGTCGGCGAGCCGGCCACGTCCACGTTCTGGGCCACCGTGTAGGTGGGCAGCGCGGCGGCGTCGGTTCCGGTGTCCCCGGTGCCGCCGGAGGGCGCCCCCTCCTTGCCGCAAGCGGTCAGCGTCAGGGCGCCGACCAGCAGGCCCGCTGCCAGGGTGCGGATCTTCATCTGGATTCCTGTTCTCCCGGGATCGGGCGGCGCCTGCCGGGCGCCGCGGGAACTCAACTAGTGCGTCAGGATCTTGCCGAGGAAGTCCTTGGCGCGGTCCGACTTCGGCTTGGTGAAGAACTCGTCCGGCGACGCGTCCTCGACGATCTCCCCGTCGGACATGAACACCACGCGGTTCGCCGCGCGACGGGCGAAGCCCATCTCGTGGGTGACCACGAGCATCGTCATGCCTTCCTTCGCCAGCCCGGTCATGGTGTCCAGGACCTCCTGGACCATCTCCGGGTCCAGCGCCGAGGTGGGCTCGTCGAACAGCATCACCTTCGGCTTCATCGCCAGCGCCCGCGCGATCGCCGCACGCTGCTGCTGACCGCCCGACAGCTGAGCCGGGTACTTCTGCGCCTGGTTGGCGATGCCCACCCGGTCCAGCAGCTGCATCGCGGTCTTGCGCGCCTCGTCCTGCCCGACCTTGCGGACCTTCACCGGCGCGAGCATCACGTTCTCGACGATGGTCTTGTGCGCGAACAGGTTGAACGACTGGAACACCATGCCGACCTCGGCGCGCAGCGCGGCCAGCGCCTTGCCCTCCGCGGGCAGCGGCTGCCCGTCCACCTCGATCTCGCCGGAGTTGATCGGCTCCAGCCGGTTGATCGCGCGGCACAGCGTCGACTTGCCGGACCCGGACGGGCCGAGCACCACGACGACCTGGCCCTTGGGCACCTCGAGGTTGATGTCCTTGAGCACGTGCAGGTCACCGAAGAACTTGTTCACGCCCGCAGCCCTGATCATCGCTGGTGCTGACGTAGCTGTGCTCATCTGCCCTCCATAGCCAGGCTCACTCGGCGATCTAACACCGTGACGCGCCCCCGCGCCCGTAAATCGAATCAAACGCAACCTAGGTGTCATCCGTTCTGCCCGTTTTCGACTGACGGTGACCCCGGGTGCGGGTAACTGTAGTCAGGCGAGCGGTGCAGCTCGGACGGGGTCGCCTCGCTCGAACGGGGCATACCGCTGCGCTCGGCGTCGTCACGTTCAATACTCGGTTCGTGACCGCACGCAACCCCCGCAAGATGGCCGCCGCGCTCGTGCTCGGCGCGGGGCTGTGCACGCTCGCCGCCCCCGCCGCCCACGCCGACGGTGTCAGCCTGAAAGCCGGTCCGTACCCGACGCAGGCGGACTGCCAGTCGCGGCTCCCGTCCTGGCCGGGCCACATCTGCACGTTCATCCCGGACCTGCTGCCCGGCCCGATCCCCGAAGGCTGGTACGTCGCGCTGCGAACTTGACGCGCGCGAAGGCGGGCAACCCCGAAGAGTTACGCTGATGCCGTCATGGCTTGTCTTACCAGCGAACACGGTGCCCGATGAACGGTGGCAAAACCTACCAGATCCGCACGTTCGGCTGCCAGATGAACGTGCACGACTCCGAGCGGCTCGCGGGCCAGCTGGAGGAGGCGGGCTACGTTCCGGCGGGCGCGGACGACGCGCCCGACCTCGTCGTGTTCAACACGTGCGCGGTGCGCGAGAACGCGGACAACAAGCTCTACGGCACCCTCGGGCACCTGCGCCCGGCCAAGGACGCCAACCCGGACATGCAGATCGCCGTCGGCGGCTGCCTCGCCCAGAAGGACCGCGGCGAGATCGTCAAGCGCGCCCCGTGGGTGGACGTTGTGTTCGGCACCCACAACATCGGCGCCCTGCCGGTGCTGCTGGAGCGCGCCCGGCACAACGCCGAGGCCGAGGTGGAGATCCTCGAGTCGCTGGAGACGTTCCCCTCGACGCTGCCCGCGCGGCGCGAGTCGGCCTACTCGGGCTGGGTCTCGATCTCCGTGGGCTGCAACAACACCTGCACCTTCTGCATCGTGCCGTCGCTGCGCGGCAAGGAGCGCGACCGGCGGCCCGGCGAGGTCCTGGCCGAGGTCGAGGCGCTCGTCGCCGAGGGCGTGCTGGAAGTGACGCTGCTCGGGCAGAACGTCAACTCCTACGGCGTCGAGTTCGGCGAGCGGGACGCCTTCTCCAAGCTGCTGCGCGCCTGCGGCGGCATCGACGGCCTGGAGCGGGTCCGGTTCACCTCGCCGCACCCGGCCGCGTTCACCGACGACGTCATCGACGCGATGGCCGAGACCCCGAACGTCTGCCCGCAGCTGCACATGCCGCTGCAGTCCGGTTCGGACCGGATCCTGCGCGAGATGCGCCGCTCCTACCGGTCGAGCCGGTTCCTGTCCATTCTGGACAAGGTGCGGGACCGGATCCCGGACGCGGCCATCACCACCGACATCATCGTCGGGTTCCCCGGCGAGACCGAGAAGGACTTCCAGGCCACGCTCGACGTCGTGCGCGAGGCCCGGTTCTCCAGCGCGTTCACCTTCCAGTACTCCAGGCGCCCCGGCACCCCGGCCGCCGAGCTGCCGGACCAGTTGCCCAAGCAGGTCGTGCAGGAGCGCTACGACCGGCTGGTCGAGCTGGTCAACGAGATCGCCTGGGACGAGAACAAGAAGCTGGTCGGGCGCAAGGTCGAGCTGCTGGTCGCCGAGGGCGAGGGCCGCAAGGACACCGAGACCCGGCGGATGAGCGGGCGCGCCCGCGACGGCAGGCTGGTGCACTTCACGCCGACCGGCGCCGCGATCGAGGGTTCGGTGCGGCCGGGCGACGTGGTCGAAACCGTGGTCACCTACGGCGCGCCGCACCACCTCGTCGCCGACGGCGACCTGCTTTCGCACCGGCGCACCCGCGCCGGTGACAACGTGGAGGCGGGCCGCCGGCCCAGGACCGACGGGGTCAGCCTCGGGCTGCCGTCGTTCGGCCGCCCGGCGCCCCAGCCGGTGGCGACGGGCGGGTGCGGACTGTGAGCGAGAGCGACTACGACCGGTTGGGCACCGACGTCGACGAGGTCGTCACCAAGGCCTCCCGCACCGTCGAGCTGGGCCGACGCGGGTTCGTCATCGCGGTTCTGGTGTTCCTGCTGCTGGTGGGGCAGCTGCTGCCGTGGGTCGGCCCGCACGTGGGCTGGCAGGTGCTGCTCGGGCAGGGCGGCGGCATCCCGCAGCTGTTCGCGGTCACGTCCACGGTGATCGGCGTGCTGGCGTCCGCGCTGACGCTGGTGACGCGCCGGTGGTGGCTGTCGTGGGTGTGCGCGATGGGCGGCTGGTTCGCCTCCGTCGACGGGCTGCTGGCGATCTGGTCGCAGCAGTCGTCAGTCGCCAACGGGGCCACCGGGCGCGGCCCCGGCATCGGCATGGTGATCGCGCTGGTCGCGATCATCCTGCTGGCCGCCCAGTGGATGCGCACCGCCTGGTCCCGCACCTGAGGCGAAGCGCGGGGCCAGCGACCGGGCGAGGCCGCGGAACAGCTGCACGTGCGGGTCGCGGTCGCCGGTGCGGGTGGCGAGCACGCTGTGGTCCCACGGCGCGTCCACGACCGGCACGCACACTGTGCCGGGCCAGCGGTAGAAGCGCGCGAACGAGCTGAGGGCCGAGCCGGCGGCCCGCCCGGCCGCGACGCTCATCAGCACCTCCTGCGGGGTGACCGCGTGGTCCGGTCCGGGGCGAGGCGCCTCGCCGCCGCGGGCCTCGGTGAAGTACAGGTAGTCGGTGAACGGCCGCGGCGTGTGCGGCGGCAGTGCGACGAACGGCAGGTCCAGCACGTCGGCCAGGCGTAGCTCGCCGGCCGCGGCCAGTTCGGAGTGCGCCGGGATGACGACGATGCGGGCCTCCGTGGTGAGGACGTCGACGCTGATGCGCTCGTCGGTGACCGCCGGCCGTACGAAGGCCACGTCGACGCGGTGTTCGAGCAGTGCGCTGGTGTGCTCGGTGAAGGTGAGGGCCTCCAGGGTGAGGCGCACCTGCGGCCGCAGGTGGCGGAACGCGTTGATGACGGCCGGGGTCAGCTCGGCGGAGCCGTGCCCCATGACGCCGACGCGCAGGGTGCCGGAGTGCTCGGCGAGGTCCGCCATGTCGGTGATGGCGGCGTTGGCCGCGTCGACCAGGCCGCGAGCGTGGCCGAGGAAGCGGTGCCCGGCCGGGGTGAGCCGCACCGGGGCGCGCTCGAACAGCGGCACGCCCAGCTCGCGCTCGAGCTGCTGGACGTGGGCGGTCACGGCCGGCGGGGAGAGGAACAGGCGCGCCGCGGCCCGGCCGAAGTGCCCTTCTTCGGCCACCGCCAGAAACGAGGCAAGGCGGCGCAGATCCACGCCCTGACGGTAAGCCCGCCACGCGAGGTACGCCAAGGTGATCTACCACCCGCGCCGGCCGCCCTCCGGCTCCCGCGGCGGACGCTGCTGGGAGCCGGACGGCGGAGCGACGCACACTCGGCCCCGGCGGCCGCCCGGAACGGGCACATGATGCGCGAACAGCCGGCCCAGCACCCGCGGCGGCTACCGCTGCTGCCTGCGATGGCCGCCGCTGCTGCCCGCGGCAGAAACCGCTGGCGAGCGCGGCGCCCGCCGCTGCTTGCGGCAGCGATCGCGCTGTCCGCGGCGACGCGTCGGTTGCGGCAGCTACCGCGTCACCCGCGGCAGCTGGCGCTGGCTGCGGCGGCTGCCGGCTGTGGCAGCGATCGCGCGGCTCGCAGCGACGCGCTGCTTGCGGTAGCTACCGTGCGGCCCGCGGCAGCTACGGCTGGTGCTGGCTGCGGCCGCTGCTGCCTGTGGCAGGGTTCGCGCTGTCCGCGGCGACGCGCTGCTTGCGGTAGCAATCGCCGCGACCCACCGCTGCCGCTCGCGACCGCCGCTGCCACCCGCAGCGGCTACCGCTGCCGCTCGCGACCGCCGCCGCTGTCTGCGGCAGCAGCCGCGCGCCGCAGACACACGCCGGCTGCGGCAGCTACCGCGCGACCTGCAGCAGCCACCGCTGCAGCGTGCGGCGGCCACGGCTGCCTGCGGCAGCGACCGCGATGCTGCTCGCAGCGGCGCACCGGCTGCGGCGGCCACCGCGCCACCCGCAGTCACCGCCACCCGCAAGCCACCACCACCCGCGGCCACGGCGCCACTCGCGGCCACGGCGCCACTCGCGGCCACGGCGCCACTCGCGGCCACCGCGCCACACGCAGCCGGCACAACACCCGCAGCAGCCACCGCGCCGCCCCCAGCAACCACCGGCCCGGCCACGCCACCGCACAGCCGTTCGGGAATCGTGAACGCTCCGGTTTCCACAACGCCGCTCGAGTTAGAACCGGGGTATGACGGAGTGTGCCGTGCTGCCCGCGACCCGGCGGGCCTGGCCGCGGGCCGCCTGGTCGATCACCGCCGTGGGGTGGGGCGCCAACCAGTTCTCGCCGCTGCTCGGGGCCTACCGGCGCGAGATGGGGCTCTCCGCGGCGACCGTGACCGGGCTCTTCGCGATCTACGTCCTGGGCCTGGTGCCCGGCCTGCTGCTCGGCGGCCCCGGCGCGGACCGGTACGGACGACGGCCCGTCGTGCTCGGCGCGGTCGCTCTGTCGGTGCTCGCGACCGGCGCGCTGCTGCTCGGCGAAGTGGGCGTGCCGTGGCTGGGGGTGGGGCGCTTCGCTTCGGGGTTCGCCATGGGGGCGGTTCTCGCGGCGGGCAGTGCCTGGGTGAAGGAGCTGTCCCACCCGCCGCACGACGACACGGCCGAGGGGACCGGCGCGCGCCGGGCCAGTCTGTTCCTCTCCGCCGGCTTCGGGATCGGCGGGCTGGTCGCCGCGCTGATCGCGCAGTGGGCGCCGCTGGACGTCGCCTACCTGCCGCACCTCGTGTTGTCCGCGGTCGCCCTCGTCGCTGCGCTCAAGGTTCCGGAGACCGCGCCCCGCGCACAGCCCGGCAAGCGCGTGACCGGCATCCGCGACCCGCGCTTCCGGCGCATGGTCGTCCCGGTCGCGCCGTGGGTCTTCGCCGCGCCCGCGACCGGGTTCGCCGTGCTGCCGTCGCTGGTGGAGTCGCGCCTCGGCGGCGCCGAGACGGTCTTCGCGGGCGCCGCGATCGCCGTCGTGCTGGGGGCCGGTCTGCTGATCCAGCCGGTCGGCAGGAGGCTCGCCGCACGCGCGATCCTGCTGCCCGCGCTGATCGGGCTCGCCGCGGTCGGCACCGGGATGCTCCTCGGCCTCGCCGCCGCCGTGTCCGCGCAACCCGTCGTCGCGTTGCTCGCCGACGCCGCACTTGGCTGCGGGTACGGGCTGTGCGTGACCTTCGGCCTCACCGAGATCGCCCGCATCGCCCCGCCCGAGGGCCTGGCCCGGCTGGCTTCGGTGTGGTGGGCGCTGACCTACGTCGGGTTCTGCGCGCCGTACGTGTTCGCGCTGCTCACGCAGGTCACGACACCACCGGTGATCCTCGGGTGCGCGGCGGCGCTGGCGTTCCTGACCGGCGCGGGCGTGGCGCTGCGGCACCGGACAGCGCCATCATGACCGGGCGGACATCGCCGTCGAACTGCGGGCGATGGACGGCCTTGCGGACATCCGCGCCGGGTGGGCCACCCTCGAATCGTTGTGGGCGGACACCGTCGCCCGCGCGCGACGGCTGCTGGAGGAGGCGTCGCACGAACGCGTCGACGGCGAGTGGTCGTTCGTCGAAACCCCGCGGCGCCTGGTGACCGACGCCTAGGCGATCCGGACGATCCTCGACGAGCCGACGCCCTACCAGCCGCTGGCCCTGCCGCCGCTCATCCGCGCCCGGCTACCCCGAGGAGCCGCAACCGGTGGGGAAGTGCCTGCGCGTGGTGATGAACGAGGAGTGCGAGCTCCGCCGTTACGCGGTGCGCGACCTGGCGGTGCTGGAACGTCACTTCGACCGCACCAGCGGCAGGTAGACCTCGTCGACGATCTCGACCAGCACCTCGTCCGGCGCGGTGGGCACGCCCCGCACGACGAACTCGTTGCGCAGCAACACGATCGCCACCGTGGCGACGCGGTGGTGCAGCGCGGCCGGTGACACCTCCCCGCGTTTGACCGCGCGTTCCAGGATGGTCAGCCACGAGGTCGCCGCCTCCTCGGCTGGGTCCTGCAGTTGCCCAAGGAGTTCCGACGCGCCCCCGGCCGCGGCGATCAGCTCGCGCAGGATCGCGCCGAGCGGGGAGCTCCAGTGCCGGTTGGCGCCACGCAGCAGGGCGAGGGCGTCGTCGCGGAGGTTGCCGGTGTCCGGCACCGGCACCGATCTCGTGAGCCGCTGGTAGGCGGCGACCCCGAGGGCGAGCCGGTTCGGCCAGCGGCGGTACAGCGCGTTCTTGTTGGTGCCCGCGCGCGCGGCGACCTTGTCCATGGTCAGCGCGGCGAACCCGGACTCGGTCAGTTCGTCCGCCGCCGCCTGGAGGATCGCGTCCTCCAGCGCGGCTCCCCGCCTGCGGGTCCGGGACGGCTCCATGGGTACGTACAGTACCTTATTTCTGATAAGGTACGGCTGGTACCCTATTTGAGGAGATGGACATGCGAGCCAAGGGCATCAGCTACGACACCGCTTCGTCCAGAACGGGCAGGTCTCCCGGAAGCGGTTCGATCCGGAGGTGGTCGAGCGCGAGCTGCGGATCATCCGCGACGACCTGCACTGCAACGCGGTGCGGATCATGGGCGGCGATCCGGAGCGGCTGGAGGTCGCCGCCACCTGTGCGGCCGAGCTGGGGCTGGAGGTCTGGTTCTCGCCGTATCCGCTGGAACTGACCGAAGAGGAGACGCTGAAGCTGTTCGCGGACTGCGCCGAGCGCGCCGAGCGGATCAGGCGGCGGGGAGCCGAGGTCGTGTTCGTGGCCGGGGCCGAGCTGAGCCTGATGAACAAGGGTTTCCTGCCCGGCGACGGCATCCGGCAGCGGATCGCGTTCCTGATGGACAACCGCGAGCGGATCCCCGAACTCGGCTCGCGGGTCGGTGACTTCCTCGCCAACGCGGTCGCCGTCGTGCGGGAGCGGTTCGGTGGCCAGGTGACCTACGCGTCGGTGCAGCTGGAGCGCGTCGACTGGACGCTGTTCGACTTCGTCTCGGTGGACTTGTACCGGACGGCCGCGATCGCCGACCGCTTCTCCGACGGGGTCCGGGCCCTCGTCGAGCAGGGCAAGCCCGTCGCGATCACCGAGTTCGGCGCCGCCACCTACCGCGGCGCGGGCGATCTGGGGGCGAGCGCGCTGGACGCGGTGGAGTACGACGAGGACCGCGGGCCGGTCCGGCTGAACGGCGAGTACGAGCGCGACGAGGAGGGGCAGGCCGCGTACGTGCGCGAACTGCTGGAGACGTTCGACTCCGCGGGTGTGGACAGCGCGTTCGTGTTCACCTTCGCGCTGTACGACCACGTGCACCGCCCCGGCGGCGACGGGCGAGAGGACCTGGATCTCGCCAGCTATGGGGTGGTGAAGGTCTTCGAGGACCGCGACGGGCACGACCTGCCGTGGGAGCCGAAGGCCGCGTTCACGGCGATCGGCGAGTACTACCGGGACCACTGAACGACGGCGGCCCCTCCCCGCACCGGGAAGGGGCCGCCGCTCGAACCGGAAACCTCAGCGAATCGACAACCTCAGCGGTCCGCGACCGCCTGCTCCGCCGCCTGCATCCACTCGCGCCACTGCGCCGCCTGCTCCTCGGCCTTCTTGGCGCGCCGCTCGTCGCCGGCGGCGCGGGCCTTCGCGGCCTGCGCCTCGAACTGCTCGACCCGCTCGCGGAACTGCGCGGCCCGCGCCTGCGCCTCCGGGTCGCTGCGGCGCCACTGGCTGTCCTCGACCTCGCGGATCCGGTCCTGCACCGCCTTGAGCCTGCCGTCCAGCTCGCGGATCCGCTCCCGCGGTACCTTGCCGATCTCGTCCCACTGCTCCTGGATCCGCCGCAGCTGCGCCTTCGCCGCGTCGAGGTTGGCGCCCGGGTCGATCTTCTCGGCCTCGGCGAGCAGCTCCTCCTTGCGCGTGGCGTTCGCGGCGAACTCGGCGTCCCGCTCGGAGAACGTCGCGGAGCGGCGGGAGAAGAACGTGTCCTGCGCGGCGCGGAAGCGCTGCCACAACGCGTCGTCGGCCTCCTTGGGCGCCCGGCCCGCGGCCTTCCATTCCGTCATGAGCTCCTTGTAGCGCCCGGCGGTCGGGCCCCAGTCGGTCGAGTCGGCGAGCGCCTCGGCCTCCGCGATCAGCTCCTCCTTGCGGGCCTTCGCGGCCGCGCGCTGCTTGTCCAGCTCGGCGAAGTGCGAGCCGCGGCGCCGGTTGAACGCCTCCCGCGCCTTGGAGAAGCGCTTCCAGAGCTCGTCGTCGGTCTTGCGGTCGACGCCCTTGATCGTCTTCCACTCGTCGAGGATCGCGCGCAGCCGGTCGCCCGCGGCCTTCCACTGCACCGACTCGGCGGCGATCTTCTCGGCCTCCTCGGCGAGCGCCTGCTTGCGCCCGACCGCGGCCGCGCGGGCCTCCTCGCGCTCCTGCTTCGCCGTGGCCAGCGCGGTTTCGGCGTGCGCGACGATCTGGTCGATCCGCGCGGACAGCGCAGCGAGGTCGCCGACCACGGCCGCCGTCGGCAGGCTCTCCCGGAGCTGCGTCGCGGTGGCGAGCGCGTGCTTCGGGTCGCCCGCGCCGGACGCCAGCCGGGTGCCGAGTAGTTCGACCTCGGTGCGCAGGTCGTCGAAGCGCCGCGCGTAGTGCAGCAGCCCCTCCTCCGGCGAGCCGGCCTGCCACACGCCGACGGCGCGTTCCCCGTCCGCGGTCCGGACGTAGACGTTGCCCTCGTCGTCCACCCGGCCCCAGCGGGAGGGGTGCGGCTCGGCCGGCGGGACCGGCGCGCCGTGGCCGGCGGCGGGCGTGTGGCCGTGGGGCACCTGGTGGGGTGCCGGGGTGCCGGTGTTCTCGTCGGACATCGCAGGCTCCTTATCGCCTGTCGGCCCGCCTTGTGGCGGGCGCCCCGCTGGCGGGCGGGGCCGGGTCATGCGGGTCTCGTTCCCTCTGGCCGCATTCAAGCAGTTCAGCGCCGCTCGTGGTACTCGGTTGGGGGGTCGGAGCGGGTGATTCTACTTCCGGGCCACGTGGGATCGCTGCGATCGTCGATCTCGCTGCTCTCCGTGGTCGCGGGTTGCCCGAGAGTGGCTGCCGGTAACCTCGACGGGTGTGATCGTGCAAGCCGTGGTGGTACCGCAGCCCCCGCTGCTCGTGCCCGCGCTGTCCCCGGGGGCGAACGCCGAGCTGGAGGCGTTGCGCGCGGCGTGCCGCACCGCCGTGACCCGCCTCGCCGCCGTGACCCGGGAGTGGGTCGCGGTCGGCGCCGGTGACCACGAACGGGTCATCGAGCCCACCACGTCCGGGTCGTTCCGCGGATACGGAGCCGACGTTCCGGTCTCGCTGAGCGCAGGGCAGGCGACGCGCGCCGAACTCCCGCTGCCCGCCCTCGTCGCGGGCTGGCTGCGAGAGCAGGCGGGTGCGGATTCGGTGCGGGTGCACCTCGTGGACGGCGATCCGGCCGAGTGCGAGCGCCTCGGCAAGCTCCTCGCCAACGGCGACCGGACCGGCCTGCTCGTCCTCGGCGACGGCTCGAACCGGCACGGCCCCAAGTCCCCGGGCAGCGAGGACGAGCGCGCCCCCGCCTTCGACGAGGCGGTCGCCCGCGCGCTCGCCACCGCCGACACGGCCGCGCTGCGGGCGCTCGACCCCGGGCTGGCCGCCGAACTGGGCGCGGGCGGCCGCGCGCCGTGGCAGGTGCTGGCGGGCGCCGGCGACGACTGGCGCGCCGGACTGCTGTACTCCGCGGCACCGTTCGGCGTCGGCTACCACGTCGCGGTGTGGGAGCGCGGGTGAACCCGATCGCCGTCGTCGGCCCCACCGCCACCGGCAAGTCCGAACTCGCCATCACGATCGCGCGCGCGGTCGGCGGCGAGGTGGTCAACGCCGACGCCCTGCAGCTCTACCGTGGCATGGACATCGGCACCGCCAAGGTCCCCGCGGCGGAACGCCGCGGCGTGCCGCACCACCTGCTCGACGTCCTCGACGTCACCGAGACCGCGTCCGTCGCCGCCTACCAGCGCGACGCCCGCGCCGTCATCGAGCGTCTGCTGGCCGAGGGCAAGGTGCCCGTGCTAACCGGCGGTTCCGGCCTCTACGTGCAGGCCGTCCTCGACGACCTCCGCTTCCCGGGCACCGACCCGGCCGTGCGGGCGCGGCTGGAGGCCGAGGCCGCCGAGGTCGGCGCCGCGGCCCTGCACAGCCGCCTCACCACGCTCGATCCCGCCGCGGCCACCGCGATCCTGCCGACCAACACGCGCCGGATCGTCCGCGCGCTGGAGGTCATCGAGATCACCGGACAACCGTTCTCGGCCAACATGCCGCGACCGGGCCCCGCTCGATACGGCACCGTGATGATCGGGATCGACCGGGACACCGAGGACCTCGACCGGCGCGTGGAGCTGCGCGTGGACCGCATGTTCGCGGCCGGCCTCGTCGACGAGGTGCGGTCGCTGGTGGAGCGCGGGCTCCGCGAGGGCAAGACGGCCTCCCGCGCGCTGGGCTACCAGCAGGTGCTCGCCGAACTGGACGGAGACGGGGACTTCGCCGCCGCGGCCGAGGCGACGAAGCAGGCGACGCGCCGATTCGTTCGCAGGCAACGATCCTGGTTCCGCCGGGACGCGCGGATCCGGTGGTTCGACGGAGCCGATCTTGACGTGGCCGAGCGGGTGCTCTCCGTGGTGGCCCAGTAGTCTGATCGTGTGGTTATCGAGTTCCTCAAGGGGCATGGCACCCAGAACGACTTCGTGGTGCTCCCCGACCCTGACGCCCGGCTGGACCTGACGGCGAGCCGGGTCGCCGCGCTGTGCGACCGGCAGCGCGGGCTCGGTGCCGACGGTGTCCTCCGCGTGGTGCGCAAGGAGGCTCTGGACCTGCCTGCCGCGTCCGAGTCGGCGGGGGAGTGGTTCATGGACTACCGCAACGCCGACGGGTCGATCGCCGAGATGTGCGGCAACGGAACGCGGGTGTTCGCGCGGTACCTCGTCGAAGCGGGCCTGGTCTCCGGGCGGGAGTTCGTGATCGGCACCCGCGCCGGCGACCGTCCGGTGGTGGTGCACCCGGACCTCACGGTGACCGTGCAGATGGGGCCGGCCGCGATCACCGGCGCCTCGGTCGCCATCGTGGACGGGCACAACTTCTCCGGTGTCGCGGTGAACGTGGGCAACCCGCACCTGGTGTCCATTGTGGACGACGACATCGACGAGCTGGACCTGACCCGCGCGCCCCGCTACGACAGCGACTTCTTCCCCGACGGCGTCAACCTGGAGTTCGTCAACCCGCTCGGCGAGCAGCGCCTGAAGATGCGGGTGTACGAACGGGGAGTCGGCGAGACCCGCGCCTGCGGCACCGGCACGGTGGCCGCGGTCGCGGCCGCGCTGCACCTGGCGGGCACCGACACCGGAAAGTCCGCGGTGGACATCCCCGGCGGCCGCGTCGAGGTCACCGTGGAGCGGGGGGCGTCGACGCTGACGGGCCCGGCGGAGTTCGTGGCGCGGGGTCAGCTGGATCCGCAGTGGTGGGAGCGGGCGGGCTGACCGGCAGGTCGCGCATCCGCCGCAACGGGGAGAGCAGCACCGGCAGCATCGTCACCGCCATGAGCGCGCACCCGGTCCACACGGTGGACCGGACGCCGATCAGCTCGCCGAGCGCGCCGCCTGCCAGCCCGCCGAGCGGCATGGTGCCCCACACCACGAACCGCACGGTCGCGTTCATCCGGCCCATCAGCCGGTCCGGGCAGATCGCCTGCCGGTAGCTGACCTGCGCGACGTTGTAGACCACGATGCCGTAGCCGCTGGCCACCATCCCCAGCACGCCCAGCGCCACCGACCAGCCCGGCTGGGACAGTGGCAGCAGCAGCTGGAGCGGCCAGGTGGTCATCGGCACCAGCCAGATCGCCCTGGCCTGCCCGATCACCCGGGTCCAGAACCCGGCGGTGAGCGCGCCCAGGATGCCGCCGCCGCTGGCGACGGCGAGCACCAGGCCGACCCCGGACGGGCTCAACCCGAGATCCCTGGTGAGGAACAGGACCTGCATCGAGATCACGATCGTGCCGGCGAAGTTGCCGCTCGCGGTGCACAGCACGATCGCGCGCAGCGCCCGGTTGCCGAACACGAACTGCAGGCCCTCGGCGATCTGCGTGCGCAGCGGCGTGCCGTCGTGTGGTTCCGGCTCCGGTTCGGGCGTCCGGATGCGCAGCAGGAACAGCCCGGACGCGACGTAGCCCGCCCCGGTCGCGAGCACCGCGTTGGCCGCGCCGAACAACTGGGTCAGCCCGCCGCCGAGCCCCGGCCCGACCACCTGCGCGACCGACTGGCTGGCCTGCAGCTTCGCGTTGCCCTCCACCAGGTGCTCCCGCCCGACCAGGGGCGGCAGGTAGGACTGGTAGGCGACGTCGAAGAACACCGTCCCGACGCTGACCAGCAACGCGACTACGACCAGCTGGGTCAGGGTCAGCCACCCGGTCCACCAGGCCAGCGGGATCGTCAGCAGCAGCGCAGCGCGCGCGAAGTCGGCGCGCAGCATGAGCGGACGCCGTTTCATCCGGTCCACCCACACCCCGGCGGGCAACCCGATCAGCAGGAACGCGGCGTTCTCGGCCGCGGTGAGCAGGCCCATCTCCCCGGGCGTCGCGGACAGCACGGTCGCGGCCAGCAGCGGCAGCACTGTGATGCCCACGAACGTGCCCGCCTGGCTGACCGTGTCGCCGGCCCACAGCAGCCGGAACCCGGGGTGGTACCAGAGGGAGTCTCGTCGCGGCACACCGGTAGGGTGACGCAGTGATTGGAATCCGTCAATCACTTCGTCCGACTACGCTGGGCCGGTGCGAGACCGCCGCCCCCCGAGCGAGGCCGAGGCAGCCGCCCTGGCCTCGGGAATTCGCCTGCGCATCATCCGGTTGACCTATGCGGAGGCGTTGACGAACAAGGAAATCGCGCAGCGCCTGGGGCGGGACCCGGCGACCACCCTGCACCACGTGCGCAAGCTGGTCGACACCGGTTTCCTGGCCCCGCAGCCCGCCCGCAGGGGCAATCGCGGCGCGAAGGAGATCCCGTACCTGTCGACCGGCAAGTCCTGGGAGTTGTCCGGGGAGGACGACAGGGCGTTGTCCGAGGCCATGCTGGAGGCCTACCTGTCCGAGATCGCCGAACTGGACCGCGGCGAGCTGGACCAGTCCCGGCTGGTGGTGCGGGTCGATGCCGAGGCCAGGCGCGAGTTCGAACAGCGGATGCTGAGCCTGCTGGACGAGTTCCGCGACCGCTCGACCCCGGAGGGCGCCGAGCAGTTCGCGATCTACGTGGCGGTGTACCCGAGCCGCTAAAGGATTCGGACAATCCCGCGAATCGTGGGACCATGGAAGGACGATGACAGAACTGACCTACACAGACCTCGTGGAAGACCCGTCGACGGGCGACCTGGAACTGTCCGAGCGCGCATCCCTGCGCCGCGTCGCGGGCCTGTCGACCGAACTGTCCGACATCACCGAGGTCGAGTACCGGAAACTCCGCCTCGAGCGCGTGGTCCTGGTCGGTGTGTGGACCGAGGGCACCGCGGAGCAGTCCGAGGCTTCGCTCGCCGAACTCGCACGCCTGGCCGAGACCGCCGGTTCCGAAGTGCTCGAAGGTCTCGTGCAGCGCCGCGCCAAGCCCGACCCGGCCACCTACATCGGCTCGGGCAAGGTGCGCGAGCTGTTCGACATCGTCGTCGCCACCGGGGCCGACACGGTCATCTGCGACGGTGAGCTCTCGCCCGGTCAGCTGCGCCAGCTGGAGGAGCGGCTCAAGGTCAAGGTGATCGACCGGACCGCGCTGATCCTCGACATCTTCGCCCAGCACGCGCGCTCGCGCGAAGGCAAGGCGCAGGTCGAGCTGGCCCAGCTACAGTACCTCATCCCGCGGCTGCGGGGCTGGGGTGAGTCGCTGTCCCGGCAGGCCGGTGGCCGCGCCGGTGGCGCGAACGGCGGTGTGGGCCTGCGTGGTCCCGGTGAGACCAAGCTCGAGACCGACCGTCGGCGCATCAACAAACGCGTGGCGAAGCTGCGCCGCGAGATCGCCGCGATGGACACCATCCGGGCGACCAAGCGGGGCCGCCGCGTGGCCAACGAGGTGCCCAGCGTCGCGATCGTCGGCTACACCAACGCCGGCAAGTCGAGCCTGCTCAACGCCATCACCGGGGCCGGTGTGCTGGTGGAGAACGCGCTGTTCGCCACCCTGGACCCGACCACCCGGCGGGCGGCCACTCCGGACGGGCGCACGTTCACCCTGACCGACACGGTCGGGTTCGTGCGGCACCTGCCGCACCAGCTGGTCGACGCGTTCCGCTCGACGCTGGACGAGACGGCCGACGCGGATCTGCTGCTGCACGTCGTGGACGGGTCCGACCCCGCCCCGGAGGAGCAGGTCAACGCGGTGCGCCAGGTGCTCGCCGAGATCACCCGGAGCCACGAGAGCCCGCTGCCGCCGGAGCTGATCGTGATCAACAAGGCGGACGCGGCCGACGAGCTGTCGCTGGTCCGCCTCCGGCACCTGTTGCCGGGCGCGATCGTGGTGTCGGCCAAGACCGGCGAGGGTGTCCCGGAACTGCTCGACGCGCTGGCCGAGCGGCTGCCGCGGCCCGACGTGGTCGTGGACGCGCTCGTGCCCTACACGCGCGGTGAGCTGGTGGCGCGCGTGCACTCCGAGGGCGAGGTCCTCACCGAGGAACACCTCGCGGAGGGCACCCGCCTGAGCGCCCGGGTTCGCCCGGACGTGGCATCCGCGCTGGAGGCGTACGCCGTGAACGGATCACCGGCCTGAAATCGGTACCGTGGCTCTGGTGAGTCTCGGTAGAGCTGTGCTGGCGCCGGTCCTGTCAGTCCTGGTGGTGCTGGGGCTGGCGGGGCCGGCGAACGCGGCGCAGGCCCCGGAACCGGTGTGCTCGGTGACGGACAAGCGGCTCGGCGAGCTGTCCGGCCTGGTGAGCGACGGCTCGCGGTGGTACGCGATCAACGACGGCGGCACGAAGGTGCAGATCTTCGTGCTGGGCCGCGACTGCGCCGTGCAGCGGATCATCTCCGGCTCGACCGACCCGTACGACGTCGAGGACCTCGCCCGTGCCGCGGACGGCACGTTCTGGCTCGCCGACACCGGCGACAACCGCAAACAACGCGAGACCATCGCCCTGCTGGCCGTCACGCCGCAGGGCAAGGTGACGTTGCACCGCCTGACCTACCCCGACGGGCCGCACGACGCGGAGGCGCTGCTGCTCGACGCGTCGGGAACGCCGTACCTGGTCACGAAGAACCCGCTGGGCGAGGCGGGGATCTACCGGCCGGCGAAGGCGCTGGCCAGCCCTGGCCCGACCCCGCTGGAGCGGGTCGGGTCGATCAACATCAAGTCCACGGACACCCCGGGCGGACCGGTCGCGGGGTTCGGCTCCGTGCTGGTCACCGGTGGCGCCGTGAGCGCGGACGGCAAGGTCGTCGCGCTGCGGACCTACACCGACGCCTACCTGTTCCCGGCCCCCGACCGGGACGTGGCCGCCGCGTTGCAGCGTGAGCCGGTGCGCGTGCCGCTGCCCGACGAGCAGCAGGGGGAGGCGATCGCCTTCGACCCGGACGGCACCCTGTTGTCGGCGTCCGAGGGTGCCGGCCCGATCCGCGCGGTGCGCGGGGCGGCGGCCCTGGCGGCGGACAGCGCTGAAGAGGGCGCCGAGGCGGGCGGCCAGTCCGCGGGCTCCGGCGGGGAGGCCGCCGGCGGGGCGTCCGGCAAGGGTGGTGTGGACACGGTGCCCGGCCTGCTGCTGGCCGTCGTCGTCGCGGGCGGCGTGATGTTCGCCTGGTCGAAGCTGCGGAAGCGGTCCGGTTGATCGTTTCGAACGGCCGATCGACCGGCTAGAGACGGCGGATGACCGCGACGACCTTGCCGAGAATGGTGGCTTCGTCGCCGGGGATCGGGTCGTAGGCCTCGTTGTGCGGCATCAGCCACACGTGGCCGTCCTTCTGCTTGAACGTCTTCACCGTGGCCTCGCCGTCGATCATCGCGGCCACGATCTCGCCGTTGTTCGCCGTCGGCTGCTGGCGCACGACCACCCAGTCGCCGTCGGTGATGGCGGCGTCGACCATCGAGTCGCCGGTGACGCTGAGCAGGAAGACCTCGCCCTCGCCGACGATGTCCTTCGGCAGCGGGAAGACCTCTTCGATGGACTGCTCGGCCAGCACCGGCCCACCGGCGGCGATGCGGCCGACCAGCGGCACGTACGCGGGCTTGGGCAGCGGCGTGGTCTCGGCCTCGGCCTGCGCGGTCAGCACGCCGACGGCGCGAGGACGGTTCGCGTCTCGGCGCAGGTAACCCTTGCGCTGCAGGGAACGCAGCTGGTGCGACACCGACGAGGTGGAGGTGAGCCCGACCGCCTCGCCGATCTCGCGGACGCTGGGCGGGTAGCCGAAGCGGTCGATCCACGCCTTGATGACTTCGAGGATCTGCTGCTGGCGGGGGCTGAGACCCTCTTCGACGTCCTCGGGGTCGGGGAGGGGATGCACATCCCCGAACCGGCCGCCTGGCCTGCGGATCGTCTCGCCCGTCTCTTCCGACACCGTGCTGCCTCCCAGCTCTGGAGCGGCCGGGACCGCGCACCCGCGCGACCGGCGCTGTCCGCCTCTGCTGGTCACCCACAGTAGTGCACCCGACAGCAAACATCAAACAACTGTTCGACGACACGCCGGGGCGCGCTCGATTTTGTCGTACCCGGGTGGTACACATTCGCACGGAGGTTCGATAGAACGGTTGTTCGACCGGCGGCGCGCTCGTCGCGGGTCGCGGATCTGCGAGGAGGTTCCGCCATGTCGGTGCTGACACTTGAGGAGTGGTTGGTCCGGCGCGCGCCGGAGGAGGGCGCGGGCGGGCGCGTGCCGGTGCGGCCGCGTCGTCCGGAGGTGCGCCGTCCGCCGACGCGGGCGCGCGTGGTCGCCGGCCGCCGTCCCGGTCCGGTCGCCGCCTGCCCCCGCCGGATCGCGCCGCGGTGGCCGTGGCTCGCCGCGGTCGGGGTCGCCATCGCGCTCGCCGTCACCGGGTTGGGTGTTTTCGCCGGCTCGTTCGCGCCGGACGTCCCGGAGCGGACGGCCACCGTCGCGGTCGCGCCGGGGGAGACGTTGTGGGATCTGGCGCGGCAGTACGCGCCGGGGAGCGACGCAGGTGGCGTGGTTGAGCGCATCGAAGAGCTGAACCACCTGTCGGCGGAGTCGGTCGTGCCGGGCCTGTTGCTCACCGTGCCGGTCGAATCCGGCTCCGTGATCACGGGCTCGTGAGGCGCGCCGCCATACCTCATCACTCGCTCGTGTCGCTTGCGCCCCGCCTGCGCGCGTTCTAAGGTCCACCGCTATATCTAGTAGTTACATGGCTGTAGTTGGTCCACAAGTTGGGGTAGACTGAGGACGAGTTGTCCACAGGCGGTGGGTGTTCACCCACTGGATATCCACATGTTGATCACCAGGTTCGAGCCGTAGCGTGGCGGCGCGGGCCGGGGTGGATGTCACCCGCGGGACGAGAGGGGAAGGTGTTCGGAAGGTGCGTTGCCCGTTCTGCCGTCACGCCGACTCCCGGGTCGTCGACTCGCGGGAAGTGGACGAGGGGCAGGCCATCCGCCGCAGGCGGTCCTGCTCGGCCTGCGGTCGCCGGTTCACCACGTCCGAGACGATGGTGCTGGCGGTCGTCAAGCGTTCCGGGGTCACCGAGCAGTTCAGCAGGGACAAGGTGGTCCGGGGAGTGCGCCGGGCCTGCCAGGGCAGGCCGGTCGACGACGACGCGTTGCAGCAGCTCGCCCAGCGGGTCGAGGAGTCGATCCGCGCGGCCGGAGTCGCCGAGATCCCGAGCCACGAGGTCGGCCTCGCCATCCTCGGGCCGCTGCGGGAACTCGACGAGGTCGCCTACCTCCGGTTCGCCAGCGTCTACCGCTCCTTCTCATCGGTCGAGGACTTCGAGAAGGAGATCGCGGACCTGCGCAAGGCCATGGCAGACAAGCACGGCGACGAAAGCGCGGCCGGGGAATGAGCCCGGCGCGCGGCGGGAGGGACGAATCGATGACCGAGACCGTGGGTGCGAGCACGGCGAGCGGCAAGTCGGCGAAGCGGGGCAAGCGGGGACTGAAGATCAGCCGGGTGTTCACGACCGAGGGCGTGCACCCGTACGACGAGGTCGCCTGGGAGCAGCGCGACGTCGTCATGACCAACTGGCGTGACGGGTCGGTCAACTTCGAACAGCGGGGCGTCGAGTTCCCCGAGTTCTGGTCGATGAACGCGACCAACATCGTCACCAGCAAGTACTTCCGCGGTGCGGTGGGCAGTCCGCAGCGCGAGCGCAGCCTCAAGCAGCTCATCGACCGCGTCGTGCACGCCTACGTGAAGGCCGGCACCGAGCACGGTTACTTCGCGACGGCCACCGACGCCGAGGTCTTCGAGCACGAGCTCACCTGGATGCTGCTGCACCAGGTCTTCAGCTTCAACTCCCCGGTGTGGTTCAACGTCGGCACCTCCTCCAAGCAGCAGGTCTCCGCCTGCTTCATCCTCGCGGTCGACGACACCATGGAGTCGATCCTCGACTGGTACAAGGAAGAGGGGATGATCTTCCGCGGCGGGTCCGGCGCGGGCATCAACCTCTCCCGCATCCGGTCCTCCAAGGAGCTGCTGTCCTCCGGCGGCACCGCGTCCGGCCCGGTGTCCTTCATGCGTGGCGCCGACGCATCGGCGGGCACCATCAAGTCCGGTGGCGCCACCCGGCGCGCGGCGAAGATGGTCGTCCTCGACGTCGACCACCCGGACATCGAGGAGTTCATCCAGACCAAGGCGCGCGAGGAGGAGAAGATCCGCGTGCTGCGCGACGCGGGCTTCGACATGGACCTCTCCGGCGCCGACATCACATCGGTGCAGTACCAGAACGCGAACAACTCGGTGCGCGTCAGCGACGAGTTCATGCGCGCCGTCGAGTCCGACGCCGAGTTCGGGCTGCGTGCGCGCCTCACGGGCGAGGTCATCGACACCGTGAACGCGCGGAAGCTGTTCCGCTCGATGGCGCAGGCCGCGTGGGAGTGCGCGGACCCTGGGCTGCAGTACGACGACACGATCAACGACTGGCACACCTGCCCCGAGTCGGGCCGGATCACCGCGTCGAACCCGTGCAGCGAGTACATGCACCTGGACAACTCCAGCTGCAACCTGGCGTCGCTGAACCTGCTGAAGTTCCTCAAGGACGACGGCACGTTCGACGGTGAGCTGTTCGTCAAGGCGGTCGAGTTCGTCATCACCGCGATGGACATCTCGATCTGCTTCGCGGACTTCCCGACCGAGGCGATCGGCGAAACCACCCGCAAGTTCCGCCAGCTGGGCATCGGCTACGCCAACCTGGGCGCGCTGCTGATGGCCACCGGGCACGCGTACGACTCCGACGGCGGCCGCGCGCTCGCCGCGAGCATCACCTCGCTGATGACCGGCACGTCCTACCGCCGCTCGGCCGAGATGGCCGGTGTGGTCGGCGCGTACGAGGGCTACAGCCGCAACGCCGAGGCGCACCAGCGCGTCATGCGCAAGCACGCCGCGGCCAACGACGCGATCCGCACGATGCACACCAACGACGTGGCGATCCGCGACCTGGCCACCCGCGAGTGGCAGAAGGGCATCGAGATCGGCGCGAAGAACGGCTGGCGCAACGCGCAGGCCAGCGTGCTCGCGCCGACCGGCACCATCGGCTTCATGATGGACTGCGACACCACCGGGATCGAGCCGGACTTCTCGCTGGTGAAGTTCAAGAAGCTCGTCGGCGGCGGCTCGATGCAGATCGTCAACCAGACCATCCCGCGCTCGCTCAAGACTCTGGGCTACCAGGACGAGCAGATCGAGGCGATCGTCGAGTACATCGCCGAGCACGGCCATGTGGTCGACGCGCCGGGCCTGCGCCCGGAGCACTACGAGGTGTACGACTGCGCCATCGGCGAGCGGTCCATCGCCCCGATGGGCCACGTCCGCATGATGGCCGCGGTGCAGCCGTTCCTGTCCGGCGCGATCTCCAAGACGGTCAACATGCCGGAGACGGCGACGGTCGAGGAGATCGAGGAGATCTACTTCCAGGGCTGGAAGCTGGGCCTCAAGGCGCTGGCGATCTACCGCGACAACTGCAAGGTCGGCCAGCCGCTGTCCAGTGCGAAGAAGAAGGCCGAGACCGCCGAGGCCGCCGAGCCGGAGAAGGTCGTCGAGTACAAGCCGATCCGCAAGCGGCTGCCGAAGAAGCGCCCGAGCCAGACGCTGTCGTTCACGGTCGGCGGCGCGGAGGGCTACCTGCACGCCGGCTCGTACCCGGACGACGGGCTGGGCGAGATCTTCGTGAAGCTGGGCAAGCAGGGGTCGACGCTGGCGGGTGTCATGGACGCCTTCTCGATGTCGATCTCGGTGGGCCTGCAGTACGGCATCCCGCTCGAGTTCTACGTCTCGAAGTTCTCGAACCTGCGCTTCGAGCCGGCAGGCATGACGGACGACCCGGACATCCGGATCGCCACCAGCGTGCTGGACTACCTGTTCCGCCGCCTCGCGCTGGACTACCTGCCGTATGAGAAGCGGGCCGAGCTGGGCATCTTCACCGCGGCCGAGCGGGCCGCCCAGGTGGAGACGGGCTACGGTTCGCAGCCGGCCGAGCAGGTCGACCTGGAGGCGCTGCGCAGCACGGTCGACTCAAGCCCCGCGAAGGCCGAGCCGGCGGAGCAGCCCCAGGCTGTCCACAGCACGGCCGAGCTGATGGACCTGCACCTCGGCAAGGCCGCCGACGCGCCGTTGTGCATGACCTGCGGAACGAAGATGCGCCCCGCGGGCTCCTGCTACGCCTGCGAGGGCTGCGGCGCCACCTCCGGATGCAGCTGACCTGAAGATGTGGCTGCGGCCGGGTGCTTTCGCGCCCGGCCGTTGTCACGTTTCCGCTGCCTGCGGAGTCTTCTCAGCATGAGCGAAACGATCCTCGTCGCCGGTGGTACCGGTGTGCTCGGCCGGGCGGTCGCCCGGCGTCTGCTCGAGCCGGAGCGGGAGGTGCGGGTGCTGAGCCGTCGTCCGGCGCCGGACGGCACGGCCTACGCCTGGCGCACCGGCGACCTCCGCACCCGGCAGGGCATCGACGCGGCGGTGGCGGACGCGGACGTGATCGTGCACTGCGCGACCACGCTCGGCGGCAAGGACGTCGCCACCACCAGGAGTCTCCTCGACATCGCGCGGCGCCACGGTGAACCGCACGTCGTGTACATCTCGATCGTCGGCGTCGACCGGGTCCCGCTCCCGTACTACCGCGCGAAGCTCGCCGCGGAGGAGGCCGTCGTCGCGTCGGGGCTGCCGTGGACGATCCTGCGGGCCACCCAGTTCCACGACCTGTTGTGCCGCGTCGTGGAGGTCCAGCGCCACCTGCCGGCCGTCCTGTACCCGGCCGGGTTCCGGTTCCAGCCGGTCGACGCGGGTGAGGTGGCCGCGCGCCTGGCGGACCTTGCCCTCCACGACCCCGCCGGCCGGGCGCCGGACATGGGCGGCCGCGAGGTGCGGGATTTCGCCGACCTGGCCCGGAGCTACCTGCGCCACCGGGGCCGCCGGCGCGTGCTCGTGCCGGTCCCGCTCCCCGGCGCCACCGCCCGCGCCTACCGGGCCGGTCACCACCTGACGCCGGACACCTCGGGCCGCACCACCTTCGAGGAGTTCCTGGCCGCTCAGGCCGCCATCGCGTAGAGGACTTCGCGCAGGTCGTCCTCGCGGTCGGTGCGCCACACGACGCGCAACGCCAGCTCGGTGCGCTCCGCCAGGGGCTGCGCGACGAGCGTGCCGTCCGCGAGGTCGCCGCCGACCGCGAAGTCCGGCAGCAGCGCGACGCCGGGGCCCTGCGCCACCCACGACCGGATCGTCGACACGCTGTCGAACTCCAGCCGCCTGCCGCCCGTGCCCAGCAACCGGTCGGCGGCCATCCGGAACGAGCACCCGTCCGGCGTGACCAGCAGGGCGTCGCCGTCGTACCCGGGGTGGGCGACCAGGTGCAGCCGGTCTCGATGTCCACAAAGGACAGATCGCTGCCGTCGAAGCCCAGTGCGCCCAGTGCTGTTCCGGTGTCCAGGAGCAGACCCGCGTCCAGCGAGCCGTCCGCCACCGCGCGCGGCAACGGTTGCCGCATCAGGGACCGCACGGCCAGATCGACGTCGGGCCGCCGATCCCCGAGCCGGGCGACGACGGCGGGCAGCCGCGTGGCGACGAGCGTTTCGAGCGCCCCGACGGTGAACCGGGTGCGTTCGTCGCTCACCAGGCGCCGGATCGACTCGGCCTGGTCGAGCAGCCGCCGCGCCTCGGGCAGCAGCAGGCGCCCGCGCTCGGCGAGCACCATGCCGGTCGGTTTGCGCTCGAACAGCACCACCCCGAGCGAGCTCTCCAGCGACCGCACGTGCTCCGAGACCGTCCCTGGCGACAGCTCAAGCAGCGAGGCCGCACCGGTGACCGAGCCGGCTGACGCCACCGCGACGAACGCCCGCAACTGCCGCAACTCCATGAGATCGACTCTAGCGAGGAGGCGTTCGGAAAACCCGAACGCAGCCTGCGGAGCAGCTCCACGCGGAGACGGGCACCCCGGCGCAGCCGGATGAGCTCCCGACTCCCCTCCGGAAAAACCTGACGGCGCATCCGGTCCCGCCCGTTGAGCAGCGACCCCCGGAACCGGAGAGTCGCCGCCGTGACGACAACCGCTACCCGGGGCAGCCTCCTCGGCCTCTCCCTCGCCTACTTCCTCGTCCTGCTGGACACCACCGTCCTCACGGTCGCGCTGCCCGGCATCCGCGCCGACCTCGGCGGCGCGGTCGCCGGCCAGCAATGGGTGGTCAACGGCTACACCGTCTCGTTCGCCGCGTTCCTGCTCGGCGGCGGCGCCCTCGCCGACCGGTTCGGGCCGCCGCGCGTGTTCCGCTGGGGCGTCGCGAGCTTCGGCGTCCTCTCGCTGGCCTCGGCGTTCGCGTCGAACCTGACCGTCCTGGTTGTGCTGCGCGTCCTGCTCGGCGTCGCGGGCGCGGCGTGCCTGCCCAGCTCCCTCGCGCTGATCAGCGCCTGCACCCCGACCCGGCCGCGCGGGCGAAGGCGCTCGGCGCGTGGGCGGCCATCACCGGCGTCGCGCTCGCCGCCGGGCCGATCGCGGGCGGGCTGCTGGTCGACCTCGCGGACTGGCGGGCGGTGTTCTTCGTCAACGTGCCGCTCGCGGCCCTCGGCCTGGCCCTCACACGTGGCCGCGAGACCGCGCCCGCCGGTCGCGGCTTCGACGTCCGGAGCCAGCCCGCCACGTGCGTGTTCCTCGGCCTGCTGACCGAGGCGATCGTCGACGCCCAGCCCGTCGCGGCCGTCCTCGCGCTGCTGGTGCTCGCGTTGTTCGTCCACCGGGAGCGCCGGTCGGCGGCCCCGTCCGTGCCGCCGGTCCTGGTGCGCAGCCGGGGCGTCGCGGTGAACCTGTTCGCCGGCGCGGCGGTGAACTTCGTGCTCTCCGGCGCCTTGTTCGCGGTGACCCTGCTGCTGCAGGACGAGCGTCACCTCACCCCCGTCGAGACCGGGCTGGCGTTCCTCCCGCTCACCTTGCCGACCGCGTTCAACCCGTTGTTGACCAGCCGGATCGTCGCCTCCCGCGGTCCGCGCCTCCCGGTCGTCGCCGGGCTGACCCTGCTGACCGCAGGCGCCGTTGTCCTGGCCGCGACCGTCCACGCGCCCTACCCGCTGCTGGCGTGCGGGCTCCTGTTGCTCGGCCTCGGTGTCTCCCTCGCCCTGCCCGCGCTCGTCACCGGCGTGGTGACCGCCGCGCCCGACGGCTACGCCGGAACCGCCGGTGGCCTGCTCAACGCCGTCCGCCAGGTCGGGGCGACCGTCGACGTCGCGGCGATGGGCGCGGTGGTGGCCACCGGCGCGTTCGGCTGGGCGTTCGTGCTCGCCGCCGCGGTGGCGGCGAGCGGTCAGCTGCTGAGCTGCTGCCAGAGGAACTCGAACAGCAGCGCCCACTTGTAGGCCAGCTGCTCGTTGTCCGCCGCGGCGCCGTGCCCGCCCTCGATGTTCTCGTAGTACCGCACGTCGTGCCCCTGCTCGAGCATGCGCGCCATCATCTTGCGCGCGTGCGCCGGGTGCACCCGGTCGTCGCGGGTGGACGTCATGAACAGCGTGGGCGGGTACTTCCGTCCCTTGTGGACGTTCTGGTAGGGCGAGTACTTCGAGATGTACTCCCATTCCGCCGGATCGTCCGGGTCGCCGTACTCGGCCATCCAGGACGCGCCGGCCAGCAGCAGGTGGTAGCGCTTCATGTCCAGCAGCGGAACCTGGCTGACGATCGCGCCGAACAGCCCGGGGTAGCGGGTGAGCATGACGCCCATCAGCAGGCCGCCGTTGCTGCCGCCGTGGATGCCCAGGCGTTCCGGCGTCGTGATGCCGCGCTCGACGAGGTCCGCGGCGACCGCGGCGAAGTCCTCGTAGACCAGGTACCGGTTCTCCTTGATCGCGCCGGTGTGCCAGCCCGGCCCGTACTCGCCGCCGCCGCGGATGTTCGCGAGCACGTAGGTGCCGCCGCGCGCGAGCCAGCCGCGGCCGGTCACACCGCTGTACGCGGGCAGGCGGGACACCTCGAACCCGCCGTAGCCGGTGAGCATCGTCGGACCGTCCCCGTTGCGCGGCCGCACCACGAAGTACGGGATCCGCGTGCCGTCCTTCGAGGTGGCGAAGTGCTGCTCGACGGTGATGTCCGAGGCGTCGAAGCGGGCCGGGGCCTGCTTCAGGATCTCGGTCTCGCCCCCGACGTGCCCGTAGCAGAGGGTCGCGGGCTGGGTGAAGCCGCTGGTGTTGAGCAGGTACTCGTCGCTGTGGTCGGGATCGGTGTCGACGATTTCCGCGGTGCCCAGCTCCGGAGCCCCGGCCAGCGGCTCGCGGCGCCAGCCGTCCTCGCCGGGGGTGAGCACGTGCAGCTCGGTGTGCACGTCGGCGAGGGTGGTGAGCAGCAGGTGGTTGCACGTCCAGTCCCAGGCCTCCAGCGAGGTGCGCCCGTCCGGCTCGAACAGGACGGTGAGGTCGCGCTCGCCTGCCAGGTAGTCGTCGAACCGCGCGGCGAGCAGCGTGCCGGGCGCGTAGTCGCGGCCGCCGACCGTCCAGGCCGTGCGGGTGCGGATCAGCAGCCACTCCTTGTGGGTGCTGGTCTGCGCGTCCTCCGGCACGTCGAGCTTGACCAGGCCGTCGGGGGTGCGCAGGAACTTCTCCGTGCGGTAGAAGTCGATGGCGCGGCCGACGAAGTCGCGCTGGAACCCGGGCGTCGGGTCGTGGTAGGCGAACACCGCGACGTCATCGGGCTTGCCTTCGAAGACCGTGACGGCCTCGGCGAGCGGGGTGCCGCGGCGCCACTCCTTCATGATCCGCGGATAGCCGGACGCCGTCATCGAGCCGGGGCCGAAGTTGGTGCCGACGTAGATGCGGTCCTCGTCGATCCAGCCGACGCGGCTCTTGGCCTCCGGGAGTTCGAACCCGCCCGCGACGAACTCCCGCGCCTCCAGGTCGAACTCGCGCACGACGGCCGCGTCCGCGCCACCGCGGGACAGTTCGGCCAGCCCGCGCCGGTACGACGGCCGCAGCACCGCCGCGCCCTGCCAGACCCAGTTCTCGCCCTCGGCCTCGGCCAGGGCGTCCACGTCGAGCAGGACGTCCCAGTCGGGCCGCTCGGTGCGGTAGGAGTCGAGCGTGGTGCGCCGCCACAGGCCGCGCGGGTGCGCCGCGTCCTGCCAGAAGTTGTAGAAGTACTCGCCGCGGCGGCGGATGTAGGGGATCCGGTCGTCGGCGTCGAGCACCTCGCGGGCCTCGTCGCGCAGCTGCTCGAACCGCGTGCCGCCGGTGAGCTCGGCGACCGATTCGGCGTTGCGCTGCCGGACCCAGTCGAGCGCCCGCTCGCCGGTCACGTCCTCGAGCCAGAGGTACGGGTCTTCGTCAGCCATGTCCCCATCCTGCCAGGTGGGGATGATTTTCAACGCCAGGCGGGGTCGCGGCCGGTCAGCGCGGGGAACCGGTCCAGTTCACCGGCGTCCGGAGCGATCGCCACGGCGGGCGCGAAGACGTCGTCGTCGGGGCGCGGCCGGGTGCGCATCCGCTCGGCGAACCGGAGCGCGACGTGCACGGCCTCCGGGTCGGGTTCGTAGGGCGCGTCGAGGGTGCGGGCGAGGTCCCAGCCGTGCGCGACCGAGTCGACCAGGTGCATGGTGAGCGCGACCGGCGCGGGGAAGGTCCCGAACTCTCGGACCGTCACCTCGCGGTCCAGCACGGTGTCGTCGGCGGAGGCGGCGAGGAAGGCGTCGACCGACTTCGCGTAGGCGCGGTACGGGTCGTCACCGAGCGTCCACCCCGCGCACGGTGTCCGCAGGCCGAGGTCGGTGAGACCGGAAACGATCTTGTCCATCTCGGCGAGGACCCGCCGGTCGAGGTCTCGGATGTCCATGTTCTCAACTTGGAGCGGCCAGTGGCCCTGCTGAAGGTGCGAAACTCGGTCAAGAGAGCTGGGCCAGGCTGCGAGGTGGACATCCAGATCGAGCTGGGGGCCGGCCGGGGCCGGCGGGATGCCATCTACCGCCAGATCCGCGAACCGATCCTCGACGGCCGCCTGCGCGACGGGGACGCCCTGCCGCCCACCGGCTCGCGGTGTCGCGCAACACGGTCAGCGCCGCGTACGACCGCCTGGTCGCCGAGGGGTTCCTGGAATCGCGGGTCGGCGCGGGCACGTTTGTCGGCGCGGGCGCCCGGCGGGACGGCCGGCCACCGGACAGCGGGCCGGCTTCGCTCACCGCGGTCCCGGTGTGGGACGCCGTGCCCCGCCCGCCGGACCGGTTCCGCGAGCAGCCGTCGTTCGACTTCCGCTCCGGCGCCCCGGACGTCTCGTTGTTCCCGTTCGACACCTGGCGCCGCCTGGCCAGCCAGCAGCTTCGGCGATCCCGGCACGACCTGCTCACCTACGGCGATCCGCACGGGCACCCCGGTCTGCGGGAGGCGATGGCGCGGCACATCGGCGTGTCGCGGGCGGTCCGGGTCACGGCGGACGACGTGCTGGTCACCAACGGATCGCAGCAGGCGGTGGATCTCGCCGCCCGGGTGCTGGTCGAGCCGGGCGCCCGGGTCGCCGTCGAGGACCCCGGCTACCCGCCACCGGGCAGCTGTTCGCGACGCTGGGTGCGCGCCCGGTCGGGGTGCCGGTGGACGACGAGGGCATCGTCGTCGACGCCATCCCGGATGACTGCCGCCTGGTGTACGTGACGCCGTCGCACCAGTTCCCGCTCGGGGTGCCGATGTCGATGGCGCGGCGGGTGGCCCTGATCGACTGCGCCCGGCGGCACGACGCGGCGATACTGGAGGACGACTACGACACCGAGTTCCGCTACACCGGACGGCCACTGGAACCGTTGCGCAGCTTGGATTCCAGTGGACGGGTGCTCTACATCGGATCGTTTTCCAAGGTGCTGCTGCCCGGGCTGCGACTCGGGTTCCTCGTCGCGCCGCCGGGGTTGCGGCCGGCGCTGGCGAAGGCGAAGTACCTGACCGACTGGCATTCGGCGAGCCTCACGCAGGCGGCGCTGGCGGAGTTCATGGACAGCGGCGAGTTCGCGCGGCACATCCGCCGCACGCGCCGCGAGTACGCCGCCCGGCGCGAGGTGGTGTGCCGGGTCGTCGCGCGCGAGTTGCCGGACCTGCGGTTGATCCCGTCGTCGGCCGGACTCCATGTGAGTGCATTCAGCGCGACGCCGGTACGTCCGATGGTGCGAGCCGCGCGACGGGCGGGGGTGCGGATCTACACCCTCGGTGACTTCACCGGCGTGCGGGATGCCCTGGACGGATTCGTTTTCGGCTTCGGCGCGATCCCCCGTGACCGCATCGAGCCCGGGCAGCGGGAGTTGCGGACTTTCGCGGACAGCGACCGGGCTCTAACCTGATGTGAGCCGGGTCACGTCCAGCTTGGAGGTTGTCGATGCGGATCGCCGACTTACTGCGGAGCAAGGGGAACTGGGTGGCCACGGTGCGGCCCGAGTCGTCCATCACCGATCTGCTCGCCGGGCTGGCGGAGCACAACGTGGGCGCGATGGTCGTGGCCGGGGAGGACGGCATCGCGGGCATCGTGTCGGAGCGGGACGTGGTGCGGAAGCTCAACGACCACGGGCCCGCCCTGCTGGAGCGGCCGGTGTCGGAGATCATGACGACGGTGGTGGCGACGTGCACCCCGCGTGATTCGGTGGACGACCTGAGCGTGCTGATGACCCAGCGCCGGGTGCGGCACGTGCCCGTCGTGGAGGGCGGGCGCCTGGTCGGGATCGTCAGCATCGGCGATGTGGTGAAGAGCCGGATGGAAGAACTGGAGGCGACGCAGCAGCAACTGGCCGCCTACATCGCGCAGGGCTGAGCCGGGCGGACCGCCTTTCTCACCCTCGCGGTTCACCCGGCTGAAGGCTGGGCCCACCCTTCCAGCACCCGGTCCAGATCCGCCCGGATCCGCTCCCGGGCGTCGGCGCGCGGCACGCCGTCCATGAGCAGCCGGTCGTAGGCGGTGTCGAGGTGCCGCACCGAGGCGATCACCGCGAGCCGCACGGCTTCCTCGTCGAGCGCCCGCCCGGCCGCGGACCGCCCGACGCGCCCGCTGCCCCTGGTTCCCGCGTGCTCGGCGATCAGCTGGGCCCGTTCGGCCGGGCAGCCCGGGTACAGCCGCCGGACGACCTCCGCGAACGCGGCCTGGAACTCGACGTCCTGCGCGGCCCGGCGGTGCGCGTCCCGTTCCCGGCGCCGGGCGCGGACGTCCTCGTCGGCGAGGCACTGCTGTTCGGCGCGTTCGAGCGCGGCGTCTTCGACGAGGATCCCTTGCCGCTCATGGCGTTTGCGCCGCCGGTTGAACCGCAGGACCAGCACGGCGAGGGTGCTCTCCAGCTTCGCGCGGCGGGACAGCGCGGCGTTGCCGGCGGGCAGGAAGACCAGGTGGTCGAAGTCGGCGCAGGCGAGGCACAGGTGGCCGTCGCCTTCGGGCAGATGCAGGTCCCCGGCCGCGCCACGGGTCGCGCACCCGGCGCAGGTCCAGTCGTTGCCGGCGATGGTCACGGCGAGGTCCGGCGCCTTGTTCTGTCGCTCGGTCAGGCGTGCGCGTTGCTTGTCCGTCAGGCCTGGGGCCAGCCAATGCGTGCGGCACAGGCGATCGAGCGCGTCGTCCTCGGTGAACCGCAGGTCGCGGCGATCCCGGGTGCCCGCGACGTATGCGCTGTCGGACGGGCTCAGCCCGTTGGCGCGCGCCCAGCTGCCGAGGCACTCCAGGGCTTCGGCGATGCGCGCGGTGTCGACGGGCAGTTCCTTGGCGAGGGGGCTGAACCGCCCACGGCGCCACTCTTCGACGCGGGAGGGATGCACCCAGCCGAGTGCGGTGAACACCTCGACGGGAGCGACGTACTTGCGCTGGGCGAGCGCGGCGCCCGCCACGGAGGCGACGCGGCTGTGCAGTTTGGCGGCCATCGGCCCGGAAGTTTAACCGCGGTCGCTGCTTCCACCACGACCCGCGGTAGCAGGTCAGGGCAATTCGCTCACGGTCGGCCGCAGGGCGCTGATCCCGGCCGTCAGCGCAGCTCGTCCCCTGCCGATGCTCGTCCCCACCGGCAGCTCGGTCAGCAGCACCGCGACGTAGCGGTAGTCCTGCCCCACGAGCCCGGTCGTGTTCAGCACGACGGCCCGGTTGATCTCCATCCAGCCCTGCTTCACCGCGCGCGGCAGTCCAGGCAGGCCGTCGGGGATGCCGAAGTACTGCGGGAAGCCGTCCGCGGCGGGGGTCCGGATCGCCGCCAGCCCGTCGAGGATCGGCTGCCGCGCCTCGGGTGGCACCTCGGTGGTCAGGTAGCGGTAGATGGCCACCAGGTCGTTCGGGGTCGTCCTGGTCATCTCCCACTGGTCGGAAACCCGCGGCGGATGCGTGTTCTGCAGGTGCATCAGATCAGCCATCCGCGTGATGATCGATCCACGCCCGCCCGAGTTCCAGAGCGATTCGGCCTCGCCGTCGTGGCTGAGCGACAGCATCTCGACGATGCGCTCGCGCTGCCCCTCGCTGGGGGCGTGCCACCCGCCGGTGTGCAGCACATCGATCGCCATCAGGAGCTTGACCACCGACGCCGTGTAGAACTGCCGGTCCCCGTTCGCGGAGGTCAGCAGTTCACCGGTGGCCGTGTCGTACAGGGCGAGGCCGACGGTGGTCCCGGACACCTCGTGGGTGACCGCACCGGTCGCGGCGGCGGCGAGCCGCGTGCGCTCGTCGGCGGTCAGCGTCGAGTGCGTGGTGCTGACCGGTGTGCTCGACGGCGCGGTGCTGGACGACGGCAGGGTGCGGGGCGGCGGCAGGGTGCTGGGCGTCGCGACGGGCACCGAACCGGTGTCCGCCTTGCCGATCGTCAGCGAGGTGACGACCACGGCAGTGGCGACTCCCGCGCCCACCCCGGCGAGCACGACGCGCCATTTCATGCCCCGCATAACGTCCACCTAATCGGATTCGTGCCCCGCGGAGGTAACCGTACGGTAAAACCGCGCGATCTCGTGTCGATCTTCGTCAGGTCGGGTGGAATCTACTGTGGACCGAACGGAGCAGGGCGGGCACCCTACCCCACACCCCTGACAGGAACGCGTCACCGGCCCGCGCGAGCGGGAAGTTGTCCACATCGTCCTGAACCATCCACAGAATCCCGTTCTGTTTCGGGAAGACTGGTCTTTTGCCCCATAGTTGATTCATGACTTCCACGACCACCGACACCGGCATGGACGGCCGGATCACCGTCCGTATCTCCGACCCGGGCGAGCTGATCGCGGCGGTGCCGCATCTCCTGACGTACCGGCCCGGCCCGTCCGTCGTCCTGCTCAACCACGGCGGCCGGAAACGCCCGATCACGCCCGTGATCCGCGCGGATCTGCCCGACGAGACGTGCGAGCCGGACGTGGCCCGAGAGCTCCTGCGCGCCATGCTCCGACATCCCGGCGCCGGGGTGACGGTCGTGATCATCGGTCGCCGCCCCGGCCACCGGGCGCCGTTGGGCCGGATGCCGCACAACGGCCTGGCCCACCGGTTGATGTCCGCCTTCGGGGACTCCGGGCGGCCGGTCGACCACGCACTGTGGGTACCGGAGATCCGCGGCGGAGCGCGGTGGCGGTGCTACCACGAGAGGTGCCTGCGGGGCGTGCTGCCGGACGACCGGGAAACCGTCTTGGCCGCGACGATGGCGACGACGGGCCAGGTGACCTACGGCAGCCGCGAGGAAGTGGCACGCCTGCTCGACCCGGACGACCGAGCGGCCATCACCCGGCGGCAACGCATGCTGGACGCAGCGATCGACAATTGGCCGGCGAGACCGATCCCGACTGTGCCGGGAAGCTCCGACAAGGCGAAGCAGGCGGGCAGCCCCGACAAGGCGAAGCATGCCGCGGCAGGCAGTTCCGCGGTGGAGCCGCACGGCGCGGCGGAACCTGCTGACCGGACTGCCGGGAGGGGCGCCGCACCGGACTGGTTCGGCGAGGCAGAGTCGGCCGAGCACCTCGCCGTCGTCCGCGCCGCCCTGGCGCGGGCCGTCGCAGGCGACTTCGACCTGAGCGACGAAGACGTGGTGTCCCTGGCGATGGCCCTGTCCGACCTCACGGTGCGCGACCGTTGCCTCACGACGGCCGACCCTCCCGGCGAACCCCCGGCCACCGTCGCGGAACGGCTGTGGCTCGAACTCGTGCGCCGCACCCCGATGCCGGAACGCGCCGAGCCGGCCGTGCTGCTCGGCTACTCGGCCTACCGCCGCGGGGACGGCGTCCTGGCCGCCCTGGCGTTCGATAACGCGCTGGCCGCCCACCCCGGCCACCGCCTCGCGGAGCTCCTCCGGATCTGCCTGAGCCACCAACTCCCACCTGAAACGCTGCGCCGCCTGAGCGACTGCCAGGAAGGAGGCCTCATGCCCATGTGACCCAGCCGCGAGCGCCATCGGAAGCCAGCGCGCAAATGCATGACGGTGGACCCCTGGGGAGGTCGGCTACGGCAGGACCAGCTGTGGAGGCCGGCCAGGCACCTCAATGGCGGAGCAGACCCGCATCAGCCGCACAGGCCGAGCTGTTCGGCCGGCGTCGACTCCCTACCGAGTGGATCAGCCGCCGAGTGCCTTGCGCTCCTGCGTGAAGCGCCAGGCGTCGCGGACGATGCCTTCCAGGTCGGCGCGCTCGGGCTTCCAGCCGAGCTCCTCGCGGGCCCGGTCGCTGGCGGCCACCAGGATCGCGGGGTCGCCGGCACGGCGCGGCGCCACCTCGGCCGGGATCGGGTGCCCGGTCACGGTCCGGCACGCCTCGATGACCTGGCGCACGGAGAACCCGGTGCCGTTGCCCAGGTTGTAGATGCGGTGTTCACCGGCCCGCGCGTGCGTCAGCGCGAGCAGGTGGGCGTCGGCGAGGTCGGCGACGTGGATGTAGTCACGAACGGCGGTGCCGTCGTCGGTGGGGTAGTCCTCGCCGAAGATGCTGATGTGCGGACGGTCCCCGGTGGCCACCTGCAGCACCAGCGGGATCAGGTGGGTCTCAGTGGTGTGCCGCTCCCCGAAGCGGCCGTACGCGCCGGCGACATTGAAGTACCGCAGGCTCACGGCAGCCAGTCCGTGCGCCCGCGCGTAGCTGGTGATCGCGTGGTCGATGGCGAGCTTCGACGCACCGTAGGTGTTGGTCGGCATCGTGGGCGCGGTCTCCGGGATCGGGCTGCGCTCCGGCTCACCGTAGGTGGCCGCCGTGGAGGAGAAGACCAGGCGCGGCGTGCCGTGCGCACGCATCGCGTCCAGCAAACGGATGGAGGTGATCACGTTCCCGTGCCAGTACTTGGCCGGGTCCTGCATCGACTCGCCGACGAGGGACTTCGCCGCGAAGTGCAGCACGCCGTCGAAACCCTCGCCGAGCAGGGACGCCGTCGCGTCGGCGGCGTCGCCCTCGACGAAGCGCGCGCCGTCGGGGACGGCGTCCGCGTGGCCGGTGGACAGGTCGTCCACGACGACGACCTCGTGCCCGGCTTCCAGCAGGCGGGCCGTGCAGACGCTGCCGACATAACCGGCACCGCCCGTGACGATCAGCTTGAGGCGCGAGGAGTCGGAAGCCATGGTCTCGTCGGGAGCCTTTCTCGAGAACGGAAAAGGAGGTGTCGCCAGTGTGGACCAGCAACCTGTGAGCCACGCACAGGTCCGGCCCCGCCGAATTACAGCTCGTCGCGTCCGGCGCCGGGGGACGGGACCGCCACGAAGGCACGCGGCCAGCGGTAGCCCGCTCGGTCGAAGGCCTCCGTGACCGCCGCCTCGACAGTGTCCACAGCGGACTCGGGCACGAGGGCGATCGCGGTGCCGCCGAACCCGCCGCCGGTCATCCGCGCGCCGAGGGCGCCGTTGGCCTCCGCGACCTCCACGGCGAGGTCCAGCTCCGGGCAGGAGATCCGGTAGTCGTCGCGCATGCTGACGTGCGAAGCGGTCAGCAGCGGGCCGATGTCGCCGATCCGGCCGTCCCGGAGCAGGGCGACGATGTCGAGCACGCGCTGGTTCTCCGTCACCACGTGGCGGACGAGCGGGCCGAGCTCGCCGGGCAGCTGTGCGAGCGCGCCGTCCAGGTCGCCGGGGCCCACGTCCCGCAGCGCCTTGACGCCGAGCAGGTCGGCCGCGCGTTCGGTGCCCTTGCGGCGCTCACCGTAGCCGCCCTCGCTGTGGGCGTGCTTGACGCGCGTGTCGATGGCCAGGATGCGCAGGCCGGCGGCCGCGGCGTCGAACGGCACCTGTTCCATCTCGCCGGAGCGGACGTCGAGGAACAGCACGTGACCGTCCACGCAGCACAGCGACGCGGTCTGGTCGAGCACGCCGGTCGGGGCGCCGACGAAGTCGTTCTCGGCGCGCTGGGCCCAGCGCGCGATCTCGGCTCGCCGCTCCAGGCCCGGGTCGTCTTCGCCGGCCAGCCCGAGCAGGGCCAGCGCCACCGCGCACTCCAGCGCGGCGGAGGAGGACAGCCCGGCTCCGGTGGGGACGTCGCCGGCCAGCACCACGTCGGCGCCGCGCTCGACACCGTGGTCGCGCAGCACCCACGCCACCCCGGCCGGGTACGCGGCCCAGCCGTCGACACCACCGGGACGGAGATCGGGGATCGCGACCGGCTGGGCTTCCTGGATGCGCCCGTCGGAGCCGAGCGTGGACACGGTGAGGACCTGGTCGGCGCGCGGGGACGCGGCGGCGGCCAGCCGGTGCGGCAGGGCGAACGGCAGCACGAAACCGTCGTTGTAGTCGGTGTGCTCGCCGATCAGGTTGACCCGGCCCGGCGCGGACCACACGCCGGACGGGGGCCGCCCGTGCACGGACCGGAACGCCTGTGCGGCCTCGCTCGCGGAACTCACTTGGCCTGCGCCAGAACCGCGTGCAGCACCGACATGGGCACCTGGACCGCGCCCAGCTCACCGGTCAGTTCCGCGGTGCCGCCACCGTCCGCGCGGCGCACCGACACCACGCTGCCGGGGGCGACTCCCGCCTCCTTCAGGTCCACCATCAGCTTCTCGTCGAGCTGGATGTGCTCGGCCAGGCGCCGGATCTCCGCCTTGCCGCCGCCGGACCGCGCGAAGTCGTCCAGCCGCACCAGGTCGGCCTCGGCGGGCGGCGCGGGCAGCCCGCCCTCGCCGAGCTTGTCCAGACCAGGGATCGGGTTGCCGTAGGGCGAGGTGGTCGGGTGGTCGAGCAGCCGGACCAGCTTGCGCTCCACCGCCTCGCTCATGACGTGCTCCCAGTGGCAGGCCTCGGTGTGCACGTGCTCCCACTCCAGCCCGATCACGTCGAGCAGCAGCCGCTCCGCGAGCCGGTGCTTGCGCATGACGGCGATGGCCAGCTCCCGGCCGTGGTCGGTCAGCTGCAGGTGGCGGTCGTCGGCGACGCGCACCAGTCCGTCGCGTTCCATGCGGGCCACCGTCTGACTGACTGTCGGACCGCTCTGCTGCAGCCGCTCGGCGATGCGGGCGCGCAGCGGTACGACACCTTCCTCTTCGAGCTCGAAGATGGTCTTCAAGTACATCTCTGTGGTGTCGATGAGATCGTTCACGATGTCCCCTTCGTCCGCGACAATCCATGGTAGTCGTTCCGGGCGACGGTCACCCCAGGTGACCGGGAGGATAATCCCGCTCCTCACGGCTACCATCGGACGTCATGCAGCCCGCCGTCGTCTGGGATCCCGCCCTGCTCGGTTACGACCTCGGCGGTGAGCACCCGTTCAACCCGGTCCGGCTCGACCTCACCGTGCGGCTCGCCACTGAGCTGGGGGTCCTCGACGGCGTGGAACTGCTCGTGCCCGAGCCCGCCACCGATACCGAGTTGTACCGCATACACGCTGAGGAGTACCTGGCGGCGGTCAAGCTCGCGCCGACTGCGGGCTGGGACGTCGGCCACGGCCTCGGCACCGCCGACAACCCGGTGTTCAGCGACATGCACGACGCCTCCGCCCTGGTGGTCGGCTCGACCCTGCTCGGGGCACGCAAGATCGCCGACGGCGAGGCGCGGCGCGCGGTGAACATCGCAGGTGGCCTCCACCACGCCATGCGCGGCCGCGCCGCCGGGTTCTGCGTCTACAACGACTGCGCGGTGGCCATCTCCTGGCTGCTCGACCACGGTTTCGACCGCATCGCCTACGTCGACACCGACGTCCACCACGGCGATGGCGTGCAGGCCGCCTTCTACGGCGACCCCCGCGTGCTCACGGTCTCGCTGCACCAGCACCCGTTCACGCTGTGGCCGGGCACCGGGTACAGCGCCGAGACCGGGTCCGGCGAGGCCGAGGGCACGTCGGTGAACGTGCCGCTGCCGCCCGGCACGCGTGACGCCGGCTGGCTGCGGGCCTTCCACGCGGTCGTGCCGTCGCTGCTCGAGGTGTTCCGGCCACAGATCCTGGTGACCCAGTGTGGCGTCGACTCCCACGAGGAGGACCCGCTCGCGGACCTCGCGCTCTCGGTCGACGGTCACCGGACCATCTACGCTACTCTCCGTGACCTCGCTGAGCGTCACGCCGAGGGCCGGTGGCTGGCCGTCGGCGGTGGGGGTTACCAGCTGATCCGGGTGGTGCCGCGCTCGTGGACGCACCTCATGGCGACGGTCCTCGACCGCGACGTGAAGCCCGAGACGCCGCTGCCGCCGAACTGGGTCAACACCGTCCTGCGGGCCGCGCCGAGCGCCGAGCTGCCGCCGGAGATGACCGACGGCCGGGACACGACGTACCACTCGTGGGGGGACGGGGCGGACGACCCGGTCGACGTCGCGATCCGGGACACGCGCCGCGCGCTGTTCCCGCTGCACGGCCTGGACCCGGACGACCCGAGGGACTGACCCGACCGATCCGAGGAATCGACGTGAGATGAGCAGGAGCGACAAGCCCGGCGGGCCCCACGAGGACGAGCCGCGCGGAGCCGCAGCGGAGCAGGCCGCGGCCGGCAGGCCTGACCCGGTTCAAGGGGGTGGCGCGCCGGGGGAGGAGAGCCCAGAGGGCGACCTCGGCACGGCCGCGGGTGGTGGCGGACGGGCTGCTGCCGGCCGGGATCGGGGCGGCAGCGCGGTTGGTGAGCAGGCTGCCGGTGGCGGCTCGGGGTCGAGCGGCGGTGCGTGTGGTGAGCAGGCTGCCGGTGGCGGCTCGGGCTCGGCCGCCAGTGCGGGTGGTGGCGAGGCCGCAGGTGGTGAGCAGGCCGCTGGTGGCGGCTCGGCGCGGGGTGGCGGTGTCGATCAGGAGCAGGTGGGTGGCGCTGGCGTGGGAAGTGATCAGGGCCGGCCGGGCGGTAGCGGGGAGCAAGAGCAGTTGAGCGGCACCGGCGAGCGTGCGGACGCGGGGCAGGCGCCGACGAGCGGTATCGGCGAAAGCAATGCCGGCATGCGCGGCGGTGCCGCTGGGCCGAGCGGCGCTGGAGGGCGCGGCGTTGCTGGCGTGGGCGGTAGTGCCGGTGAGCCCAGCGGCGGCGCTGGCATGCGCAGCAGTGCTGACACGCGCGGTGGTGGTGAGCTGAGCGGCGCGGGCGAGCGCAGCAATGCTGGCGGGCGCGGCGGTGCCGCTGAGCCGAGCGGCGCTGGAGGGCGCGGCGTTGCCGACGAGCGCAGTGGTGCTGGTGAGCCCAGCGGCGCGGGCGAACGCAGCAGTGCGGGCGAGCGCAGCACCGCCGGCCGGGTGCCGGTCAGCAGCCACAGTGCGTCCAGTAGCGCCGGCCCGGGGCGGGCGGCCGGCGCGGGTGAGGGCGCGAACCGGGAGAACCACGGGCCCCGTGATCCCTATGACTACCCCCGTCATTGGGAGGCCGACGTCCTGCTCAGCGACGGCGGAACCGTCCACTTGCGACCCATCGTGCCGAGTGACGCCGACGCCCTCGTCGCTTTCCACGGCAAGCTTTCCGAGCGCACCCGGTACCTCCGCTACTTCGGCGCCTACCCGCGCATCCCGCAGCGGGACCTCGAACGGTTCTCCGTCGTCGACCACCACGATCGCGTGGCGTTCGTCGCCCTGCTCGGGGACGACATCATCGCCGTGGGGCGGTACGAGCGGCTCGGCGACGGGCCGTCGGCCGAGGTGGCGTTCGTCGTGGACGACGCGCACCAGGGGCGCGGCGTCGGGTCGATCCTGCTGGAACACCTGGCCGCCGCCGCGTCCGAGAGCGGCCTGCGCCGGTTCGTCGCCGAGGTCCTCGCCGAGAACGCCGCCATGGTGCGCGTCTTCCGCGACGCCGGTTACCAGGTCAGCCGCGCCATCGAGGAGGGCGTGCTGCACCTGGAGTTCGACATCGACCCCACCGAGGAATCCCTCGCCGTCGCCCGCGCGCGGGAACAGGCCGCCGAGGCGCGCAGCGTCTACAACCTCCTCCACCCGCGGTCGGTCGCGGTCATCGGCGCCTCGGCCGACCCCACGAAGGTCGGCTACTCGGTCCTGTCCAACCTGCTCGCCGCGGACTTCGCGGGCACCGTCTACCCGGTGAACCCGGAGCACCGCTCGGTGCGCGGCGTGCGCGCTTATCCGTCCGTTGTGGACATCCCGGACCCGGTGGACCTCGCGGTCGTGGCGGTGCCCGCGGACCAGGTCGAGTCCGTGTTGGACGGTGCGCTCGCCAAGGGTGTCAAGACCTTGCTGATCGTCACCGCCGGTTTCGGCGAGGCGGGCCCGCACGGCCTGCACGCCGAGCTGCGCCTCGTCGGCGAGGCACGCGCGCACGGCATGCGCGTGGTCGGCCCGAACGCGCTGGGCGTGCTCAACACCGATCCGGCGGTCCGGCTCAACGCCACCCTCGCCCCGCGCCTGCCCAAACGGGGCCGCGCCGGCTTCTTCTGCCAGTCCGGCGCCCTCGGCACCGCGATCCTCGCCGACGCCGAAGCGCGCGGCCTCGGGCTGTCGACGTTCGTGTCCGCGGGCAACCGCGCCGACGTCTCCGGCAACGACCTCCTGCAGTACTGGGAGACCGACACCAGCACTGACCTCGTCCTGCTCTACCTCGAATCGTTCGGCAACCCGCGCAAGTTTGCCCGCCTCGCCCGGCGGCTCGGGCGCAGCAAGCCGATCGTCGCGGTCAAGTCGGGGCGGCACGCCGTCCGCCCGCAGCTGGCCGCGACCTCCGCCGAGGTCGACGAGTCGAGCGTGCAGGCACTGTTCGAGCAGGCCGGTGTGGTGCGGGTGGAGACGCTGGCCCAGCTGTTCGACACCGCGCTCGTGTTCGCCCACCAGCCGTTGCCCGCGGGGCCGCGGATCGGGATCGTCGGCAACTCCAGCGCGATCGGCCTGCTCGCCGCCGACACGGCTCGCGCGCAGGGGCTGCGGCTCGCGTTCGATCCGGTGGACGTCGGGCCGCAGGCCGGTCCGGAGGACTTCGCCGCGGCGGTGCGGGAGGCGCTGAACAACCCGGAAACCGACGCGCTGGTCGCGGTGTTCGTGCCCCCCCTGTCGATCCCGGGCAGCACGTACGCGCGGGCGCTGCGCGAGGCGGCGCAGGCGCTGGACCAGGGAAAACCGATCGTGTCGACGTTCCTCGCCGCCGAGGGCGTGCCGGACGAACTGGCCGTGCCCGGCCCGGACGGCGCCCCCGGGCGGGGGTCGATCCCGTCCTATCCCAGCCCGGAACGCGCGGTGAACGCGCTGGCGAAGGTCGTGCGGTACGCGGCGTGGCGGCAGCGGCCGCAGGGCACGCTCATCCGCCCCGACGGGCTGCACGTCGAGCAGGCCCAGCAGGTCGTGCGGGAGATCCTGGCGGGCGGCGACAAGAACGTGGTGCTCGAGGACGCCGACATCGTGCGGCTGCTCGGGTGCTACGGCATCGACGTGGTGCCGTTCCGGGTGGTGTCGAGCGCCGGGGCCGCGATCCAGGCCGCGGAGGAACTCGGCTACCCGGTCACCGTGAAGGCCGTCGACGAACGCTTGCGCGGACGGCCGGACCTCGCGGGCGTGCGGCTGGACCTGGCATCGCCGGACGCGGTGCGGCGCGGGTACGAGGACCTGAGCGAGGTGTCCGGCGAGCGGGACGTCTACGTGCAGAAGATGGCGCCGAAGGGCATCTCGTGCCTGATCGGGCTGCAGGACGACCCGTCGTTCGGCAGCCTGGTGTCGTTCGGGTTGTCCGGGCTGGTGAGCACGCTGCTGGGGGACCGGGCGTACCGGGCGGTGCCGCTGACCGACGTGGACGCCGCGACGCTCATCCGCGAGCCGAAGAGCGCCCCGCTGCTGACCGGCTACCGCGGCGACGAGCCCGCGGACCTGGCGGCGTTGCAGGACCTGGTGCTGCGGGTCGCGGCGCTGGCCGAGGACCACCCGGAGGTGCGGGCGCTGACGCTGGACCCGGTGATGGCCTCGCCGGAGGGCGCATTCGTGGCCAACGCGCGCATCGTGCTCGGTCCGCCGCCGGCCCGGCCGGACACCGGGCCCCGGCGGCTGCGTCCGATCAACGCGACGTTCTGATCTGCGGTGGCAGGCACGCGGCGGTGCTGGGCCGGAGCCGGTAGGGGCGGGTTGGGAGATGGGGGTCGTGGGCCGCTGACGCGGTGGTGGCCGGCCGCCGGTGCGTGGCGGTGAGGCGCGGGCCGAGGGTGCGCTGAATTGTGGGGCGGCCGGGGAGGGTGTGCTGGGGCGGGCGCCGCCTGGGCTGTGGTGAGCCGTGGCGTGCTGCGGTGCGGCGCTGCCGTGCATGGGCACCGCCGCTGGGGCGCCCCGGGCTGCGGCGGCGGCGCGCCGCCGGGCCGAGCGCGCTGGCCGGAGGGCACGGGCAGGTGGGTGCGGGAACGGTTACTCCGCGGCCTTCAGGATCGGGCGGAGGTCGTCCAGGCGGTCGAACAAGTGCCAGACGTAGGAGGAGGTGCCGTTCTCCCGGTGGGGGTGGAGGTCGGCCAGTGCGGGGTCGTCCCGGTAGCTCTCGAACGCCTCCGGTGACTCCCACTCGACCAGGATCATCACCTGGCGCGGGGTGATCTCACCGGTCGCCGCCTCGCGGAACTTGCCCAGCGCGACCACGCGTCCGCCGTGGGCGGATACCTCCGCGGCCGACCGGCGCGAGTACGCCAGGTACTCCGCGCGGTCGGCGACGTCGAACAGGTTCAGCGCGTAGACCTTGCCCATGCCGGCCACTCTACGGCCGCACCGCGACCACGGATCGGCTCCCGGGGTACTCCGTCAGTACGGCTCGACCAGCAGCGGTCGTGTCGTTGTCGCCGGGGTTCCAGCAGAACGCCGCCTGAACCTGCGCATCAGCCCACCGTAGGCACCGCGGGTGTCGGCGAGTAGACGCTTTCCTTGCCACGACGCGACCACACCGGATCGGAGCACCGCGTCCCCTCCGCCGCCAGCCGCCGTTTCACGATCTTGTACGTGGATGTCCGCGGGAGTTCGTTGACAAGGCGCACGAACCGTGGCAGCTGCTTCGGCCCGAGGTCCGGTTGCGCGGCCAGGAACTCCCCGAACTCCTCGGGCGACAGCGGCCTCGACAACACCAGCGCGGCCAGCACCTGGTCGCCGACCGCCGGATCCGGCACCGCGTACACCGCCGCCTCCGCGATCGCCGGGTGCCGCAGCAGGACCCGCTCGATGGGCGCGGTGCCGAGGTTCTCGCCGTCGACCCGCAGCCAGTCCCCGAGCCGCCCGGCGAAGAAGCAGAACCCGTTCTCGTCCACGTAGGCCAGGTCCCCGGTGTGGTACCGACCGTCGCGGAGCCGCTCGGCGTCCGCCTCCGGGTTCTTGTAGTAGCCCGCGAACGCCCCCGCACCGGCGGTGTTCACCAGCTCCCCGACCACGCCCGGCGGGCAGACCGAGCCGGTTTCCGGGTCCAGCACCGCGACCCCCTCCGGCAACGGGCCCAGCGACCCCGGCGGCGTGTCCGGTGTCCGGGCGAACCCCATCCCGCCCTCGGTCGAGCCGAACGCGTCCACCACGTGGCAGCCGAACCGGCGGCCGAACTCGGCCAGGTCCGCCTCCGCGCCCTCGTTGCCGTACACGATCCGCAGCGGGTTGTCGGCGTCGTCCGGCGACTCGGTCGTTGCCAGCACGTACGACAGCGGCTTGCCCACGTAGTTGGCGTACGTGGCGCCGAACCGCAGCACGTCGTGCAGGAAACCGGATGCCGAGAACCGCCGCCGCATCGCCAGCGCCGCGCCCGCGGCGAGCCCGACCGACCATCCGGCCATGATCGCGTTGGAGTGGAACATCGGCATCGACAGGTACACGCAGTCCGAACCGGACAGTCCGAACCGGGAGGCCAGCATCTGCCCGGGGAGGGCGATCTTCTCGTGCGTGCACCGCACCGCCTTCGGGTCGCCGCTGGTGCCGGAGGTGAAGATGAGCATCAGCAGGTCCGCGGGCGTTGCGGGCACCGGGGAAAGCGGGGAGCCCGCGCACGAATCCAGCAACGCGGCCCACTCCGGCCCGTCCAGGTCCAGCACCGGCACGTCCACGCCGTCCAGCAGCGCCGCGTGCCGTCCCTCGGTGAGCACCAGCCGGCAGTCGGAGAGCCGGATGTCCCGCTCCAGCGCCGCGCCCCGGCGCGTCGGGTTCAGGCCGACCAGCACCGACCCCGCGAACGCGCACCCGCCGAGCAGGAACGAGAACGACGGCACATTGTCCGCCAGCACACCCACGTGCTTCACCGGCCCGGTCAGCAACGAACGCAGCACCGCCGCGTGGTCGGCGCACTGCTGCACGTGCTCCCGCCACGTCCACGCCGAGTCCTCGAACCGCAGGCCGGGGCCGTCGTCCGCGGCGCGCGCCAGCAGCATTTCGGTGACCGTCATGACGTCGCGAGCAGCTCGCCCAGCACCCGCAGCTGCGCCGTCGCCCCGCCGAGGGCGAACTCCAGCCGCTTGGCCGCCACGAAGTACCGGTGCAGCTCGTGGTCGGTGTCGATCCCGACCCCGCCGTGGATGTGGACCGCGGTGTGCGCGACCCGGTGCCCGGCCTCGGCCGCCCAGTACTTCGCCGTCGCGACCTCCGACGCCGCGGGCAGCCCCTCCGACAGGCGCCACGCGGCTTGCCACAGCGTCAGCCGCACGGCTTCGACGTCGATGTAGGCGTCCGCGAGCCGCTGCCGCACCGCCTGGAACGCGCCGATCACGTGCCCGAACTGCTCCCGCTGCCGTGCGTACTCGGCCGTGCGGTGTAAGGCGCTCTCCAGCACGCCGAGCTGCTGCGCACACAACCCGACCGTCGCGTGGTCGAGCAGGGACACCTCCGGCAGCCGCGAAGCCGGGACCCCGTTCAGCTCGACCAGCCCGGCGTCGGCGTGGTCGACCACGCTCTGCCGCCGCACCCCGTCCGCGGCGACCACGAACACCGCCGTCCCCTCGGGCGTGTGCGCGGGCACGACCAGCGCGTCGGCGAACGCGGCGAACGGCACCGCCGTCTGCGCCCCGGACACCCGCCAGCCCCCGCCGTCCGGTTCCGCCGTGAAGCCGCACGGCGCGCCCGCGTCCGGCAGCGCGAGTGCCAGCACCGCCTGACCGCGCACCGCCGGCACGACCCACTCCTCGATCAGCTGCCTGTCCCCGGACTCGGCGATCGCGGACGCGGCCACCACGGTCGGCAGGTACGGCACCTCGGCGACGGTCCGGCCGATCTCGGTCAGCACCGCGCACTGCCCGAGCAGCCCGAGGCCGCCGCCCCCGACCGCGGTGGGCAGCGCCGCGTCGATCACCCCGGCCCGCGCCAGCTCCTGCCACACCGTGCGGTCGAACCCGCCCTCGCCGTGCGGGCTCGCCGAAGCGCGCTCGGACAGGATGCGGCCGGCGAGCGCGGCCAGTTCGGTCACGTCCGCACTCAACGCGAAGTCCACGGGTTCCTCCTCAGCGGGTCACGGGCAGGGACAGGGCGGTCGCCGCGATCAGGTCGCGCTGGATCTCGTTCGTGCCGCCGCCGAAGGTCAGGATCAGCGCCGAGCGGTGCGCGCGTTCGAGCTGTCCGCGCAGCACGGCGCCGGGGGAGCCGGCGCGCACCACCGCGCCCGGCCCGACGACCTCCATGAGCAGCCGGTACGCCTCGATCGCCAGCTCGGTGCCGAACACCTTCGTCGCCGAGGCCGCCGCCGCACCCAGCTCGTCCGAGCCCGCCGCCCACGCGATCCGCCAGTTGCGCAGCTTGAGGTACTCGGCGTGGGCGTGCACGCGGGCCAGGTGCATCCGGACCCACTCGGCGTCGATGACCCGGCTGCCGTCCGGCTGCTTGGTCTCCCGCGCCCACCTGCGCACCTCGTCCAGCGCGGAGATGATCGGCGCGGCCGAGGTCAGCGCCACGCGCTCGTGGTTGAGCTGGTTGGTGATGAGCGGCCAGCCGGCGTTCTCGTCGGCGATCCGGGCGGACACCGGCACGCGCACGTCGTCGTAGTAGGTCGCGCTCGTGCCCGGTCCGGCGACGGTGCGCACCTTCGTCCAGGAGAAGCCGGGGGCGTCGGTCGGCATGACCAGGATGCTCAGCCCCTTGTGCCGTTTCGCGTCCGGATCGGTGCGCGCGGCCAGCCACACGTAGTCGGCGTACTCGATCAGGCTCGTCCACATCTTCTGGCCGTTGACGACGTAGGAGTCGCCGTCCCGGACCGCGCGGGTGCGCAGGGACGCGAGGTCGGTGCCCGCCTCCGGCTCCGAATAGCCGATCGAGAAGTGCAGCTGGCCGCCGGCGATGCGCGGCAGGTAGAACGCCTTCTGCTCCGGCGTGCCGAACCGCATGATCGTGGGCCCGATCGTGTTGACCGTCAGGAACGGCACCGGCACCCCGGCCACGGCCGCCTCGTCGGTGAACACGAGCTGGTCCAGCATGGGCCTGGCCTGCCCGCCCCACTCCTCGGGCCACCCGATCGCGAGCCACCCGTCCCGGCCCAGCTCGCGCACGATCTCCTTGTAGGCCTTGCCATCCCCGTACTCGCCGCCGTCCCCGGCCAGCGCCTCGCGCCGTTCCGGAGTCATCAGCCTGGCGAAGTAGTCGCGCAGTTCGTCGCGCAGCCGGTCCTGCTCGGGCGTGTAGCTGATCCGCATGCGTCACCTCCGGCCCGCCCGGTCGTTGCTGGAAGCAGACCGGTCCGTGGCGCTAGTCTAGAACACGTTCTATTTCTATCAGCTCCGCCGCCGAGGAGGAAAGCCATGGAGGTCGCGGTCGACCGGTCGCTGTGCGAGGCGAACGAGGTGTGCATCGGGTTCGCGCCCGCCGTCTTCGAGCTGAATGACGACGAGGAGTTGCGCATCGCTCACCCGTCGGTGCCCGAATCAGAAGTAGAACGTGTTTCGCAAGCGATTGCGGCTTGTCCGAAGAATGCGCTGTTCATCGTCGAGTAAACGGGCGAAACTGGGGCTTGTCCGGGACGAGAACAGATTCTAGTCTGGCCGTCGTGGAAGGTATGCGGGAACCGCGGGTGGCCATCGTGACCGGCGCCGGGGCGGGACTGGGCCGGGCGGAGGCGCTGGCGCTGGCCCGTTCGGGCGCCCCGGTCGTCCTCAACGACGTCACGGAGGCCGCGAAAACCGTCGTCGAGGAGATCGAGGCCGAGGGCGGCCGGGCGCTGCTCGTCACCGGGGACGTGGGCGAGCGCGCCACCGCCGACGCCCTCGTCGAAGCCGCGCTCGACCACTTCGGCGGGCTGCACGTCGTCGTCAACAACGCCGGGGTGCTGCGCGACCGGATGCTGTTCTCGATGTCCGACGAGGAGTGGGACACCGTGATCCGGGTGCACCTGCGCGGGCACTTCCTGTTGTCCCGCAACGCGACCGCGCACTGGCGCGCCCAGTCGAAGGCCACCGGCGGGCCGGTGTTCGCGCGGATCGTCAACACCGCGTCCGAGGCGTTCCTCGTCGGATCCGCCGGTCAGCCCAACTACGCGGCCGCCAAGGCCGGCATCGTGGGCCTCACCGTCGCCACCGCCCGGGGCGCCGCGCGGTACGGCGTGCGGGCCAACGCCATCTGCCCGCGGGCGCGCACCGTCATGACCGCCGCGGTCTTCGGCGACGCGCCGGACGGCGGTGTCGATCCCTTGTCGGTGGACCACGTCGCCCCTTTCGTCGCGTTCCTCGCCTCGGAGCGGGCGGAGCGCATCAACGGCCAGGTTTTCGTGGTGCACGGCGGCATGGTCGCGTTGCTGAAACCGCCCGCCGTCGAGCAGCGGTTCGACACCGCGGGTCCGCTGTGGACGGCCGACGAGCTGGCGGCCACCGTGGGCGCCCACTTCGACGACCGAGATCCCGACACCATGTTCGCCGCCACCGAGATCCTGGAGCTCCCATGACACTTACCGTGCAGCCGCACCGCGAATCCGTCGGCCTCAAGACCGGTCAGCTCTACCTCGACGGCCAGTGGGGCCCCGGCACCGGCGGCGACTCGTGGACCCACCGACACCCGGCCACCGGCGAGGAGATCGGCGAGTTCGCCATCGCCACGGAGGCCGACGTCGACGCCGCGGTCGCCTCGGCGCGCGTGGCCTTCGAGTCGGGCACGTGGTCGAACTCCCGCGCGAGCACGCGTGTCGCGGTTCTGCACCGGTACGCGGACCTGCTGCGGGAGCACGCCGAGGAGCTGCGGTCGTTGCAGGCGCTGGACAACTCGGTGCCGCTGTCGTTCAGCAGCACGATCTACGCGACCTCAGCCGGCGCCGCGGCGGACGTGTTCGACCACCACGCGGGCTGGGTCGACAAGCTCGGCGGCGAGACCCTGACGCCGTACCAGGGCGGCGACCACCTGGCGATGACCTTCCGCGAGCCGATCGGCGTGGTCGCGGCGATCTTGCCGTGGAACGCGCCGTTCCTGCTGTTCGCGCAAAAGGTCGCCCCGGCGCTCGCGGCTGGGTGCACCATCGTGCTCAAACCGTCGGAGTACTGCACGTTCACCGTGCTACGCATGGTCGAGCTGCTCGTCGAGGCCGGGCTGCCGGCCGGCACGCTCAACGTCGTCACCGGCCCCGGCGACCCGGTCGGCGAAACGCTGATCACGCACCCCGGGGTCGACAAGGTCAGCTTCACCGGCAGCCGCGCGGTGGGCAAACACATCGTCGAGGCGTCCGCGGGCACGCTCAAGCGGGTCTCGCTCGAACTCGGCGGCAAGAGCCCGGCGCTGGTGTTCGCCGACGCGCCCAACGTCGCGCTGGCCGCGGCCACGGTCGTCGGCGCGGTCACGATGGGCCTGTCCGGCCAGGCCTGCGTCGCCAACACCCGTGCCCTGGTGCACCGGGACGTCTACGACGAGTTCCTCGGCGCCGCGCAGGGCATGGCGCAGGCGGTGACCTACGGCGACCCGTTCGACCCGAGGGTCATGGCGAGCCCGCTGATCAACGAGAAGCAACTGGAACGGGTGCTCGGCTACATCGAGAAGGGCAAGGCCGAGGGCGCCCGGCTGGTCACCGGCGGCGAGCGGCTCGGCGGCGACCTGGCGAACGGCAACTTCGTCGGCCCGACCATCTTCGCCGACGTGGACAACCACGCGACGATCGCGCAGGAGGAGATCTTCGGCCCGGTGCTCGCGGTCGTCCCGTTCACCGACGAGGACGAGGCCGTGCGCCTGGCCAACGACACCGAGTACGGCCTCGGCGCGGGCCTGTTCACCGCCGACGTCCAGCGCGCGTTCCGCGTGTCGCGCAAGCTGCGCGCGGGCACGATCGGCATCAACGGTTTCCAGATCGAGCCGCACCTGCCCTTCGGCGGGTTCAAGCAGTCCGGGCTGGGGCGCGAGGGTGGTAAGTCCTCGATCGAGGCATACACCGAGCTCAAGTCGGTGTACCTGCCGCTGACCGACCAGATGATGTGATGGGACGCCTCGACGGGAAGACCGCGCTGATCACCGGCGCGGCCAGGGGACAGGGCGCGGCCGCGGCCCGGCGGTTCACGCAGGAGGGCGCGAAGGTGATGGTCGCCGACGTCGCCGACGACGACGGCAAGGCCCTCGCCGACGAGATCGGCGCGGTCTACCAGTACCTCGACGTCTCGCGCGAGGACGACTGGGCCGCCGCGGTGCAGCGCGCCGAGGACGAGTTCGGCGGCCTCACCGTGCTGGTGAACAACGCGGGAATCCTGCACTTCTCGGAGCTGGCGCACACGTCACTGGCCGATTACGAACGCGTCATCGGAATCAACCAGATCGGGGCGTTTCTCGGCATGCGCTCGGTCGTTGAACCGATGACGCGGGCCGGTGGCGGCTCGATCATCAACGTGTCCTCTGTGGAGGGTCTGGCCGGCATGCCGTTCCTCGTCGCCTACACCGCGAGCAAGTTCGCGATCCGGGGGATGACGAAGGTGGCCGCGCTGGAGCTGGGGCGCAAGGGGATCCGGGTCAATTCGGTCCATCCCGGCATGATCGACACGAAGATGGTCGCCGACGCCGCGGGCGGAGCGGAGATCGACATGGCCTGGGTCGGCAAGAAGGTCGCGCTGGGACGCGTCGGCAAGCCCGAGGAGATCGCGCAGCTCGCGGTGTTCCTGGCCAGTGACGAGAGTTCCTACTGCACGGGCGGGGAATTCGTCGCCGACGGCGGGGCCACGGCTACCCATGCTCTCAATCTGCAGGGGTGATCAAGACCACGGGAATACGAAGTAAACACCGCTAACGCAAAGCGGTTTCCCGCAAGGGAGTAAGACTCAGAGCAACGAGGCTGGGGTCGCGGAGGTGTGATGGGGTCACGCACGGGAACGCTCACGATACCGGGCACCGCCGCGCTCACCCAGGTCGGCCGCCTGTCCACACTGGCCTGGGAAGTGCTGCGGGCGATCCCGCGCAGGCCCTTCCAGTTCCGCGAGTGGATCCTGCAGTGCTGGTTCTTCGCGAGCGTCACGATCCTGCCCACCGCGCTCGTCGCCGTCCCGTTCGGCGCGGTGATCGCGCTGCAGCTCGGCTCGCTGACGCAGCAGATCGGCGCGCAGTCGTTCACCGGCGCGGCCAGCGCACTGGCCATCGTGCAGCAGGCCGCCCCGCTGATCACCGCCCTGCTCGTCGCGGGCGCCGGAGGAAGCGCCGTCTGTGCTGATATCGGCGCGCGCAAGATCCGCGAAGAGATCGACGCGATGGAGGTGCTCGGGGTCAACCCGATCCAGCGCCTCATCGTGCCGCGCGTGCTCGCCGCGATGGTCGTGTCCGTGCTGCTCAACGGCCTGGTCAGCGTGGTCGGCGTGCTCGGCGGTTACTTCTTCAACGTCGTCATGCAGGGCGGCACCCCCGGCGCGTACCTGGCCAGCTTCAACGCGCTGGCGCAGCTGCCGGACCTCTACGTCAGCGAGATCAAGGCCGTGCTGTACGGGTTCGTCGCCGGGGTGGTGGCCGCCTACCGCGGGCTCAACCCGGCGGGCGGGCCGAAGGGCGTCGGCGACGCGGTGAACCAGGCCGTGGTCATCACGTTCCTGCTGCTGTTCCTCATCAACGTCGTGCTGACCGCCATCTACCTGCGGATCATTCCGCCGAAAGCGCTGTGATGACCGCCGAAACGCTGGAGAGACGGCCCGGGGTGTCCGACCGGACACTCGAGATGATCGCGCGCCCCGGCGCCGTGCTGGAGGGACTGGGCAGCCAGCTCTCCTTCTACGTCCGCGCGCTCGCCTGGGCGCCACGCACGCTTCGCCGCTACAGCAGGGAAACGCTGCGGCTGCTGACCGAGGTCTGCTTCGGCACCGGCGGTCTCGCGGTGATCGGCGGGACGCTCGGCGTGATGATCGGCATGACCCTGTTCACCGGTCTCATCGTCGGCCTGCAGGGTTACGCCGCGCTGAACCAGCTCGGCACCGCCGCGCTCACCGGGTTCATCTCCGCCTACTTCAACACCCGCGAGGTCGCGCCGCTGGCCGCCGGTCTCGCGTTGTCGGCGACCGTCGGCTGCGGGTTCACCGCCCAGCTCGGCGCGATGCGCATCTCGGAGGAGATCGACGCGCTCGAGGTCATGGCGGTGCCCAGCCTGCCGTACCTGGTCACCACGCGCGTGCTGGCCGGGCTGGGCGCGGTGATCCCGTTGTACGCGGTCGGGCTGCTGTCGTCCTACCTGGCCTCGCGCCAGGTCACGGTGTGGCTCTACGGCCAGTCCGCGGGCACCTACGACCACTACTTCGGGCTGTTCCTGCCGCCCGAGGACGTGCTGTGGTCGTTCGGCAAGGTGATCGTGTTCAGCGTGCTGGTGATCCTGTCGCACTGCTACTACGGCTACACCGCCAGCGGCGGGCCCGCCGGCGTCGGCGTCGCGGTGGGGCGCGCGGTGCGGACGTCGATCGTGCTGATCTCGGTGCTGGACTTCTTCCTCAGCCTCGCGGTCTGGGGCGCGACCACGACGGTGAGGATCGCCGGATGAGACGGGCGGTGCTGCTGCGGCGGCTCTGGCACCAGGTGCTCGGCCTGGTGTTCCTCGTCGTGTGCGGGCTGTTCTTCGTCACCACGGTCGCCGCCTACAACAAGGAGTTCACCCCGGTCGCGATGGTGCGGCTGGAAACCGACCACGTCGGCAACCAGCTGCGCAAGGGCTCAGACGTCAAGATCCGCGGTGTCGTCGTCGGCGAGGTGCGCTCGATCCAGGCGATGGGCGACCACGCCGCGCTGGAACTCGCGCTGGACCCGGACCAGCTGGGCCTGATCCCGGACAACGTCTCCGCACGGCTGCTGCCCAAGACCCTGTTCGGCGAACGCTACGTGGCCCTGCAGATCCCGCCCGATCCGTCGGACCGGCACATCGCGGCGGGCGACGTCATCCCGCAGGACCGCAGTAGCTCGGCGATCGCGCTGGAGCAGGTGCTGAACAACGTCATGCCGCTGCTGCAAGCAGTCCAGCCGCAGAAGCTCGCCAGCACGCTCAGCGCGGTCTCCACCGCGCTCGACGGCCGCGGCGAGCAGCTCGGCGCCACGCTGGTGAACCTGTCCGAGTACCTGGCCGGGCTCAACACGTCGCTGCCGGACATCAAGGCCGACATCACCGGGGTGGCGAACGTCGCGGACACCTACGACCGGGCCGCGCCGGACTTCCTGCAGGCGCTGGCCGACCTGACCACCACCACGAAGACCCTGGTGGACAAGCAGCAGGCGCTGACCCAGGTCTGGGCGTCGGTGACGAACGCGAGCGACGACCTGGACAGCTTCCTTCGCGTCAACCAGGCCAACCTGATCAACCTCACGGTCACCTCGCAGTCCACTTTGGAGGTTCTTGCGAAGTACGCGCCGGAGTACCCGTGCCTGCTGCAGCAGCTGGCCGAGGCCGTGCCGCGCGCGTACGAGGCCTTCGGCGCGGGCACCGACAAGATGAACCACGTGACGATCCGGTTCGTCGCCGACCGCACCAAGTACGAGCCGGGCAAGGACGAACCGGAGTACCTCGACAAGCGCGGGCCGCGTTGCTACCCGATGGTGCTGCCGCCCGGTCGCTGGCCGCAGTACCCGCCGGGCGGGCCGATCCAGGACGGCTCGACCCACCCGCCCGCGGGGCCGGGCGCGAGCGTTCCGCTGCCCAGCAACGGGATCATCGACGGCGGGGCGTCCACCACCGGATCGGTCGCGAACTCGCCCGCCGAGCAGGACCTGGTCGCCGCGCTGCTGTCGCCGGCCGCGCCGCAGGACGTGCCGGGGTGGGGAACCCTGCTCGCCGGCCCGCTCTACCGCGGGGTGGAGGTGGAGGTGCGATGAACCGGTTCGTCCCGTCGCTGGTCAAGATCCTGATCTTCGCCGTCGTCACGGTGCTGCTGACCGGGATCCTCGGCTCGACCATCGCCAACACCAACTTCGGCGTCACCTCCACCTACACCGCGCGCTTCACCGACGCCTCCGGCCTGCACGAGGGCGACGACGTGCGGATCGTCGGCGTGAAGGTCGGTCAGGTGGACGAGATCACCGTCGAGGAGGACGGCGACACCAGCTACGCCGACGTGCACTTCACCGTCCAGTCGGCCTACCGCCTGCCCGGCTCGGTCACCGCGGCCGTCAAGTACCGCAACCTCGTCGGGCAGCGGTACCTGTCGCTGGGCACCAACGTGCCCGGGGACGACCAGCTGGCGGCCGGCGGCATGATCCCGCCGGAACGCACGCAGCCCGCGCTGAACCTCACCGTGCTGTTCAACGGGTTCAAGCCGCTGTTCGCGGCCCTGGACCCGCAGCAGGTCAACCAGCTCTCCTACGAGATCATCCAGGTGTTCCAGGGTGAGGGCGGCACGATCGAGAGCCTGCTGTCGCACACCGCGTCGCTCACCCAGACCATCGCCGACCGCGACGAGGTGATCGGCCAGGTGATCGGCAACCTCAACACCGTGTTGACCACGGTGAACGACCGTGGCCCGCAGCTGTCGAACCTGATCGAGGCGACCCAGCAGCTGGTGTCCGGGCTGGCCGCGCAGCGTGGCCCGATCGGCGACGCGGTGTCCGCGCTGGGCGAGCTGACCGACGCCACGGCCGGGCTGCTCGCCGACGTGCGCCCGCCGGTCCAGCAGGACATCGCCGCGCTCGGGACGCTGTCCGGCACGCTCGCCGACTCCGGGCAGCTGATCGACGAACTGTTGAAGAAGCTGCCCGGCAACCTGGAGAAGTTCACCCGGACCCTGAGCTACGGCGGCTGGTACAACTACTACCTCTGCGGTCTGACCGGGACCATCGGCGTGACGTCGCTGAACATCACGCTGCCGATGCTCCCGCTGCCCGCGACCGAGGTCCCGGAGAGGTGCCAGGCGTCATGAAGGCGCTCAAGGACCGCAACCAGGCCGCCGTCGGCGCGGTGACGCTCGTGCTCGTCGTGCTGGTGACGCTGGTGTCCTACTTCTCCGACGAGCTGCCGCTGCTCGGCACCGGGACCACCTACCAGGCCTACTTCGCCGAGTCCGCGGGCCTCGCGGCGGACAACGAGGTGCAGGTGGCCGGCGTGAAGGTCGGCCAGGTCACCGACGTGTCGCTGGCAGGCAGGAAGGTGCTGGTCAAGTTCAAGGTGGAGAACACCCGCGTCGGCGACGAGTCGACGGCGTCCATCGAGATCAAGACGCTGCTGGGGGAGAAGTACCTCGCGCTGAAGCCCAAGGGGGGCGGCGCGCAGGACCCGGACGAGCCGATCCCGGTCGAGCGCACCACCACTCCGTTCCAGCTGCAGGACGCCTTCCAGCAGCTGAGCACGACGGTCGGGCAGATCGACACGAACCAGCTCGCGCAGAGCTTCGACGCGGTCGCCGACGCGCTCAAGGACACGCCGCAACCGTTGCGGGACACGCTGTCCGGCCTGTCGGCGTTGTCGCGCACGGTGTCCTCCCGTGACCAGGAGCTGGCGAACCTGCTGGCGAACTCCAGCCAGGTGTCGCGGACGCTCGCCGACCGCAACGCCCAGCTCACCGCGATCATCAACGACGGCAACCTGCTGCTCGGCGAGCTGCAACGGCGCCGGGACGCGATCAAGGCGCTGCTCACCGGCACCCAGCAGCTCGCGGCCCAGCTGTCCGGGCTGGTCGCCGACAACCGCGCGCAGCTGCGGCCGACTCTGGAACGGCTCGGCGAGGTCACCACCATCCTGCAGAACAACCAGGACAACCTGAACCGCAGCCTCGAGCTGCTCGCGCCGTTCACCCGCGTCGGCGCGAACGCGACCGGCAACGGCCGCTGGTTCGAGGGCTACATCTGCGGGCTGCTGCCGCCGGTGATCAAGGCGGGCGGGCTGTCCATCAACCCCGAGGGCTGCACGCCGCCGATCTCCGCGCCGGACCAGGGATTGGGGGGCGGATGACGCTCGACAGCCGTGCCGCGCGCGGCGTGTACCGCTGGATCGCGACCGGGTGCGTGCTCGCGCTGCTGGTGACGGCCGGCTTGTACCTGGTGTTGCGGGACAGCGTCGGCACCCGGATCTCCGCGTTGTTCGACCGGACCGTCGGCCTCTACGCCGGCTCGTCGGTGCGCGTCCTCGGCGTGCCGGTCGGCGAGATCACCGGGGTCACCCCGGAGGGCGCCGTGGTGCGCGTGGACATGCGGATCGACGACGACGTGCGGATCCCGGCCGACGCCGGCGCCGTCGTGGTCGCCCCGAGCCTGGTCAGCGACCGGTACGTGCAGCTCACGCCGGCCTACGACAGCGGACCGGTGATGGCCTCCGGCGCGCTCATCCCGCAGGACCGCACCGCGACGCCGATGGAACTGGACGACCTCTACGGCACGCTCGACAAGCTGTCGATCAGCCTCGGGCCCAACGGCGCCAACGCGAACGGCGCGCTGTCCGACCTGCTGAACACCGCCGCGGCCAACCTCGACGGCAACGGGCTGAACCTCAACAGCACCGTCACCGAGCTGGCCAACCTGTCGCGCACGCTGGACAACTCGAAGGAAGACCTGTTCGGCACCGTGCGGAACCTGCAGTCGTTCACCACCGCGCTCGCGGACAGCGACGCGCAGCTCAACGAGTTCTACCAGCGGCTCGGGAACGTGACGGGCTTCCTCGCCGAGGACTCCGACGACGTCAGCGCCGCGCTGGCCGCGCTCGGCTCATCGCTGGGCGACGTGCAGAGCTTCGTCGCGGAGAACAAGGACCTGCTCACGTCCAATGTGGACCGGCTGGCGAGCATCACGCAGGTGCTCGTCGACCAGCGGGCCGCGCTCGCCGAGGTGCTCGACGTCAGCCCGACCGGCATGACGAACTTCATCAACTCCTACGACGCGGCGTCCGGCAGCATCGCGATCCGCTACAACGCCAACGAGTTCACCAACCCGCTGATCACCACGCTGTGCCGGCTGATCAAGGCGTCCACGCCGGTCGGCCTGCCGACGACGGTCAGCGACGTGTGCGAGGCGATCGCCCCGGTGGTCGAGGGCATCGCGAAGGTCCCGTCGATACCGCAGCTGCTCGCCGACATCAACAGCGGCAAGCTCCCGCCGCTGCCGTTGCTGCCGCTGGTCGACATCCCGGAGGCCGGATCATGAGGCGGCTGACCGGGGTGCTGTGCGGGGTCCTGCTGCTCCTGGCGGGCTGCGGCACGGCCGGGTTCTCCGGGCTCTACAACACGCCGCTGCCGGGCGGGGCGGACCTCGGTGACCACCCGTACCGCATCACCGCGCAGTTCGCCGACGTGCTCGACCTGGTGCCGCAGGCTTCGGTGAAGGTCAACGACGTGCCGATCGGCCGGGTCGACAGCGTCGAGCTGGCGCCGGACAGCAGGTCCGCGATCGTGCACATGAGCCTCAACGGCGACCTGAAGATGCCGGAGAACTCGTTCGCCCAGCTGCGCCAGTCGAGCCTGCTCGGGGAGAAGTTCGTGCAGCTCGCCGAGCCCGCCGGGGAACCGGCGGCCGCGCCGCTGCGCGAGGGCTCGGTGATCCCGCTGGCGCGCACCAACCGCAACCCCGAGGTCGAGGAGGTGCTGGGCGCGCTGTCGCTGCTGCTCAACGGCGGCGGAGTGAACCAGCTGGCCGACATCACCCGCGAGCTGAACCACGCGCTCACCGGCAACGAGGCGGAGATCCGCGCCCTGCTGGCGCGGGTGGACCGGATCGCGACCGAACTGGACGGGCAGAAGTCGGAGATCATCCGGGCCATCGACGGGCTCAACCGGCTGTCCGGCACGCTCGTCGCGCAGACCGCGAACCTGACGACGGCGCTGGAAGACCTCGCGCCCGGGATGGCCGTGGTGACCCAGCAGCGGGACCAGCTGGTCGGGATGCTGCAGTCGCTCGACCGGTTGTCCGGTGTCGCCGTGGACACGATCGACGCGAGCCGGGAGTCGCTGCTGGCGGACCTGCGGGCGCTGGCGCCCACACTGTCCAAACTGGCCGAAGCGGGCACGAACCTGCCGGAGGCGCTGAAGATCCTGCCGACCTACCCGCTGCCCGACGTCGCAGGCGACGTGGTGAAGGGCGACTACGCGAACGTGACCGCGCGGCTCGACCTGAACCTGGACGCGATCTTCCAGAACATCGCCAACTCCGGGAAGTTCCCGTCGTTCCAGTTGCCGAGCGACAACGAGACCAGCACGCAGGCCGCGGCGCCGCCCCTGCCGATCCCGCAGCCCACGGCGCCGCAGGCGCAGACCCAGCCGCAGCCGGTGACCGGTCTGCTGCCCGGGCTGAGCGACCTGCTCGGCAACCTGCTGGGAGGGACGCCGTGATCACCCGCAAGCACCGGATCCAGCTGATCGCGTTCCTGCTGATCGCGCTCACGTCGGTGGGTTACGCGGGCGGCCGGTATGCCGGGCTGGACCGGCTGTTCGGCACCAGCGGCTACCTGGTCACGGCGAACCTGACCGAGTCGGGCGGGATCTTCGAGGGCGCCGAGGTGACCTACCGGGGCGTCGCGGTCGGCCGGGTGTCCAAACTGCACCTGACCGACGAGGGAGTCGCGGTCGACCTGGACATCACCTCCGACGAGCAGATCCCGGCCGACACCGAGGCCGTGGTCGCGACCCGGTCGGCGGTCGGGGAGCAGTACGTCGACCTGCGGCCCAAGCACCAGGACGGGCCGTACCTGGCGAACGGATCGGTGATCACCAGCGACCGCACGGCGATCCAGCTCTCGCCGGACACCGTGCTCGCCAACCTGGACCGCCTGGTCGCCAGTGTGGACACCCAGTCGCTGAAGACCGTGGTGGACGAGACCTACGACGCGTTCGCGGGCAGCGGCCACGACCTGCAGCAGCTGCTCGACACGGCGAACTCGTTCACCACGGCGGCGACGGGGAACCTGCCGCAGACCACGCGGCTGCTGGCCGACGGCCGGGTCGTCCTGAACACCCAACAGCGGCAGGCCGACACGATCACCTCGATGGCCACCGGCCTGCGCACGATCGCCGAGCAGCTCAAGGGCGCGGACCCGGACCTGCGGAAGGTCATCGACACCACGCCCGGCCTGGCGCGGGACCTGGACACGATCCTCGCGACGTCCGGCACCGACCTCGGCGTGCTGATCGCGAACCTGCTCACCACCGCGCAGATCACCTCGGTGCGCACCGACGCGATCGAGGAGCTGCTGGTCGCCTACCCGGTGATCTCGGCGTTCACCCGGTCCGTCTGGTCCAACGGCGAAGGCCACCTCGGGCTGGTGCTGAACTTCTTCGACCCGCACTCGTGCACCAAGGGCTACGAGACGACGCAGCAGCGCCCGGCGAACGACACCCGCGAAGTGCCCGCCAACCGGCAGGCCTACTGCGCCGAGCCGCCGGGCAGCGCGACCGGGGTGCGCGGCGCGCAGAACGCGCCGTACGCGGGCAAACCGGTCAACCCGGCGAAGCCGTCCGGCCCCGCGCCGTCGCCCGCCCAGTCCACGTCGACCCAGATGCCCGGGGTGCTGGGGCTGGTCAGCGGGACCGCGAGCTCGCTGGGGCAGCTGCTGGGGCTGCCGGGATGACCCGGGTGCTGGGCGCGCTGGCCGCGGTGGCGGTGCTGGCCGCGGCGTGGTTCGGGTGGAGCTGGTGGAGCGCGGCGCACGACGACGGACTGGTCCGCGCCCGGGACCGGGACGCGGTGATCACCGCCGCGGGTGACGCGCTGGTCGCGTTGAACACGATCGACTACCGAGAGGCCGGTGCCGCGCTGGACCGGTGGATCGGGGTGACGAGCGGCCAGCTGGGCTCGTCGCTGAGCGGGGACCGGCAGGGGCAGGTGGACCGGGCCACCGCGGCGAGGCTCGTCGCGACGGCGTCGCTGCGGCAGATCGCCGTGACGGAGCTGAACGGGGACGCGGCGCGGGTGATCGCGGTGCTGGACGTGTCGATCGCGTCCGGCGGTGGTGAGCCGAAACCGGGCCGCAGCCACCTGACCGCGGACGTGGTGCGGGCGGACGGGACCTGGAAGATCACGTCCGTGCAGGGGGCTTCGTGACTTCCCGCGTGGCGACGTGGGTTTCGGTGCTCACGGCGGTGATCGTGCTGGCCGGCGGGTTCGCCGGGTGGGCCGCGGTGCAGGCCGGGCAGTGGCGCACGTCGAACGCCGCGCTGGCCGACCCGGCGGCGACGGCAGAGGCATCGGACCAGATCAGCGCGGCCCTGAAGGCGGTGTTCTCCTACGACTACGGCAACCTGGCGCGCACCGAGCGGGCGGCCGCGTCGGTCCTGGTGGACGACGCGGTGACCCAGTACCGCGACACCTTCGCCGCCGCGCAGGAGCAGGCGGTGTCGCAGAAACTGATCCGCACGACGACGGTGGCCTCGCTCGGGCTGCAGGACCTCCACGGCGACACCGCGCGGGCACTGGCGTTCCTGGAGCAGCAAACCCTCAACACGGCGAACGGACAGCAGGCGTCATCGTCGGCAGCGGTGTCGGTGGTGGCCCGCAAGGTGGACGGGGCGTGGAAGATCACGGCGCTCACGCCGCTGTGATCACAGGCGCAGCAGAGCGTACCGCGTCGTCCGGCCCGGTTGCGTGTACGTGCGCACCAGGTCGGCCAGCTGGTGCACCAGCAGCAACCCGCGCCCGCCCGGCGGGTCCGCCAGGAACCCGTCGTCGTGCACGGCGCAGCACAGGTGGCCGTCCGCGGGCCACAGCTCGACCCGGCACGAGCCGCCCGGGTGCCGCAGGCTGTTGGTCACCAGCTCGGTGACGATCAGCTCCAGGTCGGGCACCCGGGCCTCGCTCAGGCCGAACACCCGCGCCTGCGCCGCCGCCCAGTGACGGGCCTCGCGGACACCCCCAGTCGCCGGTCACCGCGAACTCGACGGGGGCCGCGGCCGGCACCGGCTGGTTGTAGCGCGCCACCACGTCGTCCGGCGCGTAGTCCGCGCTCGCGTACCGCCGCGACGCCTCCCACACCTCCGGGTGCGTCTCACGGGCGTCGGCGACCACGGACGGCTCCAGCGCCGCCGTGTCGTAGGGGCACACGATCGTCACGTCCCGGCCGTCGAACGCGTGGTTGATCAGCGCCTCGTGCTGCGCGCACGCCGGGTACCCGGTGGCCGAGCGGCCTGCCCAGATCGGCTCGCCGATGATGCGCACGTGCCGGTCCGGGTGCGCGTCGGCGAACCGGCGCAGCACCGTCGGAATGATCCGGCCGGGTTGCGGCCCGCCTCGGTGATGTCCAGCCACAGCACGTCGTCCGAGCCGGCCGCGGGCCGCAGCACGGACAGCCGGTCGCCGGGCACGGCGACCGCGACCGGCTCCCGCCGCGCCAGGCCGTCCGTGACGAAGGGCACGAGGGCGTCCAGGTATTCGTCGTCGGAGGCGTAGAACAGCGCGGGGTGCACGAACGCGGTCACGCGGCCCCCTCCACCCGCACCGTCGGCAGCCCCAGCACTTCGACCAGGCCGGAGACGGCCGGCGAGGGATCACGCAACACCAGTGTCCCACCACGGTTCGCGGCGTGCTCCGCCAGCCGCGTCAGGCTGCGGTGGTCGGCGAACCGCGGACCGCTGACGTCGAGCACCAGGTTGCCGTTCACCGGCGGGGATCCGCCCGCCGCAGCGCCTCGACGAGCAGCTCCTCGGTCGACAGGTCGAGCTCCCCGGCGAGCGCGGCCGACGCCGACGCCGAGCCGAACAGCCAGAACCCGGGGTCGGCGTTCGTCGCCGGATGCATGGACGCCACCCTCGCCACCACCTCGTCACCCACTCGGCCGCGGTCGTACCCGCACATCGCGGAGAACGGCCGCGCGGCCGCGTACCGGTCCACCGCGTGCTCGTAGCGCGCGAGCGTGTCGAGCTGCCCCGGGGTGGTCACGAGCGGCGTCCAGTCCGCCGCGACCCGCAGCCCGATGTAGCCCGCCGCCAGCGCGGCCTCGGTCGCCAATGCGTAGTTGCGCGCCTGCGCGTCCGGATCGACCACCGCGCCCTCCGGGCACGCTTTGTCGAGCGAGACCGTCCGCGCCGCGCCGGTGCGAAACGCGTCGTCCAGCCCGTCGAGCGCCGGGTCGCCGGGCGCGACGTACCAGACCTGCCTGCCGCGGGCGAGCCCGTCGCGCAGGAACTCCCGCGCGCGGGCCCGGAAATCCGCCGTGGACTCGAAGGCCCAGCACCGGTGATCGTGAATCACGAATCACCGACACAGCGTAGTGGTCTCGTTACTTTTCGTACAGGCCTTCGATGAAGGTCGCGTAGTTCTTCGTCACGACGTTGCGCTTGAGCTTCAGGCTCGGCGTGATCTCGCCGCCCGCCTCGGTGAAGTCGTTGCCCAGGATGACGAACTTCTTGATCGACTCGGCGTGCGAGACCTGCTTGTTCGCCTCGTCGACCGCGCCCTGCACGGCCGCGATGAGGTCCGGGTCCTGCGCCAGGTCGGCGACCGTGGCGTCGGCGGGCTTGCCGTTCTGCGCCTTCCAGGCCGGGAAGAACTCCTCGTCGATCGTGACCAGCGCGGCGATGAACGGGCGCTGGTCGCCGACCACCATCGCCTGGGAGATCAGCGGGTGGGCGCGCATGGTGTCCTCGAGGCCGGACGGGGCGACGTTCTTGCCGCCCGCCGTCACGATGATCTCCTTCTTGCGCCCGGTGATCTTCAGGAAGCCGTCGGAGTCGAGCTCGCCGAGGTCGCCGGTGTGGAACCAGCCGTCCTCCAGCGCCTCCTTGGTGGCGGTCTCGTTGTTGAAGTACGCCTCGAACACGACGTCGCCCTTGAGGAGGACCTCGCCGTCGTCGGCGATGCGCACCGAGGTGCCCGCCACCGGGCGGCCCACGGTACCGACGCGGAACGCGTCCTGGGTGTTCACGTTCGCCGCGGCCGAGGTCTCGGTCAGGCCGTAGCCCTCGAACACCGGCACGCCGATGCCGCGGAAGAAGTGCGCGAGCCGGGCGCCCAGCGGCGCGCCGCCGGAGACCGCGGCGATGCAGCGGCCGCCGAGCGCGGCGCGCAGCTTGCCGTAGACCAGTTTGTCGAACAGCAGGTGCTGCGCCTTCAGGCCCAGCCCGGCGCCGTCGGTGTCCTGCGCCTCGCTGTAGGACACGGCGACCTGCTCGGCCCGGTCGAAGATCTTGCCCTTGCCCTCGGAGTGCGCCTTCTGCTTCGCGCCGTTGTAGACCTTCTCGAACACGCGCGGCACGGCCACCACGAACGTAGGCCGGAAGGTGCCCAGGTCGGCGACCAGGTTCTTGACGTCCGGGGTGTGGCCCAGCGTCACGCGCGCGGTGACGGCGGTGACGGCGATCGCGCGGGCCAGCACGTGCGCCAGCGGCAGGAAGCACAGCAGCGAGTTGCCCTGCTCCATCAGCTGCGGGAAGGCGTTGATGTCGGCGCGGATCTCGGCGAGCAGGTTGCGGTGGGTCAGCTCGACGCCCTTGGGGCGGCCGGTGGTGCCCGAGGTGTAGACGATGGTGGCCAGGTCGCCGGCCCGCACGATGCGGCGCCGCTCGTGCACGGTGTCGTCGGCCACGTCGGCGCCCAGCGTGGTCAGCTCGTCCACCGCGGGGCGGGCCGCCTCGATCTGCCAGGTGTACTGCAGGGCGGGCAGCCGGTCGCGGACCTCGTCGACGGCGGCCAGGTGCCCGCTCGTCTCCACGAAGACGCCCTTGGCGCCGGAGTCGGACAGGATCCAGGCGACCTGCTCGGGCGAGGAGGTGTCGTAGATCGGCACGGTGACGGCGCCCGCGGCCCAGATGGCGAAGTCGATCAGCGTCCACTCGTAGCGGGTCTTGGACATCAGGCCGACCCGGTCACCCCGTTCGATCCCGGCCTCGACCAGGCCCTTCGCGACGCCGATGACCTGCGCGGCGAACTCGCGGGCCGTGACGTCCAGCCACGAGCCGTCCACCTGGCGCCGGAAGCTGATCGCGTCGGGGAACCGCTCGGCGTTCGCCCACACGATGTCGGCGAGGTTCTCGTCATCGGCAACCGGCTGCACTGCCGGGGCGCTGTACTCGCGCACGGTGGACCTCCGTGGTTCAAGGGTGTTACTCGCCAGTCACAACTTAGCGTCGGTGACACCTTACGACCAAGGGGTCGGACCGCCGGTAACACGGGCATGACATTCTGCTGGGCGTGAGCACGCTCAACGGTGCGCCGCCCAGCATCGACATCGTCGACGAGACCTTCATCGCGGTGCCGCCCGGCACCGTGGCGGCGGTGTTCGCCGATCCGGCCGCGTGGCGGCGGTACTGGCCCGACCTGGTGCTCGAGGTCTACACCGACCGCGGCGAGGAGGGCCTGCGCTGGACCGTCCGCGGCGCGCTGGTCGGCACGATGGAGGTCTGGCTCGAGCGCACGCTGGACGGCACGCTGCTGCACTACTTCCTGCGCGCGAGCCCGGCCGGGGAAATGAGCCCCCGGCAGCTGCGCCGCGAGTTCGACCGCCGGGCGCGCGCGGCCAAGGCAGTGGCGCTGGGCCTGAAGGAGGTCCTGGAGGACGGGCGCGAGCCTGGGATTCCCCCACGAAGCGCTTGACCCCGCTGTCAGCTTGCGCCGCTACCGGCACCGGCACGCGGGTCCTGCTGGAATTTTCCGTAAACTAGGTCATCATGCGCGTTCATGTCGTCTCGGACGTCCACGGCAACACGGAAGCCCTGGCCAGGGCCGGTGAGGGGGCGGACGCGCTGATCGTCCTCGGGGACCTGCTCGACTTCGTCGACTACCACCAGCACGACCAGGGCATCCTCGGCACGCTGTTCGGCCCCGAGAAGGTCGCCACGTTCGCCCGGCTGCGCCGCGAGGGCACCCGCGAGGAGTCGATCGCCTTCTCGAAGTCCCTGTGGTCGAGCCTGGACGACCCGGCCGCCGCCGTCGAGGAGGCCGTGCGCGAGCAGTATGCGGCGATGTTCGCGGCGATGACCGCCCCGACCTACGCGATCGCGGGCAACGTCGACTCGCCGGACCTGTGGCCCGAGTTCGCCGGTGACGACGTGCGGCTGGTCGAGGGCGAGATCGTCGAGATCGGCGGCCTGCGGTTCGGGTTCGCGGGCGGCGTGGTGCTGCCGGCCGGGGCCACGATCCGCCGGTCCAACCCGGTGTGGCGGCCCTACCTGCGCACGCAGGAGGAGTTCGACGAGGCGGTGGGCAAGCTCACCGACATCGACGTGCTCTGCACCCACCAGCCGCCCGCGCTGCCCGAGCTGACCTACGACGTGGTCGCCCGGCGGCACGAGCTGGGCTCGTCGGCCCTGCGCGGGCTGGTCTACGCGGAGCAGCCGCGGTGGTCGCTGTTCGGCCACGTGCACCAGCCGCTGTCGGCCCGGCTGCGGGTGGGCCGCACCGAGTGCCGCAACGTCGGCCACTTCAAGGTCACCGGGCGCCCGTACGTCCTGAGGTGGTGACGCGGGCCAGGCGGTAACCTCTCCGCCATGGCCGACCAGTCCACGCAGTCCATCGAGGTCGACGCGCCGCCGGAGAAGGTCATGGCGGTGATCGCGGACTTCGCGTCGTACCCGGAATGGGCCAAGCAGGTCCGGGAGACCGAGGTGCTCGCCACCGACGACGCGGGCCGTCCCAAGCAGGTCAAGCTGACCCTGGACGCCGGCCCGATCAAGGACGTCTACACGCTGGAGTACGACTGGGCCGCCGACGGCCGGTCGGTCAGCTGGCACCTGGTGCGCGGGCAGATGCAGAAGGCGCAGGACGGCCGCTACGAGCTGGAGGCGGTCGGGAACCGCACGCGGGTCACCTACACGCTGTCGGTCGAGCTGGTGCTGCCGATGATCGGGCTGCTGCGCCGCAAGGCGGAGAAGATGGTCATGGACACCGCGCTCAAGGAGCTCAAGCGCCGCGTGGAGGACCTCGCCTGAGGGCGGGACGGCCTATGACCCGGCTGCTGCTGTTCACCGGCAAGGGAGGCGTCGGCAAGACGACGCTCGCCGCGGCGACGGCGGCGGGCCTGGCCGCCCGCGGGTACAAGACGCTGGTCGTGTCCACCGATCCGGCGCACTCCCTGGCCGACGCGTTCGGCCAGCGGCTCGGCCGCGAACCGTCCGACGTGGACACCCGGCTGCACGGCGCGCAGGTCGACTCGCGCGGCCTCGTCGACGACATCTGGCAGGACCTGCGCGGCAGGCTCAAGGGCGCGCTCGCGGGCGCCGGGGTGGACGCGCTGGACGCCGAGGAGCTGAGCGTCCTGCCCGGCGTGGACGAGCTACTCGCGCTCACCGAGGTGCAGCGGCTTGCCGAGGCCGGCCGCTGGGACGTCGTGGTGGTCGACTGCGGGCCGACCGCGGAAACGCTGCGGCTGCTCGCGCTTCCCGAGGCCGTGGCCGGGTACCTCGACAAGGTGTTCGGCTGGCAGCTCACGCTCACCGGCTCCCGTGGGCTGGCCCGGTCGGTGCGTGACCTCGCGGCGCACGTCTCGGCGCTGCGCGACCTGCTGACCGATCCGGCCGTCACCACCGTGCGGCTGGTGCTGACGCCGGAGCGGGTCGTGGTCGCCGAGGCGCGCCGCACCCTGAGCTCGCTCGCGCTGCGCGGGATCCGGGTCGACGGGCTGATCGTGAACCGCCTGATGCCCGCGCCCGGCGTGTGGCGTGGGGCGGCGGCGAACTGGATGCGCACCCGCCGCCGCCAGCAGGACGAGGTGCTGAGCGAGCTGACGTGGGAGCTGGCCAGGGTGGAGCACCGCGCCGCCGAGCCGGTCGGGCTGCCCGCGCTACGGGAGATCGCCACCGAGCTGTACGGCGATCGTGACCCGCTGGAGGGCAAGGGATCCACCTCCGCGCCGCTGCTGCATGTGACCGAAGTGGACGGTGGGTACCGGCTGCGTCTGGCGCTGCCGCTGGACCGCGGGGCCGGGCTGGAGCTGGCGCGCGTCGACGACGACCTGGCCGTCACCGTCGACGGGTTCCGCCGCCTGGTGGCGCTGCCGGAGTCGTTGCGCCCGTGCCGGATCACCGGCGCCGAGTCCGATGCGGACGGTCTCGTCGTCTCGCTCACCAAGCCGGGGGAGGACCGATGACGACCGAAGGCGTGACCGCGGCGAGCCTGGCCGAGGAGATCCGGCTGCTCGTCGAGATGGTCGTCGAACGCGCGGCGCCCTGGCTGGACGGCGTGGTCGCCGCCGGGCACGGCACCGCCGACAAGCCCGAGGACGGCGGCGACTGCGGCTGGTGCCCGCTGTGCGCCGTGGTCGCTGTGGTGCGCGGTGAGAAGCCCGAGTTCGTCGCCCGCGTCCTGGAGCAGGCGGCGCAGATCATCGCGTTGCTGCGGGCCGTGCTGGCCGACCGGTGGGAGCCGCAGGAGGGCGTGCACATGCCCGGGTTCCAGCCGCCGCCGCGGCCGCAGCCGGACTCCGGCCGGGTGCAGCGCATTCCCGTGCAGTGGCGGGAGGGCTAGTGCACGCGATCGGCCTGGACGTCGGCGGCACGAGCGTCCGTGCCGGCGTGGTGGACGAGCACGGCTCGATCCTGGACACCGCGCGGGCGGGCACGCCGGCCGCCGAGGACGCGCTCGAAGACGCCATCACCGGCGTGATCGACGAGCTGCGCAACCGGCACGACGACGTCGCCGGGGTGGGCCTGGCGGTCGCCGGGTTCATCGCCAACGACCGGCGCACCGTGATGTTCGCGCCGCACCTGGCGTGGCGGCACGTGCCGGTGGCGGACCGGATCGCCAAGCGCGTCGGCCTGCCAGTGACGCTGGAGCACGACGCGAACGCCGCCGCGGTCGGCGAGCACCGCTTCGGCGCCGCGCGCGGGGCCGGGGTCGCGGCGCTGGTCGCGATCGGCACCGGGATCGGCGCGGGGCTGCTGCTGGACGGCGAGCTGTACCGGGGCGCGAACGGAGTCGCCCCGGAGCTCGGGCACCTGACGGTGGTGCCGGATGGGCGGGCGTGCCCGTGCGGCAAGTACGGCTGCTGGGAGCGCTACTGCAGCGGCACGGCGCTGGCCGCGACCGCGATCGAGCTGCTGGCCAGGTACCCGGGCACGTCCACGGTCCTGTCCAGGGACATCGGGCTGGACCCCGGCGCGCTGACCGGTCGCCGGGTGGCCGGGGCGGCGCGCGACGGCGACCCGATCGCGCAGCGGGCGGTGGCCGAGCTGGCGAAGTGGCTCGGCGAGGGGCTGGCGCTGGTCGCGGACGTGTTCGACCCGGAGATCGTGGTGATCGCGGGCGGGGTGTCGGAGTCGGCGCCGCTGTTCCTCGACGAGGCCCGCGAGCACTACGCGGCCGCGATCACCGGCGGCAGGCACCGGCCGCTCGCGCGCATCCGCACCGCGCAGCTGGGCGACGACGCCGCGCTGGTCGGGGCCGCCACGCTCGCGCTCGAAGCGACGGCGGTATGACAAGCTGGAACGATGACCCCTGATGACGGCGACGGCTTCGTGTACTGCGAGCGCGGCCACCGGCATTGGGGCCTCTTCGGCGCCGCGGGCCTGCTGCTGACCGATCCCGAGCGGGGTGTGCTGCTGCAGCATCGGGCCTGGTGGACGCACCACGGCGAGACGTGGGCGCTGCCCGGCGGCGCGCGCCGCGGTCACGAGTCCGCGCGTGAGGCCGCGACGCGTGAGGCGGCGGAGGAGGCCGCGGTGCCGTCCGCCGCGGTGCGGCCCACCGCGGAGTCGGTGGTCGACCACGGCGGCTGGAGCTACACGACGGTCCTGGCGAACACCCGGCACCCGGTGCGGGAGCGGGTGGTCAACGAAGAGAGCGCCGAGCTGCGGTGGGTGCCGCCGGACGAGGTCGGCTCGTTCCCGCTGCACGCCGACTTCGCGGCGGCCTGGCCGGCGCTGCACGCCCAGGTCGGTCGTGAGCTGGTGCTGGTCGTCGACGCGGCCAACGTGGTCGGCTCCCGGCCGGACGGCTGGTGGCGGGACCGGGCAGGCGCGGCGGAGCGGCTGCGGGACCGGTTGTCCGGGCTGGCGCGCGACGGGGTGCGCAGCGCGGACGTCGGGCTCGGTGGGGCGGACTGGTCGTGGTGGCCGCGGGTGCAGATGGTCGTCGAAGGCCAGGCGAGGGACGTGCCCCCGGCCGACGAGGTCGAGGTGATCGCCGCGGTCCGCGACGGCGACTCCCAGATCGTGGAAAGCGTCCGCAAAACGCGCGACGCCCGCCCGGACGACCACGTGGTGGTGGTGACGGCCGACCGCGAGCTGCGGGCGCGGGTGACGGCGGAGGGCGCGAGCGTCCTCGGCCCGGCGACGCTGCTGAACCTGGTGGCCGACTGAGGAACTCACACCCCTGAACGCAGAACTCACGCCCCCGAGCGCGAGTTCTGCAGTCCCCGGGCCGGCGCCTATGAGCGCGCCCCGGGCACCAGCGTCTCGGTCAGCTGGTCCACCCCGGCGGCCATCAGCTCGGCGAGGTCGGCGCGCGGGTCGCGCAGCCACTGCTCGTACGCGGCCAGCGCGATGCCCAGCGCGGTGTAGGCCACGGTCTGCGGGGCGAGCGCCGAGGCGGCCACCCCGAGTCGTCCCGCGACGAATTCCGCGATCACCTGCCGCCAGTCCGCGTACCGCAGCGTCGAGTGGGCCTGCAGCGCCGGCGTGGTCAGGATCAGCTCCATCCGCTGCCGGTGCCACACCGCCTCGGACGGGTCGACCCGGTTGAAGTCCACCAGCGCCTCCCTCAGCACGCCGGGCAGCGGGCGGTCCGGCGGGTAGGACGCGAGGCGCTTGCGCATCTTGTCCAGCTGGCCGTCGAAGTCGCCCCAGGCGATGTCGTTCTTCGACGGGAAGTAGCGGAAGAACGTGCGCCGCCCGATGCCTGCGGCCTTCGCGATGTCGTCGATCGTCGTGCGGTCGAACCCGCGGCTGGCGAACAGTTCGAACGCCACGTGCTCGACTTCGGCGCGCGACGTGATCGGCTTGCGTCCCGCCCGGGGGGCCGGATCCGCCTTTTCGGTCATCCCTCTTCCATTCGGCACTCGGTGCCATTATTGTCCGAGAAGCGCGGCCGCACCGGAGCGGCCCATCGCCGAAGGGAGCATCCCATGTCCGAGGCCAAGAACGTCGCCCCCGCCGTGGAAGACTCGCTCGTCGAGGAGGACCTGCTCGTGGAAGAGGTCTCCATCGACGGCATGTGCGGCGTCTACTGACCGTGTTCGATCCGGACCAGGCCTACCGGTGCTCCCCCCGCGTCGCGTTGCGACCGGAACCGTTCGGGGCGCTCGCCTACGACTTCGGCACCCGGAGGCTTTCGTTCCTGAAGACGAAGATCCTGGTCGAGGTGGTGCGCACGCTCGGGGACCAGCCCGACGTGCACACCACCCTCGACGCCGCCGGCGTCCCCGGCGACCAGCGCCCGGCCTACCTGAAGGCGCTGGCCGGACTCGCCGAGAACGGCACGATCGAACCGCGCTGAACCACTGAGAAGGGCGTGCGATGAAGCTCGTCGAACACTTCAAGCAGGGGCTGAACTCGCCCATCTGCCTGACCTGGGAACTGACCTACGCCTGCAACCTCTCGTGCGTGCACTGCCTGTCCTCGTCGGGCCGCCGTGACCCGCGGGAGCTGAGCACCGCGGAGTGCAAGGCCGTCATCGACGAGCTGCAGCGCATGCAGGTCTTCTACGTCAACATCGGCGGCGGCGAGCCCACCGTCCGCGCCGACTTCTGGGAACTCGTCGAGTACGCGGTGGACCACCAGGTGGGCGTGAAGTTCTCCACCAACGGCGTGAAGCTCACCCCGGAGCGGGCGCGGTGGCTCGCCGCCACCGACTACGTGGACGTGCAGATCTCCCTGGACGGTGCGACCGCCGAGGTCAACGACTACGTCCGCGGCCCGGGTTCCTACGACACCGCGATCCGGGCGATGCGGAACCTGAAGGACGCCGGGTTCCGCGACTTCAAGCTCTCCGTCGTGATGACCCGGCACAACGTCGGCCAGCTCGACGAGTTCAAGGCCATCGCCGACACCTACGGCGCCCAGCTGCGCATCACGCGGCTGCGCCCGTCCGGCCGCGGCGCGGACACCTGGGACGAGCTGCACCCGACCGCCGAACAGCAGCTGCAGCTCTACGACTGGCTGATCGCCAACGGCGAGAAGGTCCTCACCGGCGACTCGTTCTTCCATCTCAACGCGCTCGGGTCGGACCCGCTGCCGGGCCTGAACCTGTGCGGCGCGGGCCGGGTGGTGTGCCTGATCGACCCGGTCGGCGACGTCTACGCCTGCCCGTTCGCGATCCACGAGGAGTTCCTCGCGGGCAACGTCCGCGACGAGGGCGGGTTCGCCGGCGTGTGGAACACCTCCGAGCTGTTCGAGCGGCTGCGCGGCCCGCAGGCCGGTGGCGCATGCACGTCCTGTTCGGCCTACGACGCCTGCCAGGGCGGGTGCATGGCGGCGAAGTTCTTCACCGGCCTCCCGCTGGACGGTCCCGATCCGGAATGCGTGAAGGGGCACGGGGAACTGGCGCTGGCCGGGGTCAGCGGGGCGCCGCGGTCGCACATCGACCACTCGCACCGCAAGACCCGCCAGAGCCGCAAGACCAGCAAGGTGCCGGTCAGCATCGGGTTCGGCCCGCCCGAGGGCAGCGTCCGGCCCGACCGGGCCTGCGACACCAGCCCGCTCGCGGGGTTCCAGCCAGGACGATGAGCAGGCTCGCCGGCCCCGTCCGGGTCGGCGGCGGCACCGCCCCGAGCCGGGTCCTCTTCGGTCCGCACGAAACGAACCTGGCTCGGGGGCGGGCGCTCGCCGAGCGGCACGTCGCCTACTACCGGCGGCGGGCCGAGGGCGGCGCCGGGATCGTCGTCACCGAGACGGCGAGCGTGCACCCCTCCGACTGGCCGTACGAGCGCGCGCCGCTGGCCGCGGAGTGCGGTCCGGGGTGGGCGTCCATCGTGGACGCGTGCCGTCCACACGGGACGGTCGTGGTCGCCTCGCTCGGGCATGCCGGTGGGCAGGGTTCGTCGGCCTACCACCAGTCCGCGTTGTGGGCGCCGTCGCGCGTGCCGGACCCGGTGAGCCGTGAACTGCCGATGGAGATGGAGGCTCCGGAGATCGCGGAGCTGATCGCCGGGTTCCGCGCCGCGGCGGCGCTCGCCGCCGAGTCCGGTGTGGACGGTGTGGAGATCGATGCCGGGCAGTATTCGCTGCTGCGGCAGTTCTGTTCCGGGCTGACCAACCGGCGCACGGACGCCTACGGCGACCGGGGAATGCTGCTGCGTGGGGTAGTCGCCGCCGTTCGGGAGGCGATCGGGGACCGCATCCTCGGGCTGCGGCTGGCGTGCGACGAAGGTGCGCCGTGGGGCGGGATCACGCCGGAGACCGCGCCCGTGCCCGCCGGGATCGACTACCTGGTGCCGGTGCGGGGTTCCGCGTTCGCCGACGCCCGGCCGGACGCACGCACCGAACCGGGCTTCAACGTCGACCTGTGCCGGGCGTTTTCCGGGCGCGCCTTGACGGTGTTGCAGGGCAGTGTGGTGGATCCGGCGCTCGCGGAGTGGGCGCTGGACTTCGCCGGGCTGGTCGAGATGACCCGCGCGCAGATCGCCGATCCGGACCTGGTGCGCCACGTGCGGGCCGGGACGCGACCGCGGCCGTGTGTGCTGTGCAACCAGAAGTGCCGGGTGCGGGACTCGCGGAACCCGGTCGTTAGCTGCATCGGCGAGCCGCGCAGCGGGCACGAGACCGAGGATCCGCTGCCGCGCCCGGGTTCCGGGGAGGTGCTGGTGGCCGGCGGCGGCCCGGCCGGGCTGGAAGCCGCGCGGGTGCTCGCCCTACGGGGTTTCGACGTCGAGCTGACCGAGCGCGACGACCGCCTCGGCGGGATGGCGCGCGTCGCGGCGCGGCTTCCCGGGCGGGACCGGCTGGCGCGGCTCGTGGACTGGCTGGAGGCCGAGGTCCGGCGGCTGGGCGTGCGGATCACGACCGGCGTGGAGGCCGTCGCGGCGGACGGGCGGCCGGTGGTCGTGGCGACCGGTAGCAGGCCCGGCCCGCGGGACTACTCCGTCGAGGGCGGCCGGGTGCTCGACGTCACCGCCGTGCTGGGTGGCGCCGAGCTGCCGGACGGGCCGGTCGTGGTGCACGACCCGCTCGGCGACTGGACCGGCGCGGGGGCCGCCGAGTTGCTGGCCGCCGGGCGCTCGGTGACGATCGTCAGCCCGGATCCGGTGATCGCGACCCAGGTGCGGGACGTCGCCGCGGTGAACGCGCGCCTGCAGCGGGCCGGGGTGGAGCTGGCGAAGCGATCGCGCCTGCGGGTGGCGCGGCGGGACCACGTGGTGGTGGAGGACGTGCTCACCGGGGAGTGCCGGGAGCTGCCGTGCGCCACCGTGGTCCACTGTGGACATCGGCTGCCGGAGGCCGCGCTGCCCGGGGCCGCGGTCGGTGACGCGGTGGCGCCCCGGACGATCCACGAGGCCGTGCTGGACGGCCGTCGCGCGGCGGTGGCGTTGTGAGCCTGCTGTTCGAACCGTTGCGGCTGGGGCCGGTCGAGGTGCGCAACCGGATCGTGTTCGCCGCGCACCTGACCAACTACGCCACCGGCAACCTGCCCACCGAGCAGCACGCGGCCTACTACGCCGCGCGGGCCGCGGGCGGCGCCGGGCTGATCATCTCCGAGGAGCACGTCGTGCACCCCTCGGACTGGCCCTACGAGAAGGTGATCCACGGGTACCGGCCGGAGGTCGTGCCCGGTTACCGCCGCATCACCAGCGCCGTGCACGCGCACGGGGTGCCGATCTTCGCGCAGCTCAACCACAACGGCGGGCAGGCGTCGTCGATGTACTCGCGGCGGGCGGTGTGGGCGCCGTCCCCGGTGCCGGACCCGCTGTTCCGCGAGGTGCCCAAGGCGATGACCGTCGCGGAGATCGCCGAGGTGGTCGCCGGGTACGGGCGGGTCGCGCGGCACTGCGCCGAAGGCGGGTTCGACGGCGTGGAGATCCAGTGCTCGCAGTCGTCGCTGCTGCGCGGGTTCCTGGCGCCCGCGGCGAACCTGCGGACCGACGACTACGGCGGCCCGCTGCCCAACCGCGCGCGGTTCCTGCGGGAGGTGGTCGCGGCGGTGCGCGCGGCGATCGGCCCCGAGCGTGCGCTGGGGGTGCGGCTCTCCGGCGACGACCTGGTCGAGGGCGGCATCACGCCGGCCGAGGCGGCCGAGGTGGCACGGATGATCTCGCCGGACATCGACTACCTGAACACCTCGATCGGAGTCGCGACCTCGACGCTGTACATGGTCGAACCGTCGATGGCGGTCCCGCGGGGGTATGCGTTGCCGGTGTCTGAAGCGTTGCGGCGCGCGGCGGGGGTGCCAGTGGTGGGCATCGGGCGGATCAAGTCGCCGGAGGAGGCCGAGCGCGCGCTGGCCGAGGGGCGGTGCGACCTCGTCGGCGTGGTGCGCGGGCAGATCGCCGACCCGTCGTTCGCGGCGAAGGCGCGGGCCGGGCGGGAGGTGCGGACCTGCCTGTCCTGCAACCAGGAGTGCGTCGGGCGGATGGGTCTCAACCGGTGGCTCGGGTGCGTGGAGAACCCGCGTGCCGGGCGGGAGGCGGTGCCGCTGCCGCCGCCCGGGCCGCGCCCCAAGCGGGTGCTGGTCGTCGGTGCCGGCCCGGCCGGGCTGCAGGCCGCGGCGACTGCGGCCGGCCGGGGGCACCGGGTGACGGTGTTCGAGCGCGGCGAGGTGGGCGGGCAGATCGCGCTGGCCGCGACCGCGCCGGGCCGGGGCGAGCTGGGTGACCTGGTGCGGAACCTGCTGACCGAGTGCCGTGACGCCGGTGTCGACTTGGCGACCGGTGTTGCGGTGACGGCTTCGTTTCTGCTGGACGAGGCGCCGGATGCCGTGGTGCTGGCGACGGGCGCCCGGCCGGTGCTACCGGAGTGGGCGGTCCTGCCGCGGGTGGTGCACGCGCGGGAGGTGCTGGGCGGTGTCTCGCCGTCCGGCGCGGTGGTGGTGATCGACGAGGTCGGCTTCCACCCGGCGACGTCGGTGGCGGAGCTGCTGGCGCGGCGGGGCTGCCGGGTGACGTTGTCGACGCCCGGGATGGTCGTCGGGCAGGACCTGGGGCTGACGCTGGACCGGGAGCTGTTCGGGCGGCGGGCGCACGCGCTCGGGATCGCGGAGCGGACGGACGAGATGGTGCTCGGCGCCGCGGCGACGGAGGATGGGGGCGTGGCGTTGCGGATGTTGAAGCACACGACCGGCGAGACCACGGAGGTCCGCTGCGACTGGGTGGTGTGCGCGACGCACCAGGAACCGGAGGACGGGCTGTGGCACGCGCTGCGGGAGGCGCCGTTCCCGGTCCTGCGCGCCGGCGACTGCGTGACCCCGAGACGCGCGCACGCGGCGGTGGTGGAGGGCCATCGAGCGGGGGTGGCGTTGTGAGCGGCGTGGCTGGTCGAGGGGCGGCCCGCGGACGGACAGTCGGCGCGGTGCCGCACGCGGCACCGCGGTGGGTGAGTGCTGTGGGGGATGGGGCCGCTGGGCAGGGTCGCCGGGTGTGCGCTGTCCTTGTGGCCGGTGCGGCTGGTCGAGGGGCGGCTCGTGGGCGGGCGGTCGGCGCGGCGCCGCAGCACGCCACGGCCACTCGGGTGGCCGCTCGCGGCCGGGTTGTCACCGGGTGGGTGGTGTCGTCGTGAGCGGGCAGCTGGCAGGCTCCGCTCGTGGAGATGATCACGTGACCCCCCGCGTCGCCCTCGTGACGGGAGCCGGTCGGGGGATCGGGGCGGCCGTCGTGCACCGGCTCGCGGGCGAGGGCTGGCGCGTCGTCGCCGTGGACGTCGCCGACGACGACCCGGAGGTGGGTTACCCGCTGGCGCGGCGGGAGCAGCTCGCCGAGGTCGCCGCGAAGTGGCCGGGCCAGGTGCTCGACTTCGGCGCCGACGTACGTGACCAGCGGGCCCTCGACGAGGCCGTCGCCGTCGCCGAGCGTGAGTTCGGCGGGCTGGACGCCGCTGTCGCCGCCGCGGCGGTCATGGCGGGCGGGCGGCCGCTCTGGGAGACCACCGATTCCGAGTGGGAATCGTTGTTCGGCGCCGGTGTGGACGGCGTCTTCCACCTCGCCCGCGCCGCGGTGCCCGCCCTGCTGCGCCGCCCGCAGCCGCGCACCGGACGGTTCGTCGCCCTCGCCTCGGCCGCCGCGCACACCGGGCTCTGGCGGCTGGCCGGATACAACGCCGCCAAGCACGCGGTCGTCGGGCTCATCCGCGGCCTCGCGACGGACCTGCGCGGCACCGGCGTCACCGCGACGGCCGTCTCACCCGGCTCCACCCGGACGCCGATGCTGCAGGCCACCGCCGCGCTCTACGACCTGGACGACGTCGAGGAGTTCGCCCAGCACCAGCTCGCCGAGCGGCTGCTCGAACCCGAGGAGGTGGCGGCCGCGGTCTGCTGGCTGTGCGGCCCGGACGCGAGCGCCGTCACCGGCACGGTCGTCCACGCGGACGGGGGTTTCACGGCATGACGGTGCTGCGCTTGGACCCCTCCACCAAGGCCGTCGCCGGCGGGCGTGTCCTCGTCGGCGGCTCGCCGCTGCGGATCATCAAGCTGTCCGCCACCGGCGCGCGCCTGTTCGCCCAGTGGGCCAGTGGTACACCTGTCGGCGACAGACCGCACCACCGTCGGCTGGCGGAAAAGCTCACCCTCGCCGGGATGGTCCACCCCATCTACCCCGAGGCGAAGCTCACGCCGCAGGACGTCACCGTCGTGGTCCCGGTCCGCGACCACGCGGACCGCCTCACCGGGCTCTTGTCGCGCCTGACCGACGTGCGCGAGACGCTCGTCGTCGACGACGGGTCGGCGGTGCCGGTGCCGCACGCGGTCGACCGGCACCCCGTCGCACGTGGACCGGCGGCGGCGCGCAACACCGGCTGGCGCAAGGTGACCACCGAGCTGGTCGCCTTCCTCGACGCCGACACCCGCCCCGAGCCGGGCTGGCTCGGGCCGCTGCTGGCGCAGTTCGAGGACCCGGCCGTGGTGGCCGTCGCGCCGCGGGTGCGCAGCGCGCCTGGCGACGGCACGCTGTCCCGGTACGAACGGCTGCTGTCCTCTTTGGACATGGGCGCCACCCCGGCGCAGGTCCGGCCGCGCGGCCGCATCACCTACCTGCCCACCGCCGCGCTCGTCGTGCGAACCTCGGCGCTGCAGGCGATCCACGGCTTCGACGAGGACCTGCGGTTCGGCGAGGACGTCGACCTGATCTGGCGCCTCGTCGACGCCGGCGGATCCGTGCGTTACGAGCCGGAGTCCGAAGTGGTGCACGAGCCGCGGACGACGTGGCGCGCCTGGCTGAAGCAGCGCCACGACTACGGCACGTCCGCCGCGCCGCTCGCGAAACGCCACGGGCGGCAGGCGCTCGCGCCGGTCCGGGTGTCCGGCTGGACCGCGCTGGCCTGGCTCGCGCTGGCCGCCGGGCGGCCGAAAACCGCTGTGGCGATCGGGCTCGGCACCGCGGCCCTGTTGCCGCGCAAGCTGAAACCCCTTGACGTGCCGTCGAAGGAGGCACTCGGCATCGCGTTGCGCGGGCACGTCGCGGCGGGCCGGTACCTGGCCGATGCGCTCACCGGGGCGTGGGGCCCGGCCGCGGTCCCGTTGCTGGCGCTGTCCCGGCGCGGTCGTCGCGTCCTCGCCCTGGCCTATGCGCGCCACCTCCTCGACTGGGCCCGCACCCGGCCGGACATCGATCCGCTGCGCTGGCTGCTGGCCCGCGCCGCGGACGATTTCGCTTACGGCACCGGGGTTTGGCGCGGCTGCCTGCGCGAGGAGGAACCCGGCCCGCTGATTCCCGACCTGTCAAACTGGCCCACCCGTCGCCCACCGCCACCCTCACCGGAGCCGCTGCGCGGCACTGCCTCGATCCGGAAACGGCTGTGAACCTCGCCGACGTCGCGTGGCCCGAACTCGGTGAGCGCCGCCTGCTGGCCGTGCCGCTGGGCGCCACCGAGCAGCACGGTCCGCACCTGCCGTACACGGTGGACACCGAGATCGCCGTCGAGTTGTGCCGCCGCCTCGCCGAGGCCTGTCCGGAGGTGGTCGTCGCGCCCCCGCTGCCCTACGGTTCCAGCGGGGAGCACGCCGGTTTTCCCGGCACGCTGTCGATCGGTCAGGAAGTCACGGAACTCCTCGTGGTCGAGCTGGTGCGCTCCGCCGACGCGTTCGCCGGGGTGCTGCTGGTGTGCGCGCACGGTGGCAACGCGGTCCCGTTGCGCCGCGCGGTGGCGAAACTGCGTTACGAGGGCCGGAACGTGCGCGCGTGGTGCCCGGACGGTCCGGCCGACGACACGCACGCCGGGCGGTTGGAGACCTCGGTGATGCTCGCGTTGCGTCCGGAAGCCGTGCGCGTGAACAGGTTCGAAGCCGGGGCGACGCGGCCGTTGCCCGAGCTGATAGGCCGGTTGCGTGACGAAGGTGTGCGTGGGGTGAGCCCGAACGGGGTGCTGGGTGACCCCGCGGGGGCGACCGCGGAAGCGGGGCGCGCGACCCTCCGTCGATGGGCGGACGGTCTACTTGAAGCTGCCGCGGCGGTGGCCAAGGATGGCATCATGTAGCAGTCGGTGCATGAGACCCCTGTCACAAAGAGGTGATCGGTGTGAAGACCAAGGCCGCTGTCCTGCACTCCGCGGGCAAGCCGTTCGAGATCGAGGAACTCGAGCTCGACGGCCCACGCGAAGGTGAGGTCCTGATCAAGTACACGGCCGCCGGGCTGTGCCACTCGGACCTGCACCTGATCGACAACGACCTCGTGCCGCGGTTCCCGATCGTGGGCGGGCACGAGGGCGCCGGCGTCATCGAAGACGTCGGGCCGGGCGTCACCAAGGTCAAGCCCGGTGACCACGTGGTGTGCTCGTTCATCCCGAACTGCGGCACGTGCCGCTACTGCGCCACCGGCCGGTCGAACCTGTGCGACATGGGCGCGACGATCCTCGACGGTGGCATGCCGGACGGCAGTTTCCGCTTCCACCGCGGCGGCACCGACTACGGTGCGATGTGCATGCTCGGCACGTTCTCCGAGCGCGCCACGATCTCCCAGCACTCCGTGGTGAAGGTGGACGACTGGCTGCCGCTGGAGACCGCGGTGCTGGTGGGCTGCGGTGTGCCGACCGGCTGGGCGTCGGCCAACTACGCGGGCGGCGTGCGCGCGGGCGACACGTGCGTCGTGTACGGAATCGGCGGGATCGGCATCAACGCGGTACAGGGCGCGGCGCACGCCGGCGCCGCGAACGTGATCGCGGTCGACCCTGTCGCGTTCAAGCGCGAAAAGGCGCTGGAACTGGGCGCCACGCACGCGTTCGCCTCGGCCGACGAGGCGGCGGCGAAGGTGGCGGAGCTGACCTGGGGCCAGATGGCCGACCAGGCGCTGATCACCGTCGGCACCGTGGACGAGCAGGTCGTGACCGACGCGTTCAACGTGATCGGCAAGGGCGGCACGGTCGTCATCACCGGACTGGCCAACCCGGAGAAGCTGACGGTGCACCTGTCCGGCGGCGTGATGACCCTGTTCGAGAAGACGGTCAAGGGCACGCTGTTCGGATCGGCCAACCCGCAGTACGACATCGTCCGGCTGCTGCGCCTCTACCAGGCGGGGCACGTGAAGCTCGACGAGCTGGTCACGAAGCGCTATTCGCTCGAAGAGGTCAACGAGGGCTACCAGGACCTGCGCGACGGCAAGAACATCCGTGGCGTGATCATGCACTCGGCGGACTGAGGTTCGTGCGGACGAGGGCGGGGGCTGGGGGCCTCCGCCCTCGTTTGGTGCGGGGTGGGGTGGGGGTGTGGCGGGGCTGAGGTGTGCCGAGGGGGCCGGTCGTGGGGGTGCGAGGGGCCGGTCGCGGGGCGCGGAGGGCCGGTCGCGGGGCGCGAGGGGACCGGCCGCGGCGTGCGGAGGGCTCGTCGTGGGGCTGCGGGGGCGGGTTGCGGGGGCGCGAGGGACCCGCGTTCGGGCTTGGGCGAGGGGTTCAGTCGGGCTCGGGCGAGGGGTTCAGTCGGGCTCGGGCGAAGGGGTCAATCGTGCAGGCGCGAGTGGGCCACTCGTGCACGAGCGAGAGCGCCACTCATGTCCGCGCCGCGCGTCGTGCCTTCGCGAGGTGCCAGTCGTGTCCGCGCGGCGGGTCGTGCCCTCGTGAGTGGGCCAGTCCCGCCTGCGCGAGTGGGCCGGTCGTGCCCTCGTGAGCGGCCAGCCGCGTCCTCGTGAGAGTGCCGGTCGTCCCCTCGTGAGTGGCCAGCCGCGTCTGCGCGGGAGTGCCGATCGCGCCCGCGCGGGAGGGCCAGCCGTGCCCCTGCGAGGTAGCCAGTCGAGCCCGAGCGCGGGTGCAGGTCGTGCCCGAGCGAGTGTGCGCGTCGAGTCTGCCCGAGGTGGCTAGTCGTGTCCGCGTGAGAGTGCCGGTCGTGTAGGCGCGGGAGGCTCGTCCGTGCCCTTGCGAGGTGGCCAGTCGTGTGCGCGAGTGGGCCGGTCGTGCCCACGCGAGAGGTGCCGGCGCTCCTACGCGCGAGGTGGCCAGTCGTGCCCGCGCGAGTGGGCCGGTCGTGCCCACGCGAGGAGCCCAGCCATGCACCCCGCGAGAGGGCCCCTCGTCCGCCGACGCAGCTACCTCTCTCGCCGCAAACGCGGGCACGCACCCCAGCCATTGATCGACCGTCGCGATCAGTGGGCCGTCCGGCGCAACCGGATACGACGTTCGGCTGTGTCCGCGTCACAGTTGTGTGGTACGAGACTGTCATCCGGTCACAGAGATGCCCCGGCACGGCTACGGATCGTTGACCACCGTCGACCCCGATTCTTATCGTGACCGCGATCAACGTGGATCTCGGAAGGACACTCTCGATGGCGCATCAACGGCGATCGCCCGCGTCCGGGGACGGTGCTCCGTCCCTGGAACGGCGCCGGTTCCTCGGCTACCTCCTCGCGGCGCCCACCCTCGCGGTCGCGGCGAAGCTCGGCGGTGATCTGGCCTCCCCGGCCCCGGCCGAAGCCGCGATCCCCACCCTCCCCGGGGCCGCCGACATCCTGGACCTCGGCGACGCCCTGACGCTCGCGGCGATGCCGACCTCCAACCTCATCGCGATCCAGCTCAACCGCGACGACACGGTCTCCTTCGCGGTGCCGCGCGCCGAGGTCGGACAGGGCATCACCACCACCATCGCGATGCTCATCGCCGAGGAGATGGACCTGCCGCTGAGCAAGGTGGGCGTCAACCTCGCCGACGCCCGCCCCGAACTGGTCTTCAACCAGCTCACCGGGGGCTCCAACTCGGTGCGCTCCCTCTACACCCCGGTCCGCACCGCGGCCGCCATCGCGCGCGCCCGCCTCCTGGCCACCGCCGCCGAGCAGTGGAAGGTCGACGCCGCCACGCTCACCACCCGCGACGGCGTCATCCGCTCCGCCACCGGCCGCACCGCGACCTACGGCTCGCTCGCCGAAGCCGCCGCCAGCGCCCGCACCGAGGAAACCAGCGCGACGCTGAAGAAGACCTCCGAGTTCCGCATCATCGGCAAGCCCACCGGCCGCATCGACGCGCTCGACGCGGTCACCGGGCGCAAGCAGTTCACCATGGACCTCCAGGTCCCGAACGCCAAGCCGACCATGGTCTGCCGGCCGCCGACGATCAACGGCACCGTCAAGGCCGTCCGCAACCTCGCCGAGGTGAAGGCGATGCCGGGCGTCACCGACGTCGCCACCGTCTCCACCGGCGTCGCCGTGCGGGCCGAGACCTTCGGGCAGTGCATCGACGCCATCCGGGCGCTCAAGGTGGACTGGGGACCGGGCACAGTGGACGGTGAGACCGACGCCTCGGTCGAGCAGAAGCTGCGCGCCGCCGCGCTCCCGATGACCGTGCCGCCGGTGCTGACCCAGTCGATCGACGCCGAGTTCGTCTTCGCCTTCGCCAGCAACAGCGCGCTGGAGACCAACTGCGCCATCGCCGACGTGCGCGCCGACCGCGCCGAGATCTGGTCCGGCCTCAAGTCGCCGATCACCACCCAGGAGCAGATCGCGCTCAAGCTCGGCCTGCCCATCCCGGCGGTCAAGGTGCACGTCGTCACCGGCGGCGGTTCCTTCGGCCGCAAGCTGTTCGGCGACGCCGCGATCGAGGCCGCGGAGATCTCCAAGAAGATGGGCAAGCCCGTCAAGCTCATGTGGCACCGCGCCGACGACGCCCGCCACGGCCGCACGCACCCGATGTGCATCTCCCGCGTCCGGGTCAACCACGCGCTCGGCAACGTCGTCAGCTACGAGCAGCGGCACACCAGCGTCACCACCGACTTCGGCCACGGCCTAGGCGAGATCCTCACCGCGGTCGCGGCGAAGCTCCCGGTCGGCGACATCGGGTTCTCCCAGACGGTGTTCATGCTGTCCACGTCGATGCCGTACAACTTCGGCGCGGCCACGCAGCTGCTCAACGAGGTGCCGCTGAAGTTCCACACCTCCAGCATGCGCAACGTCTACTCGCCGAACGTGGTCTGCGCGCGCGAGCTGATCGTCGACCAGCTGGCCGCGAAGATGGGCCAGGACCCGCTGACCTTCCGCCGGAACTTCCTCAAGGACGACCGCATCCGCAAGGTCCTCGACAAGGCCGCCGAGGTCGGTAACTGGGGCCGGAAGATGCCCGCCGGCACGGCACAGGGCATCGCGCTGCACCACGAGTACAAGAGCGTCAGCGCGGTCCTGATGGAGATCGACTGCCGCCCGGAGACGGTCAACCGCAAGATCCGCAACGGGGTCGCCGGCCCGCGCGTCACCAAGGCCGTCGCGGTCGTGGACGCCGGCCTGCCGATCAACCCGAAGGGCCTGGAGGCGCAGACGATCGGCTGCGTCAACGACGGCATCGCGATGGCGCTCACCTCGAGCCTGCACATCGACAACGGCCTGCCGCTGGAAGCGAGCTGGGACAACTACTTCTACACCCGGCAGTGGAACACGCCGCCGGAGATGGAGGTCGTGGTCATGCCCGCCACGACCGGTGAGCCCGGCGGCGCGGGCGAACTGGCCGTCGCCAGCTCGTTCGCCGCGGCCGCCTGCGCCTACGGCCGGGCGGTGGGGAAGATGCCGACCCGCTTCCCGATCAACCACGGCACGCTGAGCTTCGAGCCGAAGCCGAAGGTGCCGCCGGTGCCCGAATCGCCGGTCGACGGCCTGGCCTACACGTTCTGAGGAGCCTTCGTTGTCCCAACACACTTTCCTGGTCAACGGCACGCGGGTCACGGTCGACACCGACGACAAGGTCCGGTTGCTCTGGGTGCTGCGCGACCTGCTCGGCATCACCGGTCCGAAGTACGGCTGCGGCATCAACGTGTGCAAGGCGTGCACGAGCCACATCAACGGCAAGGCGTTCAACCCGTGCTCGGTCCCGGTGTCGGCGATCGGCCCGGACGACGAGATCACCACGATCGAAGGCCTGGCCGACCCGGCCACCGGTGAGCTGCACCCGATGCAGCAGGCCTGGATCGACCGGGACGTGGCGCAGTGCGGCTACTGCCAGCCCGGCCAGATCATGGCGGCCATCGCCAAGGTCAAGCAGGCCCGCGCCGAAGGACGGGAGATCAGCGACTCCGACTTCGAGGAGATCCGCAACATCTGCCGCTGCGGCACCTACTCCCGCATCCGCGAGGCGGTGAAGAGCGCGGCCGCCAAGATGTGAAGCGCGAAACGCATTTGCGGCAACACAGCCCCGCAATCCGCCGCGATTGCGGGGCTGTGTCATGCCAATGCGCAACCTTGGACACTTTCGTGTTAGATGTCCACTCGCGAGCCCTCGACGGGGAGGACGGACATCTCATGAGGTACACGGGCGCCGAACCCGCGGTGGCCGGCCTGGCCGGCCGGGCGATGACGCGGTTGCCGGAGATGACCAAGGCGACCTACGAGCAGATCGTCGAGGAGATGGCCGTCTACCGCGAGGAGCGGTTCGTCTCGCACGCCGACCTGTTCGCCTCGTGCCGGGACAACCTGCAGTTCCTCGTCCGCGCACTGGCCGAGCCCGGCGCGCCCGACCTGTCCAAGGCGCGGGCGACCGGGCGCGAGCGCGCGCTGGCGGGGGCGCCGTTGCCGGAGATGTTGCGCGCGTTCCGCATCGGTTTCACCGAGGTGTGGCAGTGCTTCGTCGAGCTGACCGCGCCCGCGCAGGACGTCGCCACCCTGGTCTCGGCGACCACCGCCATCTGGGACCTGATGGACGACTACATCGAGGAGCTCACGTCGACCTACCGCGCGACGGTGGCCGAGATCAGCCGCACCAGGCAGAACCGCAGGCTGGCGCTCGTCGAGGCGCTGTTCACCGGCGGCAGCACGACCGAGGGCACACTGTGGGACATCGCGCGGATGCTTGACCTGCCGCTAGAGGGCTCGTTCGTCGTCGTCGCCGCGGAAACCCCCGGGCTCGGCCAGGAGGCGCTGCCGCTGATCGAGGTCCGGCTGCGGGAGCGGCACCACGCGTCGGCGTGGCGGCTCACGCCGGAGTTGCAGATCGGGGTCGTGTCGGTGCGCGATCCGGACCAGGTGCTGGAGCTGCTGCGGGAGAACCCGCGCGGCCGGGTCGGGATGAGCCCGGTGTTCACCGGCCTCGGCGACACCGCGCGCGCCCTGCACCTCGCGCGGGTCGCGCTGTCGAGCCTGCCCGCGGGGACGAAGGACGTGGCGCGGTTCCACGAGTCGCCGCTGGCCGGGCTGGTGGCGAGCGACCCGGAGGCGTCGGCGCAGCTGGCCGGCCAGGTGCTGCGGCCGATCCTGGAGCTGCCCGGCGAGGAGGGCAACGTGTTGCTGCTGACGCTGCGCGCGTGGTTCGACTGCGGCGGGTCGACCAAGCAGATCGCCGAGCGGGTCTACTGCCACCCGAACACGGTGCGGCACCGGTTGAAGCGCATCACGGACGTGTTGGGCAGGTCATTGAGCGACCCGTCCGACATCGCCGAACTCGGCACAGCCCTGCGCGCACTCGCCATGTTCGGCGAAAGCGCCCGCAGAGCCGTGCGGAGCTAGTTCAGCTTCTTGCCGGTGGCCTTGGTGAACGCCTTGGCGCCGGCGCGGTCCACCGCGGCCTTGACGCCGCCGAAGATCGCTCCCTGCAGCACCGCCGCGAGGAGCACCTCCTTGGTGGAGTAGTCGGACGACGTGGCCTCCGGCGCGTCGTCCTCGCCGGTCGCCGCCTTCCAGGCCTGCTTGAACAGCATCCCGGCGAGCACCCCGCCGAGCGCGCTCACGGCCAGGCTCAGCGGTTTGTACAGCAGTTTCATCCCGTTACCTCTCCACAGTGGACCCGGCTCCACCCGTCCGGGTACCCGGAGTTCCGCTCCGTGACACTTGCACGTTGTGCAGGCGCGGCCAGGGGCGTACTTTGGCGCGATACTTCGCCGGGAGGGTGGCTGGTGGTAAGGGGCAAGGTCGTCCGCTTCGACGACATGCGCGGGTACGGGTTCGTGGCGCCGGAAGGGGGTGGCGAGGACGTCTTCATGCATGTCAACGACCTCGACGTGGACAAACGTCTCATCGCCCCCGGCGTGGTCGTGGAGTTCACCGTCGAGGACGGCGAGCGCGGGCTCAAGGCGTCGGGCATCCGGCTGGTGCGCCAGGCCGGCGATGACGACGGCGAGGACCCGTACGGGACCCGCGACTTCCGCGGCGAGCTGACGGAGGCGCTGCTCACCGGCGTCCCGACGCTCACCGCCGAGGAGGTCCTACGGGTGCGCCGCGTCGTCCTCGAACTCGTCCACGACCACGGCTGGCTCGGCCGATAGATGTTTTCCCGCTCGTCGTGCGGGCACACGAACGGGCATGAAGGCTGTTACCTGGCACGGCAAGCGTGACGTCCGCGTCGACGAGGTCCCGGACCCGCGGATCGAGGAGCCCACGGACGCGATCGTCCGCATCACCTCGACCGGCATCTGCGGCTCCGACCTGCACCTGTACGAGGTGCTCGGGCCGTTCATGGGCGAGGGCGACATCCTCGGCCACGAGCCGATGGGCATCGTCGAGGAGGTCGGCTCCGGGGTCACGAACATCAAGCCTGGCGACCGCGTCGTGGTGCCGTTCAACATCTCCTGCGGCCACTGCTTCATGTGCGACCAGGGCCTGCAGTCGCAGTGCGAGACCACCCAGGTGACCCAGAAGGGCAAGGGCGGCGCACTGTTCGGCTATACCAAGCTCTACGGGCAGGTGCCCGGTGGTCAGGCCGAGTACCTGCGCGTGCCGCAGGCCCACTACGGGCCGGTCAAGGTGCCCGAGGGCCCCACCGACGAGCGGTTCGTCTACCTGTCCGACGTCGTGCCCACCGCCTGGCAGGCCGTCGAGTACGCGGGGATCCCCGACGGTGGCAGCGTCGTGGTGTTCGGGCTCGGCCCGATCGGGCAGATGTCCTGCCGCATCGCCGCGCACCGCGGCGCGGGCAAGGTGATCGGCGTCGACCTGGTGCCGGAGCGGCTGGCGCTGGCGGAGCGGTACGGCTTCACCACGGTGGACGCGAAGGCGGTGAAGGACGTGCCGGGCGTGGTGCGGGAGATGACCGGCGGTCGCGGCGCAGACTCGGCGATCGACGCGGTCGGCATGGAGGCCCACGGCGCGCCGCTCGGCAAGCTCACCCACCAGATGGTGGGGCTGCTGCCGGACCAGATCGCCGCGCCGCTGATGGAGAAGGGCGGCGTGGACCGGCTCGCGGTGCTGCACCAGGCCATCGCCGCGGTGCGCCGCGGCGGCACGATCTCGCTGTCCGGCGTCTACGGCGGCATGCTCGACCCGATGCCGATGATGGACCTGTTCGACAAGCAGATCCAGCTGCGGATGGGCCAGGCGAACGTGCGGCGGTGGATCGACGACGTGCTGCCGCTGGTGAGCGACGACGCCGACCCGCTCGGCGTCGAGGACCTCGCCACCCACAAGCTGCCGCTCGAGGAGGCGCCGCGCGCCTACCGGATGTTCCAGCAGAAGCAGGACGGGGCGATCAAGATCCTCTTGAAGCCTTCGGTGTGACGAACGCGGCACGCGAGAATTTCCGGACAGCGGAGCGTAGCCCCGGATGATCACCCGGCTATGATCTGGCTCCCTGGGATTGTCCAGCAGCGTGGCACCCGTGTTCGAAGCAACTCCACTGCAGGAGCCGTACACCCATGTCCACGCCCCGGAAGCCGGACCCCCTGTCCGACCTCCCCGCAGGCCAGAGCGCCGATCAGGTCGGGATGTACCACTGGGACATCCGGGCCGCGAAGTGGACCTGGTCCTCGGAGATCCACCTGATGTACGGCTACCAGCCCGGTTCGGTCGAACCAGGCCTGGACCTGGTCACCAAGCACGGCCACCCGACCGACCGGCGCCAGCTGGCGGCGGTGTTCGACGAGGCCCGCCGCACCGGTCAGCCGTTCAGCGCGCAGCAGCGCATCCTCGCCGCGGACGAGAGCACCCGCGCGGTCGTCGTGGTCGGTGACGTCGAGGAGGAGGACGGCGAGGTCGTCGGCGTGCACGGGTACTACGTCGACCTCACCACGGCCCGGATCCGCGAGGCCGAGCAGCTGTCCGAGCTGGCGGGCGAGGCGGCCGGGCTGCAGCGCGCGATGGCCTCGCGCGCCACGATCGAGCAGGCCAAGGGCATGATCATGCTCGCGTACGGGCACGACTCGGCAGGCGCGTTCGAGCTGCTCATCCGCGTGTCGCAGCAGAGCAACGTCAAGCTCCGCGACCTGGCCGACCGGCTCGTCGAGGCCGTGCACGCGTCCGGCCAGCCGCCCGCGCAGGCCCGTGACCACCTTGAAACGATTCTGGCTCGATTGTCGGCGGCGGAGGACGTGTAACCGGCGAGTCTCGAGGTACCCGGAACGTGACACGGGTGAAAGGAGACATGCCGCGATGAGCACGATCACCGAGTCCGTTGACGTGAACGTCGACGTCCGCACCGCCTACAACCAGTGGACCCAGTTCGAGTCCTTCCCTGAGTTCATGGAGGGCGTCGAGGAGATCCGCCAGCTCGACGACACGCACACGCACTGGGTGACCAAGATCGGTGGCGCGAAGCGCGAGTTCGACGCGACGATCACCGAGCAGCACCCCGACGAGCGGGTCGCCTGGCGGTCCGACTCCGGCCCGAGCCACGCCGGCGTCATCACGTTCCACCGGCTCGACGACCGGAAGACGCGGGTGACCGCGCAGATGGACATCGACCCCGAGGGCTTCGTCGAGCAGACCGCCGACAAGCTCGGCATCCTGGACCGCCGCGTGCACGGCGACATGGAGCGCTTCAAGGCGTTCATCGAGAAGCGCGGCGGTCAGGAGACCGGCGCGTGGCGGGGTGACGTGGACCGTCCCGGCCGCTGATGGCCACCAAGACGCAGCGGACCGCCGCCGAGTTCGTGCCTGACAGCCGATCGCTGGACCGGCTCCGCTCGGCGGCGCTCGGCTGTCAGGGATGCGACCTGTACCGCGACGCCACCCAGACAGTGTTCGGGGACGGGCCCGCGCCGGCGAAGGTGATGATGCTCGGCGAGCAGCCGGGGGACCGCGAAGACGTCGCGGGTGAGCCGTTCGTCGGACCCGCGGGCCGGTTGCTGGACCGGGCGCTGGAGGAGGCCGGGGTCGACCGCTCGCAGGTGTACGTGACCAACGCGGTCAAGCATTTCAAGTTCGTGCGGGCCGAGCGGGGGAAGCAGCGGATCCACAAGAAACCCTCGCGCGGGGAGATCGTGGCGTGCCGGCCGTGGTTGGTGGCCGAACTGGAGGCCGTGCAGCCTTCCGTGGTGGTCCTGCTGGGGGCGACCGCGGCCTCGTCGCTGATGGGGCCGTCGTTCCGGGTGACGGCGCATCGTGGGGAGTTGTTGCCCGCGCCGGAGGAGTTTTCCGGGCGGCCGGAGCGGGTTCTGGCTACCGTGCATCCGTCGTCGGTGTTGCGGGCTCCGGATCGGGATGAGGCGTTCGCGGCGTTGGTGAAGGATTTGCGGGCTGTGCCTGACGTGATATGAATCTTGAAGAAGGCCCCTCACCAATCTGGCGAGGGGCCTGTTCGTGTGCGTTGTCAGGTGTTGCGCTTGCTCAGGCCGTCGCGGATTTTGTCGATCAAACCGGCCCCAGGGTCGAGGATCAGGTTCATCGGGGGGCGGTCCGGCGCGGCCGGGTGGGGGCGGGTCGGCGCCATCTTCTTCGCCTTCGCCACTTCGTCACCCAGGTCGCGCAGCTCGTCCGGTGAGCAGGCGGACTGCAGCTTCGGCAGCAGATCCTTCTCCTCGTCCTCGATGTGGTGCCGGATGTCGTCCATCAAGCGGCGCATCAGCTCGTCGAACCGGGGGTCGGTCGCGGGCACGTCCTCCAGCTGCTTCATGACCTCCTCGGCCTCCGCGTGCTCCTCCAGCTCGTGGTCGGCCAGCTCGTCGCCGTTCTCCAGGTGCTTGCGCGCCGCCGGGTACATGAACTGCTCCTCGGCGACCGAGTGGCGCACCAGCTCGGCGATCACGTGGTCGGCCAGGTCCCGCCGGTGCTCGGGGGTGCCCGTGCCCGCCTCCAGCTCCGTGAAGATGCGTTCGATGTGGCGGTGATCGGAGATGATCAACGCGATCAGATCAGGTTTCTTTGCGGCAGTCATGCGATTGCGGTACCCGTACGGGTGGAACCTAACCTCACGGATGACCGGTCAGGCGCAACGAGAAGTTGTCGAACGTCGCGGGCAGCGGGCGGCCGGGCCCGGGCTTGGGGGAGGAGTCCACTGTGTAGTCCCGGTCGCCGATCATCGTGGCCAGCACCGTCGCGGTGGTGAACAGCACCAGGTTCTTCGCCGGGCACTCACCCGGCCCCGCGCTGAACGGCACCAGCGACGGCTCCTCCTGAGCCCGCCCGTCCAGCCAGATCTCCGGCACGAAGCTGTGCGCGTAGGGCAACCGCGAATCGTCCCGGTGGAACAGCGGCGCGAACACCAGCAGGCCGGTCCCGGCCGGCACCCGGTGGCCGTGCCAGTCCAGCTCCTTCGTCGTGTCCCGCAGGATCGCCGGCGTCGTCGGCCACAACCGGACCGTGTCCAGCACGCACGCGCGCAGATAACCCAGCTCGGCGCCGGACGCGAGGTCCTGCCGCGCCTTCTGCCGCTGGGCGGGATGCGTGGCCAGCAGCGCCAGCGTGCGGAAGGTGACCATACCGGCGGCGTCGAACGCGAACAGCCAGTGCCCGATCTGACTGGCCACCTCGTCGTCGGCCGCGAGCCCGCCGGCCAGGCTGTCCTCCGGCGCACGGGCCAGCAGCACGCGCATCCGGCCGAGGAACTCCTCCCGCAACCGACGCCGGCGCGGCAGCAGGTACGACCAGTTCGCCGACAACCGCAACCGCTCCAGCAGGTCCGTCGTCGTCCGGTCGTCGCGGGCGTGGTCGCCGAACACCACCCGGCGCACCATCCGCCACCACACCGGCGCGAACGTGTCCCAGTCGAGCGGACCCGGCCCCAGCGCGGCGAACTCGTCGGCGACCTTCGCCCGCACCGACGGCGCCAGGTGGTGCGTGGGGCGGCTCGTCTCCAGCGCGCGCTCGGTCCACTCCCGGCGGCGATCGCGCTCCAGCCCCGCGGAGATCAGCACACCGTGCGGCTGGAACTGCGACAGCGCCTTCTTCTTCTCCAGGCTGGCCGGGGTGAACGGCTCCGGGGAGTCCGCCAGCACGCGGCCGACGTCGTCGGGGGCGAGCACCAGCGCGAACGACCGGCCGGGCACGGCCAGGCGCAGCAGGCCATCACCGTGGCGGGCCCGCAGCTTCTGCAGCGTCTGCACCGCGGAGGCGTCGGCCTGCATCTTCTCCAGCAGGGTCATGACCCGCGGCCGCCGCTTGATCACCCCGCCGGCGAGCGTGGGCGCGACGATACCGGCGAACACCTTCGCCGTCTCCGCCACCGAGGCCGTCGGCAGGCCGCTCATCGGGTCACCAGCTCCGCGATCCGGTCCAGCGAGTGCTTCGCCTCCGGGATGTTCGCGATCATCCACGCGTGGAACATGCCGCCGTACTCCCAGTACTCGAGCGGCACGCCCTGCTCCTTCGCCTTGTGGTAGAGGTTGCGCGCGTCGGCCAGCAGCACGTCCCGGGTGCCGATGAAGCAGCTCAGCGAGCCCAGCCCGCGCAGGTCCCCGTTGATGGGGCTGACCAGCTCGTTCGCCGGGTCCAGGTCGCCGGCGTAGAGCCGTCCGGCCTCCCGCAGGCCGGTGACGCCCAGGTACGGGTCGTGCCGGTCGTACTCGGGCAGCGCCGGATCGGTCATCGTGATGTCCAGCCACGGCGACAGCATCACGACCTCCTTGGGCTGCGGCCTGCCCTCGTCACGCAGTGCCCGCGCCAGCACCAGCGACAACCCGCCGCCCGCCGAGTCACCCATCAGGACCTGGTCCCGCGGGTCGACCTCGCCCAGCACCTCCTTGTAGGTGGCGTGGATCATCGACAGCGTGTCGTCGTAGTGGCTGCCCGGCGCCAGCGGGTACAGCGGCGCGGTGACCGCGCAGCCGGTCCTGGCGATCAGCCGCGCGAAGAACTTCCAGTGGTCACCCTGGATCTGGTGCACGTACGCGCCGCCGTGGAAGTACAGGACGTGCCGGCTGGTGGCGTTCGCCCGCGGGCGCAACGTGTCCACCGGGTGCCCGTGCACCTCGGTGCGGTCGACGTCGACCTGCTTGCGCACCGCGGGGGGCGGCAGCGCGTTCTCCCGCTGCTGCCGCGGCCCCATGCTCTTGTGCAGCGCGTCCACGTCGGTGAACGTGCGTTTGCGTCCGGTCAGGAGCATCTCGGCGATCAGCAGTTTCGCGTGCAGGCTCGTCTTCCCGATCACCGGTTCCGGTTACCCCTGCTCCTCCTGCGCGAAACTAGACCAGGTCACGGGGGAACCTGCGGTGCCAGTTGCGGGAGAACACCCGGTTCGCGCCCTCGTAGCCGTCCAGCGTGGCGTGCAGCACGAACTCCTCGGGCGTGCACGACAACACGGTGTGCGTCTCGGTGCGCGCTTCCCAGTCGCCGCGCGCGAACGTCATGCTCCACTTCGTCTCCCCGCGCACCGACGCGAAGTCGTTCGCCACCGAGCTGTACCGCTCGTAGGCGCGCCGGGTGATCTCCAGGTCGATGTCGTCCAGGCGCACCGTGCCGGAGTCCTTCACGATTTCCAGCGCCGACCGGTAGTCCACCAGGTCACGGGACACCGTCCAGCGCTGATCGCCCGGCTGCAGCACGGTCGTGGTCATCGGCGGCGACCCCTCGGGTTCGCCGAACACCGGCCCGGTCACCTCGTCCGATTCGCGGATCGGCCGCACCGGCAGCGTCAGGGAGCTGCCCGGGGTGTGGACGGTGAGCCGCGCGGGCTCCGGGGCGGGCCACGCCAGCGGCCAGTACGAAGTGGACAGTGAGAGCCGGATCCGGTGTCCGGGCGGGAAGGCCTGCGCGACACCGTTGAGTTCCAGCTCCACCTGGTAACGCTTGCCCGGCTCCAGCGGCCGCGGGTCGTGGTTGCTGTCGCGGTGGGTCAGGTTCAGCAGCCCGTAGGTGATGCGGGTGGCCCGCCCGTCGGGGTGCACATCGGACAACCGCGCCGCGACCATCGCGACCGGTTTGTCCACCGACAGCTCCAGCCGCACCTTCGGCGCACCGAGCACCTCGCACGTTTCGGTGAGCTCGTCGCCGTCGAACACCAGCGAGCCGCCGTCCTCCTCGCGCTGGTCGTAGGGCAGGTCCGGTGGCGCGTTGTAGGAGGCCCACTTGCCGGCGAACTGCCCCACCGACAGCGGCGACTCGACGTGCAGTTCGGACTCCGGCACCTCCTCGTCCGGGCGCGCGATCCGGTGCTGCGCCAGCGGGTAGGTGCGCCAGTCGATGTGCGGCGAGGGCCACTGCGGCTCACCGACCCAGCGACCGGGGCGCTCCTCGTAGGACGTCGACGGCGGCACGCTGTCCTGCATCCAGGTCAGCAGCATCGGCCCGTCCATCGCGCCGTTGTCGCGGTCCTTGAGCCAGTGGTCCCACCACTTCACGACCTCCTGCAGGTACCCGATGGCGGGTCCGGGCTGGCCGAGGTGCGGGTACTTGTGCGACCACGGGCCGATCAGGCCCTTGCGCGGCACGGACAGGTTGGCCAGCAGGCGGGTCACGGCGTTGGAGTAGCCGTCCGCCCATCCGCTGGAGGCGAGCACCGGCACCTGCACGTCACTGTAGTTCTCGCACACCGAGGCGTGGCACCAGTACTCGTCGCGGCGCTGGTGTTCCAGCCAGGTGTCCACCCACGGGCCGACGCCTTCGGCGCGTTCCAGCCACATGTCCCGCCAGTGTTCGCCGACCAGTGCCGGGTCGGGCGGCAGGGTGCTGTAGGCGAACATCGTCCCGGCCTCGCCGAGGTTGTCCGACAGCATGCAGCCGCCCATGTAGTGGAAGTCGTCGGAGTAGCGGTCGTCGGTGAACGACGAGATGACGATCGCGCGCAGGCTGGGCGGTTTCCGCGCGGCCACCTGGAGCGCGGCGAACCCGCCCCAGGAGATGCCCATCATGCCGGTGCGCCCGTCGCACCACGGCTGGTCGGCGATCCAGGCCAGCACGTCCTCGGCGTCCCGCTGCTCCTGTTCGAGGTACTCGTCGGTCAGGACGCCCTCCGACTCACCCGAGCCCCGCAGGTCCACGCGCACGCAGGCGTACCCGTGGCCGGCGAGGTACGGGTGGTGGACGGAGTCGCGGACCGCGGTGAGGTCCCGCTTGCGGTACGGGATGTACTCGAGGATCACGGGGACCGGTTCGTCGTCGGCCGACACCGGCCGCCAGATCTTCGCGGCCAGTCTCGTGCCGTCGGACACCGGTATCCAGACGTGCTCTTCCTGAGTGATCTCGTACGGCAGGGAGCGGACCTCCCGCATAGCCGATCAAACCTCCTCGAACTCGAACTTCAGCGAGTCGATCGTGCGCTGGTACTTGTCCTGCAGCTCGGCTTCGCTGTCGGCGCCGACGTAGACGAAGGCGAGTTCGTAGCTGTAGCTGTCCTGGGCGTCCATTTCGGACAGGCGCTGGCCCTCAGCAGGCACGATGTCCACCTCGACGCCCGGGATGTCCCGCTGCAGCTGCTGGACCTCCTCCTCGGTGGGGATCCGCTTGACGACGCCGTCTTCGAAGCGGCGGTGGTACCACTTGGCCGCGATCTTGTACTTGCCCTTGTCATGTGGCATGTTCGGGCGGCGGCCGAGGCCGAGCTCGATCATGTTGTAGTGGTCGGGCACGCCGTCGACGTCCTCGAAGATCTCCGCGTGCGACTGCGAGTGCCGCGGGTTGATCTCCAGCAGCCTGACGTCGCCGGTGTCCGGGCGGCAGAAGAACTCGATGGAGAACGTCGAGTTGTTGAGACCGATCTGCTCGATGACCTTCTTGGAGACGTCGAGCATCTTCTCCACGACCGGCTCGGGCAGCTGCGAGGGGTACTGGTGGCGCAGGAACGACGAGCTGTCCGGGTAGTTCAGCGAGTCCAGCGCGCCGTAGACGACGACCTCGCCGTCGTGGACGTAGCCCTCGGTGGCGGCCTGCTGCCCGGTCATCTCCTCTTCGGCGAGCGCGGCGAGCGCCCCGGCGTTCGCGATCTCCGGCGGGATGTCGATGCCGGTCACCTGGTCCAGGATGTACTGGAACGGTTTGCCGACGCGCCCGATGCCGGCGCGGATTTCCTCGACGGCATCGGCGAAGTCGTCCTCGTCCTTGACGTGGAAGGCCAGTTCGGAGGAGAACGACTTGACTGGTTTGAGCCACATCGGGAACGACAGGCCTTCCGGCGGTTTCGGGTCGCCGTCGAGGTCGACCAGCGCGAACTGGGGGATCGCGTCGGTGGCCTTCTGCTGTTCGAGGCGGCTCCAGTACTTGTGCTCGCACTTGAGCACGCCTTCGAGGTTCGGGGTGGGCAGGCCAAAGCGGCGGCCGAGGATCGGGACCATCGTGGTCACCGGGAAGTCCCAGTAGCCGACGATGGCGCCGATCTCGCCGTCGAAGGCCTTCAGGTCGGCCACGGCTCTGTCGATCAGGTCGGCGATGGGGATCTCGCCCTCCTGCACGTCCGCCTGCGTGAGGAGCTGGTGGTAGCGGTAGTTCTCCGCCCCCGGCACGCGTCGCAGGGTTCGCAGGTTCGCGTCGTCGAGTCCCAGCACGAAGATGTTGGTTTCGCTCACCAGGAGTTGATCCCCGTTGTCGGGATTCGGTAAACACCGGCGGGGACGGGGTAACCTCGGCCACGTGCCCGACCTCAGCGAGTATCGGCGGAAACGCGATCCGAAGCGGACGCCGGAACCGATGCCCGACCGGGTGGTGCCGCGGGGTGACGACGACGTGTTCGTGATCCAGGAGCACCACGCCCGACGGCTGCACTGGGACGTGCGTTTCGAGCGCGACGGGGTCCTGGTGTCGTGGGCGGTGCCGAAGGGGCTGCCGCAGCGCCCCGGACCGCCCCGGCTGGCGGTGCACACGGAGGACCACCCGTTGGAGTACGCGACTTTCGAGGGCGAGATCCCGAAGGGCGAGTACGGCGGCGGGAAGATGATGATCTGGGACAGTGGCACGTACGAGGTGCTGCACTGGAACGACCACAAGGTCGAGGTCGACATGCACGGTTCCCGGGTGCGGGGCCGGTTCCTGTTCGTGAACAGTCATAAGGCGGATTCGCGGGACTGGCTGGTGCGGCGGATTGACAGGGGTAGCGGCGAGGAGCTGCCGGAGTTCGTGAAGCCGATGCAGGCGCGGGCGGATTCGCTGCCGCCGGACGAGGACGACTGGGCGTACGAGTTCCGCTGGCAGGGGGAGCGGGTGCAGGTCAGGGTGGAGGGCGGCAGGGTCACGGTGCGTGACCGGACGGGCGAGGACGTCACCGTGTTGTACCCGGAGTTGCGCACGCTGGGCGAGTCGCTGGGGGCGACGGAGGTCCTGCTGGACGGCGAGCTGATCGTGCTGGAGGAGGGCAGGCCCAGCCGGAAGGCGCTCAAGACGAGGGTGACGGCCGAGCCCCGATCGGTGAAACGACTGGCCGAACGCTCCCCGGTGCTGTTCCTGCCGTTCGACGCGCTGCACGTGGACGGGAAGTCACTGCTGGACCAGCCGTACCGGAAGCGCCGGGCGAGGCTGCGGAAGCTAAAGCTCGCCGGCGAGTACTGGCGAACGCCCGAGTCCTATGACGGCGGTGGGGCGGACGTGCTGGCGGCCAGCCTGGCGAACGGCCTGGGCGGCGTGACCGCGAAGCGCCTGGATTCGGTTTACGAGGCCGGAAAACGAAGCGAGGCTTGGCGCACCATCGCCAAGTAGCGCACCAATCGCCGCCCGGCAACGAAAGCAAGCGACTACCCCAACCAGACCTCCCCCGCCCCCGATCCGCAGCCGTTCCAGCGCCGTGAGGCGCTTTCCGCGCGACAGCGCGGCTTTTAAAGATCAAAAGATAGTCCTCGCCGGACGGGCAGGCTCCGGGATGACCACCCAGCTACCTTGGGGCGGGATCAGGGCGCGTTTCACGCGCCCTCACCTGGGGCAATCTGGGCCGTGAGCATCGAGCTGCCTGAACCGCGTTCCCTGTGGGTGGACACCGCGCCGGCGCCGGGCCGGGCTGGGCGGGATCTGCCCGCCGAGGCGGACGTCGTCGTCATCGGGGCCGGTATCGCGGGTCTCACCACCGCCTACGGGCTCGCTCGTGCCGGCAAGTCGGTCGTGGTCCTGGAGGCGGCCCAGGTCGCCTCAGGCGTCTCCGGTCACACCACCGCGAAGCTGTCCGCCCAGCACGCCCTCAAGTACGCCACCCTCACCTCCCGCAAGGGCAAGCCCGCGGCCACGAGGTACGGGCGCGCCCAGTTGGAGGCGATCGAGTGGGTGGCCCGCACGTCGTCCGAACTGGGCATCGAGTGCGGCTTCCGCAGGCGGGACAGCTTCGTCTACTCCACCGACAGCTCCCAGCTCGGCAATCTCCAGCAGGAGGCCGACGCCGCCGCCGAGGCCGGGCTCCCGGCGGACCTCGTCGAGCACGTCGACCTGCCGATCACCACCGTCGGCGCCGTCCGGTTCGTCGACCAGGCCCAGTTCCACCCGCGTCACTGGCTGCTCGGCCTCGCCGACCACATCGAGCGGCTCGGTGGGCGCGTCATCGAGCGGGTCCGGGCCCGCAAGCTAGACGAACGGCCCTCGCCGATCGTGCACACCGATCGCGGCCGGATCAAGGCCCGGGACGTCGTCGTGGCCACCCACTACCCGATCTTCGACCGCGGCCTGTACTGGGCGCGCCTCGACATCACCCGTGACCTGGTCGTCGCAGGCGTCGGGGAGGCGCCGCCCGGCATGTACCTGGACGCGGTGACCCACCGGTCCATCCGCGGCCACACCGAGGGCGACCGCCACTACATCATCGTCGGCGGCGAGCACTACCGCACGGGCGAGCCGGTCGACGTCGAGGCCCGCTACCGGCGTCTCGCCGAGGCCGCCACCACTTTCGGCGTCACCAAGGCCACCCACCGGTGGTCCGCGCACGACATGACCACCCTCGACCACGTGCCCTACATCGGCCGTTACCACCCGGCCACCCACCACGTGTGGGTGGCGACCGGATTCGGGCAGTGGGGCATGACCGGCGGCACCTCCGCCGGCCTCGTCCTGACCGAGCTGATCACCGGCGGCGACCACCCCGCCGCGAACCTCTACGACCCGAACCGCTTCGACCTGAAGTCCTCGGTCACCCTCGCCGAGGACGGGGCCAAGGTCGGCAAGCAGTACGTGGCCGGCTACACCCGCGCCCTGACCTCGACCGCCGGCGACCTCGCCCCCGGAACCGCCAAGGTGTCGCGCCGCGGCGCGGACGTCGTCGCCTCCTACCGCGGCGAGGACGGGCAGCTCCGGGAGGTCAGCGCCCGCTGCACCCACCTCGGTTGCGTCGTCGCGTTCAACAACGCCGAGAAGACCTGGGACTGCGCATGCCACGGATCGCGATTCGCCACGGACGGCTCGGTGATCCAGGGCCCGGCGACCCGCCCGCTGCCGCCGGCCTGACCCTCGGCGTCGAGGAGGAGTTCCTGCTCCTCGACCCCGCCACCGGCGCGACCCTGCCGCGGGCGGCCGGGATCCTGGCCGCGGACCCGCCGCTGCCGCCCGGGGCCAGACTGCACCGCGAGCTGCGCGCCACCCAGGTGGAGGCCGCGACCGGCGTGTGCACCGGCGCACGGCAGCTGCGCGAACAGCTCGTCCGGAGCCGCAAGGCCCTCACCGACACGGCCCGCCTGCACGGCGCGGTCGTCGCCTCCTGCGGCACCCCAGTCCTGTCCGGACCATCCACATCGGACAACCAGGATGGCCGGTTCGGGGACATCGACCGGATCTACCGCGGCATGGTCGCCGACTACGAGGCGTGCGGCTGCCACGTCCACGTCGGCGTGCCGGACCCGGAGACCGCGGTCGCGGTGATGAACCACCTGCGCCCGTGGCTGCCGACGCTGCTGGCGCTGTCGGTGAACTCGCCGTTCGACCACGGGCGCGACACCGGCTACGGCAGCTGGCGCATGGTGCAGCAGTCCCGGTTCCCCGGCGCCGGGATCCCGCCGTACTTCCCCGACCTCGCGGCCTACCGCGCCGAGGTGCGGCGGCTGGTGGACTGCGGCGCGCTCGTCGACGAGTCGATGTCGTTCTGGCTCGTCCGGCCGTCCACAGCGTTTCCGACGCTGGAGTTCCGCGTCGCCGACGCCGCATCCACTGTGGACGAGGCGGTGTTGCAGGCCGTGCTGTCCCGTGCCCTGGTGCGGCGCGCGCTGGCCGCGGACACCGCGCCGCCCGAGATGTCCGAGCAGGTCGGCGCGGCCGCGCTGTGGGCCGCCGCCAGGGACGGCATCGACGGCGAGGGGGTGCACCCGTTGCAGGCCCGCCGGGTGCCGGCCTGGGAACTGGTCAAGGAGCTCGCCGGGTTCGTCGCACCCGCCCTGGACGAGACAGGGGACCGGGACCTGGTGGCGATCGTCCTGGAACGCCTGCGCCACGAGGGCAGCGGGGCCCGGCGCCAGCGCAAGGCCGTCGCGGGCGGCCTGCCCGCCCTGCTCGCCACCCTCACCAACCAGGGTTGACAGCCGCCGGGCAGGGGTAACCGTGCGTCGTGACGACCGCCATGACGCTTTCGGCTGCCCTCCCGGCGGCCAGGGGACCGCTGTCCGAGGCCGTGATCGAGGCACTCGGCCGCGACGAGCGCGGGGACTTCCCGGAGCTGCCGGAGACCGCGGACGCCGACCCGTTCGGCGACGACCTGCAGCTCGCCCTGCACGTCTGCTACGAACTGCACTACCAGGGGTTCACCGGGGTCGCCCCGGAGTGGGAGTGGGATCCCGACCTGCTGCGCCTGCGCGCCGCGATGGAGCGGGTGTTCCTGGCCGCGCTGCGCGCCAACACCCCTTGCGGCGACGACGTCGAGGAGGCGCTCGCGCCGCTGCTCGTCGAGCCGGTCAACGGCACCGGCCTGTCGCACTTCCTCGCCGCCGACGGCACCTGGGACCAGGTCCGCGAGTACTTCGCGCTGCGCTCGATCTACCACCACAAGGAGGCCGACCCGCACGCGTGGGTGATCCCGCGGCTGCGCGGCAAGCCGAAGGCGGCGCTGGTGGCCGTGGAGTTCGACGAGTACGGCGGCGGTCGCGCCGACCAGGTGCACGCCCAGCTCTACGCCGACCTGCTCGACGGCGCCGGGCTGAACTCGCAGTACCTGCACTACCTCGAGCACGCCCCGGCGTGCATGCTCGCGGTGGTCAACATGATGTCGTTGTTCGGCCTGCACCGGCGGTTGCGCGCCGCGCTGGCCGGGCACTTCGCCGCCGCCGAGATCACCACCGCGCCCAGCGCCCAGCGCATGGAGAAGGCATTGCGGCGCCTCGACGCCGACCAACGCTGCCGGTACTTCTACACCGAGCACATCGAGGCCGACGCGGTCCACGAGCAGGTCATGCGCCGGGATGTCCTCGGCGGACTGCTGGCGACGGAACCGGAACTGGCGGGCGACATCGTGTTCGGCATCCAGGCCACCGACCTGGTGGAGCAGCGCTTCGCCCACCACGTGCTGGGCGCCTGGCAACAGGGCCGCAGCGCGCTGCGCAAACCCTTGTAGACAGCGGAGGAGCGGCGGACCCGATCCGCCGCTCCACGTCAGTTCCGCACCCGCTTGCGATGGCTCGTGTCGCAGAAGGGGTACCGCTTGCTGCGGCGGCACGCGCACAACGCCACCACGAACCGGTCGGAGCGCGCGACCGTGCCGTCGGGCATCTCCAGCTCGACGGGCCCCTCCACGAGCACCGGCCCGCCGTCGACGAGCGTCACCTTGCGGGGTTCAGCGTTCCGTCCGGTCGGCACGGATCACCACCAGTTCCTCGTGTCGCTGGCCGGGTGCGATGAGCCCGGCGCGTTCCAGGAAGTCGGCCCTGCCGCGCAGCACCGGGCCGAACGGCTCGATCGTCCGCGCCACCACGGAGGTCTTCAAGCCGTTGTCCCGCAGCGTTTCCACCGTCTGGCGGATCCCGCAGAGCGACGAATGCACCACCAGCATCGTCCCGCCGGGGGTGAGCAGGTCGTAGGCCCGGTCGCACAGGCAGTCCAGGTGCTTGCGCCCGTCCGCACCCGCGTCCCAGGCCAGCGCGGCACCGTCCGGATCCGCGTCGGACTCGCACGGCACGTAGGGCGGGTTGGCCAGCACCACGTCGAACGGCGCGCCGTCGATGGCCTGCGCGAGGTCGCCGTGCCGGACCGCCACGGGCAGGCGGCGCACCCGCGTGTTGAACCGCGCGCTCAGCACGGCGGGCAGGTACCGGTCTACGGCGGTCACGCTCGCCGCTCCATTGCGGACCGCGGCGATCGCCAGCGCGCCGGTGCCCGTGCACACCTCGAGAACCCGCGCGCCCGCCGGCAGGCGCGCTTCCCGCATCGCGCGCATCAGCAGCCAGGTGTCCGCCTGCGGCCGGTACACCCCGGGAAGTCTCAGCAGCTTCACCTGTTGCAGGTACCACCGGCAGGAGAAGTCAAACTCCGCGCAGGAGACGGATGACGGCCCGCTCCAGCACCTCGCGGTCCTCGTCACCGCGGACGCCGCCGATCCGGCGCACGGCGGAGGCGATGGTCTTGCCGATCGCGTGCGCCTCGACGATCCTCGGGTCTACATAGGACTTCCGGCACACCGCGGGGGTGTTGCCCAGTTCCTCGGAAACCTGGCGCATCACCGCGGCCTGCGTGCGTTTCAGTCCGCGCTGGGACTTCACCTCGTCGGCGGCGGCGAACGCGGTGGCCGCGAGGACGGTCGCGTTCCACGTCCGCAGGTCCTTGACGGTGAACTCGTCACCGACCATTTCCTTGAAGTGCTCGTTGATCTCGTCGGCGTGGACCTCGTGCCACCCGTTGGGTGTGCGGTAGACGAACAGCCGGTCGCTGCCGGTGCGCGACCTGCGCAGCGCCTTGACCGTCGCGGCCAGGTCGGGGTCGGTCAGCGTGATGTTCCGTTCGATCCCGCCCTTGGCGGGGTAGCTGAACCTCAGTTCGTCCCGCTTCACGGTGACATGCTCACGCAGCAGCGTCGCCGCCCCGTAGGTGCCGTGGTTCTCGGCGTACTCCTCGCTGCCGACCCGGAACACGCCGCGGTCGATCATCCGCAGCGCGGCGGCCAGCACGCGCTCGCAGCCAAGGCCCGGCCGGGTCAGGTCCTCGGCGATCCGCTGCCGCCACTTCGGCAGCCGTTTCGCCAGTTCGACGACGCGCTCGTGCTTCTCCTCGTCCCGCGCCCGGCGCCAGCGGTCGTGGTAGCGGTACTGGCGGCGGCCCGCGTCGTCGGTGCCCACCGCCTGGATGTGGCCGTTCGGGTGAGGGCAGATCCACACGTCGCGCCACGCGGGCGGCACGGCGAGGCTCTTGATCCGCTGCAGGGTTCCCTCGTCGCGCAGCGGCTCCCCCTCGGGGGTGAAATACCGGAAGCCACGGCCGCTGCGCTGCCGCCGGATCCCGGGTTCGGAGAGCTTGCTCTTGCGCAGTCGCATCGCCGTCAGGTGATCCGGGCACAGGCGCTGGTGACGGCCTCGAGGTCCGGGTAGGTGGAGTCCGGGATCGCGCCCAGGTGCCCGAGCGTGCTGTCGTCCGCGCCGTGCGCGGTCGCCTGCCGGATCAGCTCGGCCCGGCCGCAAGGGAAGTCCACTTCGGACAGCAGGGCGTGGAGTCGGTCGGGGTCGGGCGTGGTCATGGTCGCCGGTTACCCCCGGTCCACCCCCGCAAACGGCCGATCAGACCGGTCTGTCCGGACGGTACCGAACGCGGTTTTGCCGGGTTATCATCGGCGCGCCATGACCACCACCCTGCCAGCCGGTGCCCGTGAGCGGATCCTGGAGACCGCTTACCAGCTCTTCTCGCGCCGCGGCATCCGCGCGGTGGGTGTGGACGAGGTCATCGCACGCTCGCAGGTCGCCAAGGCGACGCTGTACCGGCACTTCCCGTCGAAGGACGACCTCGTGCTGGCCTTCCTCGACCGGCGCGAACAGCTGTGGACCGTCGGGCTGATCGAACGGCAGGCCCGCGCCCGCGGCGCGACGCCGGAGGGCAAGCTGCTCGCGATCTTCGACGTGCTCGACGACTGGTTCCGCTCGCCGGCGGACTTCGACGCGTGCGCGTTCGTCAACGTCCTGCTCGAAATGGGCGCCGACCACCCGCTCGGCCAGGCCTGCATCCGGCACCTGGACACCCTCCGCGGCATCGTGGCCGGCCTGGCGCGGGAGGCAGGGCTGGCCGAGCCCGAGGACCTCGCCCGCTCCTGGCACCTGCTGATGAAGGGCGCGATCGTCTCCGCCGCCGAAGGTGACGCCGACGCCGCGGTGCGGGCCCGGGAAATGGCGCGCGACCTGCTGGCCCGGCACCGGAAATAAGCCCGCGCCCGGCGTGGTTGCGACCGGTATGACAACCGATGGTCGTGGCCGGGTCCGGATCGAGCCGGGCGCCAAGCGGGTACGGGCGGTCTTCGGCGGCCAGGTCGTCGCCGACACGCTGCACCCGCTCATGGTGTGGGAGGTCCCGTACTACCCGGTCTACTACGTCCCGCGCGAGGACGTGCGCAGCGAGTACCTGGTCGCCACGGGGGAGACGGCGCACTCGCCGAGCCGTGGCGACGCCGACGTGTTCACCGTGCGGGTGGGCGACCGCGAGGCGGCCGGCGCGGCGCTGGGCTACCAGGACTCGCCGTTGGAGGCGCTGAAGGGGCACGTGCGGCTCGACTTCGCCGCCATGGACTCGTGGTTCGAGGAGGACGAGGAGATCTTCGTGCACCCCCGCGACCCGCGGACGCGCGTCGACATCCTCGCCAGCTCGCGGCACGTGCGCATCGAGATCGACGGCGTGACCGTGGCCGAGTCCCGCAGCCCGCGGCTGCTGTTTGAGACCGGTCTGCCCACGCGGTACTACTTGCCTAAGACCGACGTCCGGCTCGACCTGCTGGAACCCAGCGACACGATCACCCGGTGCCCGTACAAGGGCGAGGCCTCGTACTACTCGGTCCGCGTCGGCGACCGGTTGCACTCCGACGTGGTCTGGTACTACCGGTCCCCGCTGCCGGAGAGCCAGAAGGTGCAGGGGCTGGTCGCCTTCTACGACGAGAAGGTCGACGTGTACCTGGATGGGGTGAAGCAGGAGCGGCCGAAGACGAAGTTCTAGTCTTCGGGGCATGTCCGACCGCTTGTACTTCCGCCAGCTGCTGTCCGGCCGCGACTTCGCGGTGGGCGACCCGGTGGCCACCCAGATGGTCAACTTCGCCTACCTGATCGGCGACCGGGAGACCAGGGAGGCGGTGGTCGTCGACCCGGCGTACGCGGTGGGGGACCTGCTGGACGTGCTGGCCGCCGACGACATGCGCTTGACCGGGGTGCTGGCCACGCACCACCACCCCGACCACGTCGGCGGCAGCATGATGGGCTTCACGCTGGCCGGGCTGCCCGAGCTGCTGGCGCGCGAGTCTGTGCCGGTGCACGTGAACCGCAACGAGACGGAGTGGGTCCAGCGGGTCACCGGCGTGTCGGCGACGGACCTGACCGGGCACGACCACGACGACGTCGTGGAGGTCGGCGCGGTGTCGATCCGGCTGCTGCACACGCCCGGCCACACCCCCGGCAGCCAGTGTTTCCTGGTCGACGGCCGGCTCGTCGCCGGGGACACCCTGTTCCTGGAGGGCTGCGGCCGGACGGACTTCCCCGGCGGCGACGCCGAGGCGATGTACCACAGCCTCCGGTGGCTGGCGGACCTGCCGGGCGACCCGGTGGTCTACCCCGGGCACCAGTACTCGGCCGCGCCGTCCGCGTCGCTGTCGTCGGTGAAGGAGAACAACTTCGTCTACCGCCCCCGCAACCTCGACGAGTGGCGCACGATGTTCGGCGGCTGAGACCTGGTTGGAGGCGACTTGCGGGCCGGTGCGGGTAGCGGAACCTGAGGCGGCCCCTGGCTGTTGGATCGCCTCCTCATGAATGCCAATTCACCACGTCGGCGCTGTCCTCGCCAGGAACCACCTCAGAACCCGCGGCGGTGCCGGTTGACGGCCCACTGCAAGCGGCTTCCGCCGCTTATGAAACAGAAGCTAGAGGTACTCCCGCGCCACCCGTTCGGCGAGCCGCTCCAGCAGGGGCCCCGGTTCGGTCAGGCAGCGCTGCACGTCCGGTTCGATGGCCGTGAGTCCGTAGGCCGCGGTGAAGCCCGCTGACCGGAGGGTGTCCGGTGAGAGCGTGTTGCGCCCGGCTAGCGCCACCACCGGGATCCCGCGCTCAGCGGCCGCCGCGGCGATGCCCGCCGGGCCCTTGCCGCGCAGCGTCTGCTCGTCCAGGGAGCCCTCGCCGGTGATCAGCAGGTCCGCGCCAGGCAGCTTCTCGGTCAGCCCGGTCAGCTCCAGCACCACGTCGATGCCCGGCCGGAACGACGCCCCGAGCATCGCCAGCGCGTAGCCCGTCCCACCGGCCGCGCCCGCGCCCGGCACGTTCGCCACGTCGACCCCGGACCCCCGCACGACCTCGGCCAACTGCCGCAGCGCCGACTCCAGCAGCTCGACGTCCTCCGCCGAAGCGCCCTTCTGCGGCCCGTACACCGCCGCCGCGCCGTGCGGGCCCAGCAGCGGGTTGTCCACGTCGCTCGCCACCAGCAGTTCGACCTCGCGCAGCCGCGGGTCCAGCCCGTCCAGGTCCACCCGCGCCAGACGCCGCAACGCGGCCCCACCCGGCGGCAGCTCCGCACCGTCGGCGTCCAGCAGCCGCGCGCCGAGCGCCCGCAACAGCCCGGTGCCGCCGTCGGTGCTCGAACTTCCGCCCAGTCCCAGCACGAGCCGGGAGGCACCGGCGTCCAGCGCGGCTCGCATCAGCTCGCCGACCCCGAGTGTCGTCGCGGTCAGCGGCGCCAGCTCGTCCAGCAACGCCAGCCCGGACACCGCCGCCAGCTCGATCACCGCTGTGTCGCCCCGGCGCGCGTAGCCCGTGTCGACCGGCTCGCCGACCGGTCCGCTGGCCCGCGCCGGCACGAACGCGAAGCCCGCGGCCACCGCGGCGGCCACGGTGCCGTCGCCGCCGTCGGCGATCGGGCATTCCAGCACCTCGACCCCGGCCCGCCCGCGCCGCAGCCCGGCCGCGATCGCGGCGGCCACCGCGTCGGCGGCCAGCGTGCCCTTGAACTTGTCCGGCGCTACGACGACCCGCGTCACACCTGCGCCCCGTCGCCGTCCGGCGGGCCCTGCTTGACGCGCAGCAGCAGCAACGCGATCGCGATGGCCAGCGCCAGGATCCCGAGCGGGGTCGCGACGGTGGTGCTCACGCCGATCACGCCGGGCATGATCAGCAACAGCAGCCCGACGACGAAGAACAGCAGCACGACGAACGCGCCCTTGCCCGGCCGCGGCAGCGGTGGCGGCTCCGGCGGCACGTAGTGCTCGTCGTCCCCGGATCCGGCCGGGTCGTCGCCCAGCACGGTGTCCTCCCAGGGGGTGCCGCCACCGCGCCAGCTCGCTTCGGCGGCCGGTTTCTCCGGTTCGGCGGGCTCCTCCGGCTCGGCCCGTTCGGGCCGCGCGGGCGCCCGTTCGGCCTCGACGTCGTCGATCAGACCGACCCCCTCGGCCCGCAGGTCCGCGACGATCGCCGCGAAGGTGGCGTCGACGTCCTCGGGGTCGGGTACGCGTGAGTTCATCGGGCCCCCACCTGCCCCGGGTCACGGACCGCTTCCACGAATTCGACACTACGCCGGAAGATGAGCGGCGCGTCGTGGTCCAGGGTCGCGACGTGGAAACTCTTCTCCAGCACCACTTCCGTCACGTCCCGGCTGCGCACGTTGTCCAGCACGATGCGCGCGTTCTCGGGTTCCACGACGTGGTCAACGAGCGAGTGCATCAGGAGCAGCGGTTGCGTCACCAACGGCAGGTCGGCCCGCACGAGCTTCCACAGCCGCGCCAGGCTCGCCGCCGCCCGCACCGGCACCCGGTCGTAGGCCAGCTCGGTGACGCCGGGCTTGGCGATGTCGTTCGCGACGCCCCGCGACCACGGCACCACCCGGGACAACACGGGCAGCAGCTTGGTGTCCCAGCTCAGCCGCGTGACGGACGGGTTGACCAGCACCAGCCCGGCGACCGCGCCCCCGTGCTGCCGCGCCAGCCGCAGCGCGAGCGTGCCGCCCATCGACTGGCCGAACACGAACACCGACTGGCACCGTTCCCGCAGCTCCAGGAACTCGCGCTCGACCGTGCCATACCACTCGGGCCAGCCGGTCTTGTTCATCTCCTGCCACGTCGTGCCGTGTCCCGGCAGGCGGGGCAGCCGCACGGTGAAGTCCCGCGCGGCGAGGTGCTCGGCCCAGCCCCGCAGGCTCTGTGGCGTGCCGGTGAAACCGTGGCACAGCAGCACCCCGACCTCGGCCGAACCGGTGTGCGCGAACGGTTCCGCACCGGCGAGCACAGGCATGGCATCCGCCCTTCTCCTCCAACGCGGACCCATCGTCGCATGCCCCGGGCCGCTCCGGGACCGCCCGTCGCACGACGTCCCCGGGCTGTGACCTCCCGCCCACTGCGGGTGCGGCCGTTGTGCGGTTGGACGGCGTTTCCTACTCTGGATCAGGCAGGCTGTTCGGGCAGGTTGGAGGGCGTTCCGGTGGTTTACCGGTTGCTGAAGTACGTGCTGCTCGGGCCGTTGCTCCGGCTCCTGTGGCCCACGAAGGTGACCGGGGTGGAGAACGTCCCGGAGACCGGTGGCGCCATCCTCGCCAGCAACCACCTCGCGGTCGCCGACTCGTTCTTCATGCCGCTGCGCGTCAAGCGCCGCGTCACCTTCCCGGCGAAGCAGGAGTACTTCACCGAGAAGGGCGTCAAGGGCACCCTCAAGAAGTGGTTCTTCACCGGCGCGGGCCAGATCCCGATCGACCGTTCCGGCGGCTCGGCCGCGCAGGCCGCGCTGGACACCGCGATCCGGCTGCTGCGTGAGGGCAACCTGCTCGGCATCTACCCGGAGGGCACCCGCTCCCCGGACGGCCGCCTGTACAAGGGCAAGACGGGTGTCGCCCGCGTCGCGCTGGAGGCCGGTGTGCCGGTCGTCCCCGTCGCCATGATCGGCACCGACAAGGTCAACCCGATCGGCTCGAAGATGTGGATCCCGCGGCGGTTGGAGATCCGGTTCGGCAAGCCGCTGGACTTCTCGCGGTACGCGGGCCTGTCCGGCGACCGGTTCGTCGAGCGGTCCATCACCGACGAGATCATGTACGCCCTGATGGAGCTCTCCGGCCAGGAGTACGTCGACATCTACGCGGCGAAGGCCAAGGAACTGATGGCCGCCGAGGCCGCAGGGGTGCGCGCGGTGGTGCCTGCACAGAGTGGCCTGCCCGACGCCGACCGGGTACCGGAGACCAAGGCCGGCTGAGCCGCCCACCAATCGCCCGGCCACCACCCCCTGGTCGAGGCGCTTCGCGCCGCAGTGCTTAGGGTGCCACGGTGCGTTTCTTCTACGACACCGAATTCATCGAGGACGGCGTGACGATCGACCTGGTGTCGATCGGTGTCGTGGATGAACGGGGACGCGAGTTCTACGCGGTCTCCACCGACTTCGACCCCGCCAAGGCCGGCCCGTGGGTGCGCGAGAACGTCCTGCCGAAGCTGCCCTCGCCCGCGGACAAGGCGTGGCGGAGCCGGGCCCAGATCCGGGCCGACCTGCTGGAGTTCTTCGGCCGGCCGCCGGGCGGGATCGAGCTGTGGGCCTGGTACGCGGCCTACGACCACGTCGCGCTGGCCCAGCTGTGGGGCACGATGCCCGAGCTGCCGCGCCAGCTGCCCCGGTTCACGCGCGACCTGCGGCAGCGGTGGGAGGACGTGGGCAAGCCCAAGCTGCCCCTGCCGCCGCCGAACGCGCACGACGCCCTCGCCGACGCGCGCTTCAACCTGGAGCGCTGGCGCATCATCGACGAGGTACGCCGCCGCAAGGGCTACCCGGCCTAACCAGGCCGACAGGAACCCAGCAACGCAGGCCAGCCACCCCCCAACCACCCCACTCCCGCAACCCGATCCCCAGCCGAATCAGTTGCCGAGCAGTCGGGTCAAGGCACGCTTTCCCGCCTTGACGCGACTCCTCGGCAACCGAACACTGAAAGATCGGGTTCGGGAGGGCTCAATCGGGGCGTAGCGAAGCGGAGCCGGCGATCGAGAAACCCGCGTAGCGCCCCCTCACCGCCGAGCGGCCACCGCCTCCGAGAGGCGGTCCAGCAGCTCACCCGTGCTGCGCCAGTCCAGGCACGCATCGGTGATCGACTGCCCGTAGGTCAGCTCGCCCGCGTGCCCCAGCACCAGGTCCTGCCGCCCGGCCTCGAGGAAGCTCTCCAGCATGATCCCGGCGATCCCGCGCTCGCCGGCGGCGATCCGGTCCGCGATCTCCCCGGCCACCACGCCCTGGCGGACGTGGTCCTTGCCGCTGTTGCCGTGGCTCGCGTCGATGATCACCCGCTCCGGCAGCCCGGCCTTGGCCTGCCGCGCGAGCGTGTCGGCCACCGTCGCCGCGTCGTAGTTCGGGCCTGCGGAACCGCCGCGCAGGATGACGTGGCAGTCCGGGTTGCCCGCCGTGGTGAACAGCGCCGCCAGGCCGTCGTTGTTGATGCCCGCGAACACGTGGCTCGCCGCCGCCGCGCGGGTCGCGTCCACCGCCACCTGCACATCGCCCTCAGTGGAGTTCTTGATCCCCACCGGCATGGACAGCGCGCTGCACAGCTGGCGGTGCACCTGGCTGGCCGCGGTCCGCGCGCCGATGGATCCCCAGCTCACGGTGTCGGCGATGAACTGCGGCGTGATCGGGTCCAGGAACTCGCACCCGACCGGCAGCCCCAGTGCGGAGATGTCCAGCAGCAGCTTGCGCGCCATCCGCAGGCCCTTGTTGACGGCGTAGCTGCCGTCCAGGTCCGGGTCGTTGATGAGGCCCTTCCAGCCCAGCGTGGTGCGTGGCTTCTCGAAGTACACCCGCATGATCACGTGCAGTTCGTCGCGCACACCGGCGGCGTGCTCGGCCAGCCGGTGGGCGTAGTCGAGGGCGGCCGCGGGGTCGTGCACCGAGCAGGGGCCGACGACCACGATGAGGCGGTCGTCGTCGCCGTGGAGGATGTCGACGGCCGACGACCGGCCATGCGCGACGGTCTTGGCGATCGCCGCGTCCACCGGCAGCTCCTGCCGCAGCAGGGCGGGGGAGATCAGCGGGCTGACGCCGAGGGTGCGCTGGTTGTCGAGGCCTTCGGAAATTTCCGCGGGGCCTGCGCTGAGAGACATGTGCGGGGGTTCCTTTCGGTGACCGGCCCGCGCGAGTCCCTGACGAGCCGGTCGATCATCCGGCTCCAGGGTGGAAGGTCAGCGCGCAGCAAGGCCGCCGGCTGGCCCACCCAGGGCCGGCCCGCTAAACCAGAAATAGCGCTGCACGTCCGACACCCTAGCAGGCCCTCCTGCCGCTTTACCGATCAAGGGTGACTACCGCTACTCTGGCGGTCGCCAGGTGTGACCAGCACAACTTTTCGGAGGTCTGATCAGATGCGTGTCGGCGTGCTGACCGGTGGCGGCGACTGCCCCGGGCTCAACGCGGTCATCCGCGCGGTGGTCCGAAAGGGCATCGAGGCGCATGGGTGGGAGATCGTCGGCTTCCGCTCCGGCTGGCGCGGCCCGCTGACCGGGGACAGCCGTCCGCTCGGTCTCGACGACGTCGAGGAGATCCTGATCCGCGGCGGCACCATCCTCGGCTCCTCGCGGACCAACCCGTACAAGGAGGAGGGTGGCGTCGAGAAGATCCGCGCCGTCCTCGCCGACCAGGGCGTCGACGCGCTCATCGCGATCGGCGGCGAGGACACCCTCGGCGTCGCGAAGAAGCTCACCGACGACGGCATCGGCGTGGTCGGCGTGCCCAAGACGATCGACAACGACCTCGCGGCCACCGACTACACGTTCGGCTTCGACACCGCGGTGCACATCGCCACCGAGGCGATCGACCGGCTGCGCACCACCGCCGAGTCGCACTACCGCGCGATGGTCGTCGAGGTCATGGGCCGTCACGCGGGCTGGATCGCACTGCACGCCGGCCTGGCCGGTGGCGCCAACGTCATCCTGGTCCCGGAGCGGCCGTTCTCCGTCGAGCAGGTCGTGGAGTGGGTCGAGCGCCGCTTCGAGAAGATGTACGCGCCGATCATCGTGGTCGCCGAGGGCGCGGTGCCGGAGGGCGGCGCCGAGGTGCTCCGGACCGGGGAGAAGGACGCGTTCGGCCACGTCCAGCTCGGCGGGGTCGGCACCTGGCTGGCCGACGAGATCGCGGAGCGCACCGGTAAGGAGTCGCGCGCGGTCGTGCTCGGGCACACCCAGCGCGGCGGCACGCCGACGGCTTACGACCGGGTGCTCGCGACCCGCTTCGGCCTGCACGCCGTGGACGCGGTAGCGGACGGCGACTTCGGCACGATGGTCGCGCTGCGCGGCACCGATATCGTCCGGGTCAAGCTCGCGGAGGCGACCGCGGAGCTGAAGACCGTGCCGCCGGAGCGCTACGAGGAGGCCGAGGTCTTCTTCGGCTGAGATTGCTAGGGGTGCGACGGGACCGCCGTTGCGCCCCTACTTTCGTCGTACAGATTGGTCTGAACCATTGTCCGAGTGGTCCAGTCCTCTTACCGTGCGGATGTCCCCTTCGGCCCCCAGGGAGGCATCATGCGCAGACTCGCTCTCGCGTTCGGCGGCTTGTTCGCCGCGCTCCTCATGACGGTCACCGCCGCGCCGCCCGCGGCGACCGCGGCGCCCGTCGGCAAACTGCTCGGCTATTTCGCCGAGTGGGGCGTCTACGACCGGGCGTACTACGTCAAGAACATCCACACCAGCGGGTCGGCGGCCAAGCTGACCCACATCAACTACTCGTTCGGCAACGTCACGAACGGGCAGTGCACCGTCGGCGACAGCTACGCCGCCTACGACATGGCCTACACCGCCGCGAACAGCGTGGACGGCGTCGCCGACACATGGGACGCCGGCGCGCTGCGCGGCAACTTCGGGCAGCTGCGCAAGCTCAAGCAGATGTACCCGAACCTGAAGGTGCTGTGGTCCTTCGGCGGCTGGAACTGGTCCGGCGGGTTCGGCCAGGCCGCGCAGAACCCGGCCGCGTTCGCCGAGTCCTGCTACAACCTGGTCCACGACCCGCGCTGGGCCGGCGTGTTCGACGGCATCGACATCGACTGGGAGTACCCGAACGCGTGCGGCGCCACCTGTGACACCAGCGGCGCGGGCGCGTTCACGAACCTGATGTCGGCGCTGCGGTCGAAGTTCGGCGGCGAGCTGGTGACCGCCGCGATCACCGCGGACGGCTCGTCCGGCGGCAAGATCGACGCGGCGGACTACGGCGGCGCGGCGCGCTACGTCGACTGGTACAACGTGATGACCTACGACTACTTCGGCGGCTTCAGCCCGGCCGGCCCGACCGCGCCGCACTCGCCGCTCACCTCCTACGACGGCATCCCGGCCGCGGGTTTCTACTCCGACGCGGCGATCCAGAAGCTCAAGTCGAAGGGCGTGCCGGCGAGCAAGCTGTTGCTGGGGATCGGGTTCTACGGTCGCGGCTGGACCGGCGTCACGCAGGCCACCCCGGGCGGCACCGCGACCGGCCCGGCGCCGGGCAAGTACGAGCAGGGCATCGACGACTACAAGATCCTCAAGACGCGCTGCCCGTCGACCGGCACGATCGCGGGCACCGCGTACGCCAAGTGCGGCTCGGAGTGGTGGAGCTACGACACCCCGGCGACCATCACGGGGAAGATGAGCTACGCCAAGAGCCAGGGCCTCGGCGGCGCGTTCTTCTGGGAACTCTCCGGCGACACGGCCGACGGGGAACTCATCACCGCGATGAACTCCTAGCCCGGCGGGGAACCCGCCCGGTGCAGCTCGCCGGGCGGGTTCTCCCGTGCCAGACGGAAGATCTCGGCCAGCACGCCGGTGTCGAGGTCGGCCAGCCGCTGGAAGCGGATGCAGCTCTTGCCGATCGAGGCCTTCGGCAGCCGTAGCCGAGCATCCCAAACGCCGTCGTCGGCGCCAGTTCGGGCACCGTCTCCCGGATCAGCTCGTGCAGCGCCCGGATGTTGCTCCGGTGCGGCTCGTCGAGCGCGTCGATGTAGCTGTCAGGCGTGTCCATCCTGAGGATTATCGTGGCGCCGTGACGAAGTTCGCCGGATTCGGAGAGCACGCCGTCGAGTTCTACGACGGTCTGGAGGCCGACAACTCGAAGCCGTACTGGGAGGACCACGTCGAGGTCTACCGGTCGGACGTGCGCGGCCCGATGGAGGCGCTGCTCGCCGAGCTGACGCCGGAGTTCGGGCCGGGCTTCGGCGAAGGCAAGGTGTTCCGCCCCTACCGCGACGTGCGGTTCTCCCACGACAAGACGCCCTACAAGACCCACTGCGGCGGGGTCGTCGAGCAGGGCCGCGGCGGCGGCGCCTACTACGTGGAGGTGTCGTCGGCGGGGTTGCGCGTCGGCGGGGGCTGCTTCCACCTGCAGTCCGACCAGCTGGCGCGCTACCGGCAGGCGGTCGACACCGAGATCCACGGCAAGGCGCTGGCCGACATCCTCGCCAAGTTGCGCCGCGCCGGGTGGGCCATCACGGGCGACGTGATGAAGACCAAGCCACGCGGCTACCCGGACGCCCACCCGCGCCTGGAGCTGCTCAAACACCGCTCGCTGTACGCCGTGAAGTCCTGGGACCCGGACGACACCCTGCACGAACGCACCTGCCTGGACCGGGTCCGCAAGGCCTGGCGGCAGGTGCGCCCGTTCAACGAGTGGGCCCGCGACCACGTCGGAATCAGCGAGAAGCCGCGCCGCTGACGAAAGCCCCTTCACCGGCGCCCGCGCCACGAGCATCCTGGCCGGGTGAGCGACGCCGCCACCCACCAGCTCGCCGCCGAAGGCCCGGCGGCCTACGAGCGCTACCTGGTGCCGGCGTTCTTCGCCGAGTGCGCGCGGCAGCTCGTCGACCTCGCCGCACCGCAGCCGAATGACAGGGTCCTCGACGTCGCCTGCGGCACCGGCGTCGTCGCCCGCGCAGCCGAGCCGCTCGCCGCGGCGGTGACCGGCGTCGACGTCGACGAGGACATGCTCGCCGTCGCCCGGTCCAAGTCCTCCGGTGTCGGCTGGCTCCGCGGCGACGCCACCCGGCTCGACCTCCCGGACCACAGCTTCGACCTGGTCACCGGCCAGCAGGGCCTGCAGTTCCTGCCCGACCGCCCCGCCGTCGTGCGCGAGTGGCGGCGGGTCCTCGGACCCGGTGGCCGGATCGCCGTCGCGATGTGGCGCGACGCCCGCTTCCACCCCCAGTCCGCCGCCCTGTCCCGCGCGTTCGAGGACCACCTCGGCCCCGAGGCCGGCGCCGCCTTGCGGGCGCCGTTCGCCGGACCACGGCCCAAGGAGCTGCGTGCGCTGTTCACCGACGCCGGCTTCGCCTCCGTCCGCCTGCGCGTCGGGCTCGTGCCGGTCCGCTTCGGCTCGGTCGCCGAGATGGCCGAGCACGAGGCGAGCGCCACACCCGCCGCGCCGGCGTTCGCCGCCGCGACCGAGGAGACCCGCATCACCATCGTGGATGAACTGGCCGCCGAACTCACCGACTGGGTGGACGACGACGGTCTGACCTTTCCGTTGGTGACCTGACTGGTGAACGTTTCCTGAACCGTTCGAGAGATCGGTACAGACGTGCGCGCCGCAAGCGACTACGCTATTGGGACGTGAGCCGACGCGCGAAGATCGTTTGTACTATGGGCCCCGCGACCGCCACCGCGGACAAGGTGCGAGCCCTTGTCGACGCCGGGATGGACGTGGCGCGGCTGAACTTCAGCCACGGCAGCCACGGCGACCACAAGCAGGTGTACGACCTGATCCGGGAGGCCGCGGCCGAGACCGGGCGCGCGGTCGGCATTCTCGCCGACCTGCAGGGCCCGAAGATCCGGCTCGGCACCTTCGCGGGCGGCCCGGTCGAATGGCGCACCGGTGACGTCGTGCGCATCACCGTGGAGGACGTCGCCGGCACCCACGACCGGGTCTCGACCACCTACAAGGGCCTGGCCAAGGACGCCAAGCCGGGCGACCGCCTGCTCGTCGACGACGGCAAGGTGGGCCTGGTCGTCAAGGGCGTCGAGGGCCCGGACGTGGTGTGCGAGGTCACCGAGGGCGGCCCGGTCAGCAACAACAAGGGCGTCTCGCTGCCCGGCATGGACGTCTCCGTGCCCGCCCTGTCCGACAAGGACGTCGAGGACCTGGAGTTCGCGCTCGAACTGGGTGCCGACTTCATCGCGCTGTCCTTCGTCCGCTCGCCCGCCGACATCGACCTGGTCCACCAGGTGATGGACCGCGTCGGCAAGGGCCGCCGCCCGGTCATCGCGAAGCTGGAGAAGCCCGAGGCGGTCTACAACCTCGAAGCCATCGTGCTGGCCTTCGACGGCGTCATGGTCGCCCGCGGTGACCTGGGCGTCGAGCTGCCGCTGGAGCAGGTGCCGCTGGTCCAGAAGCGCGCCATCCAGATCGCCCGCGAGAACGCCAAGCCGGTCATCGTCGCGACCCAGATGCTCGACTCCATGATCAACAACTCGCGCCCGACCCGCGCCGAGGCCTCCGACGTGGCCAATGCGGTGCTCGACGGCGCGGACGCGGTCATGCTGTCCGGTGAGACCAGCGTGGGCCGCTACCCGATCGAGACCGTGCGGACGATGTCGCGGATCGTGGAGGCCGTGGAGGCCGACACCCCGGCGGTGCCGCCGCTGTCGCACGTGCCGCGCACCAAGCGGGGCGTCATCTCCTACGCGGCGAAGGACATCGGCGAGCGGCTCAACGCCAAGGCGCTGGTCGCGTTCACGCAGTCCGGCGACACGGTCCGCCGCCTCGCCCGGCTGCACACGCGGCTGCCGCTGCTGGCGTTCACGCCGGAGGAGAGCGTGCGCAGTCAGCTGGCGCTGACCTGGGGCACCAACACCGAGCTGGTGCCGTCGGTGGACTCGACCGACCGCATGATCAAGCAGGTCGACCGCGCGATGCTGGAGACGGGCCGCTACCAGGCCGGCGACCTGGTCGTCATCGTGGCGGGCTCCCCGCCGGGCACCGTCGGGTCGACCAACCTGATCCGCGTGCACAAGCTCGGTGAGGACGACCACGCCTGAGGTGCGCACCGTAGGCTTCTCCGCATGACTGAGCTGGCTCGGGACGCCGCCGCGGGACTGGACGTCCAGGAAGGCGCCGGCGGGCAGGCCGTTCTCGACAACCTCGTCGCGCTGCTCGACCTGGAGCGCATCGAGGAGGACATCTTCCGCGGGGTCAGCCCGCCGCACTCGCCGGTGCGGGTGTTCGGCGGGCAGGTCGCCGGGCAGGCGCTGGTCGCCGCCGGCCGCACCGTCCCGCCGGAGCGGCGGGTGCACTCGCTGCACGCGTACTTCATCCGCGGCGGCGACCCGCGGGTGCCGATCGTGTACGAGGTCGACCGCATCCGCGACGGCCGGTCGTTCACCACCCGGCGCGTGGTGGCGGTCCAGCACGGCAAGGCGATCTTCGCGTTGTCCGCGTCGTTCCAGAAGTCGGAGCCGGGGCTGGAGCACGCGGACGCGATGCCGGAGGTGCCGGACCCGGAGACACTGCCGACGTACGCCGAGCGGCTCGCCGAGTTCCCGCAGGCGCTGCCGGACGTGCGCAAACGCCCGCGCCCGATCGACATCCGGTACGTCAACGACCCGCCGTGGGTGACCCGGCAGACCGGGGAGCGGCCGGGTCGCAACCAGGTGTGGATGCGCGCGGACGGCGTGCTGCCGGACGACCACCTGCTGCACGTGTGCGTCCTGACCTACGCGTCGGACATGACGCTGCTCGACTCGCCGCTGGCCCGGCACGGCGTGTACTGGGACCTGGACCGCGTGCTGGGCGCGAGCCTGGACCACGCGCTGTGGTTCCACCGCCCCTTCCGCGCCGACGAGTGGTTCCTGTACGACACGGAGTCGCCCTCGGCGTCCGGCGGTCGTGGTCTCGCTACCGGCCGCTTCTTCAGCAGGGACGGGAAGCTGCTGGCGACGGTGGTGCAGGAGGGGCTGCTGAGGGTGCTGCCCCCGGACGGCCAGAGCGCGCGGCAGGACTGAGGTTCTGCCCCTGGCTCGGCTGGGGCGTGTCCCTCAGCCGAGCGGGCTGAGGGACGCCGTCCGCCTGCGGCGCAGGTGCTTGGCCCGCGGCCGCACCACGTCCTCGATCGCCGGGCCGAGACTGAGCTGCGCCGCCAGGTAGGCCCGGCACGGCGTCCGCCCGCGGCGGCGGAACAACAGGCGGGACGTGCGGCTGCGGCAGACCGGGCAGTGCCCGCGCGCGTCCGGGGCGTGCGTGGCCAGCGTGGCGCGCAGTGCCTCCACCAGGAGCGGGATCTCTCTGGCGGCGAGGTCGGCGGCCTGCTCGCGGTCGGCGAGGTCAACCGATCGGGCGAGATCGTCCAGCCGGCGCTGCACGGACGTCTGGAGTGGACCGACGATGGTGTCGCGGTCGAGCACGCCGCCTCCTGGGAAGATCTGGTTCGCGCGAGCCAGATTACCGCGGCATTATGCAATTTGCAGACCGCTAATCGCGGAAGATACCTCAACGGGGTGAGCCGGAGGCGCCGGGTTTTCGGATTCTGCTGGTTAGATGGAGCGGGTTGTCCACGAGCCGCCGGGGGGAATGCGCGGGCCGGAGTGGAGGAGCGGACATGAGTCGCGGTCAGGGTCCTACGATTCGCCGTCGCAGGCTGGCGAGCGAGCTGCGCCGGTTGCGCGAGGCCGCCGATCTCACGATCGACGAGGTCGCCGAGAAGCTGGAGTGCTCCGCGTCGAAGATCAGCCGCATCGAGACCGGCCACGTCGGTGTCACCCCGCGCGACGCCCGCGACATGCTCGAGCTGTACGGCATGACCGGCGACGAGCGGGAAGCGCTCGTCCAGCTCGCCCGCGAGGCCCGCAAACCGGGCTGGTGGCAGGCCTACAAGGAGGTCTTCACCGGCACCTTCGTCGGGCTGGAGGCCGACGCCAGCTCGCTGCGGGCGTTCCAGGCGCTGCTCGTGCCCGGCCTGCTGCAGACCGAGCCGTACGCGCGCGCTGTCATCCGCGCGATGCGCCCGGACGCCGACGAGTCCGACATCCAGCGCCGGGTCGCCGCGCGCACCGCCCGCCAGCAGCTGCTGACCGACCCGAACCCGCCGGAGTACTGGGCCGTCATCGACGAAGCGGTCCTGCACCGCGTGGTCGGCGGGCCGGAGGTGATGGCGCACCAGGCCGAGCGGCTGCTGACCGTCGCGCAGCTGCCGCACGTCACCATCCAGGTCGTGCCCTTCGGCGCGGGCGCCCACCCGGGCATGGAAGGCCCGTTCCTGATCCTCGGATTCCCGGAGCAGGCGGACCCCGATGTGGTGTACGTGGACAGCACTTCGGGCGGTTTTTCCTCGAGCTGCCCCCCGATGTGCGCCGCTATATCCTCATGTTCGATCATTTGCGTGCGACGGCTCTGAAACCGGACGACTCGGTCGAGGTGATCGCCGCGGCCGCCGAACGTTTTTCCGGATAACGGTTTGCCGGGTGAGCCGTACCAACGTGTGCCTGGGAAGTGAGGAGCGGGGAGAAATGTCCCATGTGGAGCCGTCCGCCCCGGTGTGGCGCAAGAGCAGCCACAGCGGCGGCGGGAACGACTGCGTCGAGGTCGCGATGATCGCCGAGGGAGTCGGCGTGCGTGATTCCAAGAACCCGGCCGCGGGTGAGCTGCATGTGACCACCGAGAGCTGGCGCGGGCTGCTCCGCGCCGTGGGCGCGCTCGACCGCGCCTGAGGTAAGCCGAACGGACGACCCCTTACACCGCCGAGCAGGGGACTGAGGCGGGGTAAGGGGTCGTTTTGCGTCCGGGTCGGGGTGATCGTCCGATGCCGGGGGCCCGCCCTCAGGACGACTCTGAGGTTCACAAGGGGAACTGAAAGAGCCGGAAGAGGGAACTCCCGATGAGAAACGAGATCATGTACGACGCGGTCATGGCCGAGGTGGCCTACCGGCGCGAGCAGCTGGAGAAGGCGAGCCGTCCGGGCCGCCGCTGGTTCGGGCGCACCAAGACCGAGGTCCGGGTGCCGGAGCAGCGCCGTCCGAGCACCATCGAGCTGGCCCGCGCCCGGTAGGGGTCCGGGCGTGGTTTCGCCCACGACGAAAAGGGTGCCGGGATTGTCGGTGGGGTGCGACAGAATGGTGCTCGTGCCCCGCCTAGGTTCCGGAATCCCACTGGTCGCCCGCGCCGACGAGATGCGACGGCTGCGCGCTGCTTTCGCCGCTGCGGAGCGGGGTGAGGCGGGCGCGGTCCTCGTGTCGGGCGACGCCGGGGTGGGCAAGACCCGGTTGCTGACCGAGCTCTCCGAGCACGCCTCCTCCCGCGGCGCGCTGGTGCTCTCCGGGCGGTGCCTGGACGTGCGGGAGGGCGGTCTGCCTTACCTGCCGTTCGCGGAGGCGCTGGCGCCGCTCGGCCTGGACGACGATCCCGTGGTCGCCGAGGCGGTCCGGGTCCGGCCGGCGCTCGCGCGGTTGCTGCCGCAGGGTGGCGCGATGCCGCCGTCCCCGGCGGGCGAGCACCTGGTGCCGGACACGTCCGGCGAGCGGGACGTGCCGTACCGGGTCCGCCCGGAGCAGGACCTCGGGCAGCTGCAGCTGTTCGACGCGGTGCTGGGCGTCCTGACGCAGGTCGCCGCGCACCGGCCGGTCGTGCTCGTGCTGGAGGACCTGCACTGGGCCGACTCGTCCAGCCGGAACCTGCTGTCGTTCCTCCTCAACCGCCTGCGAGGGCAGCGGTTGCTGGTGGTCGGTAGCTACCGGGAGGAGGACGTGCACCGGCGGCACCCGCTCCGCGCGATGCTGGTGGAGCTCGTCCGCCTGCCGGTGGTCACGCACGTCGAGCTGCGGCCGTTCGGCACGGCGGAGGCGCGGGCGTTCGTCGAGGCGCTGGCCGACGGGCCGGTGACGCCGGAGATCGTCGCCTGGGTCGCCGAGCGGTCGGAGGGCAATCCGTTTTTCGCCGAGGAGCTGATGGCCGCCGGCGTCGAGTGCGAAGACCTGCCCGCGGGACTTGCCGAGGTGCTGCTGTCCCGGCTGGAGCGGCTCTCACCGGAGGCGCGGCGGGTGGTCCGAACGATCTCGGCGGCGGGCGATTCGGTGGCGCACCCGGCGCTGGCGGAGGTCACCGGGCTGGACGAGCTGGAGCTGGACGAGGCGCTGCGCGAGGCGGTGCACCACCACGTGCTCGTCATCGAGCGGGGCGCCTACACGTTCCGGCACGCGCTGCTGCAGGAAGCGGTGTACGCGGACCTCCTGCCGGGGGAGCGGGTCCGCATGCACGCCGCCTACGCCGAGCGGATCCGGCGCACGCCGCAGGGCCGCGGTCACGACGCGAAGCTGGCCTACCACAGCCTGCGCAGCCGGGACCTGAAGGCGGCGCTGCCCGCGTTGCTGCGCGCCGCCGAGGAGGCCGAGCGACTGGGTGCGCCGGGCGCGGCGTTGCGGCACATCGAGCAGGCGCTGGAGATCTGGGACGCGGTGCCGGAGGCCGACCGTCCCGAGGGCGTCGACGAGCTGAAGCTGTTGCAGGAGGCGTCCTACTTCGCGGCCACCTCGGGTGAGCCGGAGCGGGCGATCGCCTACGGCCGGTCATCGGTGCAGAACCTGCGGCCCGGCGTGCCTGCCGAGAAGGCGGCGAAGGTGTGGCGGCGACTGGCCGAGGTGCTCCTCAACGCCGAAGGCACGCTGCACGAGGCCCTCAACGCGATCAACAAGGCGTGGGACCTGGTCTCCGACGGCGAGCCGAGCAAGACGCGGGCGTGGGTGCTGGCCACCCGGGCCGCGATCCTGCGCAACGCGGGGCAGTACGACGACTCGCGCTGGAACGCGCACACGGCGGTCGCGGACGCGCGGGCCGTCGGCAACACGGGCGCGGAGGCCGCCGCGCTCGTGACGCTGGGCGCGCTGGACGACGCCGCGGGCGAGCCGGAGGAGGCCAGGGCCCGCCTCGAGGAGGCGGAGCGCAAGGCGCTGGACTCCGGGTCGCTGAACGTCGCATTGCGGGCGGTCTGCTTCCTGGCATTCAGTTACGAGGACCTGGGCGAGTACGGCCCGGCGATGGACATCTACCGGCGCGGCATCGAGCGGGCCGAGCAGACCGGGCTGACGTGGAGCATCTACGGGCTGGAGATGCGCGCGCGGCACCTGACGCTGCGGTACCTCAGCGGCGACTGGCCGGCGATGGCGAGCACGAACGCGCCAGCGCGGGGCGTGTCGAGTGTGCTGGCGGCGCGGATGACGTCGTCGTGGCTGCCGTTCGCGGTCGCGCGGGGCCGGGTGGACACGGCGCAGAAGTACCTGGGGGAGTTGCGGCCGCACTGGCGGGCGGAGCCGTTGACGGCGATCGTGAGCGGCGCGACGGGCGCCGAACTGTCGATGTGGCAGGGCGAGTACGAGCAGGCGATCGCGTGGGTGCGGAAGGTCATCGAGTTCCTGCTGTCGTTCGACGAGGGTTACCTGCTCGCCACCGTCCGCCTCGGCGCACTGGGGGTCGAGGCGGCCGCCGCGTGGTCGGCGAGCGCGCGGAAGCGCGGTGACCACGGCGTGGCCGAGCAGGCGGTCGCGGCGGGCCGGAAGCTGATCGAGCACGTCCGGTATGCCGGCGCGAACGGCAGGCCGCGGGCGCAGACCCTCGGGCCGGAGGCGCGGGCGTGGCTGGCACGGGCCGAGGCCGCCGTGAGCGGCCTGGAGGGCCCCGCGGACCCGGCGCTGTGGGCGGCGGCCGTCGCCGCGTTCGACTACGGCGCGGTTTACGAGCAGGCGATCTGCCGGTGGCACCACGCCGAAGCGCTGCTGGCAACTCAGGGCGACGCGGGCCAGGCCGCGAAGGAGCTGCTGGCCGCGCACGACGTCGCCGACGACCTAAGGGCAGTACCCCTCCGCGACGCGGTCCGCGAGGTCGCCCGGCGCGCCCGCATCGAAATCCCGGGCGTGGAGCCACAACCAGCCCCGCGCCCCACCGTCGACCCCCTCACCGACCGCGAACGAGCCGTGCTGGAACGAGTGGCACTGGGCCGGACGAACAAACAGGTGGGCGAAGAATTGTTCATCAGCGAAAAAACGGTGAGCGTCCACCTGTCACGAGTGATGGCCAAACTGGGCGCCAACCGAAGAGCCGAAGCGGTAGCCATCGCCTACGACAAAGGCCTACTAACCTGACGGCGCAAAGCGCCTGCATTGAACAAACGAAGCTGGGTGGTCATCCCGTCGCCTGACACGCAACGATCACCTTGAGCCAGGGCCGCAACCTGCGCTGGGTCCGGCGGCCGACAGCTTGCGGCCCTGGCTCAAGGTGATATGCACAAACCGGAAGGCGACGGGATGACCACCCGGCGACCACCTCGCCAAGGCGAGCCGAGGCACCCCTTGGTCATCCCGGAGCCTGCCCGTCCGGCGAGGACTCTTTTGATCTTTAAAGCCGCGCTGTCGCGCGGAAACAGCGCCTCACGGCGCTCGAACGGTCACCTTACGACCACCCCCGCCCCCGATGCCTGATTGTGTTTCAGTCGCCGAGCAGACGTGTCAAGGCGGGAAAAGCTTGCGGTTTGTGTTGTGGGGCAGCAGAAACCCGCTACCGGCGCGGTAGCTTGCCCAGCAGGCGGAGCCCGATAGTCATGCCCCGTGCCCAAACCTTCCCCGGCACGACGCGAGGCGGTCGCAGCCGGACGCCCCTCTGCACGGCGATCGACTGTGCCTCGGTGTACTTCAGCAGCCCTTCGGCACCGTTACGCCTTCCGAATCCGCTGTCTTTCATGCCTCCCATGGGCAGGCCGACGCTGCCGAAGGTCGCGGCGTAGCCTTCGTTCACGTTGACCGTTCCCGCTTTCAACCGGGCGGCCACCGCCCAGCCCGCGGCCGCGCTGCCGGACCACACGCTGGCGTTCAGGCCGTATTCGGTGTCGTTCGCGCGCTCGATGGCCTCATCCAAATCCGCGTAGCCGTAGATCGCCACCACCGGGCCGAACGTCTCTTCCCGGAACAGCGCTACGTCCTCGGTCACGTCCGTGAGGACCGTCGGCTCGTAGAACAGCGGGCCCAGGTCGGGACGGGCCCGGCCGCCCGTGAGCACAGTCGCTCCCTTGGCGCGCGCGTCCTCCACGTGGGCGCTCACCGCCGCCAGCTGGGCGGCGCTCGTCAGCGAGCCCATGTCCGCACCGAACCCGAGTTCCGCGCCCAGCTTCAGCGCCTTCGTCTTCGCCACGAATGTCTTCGTGAACTCGTCCCGGATGTTCTCGTGCACGTAGATCCGCTCGACCGACACGCACAACTGCCCGGCGGAGGAGAAGCACGCCGTCACGGCACCGGCCGCCGCCTTCGCCACGTCGGCGTCCGGCAGCACGATCATCGGGTTCTTGCCGCCCAGCTCCAGAGAATAGCCGGTGAGCCGCTTCGCGACCTTCTCCGCCAGCGCCTTCCCGGTCGGTGTCGAACCGGTGAAGCACAGGTAGTCCGACTCCTCGACGATCGCGTCCCCGATGCTCGAACCCCGGCCCAGCACGATCCGCCACACGCCCGCGGGCAGCCCGGCCTCCTGGGCCAGCTCGTGCAGCCACAACGCCGACAACGCGGTCTGGTTGTCCGGCTTCTGCACGACCGTGTTGCCCGCGGCGAGCGCGGGCAGCACGTCCATCGCGGTCAGCGCGAGCGGGTAGTTCCACGGCGAGATGACCCCGACGACACCCTTGGGGTGCCGCACCTCGCCCGCCTTCGTCGCCACCGGGATGACCCCCGCGACGCGGCGGCCGCCGAGGATCTTCGCGCTGTGCCTGCCGTAGTAGCCCGCGACCAGGGCCGTCGCGCTGACCTCGTCGAACGCGTCGATCCGCGCCTTGCCCGCCTCCAGCTGCACCAGGTTCAGGATCTCCTCCTGACGGCCCAGGATGAGCTCCCCGAGCCGCTTCAGCACCCGCTGCCGCTCGGCCACCGGACGCGCCGCCCACGCCCGCTGCGAAGAACGCGCCGCGGCGAACACCGCACGCACGTCGGCGTCGGTGGCCTGCGGGAGCGTCGCGGTCGGCAGCCCGGTGAACGGCGCGGTGATCTCCACCGGAGCGGAGTCCTGACCGCCTTCGGCGCGCCGGGCGAGCTGCGCGGAGCGGGCCGTGGTGGGCGCGCCGGGGATCCCGCCGACGGTGTTCGGTCCCGTCGAAGCCTCACCCGTGTTCGCGGCGGTGCTGGTCATCGGCCCTCCTGGCGCTGGTCGGCGGCGTTACCGGCGAGTACAGCATACCGTTGGTATGGCGAGGATCCCTTTTCGTTCGGGAACGTCACAGTCGGCGATCCACACGTCTCCGAAGTGGGCGGCCGGCCCGGGCGAGGGCCGGGCCGGCCGGCCTGTCACGCCACGTACCGCGCCAGGTGCTCGCCGGTCAGCGTCGAGCGGGCGGCCGCGAGCTCGGCCGGACTGCCCTCGAACACGATGCTGCCGCCGTCGCTGCCCGCATCTGGACCCAGGTCGATGACGTGGTCGGCGTGCGCGATGACCGCCAGGTGGTGCTCGACGACCACCACCGAGCGCCCGGAGTCCACCAGACGGTCGAGCAGCTCCAGCAGCTGGGCGACATCGGCCAGGTGGAGCCCGGTCGCCGGCTCGTCGAGGACGAGCACGGGGGCGTCGGCGGCCATGTGCACGGCCAGCTTGAGCCGCTGCCGCTCCCCGCCGGAGAGGGTGGTCAGGGGCTGGCCGAGCGTGAGGTACCCGAGGCCGGCGTCGCGCAGGCGCACCAGGATCCGGTGCGCGGCAGGCAACCCCACCGCCCCGCCGGTGGCGAAGAACTCCGCGGCCTCGGCGACGGTCATCGCCAGCACCTCGGCGATGTTGCGCCCACCGAGCCGGTGTTCCAGCACGTGGGCCTGGAAGCGGCGGCCCTCGCACTCCTCGCACACGGTGGTCACCCCGGCCATGAGCGCCAGGTCGGTGTAGACGACGCCGGCGCCCTTGCACACCGGGCAGGCGCCTGCGGAGTTGGAACTGGACAACGCCGGCTTGACCCCGCCGGCCTTCGCGAACGCGGCGCGCACCGGGTCGAGCAGCCCGGTGTAGGTCGCCGGGTTGGAGCGGCGCGAGCTCCGGATCGCGCTCTGGTCCACGACGACCACACCCTCGTGCCGGGCCACGGCCCCGTGGACCAGCGAGCTCTTGCCCGACCCGGCCACGCCGGTGACCACCGTGAGCACGCCCAGCGGCACGTGCACGTCGACCTTCCGCAGGTTCTCGGCGGCGCCGCGGACGGGCAGGGCCCCGGCGGCCACGCGCACGCTGTCCTTGACCGCGGCGCGGTAGCCCAGGTGCCGTCCGGTGAGCGTGCCGGAGGCACGCAGCCCGTCGACGTCGCCTTCGTAGCAGATCTGCCCGCCCGCGGTGCCCGCGCCGGGACCGAGGTCGACGACGTGGTCGGCGATCCGGATCGTCTCCGGCTGGTGCTCGACCACCAGCACCGTGTTGCCCTTGTCCCGCAGGCGCAGCAACAGCTCGTGCATGCGGTGGATGTCGTGCGGGTGCAGCCCGACGGTGGGCTCGTCGAACACGTAGGTGACGTCGGTCAGGCTGGAACCGAGGTGGCGGACCATCTTCACGCGTTGCGCCTCCCCGCCCGACAGCGTCCCGGCCGGCCGGTCCAGCGACAGGTAGCCGAGGCCGATTTCGACGAACGAGTCCAGCGTACGGCCCACGTTCGCCAGCAGCGGAGCGACCGAGGGGGCGCTGAGCCCGCGCACCCAGCGGGTCAGCTCGCTGATCTGCATGGCGCACGCGTCGGCGATGTTGACCCCGTCGATGCGGGAGGCCAGCGCCGCCACGTTCAGCCTCGCCCCGCATTCCGGGCACGGGCGAACGCGACCGCCCGCTCCACGAAGGCGCGCACGTGCGGCTGCAGGGCGTCCTTGTCCTTGGACAGGAACGATTTCCGCACGCGGTGGAGCAGACCCTCGTAGGAGATGCTGGAGCCGCTGAGCCGGATCTTGGTCTGGTCGCGGTGCGGCAGGTCGCGCAGCTCGGTCTCGCTGTAGTCGCGGATCTTCTTGTCCGGGTCGAGGAACCCGGAGCCGGTGTAGGTGCGCACGAGCCAGCCGTCCGGGGTGAAGCCGGGCACCTGGATGGCGCCCTCGCGCAGGCTCCGGTCCCGGTCGACGACGGCGTCGAGGTCGATGTCGGAGACCTGGCCGGTGCCCTCGCAGACGGGACAGGCGCCGGCGGGCAGGTTGAAGCTGTAGTGGAACCCGGGGCCGGCGCTGGGCTCGCCGAGGCGGGAGAACACGATCCGCAGCATGGCGTGCACGTCGGTGGCGGTGCCGACGGTGGAGCGGGAGTTCGGGGTCATCCGCTCCTGGTCGACCACGATCGCCGTGGTCAGGCCCGTCAGGACGTCGACGTCGGGGCGGGCGGCCCGTGGCAGGAAGCCCTGGACGAAGGCGGAGTAAGTCTCGTTGATCAGCCGCTGCGACTCCGCGGCGATCGTGCCGAACACCAGTGAGCTCTTGCCCGAGCCGGAGACTCCGGTGAACACGGTGAGGTGGCGTTTGGGGCGGGTGACGTCGACGTCGCGCAGGTTGTTGACGCGAGCGCCTAGGACGCGGATCAGCGCATGGCTGTCGGCGGGGTGTCCCATACACCGACTCTATGCACTGTACGGAGTACCAGGTCAGCCGCCGCGGTAGGCGCTCACCGCGAGCCGCTTCCATTCCTCCAGCAGTTGCTTCCGCCGCGCGGGTGCGCCGCCCAGTTCGGCGTCCAGCGCCAGTCCGCGCGTGAAGTTCACCGTCAGCCAGAACAGCGTCTCCAGGCGCTCGCGCGGCAGGTCCGGGGCGAAGTTCCGGACCAGCGTCAGCGTTTCGCGGCCCAGCGCGCGGTCGACTGGCCGGATCGCCGCCCGCAGGGCGGGGTCGGTGCGCGCCGCGATCCACAGTTCGGTCGCGGCAGTGGCGAGCGTGCCGGAATAACCGGCCCACAGCAGGTCGATCGCCGCGGGAATGGCCTCCTCGCCGCTCGGCAGGTCCGTGAACGATTCCGCCAGCGCCGCTGTCCGACGACTCGTGAGATGCGCCACAGCGGTCGCCATCAGGTCGGCCTTGTCCGCGAAGTGGTGCTGCGCCGCGCCCTTCGACACTCCCGCCCTGGCGCAGATCTCGTGCATCGACGTGCGGGCGTAGCCGAGTTCCACCAGGCATTCGATGGTCGCGTCGAGCAGGGCCGTCCGGGTCTGCTCCCGGCGCTCGGCCTGCGTGCGGTGCCCCCGTGCGGTCACGTCGCCTCCTTTACCGGCGCTGCCGCCGGATGTACATTCCACTCGGAACTTACATTCCGTCCGTAATGTTTTCCACTGCTGGAGGTCACCGATGCCGTTGCCCGCGCCGAAGAGTTCCTGGGCACAGGACCTGGGCGAGTTCCGCGAGCTGGCCCGCGCGTTCTGCCAGAAGGAGCTCGTGCCGCACCAGGAGCGGTGGAACCAGCAGAAGTCCGTCGACCGGGAGCTGTGGACGAAGGCGGGCGAGGTCGGGCTGCTCGCCATCTCGATCCCCGAGGAGTACGGCGGCGGTGGCGGCACCTTCGCGCACGAAGCCGTGCTGTTCGAGGAGCAGGCCCGCAGCGGCGACGGCTCCTGGGGTGTGTCCGTGCACAACGGGATCGTGGCGCACTACCTGCTCCACTACGCCACCGAAGACAAGAAGAAGGAGTGGCTGCCCAAGCTCGCCAGCGGCGAGTGGGTCGGCGCGATCGGCATGACCGAGCCGGGCACCGGCTCCGACCTGCAGGGCATCAACACCCGCGCGGTGCGTGAGGGCGACGAGTACGTCATCAACGGCGCCAAGACCTTCATCAGCAACGGCGGCATGGCCGACCTGGTCGTGCTGGCCTGCAAGACCGACCCGGACGCGGGCGCGGCCGGGGTGTCGCTGATCGTCGTCGAGACGAACCGCGAGGGCTTCCGCCGTGGCCGCGTGCTCGACAAGGTCGGGCTCAAGGGCCAGGACACCGCCGAGCTGTTCTTCGACGACGTCCGGGTGCCCGCGGCGAACCTGCTCGGCGAGGAGGGCCAGGGCTTCATCCAGATGATGCAGCAGCTCCCGCAGGAGCGGCTGATCATCGCGGTCACCGCGGTGGCGGGCATGGAGGCCGCGATCGACCTCACCATCGAGTACACGAAGGGCCGCACCGCGTTCGGCCGCCCGGTCTACAACTTCCAGAACAGCAAGTTCAAGCTCGCCGACGCGGCCACCGAGGCGGCCGTGGCCCGGGCTTTCCTCGACCAGTGCATCGAGCGGCACCTCAAGGGCGAGCTGGACGTGCAGGGCGCGGCCATGGTCAAGCTGTGGACCACCGAGCGGGCCAACAAGGTCGTCGACGACTGCGTCCAGCTGCACGGCGGGTACGGCTACATGACCGAGTACCCGATCGCCCGCGCCTGGACGGATCTGCGCATCTCCCGCATCTTCGGCGGGACCAGCGAGATCATGCGCGAAGTCATCTCGCGGACGCTGTGATGGCGGGACCACTCGCGGGGCTGAAGGTCGTCGAGCTGGCCGGGCTCGCCCCGGCGCCGTTCGCGGGCACCCTGCTCGCCGACCTCGGCGCCGACGTGGTGCGGGTCGACCGGGCCAAGCCGGGGGCGGACGTCCTCGGCGTGCCCAACGACCCGCTCACCCGCGGCCGCCGGACCATCGGCGTGGACACCAAGAGGCCCGAGGGGGTCGAGGTCGTACTGCGGCTCGCCAAGCGGGCCGACGTGTTCATCGAGGGGTTCCGCCCCGGCGTGGCCGAGCGCATGGGGCTGGGCCCGGAACAGGTACAGGGGCGCAACCCGCGGATCGTCTACGGCCGGGTGACCGGCTGGGGCCAGGACGGGCCGCTCGCGTCGGCGGCGGGGCACGACATCAACTACCTCAGCGTCGCGGGCGCGCTCGAACCCATCGGGCGCGCCGGGGAACGGCCGGTGCCGCCGCTCAACCTCGTGGGCGACTTCGCCGGCGGTGGGATGCTGCTGGCGTTCGGCATCCTCGCCGCGCTGCACGAGCGGACCTCCTCCGGTCGCGGGCAGGTGGTGGACGCGGCGATGGTCGACGGCGCGGCGCTGCTGATGACGCAGCTGTTCGGGATGCGCTCGGCCGGGATGTGGCCGAACGAGCGGGGCGGCAACGTCCTCGACGGCGGCGCCCCGTTCTACGACACCTACGAGACCGCGGACGGCAAGTACGTCGCGGTCGGGGCGATCGAGATGCGGTTCTGGGGCGACCTGGTGCGGGTGCTCGAGCTGGACCCGGCGGAGCTGCCGGTGCACCTGGACTGGAACCAGTGGCCGCGGCTGCGGGAGATCCTGGCGTCGGCGATCGGCAAGTTCACGCGGGACGAGCTGGTGGCGCGGGCGGAGGGCACGGACGCGTGCCTGACACCGGTGCTGAGCCCGTGGGAGGCGGCGGCGCACCCGCACAACGCGGCGCGCGGGACGTTCGTGGAGATCGGCGGCGTGGTCCAGCCCGCCCCGGCGCCGCGGTTCGACCGCACGCCGCCCGCGACGCCGGAGGCGCCACACGAGAAAGGGGCGGACACCGAGGATGTCCTGACCGAACTCGGGTATGACACCGAGCGCGTCGCGGCGTTGCGGGCGGCGGGGGTGATCGCCTCCTGACGCGCGCCCGGCTGATCGTTTAGAGTGGGGACCAGTTCGTGCTGGGCACGCAGTGTCACTGCGGCCAGCCATCCGTGTGAAGGGGTGTCGAAAACGTCCCGGTGACGGCAGGATTGCCGTTGATCGGGGGAACCAGGCCCGCGGCGTGCCCGCGAGCGCAGTGAGCGAGGGGAACACGGCCATGTCGGCGAACACCAAGAAGATCGTCATCGTGGCCGTCGTCGCGCTCGTGTTGTTCTTCCTGATCACGCGTCCGACCGAGTCCGCCGAGGTGGTGCGCGGCGCACTGGGCTGGCTCCGGGACGGCGCCGAAGCCATCGTGACCTTCGTCCGCAGCCTCTTCTCCTGAGCCCATCCGGCCACGGCCGGCACCGCATCCGGCGGTGCCGGCCGTGGCCGTGCGCGTCTCACCGTCAGCTACGGAAAGTCACGAATCTCGGCATCTGAGGGGCACTGTTCGACCATCCGGGTGGATTGAGGTGATTAACGCGCTGGTCGCCGAATTCGTTGCCCGGAACCTCTGGCGCGACGGCCCGAATTCCCCCTACGGTGCTCACATTGCGTGACCGACCGGTTCTCGCCGGCGAAACGGTCAATCGCTTCGATCATCGCCGTTCGATGGTGGCTTTCAGTGGGCACGAGGAGGCAGGGATGACCGGAGATCCCGGGGTGGATGCGGTGATTGCCCAGTGGGCGTCCGAGCTTGAGCGCACGCCGGAGGAGATGGAGGCCGACCGGATCGCCTCCGCCTGGCTCGCCGAACTGCCGCAGCAACCACCAGGGATTCCCGGCCAGCGGGCCCGCACCGGCACCCGCACGTGGAAGCCGGTGGAGTCGGCCGACCCGGACTACCTGGACGCGATGCAGGAACGCCTGCCCGAGGTGCCGGTCGACCTGCTGGTCGCCGCGGCAGGCTGGTGGCAGATGGTCGGCGACATCGAAGAGGCCAAGGCCTGGTGGGACGCCGGCATCAGCCCGCTCGACCAGCGCGCGCTGGACTACCGGTCCGCCGGCCTCACGCCGTCCGACCTGTCCCGGCGCCTCGGCCCGATGACGGTCCTGCAGCACCTGCGCCGCGGCAGCGCCCCGGCCTGGTGCGTCGCTCGTCTCGCCCGCCAGCAGCGCGCCAGCTGACCGTCGAGGTCGCGTAACGTCAGGAAACGCGGCCTCGTTGGTCAGGTGAGGCTTTAGCGCTCGCTTGACACCGGCGCACCTATCGTCGGCGCGCGGAGCGTGCGGACGTCGGTGGGAGGCAAGGTTCTTGGACACGGAGCAGATCGAGCACGACCCTGCGGACGTGTCCACCGAGGAGGAGACCGCGGCGCCGCCCGCCCGCAGGCGGGCCGCGCCCGCGGTGCTCGGCAGGCTCGCGGTCGTGGTGGTGGTGCTGGCCGCGGCTGTGGGCGGGGTTTGGGCGACCAGCGCGGTCACCAGGCCCGACCGCACCGAGACCACCACCGAGATCCCGGACCTGGACAATGCGGCGGCGCAGGTCGCGCCCGGTTCGGCGGCCCCGGTCAACGCGACCGTCGAGGGCGCCCCGGCGGCACAGACCCAGCCGCAGCAACAACCCCAGCAGCGACAGGAGTCCGGCGGCGGCGACCTGCTTTCCCAGTGGGCGGCCAAGGTCTCCGACGTCACCGGCATCCCGGCTCGCGCGCTCGTCGCCTACGGCAACGCCGAGCTGGAGATGCGGGCCGCGCAGCCGAAGTGCCGACTGTCCTGGGCCACACTCGCCGGCATCGGCCGGGTCGAGTCCAACCACGGCCAGTACGGCGGCGCGGTGCTGCAGGCCAACGGGCTGCCGTCGAAGGCGATCGTCGGCGTCCCGCTGGACGGCTCGCCCGGCATCAGGGCGATCGGCGACAGCGACGGCGGCCGGTTCGACGGCGACCCGGTGTACGACCGGGCGGTCGGGCCGATGCAGTTCCTGCCCAGCACGTGGGCCCGCTACGGCGGCGGCTACAACCCGCAGCAGATCGACGCCGCCGCGCTCGCCGCGGCCAAGTACCTGTGCGTCGGCGGCCGCGACATGGCCAGCGCGAACGGCTGGTGGGCGGGAATCCTGTCGTACAACAACTCGGTCGACTACGGGCAGAAGGTGTTCGGCCTCGCCGACGCCTACGCCAAGGCCGCCCAGGTCGTCAAGGTCTCCTGACCCGCGGGTGCTAGCGTCGTGGGGTGCCCACGGGTCTGTTCACGCCGCGCCGGATCGCGATCGGCGTCCTGTGCGTCGCCGCGTTCGCGGTCTGCTGCGGGCTGGCCTGGTGGCAGTGGAACCGGTTCGAATCGGCGAGCGGCTCGTTCCAGAACCTCGGTTACGTGCTGCAGTGGCCGCTGTTCGGCGTGTTCCCGGCGTTCATGGTCTGGCGGATCTGGAAGCTGCGCCGCGAGGCCGCGGCCCAGGAGGACGCCGAGCCGGCGGAGTCGCGCGCCGAGTGGGGCCGCAAGCCGGTGAGCGAGGTGCCGTCGCCCCGGACGCGGCAGGTCCCGGTCGACGACCAGGACGACGAGCTCGCCGCCTACAACCGCTACCTGGCCGAGCTGCACGCTCGTGACCAGCGCGAGAGCTAGAAAGGCAGACTGCGATGGTGGACACCGAAGAACGCGAAGGCGCCGCGGCCGCGAAGGCCGCGCCGGCCCTGCGGGGGCCGCTGCTGCGCTACCGCGTGCTGGCCTACGTCACCGGTGTCGCGCTGCTGCTGCTGACGGCGGCGTTCATCCTGAAGTACGCGTTCGACTCGCCCGGGATGATGAGCTGGGCCGGCGTCAGCCACGGCGTCTTCTACATGGTCTACCTGGTGTTCGCGGTCGACCTGGCGCTCAAGGCGCGGTGGTCGATCAAGGGCACCATCCTGGTGCTGCTCGCGGGCACCATCCCGTTCCTGTCGTTCGTCGCGGAGCGCTCGGTCACGCACCGCGTGCAGTCCGGTCGCAAGCTCTGAGCGAGTAGGGCACGACGGTCGACCCGCGCAGGGTGTCCGCGTCCATGGTCGCCGGCCGGAAGCCGTCCAGCCGGGAGACCATGTCGCCCACCGGGTCGGCCAGCTCGTCGGTCCGGCCGGACAGGAACGCCCACTCGTGCTCGTCCGAGCCGAAGTACACCGGGGTGGCGAAGACCTCCCGGAACCGCGCCCACGCCACCCGCAGCGTGTCGTTGCGCCACAGCGTCGGGCAGCCGCCCTGGCAGCACACCACCCCGCCGGGCGCGAGCAACCCGGCGCACCGCCGCAGGAAGTCCGCGCCGTAGAGCCGGTTGTGCTGCGCCGCCGGATCTGTGTTCTCGTCCGGCAGGTCGATCACCACCAGGTCGTACCCGCCCGGCGACGACTCCACGAACGAGAACCCGTCCTGGTAGTGCACCCGGATCGGCCCCTCGCCGCGTTCGGCGGCCTCCAGCTCGCCGAGCGTGTAGCCGTAGGGGAGCAGCTCGGCGCACGCCCGCACCGCGACCCGGTCGATGTCGACGTGGTCCACCTGCTCGGCGCCGAACGAAACAGCCAGCTGGCTGGCCACGCCCTCGCTCGACCCGATGATCAGCACCCGGCGCAACCGGGCGGCCAGCAGCATCGCCGGCACCATCAGCGCCTCGTGGTAGACGAGCTGGCTCGCCTCGGTGCTCTGCCGCTCGTCGTCGCAGAACAGGGACACGCCCTGCGCGGTGCGGCCGATCAGCAGCCGCTGGAAGCCGGTGTGCTCGTCGAACAGCACCTCGGACACGTCCCACACCCGCGACAACCCGGGGCCGAGGGGCTCAACGATCTGCCGTGACATGCTTCTCCCCGCGCTCGACGACCGACATCTCCACGTCCGCGGCGTCCAGCGCGGCGGACAGCAGGCGCACCGCGAGTACCGGGTCCGCCTGGTCCCCGCAGGTGAACACGTCCGCGAACACCGCGCCGATCTCCGGGTAGGTGTGGACCGAGGCGTGCGACTCGGCCAGCAGCGCCAGCACTGTCACGCCCTGCGGCTCGAACCGGTGGCCGACCACCTCGCGGACCGTCGCCCCGGCCTCGGTCACCGCGGACCGCAACGCCTCGCGCAGGAACGCCGGATCGTCCAGCAGGCCAGGGGCGATGCCCCGTAGCTCGGCGAGGACGTGCCGTCCGGTGAACGCGCCGATCTCACGCGCCATCGGCGAGCGTGCCTCCTTCCAGGCAGTAGGTGCGCAGGGGCGGGATCCCGTTGAACGCCACCGACGAGTAGCTCGCCGTGTAGGCGCCGGCGTCGAGGATGTCGATCCGGTCACCGGCGCGCAGCGACAGCGGCAGCTCGTACGGGGTCCGTTGGTACAGCACGTCGTCACCGTCGCACGTCGGCCCGGCGAGCACGACGGGACCCCGCTCACCGCCGCGGTCCACCGGCTCCAGCCGGTAGGGGATGGCCTCGTTCTCGGTCTCGGCGAGGCCGTTGTACCGGCCGACGTCGAGGTAGACCCAGCGCCGCCCGAACCGGGTGGCCACCAGCACGACCTCGGTGCGGATCAGCCCGGCCTCGGCGACCACGGCCCGGCCGGGTTCGAACAGCACTTCCGGCTCGTCCGGGAAGTACGCGGCCACCGCGGACCGGATCGCCCGCGCGTACCCGGCGAGCGACGGCACGGCGTCGCGGTAGGTGATGCCGAACCCGCCGCCGATGTTCAGCCGCCGCAGCCGCACCCCGCGGGCCGCGCAGTCGGCGAAGATCTTGGCGGCCGCGGCGACACCGGCCTCCCACGCGGCGGGGTCCGGCTGCTGCGAGCCGACGTGGAACGCGATCCCGGCCGGGTCCAGGCCCAGCCGGTCCGCCTCGGCGAGCAGGTCGGCGGCCTGGTCCGGCTCGCAGCCGAACTTCTGGCCGAACGGCGTGGCCGAAGCCGGGCCGTCCACCAGTATCCGCACCGACACCGACGCGCCCGGCGCGTGCTCGGCCAGCGCGGCCAGGTCACCGGGGGCGTCGGTGGTGAAGTCACGCACCCCGCGCGCCCACGCGAACGCGATGTCGGCCGGCTTCTTGATCGTGTTCCCGTAGGATAGCGCCGCCGGCTCCGCGCCGGCCGCCAGGCAGGCCTCGATCTCCGCTGGGCTCGCGACGTCGCACCCGCCACCCGCGCCGAGCACGGCCCGCAGCACCGCGGGCTCGGGGTTGGCCTTCACGGCGTACCGCAGACGCGCGTGCGGGAACTCGCGGACGAGCTCCCGCACGCGCTCGGCGACCGTGTCGGTGTCCACGACCAGGCACGGCGTGCCGGGGCCGGCTTCGCTCAGGAACCGCCTGATCCGCTCAACACTCACCCGTGCAGCGTCTCAGGAGCCGATCCCGGTCAGCGAACGGACCTCCATCTCGGCGTGCTTGCGCGGGTCCGCCTTGTCCTTGGCCAGGATCGTGCCGAGGAAGCCGCACAGGAACGAGAACGGGATCGACACCAGGCCCGGATTCTTCAGCGGGAACCAGTGGAAGTCCACGCCCTTGATGATCGAGTCCGGCGAACCCGACACCACCGGCGAGAAGATCACCAGCACCAGGCACGCCCCCAGACCGCCGTAGATGGCCCACAGCGTGCCGGTGGTGTTGAACCGCTTCCAGAACAGGGAGTACAGCAGCGTCGACAGGTTCGCCGAGGCCGCGACCGCGAACGCCAGCGCGACCAGGAACGCGATGTTCTGCCCGTTGGCGAGGATGCCGCCGATGATCGCCAGCACCCCGATCCCGATCGCGGTGAGCCGCGCCACCCGCACCTCGTCGACCGGGTCGGCGTGGCCGCGCTTGAAGATGTTGGCGTACACATCGTGGGCGAAGGAGGCCGACGCGGTCAGCGTCAGGCCGGCCACCACCGCCAGGATCGTGGCGAACGCGACCGCCGCGAGGATGCCCAGCAGTAGGGTGCCGCCGATGTGCAGCGCCAGCAGCGGTGCCGCGGAGTTCTCGCCACCGGGCGCGGCCTTGATCTCGTCCGTGCCGACCAGTGCGGCCGCGCCGAAGCCGATGACCAGGGTGCACAGGTAGAACACGAACATGCAGGCGGTGGCCCACACGACCGAGCGGCGGGCTTCGTGCGAGTTCGGCACCGTGTAGAAGCGCATCAGCACGTGCGGCAGCGCGGCCGCGCCCAGGATCAGCGCGACGGCCAGCGACACGAAGTCCAGCTTCGTGGTGCCGTTCGCGCCGTACTGGCCGCCCGGCTCGAGCAGCTTCCCGCCCATCGGGCTGTGGTAGGCGGCCTGCGAGAGCAGGTTCGACAGGCTGAAGCCGAACTTGCCGAACAGGAACACGGTCATCAGCACCGCGGACAGGATCAGGATGCTGGCCTTGATGATCTGGACGTACGTGGTGCCCTTCATGCCGCCGACCAGCACGTACAGCACCATGACGACGCCGACCACGGCGATGATCAGGGCCTGGCCGAGGCCACCGTGGATGTTGAGCAGCAGCGCGATCAGACCGCCGGCGCCCGCCATCTGGGCCAGCATGTAGAACAGCGAGATGACCAGCGTCGACGTCGCGGCGGCGGCGCGCACCGGGCGCTGCTTCATCCGGAAGCTCAGCACGTCGCCCATGGTGAAGCGGCCGGTGTTGCGCAGCAGCTCGGCGATGAGCAGCAGGTCGACCAGCCAGGCGACCAGGAAGCCGATCGAGTAGAGGAACCCGTCGTAGCCGTGCACGGCGATCGCGCCCGCGATGCCGAGGAACGACGCGGCCGACAGGAAGTCACCGGACAGCGCGATGCCGTTCTGCCGCCCGGTGAACGCGCTGCCCGCGGCGTAGTAGTCCGAGCGCGAGGAGTTCCGGCTGCTCACGCGGTACACGACGAACAGCGTGATGGCGACGAAGAGCGCGAAGACGGCGATGTTCAGTACCGGGTTGCTGGCGGCGGTCGCACCGCCCGCGGAGAGAAGGTGGTTCATCGGGGTCACTGCACTCCTGCCTGGCGGCGGACCTCGTCCACCTCGGGGTCGATCCGGCGCCGCGCGAACCGCAGGTAGGCGGCCGTGATCGCAGCGGTCGAGACGAACTGGAGGATTCCCAGGACGATCCCGACGTTGACCTCGCCGAACACCTTGATGCTCATGAAGCTGTGCGCGTACGCGGCGAGCAGCACGTAGACCAGGTACCAGAGCACGAACGCCAGGCTCATCGGGAACACGAAGCGGCGGAACCGGCTGCGCAGCGCGCTGAACTCCTCGCTGCGCTGGATCGCGACGAAGTCGGGGCCCGTCCGGCGGCGCGGGCCGGGCGGCTCGGGGGTGGTCGGGCTGCTGCCGAACAGCGGCCGCATCTGTCCCGTGTCCTCCACGGGGTTGCGCGCAGCGGTGCGGGCGACGTTCTGCATCTCTGCCTCCCGGCGAGCGAGCGAAGTCGGCGAAAATAATTCGGGAGCGCACATGCTAGCTACGCCGACCTGCGCCTCCGACATGGGAGGACCTCTTCAGAGTGAAGCGGGTCTGCGACACCCGGACGGGTTAATCCGCTGATCGGGCGAAAGGCGGGCGGGATTCGGCCGGAGCACGTAACCGGCTGTGAAACGGCGCGGGGTGCCGTCCCCGGAAGGAGTGAGGCGCGCCAGGACGCGCAACGCCGCGGTGGTGGTGGGAAAACGCTGGCCAGCGGTGGTGACCGGGCAGAAATCCACATCACAGCGAAAGCCACAAGATCGGGCGGTATTCGGCTGCGCCACCACGGCGCGTCCGCACGGTCGGTGCGGATTTTCCGGTTCATCCCAGTGAACTCTGGGCTAAGTGGGTGACAGGTCCACGGTGTGGGCGTGCCCTCCGGTAACCACGCACCCCGCTTGTGCTGCCCTGACAAGGCATTTCGCGTAAACCCCTTGTCACCAGCGGTATTTCCGCAGGTCAGCACCCTCGGATTCGGCGGGCTTCGGCGGAGCCCGTTTGGTGTACGCTTCCGGGGCCACGCTGACTCGCTGTGACCGAGCGTAAACCGATGTTGTGCGCGGCATCGTGCACACCGCATGATGCACCGGCAACGGCGCCGGGCCGGTCCGGCGGGACGGCGGGCGGCCGGGACAGCGCCGTCGGCTGGGGCTGCAGGAGAAGCGACGAAGTTCCACCCGTGATGAGGAGAGCCATGCGGTTGAGGCCACGCGGTGCCGTCGCCGTGCGCTCCGGCACGGGTCCGGCCCACCACGCACAGCAGACGCCGGACAGGGAGTCACCTTCGTGACCGTTGCAGGACAGGGCCAAGTGCCTGTGGGACAGCTCCTCGGCCAGCAACCGAAGGAGCCGTCGAAGTGGGCCACCCTCACGCGCTGGCGGGACTGGCGGCTGTCCGCCAAGCTCGCCGCCGTGTCGCTGGTGCCCATCGTGGTCGCCCTGGTGCTGGGCGGGGTCACGATCGGCAACCAGGTCGAACGCTCCGGCAACTACGAGCGGATGAACCGGCTGGTCGAGCTGAACGGCGCGGTCCGCACGCTCGTCGACGCCCTCCAGCAGGAACGCACCGAGACCGCGGCGCTGCTCACGCAGGGCACGGTCGGCAGCTCCCCGCAGCTGGACGCCGCCCGCGGGCTGGTGGACGAGGCGACCGGGCCGGTCAGCAGCGCCACCGGGCACGCCGCGGACGCCGACGAGGGTGTCCGTGCGCCCGGCGAAGCCGCGCAGGCCGCGGTCGGACGGCTCCCGGAGGTCCGCCGCCAGGTCGCCGAGGGCCGCCTCGACGCGGTGCAGGCGCTGGCCGCCTACAGCGAGATGACCGAATCGCTGATCGGGCTGGACACCGCGCTGGTCGCCGGCATCGGCGACGACGCCATCGGCGGCACACCGAGCGCGCTGCACGACGTGCTGGTGGTGAAGGAGGAGGCGTCCACCACACAGTCGCTGCTCGGCTACGGCATCGCGCGCGGGAACCTCACCCCGAGCCAGCTCAACGACCTGCGTACGGCTGAGCTGCGGCTGGCCGACCGGCTCGCCGACTTCCGGGCCGCGGCCAGCTCCGCGCAGGAGGCCCAGTTCGACCGCTCCGTGATGGGGCAGGACTTCAACACCCGCAGCCGCCTGGTGAACGGGGTGCTCGCGGCGGAGGGCGCGTCGGTGCCCAGCGCGCTGCGCGGCATCTCGTCCCAGCAGTGGACCGCCGTGTCGGCGTCGGTGATCGCCGCGTTGAACACCGTGAGCGACAGCCTTGGCGACGAGCTCACGACCACGTCCGCGGACCTCGCGGACAGCGCGGGCACCGACGCGGGCCTGCTCGCGGTGCTGCTGTTCCTCGCGCTCGTGGTCACCGCCGCGGTCGTCATCCTGATCACCCGCCAGCTGCTGCAGTCGCTGCGGATGCTGCGCGCCGGCGCACTGGACGTCGCGGACCGGCAGCTGCCCGCCGCCGTGCAGAACATCCAGGAGGGCCGCGAGCAGAGCACCGACGTGCAGCCGTTGTCGGTCGGCACCACCGACGAGATCGGCGAGGTGGCCAAGGCCTTCGACGCGGTGCACAGCCAGGCGCTGCGCCTCGCGGTCGAGCAGGCGAACATGCGCACCGGCTACAGCAGCGTGTTCGTCAACCTCTCGCGCCGCAGCCAGAGCCTCGTGCAGCGGCAGCTGCAGCTGATCGAGCGGCTGGAGCGGGACGAGGAGGACGCCGACCAGCTCGCGACGCTGTTCCAGCTCGACCACCTCGCGACCCGCATGCGGCGCAACAACGAGAACCTGATGGTGCTCTCCGGCGCCGAGCCGGGCCGCCGCTCCGGCCAGCCGGTCACCACCTCCGACGTGCTGCGCGCCGCGGTGTCGGAGATCGAGCAGTACCAGCGCGTTGTCGTGCAGACGCCGCCGGAGGCCCGCATCGTCGGCTTCGCGGCGAGCGACCTGATGCGCCTGGTCGCGGAGCTGCTGGACAACGCGACCGCGTTCTCCGCCCCGGAGACCCAGGTGACGGTGACGACCCGCGCCGCCGACCACGGCGGTCTGGTCATCGACATCATCGACCAGGGCATCGGCATGAACGAGGCCGAGGTCGCCGAGGCCAACGCCCGGCTGACCGAGGCGGGCACGGTCGACCTCGCGACCTCGCGCCGCATGGGCCTGTTTGTGGTCGGGCGCCTCGCCGGGCGCCACGACATCGGCGTGGTCCTGCACGGCGGCAAGGACATCGTGGGTGTGCGGGCCACCGTCACCGTGCCTGCCGACCTCGTGATGGACCTGCCCGCGCCCGCCCCGGTCCGGCCGGACCCGTCGACCGCGTTGCCGCGGCGGCGCACGGTCAACGGCGCCGGGCGGCCGGAGGCGCTGGCGAACTTCGGTCAGGCGCCGACGCCGGGCGACGGGGCGAGCAGCCCGTCCTGGACGCAGAACGGGCACTCAGGTGTGCTGCCGCCGCGGCCGCCGTCGGACCTGGAGATCTCCGGCACCGCGTTGTTCACGCCGATCCCGGCGGAGGGGGAGGAGCCTGCGGCGCCCGCCCCGGCTCCCATTGCCGAGGCGCCTGCGGAACCGGAGCCGGAGCCCGCGCCGGGTGAGCTGCCCAGCGGCAAGGCGTTGTTCACGGCGAACAGCAGCCCGCTGTCGGAGTGGTGGAGCTCGGCGGCGAACGAGCCGAAGCCCGCGACGCCGCCGCCGTCGCGCCGCGAGACGACGCCGATCTTCGACGAGACCCTGTCGGCCTGGTTCCGCAGCGACGACCCGCCGGCCGCCGCTTCGAAGACGGCCGAGTCCACTTCGGACAAGGCGGAGAGCGCCTCGGGCGACAAGGCGGCCAGCGGCTGGGACTTCGCGGTCGACGAGAACTGGCGCGCGGTCCAGGCGGCGTCGCAGGTGGAGCCCAAGACCTTCACCGATGCGGGCCTGCCGAAGCGCCGCCGTGGCGAGCAGTTGCTGCCCGGCAGCGCCGCGGCGGAGACCCCGGCGCCGAACCCGCAGCGCGAGATCCCGGTCCGCGACCCGGCGGACGTGCGGGGCCGGCTGAGCAGCTTCCAGCGCGGCGTGAACCGGGCCCGCCACGCGAAGCGCGACCAGCCCGAAGGCGCCGCGGCGCCGGAAAGCGCTGCCAGCGCGCAGAGCAGCGCGGCGACTACGGCGAGCGAGGCTTCGTCGGGGGCTGAGCAGGGTGGGCTGCCGCGCCGTCAGCCGCGCCCGGGAGCTGCTGCCGCGGACTCGGCGGAGGACCGGAAGCCGCGCCCGTCGGCGGAGGCGCCCCAGCTGGACAGCGGCCTGCCCCAGCGCCGCCCGAAGCCCGGCGCCTCGGAAAGCGCCCAGCCCGCGGCGGAGGCCGGCTTGCCCGGCCGCGAGCCGACGGCTGCGGGGTCGACGGATGCCGGCCTGCCCCGGCGGGAGCCGAAGGCCGCGGGCGGCTCTGCGAAGGAAGGCGCCAAGCCTGCCCAGTCCGAACCGGCGGACACCGGCCTGCCGCGCCGCCAGCCGAAGACGGCCGAGCCAGCCTCGGCCAAGTCCACGGACGAGAACCTGCCCCGGCGCGAGCCGAAGGCTGCGAAGTCGCAGTCGGACAGCGGCTTGCCCAAGCGCGAGCCGAAGCCCGCAGGATCGACGGACGCCGGCCTGCCTCAGCGGGAGCCGAAGACTGCGGGGCCGACGGGCGCCGGTTTGCCCAAGAGCGAGCCGAAGTCCGCGGGATCGACGGACAGCGGCTTGCCGCGCCGCCAGCCGAAGGCTGCCGCGCAGGCCTCGGAGACCGAGCGCTCTCAGTCGAAGGAGCCCGCAGCCCAGGCCGGGCCGGGCCTGCCGCAGCCGAAGGACGCGGAAGGAACCGAGTCGGGCCTGCCCCAGCGGCAGCCCAAGGACGAGGCGGCCTCGCGGGGCGAGGCGCAGTCGGCAAGTGGCCTGCCGCAGCGGCAGCCCAAGCCCGCCGACAGTGGTCTGCCCCAGCGGCAGCCCAAGGACGAGGCGGCCTCGCGGGGCGAGGCGCAGCCGGCAAGTGGCCTGCCGCAGCGGCAGCCCAAGTCCACCGACAGTGGCGTGTCCCAGCAGCAGCCGGTCTCGGCACAGGCCGATGCCGCTCTGCCTCAGCGGCAGCCCGGCGAAACCGGCAGTGGTCTGCCCCAGCGGCAGACCGAGACCGGCACCGGCCTCCCACAGCGGCAGTCGGCGTCGGCTCAGGCCGAAACAAGCGCCGGCCTGCCGCAGCGGCAGCCCAAGCCTGCCGACAGCGGCCTTCCGCAGCGGCAGCCGCGTACGGACAGCGGCGCCGGTCTCTTCCAGAGCGAGGGCACGGGCCTCTTCCAGCGGCCCGGCGGCACCAGCGAGGGCACCGGCCTCTTCCAGCGGCCGGGACCCGCGCCGGACACCCCGGCCGAGCCGCAGCCGCAGAGCCAGCAACCGCAGGGCCAGCAGCCGCAGGGCGAGCGGCGGCAGGGCGACGCCGTGGCAGGCGGGGACGGCGCCTGGTCGTTCGCGTCGGACGAGAGCTGGGCCGCGGTGCAGACCGTCTCCTCGTCGCCGCCCTCGAACTTCACCGCGGCCGGGCTGCCCAAGCGGCGCCGCGGTGAGCAGTTGCTGCCCGGCAGCGCACTGGCCCCGGGGGCCCCCGCCCCGGCGCCGCGGACACGTCGTGACCCGCAGGATGTGCGTGGCAGGCTGAGCAGTTTCCAGCAAGGTGTTCAGCGTGGAAGGCACCGGACCGCTCAGTCCGCCGACCCCGATCAAGGAACCATGGAGGGTGAATGACCACGCCGCAGCCACAGAACCAGTTCGGATGGCTGGTCAATGATTTCGCCGAGCGTGTGCCTGGCGTGGCGCACGCGGTGGTTGTTTCGGCCGACGGCCTGCTGCTGACCGCTTCGAACCGGTTGCCGCTCGACCGCGCCGACCAGCTCGCCGCGGTGGCCTCCGGGCTCGTCAGCCTGACCCAGGGCGCGGCGCGGTGCTTCGAGGCCGGTGCGGTCAACGAGACCGTCGTGGAGATGGAGCTCGGGATCATGATCCTGATGTCCATCAGCGACGGCTCCTGCCTGGCGGTCCTGGCCGCCCCGAACTGCGACATCGGCCAGGTCGCCTACGAGATGACCATGCTGGTCGACCGGGTGGGCCAGATCCTCACCCCCGAACTGCGGGCTCAGCTGCAGGGGGCCGCGGGGCCCCTGATCGGTGAACCGGTGGGATGATGCCGACATGACCACGGGATCCGAGAGTGGCTCCCCGACGTCCGGCGGTGAACCGGAGCCGACGTTCGCCGACGTGATGAACAGCTTCAGCCTGGACTCCGGGCGCGGCCGCCGGAAGCGCAAGAAGCAGCGCGACCAGCAGCCCGGGAACGAGACGGCCGAAGCCCCCGAAGCACCACAGGCCGAGCAGGCGCCCCCCGCGCCACAGCCGACGCCGCAGCCGACACCCGCTCCGCCGCCCCAGCCGGAGCACCCGGCCCGGCCGGCGAGCCTGTTCGACTCCTCGCCGGGCAGCGGGTTCTTCGAACCCGTCCAACCCGCCCAGCCTTCGCGGCCCGTGCCGTTCCGGCGCGAGGAGCCCGAGATCCACCCCGCCGAGGAGACCGCCGTGGTGCGCCCGTACGCGCTCACCGGTGGCCGCACCAAGGCCCGGGTCGCCCTGGAACTGGAGACGCTGATCTCCGTCCAGGACGCCGTCCTCGCCCGGCTCGACGCCGGAGCGCTGACGGTGCAGTTCGAGCACCGCTCGATCATGGAAGAATGTCGGACACCGCGGTCGGTTGCGGAGATCGCAGCGCTGCTGCGGGTCCCGATCGGCGTGGCCAGAGTCCTCATCAGCGATGCCGCCGATGCCGGGCTGGTCACGGTGCACCGCACTATGTCGACCAACGACGACGCCGAGGCGCATCTCATGTTGATGGAAAGGGTGTTGAGTGGACTCCGTCGGCTTTAAGGCACCGCGGCAGACCGCGCCGCAGACCATGACCTCGGCCAAGATCGTGGTGGCCGGTGGCTTCGGTGCCGGCAAGACCACCTTCGTCGGCTCGGTCTCGGAGATCGTGCCACTCACCACCGAGGCGATGATGACCGACGCGAGCCGCGGCATCGACAACCTCGACCAGACACCCAACAAGGCCACCACCACCGTGGCTATGGACTTCGGCCGCGTGTCCCTGGACAGCGACCTGATCCTGTACCTGTTCGGGACGCCGGGTCAGCAGCGGTTCTGGTTCATGTGGGACGACCTGGTGAAGGGCGCGATCGGCGCCGTGGTGCTCGCGGACACGCGGCGGCTCGCGGACTCGTTCGCGCCCGTCGACTTCTTCGAGGACCGCAGGCTGCCCTACATCATCGGCGTCAACACCTTCGACGGTCAGCTCCACCACGAGCTGAGCGACGTGCGCGAGGCGCTGGCGATCGACGAGAGCATCCCGATCGTGCGCTGCGACGCCCGTGACCGCGAGTCGACCAAGCAGACGCTGATCACGCTGGTCGAGTACGCGATGCGGCAGTGGATCGCGATGCGCGCCGCCGGCACGCGCTGACGCCGGCGCGGTAGCCGGGGAAGTGCCGGGGCGGGGGCCCGGCACCCGTCCGGTCGACGCTGCCTTCGTGCTGCCCGCTCACTGAATCGTTACGGTCCCGCGGTGGATGTCGCCGGGGTCACGCTTGGGTTTGCGATAGTAGGAAGTCCAAGTATTTTTGAGGCATGAACGCCTCCCTTCACCGTCCCGTGCACCCGGTGCGGTTCGTCACCGCCTCGAGTCTGTTCGACGGGCACGACGCTTCGATCAACATCATGCGGCGCATCCTGCAGTCGCAGGGTGCGGAGGTCATCCACCTCGGCCACAACCGGTCGGTGGACGAGGTCGTCACGGCAGCGATCAGCGAGGACGCCCACGGCATCGCGATCAGCGCCTACCAGGGCGGCCACGTGGAGTACTTCAGCTACCTCGTCGAGTTGCTGAACGAGCGCGGCGCCGGGCACATCAAGGTGTACGGCGGCGGTGGGGGCGTCATCGTGCGCGAGGAGATCGAGCTGCTGCACTCCCGCGGCGTCGCGCGCATCTTCTCCCCGGACGACGGCCTCCAGCTGGGCCTGCCGGGCATGGTCAACCTGATGATCAAGGAGTGCGACTACGACCTGGCCGCGGTGCCCGCCGGGTCGGACGACGACCTGCTGGCCGGTGACGTGCCGTCCCTGGCGCGGTTCATCACGCAGCTGCAGGCCGGCAGCGTCGCCGACGACCGGCTGGCCCGCATCACGGAGGCGGCGCGCGCCCGCACGGTCCCGGTGCTGGGCATCACCGGCACCGGCGGCTCGGGCAAGTCGTCGCTGACCGACGAGCTGCTCCGGCGCTTCCGGCTGGACCAGGAGGACAAGCTGCGCATCGCGGTGCTGGCGGTCGACCCGACCCGGCGCCGCGGCGGCGGTGCGCTGCTGGGCGACCGGATCCGGATGAACGGCCTGGACGGCTCGCAGGTCTACTTCCGCTCGCTGGCGACCCGGCAGGCGGGCGGGGAGGTGCCGGAGGGCCTGGACGAGGCCGTGCTGGCCTGCAAGGCCGCGGGCTACGACCTGGTGATCGTCGAGACCCCCGGCATCGGGCAGGGCGACGCCGGGATCGTGGACCACGTCGACTACTCGCTGTACGTGATGACGCCGGAGTTCGGCGCCGCGTCGCAGCTGGAGAAGATCGACATGCTCGACTTCGCCGACGTGGTGGCGATCAACAAGTTCGAGCGCCGGGGCGCCGAGGACGCGCGCCGCGACGTGGCGCGCCAGATGGTGCGTAACCGGGAGGCGTTCGGCGTCGCCCCCGAGGACATGCCGGTGTTCGGCACCAGCGCCGCGCGCTTCAACGACGACGGTGTGACCGCGCTGTACCAGTACCTGCGGGACGCGCTGGCCGAGCGCGGCCTGTCGGTGTCGGCCGGTCAGCTGCCGAAGGTGGAGACCAAGGTGTCCACCGGCGCCTCGGTGATCATCCCGCCGTCGCGCGAGCGCTACCTCGCCGACATCGCCGCCACGGTGCGCGGCTACCACGAGAAGACCCGGGACCAGGTCGCCGCCGTGCGCAAGGTCGACCAGCTGCGGGCCGCGAAGGAGGCGCTCGCCGCGGACGGCGCGGACACCGGCCCGATCGAGGAGCTGCTGGCGAAGGCGGAGTCCGAAGTGGACCCGTCGGTGGCCGGGCTGCTGGAGCGCTGGGACGAGCTGTCCGAGTCCTACCGGCAGGAGGAGCTGGTCGTCCGCATCCGGGACAAGGAGCTGCGCACCCAGCTGTGGCGGGAAACCCTGTCCGGCAACCGGATCCCGCGCGTGGCGCTGCCGCGCTACACCGACCGCGGCGAGCTGCTGTCGTTCCTGCGCCGCGAGCACCTGCCCGGGTACTTCCCCTACACCGCGGGTGTCTTCCCGTTCAAGCGGGAGGGTGAGGACCCGGCGCGCATGTTCGCCGGCGAGGGCGACGCGTTCCGTACCAACCGCCGCTTCAAGTACCTCTCGGCCGACTCCGAGGCCAAGCGCCTGTCCACGGCGTTCGACTCGGTGACGCTGTACGGGCACGACCCGGACACGCGACCGGACATCTACGGCAAGATCGGCACCTCCGGCGTGTCCATCGCGACGCTGGACGACATGAAGGCGCTCTACGACGGCTTCGACCTGACCGCGCCGAACACATCGGTGTCGATGACCATCAACGGCCCCGCGCCGACGATCCTGGCGTTCTTCCTGAACACCGCGATCGACCAGCGGATGGACGCCTTCCGCGCCGAGCACGGGCGCGAGCCGACGCCGTCGGAGGCCGAGGACCTGCGCGAGTGGACGCTGCGCCAGGTGCGCGGGACGGTGCAGGCCGACATCCTCAAGGAGGACCAGGGCCAGAACACCTGCATCTTCTCCACCGAGTTCAGCCTGCGCATGATGGCCGACATCCAGGAGTGGTTCATCGAGCACGGGGTGCGCAACTTCTACTCGGTGTCGATCTCCGGCTACCACATCGCCGAGGCCGGGGCGAACCCGATCTCGCAGCTGGCGTTCACGCTGGCCAACGGGTTCACCTACGTCGAGTCCTACCTCGCGCGCGGCATGCACATCGACGACTTCGCGCCGAACCTGTCGTTCTTCTTCTCCAACGGCATGGACGCCGAGTACTCGGTGCTCGGCCGGGTCGCGCGCCGCATCTGGGCGGTCGCGATGAAGGAGCGCTACGGCGCCAACGAGCGCTCGCAGAAGCTCAAGTACCACGTGCAGACCTCCGGCCGGTCGCTGCACGCGCAGGAGATGAGCTTCAACGACATCCGCACCACGCTGCAGGCGCTGTGCGCGCTGTACGACAACGCGAACTCGTTGCACACCAACGCCTACGATGAGGCGATCACCACGCCGACGGAGAACTCGGTGCGCCGCGCGATGGCCATCCAGATGATCATCAACAAGGAGTGGGGCCTGTCGAAGAACGAGAACCCGTTGCAGGGCTCGTTCATCATCGACGAGCTGACCGACCTGGTCGAGGAGGCCGTGCTCACCGAGTTCGACCGGATCGCCGAGCGCGGCGGCGTGCTGGGCGCGATGGAGACCGGCTACCAGCGCGGCCGCATCCAGGACGAGTCGATGCTGTACGAGCGGCTCAAGCACGAGGGCACGCTGCCGATCGTCGGGGTGAACACGTTCCGCAACCCGCACCCGGAGGAGGACGAGGTCGAGGTCGAGCTGGCGCGCGCGACGGAGGAGGAGAAGCAGTCGCAGCTGACGCGGCTGGCCGACTTCCAGCAGCGCCACGGCCACGACGCCGAGCAGGCCCTCAAGGCGCTCCGCGAAGCCGCCACCCGCGGCGAAAACCTGTTCGGGGTGCTGATGGACGCCGCGCGGGTGTGCTCGCTCGGCCAGATCACGGAGGCGTTCTTCGAGGTCGGCGGCCAGTACCGGCGCAACATCTAGTCAGCGGGGCCGAGCTCCCCGCCGCGGTGTCCCCGCGGCGGGGAGTTTTTTCATGCCTTGACAACCCCACTCGAAACCACATATAACCAAACAAAGCAACACGGCAACGGCAAGGAAGCCACATGTACGCAGAGGAGCGTCAGCAGCAGATCGTCGAGCGGGCCCGCAGTCTGGGCCGCGTCGACGTGTCGTGGCTCGCCGCGAACTTCGAGGTCACCACGGAGACCGTGCGGCGGGATCTCACGGTGCTGGAGCGCCAGGGGGTGCTGCGCCGGGTGCACGGCGGGGCCATCCCGGTCGAGCGGCTCGGGTTCGAGCCTGGCCTGGCCGACCGGGACGCGGTGATGACGGCCGAGAAGGAGCGCATCGCCAAGGCCGCCCTCGCCGAGGTGCCCGACGAGGGCGCGATCCTGCTCGACGCGGGCACCACCACGGCCCGGCTCGCCGAGATCCTGCCGGCCGACCGGGAGCTGACGGTGGTGACCAACGCCGTCTCGGTCGTCCCGCAGCTGGCCCTCCGCCCGCAGCTCACCGTGCTGCTGCTCGGCGGCCGGGTCCGCGGCCGCACGCTCGCCGCGGTGGAGGACTGGACGCTGCGCGCGCTCGCCGACACCTTCGTCGACGTCGCGTTCGTCGGCACCAACGGCATCTCCGCCGAGCGCGGGCTCACCACGCCTGACATCGGGGAGGCGGCGGTCAAGCGCGCGATGATCCGCGCCGCCCGCCGCACGGTCGTGCTCGCCGACCACACCAAGGTCGGCAACGACTGCCTCGCCCGCTTCGGCGAGCTGTCCGAAGTGGACAAGTTCGTGACCGACACCGGCCTGGACGACGGTCTTGCCGAGGACCTGCGCGCGGCGGGGCCCGAGGTGGTGCTGGCGTGATCGTCACCGTGACTCCCAGCTGGGGCTGCAGGTGCGCACGGCGGTCCATCCCACCGTCTCGCCTACGTGGCCGAGCTGCCCGCAGTGCAGCGCACGGTCGCTGGGCTCGTGGAAGTGCGGCGTCCGGCTGGTCCCAGGGTGGTGGTGGCATGATCGTCGCCGTCGCGGGCCGGGACAGCGCGCTCGAGGTGAGGTCCCCGCGGCGGGCGGAAGTCCTGCGTCCCATGTGCTTCGTTGCGGCGTCGGCGGAAGTGTGGCGCCTGGTCGGCCCGAGGGGGGTAGCGGCATGATCGTGACCGTCACCCCCAACCCCAGCCTCGACCACACCGTCGAGGTGGATTCCCTGCGGCGTGGTGAAGTCCTGCGCGCCGGACCGTCCCGGTTGGACCCCGGTGGGAAGGGCGTCAACGTAGCACGGGCGCTGGCCGCGCACGGCCGCAAGACCGCGGCCGTCCTGTTCGCCGGCGGCGCCGACGGGCGGCGGCTCACCGAACTGCTCGACGAGCAGGGAGTCGCGGTGCGGCAGGTGCCGATCGACGGCGACACCCGCACCAACATCACCCTCGCCGAGCCGGACGGCGTGGTCACCAAGCTCAACCTGCCCGGCCCGCGGTGCTCCGACGCTGACGCGGAAGCGTTGCTGCAGGCCGCCCTCGGCGCGTGTGAGGACGGCACGGTCTGGCTCGCCGGTTGCGGCAGCCTGCCGCCGGGCGCGCCGCGGGACACCTACGCCCGGTTGGTCCGGCGCGGTCACGAGGCCGGGTTGCGCGTCGCGGTCGACTCGTCCGGCGCGGCGCTCGACCGGTCCCTGACCGCGGGGCCGGACCTGGTCAAACCCAACCGGGAGGAGCTAGCCGCGTGCGCCGGGATGCCGGTGCACACGCTCGGCGACGCCGTCGTGGCGGCCCGGGTGCTGCGGTCGCGCGGCGCGCAGACCGTCCTGGCCAGCCTCGGACCAGACGGCGCGGTGCTCGTCGACGACGGCGCCGCCCTGCACGGCGAGGCGCCCGTCCCGGTCGCGCGCAGCACCGTCGGCGCCGGTGACGCGCTGCTCGCGGGTTTCCTCGCCGCGGGCGGCGCCGGCCGGGACGCCCTCGCCAGGGCGCTGGCCTGGGGCGCCGCCGCCGCGGCGCTGCCCGGCAGCCGGATGCCCGCACCCGCCGATGTCGCCCGCATCGGCGTCACGATCCACCCTTCGGTCGACGCCGACCGAGAACTCAAGGAGTGATACCGATGGCCGAACTCATCACCGCCGATCTGGTCGACCTCGACGTCCCCGGCACCGACCGCGCCGAGGTCACCGCCGGGCTCGCGCGACGGCTCGTCGCCGCAGGCCGGGTCACCGACCTGGACGGCTTCCTCGCCGACATCCGCAAGCGCGAAGAGCAGATGCCGACCGGCATCGAGGGCGGCATCGGCATCCCGCACGCCCGCTCGGCGTTCGTCACCGAACCGACGCTGGCCTTCGGCCGGTCCGCCGCCGGGGTCGACTTCGGCGCCTCCGACGGCCCGGCCCGCCTGATCTTCCTCATCGCCGCCCCGGAGGGCGGCGGCGAGGAGCACATGACCATCCTCGCCCAGCTCGCCCGGCGCCTCGTCCACCAGTCGTTCCGCCAGTCGCTGCTCGACGCGCCCGACGCGGACGCCGTCGTCCAGCTCGTCCGCCAGGAGGTGCTCGGACGATGAAGTTCGTGGCAGTCACGTCGTGCCCGACCGGGATCGCGCACACCTACATGGCGGCCGAGGCCCTGGAGCAGGCCGCGAAGGCCGCGGGGCACGAGATGACCGTGGAAACGCAGGGCGCGGCCGGGTCCGCGCCGCTCGACGCAGCCCGGATCGCCGAGGCCGACGCGGTGGTCTTCGCCGCGGACGTGGACGTCCGGGACCGGGAACGGTTCGCGGGCAAGCCGACGGTCACGGCCGGGGTCAAGGCCGCCATCAACGACGGCGCCGGCCTGATCGCCCAGGCCGTGAAGGCCGCCGAGGACGGCACGGCCCCAGCCGCGCCGTCCGCGCCCGGGCCCGAGCTGGCGTCCAAGGTGGACGGTTCCGCGGGCGTCGGCACCCGGTTGCGCCAGTGGCTGATGACCGGCGTGTCCTACATGATCCCCTTCGTCGCGGCGGGCGGGATCCTCATCGCACTGTCGTTCCTGATCGGCGGCCCGGAGGTCGCGGCCAAGGTCGGCGGCGGCGACTTCCAGGGCGTCACCTACCCGGGCATCGAGAACGTGTCCGACCTGATGAGCCAGGCCGGGATCGCCGGTGTGCTGTTCAAGATCGGGTCGCTGGCGTTCGAGATGCTCGTGCCGATCCTGTCCGGGTTCATCGCGTTCGGCATGGCCGACCGGCCGGGCATCGCGCCCGGCGTCGTGGGCGGCCTGCTCGCCACCGCGACCGGCGCCGGGTTCCTCGGCGGTCTCGTGTCCGGTCTGCTGGCCGGCGCGGTCACGCTGGGCCTGAAGAAGCTGAAGGTGCCGCGCGGGGTGGCCGGGGTGATGCCCGTCGTCGTGATCCCGCTGGTGTCCACGCTGGTCGTCGGGTTCCTCATGGTCGTCGTGGTGGGCGAGCCGATCGCGGCCGCGCAGACCGGCCTGAGCAACTGGCTGTCCGGCCTGTCCGGCGGCAGCGCGTGGGTGCTCGGCGCCCTGCTCGGCCTGATGATGGCCTTCGACATGGGCGGGCCGGTGAACAAGGTGGCCTACACCTTCGGCCTGGCCGCGCTCGCCAGCGGCAACTACGTGATCATGGCCGCGGTGATGGCGGCCGGCATGACGCCGCCGCTGGGGCTGGCGCTCGCCACCCTGGTGCGCCGCAACCGGTTCACCCCGGCGGAGCGGCAGGCGGGCCAGGCCGGCTGGCTGCTGGGCCTGTCGTTCATCACCGAGGGCGCGATCCCGTTCGCCGCGGGCGACCCGTTCCGGATCATCCCGTCGCTGATGGTCGGCAGCGCCACCACCGGCGCGCTGGTCGCGGCCTTCGGCGCCACCTCGCCGGCCCCGCACGGCGGCATCTGGGTGGTCGGGCTCATCGGAAACCCGCTGCTGTTCCTGCTCGCCGTCGCCATCGGCACGCTCGTCACCTGCGGCTGCGTGCTGCTCGCCAAGAGCATCGGCCGCGACCGCGCGCCCGCCGCGGCCACCCCCGAAACGTCCACCCAGGCCGTCGCGGCCTGACGCCCGAGGAGAACTGCCATGCCGGAACGCCGTGTCGTCGTCGGGTCCACCGTGGGCCTGCACGCCCGTCCCGCCGCCCTGTTCGTCAAGGCCGCCGCCGCGCAGCCGGTGCCGGTGAGCATCGGCAAGGACGGCGCCGACCCCGTCGACGCCCGCAGCATCCTGTCCGTGCTCGGCCTCGGCGCCCGGGGCGGGGACGAGGTCGTGCTCAGCGCCGACGGTCCGCAGGCCGAGCAGGCACTCGACGAGCTGGCCGCGATCGTGGCGGCGAACCACGATGGGTGAGGTCGTCCTCCGCCCGGTGACCGGGATCGGCGTCAGCCCGGGTGTCGCGCACGGCCCGGTCGCCCGGCTCGCCGAACCGCCGCGGCTGCCGGAGGCGGACGCGCCGGAAACCGACGTGCCCGGCGCCGTGGAGCGGGCGCGCGTGGCGCTGGCCGAGGTGGCCGCGTTTCTCGACGAACGCTCGGCCCAGGCCGGTGGTGCGGCCGCGGACGTCCTGCTGGCGCAGTCGATGATGGTCGCCGATCCCGCGCTGGTGGACCGGATCCGGGCGCGTCTGGAGGACGGACGGGGCTTGGCGCACGCGGTCGCCGACGCGTTCGCCGGGTTCCGCGATGCGCTCACCGCGGCCGGTGGTTACCTCGCCGAGCGGGCCGCCGACGTCGACGACCTGAGGGACCGCACCGTGGCGCGGATCCTCGGCGTCCCGATGCCCGGCGTGCCCGACCCGGGACACCCGTTCGTCCTGGTCGCACGGGACCTCGCGCCCGCCGACACGGCCGTCCTCGACGCCCGGCGGGTGCGGGCGATCGTGACCGAGCTGGGCGGTCCCACCAGCCACACCGCGATCCTGGCGAAGTCGCTGGGCATCCCGGCGGTGGTCGCGTGCGCCGGCGCGGCGTCATTGACCGACGGGACGCCGGTGCTCGTCCGCGGCGCGACGGGGGAGGTGGTCGTCGACCCGGCGGCCTCGCTCGTCGAGGCGGCGGAGGCCGAGGCGGCCGAACAGGCTGCCGCGGTGGCGGCCTCCAGCGGCCCTGGCCGGACCGCGGACGGCGTGCCGGTCGCGTTGCTGGTGAACGTCGGGGCCGCCCGTGACCTCGCGGCCGCGGCAGCGGCCGACTCGGAGGGCGTGGGCCTGCTGCGCACCGAGTTCCTGTACCTGGACCGGGCCGACGAGCCGTCGGTCGAGGAGCAGCGCCGGAGCTACGCCGAGGTGTTCCAGGCGTTCGGCGGCCGCAAGGTCGTGGTGCGCACGCTCGACGCGGGCGCGGACAAGCCGCTCGCGTTCGTCGACCACGGTGACGAGCCCAACCCGGCGCTCGGTGTGCGCGGTTTGCGCCTGGCCCGGCGGCACCCGCGGATGCTGGCGGACCAGCTGACCGCGATCGCCGCGGCCCGCGACGGCAGCACGGCCGAGGTGTGGGTGATGGCGCCGATGGTGTCCACGCCGGCGGAGGCCGCGGAGTTCGCCGGCGCCGCCCGTGCGCACGGGCTTCCGGTCGCCGGGACGATGGTCGAGGTGCCCGCGGCCGCGTTGCGGGCGGGCGCGATCCTCGGCGCCTGCGATTTCGTCAGCATCGGCACCAACGACCTCGGTCAGTACACGTTCGCCGCCGACCGGATGGCCGGTGAACTGGCCGATCTGCTCGACCCGTGGCAGCCCGCGCTCCTCGAGCTGGTGCGCGCCACCGGCGCGGCAGGCAGGGCGGCGGGCAAGCCCGTCGGTGTCTGCGGCGAGGCGGCGAGCGATCCGCTGCTGGCCCTGGTGCTGGTGGGCCTCGGGGTGACGAGCCTGTCGATGGCGTCGTCCGCGCTGCCCGCCGTCCGGCTCGCGCTGGCGGCCCACACCGCCGCCGAATGCGCGGAGCTCGCGCAGCTCGCCCTGTCCGCCCCGGACGCGGCGAGCGCCCGTGAGCGGGTCGCCGCCGCGGCCGGGGCCGGGTGAGGCCCGGCGGCACACGGCGGGAATAGCGCGCCCCGGTCCGGGAGTTACGTCGGAGTATGAAGTTCGGGATCTCGACGTTCATCACCGACGAAGGCATCCGGCCGGGCGCGCTCGGCCGCGCGCTGGAGGAGCGCGGGTTCGACTCGCTGCTGCTCGCCGAGCATTCGCACATCCCGGTCAGCCGGGAGAGCCCCTACCCCGGCGGCGGTGAGCTGCCCCGCGTCTACTACCGCACGCTGGACCCGTTCATCGCGCTGACCGCGGCCGCGGCGGAGACCCGCGACCTGCTGCTCTTCACCGGTGTCGCCCTGCTGGTGCAGCGCGACGTCATCCACACCGCCAAGGAGGTCGCGAGCCTCGACCTGCTGTCCGGCGGCCGCGTCGCGTTCGGTGTCGGCGTGGGCTGGAACCGCGAGGAGATGCGCAACCACGGCACCGAGCCGCGCACCCGAGGCGCCCTGATCGACGAGCAGATCCAGGCGCTCAAGGCGATCTGGACGCAGGACGAGGCCGAGTTCCACGGCAAGCACGTCGACTTCGACCCGATCTGGCAGTGGCCGAAGCCGGTGCAGCGCCCGCACCCGCCGATCTACGTGGGCGGCGAGAGCGAGGCCGCGCTCACCCGCCTCCTCAACCACGCCGACGGCTGGATGCCGCGGTCGCACACCCCGCCTGCGGAGATCAAGCGCGTCCGCGCCTGGCTGGCCGAGCAGGGCCGCCCCGACGTCCCGTTCACCGTCTTCGGCGCCGGCCGCAGCGAGGAGGCGCTGGCTGGGTACGCCGAGGCCGGGGTGGAGCGTGTGACGTTCATGCTCGGCACCCGCCCCGAATCCGAGACGCTCACCAAGCTCGACGAGCTCGCCGCCCTCGCGGAGGGCTACCGGTGAAGCTGGGCATTTCGACGTTCGTCACCGACGAGAGCGCCCGGGCGGACGTCCTGGCGAAGGCGGTCGAGGACCGCGGGTTCGACGCCCTGTTCGTGGCCGAGCACTCGCACATCCCGGTCAGCCGCGAGACCCCGTATCCGAGCGGCGGCGAGATGGCGCGGGCCTACTACCGCGCGCTCGACCCGTTCGTCGCGCTGACCGCGGCGGCCGCCGCGACCACGACGCTCAAGCTGGGCACCGGCATCGCCCTGCTGATCCAGCGGGACGTCCTGCACACCGCGAAGTCCGTCGCGAGCCTCGACCTGTTGTCCGGCGGACGTTTCCTGTTCGGGGTGGGCGTCGGGTGGAACCGCGAGGAGATGCGCAACCACGGCACCGACCCGAGCACCCGTGGCGCGCTGCTGGACGAGCAGATCCAGGCGCTCCGGACATTGTGGACGAACGACGAGGCCGAGTTCCACGGCGTGCACGTGGATTTCGACCCGGTGTTCCAGTGGCCCAAGCCCGAGCGCGAGGTCCCGGTCTACATCGGCGGCAACAGCACCGCCGCGCTGGACCGCGCGAAGCGGCTGGAAGCGGGCTGGCTGCCCAACGCCCTGCGCGATCCGGAAGCGGCCGCGGCGCAGGTGGCGCAGGCCGGATCGGTTCCGGTGACCGCGACGTCCGCGCCGCCGGACCCGGCCCTGCTCGACGCCTACGTCGAGGCCGGGGCCGAGCGCGTCACGCTGGGCCTGCCGGCCACGTCCGAGGGCGACACCCTGCGCCGGCTGGACGCGCTGGCCGCGCTCGTGCCGCGCGTCAGCTGACCAGCGGCTGCAGGGCTGCGGTGCCGGCGGTGAGCGCCGACGGCAGGGTGCGGAAGTAGCGGGACGGCGCCGAGATCAGGACGATCACGACGTACCTGGCGTCGGCGCCGAGCAGGCCCGTCGTGTTGTACACCGCCTGCGAACCGCTGGTGCCCCAGCCCTGCTTGATCGCCCACGTCGTGCCGGGCAGCCCGTCCGGGATGCCGAAGTACTGGTCCGTGCCGTCCGAGCCGTGTTCGGAGGCGTGGTACATCGCGTTGTTGAGCAGGTCGCGGGTGGCCTGCGGCAGTTCGTCCTCGATGTAGTTGTAGACCTTGACCATGTCCGCGGCGGTGATCCTCGTCGATCCCCACTGGCCCGCCGACGACGGTGGCTCGGTGCCGGCCAGCCCGCTCAGCCTGGCCATCCGGGTCACGATGGCGGTGCCGCCGTGCGTGACCCACAGGCTGCTGGCGATGCCGTCGTCGCTGGCGGTGATCATCCTGGTCAGCTGGGTCTGCGTGCTGCTCGCCGGCAGGCACCACCCGCTCTCCCGAAGCACGTCCAGCGCGATCAGCGGCTTCACCACGGGCATCGAGTAGAACTGCTGATCGGCGCTGAGCTGCGTCAGGACGACGCCGGTCTGCCGGTCGTACACCTCGACCCCGATCTCGGCGCTCGCCACCTTCGTCCGCGCGAGGTCCTGCACCCGCTGGGCGACGGTGTCGTCCTCGGCCGGGACCGACGGGGTGTCGGCGGCCGGCGCCGGGTCGGCTCGGTGGCGGGTGGTGGCGACGGCTCCGGGGTCGTCGACGCCACCGGGGCGCTCACCTGCACGACCCCGCTCGCCGAGGACGCCGCGGCTGGGTGCTGGACCGTGAAGATCAGCATGGTCACGGCGCCGAACACCGCGGCCGGGAGGACGACCTTGCCGGCCGTCCTGCTTCTCATGACCACACAAACGCGCCCATGATCACGGATTGTTGCAGCCGGATCCCGGATTTCCGGGATCTACAGGGAACTCACAGCCGACTGCCAGGGAGTTCCCAACTACCGCGACGGATCGCGACGGACCGGTGTCAGCGTGTGTTGTCCAGCAGCAGGTGCACCGACAGCTCCAGCCGGTTCGCGACGTCGGCGGCGGACGCGCGGCGGGTGACCCACGCGACCAGGTTCGCCATCCACACGTCCGCGATGAGGTGGAAGACCGCGCGGTCGTGCTCGGTCGGCTCCTCGATGCCCATGGCGCGCGCGAACATGCTCTCCAGCAGCCGGCCGACCTGCTCGACCTCGGCGGCGGCCGTGGTGTCGGCGAACATGAACGCCCGGACCATCGCCTCGGTCAGGTGCGGGTCGCGCTGCATCAGCCGGGTGTTGCGGCTGAGCACGAAGATGAGCCGCTCGCTCGGCGTGTCGCCCGGGATGCTCGTCCGCTGCAGCTTCTCGTGCGCGCGCTCGAACTCTCTGGCCAGGCCGGAGACCAGCAGGTGGATCTTCGACGGGAAGTAGCGGTAGAGGGTGCCCAGCGCGACGTCGGCCTTCTCGGCCACGGCCCGCATCTGGACGGCGTCGTACCCGCCCTTGGACGCCAGTGCCAGTGTCGCGTCGATGATGCGCCGTCGCCGGTCCCGCTGCGCGGCGGAACCGAGCTCGTCGCTGGACAACGCGCTCATCCCGTTCTTCGGTTGGGTGGACGTCTTCGCTTTGGCGGCCATCGGCACCTGCTCCGGAACTTGTTTCAGTTTCACCGCACAGCTTACCGGTCTGCCTCCTGATCTCGCGCATCGAGTGGATCTGGCCACAAAACTGAAACACGTTCTATAGTGAGCCGCATGTCAGTCCTCACCGCGGAGCAGCGCGCGCTCGCCGGGACGATCCGCTCCGGCGCCAGGAGCCGGGACGACCTGACCGCCATCGGCGTGTTCGGCATCGGGGTGCCGGAGGACCTGGGCGGCGCGGGCGGGACGGTCGCCGACGCCGCGGTGGCGGTCGAGGAGGCCGCGGCCGTGCTCGTACCGGGGCCGGTGCTCGGGACCGTGCTGGCGGCGCTGGTGCTGGGGTGCCGCGGGGGATCGCCGGTGGCGAAGGAGCTGCTCCCGGCGTTCGCGGACGGCTCGGCGAGCGCGGGCGTGGCGCTGTCGCCGGACGGGCCGGTGCTCGACGCTGACGCCACTCACGTCGTGGTGGCCGACGGCGACACGTGGAGCGTGCGCGAGCGCGGGGCGGACACCGTCGAGTCGTTCGACCTGTCCCGCTCCTACGGGCGGCCGCGGGACGGTGAGGGCACCGTTTTCGAGGGCGCTGAGCTGCGGGTTTTCGCGGCGACGCTGGCCGCGGCGGAGGCGGCCGGGATCGCGCGCTGGTGCGTGGCGACGGCGTCGGAGCACGCGAAGGTGCGCGAGCAGTTCGGCCGGCCGATCGGGTCGTTCCAGGCGGTCAAACATCTGTGCGCGGAGATGCTGTGCCGGGCCGAGCTGGCCGGGGCGCTGGCGTGGGACGCGGCGCGGGCCGCCGGCGAGTCGCCGGAGCAGCACGAGTTCGCGGCGGCGGTCGCGGCCGCCGGGGCGCTGGACGCGGCGGTGGACACCGCCAAGGACTGCATCCAGGTCCTCGGCGGGATCGGGTTCACCTGGGAGCACGACGCGCACCGGTACCTGCGCCGCGCGGTGGCGTTGCGGCAGTGGCTGGGCGGTTCGGCCGCGTGGCGCCGCTCGGCGGCGTCGCTCGCGCTGGCGGGGGTGCGGCGGGAGCTGGGGGTCGACCTGTCGGAGCACTTCGACCCGGCCGTGCGGGCGACGGTGGCGGAGATCGCCGCGCTGCCCGAGGGGGAGCGCCGCGAGCGGCTGGCGACGAGTGGCTACCTGATGCCGCACTGGCCCGCGCCCTACGGGCTGGACGCGACACCGGCGCAGCAACTGGTGATCGACGCCGAACTGGCGCGCGCCGGGGTGGCGCGGCCCGACCTGGTGATCGGCGCCTGGGCGGTGCCGACCATCCTGGAGCACGGCACGGACGAGCAGCGGCGGCGGTTCGTGATGCCGACGCTGCGCGGCGAGCTGACCTGGTGCCAGTTGTTCAGCGAGCCCGGAGCCGGCTCCGACCTGGCCTCGCTGCGCACCCGGGCGACCGAAGTGGACGGTGGATTCGTGTTGTCCGGGCAGAAGGTCTGGACGTCCCTCGCTCAGGAGGCGGACTGGGCGATCTGCCTCGCGCGCACCGATCCGGACGCGCCCAAGCACAAGGGCATCACCTACTTCCTGGTCGACATGTCGTCACCTGGCATCGACGTCCGCCCGCTGCGGGAGATCACCGGGGTCGCGCGGTTCAACGAGGTCTTCCTGGACGACGTGTTCGTGCCGTCGGCGAACGTGGTCGGCGAGGTGAACGGCGGCTGGCGCCTGGCCAGGACGACGCTGGCGAACGAACGCGTGGCGATGAGCGGCGGTTCGTCGGTCGGGGAGGCGGTGGAGTCGCTGCTGGCGGCGGTGCGTGAGCCGGATCCGGCGGTGCTGGAACGGCTCGGCGCGCTGGTGGCGGAGGGTTCGGCGTGCGCGCTGCTCGACCTGCGCTCGACGCTGCGGCGGCTGGCCGGGCAGGACCCGGGGGCGGAGTCGAGCGTGCGGAAGCTGATCGGCGTGCGGCACCGGCAGGCCGCGGCGGAGGCGGCGCTGGAACTGCCCGGCCCGCCGGGTGTCCTGGTGACGGACGAGACGGCGGCGGCGCAACACGAGTTCCTGCTGACGCGTTGCCTGAGCATCGCCGGCGGCACGACCCAGATCCTGCTGTCGGTGGCGGCGGAACGCCTGCTTGGGCTGCCGCGCTCGTGAAACTGTCGGTGGTCCCGCCTAGGGTGATCACCGTGGAATGGACCGAGACGACCAGGGCGATCTTCGTGCCCTCGGACCCGCCCCGGGACGGCGTGCTCGCCGTCTGGGGCGACGAGCCGGGGCCGACGCCGGTCGAGCTCGTGCTGCCCGCAGGCGCCGGGAAGTCCTTCCGCCGCACCAAGGTCGATGCGCACGTCCTCCCGCTGGCCGACGCCATCCCGCGCCTGCTCGCCGATCCCGGCCCGTCGCTGGTTACCTGGTCCGCCGCCGTCTCCGCGGGTGTGGACCTCGTCGAGCGCGGCCGGTTCCTGCCCGCCGCGTCAGCGTCCGAAGTGGACTCCTGGCGCGCCGGGCCGCTCGACGCCGCCGACGAGGAGCTCCTGCGCGACCTGGCCGCCGCGCTGCCGGCCGAGGCGCACGCACTCCCGCTGTCCGGCCTCAAACGCATCCGCCTGCATTCGCCGGAAACGCTCGTTCGCGCGCTCTGGGACGCCACCGCCGACGTGCTCGTCCGCGGCCCCGCCGGCGGGCTCGGCGCGCGGCTCCAGCTCCGCGTCGAGGTGCGCGAGAGCGACGACGGCTTCGCGTTCGCCGGAGTCGTCGCCCTGCGCAGCTCCGCCGACCCCAGCCTGGTCGTCGACGCAGCCGAGTTGCGGGGCGCACCGGCCGCTGTCCGGCGCCGTTTCGGCGAGCAGGTCGAGGCCCAGCTGCTCATCGGTCTCCGGCGGGGCGCCCGCGCGTGGGCCCCGCTCGGCCGCGTGCTCGACGCGGCGGCCACCGGCGAGCTGCTCCTGGACGACGACGAGGTAGTCGAACTGCTCGACGGCGGGTCCGGGGCGCTCGCCGCCGCCGGCGTCGAGGTGCTGTGGCCGCGTGGCATGGCCGGCGAACCGGTGCGGGCCAAGGCGAGCGTCACGCCGTCGCCGGGCAGCGCGGGCGGCGGCGTGTTCCGGCTGACCGACCTGCTGCGGTTCCGCTGGCAGCTCAGCCTGGGCGGCGAAACCCTCACCGAGGCCGAGGTCACCGCGCTCGCCGAGGCCAAGCGGCCACTGGTCCGGCTGCGCGGGCAGTGGGTGCGGGCCGCCCCGTTCCTGTCCGCCCGTCTGCGCCGGGTGGGCCGCACGGTGACCGGCGCGCAGGCCCTGGCCGCGGCCCTCACCGGCGAGCTGGAGGTCGGCGACGAGCAGCTGGACTTCGCTGCCCCGCCCGCGCTCGACGGTCTCGTGGAGCGGCTGCGCGCGCCCGCCGGTCCGGTCGAGCCGGCCACCGACCTGCAGGCCACGTTGCGGCCCTACCAGCGCGCCGGGTTGTCCTGGCTGGCCCGGATGACCGAGCTGGGGCTCGGCGGGATCCTCGCCGACGACATGGGCCTCGGCAAGACCATCCAGCTCATCGCGCTGCACCTGCACCGCCGGGCGCTCCGGCCGGGACCGACGCTGGTGCTGTGCCCGACCTCGCTGCTCGGCAACTGGGAGCGCGAGTTCGCCCGGTTCGCGCCGAAGGTGCCGGTGCGGCGCTTCCACGGCGGGCGGCGGCATCTGGACGACCTGGAGCCGGACGAGGTCGTGCTCGCCACGTACGGGGTGCTGCGCCGCGACCGGGCCACCCTGTCCGAAGTGGACTGGGGGCTGGTCGCGGCGGACGAGGCGCAGCACGTCAAGAACCCGCTGTCGGTGACGGCCAGGGAACTGCGGCGGATCCCGGCCGCGGCGCGGGTCGCGTTGACCGGCACGCCGGTCGAGAACCGGCTCACCGAGCTGTGGTCCATCCTGGACTGGACGACGCCCGGCCTGCTCGGCACGCTGGAGCACTTCAGCCGCACGATCGCGCGCCCGGTCGAACGCGACCGCGACGCCGTCAGCGTCGAGCGCCTCGCGGCGACCGTGCGGCCGTTCCTGTTGCGGCGGCGCAAGACCGACCCGGACATCGCGCCCGAACTGCCGAGCAAGACCGAGACCGACCGGTACGTGCCGCTCACCGCCGAGCAGGCCACCCTGTACGAGGCGGTGGTGCGGGAGAACCTGGCGAAGATCCGCGAGTCGCGGGGTGTGCAGCGGCGCGGGCAGGTGCTCAAGCTGCTCACCGAGCTGAAGCAGATCTGCAACCACCCGGCGCAGTACCTCAAGGAGAGCGGGCCGGTCGGCGGGCGGTCGGGCAAGCTCGCCGCGTTCGAGGAGCTGCTGGACGTGATCCTCGACGAGGGCGAGAGCGTGCTGGTGTTCAGCCAGTACGTGCAGCTGTGCCGGCTCCTGGAGACGCGGCTGACCGAGCGCGGGCTGCCGGTGCAGCTGCTGTCCGGCGCCGACCCGGCGCGGCAGCGGGACGAGATGGTGGCGCGGTTCCAGCGCGGTGACGCGCCGGTGTTCCTGCTGTCGCTGAAGGCAGGGGGTGTCGGGCTGAACCTCACCCGGGCCACGCACGTCATCCACTACGACCGGTGGTGGAACCCGGCGGTCGAGGACCAGGCGACCGACCGAGCGCACCGGATCGGGCGGGACCGGCCGGTGCAGGTCCACCGGCTCATCGCGGAGGGCACGCTGGAGGAACGAATCGCCACGGTGCTCGCCGAGAAGCGCGGCCTGGCTGAAGCCGTGGTCGGCGCGGGGGAGGACTGGATCACCGACCTGACCGACGACGAGCTGACGGCGCTCGTGCAACTGGGACAGCCGGGATGACAACGGGCGAACGCAGGCGAGCGGGGCGGGACTCGGCCGACGGGTGCTCGCCCGAGGCAGTCAAGCCGACCGCCCGGCGGGCGAACGCGGCGGAGTGAAACGCGCCAGAAGAAGCCGGCGCTGTGGCCGGCCACCCGCGCCGGTTCGCGGTCGGCTGGTGCCGGCCGGGCGCTCTGAGATCACCCGCGCTTGTCGCGCTGCCAGCGGAGGTACGTCCAGTCCAGGAAGCGCTCCACGCCGCGCACCACGTGCGCCGACCGGATCGACGGGAAGACGTCGAACGCGTGCTGCGCGCCCGGCAGTTCGGCGTACGCCACCGGCTGCTCCGAGGTCTCCCGCAGGCGGCGGACGAACTCCCGCGCCTCGCGGACCGGTACCAGCGAGTCGTGCGCCCCGTGGATCACGAAGAACGGCGGCGCCTTCTCGGTGATCCGGTCCAGCGGCGACGCGGCGATGTAGTCGTCCAGGAACCGCACCGGGTCCTTGCCCACCACGTACCTCGCGAGCAGCCCGTGCAGCCGCTCCTTGCTCGCCGTCGAACCGCTCGTCGCGGCGAAGTCGTACACGCCGTAGTGCGGGGCGCACGCCTGCACGGACGTGTCGGCGTCGGCGAAACCCGGCTGCAGGCCGGCGTCGTTCGGGGTCAGCGCCAGCAGCGCCGCCAGGTGACCGCCCGCTGAACCGCCCGTCGCGGCCAGGAACGACGGATCACCCCCGTACTCATGGATGTGCTCCCGGATCCACGCCACCGCCCGCTTCACGCCGACGATGTGGTCCGGCCAGTGCGCCTTGGGCGACAGCGGGTAGTTCACCGCCACGCACACCCACCCGCGCTGCGCCATGTGCAGCATCAGGGGAATGCCCTGGTGGTCCTTGCTGTCGATCATCCACGCCCCACCGTGGATCTGCAGCAGCACCGGCCGCCCCTCGACCGGCTCGCGCGGCCGGTAGATGTCCATCAGGAACCGCTTGCCGCCCGGCGCGTACGCCAGGTTGCGGTCCCGCCGCACGTCCGGGTTGCGCATCCGGAACGGCAGCACCAGCTGACCCCACGGCGTCGCCAGGTCCCTCGGGTCCGGCGGCCGCGACAGGTCGGCCGCGTACTTGGGCCCGAGCGCCTCGGCCAGCGCGTCCTCGACCGCGCCCCGCGCCCGCTGCGAGGTGACGATCAGCGACCCCAGCCCGGCGGCCGACGCCGCCGCCAGGCCGAGGCCGATCCGGTCCTGCACGGACCGCGCCCCGTGCCGCGCCAGGTGCGCCGCCGTGTCGGCCGCGGTCAGCGCGAGCAGGTGCGGCGCCAGCTCACCGGTCAGCCACCCGGCGAAGAACGCGGGCACCGAGGCGCGCATCCCCGGCACCGGCCGAAGGGCGTTCGCGGTCAGGGCGAGCTGGAGCGCCCGCCGGGTGAGGAATCGGGGTCGCATACCCCGTGATCGTAGTCAGTTTCGCCTACCCTGGGAGGGTGCGACCGCTGTCTGGACTCGACGCCAGTTTCCTGTACCTGGAAACGTCTTCGCAGGTGCTGCACGTGTGCGGGCTGCTCACACTGGACGGATCGACCATACCGGGCGGATATCACTTCCCCGAGTTCAAGCGGCGCCTCGCCGAACGCATCGCCGCGATCCCGGAGTTCCGCCGGAAACTGCACAACTCGCCGCTGAACCTCCTGCACCCGGTGTGGGTGGAGGACGAGGCGTTCGACATCGACCACCACCTGCACCGCGTCGCCGTCCCCGCGCCGGGCGACCGCGAGACGCTGGCCGAGCTGTGCGCCCACTTCGCGGGCCAGCCGCTCAACCGCGGCCGCCCGCTGTGGGAGCTGTACGTGATCGAGGGACTGCCCGGCGACGGTGTCGCGGTGATGTTCAAGATGCACCACGCGACCGTCGACGGCGTCGGCGGCGCGAACCTGATCGCCTACCTGGCAGGCACCGAACCGGGTGAACTTCCGCCGCTGCCCGAGCCCGAGCCCAACCTCGCGCCGCCCTCGCACCTCGAACTGCTCAAGACCAGCGTCGGCGAGCTGGCGCGGCGGCCGGTGGAGCTGGCGAAACTGCTGCCCGGCCTGGCGAGCATGGCGCCCCGCTGGATCGGCCGCGCCCTGCGCCGACAGGGCATGCCGGTGCCGTTCACCGCGCCGCGCACCTCGTTCAACTCCACCATCTCCAGCGTCCGCGCCATCGCCTACAGCACGGTCGAGCTGGACGACGTGAAGACCGTGAAGAACGCCTTCGGGGTGAAGGTGAACGACGTGGTCCTGGCGTTGTGTGCGGGCGCGCTGCGCCGCTACCTGAACGCGCGCGGCGAGCTGCCCAAGGACCCGCTGGTGGCGACCGTCCCGGTGTCGACGCTGGACCGCACCAGCCAGGAGGGCGACAGCAACAACAAGGTGTCCGCGTTCTTCGCGACCCTGCACACCCACCTGCCGGAGGCCGCCGCGAGGGTCTACGCGGTCGCGGAGAGCAACCGCCAGGCCAAGGAGCACCACCACGAGATCGACGCGGACATGCTGCAGGACTGGGCCCAGTTCGCCGCGCCGGGCCTGTTCGGGCTCGCGGTGCGGGCCTACGCGGCGCTGCGGCTGGCCGACAAGCACCCGGTGGTCCACAACCTGGTCGTCTCCAACGTGCCCGGGCCGCCGATGCCGCTGTACTTCGTCGGCGCGCGGGTGACGGCCTTCTACCCGCTCGGCCCGGTGTTCCACGGCGCCGGGTTGAACGTGACCGTGCTGTCCTACGCCGGCAAGGTCGACATCGGGCTCCTCGCGGCGCGAGAACTCGTTCCAGATCTGTGGTTGCTGGCCGATGCGATGCGGGACGAGATGAAGGAACTGCTGGACGCGGCCCCGGCCCTTGCCTGAACGTCGCTCCTCGGCTAAGACTAGAACAGGTTCCAGTCTTCTAGTCGAGGAGCCGGTGTGGACTTCACCCTGGACGCGACCCGGGCCGAGATCGCCGCGCTGACCGCGGACGTCCTCGCCAGGGACCCCGAGCACGCCTGGCAGGCGCTGGCGAAGGCCGGGCTGCTCGAGCTCGCCCTGCCCGAGGAGCTGGGCGGGGACGGGCTCGGTCCGGCCGAGGTCGCGGTGGTGCTGACCGAGGCCGGCCGGGCGGGCGCGCAGGTGCCCGCGCTCGCCTCCCTCGCGCTCGGGGTGCTGCCGCTGAACCGGATGGGCAGCCCGGAGCAGCGCGCGCGGTGGCTGCCGGAGATCGCGTCCGGCGAGGTCGTCGTCACAGCCGCGCCGCACGAGCCGTCCCGGCCGTTCGCCGCCGAGCCGTCGACCGAGGCCGTCGTCGTGGACGGCGACTGGGTGCTGACCGGCACGAAGACCCTGGTGCCGTCGCTGGCGCAGGCCCGGTGCGTGCTCGTGCCCGCGACGCTGCCGTGGGGACCGGGCGTGTTCCTCGTCGATCCGCGGGCCGAGGGTGCGGCGGTGCACGGCACGTCGTTGCGGCTGTCCGGCGTCCGGGTGGGTGAGGCGGACCTGTTGCGCGACGGCTCGCTCGCGGACCTGCGCCGGTTCGCGCTCGCCGGCGCGGTCGCGCTCGGCGACGGCGCGGTGGCCGGAGCGCTGGCGCTGACCACCGCACACGTGCGGCAGCGCGAGCAGTTCGGCCGTCCACTTGCGACGTTCCAGGCGGTGGCGCAGCAGATCGCGGACGTCTACATCGCCTCCCGCACGCTGCACCTGGCCGCGTTGTCCGCGGTGTGGCGGCTCGACGAGGGGCTCGACGCGGACGAGGACCTGGCGGTCGCCGCGTACTGGCTCGCCGAGGAGGCGCCCAAGGCGCTCGCGGTGTGTCACCACCTGCACGGCGGCCTCGGCGTCGACATCACCTACCCGCTGCACCGCCACTACGGGCTGGTCAAGGAGCTCGCCGCGCTGACCGGCGGCGCGAGCGAGCGGCTGGACCGGCTCGGCGACCTGGTGGGGGCCTGATGTACATCGAACTGACCGCGCCGCAACGGAAACTGCGCGACGAACTGCGCGAGTACTTCGCCGGTCTCATCACGCCGGAGGAGCGGCAGGCGCTGCTGCGTGAACGGCACGGCGAGGTCTACCGCCGCATCGTGCGCCGCATGGGCAGCGACGGGCGGCTCGGCGCCGGCTGGCCCGAGGAGTACGGCGGCGGCGGGTTCGGCGACCTGGAGCAGCACATCTTCGCCGACGAGGCCGCGCGCGCCGACGTGCAGCTGCCGTCGGTGACGCTGCAGACCGTCGGGCCGACCCTGCAGGAGTACGGCACGCCGGAGCAGAAGGCGTTCTTCCTGCCGAAGATCCTCGCCGGGGAGGTGCACTTCGCGATCGGCTACACCGAACCCGGCGCGGGCACCGACCTCGCGTCCCTGCGCACCACCGCGGTGCGCGACGGCGATTCCTACCTGGTCAACGGGCAGAAGATCTTCACGACCGGCGGGCACGACGCCGACTACGTCTGGCTCGCCGTGCGCACCGATCCGGACGCGCCCAAGCACAAGGGCATCTCGATCCTGATCGTCGACACCAGCGACCCCGGCTACTCGTGGACGCCGATCATCACCTGCGACGGCGCGCACCACGTCAACGCCACCTACTACTCCGATGTCCGGGTCCCGGTGTCGATGCGGGTCGGCGAGGAAAACCAGGGCTGGAAGCTGATCACCACGCAGCTCAACCACGAGCGGGTCATGCTCGGCCCGGCCGGGCGGATCGGCGGGCTCTACGACCGGGTGCGGGCCTGGGCCGCCGAACGCGATCTGCTCGGCGAGCCCGACGTGCGCCGGGCGCTCGGCGAGACGCTCGCCGTGGTGCGGATCAACGAGCTGCTCAACTGGCAGGTCGCGGCCGCGGAGCTGGACGTCGCGGACGCCTCGGCGACCAAGGTGTTCGGCTCGGACCGCATCCAGCGGGTGGCGCGGCTGGTGGAGGAGAACGTGGCCCGGCACGGGGATCTGTCCGATCCGGGCACCGCCGCGCTCGCCGAGTGGCTGGACGTGCTCGCGCGGCGCAACATCGTGCTCACTTTCGGGGGTGGCGTGAACGAGATCCAGCGCGAGCTGATCGCGACGGCCGGACTGGGCTTGCCGAGGGTGCCGCGATGAGCGTCGAAGAGGCCGCTGCCCGGATCCGCGCACAGGGCGAGTCGTCGCGGCGCCTGGCGCGTGATCCGGTGAACCAGGCGATGATCAACAACTGGGTCGAGGCGATCGGCGACGCCAACCCGCGGTACACCGAGGGTGTCGCGCCGCCGGTCATGGTGCAGGTGTGGACGATGAACGGCCTGCACGGGCAGCGCGCGGCGGACGACCCGCTGGGCGCGATGCTGGCCGTGCTCGACGAAGCCGGATACACGTCGGTCGTCGCGACGAACTCCGAGCAGACCTACCACCGCTACCTGCGGGTCGGCGAGCACGTGTCGGCGTCGACGGCGCTGGAGTCGGTCGTGGGGCCGAAGCGGACCGCGCTGGGCGAGGGCTGGTTCGTCACGACCCGCACGTCCTGGTACGTCGGCGACGAGCTGGTGGCCGACATGCTGTTCCGGGTGCTGAAGTTCGCGCCGCCCCCGTCCGCGCGAGGCGCGCTGCGGCCGGTGGTCAGCCGGGACACCGAGTTCTTCTGGGAGGGTACGAAGGCCGGTGAGCTGCGGATCCAGCGCTGGGGCGACGTGTTGCGGCACCCGCCGGGGCCGATGCCGCCGGAGGGCGACCTGGACGCGAAGCCGGACTGGGTGGTGGCGAGCGGGCGCGGCACGGTCTACAGCTACGTCGTGCACCACCGTCCGGCGGTGCCGGGCAAGCAGCTGCCGTTCGTGATCGCGCTGGTCGAGCTGGAGGAGGGGGTGCGGATGCTGGGCGAACTGGTCGGGGCCGATCCTGCGGAGGTCCACATAGGACTGCCGGTGACCGCGACGTTCCTGAAGGTGGACGACGATCTGACGTTGCCTGCCTGGCGGGTGGCGCGGTGACCGCCGCCGGAACCGAGCTGCCCGAGCTGGCCTTCGACGTCACGCCGACGTTCGTGATCAGCACCGCGCTGGCGACGCGGGACTTCCAGGACGTGCATCACGACCGGGACGCCGCGGTCGCGCGCGGGTCGAAGGACATCTTCCTCAACATCCTCACCGACACCGGTCTGGTGCAGCGGTTCGTGACGGACTGGGCTGGGCCGGACGCGCTGGTCCGGTCGATCAAGATCAAGCTTGGCGTGCCGTGCTACGCCGGGGACCGGCTGGTGTTCACCGGGCGGGTCGCCTCGGTCGAGGGGCGGGTCGCGGTCGTCGAGGTGACCGGGACCGGGCAGCTGGGGGCGCACGTGAGCGGGACGGTGACCGTGGAGCTGGCGGCATGACTCTGTCGGGCAAGGCGGCGATCGCCGGGATCGGCGCGACGGAGTTCTCGAAGGACTCGGGACGCAGCGAGCTGCGGCTGGCGGCCGAGGCGGTGCGCGCGGCACTGGACGACGCCGGGTTGCGTTCGTCCGATGTGGACGGTCTGGTGTCGTTCACGATGGACGGCAACGCCGAGATCGCGGTGGCGCGGGAGCTGGGCATCCCGGAGCTGACGTTCTTCAGCCGGGTGCACTACGGCGGCGGCGCGGCGGCGGCGACGGTGCAGCAGGCGGCGATGGCGGTCGCGACCGGGGTGGCCGAGGTGGTGGTGGCGTACCGGGCGTTCAACGAGCGGTCCGGGCACCGGTTCGGGCAGGTGTCGTCCGCGGCGGCGGGGCAGGTGAACTCCTCCGGGGTGGACAACGCGTTCCACTACCCGATGGGGCTGGCCACGCCGGCGGCCACGGTGGCGATGGTGGCGCGGCGGTACCTGCACTCCTACGGCGCGTCGACAGAGGACTTCGGCCGGGTGGCGGTGCTGGACCGCAAGCACGCGGCGACGAACCCGGCGGCGTGGTTCCACGGCAAGCCGATCACGCTGGCGGAGCACCAGGCGTCGCGGTGGATCGCCGAACCGTTGCGGTTGCTGGACTGCTGCCAGGAGTCCGACGGCGGGGTCGCGCTGGTGATCACGAGTGCCGCGCGGGCACGCGACCTGCGCCACCCGCCCGCGATGATCGCCGCGGCGGCGCAGGGTAGCGGGCCGGACCAGTACATCATGACCAGCTACTACCGGGACGAGCTCGCGGGCCTGCCGGAGATGGGCGTGGTCGCGCGGCAGCTGTGGGCGCAGGCCGGGGCGGGGCCGTCCGACATGGACGTCGCGGTGCTCTACGACCACTTCACGCCGTACGTGCTGATGCAGCTGGAGGAACTGGGGTTCTGCGGCCGCGGCGAGGCGCCCGGTTTCGTGGCGTCCGGAGCGCTCGAACTGGACGGCTCACTGCCGCTGAACCCGCACGGCGGCCAGCTCGGCGAGGCGTACATCCACGGGATGAACGGCATCGCGGAGGGGGTGCGGCAGATCCGCGGCACGTCGTGCAACCAGGTGCCGTCGGTGTCGCACGTGCTGGTGACGGCCGGTACCGGTGTGCCGACCAGCGGGCTGGTGCTGGCTCAGTCGTAGCCGCGGATGAAATGGCTCTCGTCGTCCACCAGGTCGGTGGTGTCGAACGTGGTGTCCTCGATGACGGATTGGTCGGTGATCGGTTCGGTGGCCGGCATCGTCCTTCGTCCTTTCCTGACGTCGCCTACGGTGTGTGGTTCCCGTCATAGAAGCAGTGAAACACCGGCGATTTCAGTACCCGGGGACCGGGATCCAGCCCGGCCAGCCGTCCGGGTAGCACGTCGGCTCCAGGCCGGGTGGGAAGACGAACAGTGGAATGTTCGCGACCCAATAGAGCCAGGTGAGCAGCAGGACCACCACCAGCAGCACCCCCGGCGTCCACCCGCGCAGGCGCGGCCACAGGCGGCGGTGCAGCTTGTGCAGCCCCCACACGGCGAGCGCCATGACGATCCAGTCGACCAGCAACGCGGGCCCGAGAACGAGGATCACGCCGGGCATGGGATTCGAGTGGCACGCCCGCGCATACCACCACACGGCGTGCTGCGCCGCGAAGAACCACGCGAACCCGATGAGGGCGTACAGCACCGCGCTAAGGCACCCTCCCGCGCTTCCGCGGGCCGTGTCGGCAGGCTCCACCTGATCTCTCTCCCCCCTCGCGCGTCGCCCACCAGCTGCGCCGTGTCGGTTCAGTGGACGGGAACCGGGAACCAGGCCGGCCAGCCGTCCGGGTGCTCGGAGCAACAGGACGTCTCGGGGCTGTACGGGGCAAACGAAAAGCATCCACCACCGCAGGCGCGGCCACAGGCGGCGGTGCAGCCGGTACACCAAGCGGGCGGCCAGGGCCAAGACCAGCAAGTGCGGGCAGCCCCGCAGCATTTCCGTTGCGGCGTCGTCCGCCACTGGCCTCCCGTCCGGCCGGTCCGTCACCGGTTGCGCCGTCTCGCGGTGTGGAATTCACCTCGATGACCTCTAGCGCACACACACGTTCATGGGCGAACTTGAGGACGTGCAGATACCGGTCCTGGTTGCGTGGAGCCTCACGGTGGCGTTCGCGCTGCTGGCGGTTCCCAGCGTGGTCCGGCTGGTGCGCCTGGACGCCCTCACGACCACCCCGGACACCCGCCAGCAGGACGTCGCCGAGCTGTTGATGGTCCTGGCGATGCTCGCGATGGTCTCGCCGCTCGGGGGGCCCATTCCGGCGGCCGGGTGGCAGGCCATCCTGGTCCTCACCGCCGGCTGGTTCCTGGTCGCCGCGCTGCGGGGGCGCCGGTGCTGTGCCATGCACCACCTCGTGTCCGCCGCGGCGATGCTGTACATGATCACCGCGATGCCCGGCCACCACGACGGGCCCTGGATGGCGATGACACCCGGCCGGCTCGCCTGGCCCGTGCTGGCGCTGGCCGCCATCGGCTATTTCGCCGTCGACAGCGTCCGCTCCGGCATCCTCGGCGCGCGCTGGGCCCGCACCGAGAGCCTGCGCGACCACCGCGCGGTCCGCCAGGTCTGCCGCGCCCTGATGGGCGTCGGCATGGCTTACATGCTGGTCAGCGGCTTGTGAGCAGGGCGTCCGCCAGCACCGGCGCGTTCCGCTCCACGGCCGTCGTCGTCAGCGCCAGGCCCTCGTCCGTCCGCCACACCCGTGTCCGCAACGTCTCCCCGGGCAGCACGATGCCCGCGAACCGCGCGGAGAACGACCCGACGCGCGTGACGTCGGCGTCCAGCATGGCGTCCGTGACGCCCTTGGCGACCATCCCGTACGTGCACAGCCCGTGCAGGATCGGCGCCTCGAACCCCGCCGACCGGGCGAACTCCGGGTCGATGTGCAGCGGGTTCCGGTCGCCGCACAGCCGGTAGATCAGCGCCTGCTGCGGCAGCGTCGGCGTGTCGATCACCGCGTCCGGCTCCCGGTCCGGCAGTTCGACGCGCGAGGAAGAGCCCCGCGAACCGCCGAACCCGCCCTCACCGCGGGCGAAGATGCTCGACCGCGCCGTCCACAACGGCGCCCCGTCCGTCGACACCACCGACGTCTCGTTGACGATCACCGCCGCCTTGCCCTTGTCGAGCACGTCCACGATCCGCGTCCGCGCGACCGCCTTGCCCTCGACCGGGATCGGCCGGTGCACGGTCACCGCCTGCGTCCCGTGCACCACCTTCGCCAGATCGACTTCGATGCCGGGGAACGACACGGCGGGCGGCTCGTAGATGCGCAGGTTCGCCGCCACCGTCGCGAACGTCGGCAGCACCCGCAGGTCCCGCTCGTAGGTGTAGCGCACCTCCCGCGGATCGACCGGCCGGGCGCCCGCGCCCAGCGCCAGGTGGTAGAGCAGCACGTCGGACGGCGTCCAGGCGAACGTCAGCTCGTCGAGCTCGGCACCGATGGCGACGTCGGGATCGATGGGCAACGCGGCAACTCCTACTCGTAGGTGACCGACACCTCGTCGGTCAACGGTACCGACTGGCACGCCAGCACGATGCCGTCGGCGATGTCCTCGGAATCCAGGACCTCGTTGTTCAGCATCTTCACTTCACCGGAGACGATCCGGCACGCGCACGCGCTGCACTGGCCTTCGCGGCACGAGTACGGCGCGTCCAGCCCGCGGGCCAGCAGGAAGTCCAGCAGCTTCTCCTGCCGCGGCCAGGTGAACGAGTGCTGCGAGCCGTCCAGATCGACGGACAGCGCGGTCGTCCCGGCCTCCTCCGAAGCTGCGGCGGCAGCCTTGTCCTCGAACGGGTTCCCGCCCAGCGAGACGAACCGCTCCAGGTGGATCCGCTTGCGCGGCATCCCGAGGTCCTTCAACGCCTGCTTCCCGGCCGCCATGAACGCCTTGGGCCCGCACAGGAAAGCCTCGAACTCCGCGTACGGCCGGACCAGCTCACGCAGCTGCGTCACCGATGGCAGCCCCTGCACGCTTTCCAGCCAGTGCACCAGCACCAGCCGCTCCGGATGCTCCCGCGCCAGCGCGGCCAGCTCGGACGCGAAGATCACCGACGGGGAGTCCCGGTTCGCGTACACCAGCACGATCCGCCCGCCGCCGGAGGCCAGCGCGGACTTCAGGATCGACATCACCGGCGTGATGCCGCTGCCGCCGGCCATCAACAACAGGTCGGCGTCCAGCGATTCGGGCGTGAACACCCCAGCCGGGGCCAGGACGTCCACAGTGGAACCGGCGGAGACGTTGTCGCACAACCAGTTCGACCCGTACCCGCCCTCGGTCCGTTTCACCGTCACCTTGAGCCGCGAGCCCTCGTGCGGAGCGCTGGCCAACGAGTAGCACCGCGCCGCATCACCCGCGCGCAACGTCAGGAACTGCCCCGGCCGGTACGCGAACTTCGAAGCATGCTCGGCGGGCACGTCGAACACGATCGACGACGCCTCGGCCGTTTCCGCGATCACCTCGGCGACGGTCAGCGTGTAGCTATCCGGCATCGAGAACCCCGAACTCCCCGTCCCGCACCGCCGCGACGATGCTGTCCACCAGCTTCGGACAGGTGTCCAGCAGCGCGGTGTTGCGCCCCTCGGCCACCTCCTGCGCGAACACCGGGCAGCTGCCGGCATCGGTCGTCCACTGGATGCTGGTGTGCTTGACGCTGTTCTTCTTCACCAGCACCCACGTGCCGCACGACGCGCACGCGTGCGGCCGCAGGCCGCCTGCCAGGAACTCGGTGCACTCGGCGGTGGTCATCCCGCGACCCCCGCCTCCTGCTGACGGGCCAGGTTCTCGGCCACCTCCCGCGCCCACACCTCGTTGGCCTTGGTGGTGTCCACCTCGAACTCGAAGCGCCGCGTCATGTCCTCGGTGACGTCCTCGACGTCCACGTAGAACTGCTCGTACCAGCGGCGCAGCTGGTAGACCGGGCCGTCCTCCTCGCACAGCAGCGGGTTGTCGATGCGGGTCTTGTTCTTCCAGATCTCCACGTCCTGCAGGAAACCCACGCCGATGCTCTTGGCGAACTTGCCCGCGATCTTGTCCGCCTGCTCGTCCGACACGCCCGGCAGCTTCTTCACGCTGACGCCCCACTGCAGCACGAACGAGGTCGGCGTGACCGGGTAGTGGCAGTTGATCAGCACGTTCTCGATCTCGAAGCCCTTGTACGTGTTGAGCAGCGTGTTGATCATGTATGACGGCCCGAAGTACGAGGCCTCCGAGCGCAGCAGGTTGTCCTCGCCGCCGTAGTTGGACGCCATCCCGACGTCCGGCCGTCCCTTGGTGTTGAGGTATTGCGTGGCGATGTGGCCCTCGAACACGTTCTTGAAGTACGTCGGGAACGCGTAGTGGATGTAGAAGAAGTGGGCCATGTCGACCATGTTGTCGATGATCTCGCGGCAGTTGGACCCCTCGATCAGCACCGAGTCCCAGGTCCAGTTGCTCCACTCGCCGCTGAAGATGCCGTCGATGCGCGGGATCACGACGTCCGGCGGCGGCGGGTTGCCCTGCGGGTCGTGCCACACGAAGAGCTGCTTGTTCTCCTCCAGCGTGATCCACGACCGGGTGCGGGCACGCAGCGGAACCCGTTTGGCGTAGGGGATCGACACGCACTTGCCGTTGCCGCCCCAGCGCCAGTCGTGGAACGGGCAGGCCACCTCGTTGCCCTTGACGCTGCCCTGGCTCAGGTCGCCGCCCATGTGGCGGCAGTAGGCGTCCAGGACGTTGAGCTTGCCGTCCTCGCCTGCGAACACCACGAGCTTGGTGCCGAACGCGTTGACGGCGTGCGGTTTCCCGTCGCGGAACGTCTCGGCCAGCCCCAGGCAGTGCCAGCCGCGCGCGAACCGCGCCGGCGGCGCACCCGCGGCGATCGTGCGGACTTCAGTCATCATCGACCTCCAGTGCGATTCTGGGTGGCCAGGTGGCGTGAGGCAAGGAACCCGAAGACCATCGCGGGCCCGATCGTGGCGCCCGGCCCGGCGTAGGTGTGTCCCATGACCGCGGCGCTGGTGTTCCCGGCCGCGTACAACCCGGGGATCACCGACCCGTCCTCGCGCAGCACGCGGGCGTGGGTGTCGGTGCGCAGCCCGCCTTTCGTGCCCAGGTCGCCGGGCACGATCTTGACCGCGTAGAACGGGGCCTTGTCGAGCGGGCCGAGGCTGGGGTTCGGCTTGTGGCGGGGGTCTCCGTAGTAGTGGTCGTAGGCGCTGCGCCCGCGCCGGAAGTCCACGTCTACACCGCGCCGGGCGAAGCCGTTGAACCGCTCGACGGTCGACTCCAGGGCCGCGGTCGGCACCTCGATGCGGGCGGCCAGTTCGCCCAGCGTGGGCGCCTTGGCCACGATCCCGGCCTTGAACCAGCGGCCGGGCAGCTTCTGCCGCGGCCCGACGCCGGTGAACATGTACCGGTCGCGGTAGCGCTGGTCGAAGATCAGCCAGGTGGGGATGTTCTCACCGGGCCCGTCGCCCGGCCCGTACATCGCGTGCACGGCCTCGACGTAGGGCGCGGACTCGTTGACGAACCGCTCGCCGCGCGCGTTGACGAGGATGCAGCCCGGCCGGGACCGCTCGGCGAGGGCGAACCACGGCCCGCCGGTCAGCGGGATCGTCGGGCCCCACCAGGCGTCGTCCATCAGGGCGACCGACGCGCCGAGCTTGAACCCGGCCAGGATCGCGTCGCCGGTGTTGGCCTTCGCGCCGACGGTCCACTCGGTGCCGATGGGGCTGCGCTGGTACTTCGCGCGCATCTCCTCGTTGTGCTCGAACCCGCCCGCGGCGAGCACGACCCCCAGACGTGCCCGCACGGTTTCCGCGCGCCCGTCGCGCCGGACCACCACCCCGGTGACCCGCTCGTCCTCGGTCACCAGGTCGGTCAACGGGGTCTCCAGCCACACCGGCACGTCGGCGCGGAGCAGCCCGGCGCGCAGCCCGGCGGCCAGCGCCTGGCCCATCGACAGCAAACGCTTGCCGCGGGCCAGCCCGGTGAGCCAGCGCCCGCCGATGCGCAGGACCCGCAGCGCGCCCTTGGGGTGCCGGGCGAGCAGGCTCAGCCAGCGGTAGTCCGCCTGGGTGATCGGCACGCCCAGCGGCGCCCCGCTGTAGGGCGGTTCCAGGTTGCCCAGTTCGTCGCCGAGCAGCTTGCCGTCGAACGGTTTCGGCTCGACCGACCGGCCGCCGGCCCGCCCGCCGGGGGCTTCGGGGTGGTAGTCGGAGTAGCCGGGCACCCACTGCAGTCGCAGCGGCGTGACCCGGTGCACGAACGACACCACCTCGGGGCCGTGGTCGAGGAACGCCTGACGCAGCTCGGCCGGCACGACGTCACCGACGATGGCGTCGAGGTAGGCCCGCGCCGCCTCCGGCGTGTCCGCCACACCGGCCGCGCACAATGCCTCGTTGCCCGGGATCCACACCCCGCCACCCGATCGGGCCGTGGACCCGCCGAACTTGGGGGCCTTCTCGATCACCACCACGGAGAGGCCGGCGTCGGCGGCCGTGAGGGCGGCGGTCATGCCGGCGGCGCCGCTGCCGACCACCACGACGTCGAACTCGTCGGTCATGCCACCTCCGCTGAAACGTGTTCCACTTCGCTGAGCGCCTGTTCGCCGCCTTGTCGGTCACGATAGACGAGAACGTGTTTCAGTTCTAGGGTAGCGGGTGTGAACCAGACGGCGGATGTGATCGTGATCGGGTTCGGGGCGGCCGGCGCCTGTGCGGCGATCGAGGCCGCCGACGCGGGCGCGGACGTGCTCGTGCTGGACCGCTTCGGCGGTGGCGGGGCGACCGCGCTGAGCGGCGGCATCGTCTACGCGGGTGGGGGCACCGCCCAGCAGCGGGAGGCCGGGGTCGGCGACTCCGTCGACGCGATGTACGACTACCTGCGGCTCGAGGTCGGCGAGGCGGTGTCGGAGGAGACGCTGCGGCGCTTCTGCGACTCCAGCCCGGCGATGATCGAGTGGCTGGAGCGCAACGGCGTGCCGTTCGAGGGCAGCCTGTGTCCGTACAAGACGTCCTACCCCAACGACGACCACTACCTGTACTACTCGGGCAGCGAGTCCGCCGGCGGGTTCCGCGACCTGGCCAAACCGGCCGCGCGCGGGCACCGCACGAAGGGCCCGGGCACGTCGGGCAAGCTGCTGTTCGCCCGGCTGGCCCAGGCGGCACGCGACCGCGGGGTGCGCGTCCTGCCCGGCACCGGGGTCGAGTCGCTGATCGTCGAGGACGGCGTCGTGAGCGGTGTCCGGGCCCGCACGATGCGCGACGCGCCCGCCCGGGTCCGCGCCGCGCACGCCCGCATGGCGCGGTACGCCGCGAAGCCCGGGATCTACGTGCCGAGCGTGCGCAAGGCACTGCAGCACCGGATCGAGCGGCTGGAACGGCGGTACGCGCGCGAGGTGGAACTGACCGCCCGGCGCGGGGTCGTGATCGCGGCGGGCGGGTTCATCTTCAACCGCGAGCTCGTGCGTGAGCACGCCCCGGCCTACCGCGGCGGGCTGGCGCTGGGCACGATCGCCGACGACGGTTCCGGCATCGGGCTCGGCACCGCGGTCGGGGCGGCGACCGGCGAGATGCACCGGATCTCCGCGTGGCGGTTCGTCACGCCGCCCAGCGCGATGCTCAAGGGCGTCCTGGTCGACCAGGACGGGCGGCGGATCATCGACGAGTCCCGCTACGGCGCCGCGGTCGGCGAGGTGATGATCGGCAAGCACGACGGCAAGGGCTGGCTGCTCGCCGACGCCGAGACGATCGCCGAGGCCCGCCGCACCGCCCGGCGCGAGAGCCAGTGGTTCCAGTGGCTGCAGGCCCGCTACCTGCTGCAACGGGGCCGGGTGTCCGCGGCGACCCTGGACGAGGTGGCGCGCAAGGCCGGGGTCGACCCGGCCGGGCTGGCCGCCACCGTCGAGGCCTACAACGCGGCCGCGGACTCGGGCGCCGCGGACCCGGCCGGCAAGCCGGCCGAGTACGTGCGGCCGGTGCGGGCGGCGCCGTTCTCGCTGATCGACGTCTCCATCAAGCCCAGCCTGGGTTTCCCCTGCCCGATGCTCACGCTCGGCGGGCTCGTGGTGGACGAGTCGACCGGCCAGGTGCGGGACGCCGACGGCGCGGGCATCGCCGGGCTGTACGCGGCGGGCCGGTCCGCGGTGGGAATCTGTTCCAAGTCCTACGTGAGCGGCCTCTCGCTTGCCGACTGCGTGTTTTCCGGGCGCAGAGCGGGAATTTCCGCAGCTCGACGGGCTGCTTGATGACAAAAACGAGAACGTGTTCTAGTCTTGCTGATGACTGAGAAAAGACATGACGGACGGGGCGTGCAGATGACCGATCAGGATGGTCGCGGGGTGCTGGCCGGGGTCCGGGAGCTGCTTCCCGTTCTGCGGGAGCGGGCCCAGGAGACCGAGGACGCGCGGCGCATTCCGGACGAGTCGATCAAATCGCTGCAGGAGACCGGGTTCTTCAAGCTGCTGCAGCCGAAGACCTTCGGCGGCTACGAGGCCGACCCGGTGACCTTCTACACCGCGGTGAAGCTGCTGGCGAGCGCGTGCGGGTCCACCGGCTGGGTCGCCTCGATCCTCGGGGTGCACCCATGGCACCTCGGGCTGTTCGAGCCGCAGGCGCAGCAGGACGTGTGGGGCGAGGACGTCGACGTGCGCATCTCGTCGTCCTACGCGCCGATGGGCAAGGCCACCGTCGTCGACGGCGGGTACCGGCTGACCGGCCGGTGGAGCTTCTCCTCCGGCTGCGACCACGCGACCTGGGTGTTCCTCGGCGCGCCCGCGTTCGACGCCGAGGGCAGGCCGGTCGACTTCTGCACCTACCTGCTGCCGATCAGCGACTACCGGATCGAGGACGTCTGGGACACCGTCGGCCTGAGCGGCACCGGCAGCAACGACATCATCGTCGAGGACGCGTTCGTCCCGGCGCACCGCGCGCTGAGCTTCCAGGCCACCTCGAAGTGCCGCACCCCGGGGCAGCGGATCAACCCCGGTCCGCTGTTCAAGCTGCCGTACGGATCCGTGCACCCGTCGACGATCACCGCGCCGATCATCGGCATGGCGCAGGGCGCGTACGAGGCGCACGTGGAGCATCAGCGCAACCGGGTCCGCGCCGCCTACATGGGCGAGCAGTCCAAAGAGGACCCGTTCGCGAAGGTGCGGGTCGCCGAGGCGGCCAGCGAGATCGACGCCGCGTGGCTGCAGCTGACCCGCAACATCGACGAGCTGTACCAGCTGGCCTGCCGCGGCGAGAAGCTGCCGTTCGCCACGCGGCTGCGGGTGCGGCGCGACCAGGTGCGCGGCACCGAACGCGCGATCGCCGCCGTGGACCGGCTCTTCGAGAACTCCGGCGGCCGCGCGCTCAAGCGGGGCACGCCGATCCAGCGGTTCTGGCGCGACGCGCACGCCGGCCGCGTGCACGCGGCGAACGACCCGGAACGCGCCTACATCATGTACGGCAACGGTGAATTCGGCGTGCCCGTCGAGAATGCGATGGTGTGACGTGACCGAGGGCAAGTACGCCGAGGTCGGCGGGGGCCTGCGGCTGCACTACCACGAGGCCGGCACCGAGCACGCGGAAACCGTGGTGCTGCTGCACGGCGGCGGGCCAGGCGCCTCGGCGTGGAGCAACTTCTCCCGCAACATCGAGGTCTTCGCCAAGTCCTTCCGCGTCCTCGCGGTCGACCAGCCCGGGTTCGGCAGGTCGGACAAACCGACCGAGCACCCGCAGTACTTCACGCACAGCTCGACCGCGGTCGTCGGCCTGCTCGACGCGCTGGGCGTCGGCAAGGCGCACCTGGTCGGCAACTCGCTCGGCGGCGGCACCGCGGTCCGGCTCGCGCTGGACCACCCGGACCGCGCCGGGCGGCTCGTCCTGATGGGGCCGGGCGGGCTGAGCACCAACCTGTTCGCACCCGACCCGACCGAGGGGGTCAAGGCGCTCGGCCGGTTCGCCGCGCCACCGGGGCCGAGCAAGGAGAAGCTCGCCGCGTTCCTGCGGCTCATGGTGTTCGACCCGGCGCTGATCACCGACGAACTGGTCGAGGAACGCTACGCCAATGCGAGCACGCCCGAGTCGCTCGCGGCGATGCGCGCGATGGGCGCGTCCTTCGCGGGCGCCGACTACGAGCAGGGCATGCTCTGGCGTGAGGCCTACAAGCTGCGGCAACGCGTGCTGCTGATCTGGGGCCGCGAGGACCGCGTCAACCCGCTCGACGGCGCGCTGGTCGCGCTCAAGACGATCCCGCGCGCGCAGCTGCACGTGTTCAGCCGCTGTGGACACTGGGCCCAGGTCGAGAAGTTCGACGAGTTCAACCGCCTGGCACTCGACTTCCTGCGAGGTGAATGAGATGGGCATCCGCTCACTGGCGTACCTGCGCATCGAGGCGACCGACATGGCCGCCTGGCGCGAGTACGGGCTCAAGGTCCTCGGCATGGTCGAGGGCAAGGGCTCGCACCCGGACGCGCTCTACCTGCGGATGGACGACTTCCCGGCGCGGCTGGTGATCGTGCCGGGGGAGAGCGACCGGCTCGCGGTGGCCGGCTGGGAGGCCGCCAACGCCGCCGAACTGGACGAGGTGCGGGCGCGGCTGGACGCAGGCGGCGTGCCGTACAAGGAGGGCAGCGCCGAGGTGCTGGCCGAGCGGCGCGTCACTGAGCTGATCAGCTTCGACGACCCGTCCGGCAACACCCTGGAGGTGTTCCACGGCGTCGCGCTGGAGCACCGGCGCGTGGTGAGCCCGTACGGGCACCGGTTCGTCACCGGCGAGCAGGGCCTCGGGCACGTCGTGCTGTCCACGCACGACGACGACGCGGCGCTGCGGTTCTACCGCGACGTGCTCGGCTTCCGGCTGCGCGACTCGATGCGCCTGCCGCCGCAGATGGTGGGCCGCCCGGCCGACGGGCCGCCGGCGTGGCTGCGGTTCTTCGGCTGCAACCCGCGCCACCACAGCCTGGCGTTCCTGCCGATGCCGACGCCGAGCGGGATCGTGCACCTGATGGTCGAGGTGGAGAACACCGACGACGTCGGGCTGGCGCTGGACCGCGCGAAGCGGCGCAACGTGCCGATGTCGGCCACCCTGGGGCGGCACGTGAACGACCTGATGCTGTCGTTCTACATGAAGACGCCGGGCGGGTTCGACGTCGAGTTCGGCTGCGAGGGCCGCCAGGTCGACGACGAGTCGTGGATCGCGCGCGAGAGTACCGCGGTCAGCCTGTGGGGCCACGACTTCAGCGTCGGGATGCGGAAGTGATCTCGTCCGCGATCGAGCCGGCGCGTTTCCGCCAGGTGCTCGGGCACTTCGCCACCGGGGTCACCGTGATGACCACGATGGACGACGGCGAGCCCGCCGGGTTCGCGTGCCAGTCGTTCGCCGCGCTGTCGCTGGACCCGCCGCTGGTGCTGTTCTGCCCGGCCCGCGAATCGCGGACGTGGCCTGCGATCGAGCGCAGCGGGCGGTTCGCGGTCAACGTCCTCGCGGAGGGGCAGCACCGGGTCAGCGCGGTGTTCGGGGCGCGCGGCGCGGACAAGTTCGCCGCCGTCGAGTGGGAGCCGGCGCCGTCCGGCTCCCCGGTGCTGCAGGACGCACTGACCTGGGTGGACTGCGCCGTGGAGACCGTGTTCGAGGCGGGTGACCACTTCGTCGTGGTCGGACGCGTCACGGCGCTGGGGGAGGCGTCGAACGGGCGGCCGCTGCTCTACTACCGCGGCCAGTACACCGGCGCGGCGCCGGTCAAGGCGGACGTGCTCAGCTGGGCCGGCCCGGACGACTGGCTGTGACCGCCTCACCGGCGATCTCGTCGACCGACCGGCCGGTGGTGCGCGGGCCGAACACCGCGGTGATCAGGATGAGCAGCACCATCGCCAGCGCGACGGCCACGAACACCGCGGTCGCGCCCTCGGCCTCCAGCAGCGGCAGCAGCAGGTAGGGCATCGCGGCGGTCGCCAGGCGGGACAGCGAGTAGGCCGAGCCCGCGGCGGACGCGCGCAGGCTCGTCGGGAAGATCTCCGCCTGGTAGGCGTGGTAGGCGTTGGAGAACACGTTGCTGACCGCGGTGTAGCAGAAGCCGAGGATCGCGATGGCCGCGCCGCCGGTGGAGTAGCCGAAGGCGAGCCCGAAGACCGCCATGCCCGCCGCGGCCGCGACGATGAGCCACTTGCGCTGGAAGCGGTCCATCAGCGGGATCGACAACGCGGAGCCGATCGGGTAGCCCAGGAACGACAGGGCGCTGAACGTCAGCGAGTGGGCGACGTCGAAACCCTTGGCGGTCAGGATGATCGGCACCAGCGAGCCGAAGCCGTAGTAGCCGAACACCTGCAGGACCTGGAACGCGGACAGCATCGCGGTGCGCGTGCGCCACGGCTTGCGGAGCAGCGCGCGGAACCGTTGCGGCTGCGCTTCTTCGTGGCTCGCCAGTGGCACGTCGAGCGTCGTGCGTGCGGATTTTTCCAGTCGCTGGACGACTTCCTCGGCTTCGGCGTGCCGTCCCTGCGCGATGAGCCACCGGGGCGATTCGGGCAGACCGGCGCGAAGCGCCCACACGATCGCCGCGCCGAGCGCCCCGATCACGAAGAGCCAGCGCCAGCCGTCGACGCCGAGCGGCGCCTCGCCGACCAGACCGCGCGCGAGGAACCCGGCGGCGGGAACACCACAGAAGCCGATGGTGTAGGCCCAGGCGGTGGCCCTGCCGCGGGCGTGCGCCGGCAGCAGGTCGGCCAGGTAGGCGTCGGCGAGGGGTAGTTCCGCGCCGATGCCGATGCCCGCGACGAACCGGCAGACCACCAGCATCCAGACGTCCGTGGAGAACGCGCCGAGCAGCGTGAACAGCGAGTAGACGCTGAGCGTGAGCAGGAAGGCGCGCCGCCTGCCGATGCGGTCGGCCAGCCTGCCGAGCGTCACCGCGCCGACGAAGGCGCCCAGGAAGGCCGACGCCAGCAGCGGCTTGGTCGCCGCGCCGGACACGCCGAACTCCTTGGACAGCACGGTGCTCACGGTGCTGGCGAGGAAGAGGTCGTAGAGGTCGAAGAAGGTCGCCACCCCGACGACGGCGATGAGCAGGCGGTGGAAGCGCGTCACGGGCAACCGGTCGAGCCGGGCGGTCATCGACAGCGGGGCGGTCATGGCCGGAAAGTTTTCTCCCGCAAGCCGATCTTGACAACGGTTGCCGGATTCGTCCGGTGTGCCAGGATGCGCCCGGTGGAGGGCGTCTTCGCGCGGCTGGGGCAGAGCCCGCACTCCGGTTACGCTTCCGGGATGGATCTCAGGCAAGACGCGCACGCGATGTCCGACGACCTCGTGGCACTGCGGCGCGCACTCCACCAGGTGCCCGAACTCGGCCTCGACCTGCCCCGCACCCAGGAGACGGTTCTCCGGGCCCTCGACGGGCTGCCCCTGGAGATCAGCACCGGCACCGGGCTCTCGTCCGTCACCGCCGTGCTGCGCGGGCAGGGCGGCGACGGCGATGTGGTGCTGCTGCGCGGTGACATGGACGCGCTGCCGGTCACCGAGAACACCGGCGCCGCCTTCAGTTCCCGGCACGAGGGGCGGATGCACGCGTGTGGGCACGACCTGCACACCGCCGGCCTCGTCGGCGCCGCGCGGCTGTTGTCGGCGCACCGCGACCGCCTGGCGGGGGACGTGGTGTTCATGTTCCAGCCCGGCGAGGAGGGCCACGACGGCGCCGGGCACATGATCGCCGAAGGCGTCCTGGACGCGGCAGGCCGTCCGGTCGCCGAGGCCTACGGGCTGCACGTGGTGTCGGCGATGATCCCGCGCGGCCGGTTCGTGTCCCGCCCCGGCCCGATCATGGCCGCCGCCGACGGGCTGTTCGTCCGCGTCCTCGGCGCGGGCGGGCACGGGTCCCGGCCGCACGTGGCGCTCGACCCGGTGCCTGCCGCCTGCGAGATGGTGACCGCGCTGCAGACGATGGTCACCCGCCGGTTCAGCGTGTTCGACCCGGTCGTGGTCACCGTCGGCACCTTCCACGCAGGCACCCAGCGCAACATCATCCCGCCGGAGGCCCGCTTCGAGGCCACCATCCGCAGTTTCTCGAAGGAGGCGCGGGAACGGGTCGCGGAGCTGGCCGTCCCGCTGTGCCGGGACATCGCGGCGGCTCACGGCCTGGAAGCCGAGGTCATCTACTCGCCCGAGTACCCGGTCACGGTCAACGACCCGGGCGGACACGAGTTCGTCGCCGAGACCGTGCGCGAGGTGTTCGGCGAGGAGCGGTTCACGGAGGCGCCGGATCCGGTCACCGGCTCGGAGGACTTCTCCCGCGTGCTGGACCGGGTCCCCGGCGCGTTCGTGTTCCTCGGGGCGACTTTCGCCGAGGACCCCGACTCCGCGCCGTACAACCATTCCCCGGAGGCATCGTTCGACGACAGCGTGGTCGCCGACGGCGCGGCGCTGCTCTCGTCGCTGGCCGCGCGGCGGTTGAGCGGAGCGACGGCATGACCCGGATCCTGTTCGCCGGCGGCCGCGTCTTCGACGGCACCGGTAGCGACCCGTTCGACGCGGACGTGGTGGTCGAGGACGGCCGCATCGCCGCGATCGGCACCGGCCTGGACGCCGACGAGGTCGTCGACTGCGCGGGCACCACGCTGCTGCCCGGGCTGTTCGACTGCCACGTGCACGTCACCGTGTCCGACATCAGCCTGATCAAGCTGTTCCAGAAACCGTTTTCCTACCAGTTCTACGAGGCGGCGCGGAACCTGCGCAGCACGCTCGAACTGGGGATCACGACGGTGCGCGACGCGGGCGGCGCGGACCTCGGCATCAAGAAGGCTCAGGCGGACGGGCTGATCAGCGGCCCGCGGCTGGAGATCTCGATCGGCATCATCAGCCAGACCGGTGGGCACGGCGACGACTGGATGCCTTCGGGGCACTGCGTTCCGTTGACGCTGCCGCACCCGGGGCGGCCGTCCACGGTCGTCGACGGGCCGGACGAGATGCGAAAGGCTGCGCGGGAGTTGCTGCGCGCGGGCGCCGACGTGCTCAAGGTGTGCACGACCGGCGGGGTGCTCTCGCCCGGTGACGACCCGCGGCACACGCAATTCACCCCGGCCGAGCTGGACGTGCTGGTCGCCGAGGCCGCCATGCAGGGCAAGGCGGTGATGGCGCACGCGCAGGGCACCGAGGGCATCAAGAACGCGGTGCGGGCGGGGATCCGGTCCATCGAGCACGGCATCTACCTCGACGACGAGGCCATCGAACTGATGCTCGCGCACGGCACGTGGCTGGTGCCGACGCTGATCGCGCCGATCGCGGTCATCCGCGCGGCCCGGGCGGGCGCGGCGCTGACCGACGAGATGATCCGCAAGGCCGAGGACGTGGCGGAGGTGCACGCATCGTCGATCCGCCGCGCGGTCGAAGCCGGGGTGAAGATCGCGATGGGCACCGACAGCGGCGTCGGCCCGCACGGCACGAACCTCGAAGAGCTGCCGCTGATGCAGGCGGCCGGCATGAGCCCCGGCGAGGTGCTCGCCGCGTCGACGTCGTCGGCTGCGGAGCTGCTCGGGTTCGGTGAGTCGCTAGGCAGGCTGGAACCGGGTTTCCGCGCGGACCTGGTGGTCGTGTCCGGCGACGCCTACGACCTGGCCGCGTTGCCGGGACGGATCCGCGAGGTGTGGCAGGACGGCGTGCGCGTGGTCGCGCCCGGCTCGCAGAAGTGAGAAGACCCCCGGGCCGCGCCGAAACTGGGGGAGGAAGGCGCGGCCCGGGGGCCTCGCTCCAGCGCCCGAGGGGGAGGTAAGCGCCGGAGCACCGGCCGGTGTGAAACTGGGGAGGATGACACCGGCCGTGTGGAGTCAGGATAGCGCGCGTTGCGGCGCGCGGACCGCCTTTCACAGGAACTCGACAGGTTTCGGGTGTGGTGGTCAGAGGACCAGGTCGGCGAGAACGGTGTTCAGGGCATCGGCGAACGCTTTCGCGTTGCGCTGGGGGGCGAGGTGCGCCCCGGGCAGTTCGACGAACGGCAAGCCCAGTTCGAGGGCGAGCGCGCGCGCCGGGCGGTAGTGGTAGTAACCGCGGCTGCCTTCGCCCGCGGTCAGCACGATCGGCACCGGGCCGCGGCGGAGTGCGTCGAGGTCCGGCAGGTAGCGGTAGAAGCCGACGAGTTCGCGGTCGAACAGCAGGCGCCACTCGTGTTCGTGCGGCAGGCGCACGGTTTTCAGCGGGGGCAGCCCGGCGCCCGCGATGGAGCCGAGGAACCCCTGGAACGCCGCGAAGACGTCGCCGTCCGCGCTGAGGGCGGCCTGCTCTGCGGCGAACTCGAGCCACTCGTCGGCGTCCGGCAGCAGGCCGACGGCGGGCGGCTCGTGGACGACCAGCCCGCTGACGACGTCGGGGTGCCGGACGGCGAGCTCCAGCCCGATCTGACCGCCGGCGCTGCTGCCGAACACGAGAGCCTTGCTGTAGCCGAAATGCTCGACGACAGCACGCGCGTCATCAGCGTGCCGCGCGACGGTCAGCGGCCCGTCCGTGGAGTCCGTGCTGCCGAAGTGCCCACGCCGGTCGTACCCGAGAACGGTGTAGCGGGTCGCGAGCTGCTCGGCGAGGGCCCGGTAGGAGGCGGCCGCCCCGGTTCCCCCGGGCACCAGGAGCAGCGCCGGGCCGGCCCCGCTCCGCTCGACGTGCAACTCCCCGTCCGGCACCGGGCACGCGCCGCTCTCCGAGATCATGGGCGCAGTCAAGCACAACGGGAGCACCGCCCACCCACGCACCCGTTCGAGCTCGCCCCCACACTCGTTCTCAACCTGTGCGCGCGCAACCCCGGCCATCACTCGTGCCACCCAGGGCGCCGGCAGCGGAGATCCCCACCGGCGCCACTCCACAGTGGACTTTCCTCAGGCTTCCTTCAGCGCAGCGGCAAGACCTTCGCCCAGCGGGGTCGTCGGGCGCCCGATCAGCGCCGACAGCTCGCCGGTCACCTCCGCGAGCGTGCCCTCGGCGATGTTCTGGTCGAGTGCCACCACGAACCCGGCCGTCTCCGCGGGCAGCCCGGCCTCGACCAGCGCCGCGCGGTGCTCGTCGGCGGTCAGGTTGCGGTAGCGGATCTCCTTGCCCGCGATGGTGGAGATCTCGCCGGCGAGGTCGTCGAACGTCCACGCGACGTCGCCGCCCAGTTCGTACACCTTGCCCTCGTGCCCCTCGCCGGTGAGGACCGCCACGGCGCCCGCGGCGAAGTCGGCCCGCGTGGCGCTCGCGACCCGGCCCGCGCCGGCGCTGCCGATCAGCACGCCGGTCGCGATGGCCTGCTGTGCGTTCTGCACGTAGTTCTCGGTGTACCAGTTGTTGCGCAGGATCGTGAACGGCACGCCGGACGCGCGGATGATCTCCTCGGTCGCCTTGTGCTCGGGCGCCAGCACCAGCGGGGTGTCGTCCGCGTGCGGCGCGCTCGTGTAGACCAGGTGCGTGACACCGGCCGCCTTCGCGGCGTCCACCACGGCCTGGTGCTGCGGAACCCGGTGGCCCACCGCGTTGCCCGAGATCAGCAGCACCTTGCTCGCGCCGGCGAACGCCGTCGCGAGCGTCTCCGGCCGGTCGTAGTCGGCTTTCCGCACTTCGACGCCCAGGTTCGCGGCCTTCTCCGGGCTGCGCACCGCGGCGACGATCTGGCCGGCGGGCAGCTTTTCGCGCAACCCGGCGACGACGTGGCGGCCCAGCTGGCCGGTGGCGCCGGTGACGACGATGGTCATGTTCTCGCTCCTTCTCGGACGTCTGCTCACCGGCGAAGTTAGTACTAACTTCTCGAAAGTGCCAACTATGGGTGAGTACCGTCACCGGGAATCGTGGGCGCCACCAGGTATCCTCGGTGTCATGAGTTGCGACGCCGAGCACGACCAGTTGGTCGCCGACGTCTTCGCACGCGCGTGCACGTCGCGCGGCGTGCTGGAGCACGTGACGGGGCGCTGGGGCACGCTCGCGCTGGCCGCGCTCGCCGAGGGGCCGTTCCGGTTCAACGCGTTGCGCCGCAAGGTCGACGGCGTCAGCGAGAAGATGCTGGCCCAGACGTTGCAGGCGCTCGAACGCGACGGTTTCGTGCACCGCGAGGCCGAGCCGACGATCCCACCGCGCGTCGAGTACAGCCTGACGCCGCTCGGCGCCGAGGTGGCCGGCCGGCTGCGGGAGTTGATCGAGCTGGTCGAGGGCCGGGTGGCGGAGGTCGAAGCCGCGCGCCGAGCCTACGACGATGCGAAGGCGGCCGTGGCGCGCTAGGTAGGGCCGGGCCTGGGGCCTCTGGGATCAGGCGGCCGTGCCGTCACCGAAGGCCGTCACGTGGGCTGCTGCGCAGGCGCACGGGAGGTCGCCCGGCACGACGACGCTGCCCGCGATCGTCGTTCGCGGCTCGAGCGGGATCGCGCGCACCCGGGTGGAGCGGATCTCGATCACCTGGTCGGCGGGCAGCACGGTCCAGCTGCGCGGATCGGAGCCGACCTCGACGATCCTGTCGTGCACCGTCCCCGCGCGGTGCGCCGGTGGTCCCTGGAGTCCGACGTCGGGCAGCGCGCTGAGCACCGACGGGTCGTGGTCCTGGGAAGTCTTCAGGGGACCGGCGGCCAGTTCGGCAACGCCGACGACCGCGCGGCCGGCGGCGGGCTGCCGGGTCGACACGACCGCGAACAAGGCCTCGGTCCAGGTCGGCAACACCCGCAGCCCGGGCGCCGAACGCACCTCCCTTGCCAGGGCAAGGTCGATCTCCCCCTGCCGCAGAGCGTTCAAGCGAGCGGTCAGCGGCAGGTCGACGAGCACGACGTCGAATCCCGGGGCCTTTCCCGCAACGCGTCGATCCCGCGTTCCAGCCGGGCGGTGAACTGCCCGGCGCCGGTCCCGATGCGCATGACACCTGCACACTCGCGTGCCGCGACCCGAACCCGATCGACGGCCGCGAGCGCCTCCCGCGCGGCGGCGAGCACCCGGCGTCCCGCCTCGGTCAGCCGGACGCGGCGCGGTGAGCGGTCCAACAGGCGGACCCCCAGCTCGCGCTCCAGTGCCGCGATCCGCCTGCTGACCGCCGGCTGAGCGATGTGCAGCCGCTCGGCGGCCCGTCCGAAGTGCAGCTCGTCCGCGACCGTGACGAAGTACCGCAACGCCCGTAGTTCCACCCGGTCTCCCCTGCGACGATGCCTCCAGATTATCGCTGTGCGGCAGCCCTGGTTCTGGTTCCCGGCGAGCCCTGGTGCTGGAGTCGGGACATGGACATCGATCTCGGTCTGCTCGGCGCGCACCTGCGCGAGCACGAAGTGGACCCGGACCGCGCGGTCGAGGTGGAGCGCGCAGGCTACGGAACGCTCTGGCTGGACGCCTCCCGACGCGACCATCCGGCTGACTGTCGGCACGAGTGTGGTGAACGTCTGGACCGCCGACGCGGAAACCGTCGCGGCCTCCTACCACAGGATCGAAGCCAGGCACCCCAGGCGCTTCCTGCTCGGCGTCGGAATCGGCCACCGCGAAGTGCACGCCGAACACACCTGCCCGTACGACACGCTGGTGTCCTGCCTGGACCGGCTCGGCAGCGCGGGCGTGCCGGCCGACCGCATCGTGGTGGCCGCGCTCGGGCCGCGGGTGCTGCGCTTGGCAGGGGCGCGCACCGCCGGAGTCATTCCCGGCATGGTCACCCCGGAGCACACCCGGCGGGCCCGCTCGATTCTGGGCCCCGGGAAGCTGCTGTTGCCCGGGCATTTCGCCCTCGTCGAGCCGGACGTGAACCGAGCCCGCGCCGCCGCCCGGAACCGCGCTGGGTGTGCGCAACTACGCGAGCGACCTCCGGCGTCTCGGCTTCACTGAAGACGATCTCTCCGGCGCGGGCAGCGACCGGCTCATCGAGCGGCCGGCGCCGACCACGTCGGCGTCTACCCCCTTGGCGACGACCCGATCGCCACACTCGTCGAAGTCGCGAAGGCGGTTCAAGCCACCGAGCCGGGGCTGCGCGACAACCTCAGTGGGCGCCGGAGCTAGTCCCGCTGCGCCAGGAACACGAACTCCATGCCGGGCCGGTCCGGGGTGTCCCGCACGTCGGCCACGCGGAATCCTTGTGCGGCAAGGCTTTCCTCGACCTCGTCGCGCTCACGGAACCGCAGCGTGGAGTCCGAGGTGACCACTTCGCCGTCGGCCAGGAACCGGTACGTGAAGCGGAACGACACCAGCGGCAGGCTGACGTCCGTGACTTCCATGCGTCGCTCCACGCGGCCGGCGCCGGGCACGTCGAGCACCAGCGGGCCGGTCGCCGCGGCCCAGTCCTCCCAGGCCCGCCGCTCCGGGCGGCGCGTCTCGAACACGAAGTGACCGCCCGGCCGCAGCCCGGTCCGGATGCCCGCGAGGGTCCGGGCCCAGTCTTCGTCGGTAAGGAACACCTGCGCGACGTTCCCCGTCATGGCGGCGAGATCACCGGCGGCCGGGGGCAGATCGGTGGCGTCGCCGTGGATCCAGGTGATCTTCCCGTCCGGATCCTTCGCGCGCGCGACCGCCAGCGACGCCTCCGCCGGGTCGACGCCCACCACGGTGCGGCCCGTCGCGGCGAGGAGCACGGCCAGGCTGCCCGTGCCGCAACCGACGTCCAGCACGTGTTCGGCCTTGAGCTCGTCGGCGATCGACAGGTACAGGTCGAGGTCGTCGCGCTCGCCGTCGAAGGTGTCGTAGACCGGGGCGAGGCGGGGGTGGGCGAAGATCGCGTCGGGCACGGCACGCACCTTAGCCGGGCGGCGGTGCGCGCGCCCGGTTTTGTCGGTACCCCCTGTCACACTGCGGACGTGACCAACTGGAGGGAATTCGAAGAGCAAGCGCCGGCGCTGGCGGCGGTGGTGCGTGAGCGGTTGACGGCGGCGGAGACGCACGTGCTGGCGACTCTGCGGCGGGACGGGTCGCCCCGGGTGAGCGGCACCGAGGTCGACTTCCACGGGCCCGATCTGTTCATCGGGTCGATGTGGGGCGCGCGCAAGGCGCACGACCTGCGGCGCGACGGCCGGTTCGCGTTGCACGCCCACCCATCCGCCGAGGGCGACGCGAAGCTGTCGGGGGTCGCGATAGAGGTCACCGAGAAGGCCGTCCTGGACGCCGTCCAGGGCGACATGCAACCGAGCCACCTCTTCCGGCTCGACCTCCAGCAGTCGGTGCTGACAACGGTCGAGGGCGACAAGCTGGTGGCGACCACCTGGTGGCCGGGCCGGGAGGTGGTGCGTTTCGAGCGCAAGTGAGACCAGGTACGAGGATACCCTCACGCGCCCGGCGTGAGGGTGGGCTTGACGTCCGTGGAAGGGCCTTGGTGCCCGCGTCGGGGTGAGCCGGGGGTGCCCGTGTCGGGGTGAGACGCCGCCTCGCCGATGCCGGATCGTGCGTGTTCCGGACCGCAATGCCGGCGACGGCCCGGCGCGCCGGGTGGGCCCCGCAGCCGCTCCAGGCGGGTGGGCCCCGCAGCCGCTCCAGGCGGGTGGGCCTACAGCCGTTCGACGGTGGTGGCGGTGGAAGCGCCCTCGCTGGCGCTGTGGCGCTGTGGCACGTAGGCGGGCTCTCCAGCCACTCCGGGATGGTCGCGGTAGGAGTGCTCCAGTGGCGGCCGCGTGCGTGAGCGGGTCTGCGACTGCGCGGGAACGGTGGCGGTCCGGTGCGTGAGCGGGTCTGCGTCTACGCGCGGACGGTGGCGGTGGCCGCGCGCCGGTCGCCTGACGAGGCACGGGCGGGTTCGCCCGCTGCTCCGGGACAGTGGCTGCGGGAAGCGGTTCGCTCGCCGCTGGCACGCGGGCGGGCCCGCATCCGGCGGGATGGCGCAGTGCTCTGCTGGCGGGGCTGCACGCGAGCGGTTCTACAGCCGCCCCGGGATCGTGGCCGCGGAGAGCGCTCCGCCCGCGCGGCTGGGCGTGCGGAGCGCTCCCTACAGCCGCTCCAGGATGGTGGCCGTGGAGAGTGCTCCGCCGGCGCACATGGTCACCAGGGCGGTCGTACCGTCGCGGCGTTCCAGCTCGTGCAGGGCCGTCGTCAACAGGCGGGCGCCGGTGCTGCCCACTGGGTGCCCCAGTGCGATGGCGCCGCCGTTGACGTTCACCCGCTCGGGATCCGGCGAGTGCACCTGCTGCCACGACAGCACCACCGAGGAGAACGCTTCGTTGACCTCGAACAGATCGAGATCGCCGACCGCCATCCCGGCGCGCGACAGCACCCGCGACGTCGCCTGCACCGGGCCGTCCAGGTGGTAGTACGGCTCGGCGCCGACCAGCGCCTGCGCGCGGATCCGCGCCCGGGCGCGCAGGCCCAGCGACGCCGCCCGTGCGGAGTCCATGATCAGCACGGCCGCCGCGCCGTCGGAGATCTGGGACGACGTGCCCGCCGTGTGCACACCGCCGTCGAGCACGGGCTTCAACCGGGCCAGCCCATCCAGCGTGGTCTCGCGCAGGCCCTGGTCGCGGGCCACCAGCCGGGTCTCCCCGGTCGGCCTGCCCTCCGCGTCGAGCACCGGCGCCTTCGCCGGCGCCACCTCGCGGTCGAACCGGCCCTGCGCCCACGCCGTCGCCGCTTTGGTCTGCGACGCCACCCCGAACCGGTCGACGTCCTCCCGGGTGATGCCACGCCGCAGGGCGATCCGCTCCGCCGCGCCGTACTGGTTGGGCATGTCGATCGCCCACGAGCCGGGCTTCGGCGCGCCCGCGTCCACGCCGCGGTTCGCGCCCAGCGGGATGCGGCTCATCGCCTCCACCCCGCACGCGATGCCGACGTCGATCGCACCTGCCGCGATCAACCCGGCGACCAGGTGCGCGGCCTGCTGGGCCGACCCGCACTGCGCGTCGATCGTCGTCGCGCCGGTCGTCGCGGGCAGGCCGGCGTGCAGCCACGCCGTGCGCGTCACGTTGCCCGACTGCTCACCCGCCTGCGTCACGCAACCGCCGATAACCTGTTCCACGATCGCGGCGTCCAACCCGGCCCGCTCGACCAGCGCCCGCTGCGCCACGCCCAGCAGCTCGGCCGCGTGCAACCCGGCCAGCCAGCCACGCCGCTTCCCGATCGGGGTCCGTACGGCCTCGACGATGACGGGTTCACCCACGGCAGCTCTCCTCCACTCGACTCCCGCTTAAAGTAGAACTTGTTTCAATATTGAGCAAGTGTGACCCAGGTCAACCGTCACTTGGTGGCCAATCGGACCACCAGGGCATTCAAGATCGAGTAAACGGGTTTCACTCAAACTCTCGACTTGGTTAACACCGTATGCTCTAATCGGGTTTAGAACGTGTTCCACGACGACGTGAGGCACCTCGGGAGGTAGCCGTGGCCACGCCCCTGATCCCCGCCGGCTTCGATTTCACCGACCCCGACCTGATCGCGGCAAGGCTTCCGCTGGAGGAGTTCGCCGAGCTCCGCAAGACCGCGCCGGTCTGGTGGAACGCGCAGCCGCACAACCGCGCGGGCTTCCGCGACGACGGGTTCTGGGTCGTCACCCGGCACGAAGACGTCAAGACCGTGTCGAAGGACAGCGAGCTCTACTCCTCGCAGGAGAAGCTCGCGATCATCCGGTTCGACGAGAACATGACCGACGAGGGGCTCGACGCGAACCGCCTCGTCCTGCTCAACATGGACGCGCCCCAGCACACCAAGCTGCGCCGCATAGTGTCGAAGGGCTTCACGCCCCGCTCGATCGCCCGCCTGGAGGACACGCTCCGCGACCGCGCCGCGCGCATCGTGCACGAGGCGAAGAAGAAGGGCTCCGGCGACTTCGTCGAGGACGTCGCGTGCGAACTCCCGCTGCAGGCCATCGCCGAGCTGATCGGCATCCCGCAGGAGGACCGCCGCAAGATCTTCGACTGGTCCAACCAGATGATCGGCTACGACGACCCGGAGTACGACATCGAACCGATCGCCGCCTCCGCCGAACTCGTCGGCTACGCGTGGAACATGGCCGAGGAGCGCCGGAGGTGCCCGATGGACGACATCGTCACCAAGCTCGTCCAGGCCGATGTGGACGGTGAGTCGCTCAGCTCGGAGGAGTTCGGCTTCTTCGTCATCCTGCTGTCGGTGGCGGGCAACGAGACCACCCGCAACGCCATCACCCACGGCATGAAGGCCATGCTCGACCACCCCGACCAGTGGGAGCTCTACCGCGAGCAGCGGCCGAAGACCGCGCCGGACGAGATCGTCCGCTGGGCCACCCCGGTGATCGCCTTCCAGCGCACCGCGACCGCCGACACCGAGCTCGGCGGCCAGCACATCCGCAAGGGCGACCGCGTCGGCATGTTCTACAGCTCGGCCAACTTCGACCCCGAGGTATTCGACGAGCCCGAGAAGTTCGACGTGCTGCGGGATCCGAACCCGCACGTCGGCTTCGGCGGCACCGGCTCGCACTACTGCCTCGGGGCGAATCTCGCGCGCCTGGAGATCGACCTGATCTTCAACGCCATCGCCGACGAAATGCCTGGTATCCGCGAGATCGCGCCGCCGGAGCGGTTGCGTTCGGGCTGGCTCAACGGCATCAAGCACTACCGGGTCGCCTACGAATAGGGGTTAGGCGGCACCTCGGTCCTCGTCGCCAGGAGGTGCCCGGTGCCCGTCGTCCCGCCCAGCCCGGAAGAACTCGCCGAACTCGCGGCCCGTCACGGTTTCCGCCTCGGCGAAGCCGACCGCAAGTCCTTCGCCGGTCTCGTGGAGGCCAACCTCGCCGCCCACGAGGCCGTCGAGCACCTGTACGCCCGCTCGGCGCCCAGCGCGCCGCGACTACGAGTGGCCGGCGGACAACCCGCTCGGCGCGTGGTACGTGCGCACCCGGATCCCGCCGACCGGTGACGATCCGCTGAGCGGCCGCGAGGTCGTGATCAAGGACAACATCGCGGTCGCCGGGGTGCCGATGATGAACGGATCCCGCGCGGTGGAGGGGTTCGTGCCGCGCCGGAACGCGACCGTCGTGAGCCGGGTGCTCGCGGCGGGCGGCACGATCGTCGGCAAGGCGGTGTGCGAGGACCTGTGCTATTCCGGGGTCCAGCTTCACCTCCGCCTCTGGCCCGGTGCGCAACCCGTGGGACCCCACCCGGCACGCCGCCGGCTCGTCGTCCGGCAACGGTGCGGATTCCGGCCGCGTTCTGCGGCGTGGTCGGGCACAAGCCGACGCACGGGCTCGTGCCCTACACCGGAGCATTCCCCATCGAAACCACGATCGACCACCTCGGCCCGACGACCCGCACGGTCCGGGACGCGGCGCTGCTGCTGAGCGTCCTCGCCGGTGACGACGGCTCCGACCCGCGCCAGTTCCGCACCCCGAGCCGCCGGACTACCTGGCCGCGGTCGAGCAGGATATCCGCGGCGTGCGGGTCGGCGTGCTCACCGAGGGTTTCGGCCTGCCGATGTCCGAACCGGGTGTCGACGACGCGGTCCGCGGCGCGGCCGACCGGCTCGCCGCGGCGGGCGCCGTGGTGTCCGAGGTCAGCGTGCCGTGGCACCGGGACGGACTGGACGTGTGGACCGTGATCGGCACGGACGGCACCGCGCGCCAGATGATCGACGGCAACGGCTACGGCATGAACGTGCCCGGCCGGTACGACCCGGAGCTGATGGTGCACTTCGCGCAGGGCCGGCGCGTGCACGCCGACGACATGTCGGACACGCTCAAGACCATGATCCTCACCGGTGCCTACGCCGCCGAACGCTACGACATCCGCCACTACGCGATGGCGCGCGAGCTGGCGTGGGAGCTGCGCGCCGGCTACGACGCGGCGCTCGCCGAGGTGGACGTGCTGGTGCTGCCGACGGTGCCCCACGTCGCGAAGCCCCTGCCCGGCCCGGACGCGACGCGCGAGGAGCGGATGGTCAACGCGCTGGGGATGGTCGGCAACACCGCGCCCTTCGACGCGAGCGGGCACCCGGCGATTTCGGTGCCCGCCGCGCCGGTGGACGGCCTGCCGATCGGCCTGATGATCGCGGGCCGCCGCTTCGACGACGCGACCGTGCTCCGCGTGGCGGCCGCCTACGAGCGGGAGGTGGGTGGCTTCCCGGTCGCCGCCCGGTAGGTCAGGAGCGCGGCGGCGCCCTGCTGCCGGACCGCGTGGAGCCGCAGATCCGCGGGTGCGGTGAACAGCCGCCGCCCGGTGCCGAGCGCCGTCGGGAACACCAGGAGCCGGTACTCGTCGACGAGGTTCTCGGCGGCGAGGGTGTGCACGACGCCGATGCTGCCGGTGACGATGAGGTCCCGGTCCGTCCCGCGCACCGCCGAGACCAGGTCCCCGTCGAGCACGGACGAGTTCTGCCACGCGTCCGTGCTGGTCAGCGAGCGGGACACGATGAGTTTCGGGATGGCGTTCATCTTCGCCGAAAACTCGTCGGTCCGGCCCGGCCAGAGCTTCGCGAACAGCTCCCACGTGACGCGGCCCAGCAGCAGCACGCCGGTGTCGAGCAGCGCGCCGAGCCCGAACTTGTCGCCGGCCACCGCCTCCGGACCGTGCCGGAACGCCCAGCCGCCGCCCGGTGTGCCGCCGGATCCGTCCGGGTCCTCGATGACGCCGTCCAGCGTGACGAACTCGATGACGATCAACGTGCCCATGTGGACTCCTCGGTTGTCCTCCGCCGGCCCCGGTGTGGCCCGGCGGAAGTACATACCGGCGAGTGCCGCCATACTCATCGCGATGGCCAGGGTCGATTTCGCAGCGCTGACCGAACCGCACCGGGCGGAGCTGCTCGCGTACTGCTACCGGATGCTCGGGTCGGTCCACGAGGCCGAGGACCTGGTGCAGGAGACCATGTTGCGGGCGTGGCAGGCCCGTGAGCGCTACGACGAGCGGCGGGCGTCGATCCGCACCTGGCTGTACCGCATCGCGACCAACGCGTGCCTGACCGCGCTGGAAGGCAAGGCGCGCCGGCCGCTCCCGTCCGGGCTGGGCGCGCCCAGCACCGCCCCCGGGGCGCCCCTGCGGCCGGCTTTCGAGGTGCCCTGGTTGCAGCCCTTCCCCGACGCCCGGCTCGGCGATCCGGCGGACCAGGCCGTGCGGCGGGACAGCATGCGGCTGGCGCTGATCGCGGCCATGCAGACGCTGCCGCCGCGGCAGCGGGCCGTCTGGGTGCTGCGCGAGGTCCTGGCTTTCCGCGCCGCCGAGGTGGCCGGACTGCTGAACACCTCGGTCGCTTCGGTGAACAGCGCCCTGCAGCGGGCGCGGGCGGGGCTGTCCGTCGCGGCCCTCGAAGACGTCGCCCCGTCCGGCGACCCCGCGGCGCGCCGGACCGTGGAGGCCTACGTCCGCGCGTTCGAGGCGGCCGACGTGGACGCGCTGGTCGAGCTGCTCACCCACGACGCCGTGCTGGAGATGCCGCCGGTGCCGCTGTGGTACCGCGGCCGCGACGACTACGCCGCGTTCATCCGGCGGGTGTTCGCGATGCGCGGCGTGGGCTGGCGGATGGTCCCGACCGGGGCGAACGGCCAGCCGGCCGTGGCCGCCTACGCCCCGGATCCCGCCGGCGGGCACCGCCTGCACACCCTGCAGGTGTTCACCGTCGCCGGCGGGCGGATCAGCCGCACGGTCGTCTTCCAGGACCCGGCGGTGTTCGCGGCCTTCGACCTGCCTACCGCCGTCTAGGTGGGTTGTCTGGTGAGGTTGGTTCCGCGGCTGGCGGGGGTGTGGCCGCCGCCCGATCCGGTCCGCAGCGCTACCACCTGCGCTTCCACCTCTGGCGGGGTCTGCCCGGGGCTGTGGTGCGGGCGGCTGGATCGATCGACCAGGCCCGCCGGGCCGTGCTCGCGACAACGACTCGCCCAGCGGGCGACGGTGGTGTGACTGACCTGGAACCGCTCTACCGCCCGCGCAGCGACCACCCTGCTCCACGACACACCGGGCCAGCCGCAGCCGGCCGGTGGGGGCCAATGGCGCCTACCAGGGTCATCTCAGCGATGTCAGCCGGTCACCACCGTCCCCGGACAGCACACCTAGGCTTCGCCGAGCCCACCACCCACATCGCGAAGTACTGGGAGCCCCCGCCGTACGCGTGGCCCAGCGCGCGGCGCGCCCCGTCGACCTGGTAGTCGCCCGCCCGGCCCATCACCTGCTTCGCCGCCTCGGAGAATCGCAGCATGCCGGACGCCCCGATCGGGTTGGACGACAGCACCCCGCCGGACGGGTTGACCGGCAGCCTACCGGTCAGGGCGGTCTCCCCGGCCTCGGTCAGCTTCCAGCCCTCGCCCCCGGGCATGAAACCGAGGTTCTCCAGCCACATCGGCTCGAACCAGGAGAACGGCACGTAGATCTCCGCCGCGTCTATTTCGGACAGTGGGTCGGTGATCCCCGCCTCGCGCCACAGCGCCGCGGCGGCTTCCCGGCCGGCCTGCGGGTTGACCTGGTCGCGGCCGGCGAACGTGGTCGGCTCGGTGCGCATCGCGGTCGCGTGGACCCACGCCGCGCCCGGCACCGCGTCGCCCGCGGCCTCGTCGCCGATCACCATCGCGCACGCGCCGTCCGAGGACGGGCAGGTCTCGTCGTAGCGGATGGGGTCCCACAGCACCTGCGAGGACCGCACCTTCGCCACCGTGATGTCGGCCTGCTTGAGGTGCGCGTACGGGTTCAGCGCCCCGTTCCGCCGGTCCTTCGCCGCGACGATCGCCCCGACGTGCTCGGGCGCGCCCGACCGCCGGATGTAGGACCGCACGTGCGGCGCGAAGTACCCGCCCGCGCCGGCGCCGACCGGCATCGTGAACGGCGGCGCGATCGACAGCGCCCACATCGCGTTCGACTCGGACTGCTTCTCGAACGCCACCGTCAGCACGCGCCGGTGGATGCCGGACTGCACCAGGCTCGTCGCCACCAGCGCCGTCGACCCGCCCACCGAACCGGCGGTGTGCACGCGCAGCAACGGTTTCCCGGTCGCGCCCAGCGCGTCGGCCAGGAACAGTTCGGGCATCATCACGCCCTCGAACAGGTCCGGCGCCTTGCCGATGACCACCGCGTCGATGTCCGGCCACTCCACCTGCGCGTCGGCCATCGCGCGGTCGATCGCCTCCCGCAGCAGGCCGGGCATGGACACGTCGGTCCGCTTGGCCCGGTGGTGGGTCTGCCCGGTGCCGAGCACCGCGGCGAGCTGCTTCGCCATTCTCACGCCTCCAGGACCGCGACGAGGTTCTGCTGCAGGGCCGGGCCGCTGGTGGCGTGCGCGAGCACCTTCGAGGCCTGGCCGGTGAGGATCCGGGTGGCGGCCTCGCCAATGCGCGCCAGCCCGGCCGCGAACATCGGGTTGCCGCTGAGCGCGCCGCCCGAGGGGTTGACGCGGACGTCGTCGCCGAGCCCGAGCGCGGTCCGCAGGATCAGCTCCTGGTGGGTGAACGGCGCGTGCAGCTCGGCGATCTCCACGTCCCCGGTGCCGACCGCCTGCCCGGCCGCTTCCGTGGACGGCGAGCGGGTCAGGTCGCGCGCGCCGAGCACGGGCGTGTCCACCCGGTGCTCGATGCCGGTGATGACCGCGGGCCGTTCGGCGAACTCGTGCGCCCGCCCGGCCGCGGCGAGGACGATCACCGCGGCGCCGTCGGTCACCGGCGCGATGTCGTGCGCGCGCAACGGATCGGCCACGTACGGCGCGTCCAGCAGGTCGGCGATCTCGCTGGCGCCGGAGAACTGCGCGTGCGGGTTGCGGGTGGCGTCGGCGCGGCTGCGCGCGGCCACCTCGGCCAGGTCCTTCTCGCTCCACAGGCCGGCGTCCAGCCCGAGCCGCGCCTGCAGGCCCGCGATGCTCACCGAATCCGGCCACAGCGGCGCGACGGTGTACGGGTCGAGCTGCAGGGCCAGCACCCGGCGCAGCTGCCCGGCGGAAGACTTGCCGAAGCCGTAGACCAGCGCGGTGTCGACCTCGCCGGTACGGATCTTCAGCCAGGCCTCGTACAGCGCCCAGGCCGCGTCCATCTCCACGTGCGACTCGTGGATCGGCGGGAACGCGCCGATCGCGTCGATCGCGGAGATGAACGAGAACGCCCGGCCCGCCAGGTAGTCCGACGAGCCGGAGCACCAGAACCCGATGTCCGACTTGGACAGTCCGGTCTGCTTGTAGACCTGGGCGAAAATGGGCACGAGCATCTCCACGCCGTTCGTGGTGCCCGGCGTGGAGCGCACGTTCGGGGCCTGGGCGAACCCGACCACCGCGACGTCTCGCATGGCAGTTCCCCTCTACAGGTGGTGGGCGAAGGACTCGTAGGGCGCGTCCGGCTCGCCGGTCGGCTCGAAGTGGCTGATGTTCTCCAGGCTCGTCCAACACTCGTCGCGTGGTTTCCAGTTCGCCTTGACCCGCATGCCCATCCGGACGTCGGCGGCGCCGCAGCCGAGGACGAGGTGCAGGAACGCGATGTCGGCGCCGTCGAGCAGGATGTAGGCCGCGACGTAGGGCGGCTTGATGCGCTGGCCGAGGAACGGCACGTTGACGATGCAGAACGTGGTGACGATGCCGGTGTCCGGGAGTTCCACTTCGTCCACTGTGGGCACCCCGTCGGTAGGGCAGGCGCCGCGTGGCGGGATGTAGACCTTCTCGCACTTCGGGCAGCGCTGGCCGATGAGCTTGCCCTCGGCGAGGCCGCGCAGGTAACGGCTCTCCTCCGGTGACGCCGAGTGCTGGTAGTGCAGCTGGATCGGCGTGACCATCACACCGCTCTGTTCGGACTTCGGCGGTGGCGCGGGGGAGGGCCCGTCGTCCGCGCCGACGGGAAGGAAGTAGGCGATGTCCCGGATGTGGCCGGCGGGCTCGTCGGCCCAGCGCACGCGCACCCGCATCCCGGTGCGCATCTCGGCTGGGCTGTCCACGTGCACGGCGTGCAGCATCGCGGTGTCGGCGCCGTCCAGCCGGACCAGCGCCCACGCGAACGGCGTGGCCAGCGGCTGGCCCTCCAGCGGTTCGGGGATCCAGGACCAGCTCAGCACGGTGCCCTCGTCGGACACCGGCACGAACTCGGTGAGCGCCGCGGCGGTGACCGGGTCGTACTCCACCGGCGGCACGTGCACGCGGCCGTCCGAGCCGCGCACGCCCTCGATGCGGCGCTCGCGCAGTCCGGCGGCGAACCGGCCGAGCACGGGCCCGAGGGAGCGGGTGTAGTCGAAGGCGAGATCCAGCGGCGCGGACAGCGGTGTACTCACGAATCGAAGTGAAACACGTTCTCGATCTGGCGGCAAGACGCTCTGCCGGAAGGTTGCGCGGTAAGTGTAACAAGTTCTAGATTCGGGTGCATGACCACTGCACTGGAGACGATCGGCCTGTGGAACATCGCGGCCGGGCAGCCGGACCGGGCGGCGATCGTGAACTCCGACGGCAGCGAGGTCGGTTACGGCGCGCTCGCCGGCAAGGCCAACGCCTACGCGCGCGGCCTGCGTGAGCTGGGCCTGGAGACCGGCGACGTCGTGGTGGTGCTGCAGCCCAACAGCGACGAGCTGCTGGCCGCGTACTTCGCCGCGCTGCAGACCGGGCTGTACGTGGTGATGGTCAACTGGCACCTGGTCGGACCGGAGGTGGCCTACATCCTGTCCGATTCGGGGGCGAAGGCGTTCCTCGCGCACGAGCGGTTCGCCGACGTGGCGATCGCCGCGGCGGACGAGGCCGGGGTGCCCGCCTCCGGCCGGTTCGCGGTCGGCCGCATCGACGGGTTCCGCGACGTGGCCGAACTGGGCGCCGGGGGGAGCGGGCGCCCGGAGGTGCGGACGGCGGGGTCGCCGATGCTCTACACCTCCGGCACTACGGGACGGCCCAAGGGCGTGCGGCGGCCGCTGAGCGGGGCCGACCCGGACAGCGTGCCCGCCGCGTCCACGTGGTTCTTCGGGATCTTCGGGCTGAAGCCGTTCGACGACCACGTCCACCTGTGCGGTTCGCCGCTCTACCACACGGCGGTGCTGAACTTCGCGTCGATCTCGATCCAGCTGGGGCACACGGTCGTGCTGATGGACCGGTGGGACCCGGAGGAGATGCTGCGGCTGATCGAGCGGTACCGGGTTACGCACAGCCACATGGTCCCCACGCAGTTCCGGCGCCTGCTGGCGCTGCCGAAGGAGGTGCGGTCGCGCTACGACCTGTCGTCGCTGCGGAACATGATCCACGGCGCGGCGCCGTGCCCGCCCGAGGTGAAGCGGCGGATGCTGGAGTGGTGGGGCCCGGTCGTGACCGACTACTACGCCGCGAGCGAGGGCGGCGGCACGATGATCACCGGCGAGGAGTGGCTGCGCAAACCCGGTTCGGTGGGGCTCCCGTGGCCCGGCTCGGTGATCAAGATCCTGGACGACGACGGCAACGAGCTGCCCCCGGGACAGCCCGGCACGGTCTACATGCGGATGGGCACCTCGACGTTCGAGTACCACAAGGACGCCGAGAAGACGCGCAAGGCGCGGGTCGGGAACCTGTTCACCCTCGGCGACGTGGGTTACCTGGACGAGGACGGCTACCTGTTCCTGCATGACCGCAAGAACGACATGATCATCTCGGGCGGGGTAAACATCTACCCGGCCGAGATCGAGAACGAGCTGGTGATGCACCCGAAGGTCGCGGACGTGGCGGTGTTCGGCATCCCGCACGAGGACTGGGGCGAGGAGATCAAGGCGGTCGTCCAGCCGGCGCCGGGAGTCGCACCGGGGCCCGAGCTGGCGGAGGAGCTGCTGGAGTGGGTGCACGGCCGGCTGGCGAAGTTCAAGTGGCCGCGCAGTGTCGATTTCGCCGAGGAGCTGCCGAGGGATCCCAACGGTAAGCTGTACAAGCGCGAACTGCGGGATCCTTATTGGACGGACCGGAAGATCTGAGCCTCCTGCGGCCGCGGTTCCGTGCGGCCGGGCGCGGCCCGGTGTTCCGGAAATGTGCGCGCCCCGCTAGCCGCCCGCGCCCTGTTGGCAGCCCGAGTCCTGCGGATTGCCCCGCGGGGCGCGGTTCGGTGCGCGCGTGGCAGCCCGCCGACTTACCCCAGCGCGGGGTTGATCGGGCGCTCAGGCTGGGCGTGGCCGCAGGTCCCGCTGGTGCGTTCTTCCGTCACCACCTCGCCGGAGCGTGCGAAGCGCACCGACGCCCACCACGAACCGTCGGCGCGGGGGTGCTTCTCCCAGGTCAGCGTTCCCGGCACCCACTGCCCGGCGTCCTGGACAGGGCTTCGCAGGCGGATTCGGGTTTTCGCGCACCCTCAGCCACCGTTCGGTGCAGCAGTGCCCGCAGGGCTGGAGCTTCTCCGGGCCCAGGTCCGCCCAGCGGACCGGCACCACGTCACCGGTCTCGCCGCCCCTGCGGCGCACGTGCTCCTGCCCCTTGAGCAACCACTCGCACCGGTCGTCGTTGTGGTACGCCGACCCGCCCGTGGTGCGCCAGCCGCGCGGCAGCACCCCCGCCGGCGGCGGCGTGCAGTACGCGCACTGGTCCGCCGGCAGGAGGTGCTTGTATTCGCCGTCCATCGCGCCAAGGTAGCGGCGGCCACCGACAGTCTCAGCGGCCCTCGAACCGCGGCTTCCGCTTCTCCGTGAACGCGCGCGGCCCCTCTTTCGCGTCGGCGGACTGGAAGACCTTCAACCCGTACTGCGCCTCGATCTTGAAGGCCTCCTCCTCGGGCATCCCCTCGGTGTCGCGGATCGTGCGGAGGATCGCCTGCACCGCGAGCGGCCCGTTGGCGGCGATCATGTCCGCCAGATCCAGCGCGCGCTCCAGCGCCCGCCCGTCCGGCACCACGCTGCCGATCAGCCCGATCTCCTTGGCCTCGGCGGCGGTCAGGTGCCGCCCGGTCAGCAGGATCTCCGCAGCCAGCGTGTACGGGATCTGCCGCGGCAGCCGCACCGCCGAGCCGCCCATCGGGAACAGCCCCCACCGCGCCTCGGACACGCCGAACCGCGCGCTCTCCCCGGCCACGCGGATGTCGGTGGCCTGCAGGATCTCCGTGCCGCCCGCGATCGCCGGGCCCTCCACGGCCGCGATCAGCGGTTTCGTCAGCCGCCGTCCCTTCAGCAGGCCCTCGATGCGGCCCGGGGCGAACGTGCCCTTCTCGTACGAATCGGCGGGGGAGTTGTGGTTCATCGACTTCAGATCCGCGCCGGCGCAGAACGCGCCGCCCGCGCCGGTGAGCACACAGCACCGGATCTCCGGATCGTTGTCCACCCGGTCCCACGCCTCGACCAGGATCGCCATCATCTCGCCGCTGATCGCGTTGCGGACCTCCGGCCGGTTCATCGTCACCACGAGCGTGTGCGCGCGTTGTTCAACCAGGGCGTGCGGCTGCGTCATGATTACCTCTCCGTCCGGCGCCATTGCCCAAAACGATAACATGTTCTACTTTGGCTGGGTGGCATACAACATCGCGGATCTGCTCGAGCACGCCGTCGACGCCGTGCCGGATCGCCCCGCGGTCATCTGCGGACAGCGGCACGTCACCTACGCCCAGCTGGAGGACAGGGCCAACCGGCTGGCGCACCACCTCGCCGCGCAGGGGGTCGGTCCCGGCTCCCACATTGGCGTTTATTCCCGCAACTCCGTGGAGACGATCGAGGCGATGTTCGCCGCGTACAAGTTGCGCGCCATCGCGGTCAACGTCAACTACCGCTACGTCGAAGCCGAGCTCGAGTACCTCTTCGACAACGCCGACCTGGTCGCGCTCGTGCACGAGCGCAAGTACGCGGACAAGGTCGTCGCGGTGCTCCCGAAGGCCCCGAAACTGAAACACGTACTAGTGGTTGAGGACGGCAGCGACGCGGACTTCTCCGGCTACGGGGGCGCCGAGTACGGGCCGGCGCTCGCCGCGCAGTCGCCGGACCGCGACTTCGGTGAGCGCAGCCCGGACGACATCTACATCGTCTACACCGGCGGCACCACCGGCTATCCGAAGGGCGTCATGTGGCGCCACGAAGACGTGTGGCGGGCGCTCGGCGGCGGCATCGACTTCGTCACCGGCGAGTACGTCCCGGACGAGTGGACGATGGCCGAGCAGGGCAAGCAGGGCGCGATGGTCCGGCTGCCCGCCGCGCCGCTCATCCACGGCGCCGCCCAGTGGGCCGCCTTCGGCGCGATGTTCGGCGGCGGCACCGTCGTGTTCGTGCCGCAGTTCGATCCGCACGAGATCTGGCGCGAGATCGAGAAGCACAAGGTGCACGTCCTGACGATCGTCGGCGACGCGATGGCCCGCCCGCTGCTCGACGCCTACCGCGAGGGCGGATACGACGCCTCGTCGCTCGTCGCCGTGTCCAGCCACGCCGCGTTGTTCTCCCAGCCGGTCAAGCAGGAGTACCTGAGCACCTTCCCGAACCTGGTGCTCACCGACGCGATCGGCTCGTCGGAGAGCGGCTTCACCGGCATCGGCATGGTCGCCAAGGACGCCGACCACTCGGCAGGCCCGCGCGTGAACTTCGGCAAGGACGCCATCCTCATCGACGACGACAACCGCCTCGTCCCGCGCGCGCCCGGCGCGATCGGCCGGATCGCGCGCCGCGGGCACGTGCCGCTGGGCTACTACAAGGACCCGGCCAAGTCCGAGACGATCTTCGTCGAGGTCGAAGGCAACCGCTACGTGGTGCCCGGCGACTGGGCCCGCTACGAGGAGGACGGCACCGTCACCCTCCTCGGCCGCGGTTCGCAGTGCGTCAACACCGGCGGCGAGAAGGTGTTCCCGGAGGAGGTCGAGAGCGCGCTGAAGTCCCATCCGGACGTCTTCGACGCGATCGTCGTCGGCGTGCCGGACGAGCGGCTCGGTCAGCGGGTCGGCGCGATCCTGCAGGCGCGGCCCGGTGTCACGCCCGACCTCGGCGCGATCGAGGCGCACCTCCGGACGCAGGTCGCGGGCTACAAGGTGCCGCGCAGCGTGTGGCTGGTCGACCGGATCGGCCGGCTCCCGACCGGCAAACCGGACTACCCGTGGGCCGCCCGGCACGCCGCCGAGCACTCACCGATCGAGATCCAGAAGGCCTGAGGAGACACTTGATGCGCACCGCGCTGTGCGAGACGTTCGGCATCCGGTACCCGATCATCGGGTTCACCCCGTCAGAGCACGTGGCCGCCGCGATCAGCAAGGCAGGCGGCCTCGGCGTGCTCGGCTGCGTCCGGTTCAACGACGCCGGTGAACTCGACCGGGTGCTGGACTGGATGGATGCCAACATCGACGGCAAGCCCTACGGGGTGGACATCGTCATGCCCGCGAGGGTGCCCGCGGAGGGCGCCGCGCTGGACCTCGAAAAGCTCATCCCCGAGGAGCACCGCGCGTTCGTCGAGCGGACCTTGCGCGAGCTGGGGGTGCCGGAGCTGCCAGAGGACACCGAGGAACGCGCCGGCGTGCTCGGCTGGCTGCACTCGGTGGCCCGCGCGCACGTCGAGGTCGCGTTGAAGCACCCGATCAAGCTGATCGCCAACGCGCTCGGCTCACCCCCGGTCGACGTCATCAACCAGGCGCACGAGCACGGCGTGCCGGTCGCGGCGCTCGCCGGCAAGGCCGGGCACGCGGTGCGGCACGTCGACAACGGCGTGGACTTCGTGGTGGCGCAGGGGTACGAGGCGGGCGGGCACACCGGCGAGATCGCCTCGATGGTGCTGCTGCCGGAGATCGTCGACGCGGTGGGCGACCGCGCGCCGGTGCTCGCGGCGGGCGGGATCGGTTCGGGCAGGCAGGTCGCGGCGGCGCTGGCGCTGGGCGCGTCCGGCGCGTGGACCGGCTCGATCTGGCTCGCGACGGAGGAGTACCTGCAGACGATGCCCGAGTCGACCGCGATGCAGAGCGCGCTGGTGGGGGCGACGTCGTCGGACACCGTGCGGACGCGCATCTACACCGGCAAACCGGCGCGGCTGCTCAAGACGCGCTGGACGGAGGCCTGGTCGTCCGCGGACGCGCCCGAACCGCTGCCGATGCCGCTGCAGAACCTGCTGGTGAGCAAGGCGCACAACCGCATCCACGCGGCGAACGACCCGACGGTGGTGTCGATGCCCGCCGGGCAGATCATCGGCCGGATCGACCGGGTGCGGCCGGTGGCCGAGATCGTGGCCAACCTGGTCAGCGGTTACGAGGAAGCGTTGTCCCGCCTGGACAAGACGAGGTAGGCGAGCGCGCCGGCGGCGAGCACGACGACACCGCTGATCACCGACGACAGCGGCAGGCTGAACGCGAGCACCACGCAGCCGGCGAGCCCCACCACGGGCACCACGCGGCGGGCGCCGAGCGTCCACGCGCTCGCGTTCGCGATCGCGTAGTAGGTCAGCACCGCGAACGAGGAGAACCCGATCGCGCCGCGCAGGTCGGTCACCAGCACCAGGGCGGCGACCACGACCCCGACCGCCACCTCCGCGCGGTGCGGCACGGCGAACCGCGGGTGCACGGCGGCCAGCGGAGCGGGCAGGTGGCCGTCCCGGGCCATGGCGAACGTCGTCCGGGACACGCCGAGCACCAGGGCGAGCAGCGAGCCCAGCGCGGCCAGTGCGGCGCCGGCCCGGACCACCGGGGTGAGCGCCGACCACGACGTGCTCGCGATCGCCGTCGCGATCGGGTCCGAAGTGGACGCCAGACCGTCCGGCCCCAGTTGCAGCAGCAGGAAAACAGCGACGACGGCGTACACGGCGAGCGTGATCCCCAGCGCGATCGGGATGGCTCGCGGGATGGTGCGCTCCGGATCGCGCACCTCCTCGCCGAGGGTGGCGATCCGCGCGTACCCGGCGAAAGCGAAGAACAACAGCCCGGCCGACTGCAGGATGCCGTCCGCGCCCGAGCCGGGGAACGGCGTCAGGTTGGCGGAATCCGGGCTGCCTGCGATCACGATCCCGGCCACCGACCCGGCGAGGACCACGAGCGTGGTCGTGACGATGACCTTGGTGAGCGTCACCGACCGCTGGACGCCGCGGTAGTTGAGGGCGGTCAGCGCGAGCACGACGGCCGCCGCGACGAGCGACTGCGCGAGGCGGCTCGCGCCGGGCGCGGTGTAGGACGCGACGGTCAGCGCCATCGCCGCGCAGCTCGCGGTCTTGCCGACGACGAACCCCCACCCGGCGAGGTAACCCCAGAACTCGCCGAGCCGCTCCCGGCCGTAGACGTAGGTGCCGCCGGATTCGGGGTATCGCGCGGCGAGGCGGGCGGAGGAGGTGGCGTTGCAGTAGGCGACCATGGCGGCCAGCGCCAGGCCGATCAGCAGCCCCGCGCCCGCGGCCCGGGCGGCAGGCGCGAAGGCGGCGAACACCCCGGCCCCGATCATCGACCCCAGGCCGATCACGACCGCGTCCCCGGTGCCGAGCCGCCGCACTAGTCTTGTCACGGGGAGACCGTAACCGGTGGCCTGGCCGCGGGGATGATCCGTCACGGGATGTTCGGCGCCCGTTCGCCCGCGGACGGGGGAGCGATCGACCAGAGCGCCCAGGATCGTGCCGTTCAACCAAGGGCGTCCAGCTTCCGTTCCAGCACCGCGCGCTCCCGTTCGTTGCCGCACAGCTCGACGGCCCGCGTCGGCTCCGTCCTGGCCTCCTCGGTGCGCCCGAGCCGCACGAGCAACTCGCCCCGCACGGTCGGCAGCAGGTGCGACTTGCCGAGTGCACCGGCGGCCGCCAGGGCGTCCACGATCGGCAGCGCCGCCGCCGGACCCTGCGCCATCGACACCGCCACCGCGCGGTTCAGGTCGACCACGGGCGACGGCGCGAGCCCGCCGAGTGCCTCGTACAGCAGCACCACCCGGTCCCAGTTCGTCTCCGCCACCGACGGAGCGACGGCGTGCACTCGGCGATCGCGGCCTGCAGGCCGTACGCGCCCAGCCACCGCCAGGCCGCCTCCGCCCGCGCCAGCGCCGCCCGTCCCCGCCGGATCGCCGACCGGTCCCACCGCCGCCGGTCCTGGTCCTCCAGCAGCACCGGCTCCCCGTCCGGTCCGGTGCGCGCCGGGAACCGCGCCGCGGTCAGTTCCAGCAACGCCAGCAGCCCGTGCACCTCCGGCTCGTCCGGCATCAGGCGCGACAGCACGCGGGCGAGGCGCTGGGCCTCGCCCGCGAGGTCGTACCTGATCAGGTCACCACCGGAGCTGGCCGACGAACCCTCGGTGAAGATCACGTAGATCGCGTTCAGCACCGACCCGAGCCGCGCGGCCCGCTCCTCCGGCGAGGGCACCTCGAACGGCACACCCGCCGCGCCGAGCGTCTTCTTCGCCCGCGTGATCCGCGCCTGCACGGTCGCCGTCGGCACGAGGAACGCCCGCGCGATCTCGTCGCTGGTCAGACCGCCGACCACCCGCAGCATCAGCGCCACCCGGGCCTCCCGCGACAGCACCGGGTGGCACGAGATGAACATCAGCGCGAGCACCTCGTCGTCGATCTGGTCCGGATCCCACTCGATCTCCCCGCCGTCCTCGCGCAGGTCGTTGGCGAGGACGGCGTACCTGTCGTCGAGCGCGGAGCGCCTGCGGAACGCGTCGACGGCCCGGCGCCTGCCCACCGTGAGCAGCCACCCCGCCGGGTTGCGGGGCACCCCCTCGCGCGGCCAGGTCACCACAGCCTCCGCCAGCGCCTCCTGGGCGAGGTCCTCGGCCAGCGCGAAATCGCCGGTGTAGCGCGCGAGCGCACCGACGATCCGCGCCGACTCGATGCGCCAGACGGCGGCGATCGCTTCCCGCTCGGTCATCTCAGAGCTGACCGGTCGCCTCGCGCCACGCCCGCTCCTTCTGGATCCACTCGTTGTCCTGCGGGAACTCGTCGATCGTGGTCACCCGCCGGATCTCGGTCTTGACACCCTTGCCCTTGATCGGGGACCGCTTGGCCCACTCGGCCGCCTCCTCCTTCGAGGCCACGTTGAGGATGTAGAAGCCGCCGAACAGCTCCTTCGTCTCGCCGTAGGGGCCGTCGGTGACCACGGGCGGCTCCGAGGAGTAGTCCACCACCACGCCGTCGTTCGCGTCGTCCAGCCCTTCGGCGGCGACCAGCACACCGGCCCGGATCAGCTCCTGGTTGTACCGGCCGGTCATCTCGATCATCTGGTCGAAGTCGAAGTCGGCCAGGTTCGCGAACGCCTCGTCGGTGGCCCGCCAGATCAGCATGAGCTTCATGGTGTTTCTCCCCCGGTGTCCGGGTCCTTCTGGACCCTCTCACCCCATGGGTCGAACGGGGGCCGTTCCGATCGACACGGTCCCGGGATTTTTCGTGCAACCCGTCGGCGGGCCCGTTCCGTCCTGGAGGCATGAGGTGGAAAGCAACGATGTGCGGACTGGGCCTCGTCCTGCTGGCGGCCACGGCCTGCGGCGAGCAGACCCCTACCGTCGGAAGCGGTTCCGGCGACGCGACCAGCAGCGAAGCCGCTCCCACCGCGCCGACCATCCCGGCCACCGACCTGCCCCCGGTCATGCCGGGCGGGCCGCGTCAGATGCAGCCACCGGCGGACACCGCCCAGGTGCCCGCCACCCGCGTCGACTCCTCGGCGCTGCCGTCGGACTTCCCGCGCGAGGTGTTCGTCAGCGCGGACGGCAAGCAGTTGTTCATCCGCGCCGAGGAGGGCGGGTGCGGCCGCGCCTCGGCCGAGGTGACCGCACAGGACGCGCGGCAGGTCGTCGTCAACCTGGTCGAGAACAAGAGCAACCTGGCAGGCCAGATGTGCACGATGGACATCCGCTACCCGGTGGTGTCGGCGACCCTGTCCGAGCCCCTGAACGAGCGGACTGTGGTGCTGACGAGCGCCAAACGAGGTTACTGACCGGTAGTATCCCCGGGCATGAGGAAACGCCAGGTCTCCGCGACGCGGATCGTCGCGGCCCCGCCGGAGAAGATCTTCGAGCTGCTCGCGGACCCGTCGAAGCACCCGCTGATCGACGGCTCCGGCACGGTCCTCGCCGCGCAAGGCGGCGGGCCGGAGCGCCTGACGCTCGGCTCCCGCTTCGGCATGGACATGAAGATGGGCGCGAACTACAAGATCCTCAACACGGTCGTCGAGTTCGACGAGAACCGGCTGATCGCCTGGCGGCACTTCAACGGGCACCGCTGGCGGTGGCAGCTCAAACCGCTCGAGGACGGCTCGACCGAGGTGACCGAGACCTTCGACTGGTCCACCGCGCGCATTCCGCTCTTGATCGACCTGAGCTTCTTCCCGCGCAAGAACAAACAGGCCATCGACAAAACGCTCGACCGGCTGGTCAACCTGTTCCAGGCGTGAAAAACGGGCGCCACCCACGTGGGTGGCGCCCGTTCCGGTCAGCCGGTCAGGAGCGGAAGCTGATCTGCAGCACCGGCTCCGACGTCTCGGCGAAGAAGTCGTTGCCCTTGTCGTCGATGACGATGAACGCCGGGAAGTCCTCGACCTCGATCTTCCACACGGCTTCCATGCCCAGCTCGGGGTACTCCAGCACCTCGACCTTCTTGATGCAGTCCTGCGCCAGCCGCGCCGCCGGCCCGCCGATCGAGCCGAGGTAGAACCCGCCGTGCTCCTTGCAGGACGCGGTGACCTGCTTGGACCGGTTGCCCTTGGCGAGCATCACCATCGACCCGCCCGCCGCCTGGAACTGGGCGACGTAGGAGTCCATCCGGCCCGCGGTGGTCGGCCCGAAGGAGCCGGAGGCGTAGCCGTCCGGGGTCTTCGCCGGGCCTGCGTAGTAGACCGGGTGGTCACGCAGGTACTGCGGCATCTCCTCGCCTGCCTCCAGCCGCTCCGCGATCTTCGCGTGCGCGATGTCGCGGGCCACCACCAGCGGGCCGGTCAGCGACAGCCGGGTCTTCACCGGCAGCGACGACAGCTGCGCGCGGATCTCGTCCATCGGGCGGTTCAGGTCGACCTGCACCACCTCGTCGGACAGGTCGTCGGTGGTGACGTCCGGCAGGAAGCGGGCCGGGTCGCGCTCGAGCTGCTCGATGAACACGCCGTCCGCGGTGATCTTCGCCTTCGCCTGGCGGTCGGCCGAGCAGGACACCGCGATGCCGACCGGGCAGGACGCGCCGTGCCGCGGCAGCCGGATGACGCGCACGTCGTGGCAGAAGTACTTGCCGCCGAACTGGGCGCCGATGCCGAACTGCCGGGTCATCTCCAGGACCTGCTGCTCCAGGTCGGTGTCCCGGAAACCGTGGCCGAGCGGGGACCCCTCGCGCGGCAGGTTGTCCAGGTAGCGGGCCGAGGCGAGCTTGGCGACCTTGAGGTTGTACTCGGCGGACATGCCGCCGACCACGATCGCCAGGTGGTAGGGCGGGCAGGCCGCGGTGCCGAGGCTGCGCAGCTTCTCGTCCAGGAACTTCGCCAGCCGCTTGGGGTTCAGGACGGCCTTGGTCTCCTGGTAGAGGAACGTCTTGTTGGCCGAGCCGCCGCCCTTGGCCATGAACAGGAACTCGTAGGTTGGATCGGACTGGCCGGCTGTGTTGTCTTTGTGGAACAGCTCAATCTGCGCCGGCAGGTTGGTCCCGGTGTTCTTCTCGTCCCAGAAGGTCACCGGCGCCATCTGCGAGTAGCGCAGGTTGAGCTCCTGGTAGGCGTCGAAGATGCCGCGGGCCAGCGCCTGCTCGTCGTTGCCGCCGGTGAGCACGCCCTGGCTGCGCTTGCCGATGACGATCGCGGTGCCGGTGTCCTGGCACATCGGCAGCACGCCGCCCGCCGAGATGGCCGCGTTGCGCAGCAGGTCCATCGCCACGAAACGGTCGTTGCCGCTGGCCTCGGGATCGTCGACGATCGCGCGGAGCTGCGCCAGGTGCGACGAACGCAGCAGGTGCTGGATGTCAGTAATCGCGGTCCGGGCGAGCTTGGTCAGCGCTTCGGGGTCGACTTCCAGGAACTTCCGTCCGGCGGCCTCGACTACCCGGACGCCCTCGGCCGTCACGAGCCGGTACTCGGTCTCGTGGTCCGGACCCAGCGGCAGCACGTCGGTGTACTGGAAGGTGGTGGTGGTCACTCGGGCTCCCTCGCAGGCAATTCGGGCCCTTGACGTTACCGCTTGCGCGTGCTTGCCCACGTAGAGGTGTGGCGCGCACCTCGCCGGAGATCGCGTGGCGCGAACCACCCCGCCGGGGGTATCGGCCGGCCCCGGTGCGCGTAGCTTGTGCCTCGGCCACTCCGAAAGACCCCCGAAAAGTCGGAAGGCCGGGCCCACCCCGACGGACCCGACCTTCCGGGGAAAGCGGCCGGGAGCACAGGGCACCCGCCGCGAAGTCCAACCGTCCGTAGGACGTGAAGAACTCACCAGACGTTGCTTCCACGGTGACGTGACCTACGTCATACGTCAACACTGCCGATCGGGTTGTCGTGGAACGCGAACAGGGCCACCCCGCGTAGGCGGAGCGGCCCTGCCGGTTGCCCTGGACGGGTCAGCTGGCGTAGGCGCGCAGGCGCTCCGCCCGCTCGCCCTGGCGCAGCTTCGACATGACCTCGCGCTCGATCTGGCGGACCCGCTCGCGGGACAGCCCGAAGTGCTTGCCGATCTGGTCGAGGGTGCGCGGCTGGCCGTCGTCGAGGCCGTAGCGCATCCGGATGACCTGCTGCTCCCGCTCGTCGAGCGTGGCCAGGACCCGGCGCAGGTCGTCCTGCAGTAGTCCCGAGATGACCGCGCTCTCGGCGTCGGTGGCCTCGGAGTCCTCGATGAAGTCGCCCAGCGGGGCGTCCTCGTCGGTGCCGACCGGCATGTCGAGGCTCACCGGGTCGCGGGCGTGGTCGAGCAGGTCGGCGACCTTCTCGACGGCGATGCCGGACTCGGCGGCCAGCTCCTCGTTGGTGGCCTCACGGCCGAGCTGCTGGTGCAGGTCGCGCTTGATGCGGGCCAGCTTGTTGACCTGCTCGACGAGGTGCACGGGCAGCCGGATGGTGCGGCCCTGGTCGGCCATGCCGCGGGTAATGGCCTGGCGGATCCACCACGTCGCGTAGGTCGAGAACTTGAACCCCTTGGAGTAGTCGAACTTCTCCACCGCGCGGATCAGACCCAGGTTCCCCTCCTGGATCAGGTCGAGCAGCGGCATCCCCCGCCCCGTGTAGCGCTTGGCCAGCGACACGACCAGCCGGAGGTTGGCCTCCAGCAGGTGGTTCTTGGCCTTGTGGCCGTCGCGCACGAGCGCCTCGAGCTCCTTGCGGCGCTGCGGGCTCAGCTTCGGCGCGGTGTCGAGCATGTGCTGCGCGAACACCCCCGCCTCGATGCGCTTGGCGAGCTCGACCTCGTCGGCGGCGGACAGCAGCGCGGTCTTGCCGATCCCGTTGAGGTAGACCCGCACGAGGTCCGCGGCCGGGCCCTGTGCGTCGAGATCCGCGTCGAGGTTGGGCGAAGGGCGTACGCTGGACTCGACGGGCTCGGTTTCGGGCTCGGGGACCTCACGAGTCGGGCGCTCGAGAGTCTGTACTGACATGTTCTGCCTCCCCGGTCACGGGCGGACACGTTCGGTGCGTCACACCGGCTGTTGCGCCGCGTGGGTGGATCCTGTGGAGTGCTCCACCCCCGCGGTGTCCAGCTCGTCGGCTGGACAATGGTTCCAACGCCGGCCGTTGCCAAAACGTTCCCGCCTTCTCGACCTCAAGACGAGGCGGTCCCGGACCGGGTTGCTCCACCAAAGCTGAGGTTTTGCTGAGAGACCGCTTCGGCGGAGCAGTGGTTCAGACCTCCACGAGCACCGTGAAAGGTCCGTCGTTCACGCTGCGCACCGCCATCATGGCGCCGAACTTCCCCGTGGCCACACGGGCTCCGCGCTCGCGCAGCTCCGCCACGACGCGGTCGAACAGCGCCAGCGCGTCGTCCGGGCGGGCCGCCTGCGTCCACGATGGACGGCGCCCCTTGCGGGTGTCGCCGTACAGCGTGAATTGGCTCACCACCAGCAAAGGGGCGCCGGAAGTGGCGCACGACTCCTCGTCGCGGAGGATGCGGAGTTCGTGCAGCTTCCGCGCCATGGTGACCGCTTTGTCCTCGCTGTCCGAAACATGGACGCCGAGCAGCACCAGCAGCCCCGGCTCCTCGATCGCGCCGACGACCTCGCCCTCGACTGTGACGCTCGCCTCGGTCACCCGCGCCGCGACGGCCCTCACACCGCCTCCAGGAAGCCGTGGCGGACCAGTTCCCGCACCAGCGGCAGCGCGGCCTCGGTGAGCGCCTCCTCGTCCAGCCCGTGCCCGGCCGCGAGCAGCGACAGCAGGTCCGACAGCGGCAGCGCGCCCCGGCAGCCGGCCAGCAGCGCGGCGACCGTCTCGTCCACCTCGTGCTGCCAGCCGGGACCGTCGGAGCGGTGCAGCCGCAGCACCGTGGTGTCCCAGCCCTCGTCGCCGGGCGCGGACACCCGCTCCAGCAGCACCGTCGGCGGCACCCGGAAGCGCGCGTCCAGCAGGTCGTGCCCGTGCTCCCGTAGCCAGGCCACCCGGTCCAGCCACCGGCCGGCCTCCGGGCCCAATGGGTCGTCGTAGGCCTGCCGCAGGTCCTCGCACACCACCGTGGGGTGGGCCGCGTCCGTCCGGCGCAGGGTGACGAAACCGAACCCGACGCCCTGGACCTTGTTCTCGGCGAACCAGTCCAGCCAGTCGGCGGCCTTGGCCCGGCCGCGATCGGAGCGCGGGTCGATGCCCGCGTCACGCAACCAGGTGCCCACGTACAGCCCGGGGTCGGCTACGTCCCGTTGCACGAACCACGCGTCCGTGCCGCCGGGCAGCCAGCGGCTCACCCGGTCGGCCCAGTCCTCGCCGTCCACGTGCAACCAGGAGGCGAGCAGCTGCCCGGTGCCGCCCTCGGTCAGGAAGCCGGGCAGCTGGCGGATCACCAGGGCGCTCGCGTCGTCGCCGCCGAGGCCGGAGTCGCGGTAGGTGTAGTCGACGCGCGGCGGTCCCACCACGAACGGGGGATTGCACACGATCTGGTCGAACCGGCGGCGCGCGACCGGCGCGAACCACTCGCCCCGCACCAGTTCCACGTCCAGCTCGTTCAGCCGGAACGTCGCGTCCGCCAGCGCCAGCGCCCGCTCCGACACGTCGGTGGCGGTGACGCGCTGGGCGTGCCGCGTGGCGTGCAGCGCCTGCACGCCGTTGCCGGTGCCCAGGTCCAGCAGGCTGCCCACCGGGCGGCGGGTCGTGGCGCGGATCAGGCTCAGCGACGCGTGCCCGACGCCGAGCACGTGGTCCGGCGGGACCTCCGCGCCCAGCACGTCGGAGTCCAGGTCCGAGACGACCCACCACGAGCCCTGCTCGTCCCCGTGCGGCCGCACGTCCAGGCCCGCGCGCAGCTGCTCCCGGCCGCGCACGAGACCGGCCGCGAGCGCGTCGTCCAGTGCCACCGGCGCCAGCGCGGCCCGCACGGCCGCTTCGGGCTCGGCGGAACCCAGCAGGAACAGGCGGATGAGCGTGCCGAGCTCGCCGGCGTCCGCGCTGGCGCGGAAGGCGAGTTCGGGCTCGCCGCGGCCCAGCGCCGCGTGGGCCGCCCCGCCGAGGGCGTCGACCACGCCGTCGGCGTCGTAGCCGGTGCGCTGGAACGCCTCGCGCAGCCGGGCCAGGAAATCGTCGGAGAACCGCGGAATGCTCACGGTGGGTGATCCTCCCACGCGGGCGCCGCGGCTGTGCTGAGATGGCCGCATGACCACCACGGACCGGGCGACGGTGCTCGCGGGGCTCGGCGAACTCCTGCCGGGACTGGAGGAGCTCTACGTCGACCTGCACCGCAACCCCGAGCTGTCGTTCGCCGAGCACCGCACCGCCGGCAAGCTCGCGGACCGGTTGCGCGACGCCGGTTACGAGGTGCACACCGGCATCGGCGGGACTGGGGTGGCGGGGGTGCTGCGAAACGGGGACGGCCCGGTCGTGATGCTGCGCGCGGACATCGACGCGCTGCCGGTGGCCGAGAAGACCGGCCTGCCCTACGCCAGCGAGGTGCGCGCGCCGAACCCGGACGGCGACGAGGTCCCGGTGATGCACGCGTGCGGCCACGACATGCACGCCACCTGGCTGGACGGCGCGGCGCGGCTGCTCGCGGGCGGCCGGGACGGCTGGCGGGGCACCGTCGTCGTGGTCTACCAGCCGGGGGAGGAGGTCGGCGAGGGCGCGGAAACGATGGTGCGCGACGGCCTGTTCGACCTCGTCGGCACGCCCGCGGTGGTGCTGGGCCAGCACGTCGTCCCCGGCCCGGCGGGCTGGGTGCTGACGCGGCCCGGCGTGCTGATGGCGGCCACCGACTCGCTGCGGATCGTGCTGCACGGCCGCGGCGGGCACGGCTCCCGGCCGGAGACGACCGTCGACCCGGCGGTGCTGGCGGCGTCGGTCGTGATGCGGCTGCAGACGATCGTGTCCCGCGAGATCGCGGCGACCGAGCAGGCCGTGGTGACCGTCGGGTCGATGCACGTCGGCACCGCGGCCAACGTCATCGCCGAGGAAGCGGTGCTCGAGGTCAACGTCCGCACCTTCGACGAGCAGGTCCGGCGGCGGGTGCGGGCCGCGGTCGAGCGCATCGTCCAGGGCGAGGCGGCCGCGGCGGGCGCGCCGCGGCCGCCGGAGATCACGCCGATCGCGACCTTCCCGGTCACCGCCAACGACGAGGGCGCGAACCGCACGCTCACCGAGGCGTTCACCGCGCACTTCGGCGCCGACCGGACCATGGACGCGCCGCTGGTCACCGGCAGCGAGGACTTCGGCGAGTTCGGCAGGGCGGCCGGGGTGCCGTCGGTGTTCTGGCTGGTCGGCGGCCTGGACCAGGACTTCGTGCTCACCGCGATGGCCGAGGGCCGGTTCGAGCGCGACGTCCCGTCGAACCACTCGCCGCGGTTCGCGCCGGTGCTGCACCCGACGCTGCGGACCGGGGTGGAGACGCTGGTCGTGGCCGCGCTCACGTTTTTGTCGGTGGGTGCTGGCAGGCTCGGGGCATGACCGGAAACGCCCCGATCCCCGCCGCCAACTTCGCCCAGCCGTGGGCGGACGACACCCGCCCGCCCCTGCCCAAGACCGGTGACGAGCGCGAGATCCTCACCGCCTACCTCGACTGGCACCGGCAGACCTTCGAGCTCAAGTGCGCCGGCGTGGCGCCGGACCGCCTGTCCGAGAAGCTGATCCCGCCCTCCGGCCTGACCCTGCACGGCCTGGCGCGCCACCTCGCCGGCGTCGAGCGGTGGTGGTTCCGCATCCAGTTCCGCGGCGAGGACGTGCCCGTCCTGTACTACTCCGACGAAGACCCGGAACAGGACTTCGAGCGCCTGGACGGCGATCCGGCGGAGGCGCTGGCGGTGTGGCGCGCCGAGTGCGAGGCCTCCCGGCGGATCGTCGCCGACGCGCCCTCGCTGGACGTCACGGGCGTGCACCAGGCCTCCGGTGAGCCGATCTCGTTGCGGCGGATCATCGTGCACATGCTCGCCGAGTACGCACGCCACAACGGGCACGCCGACCTGCTGCGCGAACGGATCGACGGCAGGACCGGGCACTGAGGAGGGGAACGTGACCGACGCACTCGCACTCACCCGCGCGCTGACCGCGGTCGACACGGTGGGCCACGCGGAGAGCGCGGCGCTGGAGGTCGTGGCGCCGCTGCTGCGGGACGCGGGGTTCCACCTGGAGGTGTTCGAGCACGAACCCGGCCGCGGCACGCTGGTCGCCGAATGGGAGACCGGGCACGACGTGCCGCCGCTGTGCCTGTCCGGGCACGTCGACACGGTGCCGCTGGGCGGCGCGCCGTGGCAGCGCGACCCGTTCGCCGGGGAGACGGACGGCGACCGCGTGTACGGGCGCGGCGTGAGCGACATGAAGGCCGGGGTGGCGGCGATCGTGACGGCCGCGGTCACGATCGCGCGGTCCCGGCCACGGCGGGCCGGGCTGCGGCTCGTGCTGACGGCGGCGGAGGAGACGGGGTCGCAGGGCGCGCGGTTCGTGGCCGACCGGCTGGGGCCGAGTGGTCCGCTGCTCATCACCGAGCCGACCGCGAACGTGGCGTTCCATGGGCACAAGGGCGCCTTGTGGCTGGAGGCGCTCGCCACCGGGGTGACCGCGCACGGGTCGATGCCGCACCTCGGGGACAACGCCGTCGTCAAGCTGGCCGCGGCGGTGTCCAGGCTGGCGGAGTACCGGTTCGGGGTGGAGCCGCACCCGGTGATGGGGCCGCCGACGCTGAACGTGGGCACCTTCACCGGCGGGCTGAACACGAACTCAGTGCCCGACCGCGCGGTGGCGACGGTGGACGTGCGGACGGTGGCGGGACAGGACCATGCGGCGTTGCTGGAGTCGCTGGCCGCGGTCGCGGGGGTCGAGGTGCGCCCGCTGATCGACCTGCCGCCGGTGTGGACCGATCCGGGCGACGAGTGGGCGGCCTCGGCGGCCGAGATCGTCCGGGAGGTCACCGGCGCGGGCGGGGAGGTGGCGACGGCGACGTACTTCACCGACGCGTCCGTGCTGACCCCCGCGCTGGGCGGGGTGCCGACGCTGATCTGCGGGCCGGGCGAGCCGGAGCAGGCGCACGTCACCGACGAGTGGTGCTCCATCACCCGGCTGGCCGAGTCGGTGGAGATCCTCACGCGCGTGTGTGCCGGGTGGTGCGGGATTTAACGCCACCCGAGTATCGCCGGGGAGGGGGAAGTGGCAGCATGGAGGGCACAGGAGGTGGTCGCGGTGAACAGGTCCCCCCGGAGCACCGGCGACGAGGACGCCCCCGTTCTCATCACCGAGGCCGCCCCGTCCTACGAAGACGAGCACGCGGCGCGCAAGCGCAAGTACATGCTCATGATGGGCATGCGGTTCCCGTGCCTGGTGCTGGCCGGGATCTTCTACCACACGTGGTGGCTGGCGCTGCTGTTCATCGTCATCTCGATCCCGCTGCCGTGGGTCGCGGTGCTGATCGCCAACGACCGCCCGCCCCGCAAGTCGGAGAAGGTCAACCGCTACCAGCGCAACGCGAAGGCGATCGAGCACCGCGAACACCGCATCATCGACGGCTGACCCCCGCGCGAGTCCCACGTTCCCGGGCGCGAGTCCCACGTTCGGCCGTCCGGGCCTCGGCCGGGTACGAGCCGCCACGCAGAACTCGCACGGCTGAGCGTGGACTCGCACGGCTGAGCGCAGAACTCGCGTGGTTGAGCGCAGAACTCGCGTGGTTGAGCGTGGGACTCGCGTCGACGCTAGGTCAGGGCTGGGCGCCGACCTTGGTGACCGCTCGCGCGCCCAGCCGCACACCGGATCGCAGGACGTCCACAGTGGACGACCCGCGGAGCCAGGCCGCCAGCACGCCCGCGTCGAACGCGTCGCCCGCGCCGGTGGAGTCCACGCACTCCGCCTCCTCCGCCGGCACGCTCACCTCACCGTCCGCGGACACCCACGTCGCGCCGTCCAGACCTGCCGTCACCACCACCGCGCCGACGTCGTCCAGCAGCGCCTTCGCCGCCGACGATGACGCCGAACCGGTCAGCGCCAGCAGTTCCTCCGTGTTGGGCAGCAACAGATCCGTGCCTCGCACGTCCGCCAGGAACGCCCGTGGATCGGTGATCAACGCGGCCGCCTGCGGGTCCACCGACGTGGTCAGCCCGGCCTCCTTCGCCGCCGCCAGCGCGGCCAGCCCCGCGGGCCGCGACGAGGGGTCGAGCAGCACGTACCCCGACAGGTGCAGGTGGTCCGCGCCGGCCAGCACCGCCGGGTCGATGTCCGCCGGCTCGAACCGCGCCATCGCGCCCCGGTCCGGCAGCATGCTCCGCTGACCCGAACCGTCCACCAGCACCACGACCACGCAGGTCGGCGCCTCACCATCGACCGCGAACGCGCACGACACGCCCGCCGCCTCCAGCTCGGCCCGCACCGTGCGCCCGCCGGCGTCATCGCCGACGCGCGCGACCAGCGTCGTCTCCACGCCGGCCTCGGCCAGCCACACCGCCGTGTTCGCGCCCGCGCCGCCGCCGGCCAGCCGCACCCGCGACCGCGAGTCGCCGCCGTGGACGATCGGTCCCTCGTGCCGGGCCACCACGTCCAGCCCGGCGTCCCCGACCACGACGACCTTCACGCGAGCTCCACCGCGACCTCGGCCGCCACCCGCGCGTTGGACACCACCAGTTGCTCGTTCGCGTCCAGGCTCACCCCGCCGCTCGCGGTGTGGAAGTGCTCCAGCAGCACCGGCGTGACCTCCTTGCCGTGCACGCCGCGCGACTCCAGCAGCGCCAGCCCCTCGGCCAGCAGCCGGTCGTGCAGCTCGGCGTCCATCTCCGCCTCGGCCGGGATCGGGTTGGTCAGCAGCACCCCCGACGACGAGTACTGCCGGTGCGCGGCGACGACGGCCGCGGCCGCGGCCGGGTCGTCGACCCGCCACGGCACCTCGAAGCCGGAGGTCCGCCGGTAGAACGCGGGGAACTCGCCGGTCCGGTACCCCAGCACCGGCACCGAGTTCGTCTCCAGCACCTCCAGGGTGGCGGCGATGTCCAGCACCGACTTCACCCCCGAGCACACCACCAGCACCGGCACCCGCGCCAGCACGCCGAGGTCCGCGGAGATGTCCCAGGACTCGGCCGCCCCGAGGTGCACGCCGCCCAGCCCGCCGGTGGCGAACACGCCGATCCCGGCCGCGTGCGCGAGCGCCGAGGTGCTCGCCACCGTCGTCGCGCCCGAGCGGCCGAGGCCGATCGCGGGCCCCAGGTCACGCAGGGACAGCTTGTCCAGCCCGGCGTCGGGCGCGCACACGCGCTCCAGCTGCGCGCGCGACAGGCCGGCGTACACGACGCCGTCGAGCACCGCGATGGTGGCCGGCACCGCGCCGGCCTTCCGGACGGTCTCCTCCAGCCGGTTCGCGACCGCGAGGTTGCGGCCGGGAGGCAGGCCGTGGGACAGGATCGTGCTTTCGAGCGCGACGACCGCGCGGCCGCTGTGAACGGCGTCGGCGACCTCGTCGGCCAGCGATATCGGGGGTGTCACGAGGGACCATCTTCACCGACGGTCCGGCGTGAAGTCCCAGCGGGTGGGCGAGCCGCCGAAGTCGCGCTCGTCCAGCCCGAACACCCACCGCGGGCGGACCCGCACGGTCGCGTTGACGCCGGGGTCGAGGAAGTCCATGCCGTAATCGGTGCGGTACTTGGCGTTCACCGCGTCCAGGAACGCCCGCACGGACACCGTGTCCCGCACCACCTTGGCGACACCCTCCAGCACGACGGGGTTGAGCGCGTCGTCCGTCGAGATCGTGACGGCCGGGTTGGCGAGCAGGTTGCGCACCTTCCGCGCGCCGCGCGACGAGGAGAACCACAGCGCCTCGTCGTGCCACACCGCCCACACCGGCATCAGGTGCGGGCGGCCGTCCGGCCACACGGTCGCGACCCAGTAGTCGTGCGAGTCCCGCAACCGCTTCTCCGCCCAGGACCAGGGCAGCAGTCCCGTCCCCTGGTCGGCGGGCAGGGTGCCGTAACCGGGCATGTGCGGGCGGGTGGCGCGGGGAACGGCCATCGGCGGAGCCCTCCCTTCACCCCAGATACTGCGCCACGCCCTCCCCGAAGGACCAGTCCACCGGCTGGTTCTCGGTCACGCTGACGAACACGTTCCGCGGCTCGATCCCGGCCCGTTCGGATGCCAGCTCCGCGATCCGCGCGTAGAGCGCCTTCTTCTGCGCGTAGGTGCGGCCCACCCGCATCGTGATGCTGACGAACACCACGCCGTCGTCCCGGCGGATACCGAGGTAGCCGGGGTCGTAGCGGAGGTGGCCGTCGGAGCGGGTGACGATCTGGAAGAAGTCGTCCCGCGGCACGTCGATCGTCTCGGTCATGGCCTCATGGACCGCGTCCCCGAGCGCGGTCAGGGTTGCGTCGTCGTGCACGGGCAGGGCGTCGATGCGTACGAGTGGAATGCGACCATCGTACATACCAGTAGGTACAGAAGCCAGTGTGTCGGGCACGGCGGGTGCTGCGGCAAAATGGAACACATGAGCACCCAGACGCTGCCCGAGGTCGACACACGCCCGGAGACCACCGACGAGACCGACAGCGATCAGCCGAAGGTCTTCCACTACGTGCGCAAGGACAAGATCGCCGAGAGCGCGGTCATGGGCACGTACGTGGTGGCGCTGTGCGGCGAGGTCTTCCCGGTCACCCGCTCGCCCAAGCCCGGCTCGCCCGTGTGCCCGGCCTGCAAGGAGATCTACGAGGGCTTGCGCCCCGGCCCCGACGGCGAGGACTGATCCGCGAGGTCGTCCTCCTCGGCCGCGGGAGCTTCCTCCTGCTTGCGCGGCTTCCGCAACGGCTGCGTGGTGCGCTCCCACAGTGACGGCGAGTCCGCACGCAGCCGTTCCTTGGCGCGCTCCATCTCCAGCCGCCGCCACTTGCGGCGCTGGCGGCGCGTCATCTTCGCGGGCCAGAGCTCCTGGATGGCGGCGTTGAAGTAGGCGCCGCCGACGATGGCCATCCCGATGAAGAACGTGAACAGCAGGAACGCGATCGGCGTGGCCAGCGCGCCGTAGGTGTAGCCGGTGCTGGTGATCCAGGACAGGTAGACCCGCAGGCCGACACTCGCGAGCAGGAAGATCACCATCGCCAGCACCGCGCCGGGCAGCCCGCGGTGCCACGGCAGCCGGCGCGGGAGGGCCAGCTTGTACAGCGTCGCCACGGCCAGGACCAGCAGCACCCCGATCACCGGGTAGTACAGCCAGCTGATCCACGTGGTGATGGTCGGCGCCCAGCCGTCGGGCAGGAAGTCGATCAGGACGTTCGGTCCGATCGCGATGATCGGCAGGCCGACCACCAGCAGCACCAGGCTCGCCAGGTACAGCAGCAGCGCGTAGATCCGCTGCCAGACCTCGTTGCGCACGCCGTACTGGTCGTGCGCCACGGTGATCGCGTCGACGAACGACGACATCGCCGACGAGCCCGCCCACAGCGAGATCAGGAAGCCGACCGAGACGATCTCGCCCTTGCCGATGGTCAGGATGTCGTCGACCGTGGGCTCGATGATCTGGCTCACCACGTTGCCGCTGAAGATCTTGTCCGCGAACGTGATGATCCGGTCGTGCACGGCGGTGACGAAGCCCTGGCCGAACCAGTCGCCCATGAAGCCGAGGCTGCCGAGCAGCCCGAGCAGCAGCGGCGGCAGCGACAGCGTCTGCCAGAACGCCGCCTCCGCGGACTCGGAGAAGATGTTGCCGTCCCACGCCTTGTTCAGCGTGCGCCCCAGCAGGCGCGCCGGACCCTTGCGGCGGGCGGCGCCATCGGGCGTCTCGTCGGACGGTGAACTCATGTCAGCCCCAAGCATGGCGGAATCGGCGCGGTTTGGCTTGTCAAGACCTGTGGCGTGTTCAACTCCGCCGTGCCGTTCGCGGCCCTTGTCGGGGGGGACGGGTAATCTCCGATGAGCCGCCCTCACCCCCGTCCGGCATCGCGGCCGGGCAGTTCCGTGGGGGCATTCGCATGTCGCGTTCCATCGTCGGCGAGAGGAGGGGGAGGAATCCCTTGTCGGACACGGCCCAGGGTAATCGGACCGGTCAGGGCTTCGCCGCACCCGAGCCCCAGCACGACTCCACCGCCCGCCCGCTGCGGGCCTGGCAGCGCCGCGCGCTGACGAAGTACCTGAGCACGCAGCCGCAGGACTTCCTCGCCGTCGCGACGCCGGGCGCGGGCAAGACGGTCTTCGGCCTGCGCATCGCCGCCGAGCTGCTGTCCGACCGCACGGTCGAGGCGGTCACCATCGTGACCCCGACCGAGCACCTCAAGCACCAGTGGGCGGCGTCCGCGGCGATGGCGGGCATCCCGATCGACTCGAACTACCGCAACGGGCAGGGCGCCGTCGCGGCCGACTACCGTGGTGTGGCGCTGACGTATGCGCAGGTGGCTGCGCACCCGACGCTGCACCGCGTGCGCACCGAGGGCCGCAAGACGCTGGTCATCCTGGACGAGATCCACCACGGCGGCGACGCGAAGAGCTGGGGTGACGCGATCCGCGAGGCGTTCACCCCCGCCGTGCGGCGCCTGTCGCTGACGGGTACCCCGTTCCGCAGCGACGACTCGCCCATCCCGTTCGTCACCTACGAGCCCGACGGCGACGGCTCGCTGCGCAGCAAGGCCGATCACGCCTACGGCTACGCCGACGCGCTCGCCGACGGCGTCGTCCGGCCCGTCGTGTTCCTCGCCTACAGCGGTGAGGCGTCCTGGCGCACCAGCGCGGGGGAGGAGTTCACCGCGCGGCTGGGCGAGCCGCTGACGGCCGAGCAGACGGCCCGCGCGTGGCGCACCGCGCTGGACCCCGGCGGCGAGTGGATCCCCGCCGTCCTGCAGGCCGCCGACACCCGGCTGCAGCAGCTGCGCAGCGGTGGCATCCCGGACGCGGGCGGCCTGGTCATCGCCACCGACCAGGAGTCGGCGCGCGCCTACGCGAAGATCCTGGCGCGGATCACCGGCGAGGCGCCCACGGTGGTGCTCTCCGACGATCCGAAGGCGACCGCGCGGATCAGCGAGTTCTCCGAGTCGACCGACCGGTGGCTGGTCGCGGTGCGGATGGTGTCCGAGGGCGTCGACGTGCCGCGTCTCGCCGTCGGCGTGTACGCCACAAGCGCGTCGACGCCGCTGTTCTTCGCCCAGGCCATCGGCCGGTTCGTGCGGGCCAGGCGCAAGGGCGAGACGGCGAGCGTGTTCCTGCCCAGCGTGCCGGTGCTGCTGGAGCTGGCCAGCGAGCTGGAGGCCCAGCGGGACCACGTGCTCGGCAAGCCGCACCGGGAGAAGGACGGCTGGGACGACGAGCTGCTGGCGCAGGCCAACCGCACCGAGGACGAGCCCGGCGAGGAGGAGAAGGCGTTCACGTCGCTGGGCGCCTCGGCCGAGCTGGATCAGGTGATCTACGACGGCAACTCCTTCGGCACCGCGGTGTTCTCCGGCAGCGAGGAGGAGCAGGAGTACCTCGGGCTGCCCGGGCTGCTGGAGCCGGACCAGGTGCGGGCGCTGCTGCGCAAGCGGCAGGAAGAGCAGCTCGCCGACGCCAGCCGCCGCAAGCCGGAGAAGGAGCAGGTCCCGGCGCCTGCGCCGCGGCCGCAGTCGGTGAACGAGCGGATCGCCGCACTGCGCAAGGAGCTGAACACCCTGGTGGGCATGTACCACCACCGCACGCGCAAGCCGCACGGCGCGATCCACAACGAGCTGCGCCGCGCGTGCGGCGGCCCGCCCACGGCGATGGCGACGATGGAGCAGCTGGAGGAGCGGATCGCGACGCTGCGCTCCTGGTGAGAGGGGCTCGCGGCGCGGGGCCGACCTCGGTGATCATGAGGGCCGGGCACGGCCCGGCCGGTCGTGGCCCGCGGGGCGGGCCCTGGTGGGGCCGGCAAGCGGCGGTGGGGGCGATTGGCCCGGCTGGTCGTGGCCCGCGGGGCGGGGCCCGGTGGGGGCCGGCAGGCGGGGGCGCGATCGGATCGGCTCACCGCGCCTCGCGCGGCGTTTCCGGCCCCGGTGACCGCAAGACCGGCCGCCGTTGGCCGCCCCGGGGCGGCCCGGGAGCGCGGGCTGCCCCGGGGCGGCCCGCCGCTACGTCCCGGCGCGCGCCACGGTGGGGCGGCGGCGGTGCGCCCGCCACCCGAGGAAGGCGTCGAGCAGCAGGAACGCCAGCAGCGACAGCCCGAAGACCGGCATGAACCAGCCGACCACGATGCCGGCGGCGGCCAGCGGCACCAGCACCTTCATCGGCAGCCGCCGCAGCGAGCCGCGCACGAAGGGGCGGCCCACCGGCCGTCCGGCCGGGCGGCGCTGCCACCACATGCGGTACCCCCAGACGATCATGGCGATCAGACCGGCCATCACCACGGCCAGCACGATCTGGTTCGCCAGCCCGAACAGCAGGCCCATGTGCGCGTCGATGCCCCAGCGGGCCAGCTTCGCGGCCAGCGGCCAGTCCTCGAAGCGCAGCACGTTGAGCACCTCGCCGGTGGCGGGGTCGATCGCGGCCGAGTCCTGCCTCTCCGGCCAGCTGCGCTGGATCTGTTTGACCACGTAGGCCTTGCCCGCCCCGGGCGGGGTGATTTCGACCGGGTCGTCCAGGCCCACCGTGCGGGCCGCGGCCAGCGCCCCGTCGAAGTCCACCGCGGGGGCGGCGGCCGCGCCGGGCAGCTTCGACGGCACCGACGGCGTCTGCCAGCTCAGCGCGGCCCTGACCTCGGAGATGTTCTGCCCGGCGAACTGCGACCACGTCAGGCCCGTCGCGGACAGGAAGAACAGCACCAGCGCCACCCACGTGCCGGTGGTCGCGTGCCAGGACAGCGTGCGTGCCCGGCCGGTGGTGACCTTGCGCTTGCGGCGGCGCCCGCCCCACCACAGCACCAGCCCGCCTGCCACCACGACCGCCAGCCAGCTGGCTGCCAGCTCGCTGTAGATCCGGCCGACGTCACCCAGGTGGAGGTTGCGGTGCAGGTTGTCCAGCCAGCCGCGGATCGGCATCGGGCCACCGGAGCCGTAGGTGTCCAGCACGCCGCGGATCTCGCCGTCGTAGGGGTTCACGAAGGCGGTGCGGTAGTAGCTCTCCGGCAGGCCGTCGACCTTGAAGACGACCTGGGTGGTGTCGGTCGCCGTCGGGCCGGGGCGCACGCTGTACAAGGTCCCCTCAGGCACCGCGTTCTCGGCGGTGGCGACCTGCGCGGACAGCGGCTGCGCCGTGGTTCCGGCCGGCACGTGCAGCTCGTGGTCGTAGACGACCTGTTCCAGCTGCGGCGTGAACACGTACAGCAGACCGGTGATCGCGGCCACCACCAGGAAGGGGCCGACGAGGATCCCGGCGCAGAAGTGCAGGCGCAGCAGGACCGGTCGCAGCGTCCCGCGGGGCGTGGACGGGGCGGCGGGCGGTGCGGTTGGCTCCAGGATGTCGTCCGTCGTCATGCTGCTCCTCGGCGGGGAGGGACCGGCTTTCCCTCCAGGTCGCCGGGATCAACGCGACGGTTCCCGGTGTGACGTCGGGCACATGACAAGCGGGCGCCCGGGTGAACCCCGGGCGCCCGCCTGCTGTCTGTGGTCTGGCTCAGCCGCGCTGGATCTCCGCAGCGATCTCCTTGAGCTTCGACTCGTACTCGCGGGCGTGGTGGCCGCAGAAGAGCAGCTCCCCACCGCTGGAGAGGATGGCTCGTACCTGTGCTGCGGCGCCGCACCGGTCACAACGGTCGGCTGCGGTCAACTCGGGGCGGGTGAGCGTCGGTGATGTCATTGGAGTCTCCCTCCGTCCCGGCATCGGCTGCCCGATGCCATCGATCCAGCGGCGACCACTTCGGCCCTGCGGTTGCCCGTCGGCTCCGCGGTGTTCGCTGGCCTCCACTCTTGCAGACGCTGAGCGCCTGGCAAGTGTTCCCGGCTGCTTGGGATGTGTGTCACGCATAATTACCCCGGATGTCGTAGATCAATCCCGCCATTCAGGACGGAGAAACCTGTCAGAAACCCGTTTCCCGTGGTCAGGACCAATGTGAGCAGGCGGAAATCGGCTCGTGCGAACCCGTGTCAAGCGGGCGCGCGGAGCAGCTTGTTCGTTCTCAGCGGAATTCGGTGGACCGGTCCGAGGCAAGATCGTGATCAGTCCGTGTGCGAAACCATCCCCCGCGCGGGGCACGTGAGACACTCCCTGTCATGACGAAGCAGGCGTCGGCGGCCGCGAAGGACCTGGCGGCAACCGGGGTCGGCGGGGCGCAGATCGCCTGGGCCGACAACAACGGCATCCCGCGCTCGCGGATCGTGCCGATGTCCGGCCTCGCCGCGGCCGCGACCCGGGGCGTCGGGATCACGTCGTTGTTCGCCGTTTTCGACACCCACGACGTCATCACGTTCGGCCACCCGGGACTGGGCACACCCTCGGGTGACGTGCGTCTCGCGCCGGTGATCGACCGGCTGCGACGGCTCGCCGGGCAGCGCGCGCTCGCCTGGGCGCCCGGGCGGCAGATCGCCGCCGACGGATCGCCGTGGCCCTACTGCCAGCGCACCGCGCTGGAAACCGTGGTGTCCGCCACGGCGAACCTGGGTTACGAGATCCGCGCCGGCTTCGAGATGGAGTTCGCCGTGGCTCCCGCCGGGGCGCCGGACATCGCCTCGGCGCCCGGCCACCACGGTCCGGCCTACAGCCCGCACGCCTTGATCCCGCTGGACGACTTCGTCGCGACCGTGCTGCACGACTTCGACGCCAACGGCCTGTGGCTGAACCAGTTCCACGCCGAGTACGGCCTGGCGCAGCTGGAACTCTCGCTCGCGGCGACCGATCCGGTGTCCGCGGCCGACGACCAGCTGCTGGCTCGTCAGACCCTGCACGCCGCTGCGCACAAGCACGGGCTGCGGCTGAGCTTCGCGCCGATGGTCAGCCCGGAGGCGGCGGGCAACGGCTGGCACCTGCACACCTCGGTGTGGCGCAAGGGGCGCAACCTCCTCGCCGGCGTGCCGCACGCCGAGGGCGCGGGCTATCTCGCCGGGCTTCTGCGGGACCTGCCCGCCATCACGGCGGTGACCGCGCCGAGCGTGCCGTCCACTCTGCGGTTGCGCCCGGGGTACTTCGCCAGCGCGTACGCGTTCTGGGGTGTGGAGAACCGCGAAGCGCCGTTGCGGTTCGTGCCGGGGTCCGACCTGCTCGGCGACGAGCACGCCAACGTGGAGCTGAAGCCGTGCGACGCCTCGGCGAACCCGTACCTGGCGCTCGCCGCCGTGATCACCGCCGGGATCGCCGGACTGGAAGAAGGGCTCGCCCTGCCCGATCCCGTCGGCGAGGATCCCGGCGTCTGGACCGAGGACGGCCGGGCGGCCGCGGGAATCCGCCGTCTTCCGGCCACATCGGACGAGCAGGACGAGGCGCTGGCGTCCAATGACCGGATGCGCGCGGCGCTGGGGGAGGAGCTGCTCGGCGCGTTCCGCGCGGTGCGCGCCTCGGACCGGCGCTGGGCCGCGGACCGGACGGTCGAGGAGATCGTCGCCGCCCACCTGTGGCGGTACTAGTGGGGCTGCTCGACGAGGTGCGTTGGTTCCCCGGCGCCACGCGCCTCATCGACCTCGCGCGGGCCGAGATGCCGCAGCAGAAGGGCGAGTCGGCCGCGTTCGTCACGCTGGTTTCCCTGCGGGCGCACGGGATCGTGGTCGCGAACCAGGACGACACCGCGTCCGCGGGTTTGTCGCCGGCGTCCACCGCGGCGGCCGTCGCGGAGCTGTCCGGGGGCGAGCTGACCGCGGTCGCCGCCGAGGGCCGGTGGACCGCCGCCGCGTTGCGCGCGATCCTGGCCGGGGTGCCTGAGCTGGACGCCACGCTGGTGGCCTTTGTGGACACCGCAGACCTCGGCGCGCCGGACACCCCGGACGCCGCGCTGCGCGACTACCTCGACGGCGGGCTGCCGCCGTTCTGGAGTTCCCGTTGGCGTGCCAGGAATCCGGTGTTCCTCGCGGGCGTGCTCAGCGGTGTGGGCGGCACACTGGTGGCCATTGTGGACGGTTATCGCTGGGCGGGCCGGGATGGGGTGCACCTGCAGATGCTCGACCGGGTGGTCGCCGCCCTGCGCGGGCTGCTGCTCGTGGTGCCCGCCGCCGACGCGGCCGCGGCGCGGGCGCTGGTCGCGCGGGCGGGGTTCACTCCTTGACCGCAAGGCGGGAATGCCTGCGGCCGTAGGCGAAGTAGATGACGAGGCCGATCGCGAGCCAGACGGCGAACCGGATCCAGGTCAGCACGTCCAGGTTCAGCATCAGGTACAGGCAGGCCAGCGCGGCGATGACCGGCAGCGCCGGGGACAGCGGCACCATGAAGGGCCGCTTGAGGTCCGGACGCTTGTGGCGCAGCACCGGCACCGCGATCGCGACGATCACCATCGCCGACAGCGCGCCGATGCTGACCATGTCGGACAGCTCGGTGATCGGCACGAACGCCGCGAGCAGGGCGATCAGCACCGCGCCGCCGATGGTCATCCGGTGCGGCGTGCCCCAGCGCGGGTGCGTGGTGCCGATCGGCTTGGGCAGCAGACCGTCCCGGCCCATCGCGAACCCGATGCGGCCGATGGTGACCAGTTCCACCATCATCACCGAGGTCAGGCCGGTGACCGCGCCGAGCGAGATGAGGGCGCTCACCCAGTGCTGGCCGACCGCGTCGAACGCGGCGGCGAGCGGCGCGCTCGTGTCGATGTCGGTGAACGGCACCATGCCGGTCAGCACCAGCGACACGGCGAGGTAGAGCAGGGCGCACACGCCGAGGGCGCCGAGGATGCCGATGCGCAGGTCCTTGCGCGGGTTGCGGGTCTCCTCGCCGAGGTTGGCCAGCGCCTCGAACCCGGTGTAGGCGAAGAACACGATCGCCGCCGCGGACAGCACACCGCCGATGCCGTACACGGACTGTTCGAGCCCCAGCCCGGCCTGCACGACCGGCTGGTGCAGCACGCTCGCCCCGCTCTCGTCGGGCTGGGCGGGCGGGATGAACGGGGTCAGGTTGGCGCCCTTGATGAAGAACACGCCCACGGCGATGATCAGGACGCACACCGCGACCTTGACGAGCACCAGCACGTTCGTCACCCGGGCCGACTCGCGGATCCCGAGCACGGCGACGACGGTGAGGACCGCGATGATGGCGACGGCGCCCACGTTGACGGTCGCCTCCTCGCCGAACCACTCCTGCGGCAGCCCGAGCAGGTTCGCGAGGTACCCGGACCACCCGCGCGACACCACGGCCGCGCCGAGCGCGAACTCGAGGAGCAGGTCCCAGCCGATGATCCAGGCGAACACCTCCCCGAGCGTGGCGAACGCGTAGGTGTAGGCGCTGCCGGCTGTCGGCACGCTGGAGGCCAGTTCGGCGTAGCAGAGCGCCGCCAGGCCGGCCACGACAGCCCCGATCACGAACGACAACGTCACGGCCGGCCCGGCGTGCGTCTTGGCCTCCACGCCCGCGAGCGTGAAGATGCCGGTGCCGATGATGATGCCGACCCCGAAGCCCACCAGATCCCTGGCCCGCAGGCGGCGCTTCAACTCGCCGGACTCCTGCCGGGCGAGGACTTCGTTGACGTCAAGCGTTCGGGTGATGCCCATGGTGGAACGTTAGAAGATCACCTGGCTCCCCGCAGCGCGGTGGCCCTTTGCTGTGACGAAGGCGGCGAGGACATCTTTTGATCTTTTTCCTGCGCTTCGCGCAGGAGCGCCTCACGGCGCTCGAACGGTCACCTGTCGACCCCCGCCCCCGATGCCTGAATGTGTTTCAGTCGCCGAGCAGGCGTGTCAAGGCGGGGAAGCGTACCTTGACACCCCTGCTCGGCGACTAAAGATCGGCTGTGGATCGGGAGGTCTGGTTGGGGTAGTCGGCCTACTTGCGTTGCCGGCTTGCGTTGCCTTGTAAGAGAAGAAGCCCGGGCCTGGTGGCCCGGGCTTCCTCTTTTGCTCTCAGTCCAGGTAGTCCCGCAGGACCTGCGAGCGGCTGGGGTGCCGCAGCTTGGACATCGTCTTCGATTCGATCTGCCGGATGCGCTCGCGCGTGACCCCGTAGACCTGGCCGATTTCGTCTAAAGTCCTCGGCTGGCCGTCGGTCAGGCCGAAGCGCAGCCGGACCACGCCGGCCTCGCGCTCGGACAGCGTCTGCAGCACCGACTGGAGCTGATCCTGCAGCAACGTGAACGACACGGCGTCGACCGCGACGACCGCTTCCGAGTCCTCGATGAAGTCGCCCAGCTGCGAGTCGCCCTCGTCGCCGATCGTCTGGTCCAGCGAGATCGGCTCGCGGGCGTACTGCTGGATCTCCAGGACCTTCTCCGGGGAGATGTCCATCTCCTTCGCGAGCTCCTCGGGGGTGGGCTCGCGGCCGAGGTCCTGCAGCAGCTCACGCTGGATGCGGCCGAGCTTGTTGATCACCTCGACCATGTGGACCGGAATACGGATGGTCCGGGCCTGGTCCGCCATCGCGCGGGTGATCGCCTGCCGGATCCACCACGTCGCGTACGTGGAGAACTTGTAGCCCTTCGTGTAGTCGAACTTCTCGACCGCACGGATGAGGCCCAGGTTGCCCTCCTGGATCAGGTCCAGGAACGCCATGCCGCGGCCGGTGTAGCGCTTGGCCAGCGACACGACCAGACGGAGGTTCGCCTCCAGCAGGTGGTTCTTGGCGCGCTCCCCGTCCCGGATGATCCAGCGCAGGTCGCGGCGCATCTGGGTGGCGAGCTTCTCGCCCTCCTCCTCCGCGATGCGCAGCCGCTCCGCCGCGTACAGGCCGGCCTCGATCCGCTTGGCGAGCTCGACCTCCTCCTCGGCGTTGAGCAGCGCGACCTTGCCGATCTGCTTCAGGTACGCGCGCACCGAGTCCGCGGACGCGGTGAGCTCGGCGTCCTTGCGGGCCTGCCGCAGGGCCTCCGACTCCTCCTCGTCCCAGACGAAATCACGATCGGTCGACTTGGCGCCCGACTTCGCGGCCGGCGTCTTCTCGTCCGGCTCGTCCTCGTCGAGGTCTTCGGCTTCGTCGGTGACGGTCGCGTCGACGACGTCGACCTCCACCTCGCCTTCGAGGTCGGCGAGATCGGCTTCGAGGTCGACGTCCTCGATGTCCTCGCCGCCGGGGCCGTCCGGCTCCCCGTCGTCGGTCTTGCCGGCCTTGCGGGTGGTGCGGCCCTTGGCCGGAGCCTTCTTCGGGCCCTTGGCCGCGGCCGGCTTACGGGTGGTCGCCTTCTTCGTGGCGCCGGAGCCCTGAGCCTCGGCCTCGGTCACGTTCTCACGGCCCGCGTTGGGTTCCGCGCTCACGTCGGCGGCGCTCGTTGTCTTCGTGCCGCTTCGGGTAGCGGTTTTTGCGGCTGCCACGTACGCCCTTTCGCAGCGGTCGATCACGGCGAGCCGGGATGGTGCGTCCCGGCTGCCTCAGATTCGGGGAACGTCCCGCGGCCTGCGGTTTTGTCCTCCGCGACCGTGGGCCGTGTTCCATTGTAACGACGATACGCCGGTGCGTTGCGGCCGATCATCGTTCAAACCCGCGGCGGCCTGTTCGCTGGTCAGTGCTCCAGGCCCTCGGCCGCGGCCAGCGCCGCGCCCACGATCCCCGCGTTGTTCTGCAGCGATGCCACCAGGACCGGTGTCCTGATCTCCAGCAGCGGCACCCACTTCTCGGCCTTCTTGCTGACCCCGCCGCCCACGATGAACAGATCCGGCCAGATGAGGTTCTCCAGCACGGAAAGGTAACGGTTCACGCGCTTGGCCCAGTGGGGGTAGGACAGGCCCTCGTTGTCCTTGACCGAAGCGGCCGCCTTCTTCTCCGCGTCGTGCCCGTCGACCTCGAGGTGGCCGAACTCGGTGTTCGGCATCAGGGTGCCGTGCTGGAACAGGGCGCTGCCGATGCCGGTGCCGAACGTCAGCAGGGTGGTGACGCCCTTGCGGGCCCGCGGGTCGCCGTAGCGGATCTCGGCCATGCCCGCCGCGTCGGCGTCGTTGAGCATCGCGATGTCGTCCTCGTGGCGGTCCAGCCGCTTGGCGAACAACGCGTCCGCGTCGGTGCCGATCCAGCTGGGGTCGATGTTGGCCGCGGTGTGCGCGACGCCCTTCTTCACCACCGCGGGCAGCGTGATGCCGACCGGGCCCTCCCAGCCGAAGTGGGCCACGACCTGGGCCACCGCGTCGGCCACCGCGTCCGGGGTCGCCGGCCGCGGGGTGTCGATCCGGAAGCGGTCGCCGATCAGTGCGCCCTTTTCCAGGTCGACAAGGGCGCCCTTGATACCGCTGCCGCCGATGTCGATTCCGAAACCACGGGTCGCCGTCATTGGCGCCGTCCCTTCTCGCTCGATTCAGAAACCTGTGCCGGAGACTTTAACCGGGTGTGGTCCCATGGTGGACGTGGGAGCTGCCGAAACAGAGTTGAAGGACGTTGCCGTCCAGGTCGCGGCTGAGGCCGCGGACCTGGTCCGCCGTGCCCGTGACGCCATGGTCGCAGGTGAGCCGGTGTCGGTCGAGACCAAGACGACCGACACCGACGTGGTCACCGCGGTCGACCGCGCCGCCGAGCAGCTGGTGCGCGACCGGCTGGCGGAGCTGCGGCCGGGGGACCACGTCCTGGGGGAGGAGGCAGGCGGCGCGGCGGGTGACGGCGTGACGTGGGTGGTGGACCCGATCGACGGCACCGTCAACTTCCTCTACGGCGCACCCCTGTTCGCCGTGTCGCTCGCGGCGCAGGTGGACGGGGTGTCGGTGGCCGGGGCGGTCGTGGAACCCGTCAGCGGGCGCTGCTGGACGGCCGTGCGGGGCCAGGGCGCGTGGCTCGACGGGCGGCGGCTCTCGGTGTCCTCGCCCGAGCGGCTGGAGCTGAGCCTGATCGGCACCGGGTTCGCCTACCAGGCCGAGCGGCGCGCCCGGCAGGCCCGGTTGGTGTCCGGGCTGCTGACCCGCGTGCGCGACGTCCGCCGGGCTGGGGTGGCCTCGCTCGACCTGTGCGCGGTGGCGGCCGGGTGGCTGGACGGGTACCTGGAGCACGGCCTGCACCGCTGGGACTGGGCGGCCGGAGCGCTGGTGGCGGAGGAAGCGGGCGCGGTGGTGCACCTACCGGGCTCGGACCCGGCCCTGGGGGCGGACGCGACCTTCGCGGCCGCGCCGTCGATCGCCGGAGCGCTCTACGACGCGGCCGTGGAGTGCGGCGTCAAGGAGGTGTAGCGCCCGACGGCGACCGCTGCGGCCGGGTGCCGAACTCGCGCTCGTGAGTGTGGGACTCGCGGGCGGGAATACGGGACTCGCGGGTGCGAGCGGGTCAGCAGGTGCCGGGGCGGGCGGCGGCCAGCAGCGCCTTGTCGATCACCGGCGGGTTGACCGCGGACTGCTCGCCGCCGTCGCCGTCGTGCTGGTTCGACCACGCCTGCAGCTGCGCGAGGATGTCGCGCGCCGCCTGCGTCGGCACCACGTCGCCGAAGGCGCTGCCGATCGCCAGGTCCACGCTCGCGTCCTCGCGGTTGTCCCGCACCAGTTCGACGCACGGCACGACCAGGCTGAGCGTGCGCGCCGCGGAGCTGCCGTTGTCGCCGAAGCGCAACTGGCCGCGGCAGGCCGCCTCGTCGGTCGCGTAGGCGGGGTCGTTCTCCGGCGGCGCGATCTGCGTGAAACCCAGCTGCCGCAGGCTTTCCGTGGTGATCGCGGCCTGCCCGCGCTTCTCGCTCGCGTTGAGCACCTTCACCGCGATCCGGTCGGCGGGCACGGGTGTGGTCTCGTCGAGCGCGTTGTAACCCAGGTTGGTGTACGTCACACCGGGTGGCGGCGTGGGCGGCGGATCGCACCGCAGCGCCTCGTCGATGTCCTGCTTGCTGGTGATCGCGCGCACCCAGATGACCATCGCGACGAGTCCGAGCACCCCGATCACGATCAGCGCGGGTAGCGGGCGGCGCTTGCGGTAGGGCCGCGATCTCCGGTTGCCGTAACCGATCCCCGACGACACCTGCCCCACCCCTTCGATCGAAGACCCGAACACCCGCTCGCCCGAACCGTCGTTCCTGATCAGCGTAGGCGTTACAGTGCACCAGCGTCGTCACCCGTCCGAAGCCGGGGTACGTGTCGCACCGTCCCACGGGCGTCCCCGGGAATGTGTTCCCTCTGTTGGGTGACGTATGCCCTGCTTCGAATGACACTCTGCGCGCGCGGGTAAAGCGTGAGCTACCCTCTGCGGGCTCCGCCCGTAGATCAGGTACCGAAACACGTTGCTGAAGAGAGACCTGGCTCACTACGGCGGCGGGCACAAATCGGGGCGCTGGGACGTTGACCAGCGGCACGACGGCATGCGAACAGTGTGCTTGAACAGTGATTACGAAGCTGATCGCAGGGGTGAGGGACAATGGCGACCGACTACGACGCTCCGCGCCGCAGCGAAGCCGACGAGCTCGCCGAGGACTCGTTGGAGGAGCTGAAGGCTCGCCGGAACGAGACGCAGTCCGGCGTGGTGGACGTGGACGAGGACGCGAGCGCGGAGAACTTCGAGCTTCCGGGCGCGGACCTGTCCGGGCTGTCGGGTGAGGACCTGACGGTGAAGGTGGTGCCGAAGCAGGCTGACGAGTTCACCTGCTCCGTGTGCTTCCTGGTGCACCACCGGAGCAGGCTGGCGGAGGAGCACAACGGGCAGATGATCTGCCGCGACTGCGCGTGAGACCGCGGACGGCCGGGCTACTTCCCTGAGCGGAGCAGCTCGGCCAGGGCCTCCGGCCTGCGGGTACTGAACACCCAGTAGGGGGTCGGGTCCGCGGGGTCGGTCAGGTGCACGCGCAGCAGCGAACCGACCCAGCCGCGATGCGTCACGTATGCGGCGGGGTCGAGTTCCGGTCCCATCGCCTTCCGCTTCCGGTCCTTACCGATGACCTCGACCTCACCCACGAACCGCAACGGCAGATGAGCGTCACCGACTTCGAGCTCGTCGCCGGTCACCCGGATCCGGGCCCGGCCCATGGCCACCAGCCACGCCACCATCAGCGGCATCAGCACCGCGAACGGCAGCCACAGCGGCACCGAGGGGTAGCCGAGGTGGATCTCGTAGGCCAGCAGCGCCGCGCCCGCCAGCGGCAGCGGCCAGCCCCACCACGACAGGTACAGCCGTTCGGAATACCGCGTGCTGCCGTCTCCCGCAGTCGTCTCGCCCACCGCACCGGCCGCGCTCGCGTGCTCACCCATGCCTCCAGGGTAGTCTCGCCGCCCGTGTCCCCCGTGCAGGTCCTGCTCACCCGGCTCGATCCGGGCGTCCCGATCCCGTCCTACGCAAGGCCCGGCGACGCCGGCGCCGACCTGGTGACCACCACCGACGTCGTGCTGGCGCCCGGCGAGCGGGTGCTGGTCGGCACCGGCGTGGCGATCGCGCTGCCGCCTGGCTACGCCGGGTTCGTGCACCCGCGCTCCGGCCTGGCCGCGCGCACCGGGCTGTCCGTCGTGAACACGCCGGGCACCATCGACTCGGGCTACCGCGGGGAGATCAAGGTGTGCCTGGTCAACCACGACCGCAGCGAGCCGATCCGGCTCGCGCGGGGGGACCGGATCGCGCAGCTGGTGGTCCAGCGCGTGGAGACGGCGGAGTTCGTGGAGGTCGCGGAGCTGGCGGCGACGGAACGCGGGGCGGGCGGGTACGGCTCGACCGGCGGGCATGCGACGCTGACCGGGAATCCCGGGGAAGGAACGAGGGAGTAGTGGGCATCTTCGGACGCAAGAAGCGGGGCCGCCACGCGATGGCCGACCCCGGCGAGTCCTGGGACCCGGACATCGCCGAGGAGCCGGAGGAGGAACCGGAGCCGGAGCCGGAGGCCACCGACGGGCCGTTCGACATCGCCGACGCGCCGGAGGACGGCAGGCCGCGGATCGACCTCGGCTCGGTGCGGGTCCCGGTGCCCGACGGCACCCAGGTGCAGGTCGAGATGGACCCGCAGGCCGGTGGGGTGCGCGCGGTGCACGTGGTGACGGCGCACGGCCAGGTCACGGTGAGCGCCTACGCGGCGCCGCGGTCCGGCGGGCTGTGGCGCGAGGTGGTCGGCGAGCTCACCGAGCAGCTGCGCAACGACGGCGCCAAGGTCGCGCCGGGCCAGGGTGAGTGGGGGCCGGAGCTGTCCGCGCTCATCGGCGACGTGGCGCTGCGGTTCGTCGGGGTCGACGGGCCGCGCTGGATGCTGCGCGGCGTGATCGCGGGCCCGCAGTCGATGGCGGCCGAGGCGCCCGCCGTGCTGCGCGACATCGTCCGGGGCACGATCGTCGACCGCGGCGACGCGCCGATGCCGGTGCGCACTCCGCTGCCGATCACGCTGCCGGAGGCGGTCGCCGAGCACATCGCGCAGCAGCAGGGCCAGCAGTAGGCAAGCACTCGGTGGTCGCGGGAGCGCGCGCCAGGGTGCGTGCTCCCGCCTTGTCCGATCGGGTTCCCCGCCGGGATGGTGAACATCGCCGCGGAGGCCGACCGATTCGACCGACAGCCGCGGCGTACCCGCCGCGGGGCGCGAGCTTGTGAAGCGCTGCCGTGCGACTCTGCTCGCCGCCGCGGTGCGGGCCTCAGCCGCCCGCCTGGAGCCACGCCAGCAGCGCGGCGCGGCCCAGTGACTCGTGGTCGGCGCCGAGCGCGGTCAGCGTGGTCTCCTGGACCACGGCGCGGGGAAGCGCTTCCGCCCAGGCGTGCGCCACCGCGACCGGGTGGACCGGATCGTCGGTGCACGCGGCGATGCCGACCGGGACGTCCAGTCCGGCCAGCGCGTCCAGCGTCGGCGCGGCGTGGGCCGCCGCGACGCGCAGGCTCGCCGCCAGGCCCTCCCCGTGCCGCCGCCAGGCCCTCGTCAGCTCGGCGGCGAGCCAGGGTGCCACTCCGGCCGTCGCGAGCCGCAGCGCCTCCGTCAGTCCGCGCGAGTCGACCAGGTCGGCGGAGGCGCGCGCGGCGAGCGAGGCAGGCGCGTCGCCCGGACGACCGCACCAGGCCGGCATCGCGAGCAGCAGGCCGGCGCATCGGCCGGGGTTGCGGACCGCCCATTCGGCCGCCAGGTGCGCGCCGAGGGAGATGCCTCCGGCGAGCACCGGGCCCTCGGTCGCCGCTTCGTCGAGTGACGCGAGCAGGCCTGCTGTCACAGCGGTGCCGCCCGGCGGTGCGGGGGTCCGTGTGCGTATGCCGAACGCACCCAGTGGACCTGCGAAAACAGACCGGACGAACACCTCGTCCGAGCCCGTCCCCGGTAGCAGGACGGCGGCCGGTTCCGGCATTGCGGACGTCACGTTGCGATCTTGCCGCAAAGCGGTTGTGCTGGCCCCCACGAGGTTAGGCTGGATGACGTACGGGCCGTTCAAGTCGGGGGCCCCGGAACAGGAGCAGACGCCTATGTCCGCCAAAGACGGCGGCTATTTCAGCCGGCTGGTGCGCAAGCTGACCAGCGACGTCGAGGAACTCGACGCTGATGATCTGTCCGAAAAATCCGAGGCAGGCGGCGCGCGACGAGCATGCGACTGCCGGTCGGGCGAAGAGGTGACCGTCCTCGGGCGGTTGCGCAGCGTGGAGCTGTGTCCCACGAAAGAGGCGGCGACACTGCGTGCCGAGTTGTTCGACGGCACGGAGGGCGTGACGCTAGTCTGGCTGGGACGGCGCCGCATCCCGGGCATCGAACCGGGCCGGACCATCAAGGTCCGGGGACGCATGGCCGAGCGAGACGGCCAGAAGGTGCTGTACAACCCGTTCTACGAGCTGCAGACGACCTCCTGAGTTGGTAACCGCGTGACTGAACCCGCCCGTCCAGGCGACAAGACCGATCCGCACCCCGCCGCGAACGGGGCCGAGCCTGGGCGGGCGGGTGAGCGGCCCGAGCCCACGATGCTGGAACAGATGGGTGGGGTGTCCGGCCTCGTCTACTCCTCCGTGCCGATCGTGGTGTTCGTGCTCGCGAACTCGTTCTTCGGGCTCACGGTGGGCATCTGGAGCGCCGTCGGCAGCGCCGCGCTGATCACGATCGTGCGCCTGGTGCGCCGCGAGTCGCTGCAGCCGGCCATCTCCGGACTGTTCGGCGTCGGCATCGGCGCGTTCATCGCCTACCGCACCGGGTCCGCGAAGGGCTTCTTCCTGTTCGGGATCTGGGCGAGCCTCGTCTACTGCGGCGTGTTCGTGCTGTCCGTGGTGGTGCGCTGGCCGCTGGCGGGCGTGATCTGGAACTTCCTCAACGGCACCGGCACCGCGTGGCGCCGGGACAAGCCGTCCCGCCTCGGCTACGACGTCGCCACCCTGGCGCTGGCCGCGGTGTTCGGCGCGCGGTTTGTGGTGCAGCGGTGGCTGTACGAGGCCGACTACACCGGGTGGCTGGCGTTCGCGAAGATCGTCATGGGCTGGCCGCTGTACGGGCTGGCGCTGCTGGTCGTCGTGTGGGCCGTGCGCCGCTCCGACAAGCGCCTCAAGGAGATCGAGGAGGCCCGCGTCGCCGAGGAGGCGGACGCCGAGGCCCGCCTCCGCCTGAAGTACGGCCAGCCGCCGCAGGAGGCCTAGCGCGCCTGGTCCGCCTCCGCGCGCGTGCCGGTGAGCAGCCGGTCCTCGGGCGCTGGTAACCCAGTGCCCGAGTAGCCCAGCGCCCTACTCGTCGGGTAGGACCTCGCTGTAGGCCGGCCGCGAGTGATCGTCGACGAGTGAGTGGACGTAGTCATAGCCGATCGGGTTGTCGCGACGTTCGCGAGTTCGACCGATCTCGCGGCCGTGCGCCCGCCAGCCACCGCCGTCGGGGATCTTGCCGAGCGTCTTGACATCCATATGGACCACCTCGCCTGGGCGGTCGCGTTCGTAGCTCGGGCAGTAGCGTGGGACACGAGAACCTCCGAGTTGGAGTGGGCCTTAGACAAGCCACATCCCATTCGGAGGGTTCTCGTTCGTTCAACCAGGCTCGCCGCTACCAACGTCTCGGCCGGGTACACCTAGTAACCCAGCGCCTTGCGGATGTCGTTCTCGACCTCCGCGTTGGCCACGAACAGCAGTTCGTCGCCCGGCTCCAGCGGGTCCTCCGGCTGCGGCACGATCACCCGGTCGCCGCGCAGGATCGTCACCAGCGCGGCGTCCCGCGGCAGCGCCAGGTCGCTCACCGGGCGGCCGGCCAGCGGGGTCTGGTCGGGCAGGGTCAGCTCGACCAGGTTGGCCTGCCCCTGCCGGAACGTCAGCAGCCGCACCAGGTCGCCGACGCTGACCGCCTCCTCGACCATCGCGGCCAGGATCCGCGGCGTCGACACGGCGACGTCCACACCCCACGCATCGGTGTAGAGCCACTCGTTCGCCGGGTTGTTCACCCGCGCCACGACCCGCCGCACCGCGAACTCGGTCTTCGCGAGCAGCGACACGACCAGGTTCACCTTGTCGTCACCGGTCGCGGCGATCACCACGTCGCAGCGCTCGATGCCGGAGTCCTCCAGCGTCGAAACCTCGCACGCGTCGCCGAGCACCCAGTCGGCCTGCTCGACGGTGTCCGGCTCGAACTGCCCGGCCTGCCGCTCGATCAGCATGACCTGGTGGCCGCCGTCGATCAGCTCCTTGGCGATCGACCGGCCAACCGCGCCTGCTCCCGCGATCGCGACCCGCATCAGGCTTCCTCCTCCGGCGCACGCGCCGCGGTGCTCGTCACGTCGCCGACGGTTCCGGACCTCGCGGCCACGTAGACCAGGTCGTCCGCCTGCAACACCGTCTTGGAATCGGGCAGAACGGGCGTGCCGAACCGCATGATGAACGCGACCCGCGCGCCGGTCGACTCCTGCAGCTCGTTGACGCTGCGGCCGACCCAGCCCTCGTGCAGCGGCAGCTGCAGCACCGCGACGTTACCGCTGGGGTCCCGCCACGCCGAGGCCACCCCGTCGGGCAGCAGCGTGCGCAGGAACCGGTCGGTCGTCCACGGCACGGTCGCCACGGTGGGGATGCCCAGCCGCTCGTAGACCGCCGCCCGCTTCGGGTCGTAGATGCGGGCCACGACGTGCTCGACGCCGAAGTTCTCCCGCGCCACCCGCGCCGAGATGATGTTCGAGTTGTCGCCGCTGGACACCGCGGCGAAGGCGCCCGCCTTCTCGATGCCCGCGTCGATCAGCACCTGCCGGTCGAAGCCCATGCCCAGCACCTGCTGGCCGTGGAAGTCGCTGCCGAGCCGCCGGAACGCCTCCTGCGCCTTGTCGATCACCGCGACCTCATGACCCAGGCGCTCGAGGGCCGCGGCCAGGGACGCGCCCACCCGGCCGCACCCCATGATCACCACGTGCACGTCACTGCCTCCTGTGTGTCACCCGAACGGCGGTTACCCGGTAGATGCCGACGCAGAACCTACCTTGTCCGGCCCCCTCGCGGACCCGCCCGTACCCTTCTGACGTGTCGAAGATTGCGACCGCCACCAAACGGCTGCTCGTCGGCCGTCCGTTCCGGAGCGACCGGCTCTCCCACACCCTGCTCCCGAAGCGGATCGCGCTGCCGATCTTCGCGTCGGACGCGCTCTCGAGCGTCGCGTACGCGCCCGAGGAGATCTTCCTGACGCTGAGCGTCGCCGGGCTGTCGGCCTACGCCTACTCGCCGTGGATCGGCGTCGCCGTCGCGGTGGTCATGCTGGTCGTGGTGGCTTCCTACCGCCAGAACGTGCACGCCTACCCCAGTGGTGGCGGCGACTACGAGGTCGCCAGCACCAACCTCGGCGGCAGATTCGGCCTGACCGTGGCGAGCGCGCTGCTGGTCGACTACGTCCTCACCGTCGCGGTGTCGACGTCGTCCGGCGTGGCCAACATCGGGTCGGCGATCCCGTTCGTGGCCGAGCACAAGGTGCTCAGCGCGGTGATCATCGTGGTGGTCCTGACCTCGATCAACCTGCGCGGCGTGCGCGAGTCCGGCAAGGCCTTCGCGATTCCGACATACGGGTTCATCATCGGCATTCTGGGCATGGTCCTGTGGGGTCTCTTCGAGGCGGTCCGCGGCACGCCGATGCGCGCCGAGAGCGCGGATTTCGACCTGCACGCCGAGGCGTCCTTCACCGGCTTCGCGTTCGTCTTCCTCATCGCCCGCGCGTTCTCCTCCGGCGCGGCGGCGCTGACCGGCGTCGAGGCGATCAGCAACGGCGTGCCCGCCTTCCGCAAGCCGAAGTCCAAGAACGCGGCCACCACGCTGCTGATGATGGGCCTGCTCGCGGTGACGATGCTGCTGGGCATCATCACGCTGGCGATCCTCACCGACGTCAAGTTCGCGGAGGACCCGGCGACCCAGCTGAGCGGCACCCCGGAGGGTTACCAGCAGAAGACGATCGTCGCCCAGATCGCGCAGGCGGTGTTCCCGCACTTCGAGCCCGCCTTCTACTACATCTCCTTCAGCACCGGCATCATCCTGCTGCTGGCCGCGAACACCGCCTTCAACGGATTCCCGGTGCTGGCCTCGATCCTCGCGCAGGACCGGTTCCTGCCGCGCCAGCTGCACACCCGCGGCGACCGGCTGACCTTCTCCAACGGCATCCTGTTCCTGGCCGCGTTCGCGCTGGTCCTGATCATCGCGTTCGACGCCGAGGTCACCAAGCTGATCCAGCTCTACATCGTGGGCGTGTTCGTGTCGTTCACGGTGAGCCAGGCCGGCATGCTGCGGCACTGGAACCGGCTGCTGTCCCGCGAAACCGATCCGCTGGCCCGGCGGCGGATGCGCCGTTCGCAGACGGTCAACGCGATCGGCCTGACGATGACCGGCACCGTGCTGATCATCGTCTTGATCACGAAGTTCTTGCTCGGCGCGTGGATCGCGATCGCCGCGATGGTGGCGATCTACCTGCTGATGACCGCGATCCGCAAGCACTACGACCGGGTGTCCGAGGAGCTGGCCGCGCTGGACGGCAGCCCGACCGTGCTGCCTTCGCGCAACCACGCGATCGTGCTGGTCTCCAAACTGCACCTGCCGACCATGCGCGCCCTCGCCTACGCGAAGGCCATGCGGCCGGACGTCCTGGAGGCCGTGACGGTCAACGTGGACGACTCCGAGACGCGGCAGCTGACCGCCGACTGGGAGGCCAAGGGCTTCAAGGTCCCGCTGAAGGTCGTCGAGTCGCCGTACCGCGAGATCACGCGCCCGGTGCTGGACTACGTCAAGCGCGTGCGCGGCGACAACCCGCGTGACGTGGTCACCGTGTTCATCCCCGAGTACGTCGTCGGGCACTGGTGGGAGCAGCTGCTGCACAACCAGAGCGCGCTGCGGCTCAAGGGACGGCTGCTGTTCCAGCCGGGTGTGATGGTCACCAGCGTGCCGTGGCAGCTGGCGTCCTCGGCCAAGGCGGTGCGGCGCGCGTCGCGGGCCCGCCCGGCGGCCGGTGACGTGCGGCGTGGCTTCTTCGGGGACGGGGCGTCCCGCACCGGGGCCGGCAAGGACGGCGGGAAGTGACCGGACAGGACTGGACCGGCCGGATCCTGGAGCTCGAAGTGGGACCCGTCGCCCACGGCGGGCACTGCGTGTCCCGGGTGGACGGCCGGGTCGTGTTCGTCCGGCACGCGTTGCCCGGCGAACTGGTGCGCGCCGAGGTGACCGAGGACAAGGGCGGATCGTTCTGCCGCGCGGATGCGGTGGAGGTCCTCCGCGCGGCGCCGGAACGGGTCGATCCCCCGTGCCCGCTCGCCGTGCCGGGACAGTGCGGCGGCTGCGACTGGCAGCACGCGACGCCGGAGTTCCAGCGGGAGCTCAAGGGCCGCGTGGTCGTCGAGCAGCTGCAGCGGCTGGCCGGGCTGGACTGGCCGGTCGAGGTCGAGGAGCTGCCCGGGGGCGCGCTGGGCTGGCGGTCGCGGGTCCGGCTCGTCGCCGGACCGGACGGGCGGGCCGGGTTGCGGGCGCACCGCAGCCACCGGGTCGTGGCGCTGGAGAAGTGCCCGATCGCGGCGCCGGGCGCGCTGGACCGGGCGTTGTCGCGGCGGTGGCAGCCGGGCACGGAGATCGAGGTGACCAGCGACGGGGACGGCCACGTGCACGCCCGTGAGCTGGCGACCGTGCGGGGCAAGCGCCGGGCGCGGCAGCTGGCCGGCGGGGAGGCGGTGCAGCACGCGGCGGGCCGGGACTGGCGGCTGCAGGCCCACGGGTTCTGGCAGGTGCACCCCGCGGCGGCGGATATGTTCGCGTCGGTGGTGCGGGAATGGGCGCGGGCGTCGCCCGGGGAGCTGGCCTGGGACCTCTACGCCGGGGTCGGGTTGTTCGCATCGGTGCTGGCCGCGCAGGTCGGTGTGACCGGGCACGTGGTGGCGGTCGAGTCGGGGCAGCGCGCGGTGAGCGACGGCGAGCGGAACCTGGCGGACCTACCGCAGGTGAGCTGGCGGGCGGGCCGGACGGAGCACGTGCTGCGGTCGCTGTCCGGGCAGCCGGTGGTCGTGGTGCTGGACCCGCCGCGGTCGGGGGCGGGGCGCGAGGTGGTCCAGGCGGTGGCGGCGGCTTCGCCCGAGCGGGTGGTGTACGTGGCGTGTGATCCGGCGGCGCTGGCCCGGGATGTCGCGACCTTCGGCGAGTCGGGGTATCGGCTGGACCGGTTGCGGGCGTTCGACGCTTTCCCGATGACCCACCACGTGGAGTGCGTGGCGCTGCTGGTGCGCTGACGTGCCCGGAATTGTCGGTGGCCTCCGGCATGATGCGGGGCATGGCCGAGTCCACTGTAGAAACGTTCGCCGTCCTGCTGTGCGATGCCGCCCAGCGGCGGCTGGGTGAGCTCGCGGCGCGGGAGCTGGCCGGCCCGCGCTACGACGCGCGGCTGATCGATCGGGCGGCGGAGCTGGCGCTGCGGGAGGTGCTGGCCCGGTTGTGGCGGACCGGCTGGCAGCCGGGTGACGTGCACCAGATCGCGTTGCGGCGGCTGGACCGGCGGGGGGTGGCGCTGACCTCGGACGTGCTCGCCGGGTGCGGCGGCGCCGAGCGGCCGTTGCTGGAGCGGTGGTCGGAGCAGCACGGCGTGGAGCGGGTGGCGGCGTTGCTCGTGGTGCTGTCGGTGCTGGAGGTGCTGCTGCCCCTGCCGCGGTTGCCGGAGGTGCCGGTCGCGGCGGAGCGGGCGGGCGTGGACGAGAAGGTGCTGGCGCGGATCCGGGCGCTGCTGGCGAAGGCGGAGTCGACGTCGTTCGCCGAGGAGGCGGAGGCGCTGTCGGCGAAGGCGCAGCAGCTGATGAGCCGGTACTCGTTCGAGCAGGCGCTGGTGGACGCGCCGGGGCCGAGGGCGGGTGCGGCGCGGCGGTTCTGGCTGGAGCAGCCGTACCTCGGCCCGAAGTCGTCGCTGGTGACGGCGGTCGCGACGGCCAACCGGTGCCGGGCGGCGTTCTACGCCAAGCTGGGGTTCGTGGTGCTGGTCGGCCACGAGGTGGACCTGGACCTGGTGGAGTTGCTGTCGACGTCGCTGCTGGTGCAGGCGAACGAGGCGATGCTGGCCGCCGGCCGAGGCGCGCGGACCCGCTCGTTCCGGCACGCGTTCCTGCTCGCCTACGCGACGCGGATAAGCGAACGCCTGACGGACGCCGACCGTGCGGCGGGGGCGGAGTTCGCGGACGCGCGGCTGCTCCCGATCCTCGCCCGGCGGCGCCGGGAGGTGGACACGCTGTTCGTCGAGCTGTTCCCGCACACGACAAACCGCAGGACGACCATCAGCAACACCGAAGGCTGGACAGCAGGCCGAGAAGCCGCCAACCACGCACGACTGACAGTGGAGCGAGCCCAGATGGAGGCGGGTTAGGACGATTTGCCTCTGGGGGAGCTTCGCGGCGTTCAATTCCCGGGTGCGGTTCCCCTGAATCAACGGTTGAGGAGCGGGCGGCCGAGGCGGGGTGCCCACGCGCGGGCCGCCGGGAGCCGCACGCGGTTCGTCCGGAGGACGCTGCCCGGGGTGTGGCTCGCTTGGGGTGCGGCTCGCTTGGGGTGCTGCTGGTCGGCAGCGCTGAGGGCTGCACGCGCCGCCCTCGGCGCTGCCGCCCTGCTCACGCGCGGCGTTTTCCGCCCCTGGCCGCGCTCCTCCCGCCCCGCGGCGCTCCCGCCGCTGCGCCGCTGCTGTCGCCCCTCCTGCCCGGCTCAGGCCCCATGCCGCCGCGCGGCGCTTCTGCTCCTGGCCGCGGTCCTCGCGCCCCGGCGGCGCTGTCGCGCCCCCGAACGGCCGCATCCCACGCCCCTGCGCCCTGCGCCCCACGTGCTGCCTCGCCCCGCGCCCGACGCCCCGCGCGCCGCCGTGCGTCCTGGCCGAGCCCCTCCCGCCCGGCCGTGGGCCACTCTCCTGCGCCGCCCGCGCTGCGGCGCCCCACACAGTCGCGTCCGACGCCGCCGTTCCCCGCGTGCTGCCGTTCCCCGGGCCGCTGCGCCCCGCGCCCCGCGCGTGCTGCCGTTCCGCGCGCCGCTGGGCCCCGTTCCCCGCACCGCCGCACGTCGCCCCGTCAGGCCCGCCCGCACGTCGCCCTGCCCGTGCGCCGCCTCGGCCGCGCTGCCGCCGCGTGTCTCGGGCCGCCCCGCTCCCGGCCGCGCCCGACATCGCCGCTCCGCCCGCCGCGGAATCACCCGGACCGCAGCGCCGCTCCCAGTACGTCCCTGTTCAGGCGGCCGATCGTGTCCAGGGGGATCCCCTTCGGGCACACCACCGTGCACTCGCCGCTGTTCGTGCAGCCTCCGAAGCCCTCTGCGTCCTGCGCGGCGACCATCGACACCGCCCGCGCCGGCCGCTCCGGCTCGCCCTGCGGGAGGACCCCCAGGTGCGTCGCCTTGGCGGCGGTGAACAGCATGGCCGAACCGTTCGGGCACGCCGCCACACACGCGCCGCAACCGATGCACGCCGCCGCTTCGAACGCCATGTCCGCGGCCGGTTTCGGCACCGGCGTGGCGTGGGCTTCGGGCGCGCTCCCGGTCGGCGCCGTGATGTACCCGCCCGCTTCGATGATCCGGTCCAGCGCCCCACGATCCACCACGAGGTCCTTCACCACCGGAAAAGCCCGCGCCCGCCACGGCTCCACCGTCACGGTCTGCCCGTCCGCGAAGTGCCGCAGGTGCAGCTGGCACGTGGTGGTCGCCGCCTGCGGGCCGTGCGGCGTGCCGTCGATGACGACCCCGCACGCCCCGCAAATGCCTTCCCGGCAGTCGTGGTCGAACGCCACCGGTTCGTCGCCCGCGGCGGTGAGGCGCTCGTTCAGCACGTCGAGCACCTCCAGGAACGACATGTCCGGCGACAGGCCGTCCACCTCGTACCGCACCAGCCCACCGCGGTCCGCCGCGTCCTTCTGCCGCCAGATCTTCAACACGAGTTTCACGAGTAGCTCCGCTGGCTGGGTGTGACATGGTCGAACGACAACGCCTCGCGGTGCAGCACCGGCGGCCGTCCGACCCCGGTGAACTCCCACGCGGCCACGTACGAGAACGCCGCGTCGTCGCGCCGGGCCTCGCCGTCGGCGGTCTGGCTCTCCTCCCGGAAGTGCCCACCGCAGGATTCCGTGCGGTGCAACGCGTCCAGGCACATCAGCTCCGCCAGTTCCAGGAAGTCCGCGACCCGCCCGGCCTTCTCCAGCGACTGGTTCAGCGCAGCCCCCGAACCCGGCACCCGCAGCCGTGACCAGAACTCCACGCGCAGCGCCGGAATCAGCTCCAGCGCCTTCCGCAGCCCCGTCTCGTTGCGGCTCATCCCGCAGTGCTCCCACAGCACCGCGCCCAGTTCGCGGTGGAAGTCCTCCGCGGACCGGTCCCCGTCCACGGCCAGCAGCCGCGCGATCCGGTCCTCGACCTCCGCCTGCGCCCCGGACACGTCGCCGACCGCCGGGAAGGGGCCGTCGGCCAGGTAGTCGCCGATCGTCGTGGGCAGCACGAAATACCCATCCGCGAGGCCCTGCATCAGCGCGCTCGCCCCGAGCCGGTTCGCGCCGTGGTCGGAGAAATTCGCCTCGCCGATTACGAACAGGCCGGGGATGGTGCTGTGCAGGTCGTAGTCGACCCACAGCCCGCCCATCGTGTAGTGCACGGCCGGGTAGATGCGCATCGGCACTCGGTACGGGTCGTCCCCGGTGATCCGCTCGTACATCGCGAACAGGTTGCCGTAGCGGGACTCCACACCGTCCCGGCCGAGCCGCTCCAGCGCGTCCGCGAAGTCCAGGTACACCCCAAGCCCGCCGGGCCCGACCCCGCGGCCCGCGTCGCACACGCTTTTCACCGCGCGGGAGGCGATGTCGCGCGGCACGAGGTTGCCGAACGCCGGGTACCGGCGCTCCAGGAAGTAGTCCCGCTCCGCCTCCGGGATCTGCGACGGCGGCCGGGTGTCGCCCGCCGCGACGGGCACCCACACCCGCCCGTCGTTGCGCAGCGACTCGCTCATCAACGTCAGCTTCGACTGGTGTCCGCCGCTGACCGGGATGCACGTCGGGTGGATCTGCGTGAAGCACGGGTTCGCGAACAGCGCGCCCCGCCGGTGCGCACGCCAGATCGCGGTCGCGTTGCAGCCCTTGGCGTTCGTGGACAGGTGGAAGGCGTTGCCGTACCCGCCGGTGGCCAGCACCACCGCGTCCGCGACGTGGGTGGAGATCTCGCCGGTGACCAGGTTGCGCACCACGACCCCACGTGCGCGGCCGTCCACCACGACGAGATCGAGCATTTCGGTGCGCGGATGCGTCGCGATCCGTCCAAGATGGATCTGCCGCGCCATCGCCTGGTAGGCGCCGAGCAGCAGTTGCTGCCCGGTCTGTCCCCGGGCGTAGAAGGTGCGGGACACCTGCGCGCCGCCGAACGACCGCGTGTCCAGCAGCCCGCCGTATTCCCGCGCGAAGGGCACGCCCTGCGCGACGGCCTGGTCGATGATCCGCACGCTCAGCTCCGCCAGACGGTGCACATTGGACTCCCGCGCCCGGAAGTCGCCGCCCTTGACGGTGTCGTAGAAGAGCCGGTGGACGCTGTCGCCGTCGCCGCGGTAGTTCTTGGCCGCGTTGATCCCGCCCTGCGCGGCGATGCTGTGCGCGCGGCGCGGGCTGTCCTGGTAGCAGAACGAGCGGACCTGGTAGCCCAGTTCGGCCAGGGTGGCCGCGGCGGACGCGCCGGCCAGTCCGGTGCCGACGACGATGATCGAGAGCCGGCGCCGGTTGGCGGGGTTGACCAGGCGGGCGGTGAACCGCCGCCGTTCCCAGCGCTGTTCGAGTGGGACGTCCGGCGCGCGGGTCTCGGAGATCGGGGTTCCTTCGACGAACACGGTGCTCACCCGGCCAATCCGGTGACGACGGCGAACGGGACGGACAGGTACCCGGCGGTGACGGCGACGGCGACGCCGAGCGCGACGCCCTGCGCGGTGCGTCGCGCGGCGCCGGACGTGCCCAGGCTCTGCAGCGCGCTCCACAGCCCGTGCCGGATGTGGAACCCGAGCGTGACCACGGCCAGCGTGTAGACCAGCGTCACGTACCAGAGCCGGAAGTCGGCGATGACGTTGTCGTGCACCGCGCCCGGTACGCCGTTCGGGTTGAGGTGCCCGGTGGTCAGGTCGAGCACGTGGTAGACGACGAACAGCGCGAGGATCACCCCGCCCCAGCGCATGGTGCGCGCCGCGTAGTCGCCTTGGACGCGGCCGCGGCGGGCGTACCGGACCGGTCGGGCGGCGCGAGCGCGGCGCGCCAGACGAGCCGCGGTGACGGCGTGCAGCACGACGCAGAAGACCAGCCCGGCGCGGAGTATCCAGAGGGACCCGGAGTGTCCGAGGACGCTGTCCAGGATCGTGCGCAGCCAGGCCGCGTAGTGGTCGAAGCTCGCCGTGGACACGAAGAACTTCAGGTTGCCCAGCATGTGCGCGACGACGAAGAGCAGCAGGAGCAGGCCGGTCACGGCCATGATCGCCTTCTGCCCGACGGTCGAGGACCACAGCCGGCGTGGTGGTGCGGAACGTTCGAGAAGGGCCACGTCGGCAGCGTGCGGCCCACAGTGGCGAGTCGTCCAATATATCGAAGTGCTGGAAACGATAGCCTGAAGTTATGACGCTGCAGCAGCTGCTGTACTTCCTGGCCGTGGCCGAGACGCGGCACTTCACGCGCGCCGCGGAGCGCACGTATGTGGCGCAGCCCTCACTGAGCAAGCAGGTCCGCGCGCTGGAGGACGAGCTCGGCGCGCCGCTGTTCAGCCGGGCGCGGGGCAACGTCACGCTGACCCCGGCCGGCGAGGCGCTGCTGCCGATCGCGCGGCGCATCGTCGCCGACGTGGACACCGCGCGGCTGGAGGTCGCCGAGCTGGTCGGACTGCGCCGCGGACGGGTCCGGGTGGGCGCGACGCCGAGCCTGTGCGTCACGGTGTTCGCCGACGTGCTGCACCGCTTCCACCGCGAATACCCGGGCATCGAGCTGGTGGTGGAGGAGAGCGGTTCGAAGGATCTCGTGCGGGCGCTGACGCACGGTGAGCTGGACCTGGCGGTGCTGATCGCGTCCGGGGAGGAGGCGGCGCTGACGTCGGTGCCGCTGCTGCGGGAGCGGCTGGTGGTGGCCTCACCCGCCGGCGTGGACCTGGGCGGGGACGTCCGGCTGGCGGAGCTGCGCGACCGGCCGCTGGTGATGTTCCGGGAGGGCTACGACCTGCGGGACACCACCCTGCAGGCCTGCCGCGCCGCCGGGTTCACGCCGGTGTTCGCGGCGCAGGGTGGGGAGATGGACGCCGTGCTGAGGTTCGTTGAGGTGGGGCTCGGGGTCGCGGTGGTGCCGAGCCTGGTGCTCGCCGGGCGGCCTGCGCTGCGCGGGACGCCGCTGACCGCGCCGGAGATCACCCGCACCATCGCGCTGGCCCAGCGGACGGACGTGGCGCCGACCAACGCGGCGCGCGCGTTCCGCGAGACGCTGCTCACGCACCTCGACGAGCTGCACCGGGCCGGGAGTCTGCCGGCCGGGGTGGAGCTGGCCGGGCGGTGAGGCGTCGGGCGGGGAGGTGGCTGGGGGGGGCAGGGCGGATGTCGCGGTGTGCGGCGGTGCCCTCGCGGGACGTGGCCCCTGAGCTGGACCAGCGAGCCCGGCGCGCCGCGACGCCACCCACACCAGTCTTGATCGGTTCACCAATCCCGTGGCCTGATGTAACGCCACGCCTGGCCGGACCCGATCTCACGGGATGTCACCACGTGCGCGCCCCCGGTGCGTCATGTCAGTGAGACAGTGTTCACACGGTTGCGGCAGCGGCCGGCACCTTCTCACCGCGTGATCAGTGACCCGGAACGCGCGGGGCGGCCGGAGGACTACGGTTCTCCGTAGACTGACTGGACGCGCCCTGGCGGGCAGGGCGAGGTATCTATGCGGGTGAGGTGGAAAGTGACGCTGCTGGAGTCCGTGCACGGACCGGCCGACCTGAAGCGCATGGGACACGGCCAGCTCGAGCACCTGGCGGGCGAGATCCGCGACTTCCTGGTCGACAAGGTCCGCCGCTCCGGCGGCCACCTCGGCCCGAACCTCGGCGTGGTCGAGCTGACCCTGGCGCTGCACCGGGTGTTCGACTCGCCGAAGGACGCGATCGTCTGGGACGTCGGTCACCAGTGCTACGTGCACAAGATCGTGACCGGCAGGCACACCGAGTTCGACCTGCTGCGCCAGCAGGGCGGGCCGTCGGGCTATCCGTCCCGTGAGGAGAGCGAGCACGACCTGGTGGAGAACAGCCACGCCTCCACCGCGCTGTCCTATGTGGACGGCCTGTCGAAGGCGTTCGAGCTCGCCGGCGGCGGGCGGCACGCGGTCGCGGTCGTCGGGGACGGCGCGCTGACCGGCGGCATGTGCTGGGAGGCGCTGAACAACATCGCCGCCGAGCCGGGCCGTCCCGTGGTGATCGTGGTCAACGACAACGGCCGGTCCTACTCGCCGACGATCGGCGGGTTCGCCGAGCACCTGGCCTCGCTGCGGCTGCAGCCGGGCTACGAGCGCATGCTCGACGGCGGGCGCGAGCTGCTGCTCAACACGCCGGTGGTGGGCAAGCCGATCTACGCGGCGCTGCACGCGGCGAAGGCCGGCATCAAGGACGCGCTGAGCCCGCAGGAGATGTTCTCCGACCTCAAGCTGAAGTACCTCGGCCCGGTCGACGGCCACGACATCGCCGCGCTGGAGAAGGCGTTCCAGGCGGCGAAGGCGTTCGGCGGGCCGGTCGTCGTGCACGCGGTCACCGAGAAGGGTCACGGTTACCCGCCCGCGGTGAACCACGAGGCCGACCAGATGCACCAGACCGACCCGATCGACCCGGAAACCGGGCTGCCCAAGCCGAAGGGCCTGAGCTGGACCGCGGTGTTCGGGGACGAGCTGGCGCGCATCGGCGAGGAGCGCGAGGACGTCGTGGCGATCACCGCCGCGATGCTGCGCTCGACGGGGCTGCACGAGTTCGCCGAGCGGCACCCGGGCCGCTGGTTCGACGTGGGCATCGCCGAGCAGCACGCCATGACCTCGGCCGCCGGCCTCGCGATGGGCGGCATGCACCCGGTGGTCGCGGTGTACTCGACGTTCCTCAACCGGGCGTTCGACCAGCTGCTGATGGACGTCGCGCTGCACCGCCAGCCGGTCACGCTGGTGCTGGACCGGGCCGGCATCACCGGGCCGGACGGGCCGAGCCACCACGGCATGTGGGACCTGTCGCTGCTGGGCATGGTGCCCGGCATCCGGGTCGCCGCGCCGCGCGACGCGCAGACGCTGCGCGAGGAGCTGCGGGAGGCGGTGGCGGTGTCCGACGGGCCGACCGCGCTGCGGTTCTCCAAGGGCAGCGTCACCGAGTCGGTGCCCGCGGTGGAGCGGACCGGTGTGATCGACGTGCTGCGGCGGCCGCGGGAAGGCGCGGGGGCCGACGTGCTGCTGGTCGCGGTGGGCGCGTTCGCGCCGCTCGGGCTGGCCGCTGCCGAACGGCTGGCCGACCAGGGCATCGGCGTGACCGTCGTCGACCCGCGGTGGGTGCTGCCGGTGCCGCGCGAGCTGGTCGGCCTGGCGAGTGAGCACCGGCTGGTCGTGACGGTCGAGGACAGCGGCAGGCACGGCGGTTTCGGCAGCGCGCTGGCATCCGTGCTGCGGGACGCCGAGTGCGACGTGCCGCTGCGCGACCTGGCCGTGCCGCAGGAGTTCCTGCCGCACGCTTCGCGCGAAGAGGTGCTCGCCAGCGTCGGCCTGACGGCGCAAGACGTCGCGCGGCGCGTGACGGAGTGGGCGTCGAACCTGATCGGCGAGGCGCAGCCCGCCGCGGCGGAGGCCCCGAGCGAGTGACACTGCGCGGGCCGCGCTCCGATGGGGCGCGGCCCGCGGCGGTGGATTCATTGGCGGAGAAGCACCGGCCCGGTGCCGGTGAGCAGCCCCGCGTGAGCGCGGCCATTTCCAGCGCACAGGCGGCACCACACTCGCTTAGACCAGCGCCAGCACGAGAGCCCGCGCGGCCGCTCAGCGGGAGCGGACCACGCGGAACCCGACATCGTCGCTGCGGTAGGACGGGTGGCTTCGGCGCCGGACGAGGCGCGGCAGCTCCAGCGCTCGTCGAACCAGCCGCCGCCGCGCAGGACGCGGTACGGGCCGTACACCTGGGCGTCGTAGACGTCCCAGCACCAGTCCCACGCGTTGCCGATCATGTCGTGCAACCCCCACGCGTTCGGGCGCTTCCCGCCGACCTCGTGGATCCGCTCGCCGGAATTGCCGCGGTGCCAAGCGATCTCGTCGAGGTCACCGTAACGCGGGCCGTCCGTTCCGGCGCGGCAGGCGTGCTCCCACTCCGCCTCGGTGGGCAGTCGGTAGCCTTCCGTGGCCCGGTCCCACTCCACGACAGCCCCGAACGAGTACACCGGGGACAGTCCCTCGTGGACGGACAACGCGTTGCAGAACCGCACCGCATCCGCCCACGTCACGCTCTCCACCGGAGTTCCGAGCCCCTGCGTCACATGGTGCGCCGCCATCCGGAAGGGCGCGACCTCGACGGATCAGCTCCGCTGCGTCCGCCGGTCGGACACCCTCACGCTCCCGCCCGGAACGGCGATCATCTTCATCCAGCGGATGCTACTGCCGGCCGCGGAACCTCCTCGCACCACTGGCGCAACGTCGTCGGGGTGGTGGCTTCCGGCGTACGTGGTTCCGCGTTGTCCAGGCCCGCGTTCTTGGCCACCGCCATGTCGACCATGGCCTGCGCCATCGCCTCGGACCAGCCCCGCTGCCGCAGGCTCGCCTTCAGCGCCTCGGCCGAGAGTTGCTCGAACCGCACCGGCCTGCCCAGCACGTCCGACATGATCTCCGCCACCTCCCGGTAGGTCAGGTCCCCCGGTCCGAGCACCGGCACCTCGCCATGCCCGCTCCACGAATCGTCGAGCAGCAGCCGGGCTGCGCCGCGCGCAGGCGGTTGGCGAAGACCCGCTCGAAGTCGGCTGCCGTCGGCGCGTCGCGCATCTCCACGAGCCAGCGCTGCTGGTCGGGCAGGGTCACGCCGCGCCGCCGGGCCAGGTCGCGCACCTGCACGTCGAGCCGCCCGTGGTCGACCATCAGCGTCATGCCGACGTCCTTGACGTGCTCGTCGCGGCGACAGCCCGGCCTGCCGGGCGCGGATCAGCAGATCGCGATCGGCGGCGCTCAATTCGGTCTGCGCGGTCACATTCCGTGGTACGGCCAATTGGACGAACAACAGGACCATCAGCATGGTCAGGAATCGTCTAGAGGCCGAACGCATCAGTTCGTCCCGGATCGCTCGCAGCCCTGCACTTCGTTCCCGTCCGGGCTGACCGGGAACCACGCGTCGCCGGATCCCAGCCCGCCCGTTTCCCCGGGCATTTCGTCGGGCCGGTAGCGGTACAGCGGGTGCCCGGCGAGCGTCACCTGGTCCGTGCGGTCGGCCCGGGTGAGGGATCCGACGAGCGTGGGGTCGATGCCGTGCAACTGTTGTGCCGCGGTCGCGGGCACGGGCTGCCACGTCCGGGTGCACGCGCTGTCACACGCGGACCGCGGCGAGGCGGTGGTGTCCTTGTCGTAGCGGTACAAGGTGAATCCCGCGCCGTCGACCACGATGCGGCCGAGGTCGGCGCGGCCTCCGCCGCGGGAACGGACTGGGGCGGCAGCGGCGCGGGGGAGCCGGTGTCGCACGCGGTGATCACCGCGAGGACCACGCAACCGGTGGTCAGTGGTGTCAGCGCAGGGGATCGAGGCACGTCGGGACGCCTTCCTGGAATCCACAGTGGACGGAAAAGGTTCGGGTCGCGGGGGAACGACGACCTGGCCACCGCCCTCTACCGGGAGTTCGGCCGTCCCCTGCTCGCGTTCGTGATCACCCTGACCGGGGGTGACCGCCTGTGGGCCGGGGACGTCGTGCAGGAGACCCTGATCAGGGCCTGGCGCAACGCCGACAAGCTCGACCGGGAGCCGGAGATGCCGCGGGCGTGGCTGCACACCGTGGCCCGCCGCATCGTCATCGACGGTTGGCGCAGCCGCCGCGCGCGGCCCCAGGAGGTCGAGGAGCCCGACGCGAACTCCGTCGGGGTGCCGGACGAATCGGACAGGGCCCTGGCCGCGATGATGCTGTACGAAGCACTGCAGACCCTGTCCGCGGAGCACCGGGAGGCGGTCCTGCGCACCTACGTCCACGGCCGCACGGTCAACGAGGTGGCCGAGACGCTCGGTGTGCCGCCGGGGACCGTGAAGTCCCGGATCTACCACGCGGTGCGCGCGCTGCCGCTCGCTGCGGGAGCGGGGGTGAGCGGCATGGGCAAGCCGGCGCACACCGACATCGCCGCCTACGTCCTCGGTGTGCTCGACGATGCCGACAACGCGGTGTTCGAGGCGCACCTGCTGGACTGCCCGAACTGCCAGCTCGACGTCCTGGAGATGCACGAGCTGCCGGACCTGCTCGACGAGATCCGCCGCTACTGGCCGGAACCGCCGGTTCCCGCGCCGCGGGTGCTGGCGCCGACGCTCGACGAGGCCGCCGCGAGCCGCCGTCGCCGCACCCTGGTGCGCCGGGTGCTGGCCGTCGCGGCCATGCTGATCATCGCCGGCCCGCTGGTGACGCTGGCCGTCGTCCCGTCGCAGGCCCCGGCGCGGCTTCGTGGCCGTGCCGCAACTGCGCATCACGCTGGTCTACGACATCCCGCGCGACGTCCAGGTCGCCGGAAAGTACAAAGTGGACTCCTTCCCGGAGGAGAGCCACAACCCGCGGTCCGACCACGACGACTTCGCTAACGTGATGTCGCAACGGATCATGAACCGCCTCGTGTGGTGCGTCAACCGCGACCGCACCTGCGGCGGGTGAAAGAAGTCTGAACCGCGCGGTGGCGGCGGACGTGTGCATTGCGCCGGAAGCGAATTCCCCGAGAAGGAGACGACCATGACCGCGCGCATCGTCCTGCCCGCCGCCGGACTCGCCCTGCTCACCACGTGCGGGCAGGGCGAGCCCGGCCCGGCCGCCGCCCCGGTCGTGATCCAGCAGGCGGCCGCCGCCCAGCCCGCCGTCGGGCTGGGCGCGTCCAACGTCAACGGGCTCGGCCCGGTCCTCACCGATTCCAACGGCATGACCCACTACCGCTTCGACCGCGACCGCGCGGCCGCCCAAGTCCGCGTGCGCAGGCGAATGCGCCACCACCTGGCCGCCGGTGGTGGCGACCGGGGCGGTGGACGTGCGCGGGGTCGACGCGAAGCTCGTCGGCACGGTCGCGCGCGCCGACGGCACCCAGCAGGTCACGGTCAACGGCTGGCCGGTCTACCGCTACGCCAAGGACACCGTGGCCGGCGACGCCAAGGGCCAGGGCGTCGGCGGGACGTGGGCGGCGATCACGCCGACCGGGGCGAAGGCCGCCACCCCGGAGACCGCGATCCGCACCACCAACATCCCAGCCAGGACACCGTCCTCACCGACGGCGACGGCCGCACGATCTACCTGTTCACCAAGGACGGCAAGAACCCGCCGAAGACCACGTGCGAGGGTCAGTGCGCCACCACCTGGCCGCCGGTCGTGGCGCGCGGGGAGACCCGCATCGAGGGCGTCGACCCGAAGCTGGTGGGCACGGTGACCCGGCCGGACGGAACCGAGCAGGTCACCGTCGTCGGCACCTGGTTCGCCATCGAGACCAACGGCTGCAAGGTCGCCGCGGAGAAGAAACCACTCGCGGCCGCGCCGAGCAGTTACTGACCCCCAGCGAGGAGTGAGTGCGGATGCCGGTGCTACGCGCCGCGAAACGGACGGCGGTCGCCGACGAGGCCCTGATCCGGACGCTGTACGAGGAGCACGGGCGGGCGCTGCTCGCCTACGCCCACCGGCTCACCGGCGACCACGCCGCGGCCGAGGACGCCGTGCAGGAGACCCTGGTGTGGGCGTGGCGGCATCCGGACACCCTCGTCAACGGCAAGGGTTCGGTGCGCGGCTGGCTGCTGACGGTGGTGCGCAACATCGTCGCCGACCGGTTCCGCGCGAAGGCCGCCCGGCCGCCGCGGGGCCGCGGTCGGGGAGGTGGCCGGATGACGATCCACGATCCCGGAGCGCTCGCCGCTCACCTGCTTGAAGCGCTCGAGCACGAGGAGATGCGAGCGATGCAGCGGCACCTGAACTCCTGCCGTCGTTGCCAGGCCGAGGTGGCGTCCCTGCGGATGGCGCGCGCGGCCCTGGAGGTCGTCCCGCCGGAGGCGATGCTGGACGGGCCGCCCGACGGCGGGGACCTGCTGCTGCGGCGCACGCTCGGCCAGGTCCGCCGCGAACGCGACGCGCGGGTGCGGCGGAACCGGCTGGTGGACGGGGCGGCGGCGGTCGCGATCGCGCTGGGCGCGGGCGGCGTGGTGCTGGGCCGGACGACGGTGCCGCCCACGGTGACCGCGCAGGAGCCGGGCACGCGGACGGTGTCCGGCACGGACGCGATGACCGGCGCGACGATGTCCGTGGCGGTCCGGCCCGCCGCCGGGTGGGTCCGGCTGACGGCGTCCGTGGGCGGCATCCCGGCAGGCCAGAAGTGCCGCCTGGTGGTCGTCGCCCGCGACGGTTCGCGCGTCGAGGCGGGCAGCTGGCTGGTGTCCCCGGCCGGTGAACGGGACGGCACCGCGCTGGACGGCTTCGCGCTCGTGGCACCCGCCGAGGTGGCCGCGGTGGTGGTGGAAAACCTCGACGGGCGGCGGTTCGTGGAGGTGCCGGTCTAGACCACGCCGCGGGCTTGCCGGGGCAGCTCGCGCGGTGTCGGAGGGCTGGTCCGCCGGGCCGCTGGGGGAGCCCTGGCCGGGCCGTTGCGGCGGTGCGGGTGCCACGGGGGGCAGGTCGCGCCGGCCGTGCCAGAGGCGCCGCCGGCCGCTGGGGCGGCCTGCGTGGGCGCCGTCGAGGCGGCCCGGGGGGCCACCGCGGCCGCGGGGTGCCGGGGCGGTGCGGCCCGCAAGCGCTGCCCACCGAAGGCGTTCCGCACCGGTGCACCCGCTGGCCGCCACCGCCGGCCGGCCACTGCCGGGCGCCATTGCTGGCCGGCCACCGCCGGCGGCCGCCACCCGGCGCGGGTCGGGTCGGACCCTCTCAACCCGCTCGCGTGTAGACCAGTTCGAAGTCCGGTGACCAGTCCCCGCCCGGATCCTTCTTCTCCCACGAGCCGTCGATCCGGTAGCCGTCCGCGCTGAACACCCCGGTGAACCGCTGCGCGAAGTCCAGCGGCGTGAAGTCCGCAGCCTCCCGCAGCAGCGTCCACCGCCCGCCGTCGAAGGTCATGGCGTACAGGCGGCTCACCCCGCGCGAGTCGAAGTAGTGCTGGGTGTACCCGCCGTCCGCCGGGGCGACCAGCGACAGGCTGTCCGGCACCTCGGGCAGCGGCACCTCGGTGCGCTGCGCCAGGTAGGCGCCGCCCAGGATCCACTCGAACACCGACCGCGCGGGCGGCACGCCGGGGAACCCGACCTCGACCGTCCACTCGCCGACGAAGATCTCCAGATCGCTCATCCGGGCCACCCCCAGCCAGTCGCGCACAGCCAGGGTACCGCCGCCCAGGTAACTCTCAGGAAACTGTGGCACGGTTGTCTGCGTGCGAATTCTGGTTGTCGAGGACGAGGCGCCGCTGGCGGATGCGATCGCGCGCGGGCTGCGCCGGGAAGGCATGGCGGTGGACGTCGCCCTCACCGGCGACGAGGGGCACGAGAAGGCGAGCATCACGCGCTACGACGTGGTGCTGCTCGACCGCGACCTGCCCGGGATGTCGGGGGACGAGCTGTGCCGCCAGATCGTCTCCTCCGACGAGCTGACCCGCGTCCTCATGCTGACCGCCAGCGGCACGGTCTCCGACCGCGTCGAGGGCCTGTCCCTCGGCGCCGACGACTACCTGGCGAAGCCGTTCGCCTTCCCGGAGCTGGTCGCCCGCGTCCGCGCGCTCGGCCGCCGCGCCACCCCGGCCGCGCCGCCGCTGCTCACGGTCGGCGACGTCGAGCTCGACCCGGCCAAGCGCACCGTCCGCCGCGCGAGCGGCCCGGTCGACCTGACCCGCAAGGAGTTCGGCGTCCTGGAGGTCCTGATGTCCGCCAAGGGCGCGGTCGTCAGCAGCGAGGAGCTGCTGGAGCGGGTGTGGGACGAGAACGCCGACCCGTTCACCACGACCGTGCGGGTCACGGTGATGACCCTGCGCAAGAAGCTGGGCGAACCTGGAATCATCGAGACCGTGGTGGGATCCGGGTACCGGGCACGCGACACCGGCCCCGCGAAGGGGTGAGCTCGCGCTCGACACGCACGCCGGTGCGCAGCCTGCGGGCGCGCATCACGCTGCTCGCGACCGGGCTGGCGGCCGGCGTGAGCCTCGTGCTGCTCTGGCTGGCCTGGACGCTGGTCGGCGACGCCGTGGCGGCGGTGCCGCAGATGCCGCCGGGCACGGTCGTGCGCGTCGACGGCGTGAACGTGGACGCCGCCGCGCTGGCCACGCACCTGCGCGACCACGCGCGGGACAAGATGCTGCTCGCCGGGACAATCGCGTTCTGCTGCGTGGTGCTGGCCACCGCGATCCTGGCCTGGACGTTCACCTCGCGCGTGCTGCGCCCGCTGCGGGACATCACCGGCACCGCGCGGCGGTTGTCGGTCGAGTCGCTGGGCGAGCGCATCGGCGAGGTCGACGCGCGCGGTGAGCTGGCCGAGCTGGCGCAGACCTTCGACGCGATGCTCGACCGGCTGCAGTCGGCGTTCGAGGCGCAGCGGCACTTCGTCGCCAACGCCAGCCACGAGCTGCGCACCCCGCTGTCGGTGATCCGCACCGAGCTGGACGTCACGCTCGCCGACGACCAGGCCGACACCGCCGAGCTGCGCCGCATGGCCGGCGTGGTGCGGGACGCGACGGAGAGGGCCAACCAGCTCGTCGGGTCGCTGCTGCTGCTCGCCCGCACCGACGGCGCCGGGCTGGTGGTGACCGAGCCGGTCGACCTCGCCGCGCTGGTGGCGAGCGCGTGGCGGGCGGTGTCCGGAGAGGCCGACCAGCGCGGCCTCAAGACCACCTTCCACGTCGAGCCGGCGTGGACCACGGGCGATCCGGCGTTGCTGGAGCGCATCGCGGGCAACCTGCTGGAGAACGCCGTGCGGCACAACGTCGACGCCGGCTGGATCGAGGTCACCACCCAGGCCGGGGAGCAGTGGTCGACGCTGCGGGTGCGGTCCTCCGGCGGACTGGTCGACCCGCAGGCGGTGGACGAGCTGTTCGAGCCGTTCCGCCGCGCGGGCGTGGCGCGCACCGCCCGGCACGGGGCCGGTCTCGGGTTGTCGATCGTGCGCGCGGCGGTCGAGGCGCACGACGGGCTGGTCGGCGCGGAACCCGTGGTCGGCGGCGGGCTGTCCGTCACCGTCCGGCTGCCCGCGACGCGCTGAGTTACGGTGCTGGGCATGGTCCCTTCCATCCGGTTGAACAACGAGATCGAGCTGCCCGCACTCGGGTTCGGGGTGTACAAGCTGCCCGACGACGAGGTCGAGCGGGTGATGCACGTGGCGATGGAGGCGGGCTACCGCAGCTTCGACACGGCGACCCTCTACGGCAACGAGCGCGGCGTCGGCGCGGCGGTGCGGTCGTCCGGTCTGCCCCGCGAGGAGCTGTTCGTCACCACCAAACTGTGGAACACCGAGCACGGCTACGACCGGGCGCTGAAGGCGTTCGACGGCAGCCTGGAGCTGCTCGGGCTCGACTACGTGGACCTGTACCTGATCCACTGGCCGGTGCCGGGGCAGGACCGCTATGTCGAGACGTGGCGCGCGCTGGAGAAGATCCTCGCCGACGGCAGGGCCCGCGCGATCGGCGTGTCCAACTTCCAGATCCCGCACCTGGAGCGGCTGATGGCCGAGACCGAGGTCGTGCCCGCGGTCAACCAGGTCGAGCTGCACCCGGGCCTGCAGCAGGCGGCGCTGCGCGGCTTCCACGAGGAGCACGGCATCGTGACCGAGGCGTGGAGCCCGCTCGCCCGAGGCAGGCAGCTGGACCACGAGGTGATCACCACGATCGCCCGCAAGCACGGCAAGACCCCGGCGCAGGTGGTGCTGCGCTGGCACATCGAGATGGGGCACATGGTCATCCCGAAGTCGGCCACCCCGAGCCGCATCCGGGAGAACATCGACATCTTCGACTTCGAACTGGACTCCCACGACATCGCCGGGATGGCGACGCTGGAGGCGGGCGACCGCCACGGACCCCACCCAGACGCCTGAGGTAATTCGCACCACGAACTGTTAACCTGGTGGAATGCCCGCACAGGATGACGGCCGGATGGGGATCGTGACCGCGCTGGTGCGGTCCACGTTCCTGGTGAACGCGGTGTATTCCGAATCGGCCAGGGAGCACGGCATCACGATGCCGCAGGGGCAGCTGTTGTGCGTACTGATGGGGCGGCCCTACGGCATGACCGAGCTGGGCGCGGTGCTGCGGCTGGCGAAGTCGAGCCTCACCGGGCTGGTCGACCGCACCGAACGGAACGGCCTGGTGCGCCGTGAGCCGGATCCACGGGACACCCGGGCGGTTCTGGTCGCGCTCACGCCGGAGGGGAAGCGGCTGGCGGGGGAGTTCTACGCCGAGACCTGCCGCCGGATCGAACAGCTGCCTGCCGGCCTCGACGCCGCCGACCGGGACCGGCTCGCCGACCTGCTCGGCCGGGTCGTGACGGACAACGAGGTGCCCCCGGTCTTCCTGGACCGCTGACCGTTCCAGTTCGTACTACGAACCATTATAGTTCGCAGTGCGAACTGGAGGATTCTCATGACCGCACCTGACGCGGTTTTCGGATTCGGCGCTCACACCCGGGTTCCTGCTCGGCAACACCGAACGCATCGCGGGCTTCGCCAACGTCACCAACCTGCCGCTGCGGCCCCCGGCGATGCTGGCGAGGACGGTGACGACCCTGTCGGCGCTGTCCGGCGGCCGGGTCGTGCTCGGGATGGGCGCCGGCGGGCTGCCGGACCGGATCGCCGACATGGGCGGGTCGCGGTTCACCCCCGCCGAGGCGGTGGAGGCCTTCGAGGAGGTGATCCTGCTGGTCAAGAGCCTGGCCGGCCGCGGAGAGCCGGTGACCCACGAGGGGCGGCACTACCGGGTGCGCGACATCGAGCCCGCGCCGGTGGCCGCGCCGCCGGTGTGGACCGGATCGGTCGGGCGGAAGTCGCTCGCCGCGACCGGCCGCGTCGCCGACGGCTGGCTCCCCGGCCACGCGGCGGACTGGCTGAGCGAGCGGTACCGCACGTCGCGGCCGGTCGTCGACGGGGCGGCGGCCGCGGCGGGCCGCGACCCGCGCGAGGTCCGCACGATCCTGAACTTCCCCGGCCGGATCACGGACGCGCCGCTGGCGAAGACGCGGGACGAGAAGGGCCGCTGGATCGGCGGGTCCGTGGACCAGTGGGTCGAGGAGCTGACCTCGGGCGTCCTCGAACACGGGATGTCCGGCTTCATCCTGTTCCCACCGGGCCACGCCGCCCATGACGACGTGTCCTTCGGCCGCTGGGCCCGCGAGATCGTGCCCGCCGTCCGCGAGATCGTCGCCAAGGAGGGCTAGGGCCGGATCGCCGCCGCGAGGTGCTTCGCCAGCACCTCCGGCGCCTGGGCCTGGGGCAGCGCCCGCTCGAACGCCTCGAACGCCGTCCCGTACGGCTCGGCGCCCTCGTTCAGCTTGCCCAGCAGCAACGTGACCAGCACGTCGAGGTCGCGGTAGCGGTCGAAGGCCGGCTCGTGCGCGTTCAGCGCGGCGAGGTCGGCCGCGAGCGGATGGGCCAGCGGGCGCAGCACCGGCCGCACCGGGCTCTCCCGCAGCGCCGCCACGTACTCCGCGGAGAACCCCGACACGTCGCGGTTCACGATCTCCACCGCGCGGTCCAGATCGCCCTCGGCCGCACGCAACGGCTCCAGCGCGTGGACCCCGAACGGGCTCGACACCGGTTCGTAGGCCACGACCGACCGCAGGTCCCGCCGCTGCACAGCGGCCTCCAGCGCGATCAGCCCGCCGTAGCTCCAGTCGAACATTTCCACCTCGCCGCCGAGGGCGTCCAGCACGTGGTGCAGGTCGTCGATCTCGGTGCGCAGCGAGTACCCGTCGCCGAGCGGGCCGCTTGGCGCCCGGCCGCGCCGGTTCAGCACCACGACCGGGTTCGGCAGCGCGAGGGCGTCGACCACCGGCCGCCACGACGCGGCATCGGCCATCACGCCCGGCACCACGACCACCGGCGGCCCGTCGCCGTCGCGCCGCTCGGCGGTCCAGTCGTGCCGTCGCGGTGGAACCGCGGGATCTCCATCGGTTTTCCTTTCACAGAACGATGTCCAGCAGGGGAACGAGGACGCCGGTGCACACCGTCATCGCGAACGTGTTGCCCGCGCAGGGATGCACGCCGAGCGGGATGCGGCGGGACGCGAACGCGGCCAGCGGGGGAGCGGCCAGCGCCCCGAGCACCGCGCCGCTCAGCACGGCGGGCCACGTCGGCCCGTAGGTGAGCAGCACCGCGGGCGCGACGGACACGACCGGCACGAACGTCGGGTACCAGCCGTGCCGCGCCCACTGCCGCCGGTACACCAGCACGCCGAGCGTGGCGGTAAGCACCTGCGCGGTGAGCAGGGCGGGCAGCAGACCGCTGCCGTACACCGGGGTCAGCGGGTTGAGCAGGTAGGTCAGCACCGTGCCGGCGAGCAGTCCGAGCGAGGCGATCTCGTTGCCGTGGAAGGGAGCCTCGGTGAAGTCGGCGAGCACGCGGCGCACCACCCAGGCCGGCCCTTGCCGCGGCACGGTGCGCTCTGCCGCGGGCGGCGGGACCGGCCGCGGGAGCCACGGCAGGCGGCGGCACAGCGGGAACGCGATCAGCGCGCTGACCCACATCGCGGTCACCGAGCCCAGCACCGCGGGCTGCCCCAGCGGCACGCACACGAGGTTGACCAGCAGCAACGCGGCGGGCGTGGTCAGCGCGGCGCCGAGGACCGCACCCGTGACGGCGACCCGCCACCCCGCGCCGTAGGTGAGGACCACCATGGGCGGCACCGACACGAACGCCACGAAGGTCGGCTGCCACGCGCCGGTCGCGGGGATCATCCACCCCCAGGCCAGGTTGGACAGCAGCAGCCCGAGCAGGGCCGCGGCGGTGACCCACGGCCACAAGCCGCTGCCCCCGCTGACCGCGAACCCGGCCCAGCGGCGGCCCCGCCGCCACCCCGCGTGCGCGATCCAGCCACCGGCCAGCAGACCGAGGCCGCCGAGCGCGGACTTGTAGAACTGCGCCTCGGTGGTGTCGCCCAGCACCCAGCGCAGGAACTGCGGGATGTGGTGGTAGGCGTGCTCCTGCCACTCGTCGTACGCGGACAGGACGTGCGGCAGCGAACCGGTGACGCGGGCCAGCAGCAGGGCGAGACCCGCGGTGACCCCGAACAGCGCGGCGCCGGTCAGCCAGCGGCCGAGCGCGCCGGCGGGCTTCGTCGCCCGGCGGGTCGTGGTGAGCACCGGGATCACCGCGGGTAGGCCTGGCCGCCGCGGTATCCCAGCAGCGGATCGTAGAGGTCGGTGCGGCGGTCGCGCGGCAGGTCGTTGAGCTCGTTCCAGATCGCCGCGGACCGGGTGGCCATCAGGTCGAGTCCGCTGTAGACGATCGTGTCGCCCTCGGACGCGGCGACCTCGCTCGCGGGCCAGCCGTTGGTGCCGGTGATCAGCGAACACCCGAGGAACTTCGCGCCGCGCTCCTCGCCGGCCCGGTTCGCCGCGACGATCGGCACACCGTTGACGTGTGAAGCGGTCATGGTCAGGTAGGCGGCCATGCACCGGCCGGCGTCGTCGAACAGCGGTGGCGGCGTCCAGACCCAGTTGTTCACGCTGCAGATGACGTCCGCGCCCTGCACCGCGAGCAGGCGCGCGACCTCCGGAAACCAGATGTCCCAGCAGATCAGCAGGCCGATCCGGCCGATGCGGGTCTCGAACACCGGGAACCCGAGGTCGCCGGGGGTGAAGACGAGCTTTTCCCGGTGCCACAGGTGGGTTTTGCGGTAGTGCCCGATCAGGCCGTCCGGTCCGATGAGGACGGCCGTGTCGAACAGGCGCACCCCGTCGAGCTCGGTGATCCCGCCGACGAGGTGGATGCCGCGGCTGCGGGCGAGTTCGGTCCACGCCTGCACCGTCGGGCCGGTCAGCTCCTCGGCGTGCGCGTAGGCCTCCTCGCGCGTGTCGAAGGAGTAGCCGGTGTTGACCAGTTCGGGCAGCACGACCAGGTTCGCGCCCTGGTCGGCGGCCTCGGTGATCAGTTCGAGGGTCCGGTCGAGGTTCTTGTCCTTGTTCTCCAGCCCGACCTGGGGGTCGCACTGCACGGCAGCGGCGGTGATGGCGCTCGTCGACATTCGGCTGTTCCCTTCAGAGGTGTTCGGCGATCGTCAGGAGGTCGTGCTCGGAGCCGGGTGGGCCGACGAGCTGCAGTCCCACGGGCAGCTCGCCGGCGAGACCGGCGGGGACGGACAGGGCGGGCAGCCCGAGAACGCTCCACGGGCTGGTCAGCGACAGCAGCGCGGCCCGCACGTCGCCGACGTCGGAGGTGCGGTCGTCGATCGGCGGGGCGGGCAGCGGGGTCGTGGGCAGTGCGAGGATCCCGTGTTCCCGCAGCAGGTCCAGCACTTCGCCGCGGACCCGGTCGCGCAGTTCGCGGGCGCGGACGTACTCCCAGCCGCGGACTTCGCCACCGGCTCGGAGCCGGTCGCGGACCTCGTCGCCGAAGCGGTCAGGCCGATCGGTGAGCCGCTCCGCGTGCACGGCGTAGGCCTCGCTCCCCTGGATCGCCACGTACGCGGTACGCAGTGCTTCCGCTTGCGGGACAACGACTTCGTCGAGGCCACGCAGGTGCTCGCGAACCGTGGCGGTCACGTCTGGCGCGGTCGGGTGGATCGTGTCCGGTGGCAGCCAGGCGGCGCGGGGTGTGGTCCCGCGGTGTTCGGTTCCACTCATGATGGTCCACAGCAGACGCGCGTCCGCTGCCGTGCGGGCCAGCGGGCCGACGGTGTCGAGCGACGGCGCCAGCGGCAGGACGCCGTGTGTGCTCAGTGCGCCGTGCGTCGGTTTCAGACCGACGATCCCGCAGCACGCGGCGGGGATCCGGACGGAGCCGCCGGTGTCGGTGCCGAGGGCGAGCGGGACGACGCCCGCCGCGACCGCCGCCGCCGAGCCGCTGCTCGACCCGCCGGTCATCCGGTCCGGGTCGTACGGGTTGCGGGCCGGGCCGTTCGCGGCGCGGTCACCGGTCGGCCCGAACGCGATTTCGTGGGTGGCGGTCTTGCCGAGGACGATCGCCCCCGCCGTACGGAGCCGTCGCACGCAGTCGGCGTCCGCGGCGGCGACGTGGCCCGCGAACTGGCGAGAACCGGCCGTGGTCGGCAGCCCGCGCACGTCGATCACGTCCTTGACCGCGACCGGGACGCCGTGCAGCGGCCCGCGGTCCACGCCCGCCGCCAGCTCGCGCCCCGCCTGGTCGGCCGCGGCCCGGGCGCCGGCCTCGTCCACGGTGACGAACGCGTTGATCACCGGCTCCCACCGGGCGAGTTCGGCGAGCGCGGTCTCGACCAGGTCGCGTGGCGTGAGCCGTCCGGCGCGCAGGTCCGCGGCCAGGCCGGCTACCGGCCGGTGTGCGAACCACCCGGCGCCGGGTGGCGGGGAGAGCCTGGTCCCGAGGGATGACGACACGGTGTTCCTCTCCTTGCGCAAACGTTTGGGTCCGTGTTGCGTATGAACCCAAACGTTTGGGAAAATCGTTTGGGTAGTATCAAGGGGCCCGGGAGCCGCCGTCAAGGGGTGGCCGGGCGGAAGGCTGGGAAGTGGGTCGAGCGGAGCGCAAGCGGCCGGCCACGTTGCGGACCATCGCGCAGAGCGCCGGGGTCGATATCTCCACGGTGTCCCGCGTGCTCAACGGGTCACCGGAGGACGCCGCGCGCGCTGCCTCGCGGGAGACGGCCGACGCGATCCGGGAGTGGGCGGCCCGGCTGGACTACCGGCCCAACCCGCACGCGAAGAGCCTGCGCACCCAGCGCAGCAACCTCGTCGGGGTGCTGGTGCCGCGACTGTCCGACGTCGTCCTCGCCACGATCTACGAGGGCATCGAGGACGCGGCGGCGGGACACGGGCTGGCGACGTTCGTGATGAACAGCCACGACCGGCCCGCCGAGCAGCGGGCGCGCACCGAACTGGCGCTGTCGCGCCGCGTGGACGGCCTCATCCTGGGCGACGCGCACCACGACGGGGAGTTCACCGGGGAGCTGGCCGAGCGGCGCGTGCCGTTCGTGCTGGTCAGCCGCCACGCGGGCGAGCACCCGTCGGTCACCTGCGACGACTACCTCGGCGGCAGGCTGGTGGCGGAGCACTTCCTGGAACTGGGGCACCGGCGGGCCGGGGTGATCGCCGGGGAGCCGTTCGCGAGCACCGGCATCGACCGGACGGCCGGGTTCGCCGACCGGTACCGCGCGGAGGGGCTCGAGGTTGCGACCGTCCACTCGGGATTCGACACCGCGGGCGGCCACCGGGCGGCCGAGCGGCTGCTGACCGAAACCGGCCCGACGGCCATCTTCGCGGTCAACGACTTCGCGGCGATCGGCGCGCTCGGCGCGGTGCGGGACGCCGGCCTGCGCCCCGGGATCGACGTCGCCGTGGCGGGTTTCAACGACACCCCGCTGGCCGCCGAGCTGCCGGTCCCGCTGACCAGCGTCCGTTCCCCGATGCACGAGATGGGGCGGCGCGCGCTCGAACTGCTGATCACCGTCCTCAACGGACAGTCGCCGGAGTCGGAACGCCTGGCGCCGGAGCTGTTCGTCCGGGCGTCCACCGCGCGCTGACGGCCCCCTCGCGTGAGGGGGCCGTCAGGTCACGCTGTCAGGCCGGCACCGAGGCCACACCCGGGGCCAGGAACGGCTTGCCGGTCACCTTCTGCGAAACGCCGGTCCGGTCCAGGTACGGCGTGATGCCGCCGAGCCAGAACGGCCAGCCCGCGCCGAGGATCAGGCACAGGTCGATGTCCTGCGCCTCCGCGACCACGCCTTCGTCGAGCATGATCCGGATCTCCTGGGCGATCGCGGCGAGCGCCCGCTCGCGCAGCTGCTCCGCGGTCGAGGGCTGGTCACCATGCTGCCACAGCGCCGCGACCTCCGGGTCGACGCTCGGGTTGCCCTTGTCGTCCCACTGCCACACCGCGGTCTTGCCGGACGCGACGAACTTCTTGAGGTTCTCGCTGATCGGGAACCGGTCCGGGAACGCGCCGTGCAGCGTCTCGCCCACGTGCAGGGCGATCGCCGGGCCGACCAGCTGCATCAGCGTCAGCGGCGACATCGGCAGGCCAAGCGGCTCCAGCGCGCGGTCGGCCACGTCGAACGGGGTACCCTCGTCGACCGCGGTCAGCACCTCGCCGAGGAAGCGCAGCAGCAGCCGGTTCACCACGAACGCCGGGGCATCCTTGACCAGCACGCTGGACTTCTTCAGCTGCTTGCCGACCGCGAACGCCGTCGCCAGCGCCGCGTCGTCGGTCTTCTCGCCGCGCACGATCTCCAGCAGCGGCAGCACGGCCACCGGGTTGAAGAAGTGGAACCCGACGACCCGCTCCGGGTGCCGCAGCTTGGAGGCCATCTCCGACACCGACAGCGACGAGGTGTTCGTCGCCAGGATCGCCTCGGGCTTGACGTAGTTCTCCAGGTCGCCGAAGACCTGCTGCTTGACGCCCATCTCCTCGAACACGGCCTCGATCACGAAGTCCGCGTCCGCGAAGGCGGCCTTGTCCAGCGAGCCGCTGACCAGCGCCTTGAGCCGGTTCGCCTCGTCCGGCGAAATCCGCTTCTTGCCGAGCAGCTTGTCGATCTCACCGTGCACATAGGACACGCCCTTGTCGATGCGCGCCTGGTCCACGTCGGTCAGCACGACCGGGACCTTCAGACGCCGCACGAATAGCAGCGCCAGCTGGCTCGCCATCAGACCCGCGCCGACCACGCCGACCTTGGTCACCTTGCGCGCCAGCGACTTGTCCGGCGCTCCTGCCGGGCGCTTGGCCCGCTTGTTGACCAGGTTGAACGAGTACAACCCGGCGCGCAGCGTGTCGTCCATCAGCAGCTGCGCCAGCGCCTGCGTCTCGGCCGCGTAGCCTGCGTCGAGGTCGTTCGCGCGGGCGAGTTCGAGCAGCTCGACCGCCTTGGTCGCGCCCGGCGACGCGCCCCTGGTCTTGCCGTCCACGATGGCCTTGGCGCGGGCGATCGCCGCGTCCCAGCCCGCGCCGCGGTCGATCTCCTTGCGCTGCGGGGTGACCTGGCCGTTGACGACCTTGGCCAGCCACAGCAGGGACTGCTCCAGGAAGTCCGCGCTGCCCAGCAGCTTGTCCACGATGCCCAGCTGCGCGGCCTGCGCCGGCTTGAGCATCTTGTTCTGGTTCAGCGCGTTCTCGATGATCACGGTGACCGCGGCGTCCGGCCCGATCAGGTTCGGCAGCAGCTGCGTGCCACCCCAGCCGGGGAACAGGCCGAGGAACACCTCGGGGAACGAGATCGCCGCGGCGGACTCCGACAGCGTGCGGTAGTGGCAGGACAGGGCCAGTTCGAGCCCGCCGCCCATGACCGCGCCGTTGACGAACGCGAAGGTCGGGATCGACGAGTCGGTCAGGCGGCGGAACACCGCGTGGCCGGTCTCGGCGATCTCGTGCGCCAGGCTCGGGTCGCTGATCGCCTCGACGCCGGACAGGTCCGCGCCGACGGCGAAGATGAACGGCTTGCCGGTGACCGCGATGGCGGCCGGCTCCGCCGCGAACGCTTCGTCCAGCGCGGCGTTCAGGCTCACCAGGCCTTGCGGGCCGAACGTGGACGGGCGGGTGTGGTCGTGCCCGTTGTCCAATGTGATCAGCGCGACCTGCTTGTCCAGGCCGGGGACCCGGATCAGGCGCGTGGTGGCGCGGGTGACCACCTCGTCCGGGAAGGCGGCCTTGGCCTGCTCAACCGTGAACGTCACTTGTCACTCCCGTCGTAGGCAGGGTTCTCCCAGAGCACGGTGCCGCCCATGCCGAGGCCGATGCACATCGTGGTGATGCCGTAGCGGACCTCGGGGTGCTCGGCGAACTGGCGGGACAGCTGGGTCATCAGCCGCACGCCGGAGGAGGCCAGCGGGTGGCCGCATGCGATCGCGCCGCCCCACGGGTTGACGCGCGGGTCGGTCTGCTCGATGCCGAAGTGGTCCAGGAAGGCCAGGACCTGCACGGCGAACGCCTCGTTGATCTCGAACAGGCCGATGTCGTCGATGGACAGGCCGGTCCGCTTGAGGAGCTTGTCGGTGGCGGGCACCGGGCCGACGCCCATGACCTCGGGGTCGACGCCGGCGAAGGAGTAGCCGACCATCCGCATCGCGACGGGCAGGCCCAGCTCGCGGGCGGTCTCCTCGTCGGCGAGGATCGCGCCGGTCGCGCCGTCGTTCAGGCCCGCGGCGTTGCCCGCGGTGACCCGGCCGTGCGGGCGGAACGGGGTCTTCAGGTTGGCCAGGGTCTCGACCGTGGTGCCCGGGCGCGGCGGCTCGTCCTCGGTGGCCAGGCCCCAGCCCAGCTCGGAGCGGATCGCGACCGGGACGAGCTCGGGGCCGATCTTGCCGGCCTTGACGGCGTCGGCGTAGCGCTCCTGGCTCTGCGCGGCGTACTCGTCCGCGCGGCGCTTGGTGATCGCCGGAAAGCGGTCGTGCAGGTTCTCCGCGGTCTGGCCCATGACGAGCGCGGACGGGTCGACGAGCTTGTCGGCGACGATGCGCGGGTTGGGGTCGACCCCTTCGCCCATCGGGTGGCGGCCCATGTGCTCGACACCGCCCGCGATGGCGATGTCGTAGGCGCCGAAGCCGATCCCGCCCGCGACCGTGGTGACCGCGGTCATCGCGCCGGCGCACATGCGGTCGATCGCGTAGCCCGGAACGGACCGCGGCAGGCCGGCCAGGAGGGCGGCCGTGCGGCCGATCGTCAGACCCTGGTCGCCGGTCTGGGTCGTGGCGGCGATGGCGACGTCGTCCACCCGCTCCGGCGGCAGTTCCGGATGGCGGCGCAGCAGTTCGCGGATGACCTTGACCACGAGGTCGTCGGCCCTGGTGTTGGCGTAGATGCCCTTGTCACCCGCCTTGCCGAACGGGGTGCGGACCCCCTCGACGAAGGCCACGGTGCGCACCGCCCGCGCGGTCGGCGCAAGGGGGGTTGCAGCCACGATGTGCTCCCTCTGTCAGCTCTGGGACCGCCGGTTACCCGGCGGTAATGACGCCACTCTAGCCCCGGTTACCGATGGGTAACCAGTGTGGTGGGTAGGACCACCTTTTCGAGCGGCGCAAGCCGATCTCTGAACACAAGCGAAGCTGGGTGGTCATCCCGGAGCCTGCCCGTCCGGCGAGGACATCGTTTGATCTTTGGAGCCGCGCTGTCGCGCGGAAACAGCGCCTCACGACCAAAGATCGGCTGTGGATCGGGGGCGGGGGAGGTCTGGTTGGGGTAGTCGGCGTGCCTTCGTTGCCGGCTTCCGGTTTGGCGGTGGTCGGCAGAAAAGCCGCCTGCTCAGGCAGTCGCTTGCAGTGCCTCGACCAGCACCGGCGCCGTCAGCTCCACCTGCCACGGGCGTGCGCCGCCCGCGGCCAGCGCTGCCGAGACAGCCTCGAGGGTCCTGTCCTGGGGCGGGCGCCAGCAGGTGCGGCGCAACAGGTCCGGCAGCAGCAGGTTCTCCACCGGCAGCTGGTGGTGCTCGGCGATCTTCGCCAACCCGGCACGGGCCGCGGCCAGGCGGGCCGCCGCGTCGGGGTCCTTGTCCGCCCATCGGTTCGCCGGGGGAGGGCCGTCGTTCGGTTGTGCCGGGTTCGGCAGCTGATCGCGCGGCAGTTGGCGTGCCGCCTGGAGGTGGCGGAACCAGTTGCCCGTGTAGCGCCGCTGCACGCGGCCACCGAAGACCGGCAGCGCCTGCAGCTCGGCCACGGACTTCGGCTCCGCCAGCACCGCGTTCACGATCGCGCTGTCGGGCAGCACCCGGCTCGGCGCGCGATCACGCTTGCGGGCCAGCTCGTCGCGGGCCTCCCAGAGCGCGCGCACCGCCGCCAGGCCTCGCGCGGTGCGGACCTTGTGGATCCCCGACGTGCGCCGCCACGGCTCGCTCCTCGGCGGGGGCTGCGGGGCGGTCCGCACGGCCTCGAACTCCTGGCGCGCCCAGTCCAGCTTGCCCTGGGCGTCCAGCTCGGCCTCGAGCTTCTCCCGCAGCGGGATCAGCAGCTCGACGTCCAGCGCCGCGTAGTTGAGCCAGTCCACCGGCAGCGGCCGTTTCGACCAGTCGGCCGCGCTGTGCCCCTTCTCCAGGTGGTAGCCCAGCAGCTTCTCCACCAGGGTGCCCAGCGCCACCCGCTCGTAGCCGGCCAGCCGCCCGGCCAGCTCGGTGTCGAACAGGCTGCCCGGAACCAGGTCCAGCTCGGCCAGGCACGGCAAGTCCTGCGAGGCGGCGTGCAGCACCCACTCCTCGCCGTTCAGCACGTCCTGCAACGGCCCCAGCCTGCCCGCCAGGGCAATGGGGTCCACCAGGACCGTGCCGGAGCCCTCCCGGCGCAACTGCACCAGGTAGGCCTTGGGCCAGTAGCGGTAGCCGGACGCGCGCTCGGTGTCCACCGCGATCGCGCCCGTGCCCGCCGCCCGCCGTTCGCAGGCGCGCGCCAGCGCCGGCTCGTCCGCCACCACGTCCGGCGTTCCGTCGGCCGGCTCCTTGAGCGTGACCGGGACGTCCGGTTCGCTGGTATCAGGCACTTGATCTGCGGTTTCCACGTCGGTCAACCCTACGGGACGGGCGCACCGGCACCGGTACGCCCGTCCGTTGGGTCGTGTTATCGGCTGGGATCAGCGGATGACGCCGGCTCGCATCGCCAGCGCCACCATCTGCGCCCGGTCGCCGGTGCCGAGCTTGCGCCCGATCCGGGACAGGTGCGACTTGACGGTGAGCGCCGAGAGGCTGAGCTCCTCGCCGATCTCCTTGTTGGACTGGCCGTCGGCGACCAGCTGCAGCACCTCCACCTCGCGTGCGGACAGCTCCCGCGGCGTGTTGTCGGTGCCCGGCACCCGCGTGCCGGTCGCCAGGACCGGGGCCACGCTCGGATCCGCGTACACCCCGCCGTCCAGCACCCGGCGCACCCCGTCGGTCACCACCATGGGCGAGGCCGACTTCAGCAGGTACGCCTGGGCGCCGGCCTGGAAGGCCGAGCGCACGGCATACGGGTCGTCGGACGAGGCGAGCACCACGATGCGGGGCCAGCCCTGGCTGCGGAGTTCCGTGACCAGGTCGATCCCGCTCCCGTCCGGCAGCCCGAGGTCGAGGATGGCCAGGTCGCACGGACCCGTCGCGGTCGCCCGCGCCCTCGCCTCCGCTACCGAGGCAGCTTCGTGTACGGTGCCCGCGCCCATCTGTGCGAGTCGTGCGGCAATCGCCTCCCTCAGGAGCGGGTGGTCGTCGACCACCAGCACCGAAAACAGCTCCTCCCGCGGGTGCGGGACCATGCTCGCCGGCAAAGCACCGGCTGGCGTGGATCTGACGGCCTGCGACAAGCCGACGGCAGCCACGTCACTACCTCCCTGGAGTCGGTCGTGCCCCCCGACCGGCACCGGGTACTTTCGGCCGATCAGCCGCGCCAGCTCTAGACCGAAAGTGGTGTCGTCGAAGAGGCACTCTAGCCGCCGATCGCCCTCCGCGGGGGGATCGAACGGGTATCTATCTCGATCGGGTAGTTACTAGCTGGCATCGTTGTACCACGTTCGGAGTAATAAACTGCCCGTGGCTAACGGGTCGCAGAGTGCCAGCGATATGACCTTTTCGGGGGCAGGCTGCTGCGCGTGCATACAGACCGTGCATCTGCTCACGAACCGTGTCCGGCGGCGTTCACCGGTTGGACCAGTGGCGCCATCAGATCGACGGATGCGAACTCTTTGCGCAGCGTAGGCGGCTGCTGTGGCTCTCCGGAACGCGCCCGCCCGGCCTCGCCGGGGCGACCGGGCGCCGCGGGACCGGACTCTATCGACGCCGCCGCGGGTCGCGGAGTGAGGTCTACGTCACACTCGGCGCGTCGCGGGTCGGTCAGCCGCTCTGGCGGTGGCCGAACAGCGACACCCCGACCGGCGGCAGCCCGGCCACGCTCGACATCAGCTGGCAGAACGCCTCGCCGTGCGGGCGCAGTTGCTGGTCCGACGGCGTCCACGACGCCCGCAGCTCCAGGTCGTCGGTGCGGGCGGGACCGCTGATGTCGCCGAACCGCGCCGACGAGGTCTCGGTGACCGTGCCGCCCAGCGCGGTGAAGGACGCGCCGGAGGTCTCCAGCGCGTCGGTGAGCCACGACCAGCCGACCGCGGGCAGGAACGGGTCGCTCGCCAGTTCCCGGTCGATCTCCGCGCGCACGTAGACAACCATCCGCAGCACCCCGTCCCAGGACTCCGGGCCTTCCGGGTCGTGCAGCAGCACCAGGCGGCCGGTCGCCGTCACGTCCGCCGGGCCCGTCGCGTCGCAGCTGAGCGCGTAGGACCAGGGGGCAAGGCGCTGCGGCGCGCGCACGGGTTCGAGGGTCATCTCCGGCCGGGGCCGGATCGCTTGCAACGCCGCGACAGCTTCACGGAACATCTCGGGCGCATGCGTCATCGCGGTCACAGCCCGACTGTAGGACGGCGAACGGGCACCGGGCGGCAGACGCGCCGAGGGAAGGGGCCCCGGGGCCGCGTGGCACCATGGTTGACGATGTCCACTACTGCGCAGTCGCGGCCACGCACGGCCCACCGGGACCTGGCCGGGTCCCCCCTCCTGGCGGCCGCCCGCGGCCGTCGTCCCGCGCGGCTGCCCGTCTGGTTCATGCGCCAGGCAGGCCGCTCGCTGCCCGAGTACCGGGCGCTGCGCGAGGGCGTGCCGATGATGAAGGCGTGCTTCGACCCGGAGATGATCGCCGAGATCACGCTCCAGCCGGTGCGCCGCCACGGCGTGGACGCCGCCATCTTCTTCAGCGACATCGTGGTGCCGCTGGTCGCCGCGGGCATCGACGTCGACCTCGTGCCCGGCACCGGCCCCGTGGTGACCGAACCGGTGCGCGACGCCGCCGCCGTCCGCCGCCTGCCGGTACTGGAGCCCGAGCGGCTCGAGCCGGTGCTGGACGGCACCCGGCTGCTGGTCGAGCGGCTGGGTGAGACCCCGCTGATCGGGTTCGCCGGCGCGCCGTTCACGCTCGCGTCCTACCTCATCGAGGGCGGCCCGAGCCGCACCTGGGAGCGCACCAAGGCCCTCATGCACTCCGAGCCGGCGGTGTGGCACGACCTCGCCGGGCGGCTCGCTGAGATGGCGGTGACCTTCCTGCGCGGCCAGGTCGAGGCCGGCGCCGACGCGGTGCAGCTGTTCGACTCCTGGGCCGGCGCACTGACCCTGCGCGAGTACCGCGAGTTCGTGCTGCCGCACTCGGCACGGGTGCTCGGCGCGATCGCGGACCTGGACGTGCCGCGCATCCACTTCGGCGTCGGCACCGGCGAGATCCTGTCCGCGATGCGCGACGCCGGGGCCGACGTGGTCGGCGTCGACTGGCGCGTCCCGCTGGACGAGGCGGTGCGGCGGCTGACCGCTCAGGGCGAGCCGGTGCCGGTGGTGCAGGGCAATCTGGACCCGGCGCTGCTGCACGCGTCCTGGCCGGTGATCGAGGCGCAGGTGCGGCGCATCGCCGGGGAGGGCCGCGCCGCCGCCGCGCACATCTTCAACCTCGGGCACGGCGTGATGCCGAACACCGACCCCGACGTGCTGACCCGCGTCGTCGAGCTCGTCCACAGCCTGGAGGGCTGATGCACGTCGCGGTCGTCGGCGGGGGCCTGTCGGGCGCGGTCGCGGCGTACCGGCTGCGTGGCGCGCTCGGCGACGGCGCGGCGATCACCCTCGTCGAGGCCACGGACAGCCTCGGCGGCAAGCTGCGCACCGCCGAGGTCGGGGGCGTGCGTTACGACGTGGGCGCGGAGGCCTTCCTCGCCCGCCGCCCGGAAGGCGTGGGGCTGGCCGCCGAGCTGGGGCTGGACCTGGTCCACCCGGGGAAGGCCCGCTCGACCGTGCGCGCCGGCGGCCGCGTCGCCCCGCTGCCCGGCCGGACGCTGATGGGCATCCCGGGCTCGCCGGACGCCGTCGCGGAGGTGCTCTCGGACGAGGGCCGGGCGCGCGTGGCCGCCGAGCCGGACCTGCCCCCGGTGACGCTGGAGTCCGACACCGCGCTGGGCGCCCTGCTGCGCGAGCGCTTCGGCGACGAACTCGTCGACCGGCTCGTCGACCCGCTGCTCGGCGGCGTCTACGCGGGCGGCGCCGACGGCCTCGGCCTGCGCGCCACCGTCCCCGCCCTGGCCACCGCGATCGACCGCGGCGCACCTTCGCTGACCGCGGCGGCGGCCGGGTTGATCCCATCCCAGCCCAGCAGCGCTCCGGTGTTCGGCACCCTGCCCGACGGGCTCGGCACGCTCGTCGACCGGCTGGTCGAGCTGGCCAAGCCGGACATCCGCCTCGGACGACCGGTCACCGAGCTGCGGCGGCGGGAGAGCGGCTGGCAGCTGGAGGTCGGCGACGAGCTGATCGACGCCGACGCCGTCCTGCTCGCGGTGCCCGCGCCGGCGGCCCGCAAGCTGCTCGACGGTGTCGCACCGGCGGCGTCGGCGGCGCTCGGCGAGGTTGAGCTGGCCTCCATGGCGGTCGTGGCGATGGCCCTGCCGCCGGGCACCGAGCTGCCGGACGCGTCCGGCGTGCTGATCGGGGCACGGGAACGCCGCGCCGACGGCGAGCCGTTCGCCGCGAAGGCCTTCACCTTCTCCACCCGCAAGTGGCCGCACCTGGACTCCGGCCCGGTGCTGGTCCGCGGCTCGGTCGGCCGATTCCGCGAGCCTGGTGCGCTGCACCGCGACGACGACGACCTGGTCCGCGTGGTGCGCGACGACCTCGCCGAGCTGACCGGGATCACCGCCGAGCCGATCGACGTCGTGGTGACCCGCTGGGGCGGCGGGCTGCCGCAGTACGGGCCTGGCCACCTCGACCTGGTCGAGCGCGCCGAGCGGGCCGTCACCGAGGTGCCCGGGCTGGCGCTGGCCGGGGCCGCCCTGCACGGCGTCGGGGTGCCGGCGTGCATCGCGACGGCCACCGCGGCCGCGACCCGCATCACCTCACAGCTGGTGCGCTAGCAGCGGGTTTCCGCGCAGTGCCAAGATGGGGGCATGGCGCGGCTGAACTATCAGGAGCTCAACGACACCATCCGCTACACCGCCTGGTCGGTGTTCCGGGTCGAGCCGGGGCGGCTCCCCGAGGATCGCGGCCAAGCCGCGACCGAGACCACCGAGTACCTCGACGCCCTGGAGGGCAAGGGGGTCGTGGTACGCGGCGTCTACGACGTCGCCGGGCTGCGGGCCGATGCCGACTACATGATCTGGTGGCACGCCGAGACCCCGGAACAGGTGCAGGCCGCGTACACCGGGTTCCGCCGCACTCCACTCGGCCGGGTGTCGACGCCGGTGTGGAGCCAGTTCGCGCTGCACCGCCCCGCCGAGTTCAACCGCAGCCACATCCCTGCCTTCCTGGCCGGGGAGGAGGCGCGCAAGTACGTCTGCGTGTACCCGTTCGTCCGCTCCTACGAGTGGTACCTGCTGCCGGACGCCGAGCGCCGCAAGATGCTCGCCGACCACGGCAAGGAGGCCCGCGACTACCCGGACGTGCGCGCGAACACGGTGGCGTCGTTCGCGCTGGGCGACTACGAGTGGATCCTCGCCTTCGAGGCCGACGAGCTGCACCGCATCGTCGACCTGATGCGTCACCTGCGCGGCACCGAGGCGCGGCGCCACGTGCGGGAGGAGATCCCGTTCTACACCGGCACGAAGGTCGTTCCGGCCGAGCTGATCCTGAACCTGCCGTAGGTGTTCGGCGCGCTGTGGCGCGACCTGACCGGTGAGGCGCCCGGCCCGGTCGAGATCACCGGCCCGGAAACGGTGCTGCCGGGTCCGTACCGGGTGGCGGCGGCCGCGTCGACGAGCGTCGCCGCGGCCACCCTGGCCGCCGCGGAATTGTTGCGGCTGCGCGGAATCGACCCCGGTGCGGTGTCGGTCGACACGCGGCACGCCGCGGCGGCGTTCTCCAGCGAGAAGCTGGTGCGGGTGGACGGCAAGCCGCCCGGGGACGCGTGGGCGCCGCTGTCCGGTGACTACCGCGCGGCCGACGGCTGGGTCCGGCTGCACTGCAACTACCCCCACCACGCGGCGGCGGTGTGTCGTGCGCTCGGGGTGCCGGAGGACCGGGCGGCGGTGGCGCCGGCGGTCGCCGCCCGGGACGCGTGGGACGTGCAGGAGGCGGTGGTCGCCTCGGGCGGGGCCGCGGCCGCGATGCGCACCCGCGAGCAGTGGCTGGACAGCCCGATGGGGCGGGCGCTGGACGGACCGCTCGTGGTGCAGGAGCTGCTGGGGACGGCCCCGGCGCGGCCGTTGCCGGAGTCGCCACGGCCGCTGGGCGGGGTGCGCGTGCTGGACCTGACGCACGTGATCGCCGGTCCGGTCGCCGGCCGGGTGCTGGCCGCGCACGGCGCGGACGTCCTGCACATCGGGGCCGCGCACCTGCCGGTCGTGCACCCGCTGGTGATCGACACCGGGATGGGCAAGCGCTCGGCGCACCTGGACCTCCGCACCGAAGCCGGGCGTGCCGCATTGTGGCGCCTGATCGGTTCGGCGGATGTCGTGCTGCAATCCTTCCGGCCGGGCGCGCTGGCCGGGCTGGGGTTCACGGCGGAGCGGCTGGCGGCGGCGCGGCCCGGGATCGTGCTGGTGGAGCTGAACGCGTGGGGCTGGGAGGGCCCGTGGCGGGGGCGGCGCGGGTTCGACAGCCTGGTTCAGATGGCGTCGGGGATCGCCTGGGGCGCCGAGGAGCCGCGGCCGTTGCCCGTGCAGGCGCTGGACCACGCGACGGGCTGGCTGGCCGCCGCTGCCGCCATGATCGCCCTGCGGAACCGGGCGGTCGAGGGCGGCAGCCGGCGGGTGCGCCTGGCACTGGCCCGGACGGGGCGGTGGCTCGACGGACTGGACCGGGCGCCCGGTGGATCCACTGTGGACTTCGCGGAGTTCCTCGCCGACACCGGGAGCGGGTTCGGCTCGGTGCGGTATGTGACTTGTCCGGGTGGGCTGGTACCGCGTCCGATGTGGACTTCCGGGCCGCCGCTGCCGGGGAGTTCGGCCGCGGAGTGGCGTTAGCGCCGTCCTGGGAGTAACGCACCCTGGCTGGCCCGCTCCGGTCGCCGCAGGATCGGGAGGTAATGGCAGCAGCGGTAGGGAGCGGGATGCCCGGCAGGGGGCGCGGCTGGTGCTGGTGCTGGTCAACGTCGCGGGAATCGTGGACTGGCCGGGCATCGAGGACACCGCCGAGGCCGCGTGGGACCGGGTGATCGCGACACCGATGATCCAGGACATCCTCGACGCCGCGGGCGACCAGCAGGCCGACATCCAGCCCACCCCGATGAAGCGGGCAGGCACACACCGGACGAGATCGCCGCGGCGATCCTGTTCCTCGCTTCGGATGAGTCGTCCTTCGTCACGGGCGCGGAGATCGTCGTCGACGGCGGCATCACGGCGCACTAGCGTTGCGGGTGTAGCGGGACCACCAGCGCCGCCGGGGCAGTTCGCCGCGGTCGGCGAGCCAGGTGGCGAAGTTCGCGGCGTCCTGGCGGTAGCCGGCGCCGTCGGTGCGGGGTGTGGCCTCGGCGTAGGCGTCGAACAGGGGGCGGAACCGGTCGCCGAGCGTGCGGACCAGGTCGGGACTCAGGTCGGCGACGATGGAGCGGCGCTTGGCCCGCAGGGCGAGCACCTCGGCGGCCACCCGGTCGGCGTCGAAGCCCGCCGGGGGAGGCCCGCCTGCCAGCGGGGCGCGCAGCAGCTCGGCCTGCCGGGCCGCGAGTTCTTTCCGGCTGGTCACCGGTGCTCCCGGATGGCGGCCCGCGGAGCGTGCGGCTGTCCGGCTTGCCGGGCGGCGAGCCCGTCCCGGCTGCTCACAGGCGCTCCCGGATCGCGGCCAGTTCCGCGGCCAGCTCGTCGTCCGGTGGGTAGGCGCCGTCGCGTTCCAGGAGTGCCCCGGGTGGCTCCGTGCGGCGCCGCAGGTCGGTCAGCAGGTCGAGCACCTCCAGCAGCACCGGGTGGGTGTGCGTGTCGTGGTAGATGCCGTCGACCTCGACGCCCCCGGCGACGTGCACGTACGCCACCCGCTCCAACGGCACCTCGTCCAGGAACTCCACCGGGTCCGCGCCCAGGTTCCGCGCGTTCGCGTACAGGTTCGCCACGTCCACGATCAGCAGGCACCCGGTCCGCGACGTCAGCTCGGCCAGGAACGCGGCCTCGCTCATCTCGGCGTCCGGCCACTCCAGCAACGCGGCGATGTTCTCCAGCGCGAACGGCCTGCCCACGATCGACTGCGCCAGCCGCACGTTCTCGACCAGCACGTCCAGCGCCTCCCGCGTGCGGGGCAGCGGCACCAGGTGCCCCGCGTCCAGCCCGCCCGCGCGCACGAAGCACACGTGGTCGCTGGCCAGCGGCGCGTCCAGCTCGTCCGCGACCGCCGCGAGGTGTTCCACCCGCCGCGTGTCCAGCGGCTCCGCCCCGCCCAGGGACAACGACACCGCGTGCGGCAACACCGGCAGGCCTCGCTCCCGCAGCTCCACCAGCGCCGCGGGCAGGCGGCCCGGGTGCAGGTTCTCGGCGATCACCTCGACCCACTCCACACCCGGCAGCCGCGCGATCGACAGGTCGATCTCCGGCCGCCACCCGATGCCCACACCCAGCCGGTCAACCGCCACCGCAATCACCTCCACCATCGGCGCAGTCGAGCCCGCCGCGCCGCGTAAGCGACCCCTCAGTCACCACCGCCGCCACCCCCGCAGCCACCGCCCCCGCCGCACGAGCTGCCTCCGCCACATGAACTGCTGCCGCACGAACCGCTCCCGCAGGAGCTGCCCGACGAGCCGCAGCCGTAGCCCGACGAGCCGGACCAGCCGCCGCGGCGACGGGGCTTCCGCGGCGCCGGCGCCGACAGCAGCGCCTGCGCGATCGCCGTGTCCGGGTAGCGGTCGAGGCCGCCGACGGCCACCGCGTGCGCGGCCCCGCCGGTGGTCACGCTCGCCGTGCGCAGCGCGGTGTCGCCGGTCGTCGTCCGCGCCGGGCCGCGTCGTCGCCGGTCGGTGAGCGCCCAGAGGAGCCCGGCCGGCATCACCGCCAGCACGAACGTGCCGTCCGGGAAGGCCAGGAACGCGAGGACCACGACCGCGAAGAGCATGAGGGTGGCCAGCCGCCGGACGTTGCGCACCGCGCCGGGCGGGACCAGGAGGCCTTCCCCGGCGAGCCGATCGCGCAGCTCCTCGAACTCGGCGCGGCCGAGCATCGCCGCGCGCAGGTCGTGCACGGTCCAGGTGCCGCGGCCGTCGCGCACACCGGTCCACACCGCCGCGCTCAGCCGGTCGGCCGGGGCGTGGCCGCCGGTCGTGGCCAGCCGCCCGGCGCTGCTCACCCGGATCCGCTGCCGCTCCACGAGGTCGGCGAGCGCGGTGTCGGCCGCCCGCACCGGGCCGCCTGCCAGGAAACCCAGCTCGATCGGCCCCGGCGGGTGGTGCGGCCCGCCGCCGCGCCGCTTGAACAGCCGCGAGCCGAACGCGCGCACCACCACGGGCAGCACCACCAGCGTGGCGAAGAGCGGGAGGAACGTCGAAGCGGGCAGGCCCCAGAACGCGGGCCCGTCACCGACCGCCAGGACCACCGGACCAGCCACCCCGCCACCTCCGAATCCACCCCGGCACTTGGCCGTTCGACGGACCTGGCCCGGTGGTGGTTCCCACGACTGTGGCGCCCCGCAGCAGGCGGCTCCCGGCGACGGTGCGCCTCGGCGACGGGACGAGTTCGGCCGCCCCGAGGACGAGCACACCGGCCGGCATCACCGGGATCGCGGTCACCGCGTAACCGCCGAAGAAGGTGCTGACCACGAACCCGACCAGCAAGACCCGGGCCGCGCTGCGGATGCTGGACGCGTCACCGGGCGGCACCACCAGCCCGCGGGCCGCGAGCCCGCGCACGAGCTCCCCGATCCGCGGGCTGTCCGCCAGGTGCAGGCGTAGGGGTCCGCGCGGTGGCAAGGCCGCGCCAGAACGACACCGCCAGCACCACCGCGACGGCGAGCGGCTCCCATGGTGCCGGACCTGTGCTCGCAGACCTCGTCCGGCGCCGGTGGATCCGCGTGGACGGCGGTGTCCGGCCGACCACCACGACCACCGCCGCGTAGAGCGCGGCGAACTCCCGGGCGGTCAGCCCCCAGTACGCCCCCATACGCCCGCAGGGTAGCGGGCGGGTGCGTGTCCCGGCGCGGGTTTACTCGGCGGGCACCAGGCGCAGGGAGATCGAGTTGATGCAGTACCGCTGGTCGGTCGGCGTGGGGTAGCCCTCGCCCTCGAAGAGGTGGCCGAGGTGGCTGTGGCAGGTCGCGCACAGCACCTCGGTGCGCACCATGCCCAGCGACCGGTCCTCGCGCAGCAGCACGGCGTCCGAGGAGGACGGGTCGAAGAACGACGGCCAGCCGCAGTGGCTCTCGAACTTGGTGTCGCTGCGGAACAGCTCGGCGCCACACGCGCGGCACTCGTAGATGCCGGTTGTCTTGGTGTCGGTGTACTCGCCGGTGAACGGCCGCTCGGTGCCCGCCTGGCGCAGCACGGCGTACTCCTCGGGGGAGAGCTGCTCGCGCCACTCCTGGTCCGACTTGACCACCTTCGGGGTGGCTCCCACGACAGGTTCCATGCGAGGTTTCATATGGTTCAGGCTACTCGGCGAGCCACTGCACGGCCCGTACCACGATGTCCCACGAGGCGACGATCACCCCGAGGACCAGCAGCACCACGATGGTGGCCGCGATCCACCACCGCAGCCCGCCGACCCGGGTGCTGGACTCCGCGAACTCCGCCACGTTGTGCAGCGTGCCCTCGACCGTGAAACCCGGCTCGCACCGCTGCATCCGGTCCAGGTGCCGCGCGAACGCCTGGGCCTCCGGATCGTCGGGGTCGAGCCCGACCAGGTCGTCGTCGAAGCGCGGGTTGCGGCCGCTTTCGGTCATACCGACCAGGGTAGGTCAGCCGAGTTTGGTGTTCGCGTCGATCCGCAGCCCGCCCGGGGTGTTGACGACGCGCCAGGACACGCGGCCGACCCCGTCGATGGATACGGACATGTCGGCGGAACCGTCGGCGTTGGCGCCCTTGTCCGCGCGGATCGAGTTGTAGCCCTCGATCTCGTGCTCGTCCCAGTACTGCTGGAACGCCTGCTGGCTGCCGAACACGGCCTGCGCGGCCGGCGTGAGCAGGCCCCACGCCTGGGGCGACCCCGAGCCGTCGAGGTAGGCCTTGACCACCTGGCCCGCCGAGCCGAAGTCCACCGAACCGGTGTTGGCCGTCTGGCCGAGGTCGGCCGGGGCGGCGCTGCTGGGCGTGCTGGGCGGCGCGGAGGTGGGGGCCGTGGTGCCGCCCGCGTTGGCCTGCGACGCGCCGCCGTTCGTCTTGTCGCCGCCGTTGAGCAGGACGATCACCACGACCACGACCACGGCGACCACGGCCACCGCAGAGCCGGCCAGCACGCCCTTGCGCTTCAGCGGGGACTGCTTGGCCTGCTGGGGCGGTTTCGGCGGCGGGATGAACGCGGCAGTGGGGTTGCGCGGGCTGCGCTGCGGCGGGGCGGGCGGCGCGGCGGTGGCGGCGCCGGTGCGCTGCCACGGCGGGCGCTCGCCGGGCGGAGGGGGCGGCGGCGCGTCGGCCGCCACGGACGCGGGCTGGCGGCCGCTGCCGAACAGCGGCGGCGACACCAGCGTGCCCTCCTTGCTGTCGTTCTCGCCGTTGGCCAGCGCGGCCAGCCGGTCGCGGGCCTCCAGCATGGTCGGCCGCTCCTCCGGCTCGACCCGCAACAGGCTCATCAGCAGCGCGGTCGCCTTCCCGGACTGGCGCGGCGGGATGACCTGCCCGTTCGCCGCCGTGTAGAGCAGGGCCAGCTGGTTGGAGCTGTTGCCGTACGGCGGCTGACCCTCCAGCGCGTGGTAGAGCGTCGCGCCGAGGGAGAAGACGTCGGAGGCCGGCGCCGGGTCGGAGCCGCGCGCCAGCTCGGGCGCGAGGTAGGCCGGGGTGCCGCCGATCAGGCCGGTCTGGGTGAGCGTGAGGTCGCCCGCCGCGCGCGAGATGCCGAAGTCGGTGATCTTCGCGGTGCCGTTGTCGTCGATCAGGATGTTCGCCGGCTTGATGTCCCGGTGCACGATGCCGGCCCGGTGCGCGACGACCAGCGCGGAGGCGACCTGGTGCCCGATGCGCGCGACCTCGGCCAGCGGCAGGGTGCCCTGCTCGGCGATCACCGCGGAGAGGCTGCGCGAGGGCAGGTACTCCATGACGAGGCACGGATCACCGCCGTGCTCGGCGATGTCGAACACCACGATGGCGTTCGGGTGCTGGAAGCGCGCCGCGTTCTTCGCCTCGCGCATGGCACGCTGCCGCATGCTGTTGCGCTCGGCTTCGGACATGCCCGGCTGAGCGAGGATCTGCTTGACCGCCACGGAACGCTCGAGGCGCTCGTCGACCGCGCGCCACACGACACCCATGGCGCCGCTGCCGATGTGCTCAACGAGGCGATAGTGCCCTGCGATCAGCTGACCGGTGTCGATGGGACTACTCCTCGGAAACTCTCCGCAAGTGCTGGGTTGGCTCAGCGCGAACGATCTCCTCGCGCACCGGGTCGAGTGTAGCGGGCTGCCCGGTGCGCCCGGCGTAAGCAGTCCCGCGGGCGATTCGGGCCAGGCCAAGGGCCCCGGCGAGTGCGAAGGCACCGTAGCAGGCGAGCAGCGCGGGCGGCGTGCCGCCGGTGAGCGCGTCGCCCAGCACCACCACCGCGATCGTGCCGGGCAGGCTGCCGAGGACGGTCCCGGCCAGGTACGGGCGGAACCGCACGGAGAGGATCCCGCAGCAGTATCCCAGTGGCGCGAAGGGAACCAGCGGGATCAGCCGCAGCGACGCTACCGCGAGCACACCGCCGTCGGCGAGCCGCTCGTCGACCGCGCGCACCACTTTCCGTTCCAGGTGGCGGGAGACGAGGTCGCGGCCGACCAGGCGGGCCAGGCCGAAGCCGAGCGCGCCGGACACGGCGGTCGCCGTGATGGCCACCACGATGCCGAGCACGTCACCCAGCAGGAGCCCGGCCGCGAGGTTGAACACGGTGCGGGGTATGGGCGCGACGGTGAGTACCGAATAGGCGGCCAGGAACACCAGCGCCGTCACCGGACCGGCGCCCGCGGCCCAGTTGCGCAGTTCCGCGGGGCTCGGCACGGGGAGTGTGAACGCCGCCACGACCGCCCCGGCGAGCAGGACGAGCGCGATGACCATCTTCAGGCGGCGGGGCACGACGTCCACGGTAAGGCACGCGCGGAACCGGCCCGGCGGGGCTACGGTGATCCGGTGGCAGGACGTGGTGAGGCGGTCGAGTACCAGGTCGGCGACCGTGTGGTGCGGGTGTCCAATCCGGACAAGGTGTACTTCCCGGAGCGCGGGATCACCAAGCGGCAGGTCGTGGAGTACTACCTCGCGGTCGCGGAGCCGTTGCTGCGGGCGGTCGGGGAGCGGCCGACGACGCTGAAACGGTTCCCCGACGGGGTTTCCGGCGAGCCGTTCTACGCCAAACGGGTCCCCCGGGGAGCGCCCGAATGGGTGCAGACCGCGCGGATCATGTTCCCGTCCGGGCGCACCGCGGACGAGGTCTGCCCCACCGAGGCGGCGGTGTTCGCGTGGGCGGCCAACCTCGGCACGCTCGACTTCCACCCGTGGCCCGTCCGGCGGTCCGACGTGGACCACCCGGACGAACTGCGGATCGACGTGGACCCGTCGGACAGCTCCGGGTTCGGCGACGCGGTGCGGGTCGCGCTGGTGGTGCGGGAGGTGCTGGCGGACGCCGGGCTGACCGGGTACCCGAAGACCTCCGGCGGGCGCGGGGTGCACGTGCTGGTCCGGATCCGGCCGGAGTGGGACTTCGTCGACGTGCGGCACGCGGTGATCGCGCTGGGCCGCGAGGTGGAGCGACGCCTGCCCGACCTCGCCACGATCGCGTGGTGGAGGGAGGAGCGTGGCGGCCGCGTGTTCCTCGACTACAACCAGGCGGCGCGGGACCGGACCGTGGCCTCGTCCTGGTCGGTGCGCGGCACCCCGCGGGCGACGGTGTCGACGCCGCTGACCTGGGAGCAGCTGCCCGAGGCCGACCCGGACGACTTCGACGTGCTCACGGTGCCAGACTGGCTGGCCGGGCACGGCGACCCGCACGCCGCGATCGACGACGAGGCGTTCGGCCTGGAGACGGCGCTGGAGTGGTACGCCCGCGACGAGCGGGACCACGGGCTCGGCGAGATGCCGTACCCGCCGGACTATCCGAAAATGCCAGGTGAACCGAAGCGCGTGCAGCCGAGCAGGGCGCGGCCGGAGGGGTGACGGGCCGCGCGGGGATGGCGGTGCAGGATGACCCAGAACCGGGCCACGGGCCGGCTGCTCCACCGCTCCGCCGTCGTGTGCGCGCAACTGCTGGTCGTCGCCGCCGCGCTGTGGGTGCTCGCCCGGGTGCTGGCCGCGCTCGCCGTCGTGGTGATCCCCGTCGCGCTCGCGCTGCTGCTCGCCGCGCTGCTCGCGCCGGCCGTGACCTGGCTGGCGCGTAACCACGTGCCGAGGGCGCTGGCGACGGCGGTCGTCCTGGTCGGCGGGGTGGCCGCGGTCGGCGCGGTGCTGTGGTTCGTGGTCAAGACGGTGGTGGACAGCCTGCCCGACCTGCGCACCCAGCTCGGCGGGAGCTACCAGGAGCTGCGCGGCTGGCTCGGCTCGGTGGGGGTGCGCCCGGAGCAGCTGGACCAGGTGGCGACCCAGGCGCGGGAGTGGGTGGCGGCGAACCAGCAGGCGCTGGCGACCGGCGCGTGGAACGCGTTCGCCACGCTCGGATCGGTGCTCACCGGACTGGCACTGGCGGTCTTCGTCCTGGCCTTCGTGCTCTACGACGGCGAGCGGATCTGGCGGTTCCTCACCCTGCCGTTTCGCGGGCCTGCCCGCCGCCGGGTGGACGCCGCGGGCAAGCGGGCCTTTCACGACCTCACGGCGTTCATGTACGCGCTGATCATCGTGTCGGCGGTGGACGCCGTCGGGATCGGCGTCGGGCTGTGGGCGACCGGGGTGCCGCTCGTGGTGCCGCTGGCGACGCTGGTGTTCCTCGGCGGGTTCGTGCCGATGATCGGCGCGTTCGTCACCGGCCTGCTCGCCGCGCTCGTCGCGCTTGTCGCCGAGGGGCCGTTCACCGCGCTGCTGGTCGTCCTGATCGTGATCGCCGTGCAGCAACTGGAGGGCAACGTGCTGGAGCCGGTGATCACCAGCAGGGCGGTGCGGCTGCACCCGGTCGCGGTCATCCTGGCGATCGCCGTCGGCGTGCAGCAGGCCGGGGTGATCGGGGCGCTGCTGGCGGTGCCCGCGCTCAGCACGGTCCGGGCGATCACCGCGACGCTGCTGGAGGCGGAACAGGCGCCGGGGCCGGCGTGTTGACCAAGGCGTGAAGCTGTCCGTGCTCGACCGGTCCCGCACCCGCGAAGGCGGCACCCACGCCGAGGCGCTGCGGGAGACCGTGGCGTTCGCGCGGCAGGCCGAGGCGCTGGGCTACCACCGGTTCTGGGTGTCCGAGCACCACAGCGTGCCGGGCGTGGCCGGATCCGCGCCCACGGTGCTGGCCGCCGCGGTCGCGGACGCCACCTCGACCATCCGCGTCGGCACCGGCGGGGTGATGCTGCCCAACCACCAGCCGCTCGTCGTGGCCGAGCAGTTCGGTGTGCTGGAGGCGCTGCACCCGGGCCGCATCGACATGGGGCTGGGCCGGTCGGTCGGGTTCACCGGCGGCGTGCGGCGCGCGCTCGGCCACGGCAAGGACGACGCCGACCGGTTCGGTGAGCAGGTGCGGCTGTTGCTCGGCTACCTCGACGGCACGCAGGGCGAGTACCCCGGCGTGCACGCGTTCCCGGCGGAGGGGCAGCCGGTCCCGGCGTTCCTGCTGGCCACCGGGGCGGGCGCGGACCTGGCCGCCGAGCTGGGGCTGCCGCTGGTGATCGGCGCCGTGCGCGGTGAGGCGCGCATGATCGAGGCGATCGGCCGCTACCGGGAGTCGTTCGTCCCGTCCGTCCGCTGCCCGGCGCCGTACGTGATCGTCTCGGCGACGATCGCGGTGGCCGAGACGCGGGCGGCCGCGGAGCGGTTGCTGGTGCCGGAGGCGCGGTCGTCGGCGTGGTCGCGCACGCACGGCGTGTTCCCGCCCCTGCGCCCGGCGGCGGCGATCCTGGCGGGGCCGATGACCGACCGCGAACGCCGCTACTTCGACGAGGCCAGGGAGGGGCAGATCGCCGGCACCCCCGCCGAAGCGGCCGCGGCACTGGAGGGGCTGGTGGAGCGCACGGGCGCGGACGAGGTCCTGGTGACCACCAGCACGTACGACCGCGCGGAGATGCTGGAGTCCTACCGGCTGCTGGCGGAGGCGGTCTCCGCGGGCAGCGCCGCCGGGTTCTTCGGGCTCCGGTAGTACAGCGCGACCGCCAGGAACACCGCGAACGTGAGCCAGATGTAGGCGTTCTGGAACAGCCACTCCAGCCCTGCCGGTTTGAACGCCAGCACCGTGTCCGCCTCGAAGCCGATCAGCGGCAGCACCCCGCCGGACGTGATGAGCGCCGCGCCCACCAGCCCGATCCATCCCAGCACCGACCCGCGGAACGCCAGGTTGCCCAGGCAGATGAGCAGCATCGCCAGCCACACCCAGTGGTGCACCCAGCTGTACGGCGACACGGCCGTCGTCGCCAGGCCGCACAGCGTCGCCGCCACCAGTTCCTCGCCGCGCGCGGCCAGCCGCCGCGCCAGCAGCAGGCACACCACGGCGGTCGCGGCCGCGACGAGCAGCCACACGATCTGCATCCCGCCGGTCACCCCGGTCGCCCGCGCGAAGAACCCGCGCAGCGACTCGTTCGACGGGTTCTCCGGCACGCCGACCCGCGTCGGGTCCATGAACGCGCCGGACCAGAACGTCACCGAGTCGTGCCACAGGAAGGCGAACCCGACGGCCACGGTGACCACGAACGTGCCCATCGCGACGATCGCCGCCCGGTACCGGCGCGTCACCAGCAGGTACAGCACGAAGAACGCGGGCGTCAGCTTGATCCCCGCGGCGATGCCGATCAGCACGCCCTTGACCTTCGACGAGTCGGGCAGCGCCAAGTCGAGCAGCACCAGCGTCATCAGCAGGATGTTGACCTGCCCGAACGCCATCGTCTCGCGCACCGGCTCGCACCACATGAGCAGCGCCGCGACCGGCAGGCTGAACAACACGAGCCGCACGTCGCGCCGGAACCGCAGCAGCGACAGCGCCGCCCACACCCCGGCGGCCAGCATCGCGTAGTCACCGAGCGCGCCCACCCACGTGAAGAGTTCACCCTTCAGTGGCGCCAGCGGCACGAACAGCAGCGCGGCGAACGGGGTGTAGACGAACTCCCACTGCCCGCGGATGTTGCCGAGCAGCGGCGTGTCGTAGACCGACACGCCGTCCAGCACGCGCTCGCCCGCGATCCGGTACACACCCAGGTCCAGCAGGTGCAGCAGCGCGGGGAGCTGGGCCAGGACCTCCCTGACGTACCAGAAACCGGCGACCGCGCCCAGCACGAGGACCGGCCAGACGGCGATCCAGGGAATCGGTCGTCGTGCGCTGTCCCGGGGTGCCGGCGCCACAGCCGGCGTCTCGACCGCGGAAGACGGCACAGTCACTCCCAGTACTCAGTGGTCCGGCGGATGGAGGACAAGCCTAAACGGGGGCCGCGCAGGGTCCCCTACGCGGGGCAGAGCGTGCCGTCGGCGGGGACCTTCCCGTCGACCAGGAACGCCCGCACCGCCTCGGCCGCGCACGGTGAGCCGAGCGCCCCGTGCCCGGCGCCCTGCCACGCGACGCGCACCGCGCTCGGTATCTGCTGCGCCGCCCGCACCGTGCCGGTTTCCGGCGTGCCCGGGTCGGTCAGGGTGCTGGTGACCAGGACCGGCGGCAACCCGGACGTGCCCAGCGTCGGCAGCGACTCGGTGCGCGCCGGCCAGGGCAGGCACCACGCGAGCCGCTGCGTCACCAGCCCGCCGAAGACGGGGTAGCGGCCGCGCAGCTGCGTGGTCAGCCCGGCGATCTGGTCGGCGGGCATCCGCACGACGGTGTCGTTGCACTCGGTGGCCAGCGTGGCGTCGAGGCGGGACGGCGCGACGTCCGAGCCGTTGAGCATCGGCGAGACGAACGCGGCGAGCCCGCGGACGTCGCCACCGCGGCCGGCGTCCAGCGCGCCGGCCAGCTCGCTCCAGCGGGCGCGGTCGGCGAGCCCGGTGACCACGGCCCGCAGTGCCGTGCCCGCGCCGAACACCGCACCGCCCGGCAGGACCTGCGGGGCCGCGCGCAGCCGCTCCACCACGGCGTTCACCGTCGCGGCCGCGTCCTGGCCGACGGCGCGGCCGTAGGCGTCGAGGGTGGCCTGCTGCGCGGCGGCCAGGTCGCCGAGCACCGTGACCGTGTCGCTGGACGGGTCCGGGATACCGTCCATCACGAACCGGCCGACGCGGTCCGGGAACCGGGCGGCGTAGGAGATGAGCACCTGCGAGCCCTCGCCGTGGGCGAGCGCGTGCAGCTTCGGCACACCCAGCTCACCGCGGATTTCTTCGAGGTCGCCGGCGGTGCGCCAGCTGTCGAAGGACTGCTGTGCGCCGCCGAGGTCGATCGCGCACTGCTGCCCGGCCTTGCGGGCGGCGTCCAGCAGCGGTTCGAGGTCGTCGTCGGCCGGGTCCTGGTTGAGCAGCTGGCTGCGGGTGTCCTCGGGCACGCACGACAGCGGGTCGGACTCGCCGGTGCCGCGCCGGTCCACCCCGATCAGCGAAAACCGCTGCAGCAGCGCGGGCGGCAGTGTCGACGCGAGCCGCGCGGCGTAGAGGGTGCCGGGCTCGCCCGCGACGTCGTTGACCACGACCAGCGGGATCGCGCCGTGGCCGGCCTTGAGGACGGACACGCGCGTCTGCACGCGGCCCGGCAGCGCCGGGTTGTCCAGTGTGGACATCACGGTGCCGCAGCTGAACCGCAGGTAGCCCGGCGCCTCGGCGCCGAGGCGGTTGCGGGTCTGGGCGTCGCAGTCGGTCCAGTCGAGCGCGGGCGAACGCGGCTCGGTCAGCGGCGGCAGCGGCACCTCCGTGGCGGAGCTGGCCGGCGCGGAGGACACCGGCTCGTCGTTCTCCACGACCGGCGGCCGTTTCGACGGCCCCGCCGTGCAGCCGGCGAGGAGGGCCGGCAGCAGCACAGCGAGCACGAGACCACGGCGCGGCACGACGTTCCTCTTTCCCTTGGTGCGTGTTCGCCCCCGAGGTTCGCACGACGCCCGTTTGCCCGTGGTGAGCGGGGTCGGTGCGCTCAGGCGCCGTGGGCGGTGAACCCGCCCGCGCTGAACCCGCCGGAGCCCGCGGTCCCGGTTCCGCCGGGCGTGTGGTGGCGGGGCGCGGACGTCCGCGGGGACACCGGCGGGGCGGGTTCGGCGGACAGCCGGTCCAGCACGTGGCGGGCGGCGGCCGCCACGTACGGCACGCCGGGCTCGTCCACCGCGCTCAGCAGCATCTCGCGCAGTTCGCGCCGGTCGTAGCGGGCCACGAGCTCGGGCCGGGCGTCCAGGAGGGTCAAAGGTGACCACCCACGGCAGATCCCGGCCGTCCCGGGCGTTGCGGTCGCCCTCGGCCGCCATGACCTCCCGCATGGCGGCCCAGATCTTCTCCCGCCACAGCGGGCTGCGGTGCCACAACCAGCCGTCCCCGGCTCCGCAGCGCGTGCCGTTCCACCCGGCCTGCCATCAGCGGGTCCGCTTGACCTCGCCGTGGAAGACGGCGTCCAGGTCGTAGCGGGCGACCTCCTCCAGCTGGGCGTACGTGCACGACTCCGGCTCGCGGTCCGGGCGCCACCGGATGAACTGCGCGGTGTGCCGGAACCGCGACGGCTGGCCGCCTTCGGTGTGCTCGTAGGCGACCTCGACGACCCGTTCCGGCCGCACCGGCACCCACGGCTGCTCGGTGGAGCGCCACCGCGTGATGCCGCCGGGCAGGCGCTGCCCCTCGGTGGTGCCCTCCAGCCACGGGTGCCCGCTGCCGTCGGTGATCAGGCCGGCGAACTCGGCCGCCAGCTCCTTGCGCCGCTTCACCGGGAACGACCCCACGACACCGGGGTGGTGCAGCACGCCGTTGTCGTCGTACAGCCCGAGCAGCAGCGAGCCGACCGCCTCCCCGGGCGTGGAATCCTTGTGCCACCGCAGCCCGGCCACCACGCAGTCGGCGGTGCGCGAGTGCTTGTACTTGATCATGATCCGCTTGCCCGGCTCGTACCCGGCGTCCAGCGGCTTGCCGATGACCCCGTCCAGCCCGGCGCCCTCGAACAGCTCGAACCAGTGCCGAGCGGTCGCCGGGTCGGTGGTGGCCGGCGTGATGTTCAGGTCCTGCCCGGCGAGCTTCGCCAGGCGCTCCCGCCGCGCGCTGGTCGGCTCGCCGAGGAACGCCTCGTCGCCCAGTGCGAGCAGGTCGAACGCGACGAACGTGGCCGGCGTCTGCTCGGCGAGCAGCCGGATGCGGGACTCGGCCGGGTGGATCCGCTCGGTCAGCGCGTCGAAGTCCAGGTGTCCCTCGCGGCCGACGACCAGCTCGCCGTCCAGCACCACCCGCTCCGGCAGCCGCGGCGGCAGCTGCGCCAGCACCTCCGGGAAGTACCGGTTCAGCGGCTTCCCGGCGCGCGACTGCAGGGTCAGCTCGTCGCCGTCGCGGAAGACGAGGCAGCGGAAGCCGTCCCACTTCGGTTCGAAGAGCAGCTCGTCGGAGTCCGGGATCGACTTCGCCGGCTTCGCCAGCATCGGCTGGATCGGCGGGGTCAGCGGCAGCATGCGCCCACTTTAGAGGCGACGGCGGTACCGCAGCATCGTGAAACCGTCTTCGACCAGGATCGACGCCAGATCCATGTCCCGCGCCTCGCTGGCCATGCGGCCGATCGCGATGCGGTCCGCGCCGCCACCGGCCAGCAGCGGCGCGACGGTCAGGCACAGCTGGTCGACCAGGTCCCCGGCGACCAGTTCGCCGAACAGGTGCGGGCCGCCCTCGCAGTTGACCCGGAGCAGCCCCCGGTCGGCCAGTCCGTCCAGCGCCAGCCGCAGGTCGATGGTCTCCGCGCCCGCGATGAGGAGGTCCGCGCCCGCGTCGGCGAGCGCCTTCCGCCGGTCCGCTGGGGCGTGCTCGGTGGTGATGACGATCGGCGGCACCGTCGTGTCGGTGAACAGCGGCGCCGCCGGGTCGAGCCGGGCGCTGCCGGTGACCACGGCGATCGGCGGGACCTCGGCGAGCCCGAGCCGGGCCCGGCGCTCACGCCGTTCGGGGGTGGTGCGGGCGCCGCGGTAGTTCTCCGCGCGCACGGTGCCGGCGCCGGCCAGCACGACGTCGGCGAGCAGGCGGCCGTGGAAGAAGATCCGCTTGTCCGCGGGGCCGGACAGGCCCTCGGACCGGCCTTCCAGCGTCGAGGCGCCGTCGGCGGAGGAGGTGAAGTTGGCCTGCACGAACGGCCGGTCGAGGTCCTCCGGGTAGCCGTAGATCCGGTCCAGGTCGTCGTCGGTCACGTCGTCGAGGGGTTCGGGCCACAGGCTGCGCACGATCTCCATCACATCAGACGGTGACAGTTCGGGCGCGGCGCGGTGCTGCCGATAGCCCGCCCGTCGCCCACCACCACCCTCAACGGAGGCGCTGCGCGCCGCGGTTACGCTCTTGCAATGCCCGCGCACCTCACCGACCGGCAGCCCGAGCTGGGAGCGGACGAGCTGATCGCCGCCCTCGTGCCGCCGCCGCGCTTCGACGCCGTGCGGTTTGCCACCTACGTGCCGAACCCCGACGAGCCCAGCCAGGCGCAGGCGGTGGAGTCGTGCTCGGCGTTCGCGGCGCGCATCGAGAAGGCGGCGCCGAAGAAGTCCAAGCTGCGGTCGCTGTTCGGCGGCGGCTCGGCGCCCGCACCGGGCAAGCAGGGCCTCTACCTGGACGGCGGGTTCGGCGTCGGCAAGACCCACCTGCTCGCCTCCACCTGGCACGACGCGCCCTCGCCCAAGGCCTACGGCACGTTCGTCGAGCTGACCCACCTGGTCGGCGCGCTCGGCTTCGCCGAGGCGGTGCGGCGGCTGTCCGAGCACCGGTTGCTCGCCATCGACGAGTTCGAGCTGGACGACCCGGGCGACACGATGCTGGTCACCCGCCTGCTGCGGGAGCTGACCGACGCCGGCGTGTACGTCGCGGCGACGTCGAACACGCTGCCGGACAAGCTCGGCGAGGGCCGGTTCGCGGCCGAGGACTTCCTGCGCGAGATCCAGTCGCTGTCGTCGCGGTTCTCGGTGGTGCGGGTGGACGGGCCGGACTACCGGCACCGCGGCCTGCCGGACGCGCCGCCGCCAGTGGATGAGGAGACGCTGCTCGCGTCGGCGGAGGGCCGCGAGGGCGCGACGCTCGACGACTTCGACGCGTTGTGCGCGCACCTGGCGAAGCTGCACCCGTCCCGCTACGGCCGTCTCGTCGACGGCGTGTCGGTCGTGCACATCCGGGGTGTGCGGCCGGCGCCGGACCAGAACGTGGCGCTGCGGCTGGTCGCGTTCGCCGACCGGCTCTACGACCGGGCCATCCCGGTGGTCGTCTCCGGCGGGTCGCTCGGGGAGCTGTTCACCGAGGAGATGCTGCAGGGGGGCTACCGGAAGAAGTACCTGCGGGCGGTGAGCCGGCTGACCGCGCTGGCGCGAGACGCCGCGTCGGTGAGCTGAGCGCCACCACCACGGCGACGGCGAAGCACGCGCCGCCCGCCACGTCGGTCGGGTAGTGGTAGCCCAGCCCGACGAGCCCGATGCCCGCGACGACGAGGATCACCGCACCCACGGCGACGGTGACGGCTCGGGCGATCCCGGGCCGGGCGAGCAGCACCAGCACGGTGAGCGTGGCGACCGTGCTGACCGTGTGCCCGCTCGGATAGGCGAGGTAGTCGGACTTCATCCGGTCGAACAGCGGCTTGAGCACCCAGGTGTTGAGCGCGACCGGCGCGGCGACGCCCAGCACCGCGAGCGCCACCGCGTCCCAGCGGCGGCCGAGCGCGCAGGCGAGCACCACGATCGCGACCAGCGGCAGCAGCACGACCGGTTCGGTGGGCAGCACGAACAGGCGCAGCAGCGCGGGCTGCCCGCCGAACGCGCCGTCGATCCACGCGGTGACCGTCGCGTCGGGGCCACTCGCGGTCGTGTCGCCCGCGAACGGGACGCCGATCGCCAGTGCGGCCGCCGCGCACACGGCGACGACGGCCCACCTCACGCGTCAGTCCGTGACCGCCGGGAAGCGGCCGTTCTTGACCGCCGTGACCAGCTCGGCGTGGTCGGACTCGGTCTGGTCGGCGTAGCGCACCGCGTAGCGGCCGATGGCCTCGTCGAGCTGGTCGTCACCGTCGAAGTATCCCGCCAGCAGTCGCGGGTGGACCGAGCGGATGTGCGCGCGGGCGAGCAGCGCGCCGGCCACGCGGCCGTAGTCGTCGAGGTCCTTGCCACCCAGCTCGGTCGGCTCGATCGCGCCTTTCATGTTGCGGAACTGCCGCACGATGAACGGCCTGCCCTCGATGGTGGTCCAGCCGAGCAGGATGTCCGTCTCGGCCTGCACCAGGCGGGCGCCGTGCACGATGCGCTGGCCCTCGTGCTCGGTGCGGTGCTCCGGGAGGTACGGGGTGAGCGCGGACGGGCGGGCCTCCTTGACCTGCAGCACCAGGTCCTCGTCGGTGTTGCCGTGCAGCAGCACGACGTAGCTGCGCAACCCGACGCTGCCGGTACCGGCGACGCGGAAGGCGACGTCGGCGATGCGGTAGCGGGCGATCAGGTTACGCCGCGACTCGCGCAGGGTGTGCACATAGGACACCAGCCCGTCGGCCACGGCGTTCGCGGTCGCCTCGTCGACGTGCCGCAGCACCGGCGGGTCCTCGACGAACCGGTGGTGGCTCAGGCCGGTGGTGTGGTCGTCGATGCGCTCGGTCCACTTCGCCACGACGCGGGCGCTGGTGTTGCGGCGCGCCTTCTCGGCGGCCTCGCTGAACTCGTCGGCGAGGTCGTGTGCCTTCACCTTGGACAGCGCGTCCGCGTCGGCGAGCGCGTTCCACGAGCGCAGGAACGACGCCTCGCCGAGCTGGCGCACCACGCGCCGGTAGGACTTCACCGCGTCCTCGGCCGCGTCCCGGCAGTCCTCTTCGGACACGCCGCCTTCGCGCCCGGCGAGCACCAGGCTCGCGGCGAGGCGCTTGAGGTCCCACTCCCACGGCCCGCGGATGGTCTCGTCGAAGTCGTTGACGTCCATGACGATCTGCCCCTCCGGCGTGCCGTACAGGCCGAAGTTGGCGGCGTGCGCGTCACCGCAGATCTGGGCGGACAGTCCACTGTGCGGGGTGCCGGCCAGGTCCGCGGCCATCAGCCCGGCCGCGCCGCGGAAGAACGCGAACGGGGAGGCGATCATGCGCCCGATCCGCAGCGGGACCAGGTCGCCGAGACGCCCGGCGTTGCTGTGCTCGACGAAGTCGGCGACCGACGGCCGGTGCTCGCCGGCGGCCGCGTGGTCGTGCGCCGTCGATGGCGTGCGTGCCCCCAGCTCCCGGCCCCGCGCGTGCAGCTCCTCCGGATCGCTCAGCTCACCCGGCACCAGTGCCCGTTCCATCCCCTGCTCCCTCCGTTGCCTGCACAACGTATGGCAGCGGCGGACGGTTTCCCCGCGCCCACGCCCCCCGCTCCCGCCGGCGAGTTCCACGCTCGCGCTCGCGAGTGCCACGGCGGAGGTCAGTCGGCCAGGACCTCCTCCAGGATGTCCAGCCCGCGGTCTAGATCGGCCTCCGAAATGACCAGCGGTGGCGCCAGCCGCAGGGTCGCGCCGTGGGTTTCCTTCGCCAGCAGCCCCTTCGCGGCCAGGGCTTCGCACGCCTCGCGGCCGGAGAGCCCGCCCGGCGTGATGTCGATGCCCGCCCACAGGCCGCGGCCGCGGACCTCGGCCAGCCCGTGCCCGACCAGTTCTCCGAGCCGCGCGTGCATGCGTGCGCCCAGCTCCACCGATCGCGCCTGGAACTCGCCTGTGGACAGCAGCTTGATCACCGCCCGGCCGACCGCGCACGCCAGCGGGTTGCCGCCGAAGGTCGAGCCGTGCTCGCCCGGCTTCAGCACCCCCAGCACGTCCCGGCGGCCGACCACCGCGGACAGCGGCAGGATCCCGCCGCCCAGCGCCTTGCCCAGCGTGTAGAGGTCGGCGCGCACTCCGCTCGGCTCCAGCGCGAGCAGCGTGCCGGTGCGGGCCAGCCCGGACTGGATCTCGTCGGCGATCAGGAGCGTCCCGGCCTCGTCGCACAGCCGGCGCGCCTCGGCCAGGTACCCCTCCGGCGGCACCAGCACCCCGGCCTCGCCCTGGATCGGCTCCAGCAGCACCGCTGCGGTGCGCTCAGTGATCGCGTCGCGCAGGGCAGCCGCGTCGCCGTACTTCACGACCGTGAACCCCGGGGTGTAGGGCCCGAACCCGGCGCGCGCGGACTCGTCGGTGGAGAACGAGATGATCGTCGTGGTGCGGCCGTGGAAGTTAGACCCGGCGACCACGATCTCGGCCTGCCCGTCCGGCACGCCCTTGACCTCGTAGGCCCACTTGCGGGCGACCTTGAGCGCGGATTCGACCGCCTCCGCGCCGGAGTTCATCGGCAGCACCATCTCGGTGCCGGTCAGCTCGGCCAGCTCGCGGCAGAACGCGCCCAGCTGGTCGTGGTGGAACGCGCGCGAGGTCAGCGTGACCCGCCCGAGCTGCTCCTGCGCCGCGGCGACCAGGGCGGGGTGCCGGTGCCCGAAGTTCAGCGCCGAGTAGGCGGACAGGAAGTCGAGGTACCGGCGGCCCTCGACGTCGGTGACCCAGGCGCCGTCGGCTTCGGCGATCACCACGGGCAGCGGGTGGTAGTTGTGCGTGCTCCAGCGCTCGTCGAGCGCGATGAACTCGGCCGCGGAGGTCGTCATACCTTCAGGCTAAGGGCAGTTCAGGCCCGGAATCATCCGTCGATCGTTGCTGCGGCACGCTGATCGTTGCGCAGTTCCCGGCGATTCCGGCGGTTCGTTGCACGACTCAGGGCGCCAGTACCTCGTTCCACTTCCGGACGTACCAGTTCTTCACCACGCCGTGGCGCACGAACGGGTCGCCTGACACGAACTCCTCCGCGGCCTCGCGCGTGCGGAACACGCTGAGCGACCCGTTCACCTGCGGGTTCTCCAGAGTGCCGACGAGCAGCAGATCGCCGCGGGCGTGGAACTCGCGGATCCGCGCCGAGTGGGCGTCCATGTGCGGGGCGTCGCGCTCCAGGACGTTGTCCGCCGGTTCGTAGAACACCAGGTACTTCATGCCGCACGCTCCGCCGCCTGGGTGAGCCGGCCCAGGATCCGCGCCCAGCCCTCGGTGAACGCGCCGCCGGTGTAATCGCCGCCGAGCGCGCCGGACGCCCGCACCTGCTCGTCGCTGAGCGCCTCCCAGCCGCGGTGCTCCACCGCGACCCGGGTCAGCGCGGGGCCCAGCGCCCGGAAGGTCAGCTCGACCTCGGTGGGCGCCGGGGTGACCAGCCAGGTCATGGTGAACCGCTCCGGCGGGTCCCACGCGAGCACCTCGCCCCAGTCGTGCTCGGTGCCGTCGTCCCACGTCTCGTAGACGCGGCCGCCCGTGCGGCGCTCGAAGGTCACGTCCCGCACCCGGTCGCCGCCGCGGGAGAACGGCTCGACCGGCCACCAGACGCCGATCGTGCGGACGAACGTGTCGAAGGTGTGCGCGGCGTCGCTGCGCACGAGGGTCGCCTGCCGCACCGGCGGCCGGCTCAGGATGTCGGTCATGCCGATCCTCTCGCCGTGTCGTCTTCGCCGATCCCCCGCTCAGCTTCGACCAGCCGCCGGGCCGTGTCGAGGGATGAGGCCCACATGTCGTCGAGGAACCGCCGCAGCCCGGCGAGGCCGTCCGGGCGGGCGCGGTAGAGCCGTCGCGTGCCGTCGCGCCGCTCGTCGAGCAGTCCCGCGTTCTTCAGGACGGTGAGGTGCTGGCTGACCGCCGTGCGGCTCACGTCGAAGGACTCCGCGATCTCGCCGGCGGCCAGCTCGTCGTGGGCGACCAGCCGGAGGATCGCGCGCCGCCTGGGCTCCGCGAGCGCCCGCAGTGCCTCGTCCGTCCGGTCGTCGTCCGTCATGCCCGCTCCTACGCCCAGAGTCCGACCTGGTTGCCGTCCGGGTCGGCGAAGATGGCGAACCGCCCGAAGTCGCCGGGGAGGTCGGTGGGCGGCACCAGCCGCCTCCCGCCCAGCCGCTCCGCCCGGTCCAGGTGCGCGTCGAGGTCGTCGACGCGCGTGTAGATCTTGACGCCGGTGTCGCCGGGGCCGGTCGAGGGCCCGATCCCGCCGCCGATGCCCCCGCCCGTGTCGACGAGCGCGTAGCCGCCCATCGCCGGGTCGGCGTCGACCTGCCAGTCGAACCGCTCCGCGTAGAACTTCCGGGCCCGTTCGGCGTTCGCGCTGATCACTTCGAAGAACGCGACCTGCTGTCCCATGATCGATCCCTTTTGTCAGAATTCACTAACGTTAGCGAATCCTGACGGAAGGAGTCAACCGCCGCTCGCCAAGACCGGGCGTCGTTTGACAGAGTGCGAGGCGTGACCGACGAGCTCTCCTTCCTCCGCCAGCAGGCCCGCACCCAGCGCTTCACCCTCGGCACCCCGCGCGAGTTCCGCGTCGCACCCGACGGGTCGCGCCTGCTGTTCCTGCGTTCGGAGTCCGGCACCGACCGGCGCAACAGCCTCTGGGAACTCGACCTCACCCGGGGCGCCGAGACCAAGATCGTGGACGCCGCCGAGCTGCTGCCCGGTGAGGAGGAGCTGCCGCCGGAGGAGCGGGCCCGCCGCGAGCGCATGCGGGAGAGCGCCGGTGGCGTGGTCGGCTACGCCGTCGACGACGAGTTCCGCCTGGCCGCCTTCTCCTTGTCCGGCAAGCTCTACACCGTCGACCTGGGCAGCCGCGAGGTGACCGAACTGGTCGACACCTCGGTCGTGGACCCCCGCCCGAACCCCACCGGCACCCACATCGCCTACGTTCGCGACCGCAAGCTGCGCGTCATCGACCTCGCCACGCGCGAGGACACGGTGCTGGCAGGCGAGGACGGCGAGGACATCGCCTGGGGGCTGGCGGAGTTCATCGCCGCCGAGGAGCTGGGCCGCGCCCGCGGCTACTGGTGGTCGCCCGACGGGCAGACCCTGCTGGTCGAGCGCACCGACCGGGCGGACGTGCCCCGCTGGACCATCTCCGACCCGGCCCACCCCGAGGGCGGCGCGAACACCGTCGCGTACCCGGCGGCGGGCACCACGAACGTCGACGTCTCGCTGTCCTTCTTCGGTCTCGACGGCACCCGCGTGGACGTCGAGCGCGGCGACTGGGAGTACCTCGTCGCCGTGCACTGGTCGGCAGGCGGCCCGCCACTGCTCGCCGTGCAGCCCCGTGACCAGCGCGAACTCGCCTTCTACGCGGTGGACCCCGGCGACGGCTCCACCAAGCTGCTGCACACCGAGACCGATCCGCACTGGGTCGAGATCGTCCCCGGTGTGCCCGCCTGGACCACCGACGGGCGGCTCGTGCACGTCAGCGCCGCGGACGGCAGCTACCGGCTGGTGGTCGACGGCGAGCCGGTCACCGGGCCGGGTCTGCAGGTCCGCTCGGTGCTGCACGTCGGGGCCGAGGTCCTGTTCAGCGCGAGCGAAAGCGACCCGACGCAGATCCACGTCTACCGCACCGGCCCGGACGGCGTGACCCGGCTGTCCGACGCCGACGGCGTGCACGTGGGCGCGGGCACGGCCGAGATCACCGTGCTGTCGTCGTGGAGCCTGCGCCGCAGTGGCCCCGAAGTGACCGTGCTGCGCAACGGCCGCCCGCTCGCCGAGGTCCGGTCCTATCCGGTCGACCCGGGACTCGTGCCCGATCCGGAATGGCTCACCGTCGGCGAGCGCGGCCTGCGTGCCGCGCTGCTGCTGCCCACCGGGTACCGGCCCGGGGACGGCAAGCTGCCCGTCCTGCTCGACCCCTACGGCGGCCCGCACGCGCAGCGCGTCCTGCAGAGCCGCAACGCCTTCCTCACCTCGCAGTGGCTGGCCGACCAGGGCTTCGCGGTCCTGGTCGCGGACGGCCGCGGCACCCCGGGCCGGGGGCCGGCGTGGGAGAAGGAGATCGTGCGCGAACTGGCCGAGGTGACGCTCACCGACCAGGTGGACGCCCTGCACGCGGTCGCCGCCGACCACCCTGAGCTCGATCTGTCCCGGGTCGCGATCCGCGGCTGGTCCTACGGCGGGTACCTGTCCGCGCTGGCCGTGCTGCGCCGGCCGGACGTCTTCCACGCGGCGGTCGCGGGCGCGCCGGTCACCGACTGGTCCCTCTACGACACCCACTACACCGAGCGCTACCTCGGCGTGCCGGACGAGGAGCCGGACTCCTACGAGCGCAACTCGCTGATCGCAGGCGCGCCGGAACTGCGGCGCGCGTTGCTGATCGTGCACGGCCTCGCCGACGACAACGTGTTCGTCGCGCACGCGCTGCGACTGTCCTCGGCCCTGCTGGCCGCCGGCCGCCCGCACGTGTTCCTGCCGCTGGTCGGCGCGACCCACATGACGCCGCAGGCCGAAGAGGTCGCGGAGAACCTGATGAGGGTCCAGGTGGACTGGATCAAACGAGAGCTGGAGGCTGCTGCGCGATGAAGCGCTGGGGAATCACGATTCCGCTGACCGGGGTGCCGCTGACCGCGCACCGTGAGCTGATCGAGCGCCTGCCCGCGCTCGGCTACACCGACGCGTGGTCGGCCGAAACCGCCGGGACGGACGCGTTCTCGCCGCTGCTGCTGGCTTCGCAGTGGGCGCCGGAGCTGCGGCTGGGCACCGCGATCGTGCCGGTGTACACCCGCGGGCCCGGGTTGCTGGCGATGTCCGCGGCGACCCTGGCCGAGGCCGCGCCTGGCCGGTTCGTGCTCGGCATCGGCGCGTCCTCGCCGGTGATCGTGCAGAACTGGAACGCCGCCGAGTTCGCGAAACCGTTCGCCCGCACCAGGGACACGCTGCGGTTCCTGCGCGCCGCGCTGGCGGGGGAGAAGGTGACCGCGGAGTACGAGACCTTCTCGGTCAGCAAGTTCCGGCTCGAGCGCGCGCCGGAGCCGGCGCCGCCGATCATGCTCGCCGCGCTGCGGCCCGGCATGCTGAAGCTGGCCGCCAAGGAGGCCGACGGCGCGATCACGAACTGGCTCTCGCCTGCCGACGTCCGTCAGGTGCGCGCCGAGATCGGGCCGGACACCGAGCTGGCGGCGCGGATCTTCGTCTGCCCGACCACCGACCGTGAAGCCGCGCGCGGCCTCGGCCGGATGCTGATCAGCAGCTACCTCACCGTGCCGGTGTACGCGGCGTTCCACGACTGGCTCGGCCGCGGCGAGGCGCTCGCGCCGATGCACGAGGCGTGGCGCGCGGGCGACCGGAAACGGGCGAACGAGGTGATTCCGGACGAGGTGGTCGACGACCTGGTCGTGCACGGCAGTCCCGGGGAGTGCCGGGAGAAAGTGCAGTCCTATGTGGACAACGGGCTGACCACGCCGGTGATCGCGCTGCTGCCCACCGGCGAGGACCCGGTGCGTCAGGTGGAGGCGCTCGCGCCCCGGTGACCCGGCGCACGCCGCCGTGACCCCTTTGGCGGCATGACTAACGCTCCCCGGGCGGGCACTTTGGGAGGAACGTGCCCGCCGGGGGTGTGCCTGCGGCGCACGGTGTCCGTATCGTGGCTTAGCGTAGGCATACCTAAGGAGTGGTGAGTGGGCGAATCGACATCGGAGAGCGCCGGGCTGGCCGGTGGTCGCGCGGGACACCGGCGGCTGGCCGAGCTGATCCCGCTGGTCCTCGACGCGATGGGCGCGGGGTCCGTGGAACGCGGCGGGCCGGGCCCAGCGGGCGGGCCTGCCGCCGTCGCGGCCGGGGTGGCGGCCCTGACCGGCGCGGAACCCCTGGCCGGGGCCACTGGTGTCGGAGCGGAGCAAGCGCTTTCCGAAATGTCCCGGCTGCTGGCCGCGGGCTCGGTCGACCCCGCCGATCCGGCGTGCGCGGCGCACCTGCACTGCCCGCCGCTCGCCGTCGCCGTGGCCGCCGACGTCGTGGCGAGCGCGCTCAACCCGTCGATGGACTCGTGGGACCAGGCGCCGGTGGCGAGCGAGATCGAACGCGAGCTGGTCACCCTGATCGCCCGGCTCTGCTACCCGGACGCCCCTGCGCCGGACGCCGTCGTGACCACCGGTGGCACCGAGTCGAACCTGCTCGGGCTGCTGCTCGCGCGCGAGCCGGAACCGGCCGTCCGCCCGGTGTGCGGGCGCAACGCGCACCACAGCGTGGCCCGTGCCGCGTGGCTGCTCGGCCTGCCCGCGCCGGTCCTGGTGGACTGCGACGGCGAACGCATGCGGCCCGCCGCGCTGGCGGAGACCCTGCGCGAACTCGGCTCGCCCGCGGTCGTGGTCGCCACCGCGGGCACCACCGACACCGGCGAGATCGACCCACTGCGCGAGCTCGCGGCGGTGTGCCGTCGGCACGGCGCGCGCCTGCACGTGGACGCCTCCTACGGCGGTCTCGCCCTGTGCAGCGCGAAGCTGAAGCCCCTGCTCGACGGACTCGGCGAAGCGGACTCCGTCGCGCTGGACGCCCACAAGTTCGGCTGGCAGCCGATTTCCGCGGGCCTGCTCGCGGTGCGCGACGCCGCGGACCTGTCCTCGTTGTCCGTGCGCGCCGAATACCTCAACGCGGACGACGACACCGAGGCCGGGCTGCCGGACCTGCTCGGACGCTCCATCCGCACGTCGCGCCGCCCGGACGCGTTCCGGATGGCCGTCACCCTGCGGGCGCTCGGCATCGACGGCATGGGCGCGCTTGTCGAGCACTGCTGCGCCACCGCGGCCGAAGTCGCGGCCATGATCGAGCGGCACCCGGGGCTGCGGTTGTGGGGCGCGCCGACGTTGTCCACCGTGCTGTTCAAACCGGTGGACGCCGACGACGAACTGGTCGCGCGGGTGCGCCGCACGTTGCTGGAGGCAGGCACCGCGATCGTCGGCAGGGCAACGATGTCCGACGGCGTGTGGCTCAAGCTGACCCTGCTGCACCCGCACGCGAGCGCCGAGGACTACCGCCCGCTGCTGGACTCGGTGGTCGCGGCCGCCGCGGCCCAGTCCGCCGAGGTGGTCCTGCAGTGACTCCGGTCGATCTGGCCGGGGTCGGGATCGGCCCGTTCAACCTGTCGCTGGCCGCGCTCGCCGAGCCGGTCGACGACCTGACCGTCGCGGTGTACGACCGCTGCCCGGAGTTCCGCTGGCACCCCGGCCTGCTGCTCGACGGCGTGACCCTGCAGGTGCCGTTCCTGGCCGACCTGGTGTCGCTGGCCGACCCGACCAGCGCGCTGTCCTTCCTGAACTACCTGCGCGCGAAGGACCGGCTGTTCCCGTTCTACTTCGCCGAACGCTTCCACCTGCCGCGCGCGGAGTACGACGACTACTGCCGCTGGGTGTCGCAGCGGCTGGACAGCTGCCGGTTCGGCACGGACATCACCGGGATCGAGTGGCGCGACGGGTTGTTCCGGCTGCGCTCGGCCGCCGGGGAGATCAGCGCGCGCAACGTCGTGCTCGGAATCGGCACCGAGCCCCGCGTGCCGGAACCGTTGCGCGCGCTCGCCGACGATCCGGACGTGCCGGTGATCCACTCCGCGGAGTACCTGTCCGAGCGGGAACGGCTGCTGGCGCTGCCGGCGGTGACGGTCGTCGGCTCGGGCCAATCCGGCGCGGAGGTGTTCCTGGACCTGCTGCGGCACCGCAAGCAACCGGACGGGCTGCGGTGGGTGACGCGGACGGTGTCGTTCGCGCCGATGGAGTACTCCAAGCTCGGGCTGGAGCAGTTCACGCCCGACTACACGCGTTTCTTCCACCGGCTGCCGGAGGCCGAGCGCGACCGGCTGCTGCCCGCGCAATGGCAGCTCTACAAGGGAATCGATGCCGAAACCATCGCCGACATCCACGACGAGCTGTACCGCCGTTCGGTGGGCGGCGGCTGGCCCGGCGTCACGTTGACGCCCGGCGTGGAGGTGGTGTCCGCGCGGCGCGACGGCGAGCGGATCGCGCTGGGCCTGCGGCACCGGCAGGAGCGCAGCACCGCGACCTGGGTGACCGACGCGGTCGTCGCCGCCACCGGCTACCGGGAGCGGCCGCTGGACGGGCTGCTCGGGCCGCTGGCGGACGCGGTCGCCCGCGACGGCAGCGGCCGCCCGGTCGTCGAGCGCGACTACCGGCTGCGGCTCGCGCCGGAGATCGGCGGCGCGATCTTCGTGCAGAACGCGGAACGGCACACGCACGGGGTCGGCGCGCCGGACCTCGGGCTGGCGGCGTGGCGGGCCGCCTCGATCGTCAACGCGGTCTGCTGCCGCACCGTCTACCGGTTGCCGTCGCGCACGGCGTTCACGCGGTTCGGGTTGGAGGAGTGAGCGTGGAAACTGCCCAGGCCTGGCGCGCGGCCGGCGCGCTGGTCGTGCACAAGATGCTCGGCGAACTGTCCTATGAGGGCCTGTTCCGCCCAGAGCCGGCCGACGACGAGGAGCGCAGGCTGTGGCGGCTGAAGCTGCCCGAGGTGACCTACGAGTTCCGGGCCCGGCGCGGCGCGTTCGAATCGTGGACGGTGGAGCCCGGGTCCGCGTCGCGGGACGGCGAACCGGCTACCGATCCCCGGGTGCTGGTGGTGGACGCCCGCGAGGAGCTGGGCCTGTCCGGGTTGCGGCTGGCGGACGTGCTGGCCGAACTGACCGCCACGGTGACCAACGAGGCCGCCCGCCTGCGCCGCGCGCCCAGCGCCGCGGAACTGTCCACGATGGACTACAACCTCGCCGACGGGCACCTGACCGGGCATCCGCGGCTGGTGCTCAACAAGGGCCGGGTCGGGTTCTCCGCGGACGATCGTGCCCGGTACGCGCCGGAGGCCGGGGCCGACGTGCGGCTGCGGTGGTTCGCCGTGCACCGGGACCACGCGCGGTTCCGCTGCGTCGAGGAGCTCTCGGCCGACCGGTTGTTCGCCGGGGAGCTGGACGACGACCAGCGCGCCGAGTTCACTCGTCGCGCCGACCCCGCGGAGTACGTGTGGGTGCCCGTACATCCGTGGCAGGCGGACGAAATCCTCGGCACGCTCTACGCCGCAGAACTCGCGACCGGGGTCGTGGTCGAACTGGGCGAGTCCCGCGACGCCTACCGTCCACACCAGACGGTCCGGACGCTGGCGAACGTGTCCCGGCCGGACCGGTACGACGTCAAGACCGCGGTCTCGGTGCGCAACACGCTCGTCTACCGCGGGCTCGCCTCCGGTGCGACGCTCGCCGGGCCCGCTGTCACGAGCTGGCTCAAGCGGGTCGGCGCGGCGGATCCGCTGCTCACCGAGAAGTACCGGTTCGAGCTGCTCGGCGAGGTCGCGAGCGTGTCGGTCGAGCACCCGCTGTTCGGCGCCATCGACGAGCTGCCGTACCGGTTCCACGAAACGCTCGGCGCGCTGTGGCGCGAACCGCTGCTGTCGCGGCTGGCCGAGGGGGAGCAGGCGATCTCGTTCGCCGCGCTGCCCTACCGCGACCCGGCCGGCGCGTCGGTCGTCACGGGGCTGATCGAGCGCTCCGGCTGGGGCGCGGAACGCTGGCTCGGCACGGTGTTCGACCTGCTGCTCACCCCGCTGCTGCAGTGGCTGCTGCGCTACGGCGTCGGGTTCTGCCCGCACGGCCAGAACCTGGTCCTGATCGTCGACGAGCGCGGGCGGCCGCTGCGCGTGGCGATCAAGGACTTCGCGCAGGGCGTCGACCTGCTCGACGAGGACCTGGACTGCTACCGGCTGCTCGCGCCGGAGGCCGCCGACGAGATGCTGCGCTGGCCGGCGCACCTGCTCGCGCAGTCGCTGTTCAGCTCGGTGTTCTCCGGGCAGTTGCGGTTCTGGGCCGAGATCCTGCTCGACGACCTGGCCTTCCCGCGGGCGCGGTTCTGGGAACTGGTGCGCGAGGTCGTCGGCCGCTACCGCGCGGAAAACCCGGACGTGGCCGAGCGGTTCGACCGGTGCCTGCTGTTCGCGCCGGACGTCGAGCGGGTCACGCTGAACCGGGAACACCTGGCCGGGCAGGGTTTCGACAAGGTCGACCGCGACGACGAGTTCGACGTGCGGTGGGGCCGAGTGCCGAACCCACTGCACGCCCCGGACCCGGCGGGGGCCTGGTGAGAGCGCCGCGCCCGGCCGGGCCGCGCACGCTCGCCGAGCGGGAGGCGGCCGCACGAGGCATGCGCGCGGCGCTGGACCGGGGCGACGTGCCGCGGGTGCTGCTGCTGGTGCCCGACCCGCACGCCCGGTTCGCCGCGGTCGAGCTGTCCGGTCGGTTCGTGACCGAGGAGGTGCTCACCGGCGGTTACGGGATCTGCACGTACGTCTTCGCCTGGGACGTCGAGCGGGAGGCGCTGCCGCTCGGCGCGGACAGCCCGCTGGCTCGCTACGTCGACGGCTACGGCGACCTGCGGATGCGGCCCGACCTGGCGACGATCACCGCGTTGCCGGACGGCGTGTGCGGCATCGTGTGCGACGTCGAGTGGCCGGACGGCGAACCGGCGCGGGCGGCTCCGCGCCGGGTCCTGACCGAGCAGCTGACGGCGCTGGAATCACTCGGGTACGTGCCGTCGGCGGGGCTCGAACACGAGGTCGTGTTCCGCGACGCCGACGGGCCGTTGAGCGCGCACGGCGTGGACTACGCGGTCGGCGGGACCGAGCGGATGCGGCCGATACTGCGCGATCTGCGCGTGGCGCTGGAGCGGTCCGGGCTGGGTGTGGAATCCGCGCGCGCCGAGTGCCATCCGGGGCAGTACGAGATCGTGCTGCGGCACCGGGACGCGCTCGCGGCGTGTGATGACGCCTTGTTGCAGCAGTTGATCGTGCGGTCGGTGGCCGCGGAGCACGGGGTGTCCGCGGCCTACCTGGCGGCGCCGGAGCCGGGGCAGGGGTGTTCGTGCCACGTGCACCTGTCGCTGTCTTCCCTCGCGGGGGAGCCGGCGTCGGGGCACGGGACCGCGTTGTCGCCGGTGATGGCGTCCTTCCTCGCCGGGGTGCTGCGGGACGCGGCGGCGCTCGCGCCGGTGTGGGCGCCGACCTGGAACAGCTACGTGCGGCTTCGGACTGCGCCGTTCTCCCCGCGGGAGCTGCGGTGGGGTGTCGACGACCGGACGGCGTCGGTGCGGGTGGCCGGGCGAGACTCGTCGCTGCGGCTGGAGTTCCGGTTCGCCGGCGCCGACGCGCAACCGCACCTGGTGGTCGCGGCGCTGCTGGCAGCGGGCCGGGCGGGCGTCGAGGAGGCGTTGCCGCTGCCGCCGGCGGGGGAGGTGCTGGGCGCGCTGCCGGGGGCGCCGTGGGAGGCGCTGTCCGGGCTGGACCGGGTCGCGAAGCTGCTGGGTGACGAGGTCGCGGCTCAGCAGGAGGCGTTGCTGCGGGCCGAACTGGCGGCCGGCTGCTCCGCGGTCACCGACTGGCAGCGCCGGCGGGGCGCCTTGCGGGCATGACCGGCATCGACAGCTCGCGGGCCTTCTGGCGGGGGATCGCGAAGGCCAGCAGCAGGGCGACGCCGACCAGGACGTAGGTGGCGGCGGACAGCTGCTGGGGGAACGTCCAGTCGCGGTGCACGACCGGGAAGTCGGTCTCCGGCAGGGTGTGGAACGGCGCCCAGACGAAGAACACCGCGGTCAGCGCGCCCCAGGCGAACCAGGCCACGGCGAGCCAGGAGCGTTCCAGCGCGCGGCGCACGGTGATGCCGAGCACCACCACCAGCGCCGGGACCACCCACACGTAGTAGTGCGACCACGAGGTGGGGGAGACGAGCAGGGCCAGGCCGGCGTTGGCCATCAGCGCGAGGGCGGGCTCGGCGCGGCGCATCGCGTTCGCGACCAGCGCAAGCAGGCCGAGCACCAGGACGATCCACACGGCCTTCTCGGCCGCGCCGGTCAGCCCGGTGCGCACGATGACCGCTTCGATGGCCTGGTTGGTGGCGAACGCGGTGCCGCTGACGCCGCCGCCGCTCAGGCCGCCCTGGAACCAGTAGTGGATGGAGCCGCCGAAGTCCGCGACGAACCCGATCACGGTGGCGACGCCGAACGTGATGGCCGAGGTGATGGCCGACCGGTAGTCGCGGCGGATCAGGAAGAACAACACGAACGCGGCCGGGGTGAGCTTGAGGGCCGCGGCCAGCCCGATGCCGAATCCGCGCGGCCAGACGGTGCGCCCGGCCAGGCAGTCGATCGTGACCAGGGCCATCATGATGATGCTGACCTGTCCGAAGCCGAACGTCTGGCTCACCGGCTCGAGGAAGACGGTCAGCGGAAGCACGACCGACGCGACGGCGACGCCCCCGTCCCGCCCGAGCTGCGGCCGGACCGCGCGGGCGACCAGGTAGACGGTGACGAACATGCTGAGGCCGTTGAGGATGTACAGGGTCACCACGGAGGCGTCCCACGGCAGCATCGCCAGCGGCGACAGCAGCAGCGCGGCGAACGGCGGGTAGACGAACGGCAGTTCCGCGCCGTTGGCGACCTCCGGCAGCGTGCCGTACATGTCGCGGCCGTCCCACCAGGCCTGCACGCCGTAGCGGTAGACCTCGAGGTCGATCTGGGGGCGGGTGGGCAGGTAGTGCATCATGCCCTGCACCGCGAAGAAGAGCCAGACCGCACAGGGCACCGGGACCAGCCACAGGTATTTGCGCATCAGGCCCTACTGTAGAGATTCGGTAACGCCCGCTCGCGGCGTGGTGCCCGGTCCCGGCCCGCGGAGATCGTCAGGGCAGCAGGATGATCTTGCCGAACTTGCCCGGCCGGGCGAGGCGGGTGTCGGCGCCGTCGAACTGGCCGAGCGGAAAGGTCGCGTCGATGGGCACCCGCGAGTGCCCCTCGGTCTCGTGCCTGCCGCAGATCAGCGGCGTTGAGGCCGGCGGCCCGCCCCCGGACCACCACGCTCTCCGGCCCCGCGACCGGTCCAGCGCGGGATGTCCGCAAGCGCACGACGGAACGTCCGGGCGCGCGCCGCAGCTCAGGCGATGCCGGGCGCCGGTGCACCCGGCGGTACGCCGACGGCGGTGTCCCGCACAGCTCCACGAACGCCTGCCGCAGTGTTTCGGCCGAGCTGAACCCGCACCGCCGCGCGACGGCGGTCAGCGGTAGGTCCGTGGTGGCCAGCAGCTGGGACGCCGCCTCGGTTCGCGCCCGCCTGACGAACCGGCCGGGCGGCGTTCCGAGGTGCTCCTGGAACAGCCTGGTCAGCTGCCGCTCGCTCGGTCCCGCCCGCTCTGCCAGCGTCCGGGTCGACAAATCGCCGTCCGGGTGGGCGGTGATGTGGGCCCGCCAGGTCGGCCACCAGGCGGTGCTCGGGCGGCGGCGCGGCGTGGAACATGCTCACCTGCGCCTGGTTGCCCGGCCGCTGCAGGTACGTGACCAGCCCGCGCGCCACCTCGCGCGCCAGGCTCGGCCCGTGGTCGGCCTCGACGAACGACAGCGTCAGGTCCAGGCCGCTCGTCACGCCCGCGGCGGTGTGCGCGTTGCCGTCCTGGATGACCAGCGGCGCCGGGTCGATGGTGACCTCGGGGTACCGCCGGCCGAGCATGCCCGCCCACATCCAGTGCGTCGTCGCGCGCCGTCCGTTGAGCAGCCCCGCCGCGGCGAGCACGGAGGTCCCCGTGCGGACCGACGCGACCCGCCTGGCCGTCGCGGCGACCCGGCGCACGTGGGTGGTTAGTTTGACGTCCGCGGCGGCTTTCGCGTGCCCCGTGCCGCCCGCGACGATCAGGGTGTCGACCGGACCGCGGAGCCGGTCGAGCCGGTCCTGGGCGGCCAGCGTCAGGGTGTTCTGGCAGCGGATCGGGCGACCGTCGAGGCTGGCCAGGGTGACGTCGTAGGCCGGGGTGGCGCCGTAGCGGTTGGCGGCGTCGAGGACGTCCGCCGGGCACGCGATGTCCAGCAGGGCGGATTCCTCGTACCCGACGATCACCATCCGGCGCATGGTGCGAGGGTAGCTGTCTGTCCGACGACGATCCCAGGTTTTCGGACATCCGGCGTTGGTCGGGGCGTCGCACGCGCCAGGCTGCGACACATGAAGACGATCGCGTTGGTACCGGCGCCGTACGCATTGGTGGTGCCGGGTGGGCAGGCCGGCACGCTCCGGGCGCTGACGAACGAGCGGTTGGTGGAGTACGTCCGCTCGGCGAGTGCGCAGGCGACCGTGACGGCGTCGGTCTGCACCGGCGCGCTGATCCTGGGCGCGGCCGGCCTGTTGACGGGCAGGGAAGCCACCACGCACTGGTCGTTCCTGGAGGCGCTGCACGAGTTCGGCGCGACGCCGGTGAAGCGCCGCTGGGTGGATGAGGGCGAGGTGCTGACCGCGGCGGGCGTGTCCGCGGGGATCGACATGGCACTGCACCTGGCGGCGTGCTTCGGCACCGAAGACATCGCGAAGATGCTGCGGTTCGGGATCGAGTACGACCCCGAGCCGCCCTTCGGGCCGCTCGACTGGGCGGCCGCGCCGAGGGAGCTCTTCGCCGGCCTGGCGGCGACCTGGGTGCAGGAGGCGCTGGCCGGGGCGCCGGAGCTCCAGGGGCGGCTGGCCGCGCGGGTGTGAGCCCTTCGGCGCTGATCCCGGTGGCGGGGGCCGCCGGCTTTCTGGGGGCGTCCCCGGTTGGGGGCGGTCCTTCGGCCGGGCGGGCGTGGGCTCCCCGGTCGGAGGCGGTCCTTCAGCTGAGGGGAAGGTCGGGCCGTCCAGGAGTGGGGACGTGGGCCGTCCACGGTGGGTGCCACGTGGGCGGGTCCTCCGTCGAGGGGACGTGGGACCGTCCTGGGGGTCGGTCCCACGAATCCCCGCAGGCCAGCGGCTTGAGGGCACCCCGCTACCGGGCTGTGTGCGGTCCGTAATAAGCTATCTCCCGTCGCCGCCCCTCGGGGAAGCGATGGCCGGGCTGTGGCGCAGTTTGGTAGCGCACTTGACTGGGGGTCAAGGGGTCGCAGGTTCAAATCCTGTCAGCCCGACGGTCTGTTGGAGCCCGCTGGCTCTGGGTGGAAGCCCAGGTCAGCGGGCTTTTTCCGTGTCACGAGCGATTGCGCGAACTCGATCTACGGCGGTCTCTCGATGGGACCAGCTTGGGACCAGGTACCTAAATGGCCGACTCGGGCACAGTGGTTCGGCGTGCGGCGAGACGGTCGACGGGTGCGTTTGTCGAGAAATCGCACTAGTTTCAGGAGCGGCCGCGCGGCCCGAGGTGGTGGACGCACTTCTGACCGCGCGGCTCATTCGATCAATAGGTGATCGAGGCACCAGCGGCCTGGTTGATGATCAACCGAGCCGCATGCTCGGCGTCGCCCCGGTTGCGGTATCGCTCACTCGTCGCGAGCACATGGTTGTTGCTCGCGATGATGTTGAAGTACCACTGGCCGCCGCTAGGGATGATCTTGAACTTCCCGGTGATTCACTTTCGCTCGCACGCGCTGTTGTCGGCGTGTTCGAGATCAGGATGAACGGCGGCGCGGGACTGCGCAAGCAGAGTCAACACAACATGTGGTAGTTCTACAGCTAATCAAACCCTAGATATTGAGGCTTCTTGCCATCGGTGGGGATCTATGTCGAGCACTCGTTCTGCCTGAATAACGTTCATGTAGTTCCCTTTGTTCCATAGTTGAAAGATCAACTCTCACGGCTGCCAAGGCGGCCAATTAACACCTTCGCAATCTTCGCGATAGTGATCGACATCACTTCAATCGGGAGATGATGTGTGGTAGCAAACTGACGCAGAGCTAGCGCCTGCCGCTGGATGCCCTATAAGCCACGGCCCGATCAGAAGGCTCTGTTAGGCCGATCGACGGAGGTAGTTGGTCAGCAGTTCGCCCGCACCAGTGATCGACGCGTGGTCCGGATGCAGGTACCGCTGCGTCGTGATCAGCGAGCCGTGTCCGGCGATCTTGCGCAGGTGGTGGACCGGCACCCCGGCATCCGCCATCCAGGTCAGACCGGTGTGCCGGAGGTCGTGCCGTCGCAGATGCTCGTACCCGAGCTTGCTGACGACCTCATCCCAGTGGGTCGCATCCCTCAGCACCGCCGTGGTGATCCGGCCGCCACGGGGGCCGGTGAAGAGTCGGGCCATCGGATCAGTGCCGGCTTTGTCGAGAAGCCGCTGAACGAGCGGACGCACCTCCTCGATCAGCGGCACGATCCGGGCCCGCTTGCCTTTGGTTCCCTTGTCGATCAGCCCGCCGGGGGCGGTCGTCGTCTGCCTGCGCACGGTCCAGGTCCACGTTTCCGTGTCGATATCGCCGACGCGGCAGCCTGAGACCTCCCCGATCCGAGCCGCGGTGCACGCCGCGAAGATCACGACGTCGCCCCAGCCGGGATAGGCGTTGCGACCAGCCTTGTCCGCCGAGTGTCGGATGAGTTCGTCAGCGAGCCTGGTCAGGGTCTCCCAGTCCGGCAGGGCCAACGACCGGGGATCGTTCAACTCGTCCTCGGCGAGCGCGTAGGACCGCTGCCAGCCAGTGATCCTCGCCGGGTTGCGATCGGTGATGCCATCGCGGACGGCCTGCTCCATCACGCGGACGAGCACCGCGATGGAGTTCTTGACCGTGGACTTCCCGCACCCGTCGGCGATCCACCCGTGCACGGCCCGGTCTACCGCTCCATTGGTGATCATGCGAACGGCGATGTGACCGAGTGTCGGAACCACGCGCTTGCGCCAGCCCGCGAGGTAGGGGTCAGTAGTCTTGCTCTCCAATCCGCGAAGAGCCAGCGGCATCACAGCGTCGCCGTAGCCAGCGAGCGTTTGAGTTGCGGCCGCCGGATCAACCCCCTGTTCCGCCAGCGTGCAAAGTCGGTCGATCCACTGCAGTGCCTCGTCCTCGCTACCAAAGGTCTCGGAGCGCGACGGCCGTTTGCGCGTTACCGGGTCGATCCAGCGCACTCGTGCGCGGAAGCGGTCTCCGTCCGCCCCGGGACGACGCTCGATGTCCGAAGTCAGGGTGAGCCCGATCGGGAGTGCGATCCTGTCGCTCATCAGGCCGCCCTTCCGGGTTCAACGCGATGGCTCCGCAACCACTCCTCGACGTCGTGGGCGCTGTACACGGTCACCCGCGAGGTCAGGCGAATGAACGGCGGACCTTGCATGGGCTCGGCGGTCCGCCAGCGCCGGAGCGTCGATGCGTCAACGCCGAGCCGTCGTGCCAGTTCCTCGGTGGTGTACCACTGCCCCTCAAGCAACCGGGTGTGCATCTTTCTCCTTATAGGCCAAGGTTTTCCTCCGTCTCTTCGCGTGCGACGCGCTTCCGTTCACGAGCTTTTGCGGCTGCGCTATTCGCCAAGGCGGCGTCGCCGATGGTCAGCCAACCAATGCCGTCGAAGATCCAGTTGAGAGTGACCGTCGACTGTTCGCCGTCCCGGTCCGTGTCGGCCGGCAGCGCCTCTTCGGGGTGTTCGCCGCGTTGAAAGGCTTTGCGGACTGCCCTCAGCGCCGTGAGGGTGGTGGAGTAGCGGCGGCTCTTGGTGGAGAAGTGGCCGCCGAAGCCGAGCATGTGCGCCCACTTTTGGAGCTTGCCCCAGCCTTCGGCCCACTCGGTGCGTTGTTGTGTGCTGGTGTAGTAGAAGGGCCGCTGCCCGAGCCGCCAGCAGGCGACGAGCTGCCGGGACTGGTGGTTGTCGCGCTCCGCGTGCATGTTGGCGTCGAGCTGCGTGAGCCGCCGGGAGACGTGCCCGGCTTCCTCGGTGGCCTTGGTGGCGTACTTGGCGAGGTAGGCGGCCACTGCGGTGGTTGTCAGCGCACCGCGGTCATCGTGATCGCTCGCGTGGAGGTGGACGGGGCGGATGTCGCGCTGCTTGCCCCAGGCCAAGGTCCAGCCGGTGCGTCGCCGGGGGTGGGGTGCCGTGGTGAAGCGCGTGACGGTCGCAGCGGTGTCGATAAGGCTGCTCAGCAGCTCCGGCGTGATGCTCGGATCCGGCGCGACAATGGTATTCGGGTCGTTCGGGTCGAGGCCATCGAGCCTGATCAGGGCGTGGAAGTGCACGACGCCGCGCCGCTGGTACTCGGCGACCTTGGCGTACGACAGCCGCACTTGCACGCCTCGGTCCTTGGCAGCGGCCTTGAGGTACCGGTTCAGCGTGATCGTGGTGCGCCGCCACAGCTCCCCGGCGTGGAAGTTCCAGACGGCCTGGGCGTCGTAGTCGTAGCAGTCCCGGCAGATCGGCTCCCCCACGGACGAGTCATCCTCGCCATGCCGCACGCGGCACTCAGTGGAGCGGCCGTGGGGGCAGAGCGGGGCGTACCGCCGGGGCCGACAGGGCTTGACCTGGCCGTTGCTGACCACGCGAGTGTGAACGGCTCCGAAGGCCGGCGCGGTGAGCGTGACGAAGAAGCACGGATGCTCGGTAACGGTCTCCGGTACGCCCTTCCCGCCGACGAGCCCCGCTTTCACGAGCTGGTAGGTGTCGGCCCGGTAGGTCTCCGCGCAGGCCGGACAGACCGAGGCACGCCGGTTCTTGCAGGCGACATAGAGCAGCCCGTCCGGCATCTCGTCAGTGACCCGCTCGACCTCACCGCCGCCCCAGTCCGCTTCCACGCGCAGTCGGACCGGCCGAGAGCAGGCAGCCGCGGGCATGACGTGTGCGAGCCACCAGCGGTAGTCAGGGCTACCCGCGCGGCGCAGGATGTCCGACTCGGCGACGGCTCCCAGCCCCACCACGGTCTTGGTGGTGGGGCTGAGGGGCATGGTCGAGACGGTCAAGGATGCTCCGGCTCAGGCGAACAGATGCGCGTAGGCGTCGACGTCTTGGGTGGTGGCCCACCGCCAGCCCTCCAAGAGTTCGCCAGTCGGCGCGTAGGCGGGCAGCAGCGCGTAAGGGTCGAACGCGGAAATCGGCAGGGCGATGAAGCCGCCGATCTCCGGCGCGTGCGCGAGGCGGGCGATGTCGACGGCGTTGTTGTCGCCGGTGACGAAGACCCACAGCTGCTCGGGGGTGAGGGCCATGGGTTTGGTTGCGGTCAGCATGAGGGCAGTCCTCTCCTGCGAGTCGAATTGCGAATGGGGATTAGGCGGTCTTGCGAGTGCGGATTTGGCGCGCGTATTCGACGAGGGAATGAATGTGCGCGTCGGTGAGATAGGCGGTCTTCATCCGCCGTGGGATGCCGCCTTCGGCGAGCAGCAGGGCGACGCCGCGTTCCTCCGGCGCGATGTTGGAGGCGTCGAAGCCCTGGGAGGCCCAGCCCCGGCCGAGGATGATGTCGGAGCTGGAATCGGTGGTGCAGCGGTAGGCCATGCGGTACCCGAACAGGTCCCGCAGCGAAGTAGGGATGATGTCGGCAGAAGGCCGCTGAGTGGCAGCAACGACGATGATCCCGGCAGCCCGGCCCCGCGCCACAAGGTCGCGCAGCAGGCGGACGAACTGTTCCTGCTGGTCCTTGGTGCCCATCGTGGCCGAGAACAGGGCCAGCTCATCGATGACAACCATGATCACGTCGATCGGGTCGTGGCGGTCGATCTTGCGCCGCCGCACCCGATCCAGCTCGACATACCGGCGGTCCATCTCCGCCTGCAACCGCTCCAACGCCGTCAGAGCGCGTTCGATGTCGGGGCCGACGAACAGGTCGGCAACCTCGCGCCACAGGCCCAGCTCGACCTGTTTGCCGTCGAACAGCCACAACGACAGGTCCGGGCACAGCGCCCCGTGCGCGACGATGTTGTTGAGTCCGACCGACTTGCCTGCGCCGTGTTCTCCGGCGAGCAGGATGTTCCGCCAGATCAGTTCGATGTCGACGCCGTAGCCGTCTTCGTAGATGCCGAGGTGGACGGGGTCGTAGATGGACAACCCCGCGACGGGGATGGTGGTCTTGCGCATGACCGGTCCCCTCAATCGATGTAGTCGGACAGGTCGTCGACCACCACGGCCGGCCTCGGCGCAGGCCGGTCCCGCACAGGCAACGGCGTGACCGTGGCGGCCGCGATGGGCTCGGTCCCCTCACTACGGGACTTGCGGACAAGAGACGCCAGCTTCGCCAAGGGCGAGTCGATCGGCGTCGAGCGGTCCAGCGGGTCACGACGGATGACCTCGACCGCAAACAAGGTGGACAGCTTGCGCACCCGGTGCACCCGCGCGTCACGGGCGTAGCAGGCGGGCGCGATGTACTCGAGGACCGCTTCCAGATCCCCGGCCGAGGAGCCCGCACGGCTCCACAACCAGATCCGCTCCCCGGTCTTGGTGGGCCGCGCCCACAGCATGAACGGCAGCGCGCCGTCCAGGTTCATCGTGCGGGCACGCGCCTGCCGCAGGCAGGTCCGCAAGCGGTGCCGGTCGACCAGGCACCAGAACCGGGAGAACACGAACCAGCGGGTCTGCGGCACCAGCACCACGACCACCACGGTCCCGGTGAAGATCAGCCAGGCGTAACCCTCGCCGACCTGGTGATACAGCCACGCCATGCCCACGAGGAACACGGCGGTCAGAAGGATCTCTGCGCGCCAGCGCAGCAACACGCCCAGGCTCACCACGAACCAGTGCTGCTTCGGCGCGTGCCAGAACTCCATGACATCGATACGGCGCGCGCCACGCGCCCGGCGGATAGACTTCGCCACGACTCCTCCAAGGTGGAGACGAAAGAGGCACGGGTCCGGACGGGAACCGCCAAGAACCAGACCGGTCCCGTGCTTCTCTTCGAGGGGAATGACTAGCGGCCGAGGGTGTTCCGCTCGACCAGGTCCCGGCTGTTGTGCCGGGTGAGCACTTCAGACGTTCGTCACGGTCAGGAAGCGGAGTTCGCCGACGTCTTCGAACCGGAGACAGCCTTGATGTCGACTGCACGGAAAGCCACGCCGTTGCGACCGTTCTGTGCCCACGGAATCGCCTGCAGCTCAACGGGCGTCACGACGGTGCCAGTGCTGACCTTGGGGGCCTGCGGGGCCGCGACGGTCACACTGATCACCTCCGCGCCCGAGCCGTCCATGGCAACCAGCTGCACAGTCCACATCGGAACGTTCGTGCTGCGCTCGACCCGCTGAATCCCGTTCTGATCCGTCTTCGGCTGAGCCTCCCGGCCCACCGTGAACGTCACCTGAGAAGTGTCGATGACCAGACGCATAACCTGTCCTCCAAGGGTGATCAGTTCCGCACCGCTCCATAGCGCTCTTCGGTGCGTCCCTGACGATGCCGCCGAGGACAGGGACGGCTTCACCGCACGGAGGGACATCTAGGGACGTCTCTGGTAGCGTGAAGACGTCCCTAGGAGTACTTGGGGGAGGGTCGATGACCAACGAGCGTCTACGTGACGCCCTGCTGTCGCGGGGTCTCACCCCGGACCAGCTCGCCGAGCGTATCGCAGTGGACCCGAAGACGGTCGAGCGCTGGATCACCAAGGGGCGCACGCCCTATGCGAAGTCGCGGCACAAGATCGCCGCAATCTTGCAGGAGAGTGAGAGCTACCTATGGCCTGACGCGCTGTCCGAGGCCAAGGCGAGCGAGGTCAGCAACTCCGAAATCGTGAAGGTCTACGCCCACCGCAACTCGGTGCCGGCCGACCTCTGGGACAAGCTCCTGGCACAGGCCACGACGTACGTGGACATGCTGGTCTACGTCGGCATGTTCATGACCGAGAAGCCCGGCCTGCTGGAGCTGCTGCGGAGCAAGGCCGAGGCAGGGGCGCGAATCCGGCTGCTGTTCGGCGACCGGGACGCCCCGGCGGTGATCCAGCGCAGCACCGACGAGGGCATCGGACCGCACACGATCTCCGCGAAGATCGACCACGCTCTGGCCTACTTCCGCAAGCTCGACGGCGTACCCGGAATCGAGATCCGGACGCACGGAACGGTGCTGTACAACAGCATCTTCCGCTTCGACGACGAGATGATCGTCAACCCGCACGTCTACGGCAAGATGGCCGCCCACGCCCCCGCGCTACACCTGCGGCGGTTGTCGGCGGGCGACCTCTTCACCACCTACGCGGACAGCTTCACCGCCGTGTGGGAGCACGCTCAACCGCACAAGTGGGAGGACTGAGGCTCGTGCCGAAAAAGGACTACTACGACGACCCCGACGCCCCGGCCGCCAACAGCATCGTGCCCGCGGTCGCCGCTGTGGTGCGCAACGAGGCCGGCGACATCCTGATGATCGAGCGCACCGACAATGGCCTCTGGGCGCTCCCCGGCGGAGCCCAGGACCTCGGCGAATCGGTGGTGGACGCCGTCCGGCGCGAGGTCGAGGAGGAAACCGGGCTGACGGTCGAGGTCACCGGGATCAGCGGCATCTACTCCGACCCCAAGCACGTCATCGCCTACGACGATGGCGAGGTGCGCCAGGAGTTCTCGATCTGCTTCCACGCCCGCCCGCTCGCAGGGTCGCTGCGGCCCAGCTCGGAGTCACGGCAGGTGCACTGGGTCGCCCCGGAGCGCCTGGACGAGCTGGACATCCACCCCTCGATGCAGCTGCGCATCGATCACGCGATCAAGCACCCTGAGGACGTCCATTTGGGTTAGCCGCCGAGACGGCGGAGAGACGGCCCTTCGTGCGCTCGACGGCTGCCAGCAGCTCAGGAGTGGCACCGATGATGAACCGAGTCACGAGATGGTCAGGGCCGTAGCGCCGCTTGATCTCCGCGATGCGGTCTTCGGCGTCGACGGTCTCGCCGTCCGGCGAGGTGGTGAGGTCGCAGTACCAGAGCGCGTCGCGGATCGAGCCGCGTTCGTCGTGGAAGTCGGCCAGTTCTTCGGTCAGCCCCCGCAGTTCGGCTTCGTAGACGGCGTAGGAGTGGTGTGCGACGAGGTGCACGAGCCGTTCGGGGGCATCGACCTTGGCGAGGTAGGTAGCGCCGTCGATGGGATGAAAGCCGGTGTCGACCAGATCGGGGGCATACCCGATGTCGTGAAGGATGGCCGCGGCTTCGAGCAGTTCAGCGTCCGATCCGGCGATCGGCGCGAGGGTGCGCGCCTGCCGGGCTACGCCCTGCACGTGGGCCCATCGTCGAGGCAGTGCGTCACGCAGCTTGGCCTCAGAGAGGTCGTATGCCCACGAAATCAGCGACATCCGCCCACCGTAACGTCAAGATTCAGCGGACGCACGAGGCCCGCGAACGAAGGTGCCCTTAGAGCGGACGGTCACGACCAAGCCCAGGTCCCGCAGGATGCTGGTCGCGTGACGAGCCGTGCCCAGCGCCACGCCGTACTCAGCGGCCAGCCGCCGTTCGGCCGGCAACGGCGTATTGGGCTTCAGTTGGCCCGCAGCGATGAGCCTGGCCAGGTGATCGGCCAGATGCTCGTAGATGTACTTGTCCGGATTGCTGTCCGGATCGAAGACGATGCGTTCGTCGACAGCACGGCTGCCGTCGGGGTCATCGCTCATGCTCCCTCCTGCCTCTCGGCGATACCGGTCGTGCGCCTCGCCGCGTAGCAGTGCTGCTGATCGCGCCGGGACACGTGACCAGAGTATCCGAAGTTGGGATACTCGCTGGCTCTCCGGTCGCCTTGACAGGTGGAGAAGTCGATCTACTCGGCCGAGTACCGGGAGCTCTGCCGCATCCTGCGGGAGTTGCGCAAGGAGGCTGGGCTCACGCAAGTGCAGGTAGCAGAGCACCTCGGTGTGCCGCAGTCATTCGTAAGCAAATATGAATCAGGAGAACGGAGATTAGACCTCATTGAAGTTCGACAGGTGGCTAAAGTTCTACAAGCGACAGTGGTCGATATCATCGAACGCTTAGATGAAGTCCAAACCTAGACATAAGGCCGGGTCAGCTAGACGCTTCCCGTTCGTCTCTCATCGCGCGGAGTGAACCAAGAACGTAGTGCTCAAGGCTTTCAACGGGGACACGGGTCCACGGGTCCTTGATGAAGGGGTCAACTTCTTCAAGTGCGACGTCTAGTTTAGAGAAGACATAGTCGAGCCCTATCAATTGATCGATAAGACCGGCACTAATATCGCCGAGATACTCGCACTCCTCGTTAGGGTCTTCGTGAACAGGAACATACGAGCAAATAAAATCTAGAAGTTTCCATCTATCCTCGTCGAATTGCAGCTGCAACCAAAGCTTGACCGTTTCTGGCTCGATAAAATTCCAAACCCAGAATAACTCTCGAATTTCAGTTGAAATGTCTCCAATAGGAGTGTTCTTAAGGCTCGAAAGCTTGTCCTTAATCGCTGTTAGTACACCCTGAGCGTAAGCAAGCTTCCATCTTTCATAATTCCCACGCTCTTCGGAGCCCTCCTTGCCGGGCTCACTCCCGCGGCGCACATAGTGGACATAGGCGTTCGAGATCAAGCAGATACCCGGATCTGACGCCGACAATTCAAGAACAGTTCCCTCCATTGAGCCGACACCAACCTCGCGCAAAAGATCAAATGCCACGTGCTCCATCGCCCTGCGTGGGCTCGAGAATAGATGCATTCGGGCAGACTCCTGCACGTCAAAGTAAAGGTCTTGCAAGAAACGCAGGACAGGAACTGGATCGACGCCGCCACGCGCTATTTGATTCTGAATCTTCCGAAGCACCGGATGACAGTCCGCCAGCAACTTCACCCTCATAGATTCTATGGCGGTGGACTTTTCGATGCCTAAGGAAATTTGAGACAGTGCGCTCACGACTTGGCGGTCACTTATATCTTCAGCGGGCACTCCAAATGCAAAATATCGATCAAAGTAGTCGGGGTGCCCAACCCCTCTCTGTCGGCCGATGTCGGTCAGCCAAGCGGAGCTGTACTCTACCCGCTCGCAAGCAGCCCTAATAGGAAGAAATAGCATACCTAGAAACCGCATGAAGGGTTCGATTTGGTCCTTGCTAACCCCACATTGACGTAAGCGAGTTGCCCAACGGTCGTATCGGTCTTCATGTTTTTCAACCTGAGAAGACCTAGGCACAGCGGCAAGTTCGTCTTTGTTCTCCGATAGCAGTCGATAAAGACTAGGGTAAGCTGTCCGGACATACGAGAGCAAAAGGAAGTCTACGTAATCTACCTCACCGTGAACGAGTTCCGAAAAGGCATCCAGCTGCGCAAAAAAGCGCGTAATTGCCCGCGGTGTGCTGAGATCAGATTGCAGAAGTAGACCATAAGCGGCATTGATCCGAGAAAACTGCGCTTTAGATAACTCGATATTGTTGTTGTTTAGCACTTGGTCGAATGCCAGGTTGATCAATTCCTCCGATTGTCGTTCACGTAGTGGAGGTAGATCAATGCGCACCTGCACCATCTTCTCAAGGTATCGCCGCGCTCGCTCCTCGTTACCGCGCACTACCTCCGTGCGCTTGAGTAGATCTAGTAACGACTGCTCGTCATACGAAAGTATATAATATAGATTCGGCAAGCGCCCGACATTGCGAACCAACTTGAACACTAGAAGAAGCTCACTAGGCGTCAATCTGTCAAGGTCATCGAGAATTACGAGGATTGGCTTGGCGTACTCCCGGAGAGCGTCAGATGCTCGCTCTCTCGTCTTCGATGAACTATTGTCTCCGGCAACCCATTCAGAGACCTTATCTACGACAGTACTGGCATCGAAGCCCACCACAGCCGCAATCTTTCCTAAGGGGCTGATCGAGCGGCCGAAATTTCCTATCTTCTCTCTTGTGGTATTCCATTTGTCTCCAGAAGGAAGTGCATTTCGTATTTCTGAGAAAAAGCCAGCTATCATCGACTCAGAGTCGCTGTAATTCCACGGATTGAAATCGACGGGCGTCCAGCCGTTGTCTGCAGTAGCAAGAATGCGAGTCGCCAAATTTAGTACGCTAGACTTGCCTGCTCCCCACGGCCCTATCAGTGCGGCAACGCTCGAATCGCTTTGCTTCCTGACGAGCTGAAGCAGCTTGACTAAATGTGAGGCAAATTCAGTTCTGCTCAACCGGTCGGGTGCAGCGTCTGTCCCCTCGATCGGATCGTCACTGAAAAGATTGCGATGACCGTCGCTCATTAGTCACTCCAATAGCGTGAGAACTTTCTTTACGTCTTCAAGCCGCCCTGCCGGGCGGGCGCGCGAGCCGAACTGGCGCGCGGCCGAGCCGGGCCGCTCCGCTCTGCACGGCCGCGCTTAACGCCGTCGGCCGGCGCGCGCGGGGTAGGGGAGGGCGCATGAGTGACGTCCAGAGCCTCGAACGTCGGCGGCTGCCGGAGTGCGGACCATCCCCGCGATCGCCGGATGATCAAAGCCGGGGCGGGTGCTGTCAACCCCGCTTCGCGCCGATCACGCCCGCGGCGGTCGGCTTGTGCACGCACAGTCACGAGACGTACGTCGCCGGTTGGGCGTGATCGGTTACAGGGTTGACAGCACCCGCCCCGGCTGTGGGCGGCTGTGGATCGCGGGGATGGTGCCGCCTGGTTGGTCCCGAAGGCCAGCGAGGGCGGCCGCGCGTTGGGACCAGCTTGGGACCACACGACCTGCGCGCGGCCGGACAACATGCAGTTCGACGAACTGCACGCCACCCGACCTAATGGAGCTTGACCTGCGAAAACAACTACTCCAACGTCCTGGGGGTCAAGGGGTCGCAGGTTCAAATCCTGTCAGCCCGACGGTCTGGATGAGCCCGCTGGCTCTGGGTGGAAGCCCAGGTCGGCGGGCTTTTTCGTGTTTCCTTCACGTTCGCTCGGCCTTGTCGATTTCAAGATCAACAGGGGTGTCAAGGAGCGATTCTGGAGTGGATCATGCTTCTGGCGGCAAATGGGGTCGCCTAAGAGGGTGTCTCACTTGGATCAAGGGGGTGCGCGGGCAAGATCATGGCGTGCTGGACGAGTTGTCGCGGGGGCTGGTGCCCGACGAGTTGTGGGCGCTGGTTAAGCAGCTCATTCCACCGGGCAAGACGCGTCCACAAGGTGGTGGAATGTCACGGGTGGACGATCGGGTGGTGTTCACCGCAATCGTGTTTGTGCTGACCAGCGGGTGTGCCTGGCGTCATCTGCCGCCCAGCTTCGGGTCACCGTACCGACGGTGCATCGCCGGTTCACCGAGTGGCGAGGCCGGGCTGTGGTGGCAGCTGCACGGGGCAGTGCTGGACGAGCTGGGCGGCAAAGGCATGATCGATTGGTCGCGCGCAGTCCTGGACGGAGCATCCGTCAGGGCGAAAAAGGGGGCGAACGGACCGGCCCGAGCCCGGTCGACCGCGGCAAACCCGGCTCGAAGATCTACGCTCTGTCCGACCGAGCCGGCCTACCCCTGACTGTCGGTATCTCCGCGGCTAACACCCACGACAGCTACGCGCTCAAGCCCCTGGTCAACGCGCTGCCGGCGATCCGCTCCCGGCGCGGACCCCGGCGACGGAAACCGATCAAGCCGCACGCGGACAAGGCCTACGACATTCCCGCGCTGCGCGACTGGCTCCGCCGGCACGGGATCATCCCGCGCATCGCCCGCAAAGGGCATCGAATCCGGCAACAAGCCCGGCAAACACCGGTGGGTCATCGAACGGACGATCGCCTGGCCGACCGGCTACCGGCGCTTGACTACCCGCCACGAACACAAACCCAGCCACTTCCTGGCCTTCCTCACCCTCGGCGCCGCCATCACCCGCTACAAGAAACTCGCCAAATGAGACACGCTCTTAGCGCGCGTTGGTGACTGTGGCGCCAGACATTTGCGTCGGGCGGCGGCGTTCGTTGGTAGCCGCGGTGTGCAGGCAGGTTTCAGCCGTCCTGCGTCGATCCCTCGTCACGTTGCACGTTCACCTGCTCGCACCTGAAGCACCACCGCGAAACATCGCTTGGATACGGGCCACAGATGAGGGACTCGGTCCGGACGGCTGATCGCTCCGGTCCTGCGGCTGCGGCGTGCCGACCGAGGAGCCGCATGATTCTCCAAGCGCTCGCCGGCGATCGAGATGCGGGTTTGGCTCGGTTCGACGGGGGGAGGCACCGCTGACCACCCCCCGGTCAGGGCGGACGCGATGTCGATGGTGAAGTTCACAGGTCCAGGATCAGGGTCTTGGAGCAGGACCGGGAGCAGCACGGCATGATGACTTCGCCGGACTCCTTCTCCTGGGGTGTCAGGTAGGAGTCCCGGTGGTCCGGTTCGCCTTCCAGCACCACGGTTTCGCAGGTGCCGCATGTCCCTTCCCGGCAGGAGGTGGGGATGTGCACGCCCGCGGCTTCGACAGCGTCGACGATGGATTGGTCCGGCGCGACGGTGAGCGTGATGCCGGAGTAGTCCAGGACGACCTCGAATTCGGTGTTCTCGCCCTCGAGTGCGCCGTCCTTCGGGCGGAAGCGTTCCAGGTGCAGTGCGCCGTCGGGCCATGCCTCGCACCGTTGTTCCACGGCGTCGAGCAGGCCGCCGGGGCCGCAGCAGTAGACGGCGGTGCCGGCCTGGGGTGTGCCGAGGATCGTGGGGAGGTCGAGGTGGCCGTGGACGTTTTGCGGCCAGTAGGTGACGCGGTCGCCGTACGGGGTGAGTTCCGCCCGGAATGCCATGGACGCTTCTTCCCGGCCCCCGTAGAACAGGTTCCACGGCTTCCCCGCTGCCTCGCACTGCCGGATCATCGGCAGGATCGGGGTGATGCCGATGCCGCCGGCGATGAACAGGTACCGCTCGGCCTCGGTTAGCGCGAAGTTGTTGCGGGGGCCGCGGCAGAGGATCTGGTCGCCGACGGACAGCTTCTCGTGCACGTGTGCCGATCCGCCACGGCTTTCGGGTTCGCGCAGGACTCCGATGCGCCAGCTGCGCAGGTCCGTGGGGTCCCCGCACAGCGAGTACTGGCGCTCCAGGCCGGGAGCGAGGACGAGGTCGATGTGCGCGCCGGGTTCCCATGCGGGCATTTTGTCGCCGGAGGCGGGTTCGAGCCGCAGGGACTTGATGCCGTCGGCCTCGGGCACGATCTCGGCGACGACCGCGGGCACCTCGGCGGGGCCGCGAGGGAAGGTGTGCGTCATCGGAAACCATCCATTTCGGGAGGTGCGGCCAGCATCGGGTGGCCGTGGAAGCCCCGCCGGGCCGGTCGCTGGTGCCGGCCCAGCGGGGACGCAGGAGGATCAGGCTCGGGACTGGGCCTGCGCGCGGGAGCCGCGCGCAGGGCGTCGTCGGCTGGTGTCGACGACGACCATGTCGTCTTCGACGCTCACCGCGTAGCCCTCCATGACGAACGGCCCCTTCTGCCGGCCACCGTCCGGGTCGACCACGTCCGCGGGCGAACCGGGGACGACTTCGACGTCGTACTTGCGCACGCGCGCGTTGCGCGGGTCGAAAAAGGACTCACCGGTGCGGATGTCGTACTCCCAGGCGTGCCAGGGGCAGCGGATCGCGCGGTTGCGCTCGTAGGAGATGTCGCCGTCCGGCTTGTCCGCGTCGGAGACCCCGAAGACCGTGCCGAAGCTGCACAGCGCCGCCCCGGCGTGCGGGCACTGGTCCAGTAGCGCGAAGTATTCGCCGTCGACGTTGAACACACCGATCTTGCGGCCTTCGAGTTCGACGATCTTGCGCTCGCCCGGTTCGATCTCGGAGGTGCCCGCCACCACGTACTTCGGCATGTGATCAGCCCTCCAGCCCGAAGAACCGCAACCCGTTGGTACGCATGATCTTGTCGCGCAGGTCGTCCGGGAAGACGCTGGGGAAGACGGTCTCGGGCGAATCGAAGTCGAAATGCGGGTAATCGGAAGCGAAGACCACGTTGTCCGGGCAGAACTCTTCGATCATCTCGGCCAGGTGCTTCGGGTTCTCCGGCTCGTCGATCGGCTGGGTCGAGGCGAAGATGTGGTCGCGGATGTACTCCGAGGGCTTGCGCTGCAGGTCGGCGACCTCGCCACGCAGGGTCTTCCAGTGGTAGTCCAGCCGCTGCACCAGCGGAGCGAAGTGCACGACGTTGCCCTCGACGAACATGACCTTCAGGTCCGGGAACCGGTCGAAGGTCCCGGTGAGGATGAGGCTGAGCATCTGCGACTGCAGGCTCTGGGTGTGCCCGACGTGGTACTCGGTGTGGTAGGAGGTCCACCCGGTTCCGGTGTTGGCGTGCCCGCCGCCCTGGGACAGGTGGAACTGGATCGGCAGGTCGTGCGCGACGGCGGCCTCGTAGATGGGCCAGTACTTGCGGCTGCCCAGCGGTTCCAGGGTCTTGCTCAGGCCGAGGATCGACACGACACCCGGGTTGGAGCCCACTCGCTCGATCTCCTTGACCGCGAACTCGGCGGCCTCGAACGCGACCGGGGCCGAGGCGCGCAGCCGCGGCTCCGGGTAAACCAGGTGCTCGAGCTGCCAGTCGTTGATAGCCCGGGTGAGCACGTCGGCGACCCGCGGGTCCAGCGCCTGGCTGGCCGGGTTCAGGGTCTGCCCACCGGGGGCAAGGCACTGCAGCACGCCGACGGTCACGTTGTACGGGTCGAGCAGCTGGGACCGGATCAGCTCCAGCGACGATCCGGGGTAGGAGCCGTCGTCGGGCCACGCGTCGTTGCGCATGGCGCCGCCGTACATCTGGGGGTACTCGGTGACGTGGGTCAGGCCGTTGGTGGTGCGCACGCCGTACTCGTGGATGTGCCGGCGCCACCGGTCGGGCAGGTAGCTCGCGATCAGGCCTTCGCGCGGCACGGGGTGGATGTCGACGTCGAAGATCCCGGTACCGAGCCGGGCCTCGCCCACGGGGGCGGCGGAGGGGGCGTGGTCGATGGCAGTCATGGCGGTGCCGCCTTTCTCACTCGTGGCCGGGGACGCTGAGCTGGTACAGGTCCCAGGCGTTGTGCCGGTAGATGCGGTCGATCAGCTCGCTGTCGGACGTGCCGGCTTCGATCTGCCGCGGCCCGGACGCGTGGTTGTGGGGGTAGTCGCTGGAGTAGACGAGCATCTGGTCGCTGCCCATCCGCTCGACGATCCGATCGAGGCCCCCGGGTTCTTCGGCGCCGTCGGAGGGGGCGGTGGTGAACTTGAAGTGCTCGCGGATCAGCTGGGACGGTGCGCGGTCCAGCCAGGGCACGTCGTGCCGGTAGCTCTTCCACAGCTTGTCGAACTTCCAGATGAACGCCGGCAGCCACTGGAATCCGACCTCGGAGACGACCACCCGCGTGCCGGGGAACTTCTGCAGCACGCCTTCGGACACGATCGAGTTGATCTGCGCCTCGAGGTTGGACTGCTGCCCGACGTACCACTCCAGGTAGGAGGTGGGCCATCCGACGGACGTCGGGGCCTGGCGGAAGACACCGCCCAGGTGGATCGTCACGGGCAGACCCGCCGCTTCGGCCGCTTCCCAGATCGGCCAGTTGATCTGGCGTCCGTAGAGCAGTTCGGACTGCCCCAGCAGCAGGACCTGCACGAACCGCTTGTCGCCGGCGCGGTGGGCAATCTCTTCGGCGGCGAGCTCGGGGGTGCCTTGCGGCACGACGATCGAGGCGCGCAGGCGTTCGTCCTGGGCCAGCCACTCGTGCGCGATCCAGTCGTTGAGCGCACGGGCGTGCGCCGCTTCGCGACGCGGCTGGTGCATCTGCTGGATGCCGTAGAGGCAGTTCAGGATCGCGAAATCGGTGTGCCCGTCGGCGAACACGTCGGCCACCAGGTCCTCCACCCGGGTGGCGGCGCGGCCGTCGTCGTCGGTGCGCAGACCCGGTCGCTGGGCGATCGGGGAGTGGCGCGGGTGGTAGTTCGGTTCGTAGTTCGGTGACAGTGCACCGATCAGCTGGTCGCCCCAGTACTCGTCCAGGTAGGGGAGGAACGCCTCCGGGGTGGTCAGGATGGGGTGGACGTCGCAGTCGACGACGGCCGGACGGGTACCGGGCGGAGGCGCGGAGCGTTCCTGCTTCTCGGCAACGACGGTGTCAACCATGTTCGGAACAGACCTTTCGAGTTCTTGGCCGTGGAGTGGGCGGGGAGTTGCGCGGGAACCGGGGGCGCCCGTCCAGACGCGACTGGCGCGGGCCGCGAGGTAGGCGTTCGCCGGGAGGGGGAGCCACGGCAGGCGGGACGGTCATGATCCGCCTCCACCACTCGCCACTGTGGATCCAGGATCAAGGATACGGCTCGGGATCACGTGACGCAAGGCACGTGGATCCAGGATCTCAAACATGCAGGTCGAGCGACCGGCTCGCCGTCGTGTGCAAGTCCGTATACAAGGCTCCTGGATCCAGGAGCCGGGATTCGGGTAGCGTGCGGTACGGCTCCGCGATGACGCAAGCCGCTTGAAGACCGTTCGGAAGGAAGTGCAGCGATGTCCGCCACCGTCTATTACGACGCCGACGCAGACCTAGGGCTCTTGCAGGGGCTGAAGGTCGCCGTCATCGGCTATGGGAGCCAGGGGCACGCCCACGCTCTCTGCCTGCGCGACTCCGGCGTCGACGTCCGGGTGGGGCTGCCCGAAGGGTCGAAGTCGCGCCCCAAGGCCGAGGAGGAAGGGCTGCGGGTCCTCACGCCCGCGGACGCCGCCGCGGAGGCAGACGTCGTCTCCATCCAGGCGCCGGACACCGTGCAGCGCACCCTGTACGCGCAGGACATCGCCCCGAACCTGCGGCCGGGCAACTTGTTGCTGTTCAGCCACGGCTTCAACGTCCGCTACGACTACATCAGCGCGCCCGAGGGTGTGGACGTCGCCCTGATCGCACCGAAGGGGCCTGGGCACCTGGTGCGGCGGCAGTTCGTCGATGGGCACGGGGTCCCGGCGCTCGTCGCCGTCGAGCAGGACGCCTCCGGCCGGGCCCTGGAGGTCGCGCTCGCCTACGCCAAGGCGCTGGGCGGCACGCGCGCCGGCGTCATCAAGACCACGTTCGCCGAGGAGACCGAGACGGATCTGTTCGGTGAGCAGGCCGTTCTCTGTGGTGGCACCTCGGCCCTGATCGAGGCCGGCTTCGACACGCTCGTCAACGCGGGATACCAGCCCGAGATCGCCTACTTCGAGGTCCTGCACGAGCTCAAGCTGATCGTCGATCTGATCTACGAGGGCGGAATCGCGCGCCAGCGCTACTCGTGCAGCGACACCGCCGAGTACGGTGACCTCACCCGCGGACCGCGGATCGTCACCGATGACACCCGCAAGGAGATGGCCAAGATTCTCGGGGAGATCCAGGACGGCACCTTCGCGCGCGAATGGATCGCCGAGGACGAGAACGGCAGGCCGAACTTCCTGCGGCTGCGGGCACAGGGACAGGCGCACGGCATCGAGCAGGTCGGGGCCCGGCTCCGGGACATGATGCCCTGGGTCGACCGGAAGATCACCGAAACCGCGTGAGCACGCCGGACACGGCCCGGGTCGGCGACCCGGGCCGTGTCCGGCTCCGGGATCCATGGTCCACTGCTAGATTGGGCGCGGACCGACGAGAGGTGTTACATGGCGAACGAGGGCGTGGCCACGCCAGGGATCGGGGACCTGTCGGCCGAGGTCTCGGCACTGGAGCAACTGCCACCCCGGGACAGCACCGCACTGGTCAGGACCGTTCGCGACCGCCTGCGACTGGCGATCGCCCTGGAGCAGATCCCCACCGGGAAGCTGAACCAGGTCCAGGTCGCCAAGCAACTCGGGGTGAGCCGGATGCCCATCCGGGCGGCGATCCCCGAACTCGTCGCGGAGGGCCTGCTCGAACCACTGGCAGGTGGGGGAGTGGCCGTGCGGGAGTTGACGGCACCCGATGTGCGTCAGGTTTACGACGTGCGGATGGCACTGGAAACGAAGGCCGTCCGCATCGTCGCCGAGCAGGGAACCGACGAGAGCGTCCGCCACATCCAGCAGGTGGTGGACCGGCACCTGCCGGTCTTCACCTCCTACGACACGGCCAAGCTGCTGGCCGCGGACCGCGAGTTCCACATGTCGATCCTCACCGCGACGGACAACAGCCACTTCCAGCGCGCGATCGTGCCGGTGTGGTCCATCGTGGAGCGCGCCATGGTCAGCGTGATGCACATCCGGCACGTCTTCGACAGCGCCTGGCACGAACACGCCGAGGTCGCCCGCGCCCTGGTGGAGCGCGACCCGGACGCCGCCGAAGCCGCGATGCACCAGCACCTCAGCCGTGCCGCCGACAAGCTGGCCACGTCCATCGCGGAGTCCGCCGAGTCCTGACAGCACACGCCCAACGCGAACCGGCTTCCCGCGTCACTCCGCGGGAAGCCGGTTCGCGTTGCGCGGTGGCCGTTATCCGGCGGTGTGCTGCCACTGCACCGCCTGGCCGGTGGCGATCATGTCCGCGACCTCGGCGTCGTCGTAACCGAGTTCGGTGAGGACCTCGTGGGTGTGCTCGCCGAGCATCGGTGCGGGGCGGCGGAGCCATTGCGGGTCCGCGCCGCCGATGTGCACCGACTGACCGAGCACCTTCATCGGGCCGAGCGTGGAGTGCTCGACACGAGCGACCATGTCGAGGCCGGCCGTGATCGGGTGTTCCAGGGCCTCCGGGATCGTGAGGACCGGCCCGCACGGCACACCGGCCGCACCGACTTCGGCGATCCACTCCTCGGTGGTCTTGGCCGACAGCACGTCCTCGATGATCTTGCGGAGCTCGGTCCGGTTGGCCATGCGGCTCGCGTTGTCGGCGAAGCGCGGGTCGGCTTCGAGTTCCTGCATGCCGAGCGCGGAACACAGGCGCTGCCACATCTTCTCGTTGCCGCAGGCCAGCGTCATCGCCGTGTCGCGGGTCTTGAAGGTGCCCTGCGGAAACATGATCGGGTGGTCGTTGCCGTCCTGCCCGGGAGTGACGCCGAGGCTCAGGTACTTCTGCGCCTGGTAGGACAGCAGCGTCAGCATGGACTGCATCAGCGAACCTTCGACCACGGTGCCCTGCCCGGTGCGCTCCCGCTCGTAGAGCGCGGAGAGGACACCGACCGCGCCGAACACGCCGGTGGCGGAGTCGGCGATCGCGATCCCGACTCGCAGTGGGCCGGTTTCAGGCGTGCCGGTGACGCTCATCAGTCCCGACATTGCCTGCGCGGTCTGGTCGAAGCCGGCCAGGTCCGCTCCCGGGGGCCGTTGCCCGAAGCCGCTGAGCGAGACGTAGATCAGCCGCGGGTTGAGTTCGCGCATCTCGTCCGGGCCGAACCCCATCCTTTCGGTGGTGCCCGGCTTGAAGTTCTGCACGAACACGTCGGCCCCGGCGACGAGTTTGCGCAGCGCGGCCTTGCCTTCCTCGCTGCGCAGATCCAGGGCGACGCTGCGCTTGTTGCGGTTGGAGGCCATGTAGTAGACGCTTTCGCCGTCCTGGAACGGCCCGGACTGGCGGGCCGGGTCCCCGGTCGGCAGCGTCTCGACCTTGACGACGTCGGCGCCGAGGTCGGCCAGCAGCATCGTGAGCGTCGGCCCGGACAGGTAGCGGGTCAGGTCGACGACGCGGATTCCGTCGAGTGCGCCCATGTTCAGTCTTCTCCCTTCTGGCCGAACACCGGTGCGCGCCGCTCGGCGAACGCCGCGACACCTTCCTTGAGATCGCTGCCCTCGTAGGCCTCGACGGTGAAGCGCGCGAGAGCGTCGGCGTCGGCGTCGGTGAGCGGGCGCCCGGCCATGCCCGTGACGACCTTCGCCGCCTTGAGCGTGAGCGCCGACTGGGACCTGATCCGGCCCACGAGGCCGGTGACCGCGTCGACCAGCCCATCCGGGTCGGTCAGGCGTTGCACCAGGCCGATGCGGTGCGCGTCATCGGCGGTGATCAGCTCACCGCTGTAGAGCAGGTACTTCAGCTCTGCGGGGCCGATCAGCCGGGCCACCGACACGGTTTCGGTGTACCCGAGTGTGACGCCGAGTTTGCCGATCGGGATGCCGAAGCGCGCCGCGGTCGAGGCGATCCGCACGTCGCAGGCGGTGATGAGCTCGCATCCGCCGCCGACGGCCAGGCCGTGCACGGCCGCGATGACGGGAACGGGCAGGTCGGCCACCGCCCGCAGCGCACGGGCGATCGTCTCGTTGTAGTCGGTCGCCGCCGCCGCGCTCATCCTGGTTTCGGGGAATTCCTTGATGTCGGCACCGGCCGCGAAGGCCTTCGGGCCGGCGCCGCGCAACACCACCGCACGCAGGTTTTCCTGCCGGGCGAGCTCCGTGAAGTCCGATCGCAGCTGTCGCCAGCTCGCCAGGGAGAGCGCGTTGAAGGCCTCCGGCTTCGCGAGGGTGATCACGGCGACGTCGTCGACGGCCTGCCTGGCGATGCGGTCGACGACCAGGGCCGCCGGCGGGTCGGTGCGCAGAATGTCGGCCAGCTCCGCGGTGAAGGCGTCGGTGCTCATGACCGTGGCCCTCACCGGGAGGTGTCGATGGAGACGTGCTTGCGCTCGGTGAAGCTCTCGATCATGCCCTCGAGGGAGAACTCGCGGCCGATACCACTCTGCTTCCAGCCTCCGTAGGACTGGCCGAGCACCTGGCCGCCGCCCTGGTTGACCTGGATCCAGCCGGCGTCGATCGAGTGCGCGGTGCGCAGGGCGCGGCCGATGTCGTGGGTCCAGATGAACGCCGACAACCCGTAGTGGGTGTCGTTGGCCATGCGGACGACCTCGTCCTCGTCGTCCCACGGGATGACGCACAGGACCGGGCCGAAGATCTCCTCCTGCGCCAGCCGCCAGGAGTTCTCGACGCCGACGAACACCGTGGGCTGGACGTAGAAACCCTCCGACAGCGGACCCTCCGTGGGGGGAAGCCCGCCCAGGGCCACAGTGGACTCTCCGCGCTGGAGACCCTCGTCGATGTAGCCGCAAACCTTGTCGAACTGCTTCTTGTTGACGATCGCGCCGATGTCGGTCTCTTCGTCGAGCGGGTCGCCGACCTTGAGCTTGCCCAGGTTGGCGGTGAGTTTGTCCACGAAGGAATCGACGATCGAGCGGTGCACGAACAGCCGGGATCCCGCGGTGCAGGACTGGCCCTGCCGCGCGAAGCGCATGCCGGAGATCGTGCCCTGCGCGACCCAGTCCTCGTCGGCGTCGGGGAAGACGATCTGGGGGTTCTTGCCGCCCAGCTCCAGCGAGACGGGCACGATCCGCTCCGCCGCGGCGGACATCACCCGCTTGCCGACCGCGGTGGATCCGGTGAAGGACAGCTTGCGGACGGCGGGGTGGGTGATCAGGGCTTCGCCCGCTTCGGTGCCGTAGCCGACGACCACGTTCAGCACGCCCGCGGGCAGGAACTCGTGGCAGATCTTGACGATCTCCAGCACGGCCAGCGGGGCGTCCTCGGCAGCCTTGAGCACGAGGGCGTTGCCTGCCGCGAGGGCGGAGGCGATCTTCATGACGGCGAGCTGCACCGGGGCGTTCCACGGCACGATCGCGCCGACGATGCCGATCGGTTCGCGGCGGGAGTAGTCCAGGACGTGGGCGTTGAGCGGGATCGTCTCGCCCTTGACCTCGCTGGCCACCGAGCCGAAGTAACGGAACACGTCGACGGCGAAGGTGACCTCGCCGCGGGACTGCGTGCGCAGCGCGTTGCCGTTCTCGTCGGAGATGATCCGGGCGATGCGCTCGATCTCGGGTTCCAGCTTGTCGGCGATCTGCTGCAACAGTCGGCCGCGAGCCCGCGGCGCGGTGTCGCGCCAGCCCGGGAACGCGCGGCCGGCCGCGTCGACGGCGTCGGCGATGTCCTTCTCGTCGCCGCGGGGCACCTTCGCGATGATCTGCCGGTTGCGCGGGCTCTCGACGTCGATCCAGGCATTGTCGCGTGCGGCGACCCAGGTGCCGTCAATGTAGTTCAGGTACTCGGGAATCGAGGTGGTCATGCTGGTGCTCCTGGTGTTCGGGTACTGGTTGGGCCGGGCGTGTGGTCGAAGTCAGCTCTTGACTTCGATGACCTTCACGACCGCCGAGGAATCGAGGCTGCCGTCGTGCGCGACGAGCTTGTCGAACTGCGCCTTCGCGCTGGAGCCCACAACGAGCTCGACGCCCGCGCTTTCCGCGGCGCTCAGCGCGAGTCCGAGGTCCTTGGCCAACAGGGCGGCGGCGAACTTGGCCTGGTAGCCGTTGTCGGCGGCGGATCCCTCGACGAGACCGGGGCGCGGGGTGAAGTTGTGCAGCGCCCAGGTGTTGCCCGAGGACGTGCTGAGCACGTCGAACACGCTCTGCGGCGTCAACCCCAGCTGCTCCGCGAGGACGAACGCTTCGGCGGTGGCGGCGAGGCTGGCTCCGACGACCATCTGGTTACAGGCCTTGACCGCCTGGCCTGCGCCCGCGCCACCGACGTGGAAGATCCTGCTGCCCATGGCGTCCAAAGCTGGCTGCGCCGCGGCGAGTGCGGCCTCGCTCCCGCCGACCATGAACGTCAACGTGCCCGCGGTCGCGCCGCCGACGCCACCCGAGACCGGTGCGTCGAGGACGAGCAGACCGGCTTCGGTGGCCGCCGCGTGCACATCCCGGCTGGTGGCGACGTCGATGGACGAACAGTCGAGCACCAGGCCGCCCGGCTTCAACCGGGTCAGGGGCCCGTCCTGGGCGAGCAGCACCGCACGGACATGTTCGCCCTTGGGCAGCATGGTGATCAGTACGTCCGCGCCGTCGGCGGCGTCGTTGGCCGAGTCGGCGATCGTGATTCCCGCGGCGGCGGCCTGCTCTCGGATCGCGTCGACGACGTCGTACCCGCGCACGTCATGGCCGGCCTTGATCAGGTTCTCCGCCATCGGCCGACCCATGTTCCCGAGGCCGACGAAACCGAAAACACTCATGCCTTGCACCCCTTCTCGTGACTGTCCCGGTTACTGTCGCGTGGCAGAAAGGCACACTCAAGACGAACATCGGCACCCGGTCTGTGCAAAAATGCACGAGGTGAACCTCGAAGACCTCCGCTACTTCCTGAGCCTGACCCGCTACGGGCGGCTGGCCACCGCGGCCGAACGGCTGGAGGTCGAGCACACCACGATCCGCAGGCGGGTCCTGGCTCTGGAGAAGCAGCTGGGGGAGCGGCTCTTCGACAAGACGCCCCGCGGCTGGACGCTGACCTCCGCGGGGCGGCGGTTGTTGCCCTACGCCCAGCGGATCGAAGCCGAGGCCGACGCCGCCCGCGCCGCGGTGTCCAACGACCGCCACAGTCCACGCGGGACCGTGCGCATCGTTGCCACGGACGGCTTCGGCGGTTCGGTCATCGCCCCGGGGCTCGCCCGGCTGCGCGAGCGGCACCCGGGGATCGCGGTCGAACTCGTGACCCGCATGCACCTCCTCGACTACGGAGTCGGCGAATTCGACCTTGCGGTCACCATCCACCGGCCCGAACGGCCGGGTTTCCACATCGCGCACCTGTGCGACTACGACCTGCGTCTCTACGGCAGTCCCGGCTACCTCGCCGGCCATCCGCGGATCCGTGTGCAGGACGACCTCGCCGACCAGGACCTGGTGTGGTTCGTGCCGTCCCTGCTGGATCTTCCCGAGTTGCAGAGCGCCGAGGACATCGCGGCCAAGGCCAACGTCGTGTTCCGCACCACCAACCTGTTCGCCCAGGTGGAAGCCGCGGCGGCGGGGGTGGGGCTAGGTCTGGTCCCGTGCTTCCTCGCCCATCACGACGACCGCCTGATCCCGGTGCTGCACGACCAGGTGTGGGCGCGTCGCACGTTCTGGGTCATCACCCCGAACCGGCTGCTCAACACCGAGCGGGTCGCTCTCGTGGCCGAGCACCTGGCCGAGACTGCGCGGCTTGCGCAGGACAGGCTGATCCCTTCCCGAAACTGATCACCGCAACGTGAGCTCTTGAATCCGCTGGCCAGAGCGGCGATCTGGATGGCAGCGGCTGGGTGGGCGGGCAGTGACGGATTGACACCCCTCCGGCGGGAAGTTACGGTCCTCACACCGTGGATCCAGGACACAGGATTCAGGACTCACTAGATCAATTCTGGCGAACTCGTCACCGTGAGCACTCACCAGCAGCAAAGGAGCGCTGTGACAACCGTGCCACGACCGCTCTCGTC